>JAXLQL010000007.1:0-398431 GCA_046331625.1 Bryobacteraceae bacterium
GGTCGAAGCGGGGCGCAAGATGCTGGGACGGAAGAAGGCTCCACTACCGGTTGAGGCGGCCGCTGCCCTCGGCGAGCTGTGCCAGCAGATCGAGCACTACGTCGAGTTGACCGGCCAAGTCATCGGCCAATCGCGGCGCCGGGCGCTGGAAGGCGAAGAGGTTCCCACCGAAGAAAAACTGTTTTCGATCTTCGAGCCGCACACGGATTTGATCAAGCGAGGCAAGGCGCAGAAGCCGGATCGTACTGTTGCCCTCATTTCTATTATTTGAACACTGCGCCAATGTCCTTCATCAGAAGATACAGATGCATCTCGTCGAGAGGAGACGGCACGAACTGGAAGCGCTCATAGAACGTCTTGGCTGCAGCGTCCTTGGCGTGCGTAACCACAGCCCTGCTCCCGACGATATCGGAAGCCTGAAATGCCCTCAGCACGGCATCTTTCAGCAGGCCCCCTCCCAATCCTTTGCCGCGTTCGCTTACGTCCACGGCGAGCCGCGCGAGCAGCGTGACCGGTATTGGATAACGGCCCAACCCCTGTCCCACCCGCAGGGGCGCCTCCTCCTTGCTCACCGAGCCGTTCGCAAGCGTATAGTATCCGACCACCCGGTCACCACGAGCGGCCACGTAGGTCCGCGACGACCGGTTCTGATGGTTGACTAACGCGAACTTCCGCAGGTATTGGTTCAACGGCTCAACACCGCAATCGAAAGAGCCGGCGTCGTGTTCCTTGGTGATCGGAACGGGCCTACTCAGATTCATCGAACACGCTTGGTTCCGTCAACAGCTTTCGGAGCTTTGGCAGATCCTTCGGTGGCGCATCGAGAGCTGCGCAAAACTCCTCCCACTTTTCAGGCGACAGCGAAAAGTGGACCTGATCGGCGAGTACGGTCTGCGCGGCGCTGAATGCATGTTGGACCATAAACGCGGTCAGCGTAGTCTGCTGGAGTTCCGCAGCGCGGGCGATCAACGCCTTTTGGTTCGGACGCATCCGAAGCTGAACCTTTGTGTCACTTGTCGCGGTCGCTCGCATGACACCTCCATTCTATCGCTGGACATGGACAATGTCCATACGACACTCGGCTGCGGCGCAAGAGATGAAGACGCGCTGGGCTGGCGGCCTTGCCATTGGCTCGACCCAATCCAACCAATCTCGTTCTTCTTGACTCATTGCGATTCATTCCATTCCGACAGTTTCTACGCGCTGTCAATAGGAACGTTCTACATTTGCCCATATAGCTATCACCGAGGAGAAGTTGGGGCCGCAACACCCAAGCACGAAGATCGTTGCCGACAACCTCGCCGACCTCCAAAAGAAGATGTCCGAGGCGAAGTTGAAGTAACTCCCCCATGCCCCCCACCCCCCGCGACTTCTACATCTCCTACAACAAAGCCGACCGACCCGCCGCCGAATGGATCGCCAACACCCTCCAAGCGGCCGGCTACACCACCATCATCCAATCCCAGGACTTCGCCCCCGGCTCCAACTTCGTCCTCGAAATGCACGCCGCCGCCCAGCAAGCCAAGCGCACCATCGCCGTCCTCTCCCAGGACTTCCTCGACTCCGCCTTCACCGCCCCCGAATGGGCAGCCGCCTTCGCCAAGGACCCGCGCGGCCAATCCCGTATTCTCGTCCCCGTCCGTGTCCGGCTTTGCGATCCGACCGGCCTGCTCGGTCAAATCGTCTACATCAACCTCGCCGATCTCGACCTCCAATATGACGAACCCCAAGCCCGCAAGCGGCTCCTTGAGGGAATCGATGGTATGCCTCAACCTCCGGCTCGGCTGCCCCGCAAACTCCCGAGACCGCTACTCGCGCTCGGTGCGCTCGGCCTTCTCGTCGCCGCCGCTGTCTATGGTCTCCGCACCCACACCCCCGACCTCTATCGCGTCCGCGTCACAGTCACCACGCCGCAAGGCATCCCCACCGAAGACGCGAAGGTTTGGTCCACCGCGGGCGGCGAACCGAAGAAGGTGGCTGGCGGCTGGGAGTTCACGATCCCGCACGCCACCCGACCCGCCGACGGCAACCTCACCGTCTACGCCACCGTCGAAGCCGCCTTCCAAAAAGGAACCGCCTCGACGCACCTCGAATCTGACGCCAATCCCGCACTCCGCATCACGCTCGCATCCGACACCTCGGCATCCATTCGCGGCGCCGTCATCGACTCCCGGCGTCGGCCCCTCGGCGGAGTTCGCGTCTCCGTGATCGGGCACGAGCAAACCATCACTACGGACGCCGCTGGCAACTTCTCCCTCCCCGCCCACGCCTCGCCGGGCCAGCAGGTGCAGGTGCGCGCCGACAAGTCCGGTTACGAGGTCGCCACCGCGTGGCATCCTGCTGGAGACACGCCAGTCGAGCTCATCCTCGAGCCGGCGGGCAAGTGAGGAATGGCGCCGTGATCTATCTTCCGATTCTCGCTTGACGACGAGGAACACGGCAGACGTTACTTTGGAGACCACTGTCGCGAGGACTGGTGCGCAGGTAGACGTTTTTCGAATCGAAGAGTATGACGTGCTTGGGTTGTTACGGAGAGGTTCAGGTCGGCCTTCGTGGACGCGCGACTCGACTTCTGGGCTTCCTTCCCGTTGGATTGAGCAGGCATGCAGTTCAGTTGGACAGCTGGGCTCCGCTGCGGATCAAGCCCCAACAGGGCCTGCTCGACCGCTTCCGGCGCGCGATCACCTCGTACGGAGTTGGGCTTGACATGTGCACGGTCTGACCGTACACTGCAATTGGACATTCGCAGCGTCCGGCATCGGGGCGTGTTGCGCCTCCTCGAGGACGACGATCCCCGAGAGTTACGGCCCGACATGGTACAGCGGCTCCGCAACGTTCTCGCGGTGTTGATCGCCGCTACTGACATGGACCAGGTCCAGGGACCACCTGGGTGGCGGATCCATCAATTGAAGGGCGACCGCGCCGGTACTTGGAGCATCAGGGTCACCGGAAACTGGCGCCTTACCTTCGATTTGGACCAAGGAGAAATCTGCGATCTTGATTTGGAGGACTACCACTAGTGATCAAGACATCGATCAAAATCGGCATGACTCCGCCGCATCCCGGCGCATTCATCCGAGACGAAATCCTGGACGAGTTACAACTGAGCATCGGCCAGGCGGCCGAGGTACTGGGAGTTCGCCGCGCAACACTCTCAGATCTCGTCAATGGCCGCGTGACGCTATCGCCGGAGATGGCGCTGAGGATCGAGAAGGCTTTCGGCGTCGACATGGAAATGCTCCTGCGGTTGCAGGCGTGGCACGATGCGAAGTCAATGCGCCAGAGAGCCGGAGACATCGATGTCCAGCGCTACCGGCCAGCTTCGTCAACAAAACCGCGGTAGCGGGTAAGCACCTGCGCGGCCCGCTAACGCGGCGGCCTTCCCGATGCTGCACGCCGCTACGACCGTCTCCGGCTTCTTTGAGTCCGTCGATGATGTCGCGCGCCAGGCGCGATCGCGCCGGCACTTGTCCTAGAAGCCTTCAGTTGCTTTGAGGATCGATCAAACACGGCCCGGCTCCGCCAACAGCCTAAGGAGTTTCGGAAAAACCTTGGGTGGTGCATTCAGGGCGGCGCAGAACTCCTCCCACTTCTGAGGCGAAAGCACAAAGTGGACGTGGTCCTCGGCCTGGGCATCCTGCGTAGCGGCACCGTTCAACTCTTCTCGCATAACCCATCCCAGCTCGGACCTGCGCAGTTTTTTCGATACGCTGCCTGGCGGCTCAGCAAGTCACGAGCCGAAAAAATAAATCTTCCTGTCAATAACCAGCTCCCCTTCAACAGCTTACCGTCATTCGTCCACCCGTCGATTTTGCATAACCCCTTGCGCTCTCCCGGAAACTGGGACCGAGCATGGCGCACTCCGCGCGTTGCGCGCCCGGGAGACAGACGATGACCCAACTCGAAAGATCCTCGAGCCGCTGCCACACGCCGCAAGGCCAAGAACCGCACTCGCATCACCCGATTCGCAAAACGAAGCCACCGCCCTCCCACCGTAACATTCTTCACACTCCGCCCGGCCTCCCGCCCAATCGAAACGGCGGAAACGAAGCCACAACCCCAATGTTTCCAACACCACCACCCCGGAACGAACCCAAACCAAACCCAACTCCGCTCACTCGGCAAAACGAAGCCAACTCGCCCCGCCCCGAAGACTTGACAATCGGACACTCAAGTCCCATACTGGTTATGAGCTAATGCTCGCGTCGGACCCGCGCTCAGCCTTGACCGCACACCCGGCGAGCAAGCTGAGCTGACATCGGAGGATTCAGGGAGACTTTATGAGCAAGATCATCGGCATCGATTTGGGCACCACCAACTCCGTCGTGGCCGTCATGGAAGGCGGCCAACCCGTCGTGATCCCGAATCAGGAAGGCGGCCGCACCACCCCGTCAACGGTTGGTTTTGCCAAAGGCGGCGAACGCCTCGTCGGCCAAGTCGCCAAGCGCCAAGCCGTCACCAATCCGGAAAACACCATCTATTCCATCAAACGCTTCATGGGGCGCCGCTTTGAAGAGGTTGACCAGGAAATGAAGCTGGTCCCTTACAAAGTGATCCGCGGCGACAACGCCGATGCCCGCGTTGAGATCAACGGCAAAAAGATCGCGCCGCCCGAAGTCTCGGCGATGGTCCTCGGCAAGCTCAAGGAAGCCGCCGAAGCCTACCTCGGCGAAAAGGTCAGTAAGGCTGTCATCACGGTCCCGGCCTACTTCAATGACGCGCAACGCCAAGCCACCAAAGACGCGGGCAAAATCGCCGGACTCGAAGTGATGCGCATCATCAATGAGCCCACGGCCGCCGCGCTCGCCTACGGCCTCGATAAGAAAAAGGATCAAACCATCGCCGTCTATGACTTCGGCGGCGGCACCTTCGACATCTCCGTGCTCGAAGTCGGCGATGGCGTCGTCGAAGTGAAGGCCACCAACGGCGACACCCACTTGGGCGGCGACAACATTGACCAGCGCCTCATTGACTGGATCATCTCCGAGTTCAAGAAGGATCAGGGCATCGATCTTTCGCGCGACCAGATGGCGCTCCAGCGCCTCAAGGAAGCCGCCGAAAAAGCCAAGATCGAGCTCTCCACGCTCCTCGAAACCGAAATCAACCTGCCGTTCATCACTGCCGACGCGTCCGGTCCCAAGCACCTCGTGCTCAAGATCACTCGCGCCAAGTTCGAGCAGATGATCGACGATATCCTCACCCGCACGCTCGAACCCTGCAAGCAGGCCATGGCCGACGCCGGCATGACCGCCGCGCAGATCGACGAAGTGGTGATGGTCGGCGGCTCCACCCGCATTCCCAAGGTGCAGGCGATGGTCCGCGAGATGTTCGGCAAGGATCCGAACAAGACCGTGAACCCCGACGAAGTGGTGGCCGTGGGCGCGGCCGTCCAGGGCGGCGTGCTCGGCGGCGAAGTGAAAGACGTGCTCCTGCTCGACGTTACTCCGCTCTCGCTCGGTATCGAGACGCTCGGCGGCGTGTTCACCAAGCTCATCGAGCGCAACACCACCGTTCCCACGCGCAAGAGCGAGATCTTCTCCACCGCGGCCGACAACCAGACCTCGGTGCAGATCAAGGTCTACCAGGGCGAGCGCTCCATGGCCCGCGACAACCGCATGCTCGGCGTGTTCGAGCTCGTCGGTATCCCACCCGCTCCGCGCGGCGTTCCGCAAGTCGAGGTGACGTTCGACATCGACGCCAACGGCATCCTCAACGTCTCGGCCAAGGATCGCGCCACCAACAACGAACAAAAGATCACCATCACGTCGTCTTCCGGCTTGAGCAAAGACGAAGTCGACAAGATCTCGAAGGACGCCGAGGCGCACGCGGCCGACGACCGCAGCCGCAAGGAAGAGATCGAGTTGCGCAATCAGTCTGACTCGATGGTCTACTCGGTGGAGAAGATGCTCAAGGAGCATCGCGACAAGATCAGCCCCGAAGACGCCGCGAGTGTGGAAGAGGCCGTCAAGAACATGCGCAACGCCATGGAGACCGGCGGCCGCGACGCTTTGCGGTCGGCCATGGACAAGCTCACCCAGACCTCGCACAAGCTCGCCGAGGCGATGTACAAGGCTTCCGGCCCGAGCCCCGACGGCGCTTCCGCTCCGCCCCCGGGCGGCGACGGCGCCAAGCCCAAGGACAATGTCGTCGACGCCGAATTCGTCGACGTCGATGACAAAAAGTAATCAGGCAAGTCTGAGGCGGGGGCCGGTTTATCGGTCCCCGTGTGCAAAAACATGCCGGAGAAAAAGGACTATTACGAGGTTCTCGGGCTCCAGCGCGGGGCAAGCGAAGACGACATTCGCAAAGCCTACCGCCGCTTGGCGCGCAAGTATCATCCCGACCTCAATCCGGGCGACAAGACCGCGGAAGATCGCTTCAAGACGCTTCAGGAAGCCTACGACATTCTGAGTGACGCCAAGAAGCGCAAGGTGTACGACCAGTTCGGCTTCTACTCGGAAAACATGCAGTTCCCGCCCGGCGCCGGCTTCCCGGGCGGCGGTCAACGCGGACCCACCGTCGACTTCGGCGGCTTCGATTTCTCCGACATCTTCACCAACCAAGGGCAAGGCGGCCATCCCGGCGGACCCGGTGGCGCGCAAGGTGGTACGGGCCCCGGCGGCTTCGGATTCGGCGATCTCTTCGGTCAGTTCTTCGGCAAGCGCGGCCAGCAGGAGCAAAAGCAACCGCAGCCCGGCTCCAACCTCGAGTACGCGCTCAATGTCGACTTCTGGCGCGCTGTCAAAGGCACGCAGGTTCGTCTCAACATCCAACGCCAGGAAACCTGCGCGGCTTGCTCCGGTAGCGGCTCGGCCGGCGGCAATCGCATGGTGTGCGCCAACTGCAACGGCACAGGCAGCATCACCCAGCAAGCCGGAGCCATGCGCTTCAACCTGAGCTGCCCGCGCTGCGATGGCACCGGCCAACTGCGCAACGTGTGCCCCGCGTGCAAAGGCGAAGGGCTCACCGTCACGCAGGAATCGGTGGAAGTGCGCCTGCCTCCGGGCGTGCAAAACGGCGACCGCCTGCGCGTCCCCGCCAAGGGCAATGCCGGAATCATGGGCGGCCTCGCCGGCGATCTCAACATCACCGTTCACGTGGAGCCGCATTCGTTCTTCCGCCGCGAAGGCGACGATATCCACATCACCGTTCCCGTTACGGTGTGGGAGGCCGCGCTCGGCACCAAGATTGAAGTGCCCACGATCGAAGGGCGCGCGCTGCTCAAAATCCCGCAGGGCACGCAGAACGCCCAGAAGTTCCGCCTCCGTGACCGCGGCGTCAACAACTCGCGCAAGGGCACCCGCGGCGACCAGATCGTAGAAGTGGAAGTGCTCGCGCCCAAGGCGCAGGACGAGCGGACGCGCGAGATCATGCGCGAGCTCTCGCAGCTTCATCCGGAAGATCCCCGCGCCACCATCTGGAGCAAAGTCTGATGGCCAAGACCCGCTCCAAAGCCGCGTACATGATCTCGGCCGTGGCCGAGCAGTACGACATCCATCCGCAGACTTTGCGCCTCTATGAACGCGAAGGTCTACTCCGCCCCTCGCGCAGCGAAGGCAACACGCGCCTCTACACCGACGACGATCTCGAACGCCTCGAGATCATCTTGAAGCTCACGCGCGACCTCGGCGTCAACCTCGCCGGCGTCGAAATCATCCTCAACATGCGCGCCCGCATGGAAGCGATGCAGCGCGAGATGCAGGAGTTCATCGCCAACCTCAACCGCGAACTCGCCGCGCGCGTGGTCACGGTGAATGAGCCTCCCGCCAATTCCCTCGTGCCGGTCCGGCGAGTGGCCGTTCCGGATCTGGTCCGCCCCGCCCCCAAGCCCAAGAAGAAACTCTGACGTAAACCGCGGGGCGAGGATGTACCGGAGGATTTCCGCGCTCTGCGCGGCGCTTTGCCATATCGCCGCTGCGCAAAATCAAACGGCAGTCACCCGCGGACCCGTGCCTCGAGCGCTGCTCGAACCATCAAGATCACGAGTAGCCGCACAAGGTCCGGCCATGCCGTAACTCTGTCCGCGCAACGCGAACTCGCGCTCCCAAACTCCGCTGAGCCGGTGCGACCCATCAAGCTCATCCCACCCCCATGCAAAATCGAATCGCCATGACTCTCCCTGACGACCTGACACCCCAACAGTCCGCAGTCCTCGCCGCCGCGCGCAACAACGAACTCCACCGCTCCACCATCCACCTCTGGATCCGCGACGACCTCCGTTTCTCCCTCGCCCTCCAACACGGCCGCGCCCGCCTCCAGTCCGCGCTGTTTGACACCGTGCAGGAACTCGCCGCGACGAACACGCCGTTCGACAGAATTCGACACCCGCAACGCCCGCCACTCCCGCACCCGGAACCGTCCGCTACACCACGCCCCCGCCGGGCCGCAACCAACCTTGCCCCTGCAATTCCGGACGCAAGTTCAAGCACGGCTGTCTCGACAAGCCACTCGAACAAGCCGCTGCCTGACCAGCCGCGCCATCAACCGCCAAGCCATCAACCAAATGAAACGATAGACTGGGAATCATCCAAATGCGGACCTACGTCCTGACTCTGCTCGCCGGAGCGATCGCGCCATCTTTCGCCCTCCCCGCGACCCTCGAGCCGGACCGCATCGTCCTCACCGGACCCGGCGCATCGCAAACACTCATCGTGTCAGGCCGCGATTGCCGCCTCACATCCACCAACGCCGCCGTTGCGCAAATCGAAGCCAACGCCGTCACTGCGCGTCAACCCGGAACCACCGAAGTGAAAGCCGAGTGCGCCGACGGCTCAGCAAGCATCCGCGTAGAAGTCCGCAACCAACCCGCCGGCCAGATCGAACCGCGCTTCTCGCCGGACATCGTCTCCATCCTTACTATCAAAGGTTGCAACGGCTCCGGATGCCACGGCTCGCCCGCCGGACAGAACGGCTTCAAGCTCTCGCTCTTCGGCTATGACGTCGAATCCGACCATCAGATGATCGTCTCGAAGCACGACGGCCGCCGAATCGATCGCAACGATCCCGAGAAGAGCCTGTTCCTCCGCAAGCCGCTCTTCGATGCTCCCCACGGCGGTGGACGCCTTCTCACGCGCGAGTCCGAAGAGTACAAGACGCTCCTGCTCTGGCTCCGCCAAGGCGCGAAGATGCAGTCTGGCGGACCCCGCATCGCCACCCTCGAGATTTTTCCAAACGAAGCCACGCTCGCTACAGGAGCCTCGCAGCCCATCGCCGTCATCGGCCGCCTCACTGACGGCACCACGCGCGACATGACGCGCGAAGTCCGCTTCGCCACTAATGATGAAGCGGTCGCCCGCGTCGACTCCGGAGCCGTCAAAGCAGGCGCGCGCGGCATCGCCACCATCCTCGCGCGCGGCATGGGCCAAGTCGCAGCTATGCGCGTCGGCGTCCGCGATGCATCGCTCTCCGCCCCCCCCACAACGCCCGCCAGCAACTTCATCGATGAACTCGCGAACGCCCGCCAGCGCGCACTCGGCGTCACTCCCGCGCCGCTTTCCTCTGACGCCGAGTTCCTCCGCCGCGTCTACCTTGACGCCATCGGCCGCACTCCCACGTCCGAAGAAACGCGCGCCTTCTCAGCCAAGCCCGACCGCTCCGCTCTCATCGACTCCCTGCTCGCGCGCCCCGAGTACGCCGCCTACTGGACCGTCAAATTCGAAGACTGGTTCCGCAACAACCAGGTCAACTCGCAAGGCCGCGCCATGGGCATGTTCAAGGAGTGGATTCGCGATTGCCTCGCCGAAGACCGCCCGTATGACCGCATGGTCCGCGAGATCCTCACGAGCGACGGCGACATCTTCCTCAACCCAGCCACCGGCTTCTGGGCCCCGGCCACTGACTTCATGATCAAGAAGTTCGAAGTCACCAAAGCCACGCCCACCGTCACGCGACTCTTCCTCGGCATCCGGCTCGAGTGCGCCGAGTGCCACAATCATCCGCTCGAGAACTTCACGCAAGACGATTTCTACGGCGTCTCCGCCTTCTTCGCGCGCCTGCGCGTCAAGCATGGCGTGGGCGAATATCGCCGCACATGGTACCTCGAAGACGAAGGCGAGATCAATCATCCGGTCACCAAGAAGCCCGTCGCGCCCGAGCTCCTCGGCGCAGTCACGCCGCGCATTCCTGAAGGCGATGACCGACGCGCCGTGCTCGCGAACTGGGTCACCTCGCCACGAAATCCATGGTTTGCGCGCGCCACTGCGAACCGCATCTGGCACGAGTATTTCCAGACCGGCATCGTCGAGCCCTTCGACGACATGCGGCTCACCAACCCGCCCACGAATCCCGAACTCCTCGACCGCCTCGCCCGTTACTTCGCCGATAGCGGCTTTCGCTTGAAAGCGCTCCATCGCGTGATCCTGAACTCGCGCACCTATCAACTCTCCTCGCGACCCGCCGAAGGCTCGTCGAATCCCGAGAAGCTCGAGCGCTTGCTCTTCGCGCGCTATCAGCCGCGCAAGCTCCCCGCCGAAGCACTGCTCGATTCCATCTCGCAAGTCTCAGGCGTGGCTCACCCGTTCTCCGGTTATCCCAAGGGAACGCGCGCCATGGACGTCTATCAACCCGACGGCCCCGACTACTTCCTCGTCACCTTCGGCTTCCCGCGCCGCGACATCATCTGCGAACGCGCGTCGACGCCCACACTCGGCCAGGCTTTGCATCTACTCAACGGCAAGACGATTCAGTCGAAGGTCGAGGACAAAGACAACGTGCTCGGCGCGTGGGAAAAGCTACCCGACGAAGAAGTAGCGCGCACCCTCTATGAGCGCGCCTACGCCCGCCGCCCGAATGACGCCGAACTCGGCAACGTGCGCGACTTCCTCGCCTCCGAACAGGCAGCCGGACGCACGCGCCGAAAAGCCCTCGAAGGCCTGCTTTGGGCCACTCTCGTATCGAAGGAGTTCCAGCTCAACCACTAGCTCAACCACCAAAAGGTATCGCGCCATGACTCCATCCAACCGCCGTGACTTCATCCGCATCGGGAGCCTTGCGTTCGCCGGCCTCGACCTCCGCCGCCTCCTCGCCGCCGAGCCCGGCAAGAGCGAGCGCGCTTGCATCGTCATCTTCCAGAACGGCGGCGCAAGCCAGCTCGATTCCTTCGATCCCAAGCCCGAAGCCCCCGCCGATATCCGAGGCAGCTTCGGTTCGGTCAAGACCGCCATTCCCGGGATTCACTTCTCAGGGCTCCTCCCGCGCACGGCAAATGTTTTAAACAAATTCGCCGTGATCCGTTCCATGCATTCCGACGAAGCGATCCATGAGCGCGCCCGCCAGTACGTCTTCAGCGGAACCAAGCCCCGCAACGACCTGCTGCACCCGAGCTTCGGCGCGGTCATGTCCAAGGAACTCGGCGCCAAGAACGGCCTCCCGCCCTTCGTCGCCATCCCCGAAAAGGACCTCTGCGCCGAAGCCGGATTCCTCGGTCCCGCGCACGATCCCTTCGTAACCGGCGACCCCAACGCCAAGACGTTCGCCGTCAAGGACCTCACCTTGCCCGCCGGTGTCACCACCGAGGAAGCCGCCGCCCGCCGCACCCTCCTCGAGAAGATGGACCGCGAGTTCCACAAAGCCACCTCGTCGCCACTGCTCGCTGACATCGACCAGTTCTCGCAGAAGGCTCTCGATCTCATCTCGTCTCCGGCCGCGCGCAAAGCCTTCGACATTCAGTCCGAGCCCGACAAGCTCCGCGATGCCTATGGCCGCACCGGTGTCGGCCAGGGATGCTTGCTCGCACGAAGGCTCATCGAAGCCGGAACGCGCCTCGCCACGGTCTTCCACGGCGGATACGATACGCACCGCGAGCACGAGAAGGGCACCAAGAAGATCCATCCCGACTTCGACCAAGCCTTCCCCACGCTGCTCGAGGACCTCGAACAGCGCGGCCTGCTCGCAACCACGCTTGTCCTCGTCATCGGCGACTTCGGCCGCACCCCCAAGATCAACTTCTCCGGCGGACGCGATCACTGGCCCCGCGGCTTCTCGGTAGCACTCGCCGGCGCTGGCATCCAAGGCGGCGTGGTTGTTGGACGCACCGACTCGCAAGCCGGCGAACCCGTCGACCGCCCCGTCACCATTGAAGACCTCGGCGCAACCGTCTACAAAGCCCTCGGTATCGACGGCCACAAAGAGTACCGCACCAACGGCCGCCCCGTCCGCATCAACAACGGCGCCCCCGTCAAGGAACTCTTCGCATGAGTGGGGCAGGCTTTCAGCCTGCAGCGGGACTTTCAGTCCCGCCGCTCTCGCTCCTTCTCCTCACCACCATCCTCTCCGCCCAACCCCCGGAACTCATCCGCCTCCACCCCCTAGGCGCACAACGCAACACCTCCGTCGAAATCGAAATCCTCGGCACGCACCTCGACCACGCCTCCACCGTCGAATTCGATTGCTCCGACCTTACCTGGAAGCACACCACCCACAACGATGCCGGCCGCCTCACCGGCATCGTCTCCGTCGCGCCAGGCACAGCGCTCGGCGGACACATGCTCCGCGTCATCACCCCCAGCGGACCCTCCACCGCGCTCCTCTTCAACGCCGGCCAGTACCCCGCCATGATCGAGAGCGACCATCGCACCGTTCCCGCGCTCCCCATCGAAATCTACGGCCGCCTCGACGGCGCCGCCGACAGCGACCAATACTGGTTCACCGCGAAAGCAGGCGAGCGCTGGCTCTTCGACCTCCGCGCCATGGAGCACGGCTCCGCCGTCGAAGCTCGCATGATCCTGCTCGATGCTACCGGCGCCCGCGTCGGCTACAACGACGATCGCGATCACTATGACGAGAACCCGCTCATCGAGCACACCTTCGCGAAAGACGGCGTCTACGCCGTGAAGCTCGATCAGTACCGCGGCCCGCGCGGCTTCACCTTCGGCAAGAACAACGGCTACACGCTCCGCATTTCCGCGCTCCCTCGAGTCCGTTCCGTCACCCCGCTCGGTGCGCGCCGCGGATTGCAGGTTCGCTTCAACATCGACGGATCCGCGCTCGAACGCGTCGACCGCATCTGGCTCACCGAGCTCCGGCGCGGCGAATACCAGCGCATGACCTACCCGTACACGATGCCGATCCACTTCCAGCCCGATCCCACACGCTCGGCCGAAGTCCCGAGGATCGGCGGCAAGCTCCTGCGCAAAACAAACACGAAGCTCGAGGCTACCTTCGCGATCCCCGCGACCGCAAAGCCCGGCCTCTGGAAGCTCTGGCTCGCTGGCCCCGCAGGCACAGCCGAAGGACCCAACCTCGAGATCGGTGACGCGCCTGAAATCTCCGAAGCCGATCCGCTTCCCACCGCAATGCCCTTCGTCGTGAATGGCGTCCTCGCGCAACCACGCGAGCGGGACCGCTTCACCATCACAGCCAAAGCAGGAGTCCCGCTGCACTTCTCCACCCTCAGTGCGCAACTCGGCGGACCCTTTCTCGATACCGTCCTCACTCTACGCGACACATCCGGCAAGAAGCTCGCAGAAAGCGACGACGTTGTCGCCGGCTGGGGCGGACTCCTCGGCAACCCCGACTCGAGCCTCTTCTACACGCCAAAACAAAATGGACCGATTATGTTGGAAGTCCGCGACCGCCTGAATCGTGGCGGACCGCTATTCCCCTACCGCCTCAAAGCCGATCACGCCAAGCCCGGCTTCCAGCTCTTCACCGGTCCCGAGAACCTCACCGCCCGCCGCGGCGCCGAGACCGCGCTCGACGTCTACCTCGTGCGCGAGGCCGGCTTCGAAGGCGAAGTCGAAATCTGGTGCGAGGGCCTTCCGCCCGATGTGCCGCCGCTGCGCTCGAAGTTCCGCGCCGATCACGTCTTCGAACCCAACGCCGACGGCGCGGACATGATCATCCCCAAGATCACCTTCAACGTCCGCGCCCCTGCCTCGAACGGATCGTTCCCGTTCCGCGTTCTGGGCAAAGCCGCGTCCGGCGCCACCGCCGAAGCACACACCGTCACCATGATCGGACCCATCTATCAAGGCGACTGGAACTTCTATCGCCGTCCCGTGCCCGCCATCACCCTAACGGTGGTCGACTGAGTTATGTTGATGAGGCTCGTGATGGCACCCCACCAGCTACGTAGGGCGGGCTTCAGCCCGCGCGGGACTTCAGTCCCGCCGCCCTTACCTCTGCGCCGCACCCGCGCGACCCATAATCGGCCACGCATCCACGATCGCATCACCCTTGGCGATGTAGTAGCGGTCATACACGTTGGTCGAGCTATCGAGGTGTGTCGGGTAGATCTCGATCTTGTCCCCGAGCTTCAGATCCCGATCGCCGTCTTTCCACAGCAGCGCACCGTACTCGGCGCCCTGAAGGTCCACCTTCATGTCGGCTCGGCCCTTCACCGTGTCGGTCACTTTGGCCAATGCCTTGATGCCGTAGTCGGTAGTGGCCAAGCCCGCATGCTGCCGCACGATCACCGTTGTCAGCACAGTCAGCGATTGCGCGAAGTCGTCATAGATCTCGCCGCCCGCCTTGTTGCCGATCTTGATGTAACCCGTGTCCATGAACATGTACGAGCCCGCCTGCAACTCGGTCAGCTTGCCGCCGTCGATGTTGTACGTGCCCGTCGAGCCGCCCGTGCGGATCGGCACATTGATACCGGCCTTCTTGCACATCTCCGCCGTCTCGAGCATGCCCGCGATGTCTTTCATCGACTTCTCGCGCCGCGTCTCCCAGACTTTGGTATGCGAAGCGCCGCCCGAGTACGCCATCAGTCCCATGAAGTTCAGGTTTTTGCGCTTGCTCAGGATCTCCTGCACCAACGCCAGCGCCTTCTCGCCAGGCTCGATGCCCGCGCGCTTCAAGCCCGCGTTGATGTCCACGATCGTATTGACCTTGACCTTCATCGCACCCGCGGCTTGATCGAGCTGCTCGGCCATCCAAGGATGATCCACGATCGTGATGAACGTTGGATCGCGCTTGGACAACGCCACCACGCGCGTGGTCTTCTCTTTGCCCGCCGGCTGCCGCGTCAACAGCACGCCTTTGATCCCGGACCCGCTCATCAGCTCGGCCTCGGCTTCCGTCGCAACCGTCACGCCGATCGAGCCCAGCGCCACCTGCCGCTTGGCGATGTCCACCGCCTTGTGGATCTTCACGTGGCCGCGGAAGTTCAGCCCGCTCGCTTTGCACGAGCTCGCCATGTGGTTGAGGTTCTTGTCGAAGAGGTCGAGATCGATGATCATCGACGGCGTGGGCAAGTCTTCGCGCGTGATGCCGCGCCAGTCCTTCTTGCCGATCCGGCTTTCGATGTTGGCGGATTTGGCGGCGGCCAATGCCGAAGCCGTAGTGAGCGTGTTGATGAAGAAAGCGCGACGAGTCTTCATGATGTTCCTGATTCTATCAGGTGCCGCGAAGGCCTGCCCGCCCGGATGCCAGACCACCAAGTGTTAGACTACTCGTCTATGCGCATCGCCGTGGTGGGCCTCGGATTCATGGGCAGCACCCATCTCTCCGCCCTCAAGCACGTTCCCGCCGCGGAACTGGCGGCCGTGGTCAGTGATGACCCGGTCAAACTCTCGGGTGACCTGAGCAAGATCTCGGGCAACCTCGGACGCGAAACCGAAGCGCTCGACTTCTCTCGCGTCAAGAAGTATCGCAAGCTCGAAGAAGCCCTCGCCGATCCTGACATCGAAGCCGTTGACCTCTGCTTGCCCACCTACCTTCACGAGTCCGCCACCATCGCCGCGCTCGCAGCCGGCAAGCACGTGCTCGTCGAAAAGCCCATGGCGCTCGATGCCGCCGCCTGCGATCGCATGCTCGCCGCCGCGGCCAAGTCCGGTAGGCTACTCATGTGTGCGCAGGTACTGCGCTTCTGGTCTGACTATCAGCCGCTCATCGAAGCGCGCCGCACCGGATCGCTCGGCCCCGTGCGCTCGGCCGTGTTCCGCCGCCGTTGCGCGGCTCCGCAGTGGGGCAAGTGGCTCCAGGATCCGGAGAAGGGCGGCGGTGGCGTCTTCGATCTCCTCATCCATGACGTGGACATGTGCGTCCATCTCTTCGGAGTTCCCGATGCTGTGTCCGCCACTGGCTACGAGGACCTTGCGCAGGGCATCGATACCATCGCCGCGCAGCTTCACTATAAGGATGCGCCGTCGGTACTCGTGACCGGCGGTTGGCATCATCCAGCCGCGTATCCTTTCTCGATGGAGTACACGGTGGTGTTCGATGACGGCACGCTCGAGTTCTCCACAGCCGGCCGTCCCGTGGTCCTCTACTCGGAGGGCGGCGTGGAGAAGGCAGTCGAAAAGCCCGAGAGAGACGGCTTCCAAGCGGAGCTCGAGTACTTCATCGGCTGCGCCGCTTCGGGCCGCGCGCCTGCGTTGTGTCCGCCGAAAGAGTCGGCTGACGCGGTCAGGATCACGCGCCTCATGGTGGAAGCGCGCAAGCACAACGGAGACAAACTTCCATGCTGAATCTGAATCCCCTCGAAGCCGGCGTCATGTTTTGGGCCGGCCGCGGCCCGCTTGTCACCGTGCGGGAACAGAAGGGCCTCGGCGTTCGCTGCGGCCAACTCGGAATCCCGGGTAACGTGACGATGGACCTGCAGTCGGCCGCCGCTTGGCGCAGTGCGCTCGAAGCCGAGCAGTTCACGCTCGTCACGGTCTTCGCCGCATACAACGGCGAAGACTACGCCGACATCCCCACCGTGCAGCGCACCGTCGGTTGGATCCCTGTCGGCACGCGCGCCGAGCGCATCAAGCGCACCTTCGAGCTCAGTGACTTCGCCAAGACGCTCGGTGTCTCGAGCATCGCACTCCACGTCGGCTTCGTTCCCGAAGACAAGTCTGACCCCGACTACATCGGCGTCCGGGAAGCCACGCGCCTCGTCTGCGACTACGCCGCGCGCAACGGACAGACGTTCGCGCTCGAGACCGGCCAAGAGCCCGCGCCCGTGCTGCTCGAGTTCATCCACGACGTCAATCGCGCGAACCTCAAGATCAACTTCGATCCGGCCAACATGATCCTCTACGGCACGGGTGACCCCATCGAAGCCTTCGGCATGCTGGCTCCGCACGTGGTGACCATCCACGCCAAAGACGGCGACTGGCCGCCGCGCAGTGTAGCCGGCGCACTCGGAAACGAGCAGCCGCTCGGCAAGGGCTCGGTGGGCATGGAGCGCTTCATCGAGAAAGTGCGCAAGTCAGGTTATCAAGGTACACTGAACATCGAGAGAGAAGTACCCGACCACCAACAGCGCCTCGCCGACGTGCGGATGGCCGTGGGTCTTCTCCGCCGATTGACCGGTTGATCCCATGGGACTCGAAGCCCGCTGCAACGTCACCTACAAGTCCGCTGTGTCTGAAGGGCGACTGCAATTGGAGAGCGATGCACTGCGGTTTCGAGGCGGAGTGCGGCTCGACATCCCCACTGCCGCGATCAAGAAGGCCGAAGCCAAGGGCACCGATCTCGTAGTCACCTGGCAGGACGAGCGCGCGGTGTTCTCGCTAGGCCCTGCGGCGGCCAAGTGGGCCGACAAGATCACTAACCCACCCTCGCGGCTCGACAAGCTCGGCATCAAGGCCGGAACTCGGCTCTGTCTCGCCGGCAAGTTTCCAGAAGACTTCGTCACCGAGGCCGGCAAGCGAACCGAGGACGTCTCTATCGGCAAGCCGAAGAGCGACTCCGCCGCGATCCTGCTGCTGGCCGAGTCCGCCGCGCAACTCGACAAGATTGCCAAACTCCGCGGCTCGCTGGCTCCAGACGGCGCGCTCTGGATCGTCTATCCCAAAGGCCAACCCGATATCACGCAAAGCATGGTGTTCGATGCGGCTCACGCGGCCAATCTCGTCGACGTGAAGGTAGCCAGCTTCTCGATCACGCATACGGCACTCAAGTTCGTCATTCCTGTCCAGGAGCGAGCGTCCAAAGCCAAGTAAGAGGCGCGGCAACGCATTCGCAGCCTCCATTCCACTCGTGAGGAGTCTCATGAAACCACTGATTGCTCTGCTTTCTCTCGGCGTCTTCAGCGCCAGCGCTCAAGTCGTGGAGACGCGCGTGTTCCGCGCTCTGATGTCGCCGGCCAACGAGGTCCCGGAAGTCACCGGACTCACGGCATCTGGCGTGGCCACGCTCAGCGTGCACGTGATGAAGACCACTTCGGGCCAGATCCTCTCGGGCTCGGTCGATTTCGTGGTGGACCACAACTTCGCCAAGCCCGCCACCATCACGGGCCTCCACATTCACTCGGGCCAGCCTGGCCTCGCGGGTCCGGTCACGGTCGATACCGGCATCTCGTCCACGTCTTCCGTCGAAGCCAATGGACCGGCGACGATCGAGCGGCAAGTGCAAGTGCTCGCCACCAATCGGCTGGCCCTCGATACGCTCACGGCGATGTTCTCCGATCCAAGCGGCCACTATGTCAACCTCCACACGATGGACAATCCCGGCGGCGCGATCCGCGGACAACTCATGAAGGCCGAGACCGTGGTGGTGATGGGCATGATGTCGCCGGCGAATGAAGTGCCAGCGATCAACATCGATGCCAGCGCCACCGGCGCGGTGTGGGCCACTGTGACGCGCGATGCCTCGGGCGCGATCAACTCGGGTCAGGTTACGTTCGATGTCGCCTACGCGTTCCCGGGCAAGGTCACCTTCACGGGACTGCACGTCCACACTGGTGCGGCTGGAGTGAACGGCCCCGTGACCTTGAACTCGAGCCTCACGCGCGCGGACTCGGCCGACAATGGCCGCGGCACGCTCCACTTCCGCAACGAGATCGACGTGCGCAATGCCGCGAGCCTCGATGCACTGCAGGGGTTGTTCTCGCATCCACGCGACTACTACATCAACCTCCACACCGTGGACAATCCAGGAGGCGTTGTCCGCGCGCAGGTCCGTGCCACCGACGCTTCCACGTTCACCGTGCGCCCCTCGCCGAACAACGAAGTGCCATCGGTCACCGGGCTCGATGCATCGGCCATCGCCGACGTGCGCTTGCACACGCTACGCGGAGAAGACGGCGCTGTGCGCGCGGGCTTGGTGGTGTTCGATGCCGACTATCGCTTCCCCGGAGACGTGGAGTTCACGGGGATGCACGTGCACGATGGCCCGGCCACGGACAACGGACCGGTGCGGCTGGACAGCGGACTCTCGAGCGCCAGGAGCGTGAAGTCGGCAACCGGCTTCGGCAACATCTGGCTCGCCTCGATCGTCTCCACGCCCGAAGGACTGGCGACGATGAACTCCGTGCTCTCGTCTCCCGAGTTGCACTACTTCAACATTCACACCACGGCGAATCCGGGTGGCGCGTTACGCACGCAGATGGGAACCGCGCGCACCGCGAGCCCGGTGGTGAACGCCGTGATCAGCGCGGCGGGCGATGCGAGCCTGAAGGTGGCGGCTCCGGGCGAGTTGATCTCGGTGTACGGCACTGGCTTCGCGCGCATGCAAGCGGACCTCTCGGGTTGGCTCGGAGCGCGCCTGCCAACGGCGCTCAACGGCGTCTCGGTCACGATCGCTGGCCGTGCGGCGCCACTTCTGTTCGTGGGCACGGATCAGATCAACGCGCAGGTTCCGTTCGAAACGGGCGCGGGTGAGCAGCAGGTGATCGTGCGGCAGGGCTCGGCTTCGAGCGTGGCGGTCTCGCTGCAGGTGAGCGCGAGCGCACCGGCGTTGTTCATGGTGGGCAACGTGGGTGCGGTGGTGAAGCTGGATGGATCGCTGGTGACCGCGACCAATCAGGCCTCGGTTGGAGACGTGCTGATCGCGTTCGGCACGGGCTTCGGGCAAACCAATCCTCCACTCGAGACCGGACTGCTCGCATCCACGACGACGATCAGCAACTTCGGACCCGTGGTGGTGACGCTCAGCGGCAACCCGTCCGAGGTGTTGGGCGCTGCCGCGACGCCGGGATTCGTGGGGCTTTATCAGATCGCGTTCCGTGTGCCCGCGGGTGCGAACGGTAACGCGGCGATGATCGTGCGCATGGGGAACCAACAGTCGAACACGGTGAGCGTGCTGGTGAAGTAGGGCGTGCGTTACTCCGCCAGGCAGGCCGATGAACTGAAGTGGGTCAACGTCGTCCTGTTCCTGGCGGCCGTGTACAACGTGGTGTGGGGCGCGATCGCAGCGGCGATGCCGGCGGAGATGCTGGCTCGCGTGGGCTTGGTGAATTCGGGTCCCGTAGAGTTGTGGCAGTGCATCGGGATGTTCGTCGCGCTCTACGGGGTCGGCTACTGGTTCGCCTCGACGGATCCGGCCCGATACTGGCCGTTCATCCTGATTGGGCTGATCGGCAAGGTGCTGGGACCGATTGGAGCGTTGATCGCGATCGCTTCCGGACGACTGCCGCGAGCGTTCCTTTGGGTGAACCTGACGAACGACTTCGTGTGGTGGATCCCATTCGGGTGGTCTCTTTGGGTGATCCGGCAATGGAGCCTCCGCTCGGGCACTGATACGGTCCCTCTGTATCGCCGAGTCATCGGTGCGGACTTCAATGGACTGACGCCGCGCATTCGGAGCTTTCACGACTCGAAGCAGCCGGTGGAGGTTCGTGGAGTCTTCCGCGTGACGCGGGGCAAGAGCGTCATCGGGAACTGGTTGACGGACCTCTCGCGATTCCCTCGTTCTCATGAGGCTCTGCCGGTATCGCTCAGGGTGGAGCCGGTTGGGAGCGGCGAGAGATGGCTCCGGCGATTCGGCGAAACTGTGGTCGAGTCGTGGCAGTTCGAGGCGCACGGATTCCTCGTGGAGCGGTTCGGACCGTTGGTGCTCTATCTGCAAGCGAGGGTTGTGGACGGAGCGCTCGAAGTCACGGACCTGCGCTCCACATTCATTGGCGTGCCGCTGCCGCCGTTTCTATCGCCAAGAGTGGCTGCTCGTGGGATCGATGGAGCCACTGGAATCGAGGTGGAGATCCGGATCTGGTGCGCGCCTCTCGGGTTGCTGGTGGAGTACTCGGGCACCGCCGCCTTCGCTATCCTGGACCTGCCATGATCGCTCTCCTGGCGTTGCTGCTCGCTCGCGAGCCGGTGGTGTTGAATGACGACGGCGGCTGGTGCTGGTTCGAAGACGAGCGCGCGCTCGTGGCCGATGGCCGGCTGATCGTTGGCACCATAGCCGGCGGTATCCATGATCCGCGTCGCAAAGGTGACGTGGATGTCACCTCATATGACCTCGGGTCGGGTCGAATCGAGCGTGTGACCTTGCATCACAGCGGAGACGCGCGCGATCAGAAGCGCTGGTTCGATGACCACAACTCGCCAGCGTTGCTCCGCCGCCGCGATGGCCGGCTGCTCGCGATGTACAGTCTTCACGGCCCGGAGGCGAAGATCTACTACCGGGTTTCGGAGAAGCCGGGCGATGCGACGGCGTGGAGTCCGGAACGCGTGTTCGTGCCCAGCGCGAGTTCGCGGGTCACTTACTCGAACCTCCACTACCTCAGCGCCGAGGGCCGCATCTACGACTTCTTCCGCGGCCTCAATGACAGCTTCAAGCCCTCGTATGCATACTCCGAAGACGACGGCGAGACGTGGCGCGCGGGCAACGTGTTCATCGATGTCCCGCTCCAGTTTCGCCACCGTCCGTACGTCAAGTACGCATCGAATGGCCGCGATACGGTTCACATTGCATACACGGAAGGCCATCCGCGCGACTTCGATAACAGCGTCTACCACGTCTTCTATCGCGCAGGCGAACTCCACCGTTCCGACGGCTCGGTCATCCGTGGCTTGCGCGAAGGCTTGCGGCGGCCTGAAGAAGGCACCCGCGTCTTCGACGGTGGACCGGACAACGTTGCCTGGGTGAGCGACCTTCACCTCGATCGCAAAGGCCGGCCGTATCTCGCGTACTCCGTGCAGAAGAACGATGGCGGCAAGCCTCTTCGCGAGCACGGTAGTGACCATCGCTATCGCTACGCCCGTTGGGATGGCCGCCGCTGGCTCGATCATGAGATCGCCTACGCGGGCTCACGCCTCTATGCCGGCGAAGACGACTACACGGGCAACATCGCGCTCGACCCTGGCGATCCGGATACGGTCTTCCTTTCGACCAATGCGGATCCGGCCACGGGTGCTCCGCTCCGTAGCGGCGCAGATGGGCAGCGGCACTGGGAGCTCTATCGCGGCAACACTCGCGACGGTGGGAGCACGTGGCGCTGGACGGCTCTCACGCGCGACTCGCGGCAAGACAACATCCGGCCCATCGTTCCGATCTGGCAGAGCCGTCAACGTGCCCTGCTTTGGCTGCGCGGCAAGATGCGGGCTTACACGGATTACAGCTTCGAAGTAGTCGCGACCGTCGAGGCTCGATAGCGCAGCCGGTCACAGCCCGCGTGAGCGGACCCAATATTGCTCGAACAGTCCCATCATCGCTTCCGCCATGCCTGGATGCTCGAACATCACCGAAGTCCATGCGGGCTTGGTCACCAGCGGATCGAGCAGAGCGATCATGCCGCGCTTGCCGTCGAAAAGCGCAAGCTTCATCGGCAGTGACTCGAGCTGCCGCACCTCCACACCAGCCGTCTGATACTCGGCGAGCTTGCGAAGGTGGTCGTCTTCCATGCGGCTCGACTCGAGCAGCAAGCGGCAGCGCACGCCGCGGACGCGCGCGTCTTTCACGAGACGGTCTTCGAGGGGATCGACTGCGTACGGCGGGCGTGAGAACTCCATGTACTGGTTTGCCGTGGCCGTGATCATGCGGCGATACTGGGCGGCGGCTTGGCCAGGCTCGGCGATGATGCGTAGGTAGTCGAGCGTGCCTTTGCCCTCCTGGCCTTGCGAGTAGGCGCGGCTGAGGTCTTCGACGAGCAGTCCCGCGGCTTGGCTCTGTTCGGCAAGTTCAATGCGAAGCTGATCGTTGCGGCGCGAGATGTAGTGGGGAATCGCCAAGCCCGGCTCGATGGCGGAAAACAATTTCGTGCGATCTTGTATTACCTGCGCGAAGCCCTTCTCGCAGAGGCTGTCGAGCACTTCGTAGATTTTCTGGCGCGGAACGCCTGCCCGCGCGGCCAGTTCGAGGGCCTTGAATCGGGGATGGCCGACCAGCACCAGATAGGTACGCGCTTCGTATGCGTTGAGTCCCACCTGCTGCAGGCGCCGCCAGAAACGGTCGAAGTCCAGGTCTCCGAGTTTGGCCATGTTCCAATGAGCACACCACAAAAGTGGTGCTCCGCGCAAGAGGCTGAGGCCGATGGCGGTGGTTCGCGGGGGAGTCCGTCGCGGGAGCGTTGATGTTGGCTGGGATGCTGGGTGCCGGCGCAAGAGTCCGCGCGCGGTAGGCTGAGATGATGTCCTCCTCGCGGCGGCGCTTGCTTTCGGCTGGCCTTGTCGGCCTGTGGCCGAAGTCCGCCAAAGCGTTCACGGGTGGCTTCGTGGATCGCTCGGAAACCATCGGACATCGCCTGCGCGATCACGGTTCGTTTCCATCGCCGCGGCAGACCGTGAAGACCGCGGTGGCGATCGTGGGTGGCGGGATCGCCGGACTTTCGGCGGCGTGGCGGCTGCAGAAGCGCGGCATGCGCGACTTCGTCATTCTCGAGATGGAAGACGCGGCGGGAGGCAACTCGCGCTCGGGTGAGAATGAGATCTCGGCGTATCCTTGGGCAGCGCACTACTTGCCTGTGCCTGACCGCAGGTCCACGCTGGTGCGCGAACTGATGGAAGAGCTCGGCGTGCTGGTGGACTGCCAATGGGACGAGCGCCATCTCTGTCACGCGCCGCAGGAGCGGCTGTTCCTGCACGGACGCTGGCAAGACGGGATCGAGCCCGAGGTAGCGGCCACGGCGCGGGATCGCGAACAGTTCCGCCGCTTTCAAGACCGGATGCGCGAGTTCGCGGCGAGCGGCGAATTCCGCATCCCGATGACGGAGCCTCCGCGGCAGGCGGCGCTCGATCGCATGACGGCCACCGCATGGCTCGCCCGCGAGGGTTTCGACTCCGAGTACCTGAACTGGCTTGCCGACTACGGATGCCGCGACGACTACGGCGCGAAGGCTCGCGACACGTCCGCTTGGGCGGCGATCCACTACTTCGCGGCGCGGCTCGACAAAGACGAACGGGGTCCGCTGACGTGGCCGGAGGGAAATGGCTGGATCGTCAAGCGGATGCTCGGCCAGCTCGGCCTCGAGCGTTACGTCCGCGCGGGCCGGTTCGTGCACCGGATCGAGCCGGCCGGCTCGCGATTCGCGGTGTTTGCCGGAGACGCGCGCTTCGACGCGGCGGCCGTGATCTTCGCCGCACCGACATTTCTTGCCCGATATGTTTTGAACAATCCGCCGACATTTCCGGGCCAGTACTCGCCCTGGCTGACGGCGAACCTGACTCTCGACCGGTGGCCGGAGGAGCCGCGCACCGGGCGCCCTTCGTGGGACAACGTCATCTACCGGTCACCAGCGCTCGGATACGTGGTAGCCACGCATCAATCGCTGCGCACGCATATTGAGCGCACGGTCTGGACCTACTATTGGTCCTTGGCCGATGCCGCGCCGGCCGAGTCGCGACGCCTGCTTCTGAGCCGCGACTGGCGTTCGTGGTCGGAAGCGATCCTGGCGGATTTGGAAGTGGCGCACCCGGCCATACGCCAGTGCGTGTCGCGAATCGACATCATGCGGCTGGGTCACGGGATGATTCGGCCCACGCCGGGGTTTCTGTCGTCACCCGAACGGATCCGCGCAGCTACGCCACGCGGCCGGCTGGTGTTCGCGAATTCCGATCTGAGCGGGATGTCGATTTTCGAGGAAGCCCAGTATCGCGGTGTCATAGCTGCAGATCATATCCTGCGTTCGATGTGATGTGAGGGGCCACAGGCCCGCAGCGGGACCACAGGTCCGCCCTACCATGCGCGGTGCGGTTCAGACGCCGAGCGCGGCACGCAGGGCCGACTTCATCTCGACCTCGGGGGCTTTCACGCCGGTCCAGAGTTCGAAGCCGATCACGCCTTGGCCCACCAGCATCGAGAGCCCATCGAGCACGGGCAAGCTTCGTGCGCGAGCCGCAGCCAGCAGCGGCGTCTCGGGTGGATTGAAGACCACGTCACTCACCATCATTCCAACGCGGGCGGCAGAGAGGTCCACTGGCGGCATCGCCGTCACGTCCGGATAGAGTGCGATCGAGGTTGCGTTCACGAGCAGGTCCACGTTTTCGGGCACGCGCCACACGCTGGCCCATGGTGCGAAGTCGATCGCCGCACCAGTCTTGGCCGCCAAGTCCGCCACCATCTTTTCGCCGCGTTCGCGCGATCGATTGAGCACCCGCACATGCGCCGCTCCGGCCAACGCGAGTTCGGCGACGATGGCCCGCGCAGCGCCGCCTGCTCCGAGCACCGCGACGCGCTTGCCGCGCGGATCGAGCCCGGCTTCGCGCACGCCGCGCAGGAATCCTTTGCCATCAGTGTTCTCGCCGATGAGGCGATCGCCTTCGCGCCGCACCGTATTCACGGCTCCGATCAACGCCGCATCGGAGGCCACGGCGTCGAGATGCTCCATCACGGCCACCTTGTGCGGAATGGTGAGGTTGATGCCGCGCATGCCGAGCGCGCGCACGCCGCGCATCGCATCAGCCAACTGCGCCGGACCCACTTCCATGGTCAGATAGCGCCAGTTCAATCCGGCTGCGCGAAAGCCCGCCTCTTGCATCACTCCGGTGGGATTCTCGGCCACCGGCTGGCCCAGGCAGCCCACGAGTTCCGCTTTGAAGTTCGCCGGCATGGAACCTATGCTTGCCGCCGCGCTTGCCACACTTCCTTGAGCACCGGCAGCACCGAGATGAAAACGATCCCGAGGATCACCTTTTCGAAGTGCTTCTGCACGATCGGCCAACTGCCAGCCCAATATCCCAGACAGGTGAGCAGCGCCACCCAACCGATCCCGCCGAAGACATTGAATGTGACGAACTTCGAATAGCTCATCCCCGCGACGCCCGCCACGAACGGCGCGAACGTCCGGATGATCGGAATGAACCGTGCGTAGATGATGGTCTTGCCGCCGTGCTTGGCGTAGAACTCCTGCGTCTTGCGCAGGTGGTCTTTGTGAAAGAGCCGTGAGTCTGGGCGGTTGAAGACGGCAGGGCCGATGCGCTTGCCCAGTTGGTACCCCACCGCATCGCCGATCACGGCCGAAGCCATCAGCACCAAGTTGATCAGGATCAGATTGAGCTTGCCTGCGCCCGCCACAACACCCACGGTGAACAGCAGCGAATCGCCGGGCAGGAAGAATCCCGCGAGCAAACCGGTCTCGGAAAATACGACGCCCGCCAACAGGGCGTAGCCCCACCATCCGCTGAAAACGGTGGTGAGGAGTTGAATCAGACGGTCCGGCGTAGTGAGAACGCGGAGCGCGTCGACAAAGGCCTGGATCATGCGGCGCGGCGATATGACATCGCCAGCCGCTTCACCACATCATCGAAGATCTTCACTTTGCCAGTGCGCTTCAGTTCTTCGATCAGGCCGACCTCGAACAGTTCGCGCCGCTCGCGGAGCTTGCGATCCTTGATGGCGGAGACGACGGTCGCACGCTGGGACTCGAAGTCCGTCATCGGACCGGGCGTTTGGCCCACGATCTTCCAGAAAAAGACTTGGCTAGCCACTCGGTAGTTGGAAACGGTGTGGCCGATGGGCATGGTGAAGGCCTGCTCGCCGAAGTACGCGGCGGTGCCGACATCTTTGATCTGGTCAGTGCGCTTGAAGTCGCCGGTGTCGATCACTTTCTTGCCGAGTTCCTTGGCGGTCTTCTCGAGGTCATTATTGTTGGCCTTGAGCTTGGCGTCGAATTCCTTGGAGCGCGTCTCGAGCAACTTGCGCGCCTGGTCTTCGATGTAGGCTTGCCGGATTTCCTTTTCCTGATCGGCGAGCCCGGCGGGCCGCGCGGGGATGATCGCGGTTGCCACGGCCATCACCAGCCGGTTGTCTTTGGTCTGGATCACCTGCGTTGTGCCGTCTTGGGCGAGCGTGCTGGTGGCGAGGTCAATGTCGACACTCTTGCCGATCAGCGGATACTCGGTTCCGGATCCGGCCCCGCTCACGGTAGCCCAATAGAGACCGAGCTTTTGTGCGATCGCCTGCGCCTGCTTGGGTGCCTTGCTGATTTCGCCGCGCGCCTGTTCCATCAGATTGGGCATGCGTTCGAACAACTGGCGCTTTCGCGTTTCGGAGAGCAACGCATCGCGTACTTCTTCGAACGGCTTGGTGCGCGCCATCTCATGGCCGAGCGGTTGGATGATGTGGAAGCCGAACTGCGACTCCACCAAATTGGTCACTTCGTTGACCTTGGTGGAAAACGCCGCGTCTTCGAACGGCTTCACCATCTGGCCGCGACCGAACCAATCGAGGTCGCCACCCTTGGCGCCACTGCCGGGATCGTCGGAATTCTTCTTGGCGAGTTCAGCGAAGTTGCCGCCGCCCTTGATCTGCTTGAGGAGATCTTCCGCCTTGGCCTTGGCTTTGGCCTTGGCGGCAGCATCGGCGTTCTGTTCCACCTTCACCAGGATGTGGCGGGCGTGCACGCGCTCGGGCGTCTTGTAGCGGTCAATGCTCGCGCCGTATTCCTTCTTCAACTGGTCGTCAGTGATCGGCAGGCCTTCGCCGAGCTTGTCGGCATCGGCGATGATCAGGCCGAGGTCGCGCTTGGCGGGCACTTGGAAGCGGGCTTGGTTCTGCTTGGCGTAAGCTTCGAGTTCGGCGGTTGTGGGCTTGATCGACGCCTTCATCTCTTCGGCATCCATCTTGACCACTTGCAGGCGGCGCTTCTCACTGCGCTTCTGGAATTCGGCTTCTGCTTCCTTGGGTGACACGACGATTCCGTCGAAGGCGACACGCTGGAGCTTGTCGAGCAGCAACTGCTGGCGCACCTTCGTTTCGAACTCGGGGATGGTGAGGTTCATCTGCGCGAGCATGGCCTGATAGGCCGGCTTGCCCGCGAATTCGCCGTTTTGGAACAACTGCGGGATCATCGCTTCGATGCCCTTGATGAGCTCGGCGTCGGAAACCTGGAAGCCCATCTGGCGCGCCTGGTACGCGGTGGAGAGTTCACCCACAACCTGATTCACCACGGAAGGAATGGCGATCTCGGCGATGGAGGGATTCAACTGCCCGGCGCGGAACTGCTGTTCGAGAATCTTGCGCACGTAGAGGGAAGTGACATTCTCGTCGCCCACTTTGGCAACCACGTCTTCGCGGCCGCCAGACATCGTGCCGAATCCGCCACCGAAAGACGGAACGAGCGTGATCACCATCGACAACGCCACCAGAGACAAAAGAACGATCAGCAAATAGCGCATTGACGTGGCGCGCGAACGAAACAGGTCTAACATCGGAAGCAACCACTCCTAAAGGGGCTTGATGAGAGCACACCCCAGGCCTACGCTCGGCGCTGGTGGCTCTCTGGATACCGCCTCTTAGTATAGCGGGCGGCTTCGCGGACCGTCGCTGCGCCCTTGGCCGCGATAGGTCTCGAGCGCCTGCCAACTTCCGAAGGCGCAACTGCCGAACAAAAACGCAGTCCAGAGGCTGCCGCACACCATGCTCGCCACGGCGACAACCGCTCCCGTAGCAGCCGAAATCTCGAGCGATCGAATGAGCCCCCTTGTGGCCCATTTGCGTTCGAGCCAGGCGCGCGCGATCTGTCCGCCGTCGAGCGGGTAGACGGGAAGGAGGTTGATCAAGTCCCAGTAGATAGCGGCCCAAAGCAGCGAATTGAACGCGGCGCTGATGTAGAGCCGGCCCCACGCGTTCGCCACCGGTTCCGCATGCGGCCAGATCGCTGTCACGTAGGGAATTCCGAGGCGGGAGAAGTGCAGGCTGATCGACGCTCCCATGAACCAAGCGGCCAGAGCTACGGCCGCTCCGAACGCGAGCCCCGCCACGGGACCCGCGGCCGAGATCCGGATCTGCGAGGAGTAATTGCGGCGCCAAAAGCCTTGGAGCGATTCGGCGTAGCCGCCCATTGCGTGGAGCGTGATGGCCGCGTCTTCGCCGTAGTAGCGCATGGCGAAGGCATGGCCGAGTTCGTGGACGAGCGTGGTGAGGAGCCACACGGCCACAAAGATGAACACGACACCGGGATCGCGGTCCACGCCGCCGAGGAAGAGCGAGGCGAGCCAGAACCACGGATGGATGCGGACGGGGAATCCGAAGACACGAAAGTTCAGATCGTAGTTCGAGCGCTCGGGCGCGTCACAGAGCATGGTTCGTCCCGAGCGATGGATCGTCGGGCAGGAGGGAGGCGATTAGTGGCTCAGGGAGAAAGGTGCGGAAAATAGGGGCTTCGAGCTAGCCTCTCCACCCTCTGTAAAGTCAGATCAAGAAGTGTCAACTCGCACAACCGCGGCGGGACCCACGAGGGTTCAACCGGTGAGATGGTACTTCGTTGGTCATCCACTGTGGTTGCGCTCGCCGGTCTGTGCTCTCTGGCGATGGCGCAGAATGCGACGTTCGGAAGCGTGGTCCGCTTGGGTGGGACGCCGTCTGACGCCGTGCTCGATGAATCGCGCAGCCGCATTTACCTGGTCAATCAGAACTCGTCTCGGATCGATGTCTATGACTACGTGGCCAGGCGTGTCGCGTCGCAGATTCCCGTGGGCGCATCGCCGGTGGCTGCAGCGCTGTCTATGGACAGTCGCTTCCTCTACGTCTCGAACAATGGCGCGTCCACTGTTTCGGTGATCGACCTCTCGCGCGGCGACTACGTGTCACAGACCGTCGCGCTTTCGGCGAAACCGGAAGGGCTCGCGGTGGGCGCCGACGGCCGCGTGGTGATCACCACGGAAGGCACGTCCACTACAGACCAGATCAACTCGTTGCTGCTGTTCGACCCGACACAAGCGGCTGGACAACAAGTGACGCCGGTGCCGTTTCCGCCACCTCCGCCGACACCTTCGCCGCTCAATGCGGTGGTGATCGGGCGGCCCACGACCACGTTTCGAGGCAAGTTGGAACGCACGCCCGACGGGCACTTCATCATCGGGCTGAGCACGGTGAACAGCAACGCGCAGACCATTCTCTTCGTGCTCGAAGCGGACTCGGGCACGGTGCTCCGCAGCCGTACGGTGACGGGCGAGTCGACCGTGCTCTCGATCGCGCCCGATGGCTCGCGCTTCATGGCCGGGTACACGCTGTATGAAACCTCCACGCTCAACGTGCTGGCGCAGTACAACGCGGCGAACGTGCCGTTTCCGCTTTCGTCGACGGGCACGGTGACCTTCAACTCGACGCAGAACATGGGCGGCAGCGCTTTTTCGAGCGACGGGGAAACGCTCTACAGCGCGTTCAACGTGGCGCCGGTGACGGTGCCGGCGTCGAGCCCGAAAGCATCCACGCTCATGATTTCGAATCCGCGGAATCTGGCGGTGAGGCTCGGAATCAAGATCCCGGAAAGCATTGTGGCGAAGATGCTGATCCTCTCGAAGGGCGACCGTGCGTTCGGGTTGTCCGAGTCCGGATTGATCGATCTTCCGCTTGCCACGATCTTCGACTATCCGATCCTGATGGCTGACACGACGACCGTGTTCCTGGCCGTGGACGACTGCAATCGCGGACTGGCTCGCGCGATGGTGAACGTCTATAACGCAGGCAAAGGGAAGCTGACGTTCAGCGTGCCCGATGCAACGGCAGCGCTGGTGGCGCAGGCTTCGAGCGGGATGACTCCGGCGACGGTCGAGTTCCTGATGGAGCCGGGCCGCACCAGCGTCACGCGACAATACGGCACCAACCTCTACTCGGGCGCGGCTACGAATACGGGGACCGCGGTGTCGCTGAATCTCTCTTCGCCCGAGGCGATCAACGTGCCGAGTACGATCCGCGTGTACATGAACGTGCGGCAGCCGGATCAGCGCGGCGTCATCTTTCCGGTGACGACGGGTCCAACGGCGGCCGAGGGACTGCACGACATCGTGGTGGACGAAGTGCGAAATCGCGTCTACGTCACGAACTCGGGCTACAACCGCATCGAGGTGTTCGATCGTGCGACGCAGCGGTTCACCGATCCGATCGAGGTAGGGCAGATGCCTCACCAGATGGCGATGGCGTCGGACAACAAGCGTTTGTTCGTGGCGAACACGGGCGGCGAGACGATCGGCATCGTGGATCTGGACGCGAAGAAGATGACGGGCAAGGTGACGTTCCCGGCGCGCCCGCGTTCGGGCACGAGCAATCCGGTTTCGCCGCAAGCGATCGCGTACGGGCTGTTCGGATTGCAGGTGGCGATGTCCGATGGGTCGCAGTGGAAGGTGACAGGCGCCGATGCGAACACGCGCGCGGCGAGCGCGGTGATTCCGACGCAGATCACCACGACGGGCAACAACGGTCCGGTGCGGATGATGGCTGCGCCGGGCGGCGAATCGATGATCACGATGGCGGGCAACGGAACGGTGTATCGCTATGACGGCATGTCGGACAGCTACACGAACTCGACGCGGCCGTACACGCAACAGGTGATCACGGGCTACTACGGTCCGCTCGCGGCGGGTCCGGACGGGAGCTACTTCGCGGCCAATGCGTTCCTTATCGGATCTTCACTGGCGGTGATCGGCGGATCGGAGAGCCCGGCGGCGACGCAGACGTATCCGATGGCGACGCGGCGCAACGTGGCTGCGCTTGGAGCGATCGATGAGAACCGGCTGCTGCGGCTCACGACTCCGGTGAAGTCAAGTATCACGGCGACGCCAACGTCGGATGCGCGACCCGTGCTCGAGATGCTCGACCTGCGCGACAACTCGGTGACGGCGGTCGGCGCAGTGGCGGAGAATCCGGCGCAGAGCCTGTTCGGAACCACGAGGCTGAACGTGCCGCCGCGGCAGATCGCAGTGGATTCGCAGGGCACGGCCTACATGCTGACGCTTTCAGGGATGACGATGGCGCCGCTCGATCCGGTGGGCGCGAGCCGCCCGCAGATCGCGGCGCAGAACGGAGTGGTGAACGCGAACGACGGGTCGCGCACGCTGCGGGCGGGATCGTTCGTGACGATCCGCGGGAGCAACCTCGCGTCGACGGCGGTGAATGCGGCGTTGCCGCTGCCTTCGGTGACTGGCGGGTCATGCGTGACGTTCAGCGATGTGGCGCTGCCGATCCTGCAGTCGGGCGCGGGGCAGATTCTGGCGCAGGTTCCGGATACTCTGGCGCCGGGGAACTACGTGGCGGTGGTGCGATCCCTGGCGACTGGGCAAAGAAGCGATCCGGTGGTGGTGACGGTGCAATGAAACGGAATCTCGTGATTTTGTTTGCGGCGCCGGCGATGGCCGCGACCTTCGGCACAGTGGTGACTGTGACTGGCGGGGCGACGGATCTCGCGCTCGACGAAGCGCGCGGCCGGCTCTACGTGGTGAACAACACGCAAAACCGTGTGGATGTGTACTCGACTGCGCAGAAGCGCTTTCTGAATCCGATCGCGGTGGGGAACCAGCCTCTTTCGGTGGCGATGTCTCGCGGCGGGAAGAAGCTCTACGTGACGGCGTATCAGGGCAGTTCGCTCGACATCGTGGACCTCGACGCGGGATCGCTCGAAAAGCGCGTGACGCTGCCCGCGGCGCCCGAGGGCGTAGCGGTGGGCGGCGATGAACGAGTGCTGATCACGACTGTGGGTTCGGGAACGGGGAACGCGGAGAACCGGCTGATGCTCTACGATCCGAACTTCAACGGCACGGGCGACAATCCGCGGGCGATCGCGACCACGCTTCCCGCGCCCGCTGCGCCACAGGTTCCGGCGCCCTCGAGCCGCGTGTTCATGAGTACGCGATCGAACCTGGCGGCGAGCGCGAACGGGCAATGGATCATCGGACTGAACAATCCGACCGCGGCGGCGCGGCAGTTGTTCGTGTATGAAGTGGGCTCGGCGAGCATCCTGCGCAGCCGCACGCTCACCAGCATTTCGAACGTGCTGGCGGTGAGCGGCGATGGCGCACGGTTCATGGCGGGGCTGAGCTTGTTCGACGCGGGGTCGCTCGCGATCGAGGCCCAGCAGAACACGGCGAACGCGATGCACGCGTTTCCGAACAACACGAATTTCAACACGCAGCAGAACCAGGGCGGAAGCGTGTTCGCGCCCGATGGTAGCGTGCTCTACTCGGCGTTCAACGTGGCGCCGGTACAGAATCCGGCCGCGCGCGCGAACACGAGCATGTTGATGCTGAGCGATCCCGACAATTTGCTGATCAAGCTGACGCTGCAGTTGCCGGAGAATCTCGCGGGCAATATGGTGATCTCGAACGATGGCGCGACGATCTACGCGCTATCGCAATCGGGGTTCCTGGTGCTGCCGGTTTCGACGATCTACGACAATCCGATCGCGGTGGTGGATGCGCCGGTGGCGCTGGTGATGAACGACCAGTGCGGCGTGACGGCGGCGGCGAAAAAAGTGTCTGTAACCGTGCGCAACGCGGGCAAGGGCCGGATGACGGCGACGGCGCAAGTGCAGCAGACGGGGCCGACGTTCACGTTCCCGATCGCGGGGCAAGCGGGCGGCGCGGCGCCGGGTGCGATTCCGATCGTGCTGCCACCGGGTCCTGGCGGCGTGGGTGGAGGAACGATCGTACTGCCGCCGGGCGCGGTTCCTGGAGCGGGTGCAACGGCGACCACGGCGCAGCAGACAGGCGTGACGCAGAATGCTCCCAACGTGGCCACGCGGCGTACCGACACCGAAACAATTTTCGACTTTACGTTTAATACAAATGCCGCGCGCTCGTTGGGCACCATCGCGCCTACGGATTTTCTGGTGCAATCGCCCGAGGCGATCAACGTCCCTTCGCGGGTGCGGATCTCGCAGAACAATCGCAACTCGGAGGCGCGCGGTACGGTGATTCCGGTGGCGGTGAGCGCTTCGAGCACCGATGCGCTGAGTGACGTGGTGAGCGATACGGCGCGGCGCCGGCTGTACATCGCCAACTCGGGAATGAACTCCGTGGAAGTATTCGACACGCGCACGAACGCGTTCGTGAAGTCGATCAAAGTGGGGCAGCTTCCGAAGACGCTGGCGATGACGCCGGGCGGCCGGCAATTGTACGTGGCGAACTCGGGCGGCGAGAGCATCTGGATCATCGACCTCGAGACGCTCGAGGCGAGCGGGAAAGTGCGATTTCCAGCGGTGCCGTACAACGCGAGCTTCGCGCTGGTGACGCCGAACGTGATCGCGGCCACGCTCACCGGACTCGAAGTGGTGATGTCGGATGGATCGCTGTGGCACGTACGGAATGGCGAGGCGATGCCGCGCTCGTACAACCCGGTGATCAGCGCGGCGGTGCAGACTCCGCGGACGATGGTGGCGACTGCGGGTGGCGAGTTCGCGATGCTGCTGGGAGGTAACGGAACGGCGTATCTGTTCGATGGAACGAGCGGTGAGTGGGTGCTGTCGCAGTCCGTGGTGACAACGCCGATTCAAGGATATTTCGGTCCGGTGGCGGCGGGTCCGGGTGGACGGTATTTCGTGGTGAACGGAACGGTGTTGAACGCATCGCTGACGCCGGTGTCGGGCGGGACGGTTACGAGGCCGGTTGCCGCGGTGACCTCGCTGAGCGCGACGATGATCGCGCGGTACACGATTCCGGCGCAGACGACAGCGACTCAAGTGGTCCGCGATGTGCCCACGGTGGAACTGGTGGATGCCACGACCGGTGCGGTGCGCGGGTCCTCGGCTGCGCTCGAGGGGCTGTTGGCTTCGCAGGTGGGCAACGCACGAAGCAACGTGAACGGCCGGATGATGGCGATGAATGCGGAAGGCGATACGGCGTACGTGCTGACGGCTACGGGGCTGAGCGTGATTCCGGTTGTGGCTGCGGCTACAGGCGGCCCGGGCGGGGCGAACTCGACGGCGGTGGCGGTTTCGCAGAACGGGATCGTGAACTCGGCGAGCTTGCAGACAGCGGTCGCGCCGGGCACCCCCATTTCGATCTTCGGGCAGAATCTCGCTGGAAGCGCGACAGCGAGCACGAACGCGGATGCGCCGCTGCCCTCGATGCTCGGGGGAAGCTGCGTGACGGTGGACGAGTCGCCGATTCCGCTGTTCATGACCGCGGCGGGTCAGATCACCGCGCAGTTGCCTGTGACGTTGACCGCGGGGTCGCACACGCTGGTGGTGCGTGCGCCGGATCGCAATCTCGCTTCCGCGTCGCGCACGTTCACGGTGGCGAAGTACGCACCTGCAGTGATGATCAATCCGGATACCGGGCAAGCGGCGGTGTTCCGCGCCGACGGGTCCGCGGTGACGAAGCAGCGGAAGGCGAAACGCGATGAGCCGCTGTCGATGTACGCGGTGGGGCTCGGCGCGACCACCGGCGCGAAGATCGTGACGGGCGCGGTGACTCCGGCGAGTCCGGCCGCCGAGACGAGCGATGTGAACCTCTACTTCGGCGATTCGCGTTACTCGCAGGCAGCGATCATGGTCGACTGGAGCGGACTGGTCCCAGGGATGGTGGGCGTGTACCGAATCGACTTTCGAATCCCCGGGGACCATTTCAAAGGCGACGAGGTGCCGGTGAAGATCGTGGTCGGGAACGTGTCGAGTCCAGTGACAGGGAGCGCGGTGCCAACATTGGCGGTGGAGTGAGAGCCGCCTTAACGATCCTTTACATCGCTTTACGATTCGCGCCATAACCCCGGCCGAGCGAGAGCGTCTTTTGGACAATGCCCTGCGCGTTGACTAGGGCGTGGAGGCTCACCGCCTGTCTGCTCACCACGCTTGCTTTTGCACAAAACGAGATCCGCTTCGTCACGGTGGCCCAAGGAGTGGTCCACGGCACCGACATTCAGAATGCCGGCGATGGATCTGGCCGCCTCTTTTTTGCGCAACAAGACGGCGTCATTCACGTCTACAAGAATGGGCAACTGCTCCCCACGCCGTTCCTGGACATCTCGGGCAAGACCTTCGTCAGCGGCGAATGCGGTCTGGTCGGATTGGCGTTTCCTCCGAACTTTGCGGCCAAGCAATATTTCTACGTCCTCTACACCGACATCGCGTGCACGAACCGGATTCTCTCGCGATACTCGATCGGAAGCGACCCCGACACCGCTGATTTCCGGAGCGAGCAGGTGGTGCTCACCATCCCTCAGCCCGAGCGAGTTCATATCGGCGGGCAACTTCGCTTCGGCCGCGACGGATTCCTGTACGTTAGCTCCGGAGACGGCTTCACCGGCGCCGATCCGCAGAACAACGCACAGAATGGTTTGAGCCTTCTCGGGAAAATCTGGCGCATCGACACCGAGACCGACAGGAACCAATATTTTGTCCCGGCTGCGAATCCTTTCGCCGGGCGTGCCGGCTACCTTCCCGAGCTTTGGGCGCTGGGCTTGCGCAACCCGTGGCGCTTCTCGTTTGACCGGCAAACCGGGGCGATGTGGATCGGTGACGTGGGCGAATCGACTGCCGAGGAGGTCGACTACTCTCCGCCTGGCTCGAGCGGATTGAACTTCGGCTGGCGAATTCTGGAAGGGCGGCTGTGTTATGGATCGGATTCGCCCGTGTGCGCCACTCCGGATCTGACCCTTCCCATTCGAGAGTACCTGCACTCGGCCGGCGACAAGTGCGTGGTGGGAGGATTCGTATACCGCGGTACCCGATTCCCCGCGCTCTTCGGTACCTACATTCACGCGGACTACATCTCGCGGCGCTTCCGCGGCATATCCGCGAGCAACCCTACATCCGAGCCCCGGCTTCTTGCGACAGCGGAATTCGCACCGACGGCTTTCGGAGAGGACGAGCAGGGCGAATTGTACGTAACCGGTTACGACTCGGCGACAGTCTATCGCATCGAAGGAGCGACATCTGGGGTCGCTCCCACGATCATCGCGCCTACCGCCAATCAGTCAGTAGGCGTGTCGGGAGTGGATTTCCAGTGGACCGCGGTGGCAAACGCCACCGGATACGATCTCCGTGTTTTGGAGGGAACCGCAACCGTGTTCCAAGGCACGTTGCTCGGCGGCAATTCGCTATCGACACTGGTGAGCCTCGGGGATGGCGTCTACACGTTTCAGGTTCGGGCCTGCCTCGGCGCATTCACCGACGCGGCATGCACAGCCTTCGGGTCGGTGAATTTCAGTGTTGTGCAGTCTCGCCCCGCGGCACGGCCGGCCATTACGGCGCCTTCGCTCAACCAGGAATTCACCACTTCCACCCAAACATTTTCGTGGACTTCCGTCGCTGGGGTTTCGGCCTACGAAATTCTTCTCAGCGATGTTGCCGCGGGGGGTGTACCCGAGCTTTCGATGTCGCTCGCGGGAACTCCACCACCCACCAGCACCGTGTTCTCGATGCGAGGATCCACCAACTATCGTCTTCAGGTCCGCGCGTGCTCGGTAGCCTGCGGCGAGTGGTCCGATCCGATCGCGTTCCGCGTCACGTTGTCCGCGGCGCCCAGCCAGGCACCGTCCGCGCCAACCTGCAGTCTGAACGGACTTGCCGACTCCTGCTCTTGGAGTCCGGTGCCCAACGCCGATTTCTATACCCTCCAAGCGGTGCAGGCGAGCTCAGGACCCGGCGGTGGCGCACTGACGGTGGCCGGGTTCCGCACTACGCAGGTCGCCGGCACCGTGAATGTACCTCCTGGCGCCATGAGCATGTTCGTTGCGGCTTGTAATGGAAACGGCTGCGGACCTTATAGTGCGCCTTTGCCGATGAATCCGAGCGGCGGCAATCCTTCCGTGCCAGTGCTTGGGAATCCGATCAGCGGATCCGATATCGATGGTCCCGATGTGTTCTTCTCCTGGAATCGCGTGGCCGGAGACAACGGCTCCAACACCGTATACCGCCTCTACGTGCAAGACTTCTCGCGTTCCGCTCCTGCTCTCGACGTGCTGACCACGAGCAACTTCTGGTCGGCGAAATTCCGCGGCGAGGGGAGCCGCTACGATGCGGTGGTGGTGGCTAACGGGGTGACTGGACCACCAGCGGGTTTTCTCGTTCGCGGCAATAGTCCCGCGTCGCCGACCATGGCGCAGCCGCGGCACCAGACACAGGATGTGATACAGGCAGTGGCCGCCGGGAACGTGCAACTCGGATGGACCGCGATTCCCGGCGCTACGCTTTACGAGTACTTGGTCTCGGTGCAAGGGCAGCCACTGGCAATCGCGCGCGGTGTGACGCCAGGGCTACTGGTGCAGGTGCCGCTGCCCGCCAGCGCGACCTTCTACAGCGGCATCGTGCGGGCGTGCCCGGCAGGGCAGCTCTGCGTGTTCGGATCGGATGCTGGATGGGGTCCGTGGTCTTCGTCACCCGGGCAAGGCGGGGTGACCAACTTCCTGGTACGCTGACTTAGCCAGCCCGGCTCCTTCGAAACGGCCCGTACGGCGGCACTGATCCGGGCCCGGAACGAATTTCTGAAGTGCCGGGGCGCCTATTTGGACTTGGTTCCGTCGCCCGACAGCACGGGCGCCGGCGCGGGTTTGTCGTCACCGAAGTTGGCGATGAGGTATTCGAGCAGCGCGTCGCGTCTGCCGATTTCGGTCCCCCATCCAGTCATCTTGGTCAATTCGCGATCCCAGGCAGCGCGCGAGAGGCGCTGCGTTTGGACAATGCGAAGCCCATGGCAGCCCTGGCACGACTTCTTCTCTTCTTCGCGGCCCTTTTCGATCATTACCGCATCGGCGCCGAACGCGGCCGTGGCCAGAAGCAAACCTGCTGCGAGTTTCATCATGCCTCCACCACCACGCCGAGACGTTCGATCGAGTTGTTCAGATAGCCCGGTGGATTCCACACCGCATCGATCGGCTGCGTGCGGCCCGCCGAATCGGTGGCGCGGCAGCAGAGCGTTTGATAGCCAATGCGATCGGGCTTCCATTGCGAGGTCCAGATGCGCCAGGCGAAGCGGAAGTCCTGGCGGGAAAGTGAGGCGTCGCGCCAATGCATGCCGCCGTCGGTCGAGACTTCGACGCGCGTGATCTTTTCCTCGCCGGCCCAAGCGGCTCCGGTAAGGTGGACAGTCTCGCCGAGGCGGTGCTTCGACAACGACTCGGGTTTGGCGAAGAAGGATTTCACGGCCATGCCTTCGAGTACGTCCATGTCTTCGGGCTTGGCGGCTTGTCCAGGCGCAACGGGAGTTTTCGGATAGCGATAGGCCGTGTTCATGTAGAAGCCTGCGTTAGTCTTCGCAGTGAGCTCTATGGAGTTGACCCACTTCACCCAACTGGCGCCATCCCAACCGGGCACGATCAACCGAACGGGACCGCCGTGGATATCGGGCAACGGCTGCGCGTTCATTTCGAGCGCGAGGATGGTGGACTCGTGCATGAGCTTGCGCACGGGGATCGAGCGGATGAAGTCCGGTGTCTTGCCCACGCCCACGTCGGCGCCGTTGAAATCGGCGTAGGCGGCGTCAGCCGATGCGCCCGCGCGCGCGAGGATGTCTTTGAGGCGGGGGCCGCGCCACTCGGCATTTCCGATGGCGCCTTTGGTCCACTGGAGACCGGGCATGCGGGGCCGATAGTAGCCGCGGCCGTTGCCGGCGCACTCGAGAGTGGCGGGTACGTTCACCTGCGGCAGTCTGCGAAGATCGGCAAGCGAGAGGCTGAGGGAATTGTTGGCCATGCCGCCGATCGAGATTCGGAAGGTCTCGAGGTTGACTTTGGGCCGCGGCAGATGTTGGCGCACGAAGAAGGAGTCGTTCGGGGTGATCCAGGTGGCGAGGTATTCGGGGAGCGATTCGAGGTCCTCTGGGAACTCGTTGTGGAGGATCATCGGCTTCTTGCCGGCCACGAGGATCTGGCGATCATCCTGGCGCTGTTGCTGTGCAAGGGCGAGCGGGGAGAGAGGAAGCGTGGCAAGCGCGCGCACAGCCCGGCGGCGGCTGAGGAATGAGGTCATCCTCTACAGGCTATAACAGGCGTCAGAAGCGCGACAGCGGGAGCAGGTTCTGGGTCAGGCATGAGGTCCGGCGCTACCGGGCCGAGCCAGGGTAGGGCGCGGCACGGTCCCTCACCGATACCGGAAACAGCATGTTGTTCGCGGGCACTGATTGAGCAAAAGAGAAGGATTCAGGCGTGGGTCGTTTGTTCCGTGTGCTGAGGGGGCATGGCGTCGACTGCTTCGATCGGGACCTCGAACCAGAACGTCGATCCCTCGCCCGGCTGGCTCTCGAGGCCGATACTGCCGCCCATTAGCTCCACGATCTGGCGTGAGATGGCAAGGCCCAATCCGGTGCCGCCGTATTTTCGCGTGGTGGAAGGATCAGCCTGAACGAACGGTTGGAACAGTCCGGCCCGCGCCTCGGGTTCGATGCCGATTCCGGTATCGGTCACTTCCACCCGCATGCGTTCGCCGCGCGCCGACGCTTGCAGCATCACGGATCCCTTCGCGGTGAACTTGATCGCGTTGCCGACGAGATTGAACACCACCTGGCGCAAGCGCGCCGGATCGCCGAGAACCACCGGAGGGAGGCCCGCGCCGATGGAGGACTCGAGCGTCAGACCCTTGGTCCGTGCCGGGAGAACCATTACCGCGGCCGCATCGGCCAGCAGTTCGCGCGGATCGAAGGGCACGATTTCCAGGCTCAACTTTCCAGCTTCGATCTTCGAGAAATCGAGGATGTCGTTCACGACGGAGAGCAGCGAATTCGCCGACACGTTGGCCAGTTCGGCGTACTCGCGCTGTTCGGGATCGAGCCGGGTAGTGAGCAGCAGGTTCATCATCCCGGTGACGCCGTTGAGCGGCGTACGAATTTCGTGGCTCATGTTGGCGAGGAAGGCCGACTTCAGGCGGATATTCTCGAGCGCCGAATCCCGTGCCTGGCTCAGTTCCACCTGAAGATGCTTGTGTTCGCTGATATCGACGAACACGGCTACGGTTCCGAGCGACAGACCCAGGTCATCGGTGATGCGATCGATGCGAACGCGCATGTCGTGCTCGGATCCGGTCCGGCAGCGCATGCGCACTTCCACCGGCTGGTTGTAGTAGAGCGAAGGCTGCCCGATCAGGTTGTCGCGAAGAGCGGAATCCACGACGAGCGCAAACGGTCCGCCGATGGCGCTGCACTCGGCAAACGAATATCCGAACCCGGCTTCGAACGACGGATTGAGATGGATGAGTTGGCCGGCTGGGTCCCAAATCGCAATCCGGTCACCCACGGCCTCGAGCGCCTTCTGCGCTCGCTGGAGGCCACGCCGGTATTCGCTCGTTTCATCGACTGGCCGCGCGGTTACCAAATAGTACTCTGGATTGCTCTTGCCGTGCGCCACCGAGCGGAGGTCGAACTCCATGCGGGATCTCTCGCCGGTTCGGTTCCGCAAATCTCCTTCTGTGACTACCGGACGGCCAGGTTCGAGCGCGCCCGTCAGAAGAGGATCGTGCAACAAGAAACCGAAGTGGGCGCTACGCACCTCGTCGAGTGAATATCCGGTGCGCTCGAGGATCATGCGATTCACCCAGACGAGGCGCATATGACGGTCGAGGATGATGAGTCCGGTGTCGCTACGGTCAGCGACGGCGAGCAGGTTCTTCGCCTCCGCCGCGCTCTGCTCGAACGATTCGGTCATCTTGCGGGCGATCTCCACGGCGCGGGTGCGCGCGCTGGTGAGTGCGTAGACCATGGCCGTGAGCAGAACGGAGAAGAGCAAGCCGGCGACGAGGATTTCGCTCGGACTAGGCGTGGCCGCGGCGGCGTCGAACGTCCTGGTAGATGCCATGTACACGCGCCACCTGCGGCGCGCGGTCTCGAAGGTTCGCGCTTGGTGAAAGCGGGGCTCGGCGGCAACGAGTTCCGCTTCGGAGCGATTGGAGAAGATGAACCGCTCTCCGGCCGGCGATATCTCATGAACCTCGAGCAGCAATCGGGGATGCTGTTCGCCCGGAAGCGGTCTCACCAAGCCGCGGAGCATGCCGGAAACGTTCAACGTCAACGCGGACCAGGCGACCACCCGGGAATGAGTGCCGCTGGGCGCCTTCTGGCAGATGGGAGAGATCACGCTCACACGTCCGGTGGAAGCGGCATTGGCGTCGAGCGAGGCATCGGGAGCGACGCTTTGATCGGACTCGGCGGCGCCGGCCGCAGCTCGCCGCCATCCGTTCAGGCGCGGACCCACCGGTTGCGGCAACGCCTCCTCGTCGAGAGCTTTCCAGGCCGCGATGTACGCTCCGCCGGGGCCGGGCGCCAGGACGCCGGCGCTTTCGAGCCCCGGATAGCTGCCGGAGCCACCGAGTGTTTCGACGATGCTTCGCCAGTCAGCCGCAGCGGGTTCAGAGCCTTTGAGCCAAAGGTCGTCGAGCGATTGCGACAGCATGCGAAAGTGCTTGATGCGGTCGAGAAATTCCTGCCAAACGTGATCGGCGTGTTGGGTGAATCGCTGCTCGTCTTGGCGGATTCGAACGTCTTCGTCGTGCGTGACGACGAAATAGGTGGCGGCCAAGCATGCGCTCAGCGTACACAGAGGCCACAGCAGGGAACGGGAAGACGGACTGGTGAAAAAGCGCTTTCGAAGGTGAAACATCGCGAACGTCCGGTAAGAACAGCCATTCGGCGTTCCCGGGCGGGCGCGGCGGCGGCGCAAAACCCGTTGGTGCGGCGAAACATCAATTCTACATCGGAGGGGATGTTGCTCGCTTTGGTTCCGCTGTAGGCGCGCTACGCAGGGCGACTCGAAGGGCACCCGAGTTTCGAGCCGTTGTTCAGGCGCCGCAGCGTCAAGCGGCTCGCGAGCGCAAGGCTGCCGCGGGGCGCAGCTACGGCGCCGGGACTGCTGCCCGCTTCGGCTTCGGGACGCGCGCGCCGCGCAAAGCAGCGAGTTTCTCGAGAAAGGGACGCCGGTCGACAATGTAGTAATACTTCATTCCCGTTTCGCCGCCACCGAGAATGTCGAGCAGTTGCTCCAGCGCATCGGACGAGTTGTGGGCGGTGACGCCGAGCCTTCGCAGATAGCCTCCGCCGCGCAGGCGCAGGAATAGGTCGTGGAGCGTGAGGCGGCCCTCGAACGTAAGCCCGCCCGATTTGTGCGAGCGGCTCAGCAAGTACTGAATGAGCAGGACCTCGTCGAACACGTGCGGCGCCACGAACAAGCGCCCCTGATCGAACTCCCAGCCTTCGTCGAGCCGGCGAGAGCGGCGCATTCCGTAGGCGCGCGAGATCGGGTCGGCCCAGTTCTCTTTGGGATACCGTCGAGCGAGCCAGTGCGCTGCCGCTTCCATCAACCAGCCGGGCGAATCGAGGTCGAGCAGCGCGCTGGTCTTGCCCAGCCATTCGAAGAAGGCGTCGCGTTGCTTGGCCTTTTCCTCGAGGAGCTGAAACTCACCCTTGGCGACAGGGAGGTCTTTGACGAGCGCGCGGCGTTTGGCGTCAGTGACGGTTCCGCTTTCGATGCGCACGATCCGCAGTGGCGCGTGCCACTTCTCGGGAGCTCCGCAGTGCGGACACGCGCCGCTCGCGGCGGGCGTGAAATAAGGCCGGCCGAGCGATGCGGCGGTCAGTTCGTCCACGGTGAGAGCGTGGTTCTTGATCTCGGTCTGCGCTTTCTGATCGGACATGCCGAGATGGCGCGTGAAGATGTCGAGGATGCAGGCGAGGCAGAGCCATCGCGTATGTTGCGACACGGCCTCGGGTGGGAATCCGGCGAGATCGAGTGGATCGGGTTTGGCCTTGACGGCTTTCGCCGCGGTCTTCTTTGCCTGAGGTTTTGACGCCTCGGGTTTCGACGCCTTCTTCGCGGCTGCCCGGCTAGCCCCGGGCTTGGCGGACGCTCTCTTCTTCGCAGTAGCCGTCACGACACTCCCGATTCTACGCTACCGGCGGAGGACGGTGAGGAGCGCCGCGGCAAGTCCCGCGCCCGCGGCAGCGAACCACCACCACGAAACCACGGGAGCGAGTGGGCGCACGCCGTCACCATTGAGAACGAATGCGGCCCAATAGAAAGGATGCGCGCGTTCGGCGGATCGCGCGAAGTCGATCTTGGCTTTTCGCAGAGCCTCGGCCTTGGCATCACCGGCGGCGAGATGGCGATAGAACCGCTGCATCAAGGCAGCAGTGGGTGCGTCGGGTACGCGCCAGAGCGTGGTGACCGTGGCAGTTGCTCCAGCGCTCAAGAACGCGCGGCTGAAGCTCTGCGCGCCCTCGCCGCGGATGACTTGGCCTCGCTCGGTGTCGCACGCGGCGAGCGTCACGAGTTCCGTTGCCGGAAGCTCGATGCCCGAAATCTCGCGCCAGTAGAGGTACTCCGAGCCGGGTTCGGCGGGGTCCGGAGTGAAGAGCAGGTGCGAGCGGCGGGCGTCTGAGGTATCCACAGCCGCGTGTGTCGCGATGTGAATCACGGGAGTGCGCAACGTGGCCGGCGCAAGAAACAGCCGCTTTCGATTCTCGGCTCCTGCGTAAATGCGGGCCGAGCCCGGCAGTTCACCAGCCACCGCGCGAGCTTCGCCTTCGGCGGCGCGGAGGCGGCCGCGGTCCTCGCGAGCGGCGGCGTCTGCTCCGGCGGGCGCAAGCGGATCGGCGAATGCGGCCAGCCGCAGTGACCACGGCCAGCGATAGCGAGGGGCCGCGAACTCCCGGCGATTGGCGAGCGCCGATGCCGAAGGCGCATACCACACGGTGCGCTGGTCGAGGAACAATGCGCCGTTCCACTCGAGCGCTTCGAGTGGAACCAAATGCAACGCGCCATCAGGCACTGCGATCATTCGCTTCACGGAAGCGCTCAACGGGAGCGCTTGCAATACGAGCGCTCCCACGCTGCGAGCCAATGTTCGCCAACTCGAGTTTCGCTCGTCAGCCGCGGCGCGCGTGAAATCGGCGATGGCGTTCGATTCGGCGGGGCTGACTCGGCGCGAGATGACGCCTGCGGCATCGTGGGTAATCCAAACCGCGGCAATGCGGCCGGCAGCGAGCCAATAGTCGGCGAGGAGCGTATCCGGATCGAGGCGCGACTGCACCGCGGCGAGAGTCGCCGGCGCGCCTTCCCCGGCCAGCACATCTCGCAAGTTGCGAGCGCGGCCTTGCTCGATGAGCTCGAACACTTCACGGGCGGGCGGAGAGGGTTCATCGAGAAGGATGGCGATGGCAGCGTCGTAAACGTCGCGCTTGTTGGCGAGGAACTCGGCTTTGAGCGAAAGCGAGCCTAGGTTGGAGCGCACCGATTCGATGGTGGAGATTGCCTGGCGAAAGCTCGCGAGCGCGGCCGCGCGGTCTCCGCGGGCCAAGTGGACTCGGCCGAGGCCGTATTCGGCGGTCCAGCGTTCGTCGACGAGGCCTGCCGCGCGGGCAGCTTCGAGCGCGGCGGTGAACTCGGCTGCGGCCGGGTCGAAGCGCTGTGTGCGGAACAAGGTTTCGCCGAGGTAGAGATGTTCGAGCGCGATCTGGCGTTTGTTCGAGCTGCGCTCGGCGATGGCGAGTGCGCGGCGGAAGGTGGCGAGGGCCCCGGGCGGATCGGCGAGGTCGAGTGATTGCACGACGCCGGTATTGTGTAGGAGGTACAACTCGGCGGCCGCGTTGGGAAAGGTGCGCAGGAGTGCATCGGCCTCGCGATAAGAATCGAGCGCCTTGTGCGCGTCTCCGAGGCGGCGGTAGACGACGCCGAGATTGGTCAGCACCTGCGCCTGTTCGTCGGCGCGCAGGGCGCGGGGCAGCGAGCGAATCTCGCGATAGTAGTCGAGCGCGCGCTGATTTTGTCCGAGTTGCTCATAGAGCACGGCGAGGTTGGTGAACGTCATCTGGGCGCGCTTGGCGTACCAGTTTTCGCTCTTCGAGGCTTCGAGCCGGCGTGCGGCGGATTCGTAGTGACGCAGCGCCTGCGAGTAGCGGCCCAGGAAGAAGTAGACGTTGGCGAGGTTGTTGAGACGCGTCACTTCGCCGTTGCCATCGCCGGTTTGACGGGCGAGTGCGAGCGACTTTTCGAAGGGTCCGATGGCGGCGGGATACTCGCCGCGATACTGGCGGGCGAGTCCTTCGAGGTTGAGTGCGCGGCCGAGTCCGCGTGGGTCGCTGGCTTGCTCGGAGGCTCTGGCTGCTTCGGCGGCTTTGTCGAGGGCCAGGGTGTAGTTCCCCTTGTTGAGTGCGTCTTCGGCTTCTTTGTAGAGGGCGTCACCGCGGGTTTGAGCGGTTGCGGAGATGGCCAGCAGAAGAGCAGGGAGGGTGCGAGCCAAGCAACCAGTATGTCATTGGAGGAAGTGGCGGGACTGAAATCCCGCAAGCCCGCCCTACTTACTGGATCGAGATGGTGGTGCCTGCTGGACTCGTGGTGCTGCCAACGGTGATTGAAAGCGGCACAGCGCTGCCCGGTGCGAGATCCTGTGGCACCAGCACGTTGATCTGGATGAGCCCCGTGGTGAGTCCCGGTGAAGTTCCTGCGTAGAGCGGGGTCAGCACGCGGCCGCCCAACGAGACAGTCACGGGCAGCGCCGTGGTGCGGAGATCGGCGCCTCCCACCGAGCCAGTGGAGCTCGGCGGGTTCGTCTGGCCCGCACCGGTGGCGTAGAGAACGATCGCAGTCCCACGAGGCGCGGGATTGTCGGCGGTGTTGAGAGTGAAGTCGCCGTTGAGGGCGGCCACTGGCCCGCGCCCCGAAGAATTGAGTGTGAAGAACGCCGGCGATGCCTGCGCGATCGCGACGCTTTGGCCAGACGAGCGCAATCCCTGATACTCCACCTGGACGGTGACCGAAGGCAGTCCTTCCACTTCGAAGGGAACAATCGCGTTCACTTGTGCCGCGGAGGTGTAGGTGATGGGAGCGAGGGCGGTTCCGAAGTAGACGCGCGTTCCGCCAGAGATGGTGTCGATATCGCCGGACGGGGTCAGGTTCACCCCTTGCGGTGTGGCGGGTCCGAGTGAGCTGCCGTAGATGGTCACGAGTGTCCCAGGCGCCAGGCCCACGGCGAGTTGGCTCGCGGCGTTGACTACCGAAGAGACGGATGGTCCGTTGGGCGAAGTCGCGGACGTGACGCGCAACGTGGCGGTGACAGTGACGGGGTCGCCACTCGAAGGCGTGATGGCGAGCGATCCGCTATAGTTGCCGGGCGCGAGGCCTTGGGGATTCACGGCAACTCGCAGTGACGCGGGTGTGGTGGCTTGCGAAGCCACGCCACTCAGCCAAGTAGCGTTCGAAGCGATGGTGAAGTTGATCGCCGTGCCGGTGCTCTGAATCGTGCCGAGTTGCGCGGCGGGAGTCGCGCCGCCTACCTGGTAGTCGAAGGTGAACGCTTGCGGGTTGACCGTCAGTCTCGGCGGGCCCGGCGGGGCTCCGGTCACGGTGAGCGTCACTTGCACTGGCGCAGGTGCGGCGCCCGATGACGGAGTGATGTTGACGAGGCCTGAATAGGTTCCGGGTGCGAGCGAACCTGGCGCAGTGTTGACCGAGAGCGTGGCAGGCGTGGTCCCGGTGGAGGGCGTCACGCTGAGCCAGCCACTTCCGGTGAGCATGGTGACCGAGGCGATGAACGTGATGTTCGCGCTGCCGGCGCTGACCAGCAGCGCCTGCGATTGCGCTCCCGTGAAACTCATGCTGGATGGGCTCAACGTCAAAGGAGCAGCCGCGGCAAGCGTGAGCGTGACAGCGATGGTCCGCGCGGGCGTGCCGTTCACGGGGGTGATGGTGACTGTTCCGTTGTAGGTGCCGAGGGCAAGCGACCCCGGAGCAACGGTGATCGAGATGTTGCCAGGCGCGGTCCCCGACGCGGGTGCGGCCGAGAGCCACGAGTCGCTAGCTGCCGCGGTGAAGCCGACCCCGGCGCCGTTTGAAGTGGTGAGTGCAACTTGCTGCGACCCCGCGCCATTGAAGCTCAAGCTGGCCGGACTCACGGAGATGGTGGGGATGGCGGGCGGCGGTCCCGCGATGGTCATCGTGACGGCAACGGTGCGCGATGGGGTTCCGTTGGATGGCGTGATGGTGACCGTGCCGTTGTAGGTGCCGGCGGCGAGGGACGCGGGATTCGCCGTGACCGTGAGTGTGCCCGGCGCCGTGCCTGATGTCGGCGCGAGCAAGATCCAGGGGTCCGATGCTGTCGCAGTGAAGGGAACCGCCGATCCATTTGAAGTGGTCAGAGAAACCGGCTGCGATCCGGCGCCATTGAAGCTAAGTGCCGAGGGTAATGCCGAGATCGTGGGGTTGGCTGGGGGCGCCGCAATGGTCAAGGTGACGGCGATGGTACGTGGCGGAGTTCCGTTGGCGGGAGCGATGGTCACGGTGCCGTTGTAGGTTCCGGGTGCGAGCGCCGAGGGCGTGGTCGTGACAGTGACCGAGCCGGGGGCCGTTCCTGACGCTGGGGCGACAGACAGCCAAACATCGCTGGTGCTGGCCGTGAAGGCAATGTTCCCGCCACTCGAAGTGGAGAGCGTGACCGGCTGCGATCCGGCGCCGTTGAAGCTGAGTGAGGCCGGCGACACCGAGATGCTGGGGTTGGCGGGCGGGGTTCCGGAGACGGTAAGTGTAACGGCGATGGTGCGCGCGGGGGTCCCATTGGAAGGAGTAACCGTTACTGTGCCGTTGTAAATTCCCGAGGTGAGTGATCCCGCCGCGACGGTTACCGTAATCGAGCCCGGAGCCGTTCCCGCAGCGGGCGAGACGGAGAGCCACGGATCGCTCGCAAGCGCAGTGAAGCCGGCGTTGCTGCCATTGGACGTAGTGAGCGAGACCGGTTGCGATCCAGAGCCGTTGAATGACAGCGAGGCGGGCGACACCGAGAGAGCCGGGTTCGAGGGTGGAGGGGGCGCCGCGGTGACGGTCAAGGTGACATTCACGGACTGGGCCGTACCTCCACCGGAAGGCGTTACGGTGATGACTCCGGTCTGCTGGCCCAGTGAGAGGCCGGCGGGAATCACGTTCACGTTGAGCGTAGCGGGCGTGGTTCCGCTTGTGGGAGAGACCGTAAGCCACGGCTGATTCGAGGCCGCATTGAACGGCGACGCCGCGCCGGTGGACCCTACCGAGATGGTCTGCGAAGGCGGAATCGCGCCGCCCGATTGGTAGTTGAAGGAGATCGTCGCAGGTGAGACGGTGAGCGACGCCGCGGGCGGTGGGGGCGCGGCGCCAGGGGCGAAGGGAGTCGCGGTTCCTGCGCTCTCGTCGCCCACGATTCCCAGAATGCCGAGCGGTTGCGACGATACGATGCGGACCGAGCCTCCAGCTTGCGGGGCCGTGCTGAAGAGCTCCTGGAGCGTGCGCGAGAATCGCGATCCGGCGGGAAGCGTAGCGTTCGCCTTGCCGAGGCTCGCGTTGCTCGGGGAGACCATTTCGAGTTGCACGTCGGCCTGGGCGGTGTTCGCGTTGAGCAGCGCGATCCCGACGAAGCCGTTGGCGGGTAGGGTGGGAATGCCGAGCGACGAGTTGGTGGCCGCTTGGCGCGAAAAAACCGGGTAAGTAGCTGCCATCAGCGGCCGCGCGCTCGAGCCTACCACAGTGGGCCGCAAGTAAGAGTAGTAAGTGACTTCGATGTTGTCTTTGTTGCGGAGGCGGAATCGACGGCTGGTGAGATCCACTGATTGTCGAACGATGAAGTCGATTTCGTTGGAGTTGACGAGGCGAATATCCGAATTCGCGATCGTGATGCCGTCGACCGAAAGGCGGGTGTCAGCGTTGAAGCCTACGCCGAGCACGCGAACGTTCGAGTTGATGGGGAGCACGCCTCCGCCGGGGATCACGTTGGTGATGGCGGCGCTGCCGCCGATGGTGAGGATGCCGCCGCGGACATTGGCGGCGGTGTAGGGCTGTCCAGCAGTGTTGTTCCAGAAGGATCCGGCGTCGATGTTCACGGGGATCTGGGTTCCGGTGGCGATGCCTGCGCGGATGGGCGTAGCCAGCACGAGGAACGGATAGTCGGCGGCGGTGCCGAGCGAGTTCTGGGGCGAAACGAGGCGGCATGCGGCGCGGGTTCCGTTGCGGACCACGGCTCCGAAGGCGTCCCCGGTGGGGCTGAAGACGGCGATGCCCTCGAAGTCGCCGAAGGCGGAATCGAGTTGGAGGCTGGTGCCGGTGGAAGAGATCGGGGTCGGGGTGGTGACCTCGAGTTTGATCTGCATGAGGCTTCCGGCGGGCAGGGTTTCCGAGACGATTCGCGGCTCGATTTGGGCGAAGGCAGTGGCAGCCAGCGCGATGGCAAACAGGGCTATCCTCAACGTCAACGGCTCCTTGAGCGATGGACTCGACCTGACTTCATGATAGGTGAGACAGGGAGGGGGGAGGGTGGGGAACGGAAATCGGCCGGGGTGGGAAAGAAGCGGTTCACTGAGGCTCGATCGCGTGGCCTAGCGCAGCTCTGGTCTTTGAGGCTGGGTGATCTCGAGGGTCTGGGAGGGGTGAGTTCGCGGGTCGGCGGTGGAGATGTCGATGATTGCTCACGCCGACAGCGCGCTTTTGTACTTTCTGCTCGTGTCACGAACTCAGCAGTTCGCCTTCTTTTTCTGCTCTTACATCTCGTTTCTTCAGTTCCAACGGATGTAGCGGAAACAGCCACTCGCGGACGAGGTTCACGGGATAACGCCGGCGGCTAGCGTTCTGGGCGATGAGGCCGGCCTTCTCTGCTTCCGCCAATACTTCGCGGTTCGTGTCGAACAATTGGCCGATGGAGAAGTGCTCGTCAACGGTCAACGGACGCCAACCTTCGCGATCACTTCCAGCGCCTTCGGCCGAGACAATCCAGCCCGGAAGATGGCGAAAGCCTTGTCGAGTAATCGAGGACGCTGGACGCGGTACGTCATCATACGGCGAGCCCAAAGGTTGCTCGGATCGTACCACTCGTGAACCTGCGAACACCCATACCATCTGGAGCAGTAGTCTACGTACATTGCCTCCTCCGCGATCAGATTCAATCTGATTCCGGTACATGAACTCATACCCATTGGGTCCATCCAGATAGTGACTTTCATCCTCTCGGGCGACGAACTCGATTACCTCATTGAAATCCGCAGGCGTGAAGCCATCGTAATCCAGGCTATAGATCCCCGTGGCGACATGGTCGTTGAACTTGTTGATGTGCTTGCTCAACTCCCCTTTGGGACAGCGAGCAGCATCGATGAGGATGCGGAACTTGGCTGCCTCCTCGCGAACCAACGAATTCCGTGCCGCAGCAGCCTGAAAACGGCTTCGTCTGCGTAGGGTTTGAACGTCTCTCGACAGGCGCGACGCGTTTGCCAAGCACAGATACAAACCTTTACTCAGCTCAGAGAATAAATCTCCATCAGAACGCTGAGCCACGTCCTTGGCGCGGCGAGGTTCCATTGACCCGAGTCTGCACCGGCGCTCCGAACTTGTCAACTAGAGCTGCCTCATGGGTTCCGCTGCCGTGTCATACTCTGGACATGGGAGCTCAACTTCTCGTAACCCTTGCCGAGGACGAAATGAGCGAGATCGAGAGACTCGCCCGTGAAGAGCATGTGACCGTCGGCGAGTGGGTTCAGCGTAGACTGCGGGAAGCTCGTTCTGGCAAGCGCCCCAAGGATGCCGAGGCGAAGCTTCGCGCCGTCCGAAAAGCAATGGAGTACGAGTTCCCGACCGCCGACATCGACACTATGCTGGCCGAGATCGAGAAGGGCTATCGATCTTGATCTTCGTTGATTCGAACATTCCCATGTACCTCGTCGGTGGCGAGCATCCGAACAAGAGCCGTGCTGGGTTAATCATCGAGCGGGAAATCGCGTCTGGCCAGGTTTTGGTCACCGATGCTGAAGTATTTCAGGAAATCCTCCACAGATACGTTTCAATCGATCGGCGAGAGGCAATCGACCCTGCCTTCCAAGTTCTCCTCGACTTGATTGACGACGTGTTTGCAGTCGATATGAGCGATGTCATCCGAGCCAGCCAAATCGCTCAACGTGTCAAGCGTATCAGTGCACGAGACGCAATCCATGTCGCGACCATGGAGCGGCATGCAGTCCGGTCGATACTGAGCTTCGACTCGGATTTTGATGATTGGCCTAGCCTGCACCGAATTTTTCAGTAGCTACTCTCCCACGCCCTGCCGCGCGAGCATCGCGACCGCCTTGCCGTCCCCTGCGGCTTCCGCTGCTCGCGCGTGCCGCCAGGCTGCGGAATAGTCGCCGCGCACCGCATACATCTCTGCGAGCGCGACGTGCGCCGGGCCGAAGTCCGTGTCCAGGGTCACCGCGTGCAGCTCGAGCGCCAGCGCCTCGTCCGCACGCGCCTGGATGCGGTAGAGCTGCGCGAGATTGTGGTATGGGCGGGGGTTCGAAGGCTCGTGGGAGATCCAGGTCTTTTGCTCACGGATGGCGCCGAGCGTCTGCTCGTCGAGCGCGGGATCGATCAAATCCTTGCGCCAGAACGAGGACACCTGCGCCTAGCGAGCCGCCAGCAGCGCCCGCAAATATCGGGCGCGTTCAGGCGACCGCAACTGCCGCAGTGCTTTGGCTTCGATCTGCCGGATCCGCTCGCGGGTCACGTCGAACTGCTGCCCGATCTCCTCGAGCGTGTGCTCGCGGTCGCACCCGATGCCGAAGCGCAACCGGATCACCTTCTCTTCCTTGGGCGAGAGCGTCTTGAGAATGTTCGCGGTCTCGTCGCGAACGTTGGTGTCGATGACGGCGTCCACGGGCGAGCCCACCCAGCGGTCCTCGATCAAGTCACCCAGCGCGGATTCGCCATCGCGGCCGACGGGCGTTTCGAGCGAAACCGGGTCGCGCGAAATGGTCTTCAGCTTCTGGACCTTCTCCACCGGAATGTCCATCCGGCGGCTGATCTCCTCGTTTGACGGAGCACGGCCCATTTCCTTTTCGAGCTCACGAGTGGCTCGCAGGAACTTGTTCATGCTCTCGTTCATGTGGACCGGGATGCGGATGGTCCGGCTCTGGTCGGCGATGGCGCGAGTGATCGCCTGGCGGATCCACCAGGTCGCGTAGGTGGAGAATTTATAGCCGCGGCGATATTCGAACTTGTCGGCGGCGCGCATCAGGCCGATATTGCCTTCCTGGATCAGGTCGAGCAAGTGCAGGCCGCGATTGACATACTTCTTGGCCACGGAGACGACAAGACGAAGGTTCGCCTCGACGAGGTCTTTCTTGGCGCGCTCGGCCTCGAGCTCGCCTTGGCGGATGACGGTGAGCGTCTTGCGCAGGTCCCCGATGGGAGCGCCCGCGGTGGCCTCGCGTTTGCGCAGTTCGCGTTTGAGTTCGCGAGCCCGCGCCTGAGCGGTTTGGGACCGATTATCGGAAGCCCTCTGAAACTCGGTCTCGAGCTGCGCCATTTCTTCCACGGCGCGTTCGAGCTCCCGCGAGAAATCACGCCACTTGGTGAGCACCCACGGGATCTCGCGAATCAGGCGCGAAACCTCCACACGGGTGCGGCTCCACCTATAGTGCCACTTGCGGCGAAGCTTCTTGTTGCTGGCCGGAGCGTCTTCGAGCTTTTCAAAAGCCTGACCTTGCTTCTTCTGGGCGGTGGCCAGTTCGCCGAACTGCTCGAACACTTCCTTGCGCCGCTTCATGTCGGCGGGGGTTCCTTCTTCCACGTCGCCGAGGTCAACGATGTCGTCGAGCGTCTCTGGGTTTTTCTTGACTTGATCGATCGAATCGAGAATCAGCAGTTGCACCAGCGCGGACCGGCTGAGCGCTTTCTGCATGCGGAGCTTGCCGCGCTCCATCTTGCGGGCGAGGTCGACTTCGCCTTCCCGGGTGAGGAGGGGCACGGCACCCATTTCACGGAGATACACCCGAACTGGGTCATCCGTGTAGATCGATTCTTCTTGTGGAGCTGCCTGAAAATCTTCGCCGTCGTGCGCTTCCTCGGGGTGGAAGAATGGTGTTTCTTCGTCAAAAGGGAGGCTTAACGGTTCTGCTTCGCCTAGGTATTGGTCATCGAAGTGATCCACAGAAACCCACCTCCCCTGTCAGAAACCCAATAAAATCAGTAGGGTAGAACACGCCCTGCGCAACGCTCCACTTCCGTGTGGGGGGTATTGCTCTCGAAGGTCCCTCGAGCGACCGGCAATCTGTACCGAACCGTACTGTGAGCCGAACAGGCAATCTTGCCGCACACTGTGCCCACAATAGGACACTGTCAGTAGAGTATAACACCGACTCGGCTCCAGGCCAACCCCTTTTCAATGACTTAAGTCCAGGACGCTCCTGTACTTCCGTAAGCTCCGCGCCTCATCCTCCTGTAAAATCAGTGCGTTCAGCGCGCCCTTATTCTCAGATGCTTTTTGTGAAGACGAGGTTTCAGGTCCGCTTCTGACGAACCAGCGCCTCGAGTTCGCCCAGGAAAGCTTCCACGTCCTGAAAGTCGCGATAGACGGACGCGAACCGGACGTAGGCGACCTTGTCGAGCGTGCGCAAGCGCTCGGCGAGGATTTCTCCTATTTCTGTAGTTGAAATCTCTCGATCGGCACTTTCGGCGAGCCTGCTCTCGATCTCGTCGACAATCTCGGCCAGCTTCCCCATGCTCACCGGGCGCTTCTCGCAGGCTTTGAGCAGCCCGGTCAACACCTTCTGGCGCTCGAACTTCTCCCGCCGGCCGCCCTTCTTGATCACCATATAAGGGATCTCGTCAATGCGCTCGTAGGTGGTGAACCGGCGGTTGCATTTCAGGCACTCCCGCCGCCGCCGAACGACATCGGCTTCTTTGCTCTCGCGCGAATCAATCACCTTGTCTTCGCGATGGCCACAAAACGGACAAGTCATTTGCCCGGCTGTCCTTCCTCGCCAATCTGGCGGAGCTTGCTCCATTGGAGACCCTCTTGGAAGGCGAGGAAGAGCCCCAATGGAACAATAACTACAAATGTAATAATCCAAAGCAACACGGCCATGCCACTGGAGATCTCGAGCGGCATCCCGAAGAGCTCAGTCAATACCAAGACGGTTACGATCTGAACGCCCCCGCCGACTCCCGGGATCTGCACCACGCCGCCGAACGCGACAAATCCTATAAAAATAAGAATATCGGTCAGACTGAACCCTGCCGTGTCTGGCAACGCTCTGAAAATACAATAGTTGCACGCAACGATCAGGACCCATTCGAGGATCGAATACCCGAACACACCCGCCACTGCGCCCCAGCTCTTGGTGGACTCAATTCCTCCGGCGAAGGCATCAATGAACCCGCGGACCTTGAGCCGCAGCGGATCCGGCAGCACCTCAATCGCCTGGAACACTCGCTCCCGCCCGCGCTCTCCGAACATGCGGAACCCGACCAGCACGGCGACGCACACGAGGCCGATCACCCCGACGAAGTATCCGCCGCCTTCGAGTACCCAGCTCAAACGGCTCCCGGCCTGAATGCCCGAGGCCCGCACCCTCGACAGCGCGAATCCAAAGATCAACAGCGCCATTAAAAGGTCATAGATGCGTTCGAGCAGCCACGCGGCCATCTGAGACGAAAAGGAGACACCCTCTTTACGGGCGATCAGATAGGGCCGGACCATTTCCCCTGGCCGCCCGAATAGCACGATCGCGGTGAATCCGATGGCGGTGGCAGTGAACAGCCTCCACAAGCCCGGGTGCGGCTGGACGGGCCGAATGAAGATCCGCCAGCGGAAGGCGCGGCCCACATATGTAAGGAGCGACAACATGAGGGACGCAGCCAGCCACCAGGGGTCAAGCCGGGCAAACACGGCCAGGAAGCGCTGCCACTCGAAGTTCTGCCCGCCCCAATAGCGGCTAGCAAGCCACAACAGGCCCAGGATCAACGCAATCCCGGCAATGATCCAGAACCGCGCGGCTGCTCGTCGCCCGGCCGGCGGTTGCGAACTCGTTCGTAAGGAATCGCCTGGTTTCTGCGTCATCAGAGTCCTGGCGTGGGTATTATAGTCACTGGCGCTGGATCAGCGATACTGGCGCGGTTCGCGCCATCCACGGGAGCATTGCAAATCCCGTGAACTTCTCATGATAAATCCTCGTTCCTCCTGGTGGAAGACAAAACGGTTCCAGACGGAGCCGATACCAGGAGCAACGGACCATGTCGGCAGCAGTAGCGGCAATCGTCGGGGTCAGGCCGGGGGCGGCAGGGGAAAGCCGCGCCCAGGGCGCCTCATGGCTGCCGAAATGGCTGGGAAAGGGGCGCCGCGTCGACGGCAAGCCTGGATGGGGAAACACTGTGGAAGCCGACGCTAGATTGGTGGAGCGTTGCCTTGCCGGCGATGGCTCTGCCTGGGAAGAGTTGGTCCGCACACACACGCGCCGCGTTTACGGAATCTGCTATCGCTTCACCGGTTCCGACGCCGAAGCGCAAGATATCACGCAGGACGTTTTCGTCCGCGTGTTCCAAACCTTGAAAAGTTTCCGCGCCGGCGAGGGCTCGTTCTCCGTTTGGGTCACCCGCATGACCCGGAACCTGCTCATCGACAACTACCGCCGCTCGAAGCTTCGGCGCATGACCGATTCGCTCGAGGATCAACTGCCCACCATCGAGGAAAAGCCGACGCACTCCACGCGAACCGAGGGGATGCTCGAGGGGCGAGAGGCGAGCGAGATCCTGCAAGGGGCGTTGCAACGGATGTCTCCCGAGTTGCGCGAAGCCGTGGTGCTGCGCGACCTCGAGGAGATGGAGTATAAAGAGATCGCCGATACGCTGAAGGTGCCCGAGGGTACCGTGAAGTCACGCATCAACCGCGGGCGCGCCGAACTCGGCCGCATATTGCGAAAGCTGAAAGTAGTCTTGTAAGTGAGCCGTACCAGTCACAATCCGGAAACCTGCGCCGCCATCGAGCCACTTCTGTGCGAACTCGCTGACGGCAGGCTCGGCGGCGAGACACGCCATCGCGTGGAACACCACCTTGCCGGATGCGGCTCGTGCCGCGAAGTCTATGACGATGCTCGCGCGGCTCTTTCGTTTCTCGGTGGCGTGGATGCACCCGAGCTTCCCGAGGGGCTGGTCAACGGGATCCTGAACAAGACGATCGCCGTGCGTGAACAGTTGGGCGAGGCGCCAGCGCCGCGGGCGGAACGCACCGGCATCTCGGCGTGGCTTGCTGCGCTGTTCGAACCGATTCTGCAGCCCAAGCTCGCCATGGGAATCGCCATGACGATCCTTTCGTTTTCGATGATCGCGCGCATGGCGGGGATCGAGCAGAAGCCGTTCACCGCGGACGATCTGACGCCCTCGCGCATCGTCGCCAATCTCGATACCAAGATTCATCGATTGTGGGATCGCGCCGTGAAGTACTACGAGAATCTCCGGCTGGTGAATCAAATTCAAGACCGGCTCGATGAATGGTCGGCTAGCGAGGAAGAGAGCCGCCGCAATCGCCGGCGCATGGAACCGATCCAGATCGAGGAAGAGCCGAAATCAGGGGGGGCGCAATGAGATTTTCGAAACGGGAATCCTGCCGCCTCCAGAGAGGACGCATCCAATGACCAACGCAGCCTTCTGCCGCACCTGCGGCAAAGCACTCTCCGAGGAAGAGAAGGCGCAGCCCGGCAACATCCATTGCGCGGCCTGCAAGCCCGCCGCGGCTCAGCCCCCCCCAATCCCATCTCCGTATGCGATCCCGCCCGGCCACGACCCCAACGCTCCGTCGCCCGGGCTCGCCTTTCTGCTCGGCCTGCTGCCTGGCGTGGGCGCTTGCTACAACGGCCAGTTCGCCAAAGGGCTGGTGCATGTCTTCGTGTTCGGCATGCTGATCTCGATCGCCAACGCGCACTTCAGCCACGATATCGAGCCTCTGATCGTGATGATGATCCTCGCCTGGATCCCCTACATGGCGTTCGAGGCGTACCACACGGCCCAGGCCCGCGCGTCAGGTAAGGCGGTGGACGAGTTCTCGAGCCTCGTCTCGCTCAAGGCCGGCGGTACGCTGTTGCCCGCCGCGCTCATCGTCTTCGGCGTGATCTTCCTGCTGAACAATCTGGAACTGCTGCGCCTGGTGCAGGTGCTGCGCTTCTGGCCCATCGCCCTGATCGCGCTCGGAGTCTACATGTTGATCGAACGCGTGAAGACCACGTCACATGACGCCACGCTGGCGCCGCCGATCGACCGCGAGGTGCGCCTATGAATCCCCTTGCCGCCTACGTCCGCGCCATACGCGGACCCATCGTCCTGATCGTTCTCGGCATTCTGATGCTGATCGATCACTTCGGAGACATCAGCTTCTGGCGCACGTGGCCCACGCTTCTGATCGTCTTCGGCGTGATGGTGCTGGTGGAGCGCGCTTTTGGCAAACCCACTGGACCGAACTCGAATCTTCCGGGGGACATTCGGCTATGAGACGCGGATCTCTGATCGGTCCGCTGTTGCTGATCGTGGTCGGCCTGCTGTTTCTCGCAAGCAACCTGCGGCCGGAGCTTCCGATCCTCGAACTCATCGGCATGCACTGGCCGTGGGTGCTGATCGGCTGGGGCTTCATCCGCGTTGCCGAGATCACTCTTTGGCACACTTCCGGAAAGCCACTCCCGGTCAACGGCGTCTCCGGCGGCGAATGGACGCTGGTCGTCTTCCTCTGTCTGCTCGGATCGTCGGTCTTCTACGCGCATCACTACCGCGACCGGATCAACGTCATCGGCTTTCGCGGCCTCGAAGAGGTGCTCGGCGAATCGCACGACGTCACGCACAAAGAAGTGTCCATCGCGGCCGGCAAGACTCCGCGCGTGCTGATCGAAAGCTTCCGCGGCGACGCACGTATCGTCGGCGCCGATACGGAAACCGTCAAGGCCTCGGGCCGCTCCACCGTGCGGGCTCTTTCGCAGAAGGAGGCCGGCGAAATGTTGGGCAAAGCTTCGCTCGAAGTGGTGCGGCAAGGCGATCTCATCGTGATCCGCACCAACCAGGACCGGCTCGATCGCAATCGCAAAGTCCAAGCTACGCTCGAGATCGCGGTACCGCGCGGCGCTTCGCTCGAAGCCCGTGGCCGGTACGGCGATTTCGACATCTCCGATCTGGCCGGCAACGTCAGCGTCGACAGCGACAACGCTGGAGTTCGGGCTTCCAACATCGGTGGCAACGTTCGCGTGGACACGCGCCGTGGCGACATCGTGCGCGCGCAGAACGTGAAGGGTACGGTGGAATTGCGCGGCGGCGGCGAAGACATCGAACTCGACACTGTTGCGGGAACAGTGATGATCGAAGGCCGTTACAGCGGCGAGATCAAGCTGCGTGCGCTCGCCAAGGCTGTGCGCGTCCAAGAGAGCAACACGGAGTTCCGCGCCGAGAGCGTGCCTGGGCAGATCGTCGTGGGGCGCGGGAACGTGGATGGCACGGGGCTCACGGGGCCATCGACCGTCCGCGCGCGTTCGCGAGACGTGTCGCTCCGCGACTGCACGGGCTCGATCTCGGTGGAGGTGGAGCGCGGAGACGTCGAACTCCGGCCCGGGCGATTGCCGCTCGCGAAGGTCGACGTGCGGACGAAGTCCGGCGATATTCGCTTCGAGGTTCCGGAAGGAGCGGCGTTCAGCATCAAGGGTTCGTCACCGAAGGGCGAAGTCGACAACCAGTACGGCGCTCCGCTCGAGCAGAACTCGCGGAAAATCGAAGGGAAGGTGGGTACGGGTCCGGAGGTGACGCTGACTTCCGAGCGCGGACGCATCGTCGTTTCGAAGGGCGAAGCAGGAAAGACGCCGGTATCGAAGCCGGGTCCGGCGACATCGCTTTAGCTCGAACGGCACCGAACTGAACTAGCGGCACAGCCAGCGGAGACACGGCTTTCGCACTTCGCGGAGCTCGCGGTTGGATTTGCGAACTGCCACGCCCGCCTGACTCGCGAAACTGCCGGGGCGGCGCAAATCAACACCGGTGAAGAAGGGGGCGGCCAGCTGTATGTGGCTCACCGCGCTGGCCGGCCTTCGTCGTTCCAGAGCAAACCGCGAGCGTGAAAACGCCCCACTCCACGGCCGGAAGTTCGCCGCCCGGTTGCGCCATTCGACTGGACTCGATAACGGGTCATAGAATGCACAGTGGTTCGTATATAGTGTATAATATGACTCAGTATGCCACGCACGACGCCAGCCATCGGCCCTCACGTTGCGCGCTTGCTCGCGGGCATCGGAGCCAATATCCGCAACGCTCGTTTGCGGCGCAACTACTCGCTCGAGACCATCGCGCAACGCGCCGGCACCACCCGGAGAACGTTGTACCGGGTGGAACGGGGCGATGCCGCGGTAGCCTTTGGAATCTACGCGCGCGTATTGCAGGCGCTCCGCTTGGAGAACGATCTCGCCTCCATTGCCGCTGACGATGAGCTCGGCCGCAAACTGCAAGACCTCGGCTTGAAGAAGAGGATCCGGGCGCCGAAGAAGAAGGCCGCCGTTTCTCACCCGGACGAGGAGAAGGAGCCGCGCTGATGTCCCGGGTCTCCAATTCGAGCGCCGTCAGCACGAGCGCATCCAGTACCCGCGCATCCGGCACGGTCGCTGTCTTCGCGGATCTCGAAATCTTTCCGGCACCTCGCCGAATGGGTTTGCTGCACCGCCAAGCCGGCTGCGGAACCGGCGTATTTTCGTTCGAGTACGATCCGGACTGGCTGCGCCTTCCCGCAGCCTTGCGGTTCGACCCGGACTTGGCGCTGGTGCAAGGTCCGCAGTATCCGGCCGCGAACCGCTCCAATTTCGGCATCTTTCTCGATTCCGCACCGGACCGTTGGGGCCGCGTGCTCATGCAACGCCGCGAGAACATCCGGGCTCGCCGCGAGAAGCGGCCGGCGCGCTCGCTCACCGATTGGGATTTCCTGCTGGGCGTGCACGACGAGGTCCGGATGGGCGCGCTGCGCTTTCAGGATCCCGCCACGGGGCGCTGGGTCGATTCAGACGACGAACTCGCGGCGCCGCCGATCACCTCGCTAGGCGACCTTCAGGCAGCCAGTCTGGATTTCGAGCGGGGCCCGGACGCGAGAGCGAGCCGTGAGCAAGAGAAGTGGCTGTCGCAACTGTTCGCGCCAGGATCGTCGCTCGGCGGTGCGCGGCCCAAGGCGTCGGTCCGCGACGAGCAAGGAGCGCTGTGCATCGCGAAGTTCCCGAGCAAGCAGGATCGCCGCGACGTGGGCGCATGGGAATTGGTGGCGCATCGCCTGGCGGCGAAAGCGGGCCTGAAGGTACCCGAGGCTCGCGGAATTCGGGTTGCGCGCGGCTCCTACACTACGTTCCTGGCCAAGCGCTTCGATCGCGCCAGGAAGGGCAGGCGCTTGGCCTTCGTTTCCGCGATGACGCTCACGCAACGGAGCGATAGCGACACCGGCGCCAGTTACCTCGAGTTGGCCGATTTGCTCCGGTCGCAAGGGGCACGCGCCGAAGCCGATTGCCGCGAGTTGTTCCGGCGCGTGGTCTTCAGCATATTGATCCACAACACGGACGACCATTTGCGCAACCACGGCTTCTTCTTCACCGAAGAAGGCATCGTGTTGTCGCCAGTGTTCGATATCAATCCATCTGTGGATCGAAACGAGCTCACTCTCGCCATCAACGAGGTGGAGACGGCTTGCGATGTTGCGGTGGCGATGGATGCCCACGCGGACTATGGTTTGAGCGCGGCCGAAGCCAAGGCGATCCTCGTCAAGGCCCGCACTGCCGTCGCCAGTTGGCGCAACGAAGCATCGCGGCTCCGGATTCCGAAGGCGGAACAGGAGTTCATGGAACGGGCGTTCGAACAGCGGGCTCGGGCCGGGGCCGCCTAGTGGGACGATAACGGGCTATAGCTTACACTCAAAACAGCACACGGTGCTAGATATAGCCCGCTACCGATCAATCTGGATCCTCGCTACTTCGATCGGGCCTACCTAGGCATGCTGAATCCGCGGTTCACTCCACAACGGCCTGCATCACCGCATTCTCGAAATCGCGATCCAACTGCCGCTCCGGATTGTCCGTCTGAATCATCATCACGCCCACGATCTTCTCTTTGGGATCCACCCAGAAGTGCGTCCCATACGCGCCATCCCATCCGAAGCTCCCCTGCGAAACCCGATAGCCCGCCCGAATCGGATCCGCCACCACCACCACGCTCAACCCATACCCCAGCCCCGCCCGGCGCCCGGGCAGCGTGTCCGGAACGAACACCGACGACATCAGATCCACCGTCTTCGGACTCAGCAACCGCTTCCCGTTCCACTTCCCGCCCGCTGCGAGCATCATTCCGAACTGCGCGTAGTCCTCCGCCGTGGAAACCAGGCCGCCCGCGCCCGAGAAGTACGTCTTGCTCTGCAGCGCGTTCGGCTTCTCCACCTTCGCGAGCGTGGAACTCTCGGTTCGATGATAGGCCGACGCAACGCGAGGCCAGTTGTCGTCGCCTGGATGGAACGCCGTGTTCTTCATACCCAGCGGCCCGAACAGGTTGTCTTTGAGGTATTGATCGAAGGTCGATCCCGAAGCGATTTCCACCACGCGGCCCAGCACGTCGAACCCAGCCAGCGCGCTATAGCTCCACTTGGCGCCGGGTTGAAACTCGAGCGCTGTGGCGGCATACTTCGGCATCATCTCGGCAAGCGTGGATTGGCCCAACTCTCCGAGCAGCTTTCTCAAACCCGCGGCAGCCACCGGACCGCTCCCCATGCCCGAAACGTGACTCAGCAGATCCTGGATCGTGATCTCACGCGACGCCGGGATCGTGTAGTTCTGTTGCGGCTGCACCGCCGCGTCCGTCACGGCGACCTTCATGCCCTTGAACTCCGGAATGAATTTCGATACCGGATCGTTCAGCCGCACCTTGCCCTGTTCCACCAACATCAGGATCGCCGTACCTGCCACGGGCTTCGACATCGAGAAGACGCGGAAGATGGCGTCCTTCGTCATGGGGCGGCTGGCCTCGACGTCCATCGAGCCATGAGCCTCGAGATGCGCGATCTTGCCGTTGCGTGCCACCAGCGTCACCGCGCCAGCGATATTGTGCGCGTCAATGTGACGCTGCATGGTTTCGTGAACCCGCGCGAGGCGTTCGCTCGAGAGTCCGACAGCTTCGGGCTTGACGGGAATAGACTCGGCCGCAAGCGACAAGGCCGCGAGTAGGAAAAGGAGCAACCGGTGAGACATGTAGGGCAGTGTAGCGCGCTCCGGTCCATACGGATTCGGACTTTCCGATTCCTCGCGCACGCTTGCGTCGCGTTGATCGGCGAACGCGCCCCAGTCCGGGCACTTCATCGACGCATCGCAGAACTCCGCCGGAGCACGTCCCTACACACCGAACTGCCGCAGGTGATGGTCCGTGTGCAGGTACGCCCAGCGCTTCCACTCCCACAGGCTCATCTGCCCGAACATCGGATGCCGGCATCGCGCAAACTCTTGCTCGCCGAATTTCGAAAATTGCTCGGTCAGCGCGACCAGCTTGCTCACGTCTGCAGCCCACTCCTGCGGCGGAGTGCCTCCGATCTTCGCGTCCATTTCGGGCATGGTCGGAACGCCCTTGGGCCACCGCATGGGCGCCCGCAGCGCGACATACTTCACTACCGTCCGGCTGAAGAAGGTCTCTTTGCTCCCCAGCGCTTTCCGCCCCTGAATCCCTTCCAGAGAATCAGAGAGATGGCAGATCATCTGATGCGCGGTCATCTCGCCCCAACGCCCTTGGCTATCGGGTCTCACGCGATGGAGACGCTCCACCAGGAGCCGCGCCGTCTCGATATCCAGAACGGGCTTCATCGAGATGAGTGTACATTCTGGCAACCCGTCTGAGAAAATTGGTTCCATGGCCGACCCCACGCGCCAAGCGATCGATCGCATGGGCGAGCTCCGCCGCCTCGAGCCCACCGAATCGGGCGCCGCGGAGATCCGCAAGACGCTCGGAGCCAAGTCCAATTGGGCGGTCGCCGCCGCCGCGGAGGCCGCCAAGACTTACGCCGACACGCCGATGGCCGAGTCGCTGTGGGCGCCGCTCGAAAAGGCGTTCGTCCGCTTCATCGAGAATCATCCGGAGACCACCGACAAAGGCTGCAAGGCCAAAAAGACCATCGCTGAGGCTCTGCGCGCACTCGAATGCCCGCGCTCCGATGTCTATCTGCGCGGCGTCCGCCACGTCCAGATGGAAGGCGTGTTCGGAGGATTCGAGGACACCGCCGCATCGCTTCGGGGCGAATGCGCCATCGGACTCATGGATTGCCGCCATCCGGAAGCGCTCCACGAGTGCATCCTGCTGCTCGGCGATTCCCTGCGCCCAGCCCGCATCGGAGCCGTGAAAGCGCTCGGCGCGAGCGGCCGTCCCGAGGCCGCGCTCCTGCTTCGTCTCGCCATCGTCAAGGGCGACGAAGAGCCCGAGGTCGTCGCCGAAGCCATGGCCGAACTCATGGCGCTCGATCCCCGAGGCGCATTCGATTTCGTGCTCCGGTATCTCGAATCCGATGACGATGCCGTGGCAGAGGCCGCCGCGCTCGCTCTCGGATCCTCGCGGCAGGAGCGTGTGCTCGAGATTCTCTCGGACAAGTGGTCGCGCACACGCAAGACGCAGCTCCGCAAATCGCTGCTCGCTGCGATCGCCACGCTACGCCTGGAACCCGCCTACGCTTTCCTCGCCGAACGAGTAGCGGAAGGCAGGCGCACCGACGCACTCGACGCGCTGGAAGCCTTGGCCTTTTATCGCGGCGACCCGCACATCCAGGAACTCGCCACCGGCGCACTCGCCAAGCGAGAGAACGACGGCGTAGCCGCCGAAGCCGCGCGCTTGGGCTTCCGCTGAGAGCGCGTTTCTACAGCGTCATCAGCATCTCCCAATCGACGTTCCCGCCCGAAACCACCACGCCCACTCGACCCAGCCCCGCCGGGAGCTTCCCGTGCATCAGCGCCGCCGCAGCCGTAGCGCCGCTCGGTTCCACCAGCATCTTCATCCGCAACAGGAAGAACTTCATCGTGGCGCGGATCTCGTCATCGCTCACCGTCACCACGCTCTCGAGCAGCTTCTGCATGATCGGGAACGTCAACTCGCCCGGACACTCCACGCGCAGTCCATCGGCGATCGTAGTGGGCGGTGGAATGCGGATCCGCTTGCCAGCCGCGAGCGATTGCCGCGTGTCGTCTGCGCCTTCCGGTTCCACGCCGAACACACGAATCCCCGGCCGCAGCGCCTTGGCCGCCGTCGCGCATCCGGAAATCAGCCCGCCGCCAGAGATACACACCACCAGCGCATCCAGATCCGGAACCTCGCTCAGCAGCTCGAGCGCCGCCGTTCCCTGTCCCGCGATCACCTTCGGATGATCGAACGGCGGAATCATCGAAGCGCCGGTCTCCTCCGCGATCCGCGCGCAGATGGCGGCGCGGTCCTCTGTCATGCGGTCATACGTCACCACGCGAGCGCCGTATCCGCGCGTGCCTTCCATTTTCGATTTCGGCGCATCGGTGGGCATCACGATCGTAGCGGGAATCCCCGCGATCCGCGCCGCCAGCGCCACCGCCTGCGCATGGTTGCCTGACGAGTACGCCGTCACGCCGCGCTTGCGCGTTTCCTCATCGAGCGAGAACACGGCGTTTGACGCGCCGCGAATCTTGAACGCGCCCGCGCGCTGGAAGTTCTCGCATTTGAAGAACGCCGTGGCGCCCGTCATCGCGTCAAACGTGCGCGAGGTCATCACCGGCGTGCGATGTACGATCGGCGCAATGCGCGCGGCCGCTTCCCGAATGTCTTCGAACGTGATGGACACGGTCTCAGTAGCCTTCCTTCTTGTTCACGATGTTGTCGAGCGGATCGCCCTTGCGGTAGCGCTCGAAATTGCTGATGAAGATGTCCATCGAGTGGCCCACCCAGCCCGGCGTGTGGTCGGCGCTGTGCGGCGAGAGCAGCACGTTGTCCATCGTGTAGAACGGATGCCCCGCGGGCAAGGGCTCCGTGGCGAACACATCGAGCGCAGCTCCGCGGATCTTGCCCTGCTGCAATGCGGCCACTAACGCGTCTTCATCCACAACCGCTCCGCGGCCCACGTTCAGGAACACCGCCGAAGACTTCATCGCCGCGATCTCGGCCGCGCCCACCAAGCCACGCGAGTCGGGCGTCAGCGGCGTACACACCACCACGAAGTCGGAGCCAGCCATCATCTCGCGCAGGCCGTCGAGCCCGAACAGGCGGTCCACCAGCGGATCGTCTTTCGACATCTCCGGCCGCTTCCGCATCGCCCACACGTTCATGCCGAATGCCTTGGCCAGCTTCGCGCACGCCTGCCCGATGCTGCCGTAGCTCACGATCCCGAGCGTCTTGCCGTAGACCTCGTCCACGTCCATGTTTACCCAGCGGCCTTCGCTCTGCTGCTGGCGCATGTCGGGGATCTTCTTGTCGAAGAACAGCGCTCCCAGCATCACGAACTCCGCCAGTGACCGGCTGAAGGCTCCGCGTGCGTTGGTCAGCGGCACCTCGCTCTCCACCAGTTCCTGAAACAGCAACCCCTCCACGCCCACCGAAAGCGAATGGACCCAGCGCAGGTTCGGCGCCTTCAGGAACACCTCACGCAACAGCGCCTTCGGCATCATGCAGTTGAGAAGCACGTCGGCTTCAGGGGCCAGTTCGTCGAACATCGCCGGCTGGCTGCTCACCACCATGCGGGTGTTCTTCGGGAGCCGGTCGAGCGCCTTCAGGTAGCCGGACTCCGGCTTGGCGATCACGAGCAATGTGGTCGGATTCATGGCAATCGACTAGTGTATCGCCCGCCGCTGGCCTCTCAGACACCGGCCCTAGCAAAAAGGTTTGGTTTCGAAACCGAAGAGCTACGATTTTGGCTCTAGAACCGGAACGCTCCACGGCCTGGCCGCGCGGAACCCCTTTCCCAGCAATCGATTACAGGGGAGAACCAGGAGCTAGGGCCTTTGGCAACGTGAGTGCCCTTACACAAAACGTCCCGGAAGCGAGGACGGAAAGAAGAAAGACGAAGGAGAGAAGCCATGAAGGTTCGCAGCAAAGTGAAGGCCGGCACGGCAGTTTGGGGCGACTGATCCCCCCGCACAAAAAAACACAGACCGAGAGATGCGTTCTAGAGGAAGGAGAAGCCGCCATGAAGGTCCGTACCAAGGTCCGCGCGGGTAGCGCCATCTGGGGTAGCTAGTCTCGCAAGATGAAATTCGAACAATTCGTGGCCGCCCGCCGGAGCTGATGCCGATGCAGCGAGGGATGGGCGGCCACTGACGTTTCCCCCCTGACTTCGCTATCCTGCGAAGGTCCCCCCATGCTGCAATTCGACCCGGGCCCTCGGGTGGACCTGTGGGCTCGATTGATGGAGACGGTGGAACGCTACCTCCGCTCCGTCGACAACCAACGGGTTGCTCCGGAGCTCGATCCGGCGGCGATCCGGGCCTCGCTCGCGGCCTACGACTTCAACCAAGCCCAAGACGCCATCGCGGCGCTCGATTTCGCAAGCGAGGGCTTGAAGCAGTGGCAGGTCCACACGCCACACGCACGCTACTTCGGGCTCTTCAACCCTGCGTCCACCACGATGGGGATTGCCGCGGACACGCTGGCGGCCGCTTTCAACTGCCAACTCGCCGCATGGAGCCACTCGCCATTCGCCGTGGAAGTGGAGAACCACTTGGTGCGCGCATTCGGCGCGCGCTTCGGATATGACGCCAATTCAGTGGATGGCGTGTTCGCATCGGGCGGGGCGGAAGCCAACCACACGGCGGCGATCGCCGCGTTGACGCACGCGTTTCCTGATTTCGTGGAACTCGGCGTGCGCGCGCTGACGGGGCGGCCCGTGATGTATGCATCCGCCGAATGCCATCACTCGTTCCTGAAAGCAGCTCGCATGTGCGGGCTGGGTCAATCGGCGTTGCGCGCGATCCCGGTGGACGCAAAGCTGCGCCTTGATCCACGCGAGCTATCGATCGCGATCGCGAAAGACCGGCAAGCCGGGCGTCACCCGTTCCTCGTCATCGCCACCGCCGGGACCACGAACGCCGGCGCCATCGATCCGCTGCCCGAGATGGCCAAGATTGCCGCACGCGAGCGATTGTGGTTCCATGTCGACGCAGCTTGGGGAGGCGCCGCGGCTCTGTCACCGTCGCTGCGCCCGCTGATCGCCGGCATGGAGGCCGCCGACTCGATCACCTTCGACGCGCACAAATGGCTCTCGGTGCCGATGGGCGCGGGCTTGTTCCTCACGCGCCACCGCGATATCTTGCATCGCGCCTTTCGCACCGAGACTGCGTACATGCCGAAGGAAGGCGAAGGGCTCGACATTGTGGATCCGCACCTGCACTCGATGCAATGGTCGCGGCGCTTCATCGGGCTCAAGGTGTTCCTCTCGCTCGCCGAAGCGGGATGGGATGGATACGCCCGGGCGATCGACCACATGACCGCGATGGGCGCGCTGCTGCGGCGCGAACTCGGCGGACGCGGGTGGCACGTGGTGAACGAGACGCCTCTTCCGGTGGTCTGCTTCGTGGACGATGGCGGAGCCGACTCGCGCGAGATCGCGCGGCGCGTGGTCGCCTCGGGCAAGGCGTGGATCTCGACGACTGTGCTCGCGAGTTCGAGGGTCGCGTTGCGTGCGTGCATCACCAACTTTCGCACCGCGGAAGCCGACATCCACGCGCTGGTGGATCTGCTCGACGAGACGCGCGCGGCACGATAGCGATCGTGCGCGGAGTGGCCTCGTCCCGCAGCGGCGCGGGTCCCGACGAGCGTGCTCTTGGACTCGGAGCGCGGAAGCCGGCATCCACGCGCTGGTGGATGTGCTCGACGAGAGGCACGCGGCACGGAAGCCCGGTCCATTGCGGTACAATCCTGAGGCCATGCCGATGCGAATCCTCGTCCTCGCCGCGATCCTTGCCGCCTCGCTTGCGGCCCAACAGAAGAAAGTGCTGGTCCAGGGACTGACCCCGGATGAAGTGCAAGCGCTGCAAACAGCCGAACCGCGCGCGAGCGTGGTCGCTGTCACGCCGCAGACGGTCATGCAGCAAGTGGCCGATGCCGACGCGATCATGGGCAACCTCAGCCTGGACATGGTCCGTGCCGGAAAGAAGCTCCGCTGGTTCCAGACCTACTCGGCCGGCGTCGAGCCCTATCTGGTAATGTCGGGCAGCAACGAACTGCGCGACTCACCGATCACGGTGACCAACTGCAAGATCATCCAGGGTCCGGAAATCGCGGACCACGCCTTCGCCCTGTTGCTGACGTTGACGCGCGGGCTGAATCGCGTGGTGGCCAACCGCGAGAAGGAGAATTGGGATCCCAACAATTATCCGGCGATCGAGCTGCCCGGCAAGACCGCACTCATCATCGGAACCGGCGGCATCGGCATGCAGATCGCCGCTCGGGCCCACGGCTTCGGCATGCGCGTGATCGGCGTCGACCCCAAGGACATTCCGTTCTCACCGTTCATCTCGAAAGTGGTGAAGCCCGATCAACTCGACGAAGTGATTCCGGAAGCGGACGTGGTCTTCATCTCCGCGCCGCATACGAAGCAGAGCGAGAAGATGGTAGGTCCGCGGCAGTTCGAGTTGATGAAGAAGAACTCCTACTTCATCGCTGTCTCGCGCGGCAAGCTCTACGACATGCCGTCACTCGTGAAGGCGCTCGACAGCAAGAAGATCGCGGGCGCAGGCGTGGACGTGACGGATCCCGAGCCTCTTCCCAAGGGGCATCCCCTGTGGAAGTTCGAGAACGCGATCGTGACGCCGCATATCGCCACGCGGTCGGATCGTGTGCAGGAGCGGCGCATGGTGGTGCTCAAGGAGAACCTGAAGCGGTTCGTCGATGGGCGGCCGTTGATCAACGTGGTCGACAAGAACTTGCAGTATTGACCGGTCGCGAGCGGAACACGCCGATTTCTCAGCACGAGCCGCGTGCCGGCGGGCACTTCAGTGCCCGCTTCCGATGTGGGCATATCCGCTCCTGGAAGGCTCCGTTCTCGGTTTGCGGCTCTGCCGCGATGTGGGGCAGGCTTCAGCCTGCGCGGGACTTCAGTCCCGCTCCCGATCGGTGCGTAGGTGCCGGAGCGTCAGACGCGAGACATGTTTCTCTACTGGGCGCCACCGAAGAACAACGACTGCACCTCGGCGGAAGTGAGTGCGCGATCGTAGATCCGCGCGTCGTCGATGCGGCCGTTGAGCAGCAGGTCCGCGTTGTCGACGAACGTGTCGTTTTGATTGCCGCCGATCAGAATCGGCTTGCCGTCAGAGAGCACGTTTCCCGACTGCGCGGCGGAGGCGACCTGCGCGCCGTTGACGAACAACCGCATCGTGGTTCCGTCATAGGTCCCCACCACGTGGATCCACTGGAGATTGGGCGCAGTACCGTCGAGAATCTCGCGCTCCCCTGCAGGTGTGGAGACGCGGAACGAGTAGCGGTCGGCGTTGAAACCGAGGAAGAACGAGTTCGCCGTGGAACTGCCATACTGGCGCGTGACGATGCTGGTACGGCCCACCTGATTGGCATCCTGCCGGACCCAAGCAGAAACCGTGAACGCGTTCGCGATTCCGTTGAGCATCGCCGTTGCCGGAATCCGCACGTGCGAGCGGAAGGCGCCCGAGAGATCCACCGCGCTGCCCGACCGGCCCGACGCCCATCCGGCGTTGATGAGTCGCGCGGTCTTGCCGAATCCGGAGCTGTCGCCCGCGTTGGTTCCGAACGCTTCGTCGAATTTCCAGCGCCCGATCAGCCCACGCACCGTCACGTTGATCGCGGCTGAGGTTGCGGAAGCGCCCGCGTTATCGAAGGCCTTGGCGGTGAACTGATACGAGCCGGGCTGCACGTTGCTCACCACGAACTGATACGGCGCCGTGGTGTCTTCGCCGAGCTTGGTGGATCCCGAGTAGAACTCGACGCGCGCCACGCTGCCGTTGGCATCGCTCGCAGTAGCGGTGAGCGTGATGGTGGCCGGAGCATTGAAAACGGCGTCGTTGGCCGGAGCAGTCAACGCGACCGTGGGCGGCGTGTTCACCGGGTTGATCGAAGTGAAGAGAGCCAGCATTTCGGCTGTACTCAAGGCTCGGCGGTAGAGCCGCATTTCATCGACGCGACCGTTGAACAACAGATCGGCCGAGTTCGGAACCGCGTCATTCTGATTGCCGCCGATCACGATCGGCTTGCTCTCCACGGCGAGGTTGCCGCTCTTGGCGCGTGATGCGGCCTCCACGCCGTTGACGAAGAGGCGCATCGTCGCGCCATCGTAGACGCCTGCCAGTTCCACCCATTGGCCATTGGGCGCGATCGCCGCCGAGACCACGTTCTGATCGATGCCATTCGCCGTGCGGACCCCGAACGCGTAGTGGCCATCGAAGAAGCCGAGATACCACTGATTGTCGCGAGCGGTTCCGAGTTGGCGTGACGCCACCATCGCCCATCCCGGCTGCGTGTTGTTCTTGAACGCCCATGCCGACACCGTGATCTGGTTCGTGAATCCGTTCAGCGATGCCGAGGCCGGCACGCGCACGTGCGAGTTCCCAGAGCCCGAGACGCTCGCAGCGGATCCTACGCGGCCACCCGCCCATGCAGCATTGAAGAATGTGGCTGTGTTTCCGTTGCCCGATGCATCCGATGCCGAGGATCCGGCGCCTTCGTCGAACTTCCAGTAGCCCACGAGCGATGGGTCGCCGCACTGCGGATTGAAGTTCGCCGTGAGCGTAGTGGCGGCCGCGCCGATGAGCAGGCGTCGCGCTGCGTTGGCGTTGCCATCGGACCACGCCGTGAACGTGTTGCAGCCTTGTGGAGTAGGCGCGGCGAGGTCGACCTGCGAATTGACGATCGCATCGGCGGTGAACGGAGCAGTGCGCGAGACGCCATCCCACGCGAGCTGCAAGCCTTGCGGCGAAGTGTTGAAGGTGTAAGCAGCCGTGCGCGGTTTCAGGTCGCGGCAGGCTTGCGCGGAGAGGCCGCTCGAATCGACCACCGTCGCGCAGAGCGTGATGTAAGTGTTCTGGCCGTGATCGGGAACGACGAAGCTGCCCGACGCGGCAGCGCTTGGCAGCACGATCACGTCGAGATGCACGTGGTCATTGTGATGGAGCGCCGCAGTCCAGCGGATTACGTTCGAGAGCGCGCCATCCTCGGCGTCGGAGGCCGAGCCGCTGAAAGAGATCGTGTCGCCAATGGCGTATGTGGTCCCTACGGCGGGTGCGTTGATGGCCACCACGGGAGGCGTTCCCACGGTGATGTTGATGAGCGCGCTGCCGGTTTGTCCGGTGGTGTCAGTGACGGTGAGCCGCGCGATGTAGGGTCCTGGCGCTGTGTATGTGTACGTGGGATTGACGGCTGTGGAGGTGGCGCCCGCGGGACCGAAGGTCCAGAAATAGGTGAGCGCTTGATTCTCCGGATCGCTCGAGGCGCTGCCATTGAAGTTCACCGTGAGCGGCGCCTGTCCCGACACGGGAGTAGCGGAGATGCGGGCCGTGGGAGCTCCACCGGAGGCGGTGAAACGCAGGTGCTGAATGGCGCCGGTTCCATCGCCGTAGGAGATGTAGTAGAGGTCGGTATCCGGACCCACGAACATCCCGGTAGTAGCGGTGATGTTTCCGAAAAGCGTGTCGCTAATCACGGCCCCAGCGGCATCGAGCTTCGCCACGCGAACATTGCCCGAGTTGAAGTCGGCGTAGAAGAGCGCGTTACGATAAGCCTCCGGATAACTCGTTCCACTGTAGACGGGGCCAAGGATCACCGCCGCGCCTCCTCCATTGTGCGAATACGAGATCAGCGGCCGCTGCACGGCCGCCGCCCCTTGCGCGTAGAGTTGCTGGCAACGCGCGCTAGTGGCAGTCGCGGTAGCGTACGTGGGTTGCTGCGCGCTGCCCGACGAATTGCCTTCGTAGCACGGCCATCCGAAGTTCTTCCCGGCGCCCGTGTTGACCTCTTCCCAATCGTTCCAGCCGACGTCACCGATGTAGATCGCCTGCGTGGTTGGATGCTGCGTGAAGCGGAACGGATTGCGCAGCCCGTAGCTCCAGACCTTGGAGCGATTCGAGTTGGGATTGCCGTTGTAGAAAGGGTTGTCGGCGAGGCCTTGTCCGGTGGCGGGATCGATGCGGAGGATTTTGCCGTTCAAGCTGTCGAGGTCTTGTGCGCGAAGGGCGCGCAGGTCGGCGATGTTCGCCGACGATGCATCGCCGCTGGCGAGATACAGCCGGCCATCGGCGCCAAAGGCGACCATGCCGATGCTGTGCGTGTCGTAGTCGGACGCGATGCAATCTTCGACGTAGGTCTGCGTGCCTGCTGCTCCGGTCTGGCAGGCGACGAGGGTCTGGTTCTCGAGGGTTGTGGAGTCGCCGATGTTGGCGAAGGTGCTGTTCTTGCCGAGCAACACGACCATCGAGTTCGCAAGAGCGACGTTGTAACCTTGCGCGGAGTCGGCGGTGACGCGAACCAGGCGCGAAACTCGCGCTCCGAGACCATCGGGGGCGACGCCCGGCGGATCATACGTGTGGAGGAGATAGACGTAGGGCGTGGCGGGGAAGTTCGGATGCACGGCGATGCCGAGCAGGCCGCGATCGGATATCGAGCCAACATCGGTCGAGATATCGATGAACGGTTGCGCCTGGAGCGCTCCGTTGACCACCAGCCGCACGACGCCCGAGCGAGTAGAGATGAAGATGCGGTTGCCTGCGGCGAAGGCGATGTCGGTGGGGAGGGAGAGGCCCGTGGCAATGGTTTCGGTGGAAAATCCCGTCGGAAACGTATCTGCGCTGGCGAGACCAATGGTTACGAGCAGCGAAGGGAGGAGGCGGCGAATGATGGACACGGCTGAGCATAGAATGCGGTCTGCAGACGGATGCTTCCATGCGAAGCCGGTACTCGGGGAATAGGGACGGGGAGTTCACTGGGGCGCGGGAGGGTTCTGGTACGGGGAGGTAAGGTATGTTGAGTGGAGGAGGACGATGCGCGCGCCATTGGGAGTGTTGGTTGGGTCGGCGCTGCTGGTGGTGCCCGCCGCTTCGCAGGAAACGCGGCCGGAGTCCTATGAGACGATGGCGTATCCTCCGGGGGCCAGCGCGGCGAAAATCGCGGGGACCGTTGTGATCGAGTATTCGGTCGATTCGCGAGGCGCAGTGGCTCGTGCTGAGGTTGTATCGGGACATCCACTGTTGGCTTCCGCCGCGAAGGCGAACGTGTTGACATGGCGGTTCGCGCCGCCTTCCGCAAACGAGAACGTGAGGCGTCGCGTCGTGTATGCGTTCGAGCTCTCGAGACAAGTGGACTACTACGACCCATGGAAAGAGGAGTTCCAATTCTCAGGGCCCAGTTCTGTCAAGGTAATCACGGCGCCCCATCCGACTGTCTCCGCCAAGGATTGTCCAGCGAAAGACGCGAAGATCCCAGGGGCCGAGGTCTCTCTGCGAGACTTCGTGATGCTCAGTCGCTTTGGATGCTTCGGCACTTGCCCTTATTATGAGGTCCAGGTTTTTGGCGATGGCCGCGTGGAGTGGTCAGGAGGGCGATTTGTCGAGGTGGCGGATCGCAAGACATACCGAATCGCTACGAGCGAAGCAGAGCAGCTCTTGCGCAGGTTTCGCACTCCCGAAGTGTGGGCGCTCTGCGGCGACTACAGCCGACGTGTTACAGACAACGCATCGGTAAGCGTCAAAATTGCCGCAGGGAGCGCAAACAAGAACATCCGCGACTATGCGGATTCGGCCCCACTCTGGTTCAGGCAGCTACAGGTGGAGATCAACCGAGTCGCCGACACTCACACTCTTCGACACGGCGCGGCCGAGACAGAAGCGCTCATCCACATTCGGGAAGAATACCTGCCCAAGCCTGGCATAACCGATCTCATGCGTGCGACTGTCAGAGGTGATCTCGCATTGGCTAAGCAAGCCCTCGACGCGGGTGCTGTGGTGGACGCTACGGATTCGAGCGGCTGGACCGCACTCATGTACGCGGCGGCTTCCTACGGTAATAGAAAGATCTTGGAGGAGCTGCTGCGGCGCAGGGCGAACCCAGAACAGGTCTCGCCGTTTGGCGACACGGTACTCATGGCCGCGTCGTTGAGGGGAAGCTTCGATCCAGCGTTGGCTCGGCTGGGCAATAACATCAACGCGCAGAACCGAGACGGTGTATCGGCACTCATGCTCATCGCTTCCCGCGGCCGCTACGAGGAAATCGAGGCTGCCTTGAACGCCGGAGCCGATCCCAATCTGCGCGATAAACAGGGGCATACGGCACTGAACTATCTCGAAGCCCGGAATTGCCGCAGAAGCCTCGTTAGTTAGGAGCGACTGGCGGTTCATGCAGATTCCCGGTCCGTGTGCATCAGCGGAGAACGAGGAAATGCAAAGAGCACTCCAAAAGCTCAGGTCAGTGACGAGGCCCTGATCACACCCGGACCCGATCGTACGGCGGCATCGGCCCCCGCATGAACCGCGACTCCCGCTGCGCTTTGTACCGTACATCGAGATGCGGCGTGTGGAGGGAGGGGGATTTCAGCCAGCGAGTTCGATGTCGTGCAGGCGATACACGCCCTTGGGAGAGCGGTAGACCGTAGCCGTGACTCGCTTGTTCACCATCGGCCCGATGACATCGTCCAATGCTTCTTCGAGTCCTTCGATCTTGATTTCACTGTCTGCCGTTCGGAGCCGCAAGAAGTCCTTCTCGAGATCCACTGCATAGAGCATCCCGTGATACACGATCTGCTCAGACTCGGCTGGACTGCGCGACCTGCCGTGGCGGAGGAGCTGAGTGATGGTCGTTCGCGCCTCGGCATCGAGGAGAATCGGCGAGTTGGCGGATGGATCTCGAAATTCGATCGATTGGAAGGAGTTTCCCGCTGGCGCAAGGTTCCGGGAAAGCTTCAAGAATGCTGCTCGATATTCCTCGCCAGGCACGACCACTTCAAGGCGTCGTGCATCCCCAGCGGCAGTGGCTTCGAGGACTTCGAAGAACTTCTGGGCGACCGACGAGCTCGGCAGGTCCTCTCTGAAGAAATGGCGTTGCTTGGGCTCCTGGATCGCGACCGCGAATTGGTAGCTTCCAGGAGCCGCCTGAAAGAGCCAAGGGCGGCAGGATTCCTGAATATCACCGGGAGCGGCGCCGCGCCTGCGAAAGGGCATGTCCTTCATCAATTCCACGACGCGAAAGAACATCGATTGGATCGACTGCACTTTCTCGACGATGAGGTCCAGCGGAGCGCCCCCCGTTGTTACCTCGCCCCCTTTTATCGACACCAGCACCTGCCCAGGCAGAAACTGCACGCGTGCCTCGCGCTTGGAGCTCTCGGTCCAGATGGCCTGGACCAAGTCGCGGAGATCCTTCCTTGCGAACTGAGGCAATGAAGGATCGGCAAGCGTCGCGAACGCAAGGGCCTCGGCTCGATCATACTCGCCAGCCTTGTACCATAACGCGACCGCGCTTACCGCCGTGATTCCCTTCGTACGGACTTTTGCTGGATCCACCAAGCCGAGTGCCTGCTGCTCCAATCTTGCGGCCTCGGCGTAGTGGGTCGCGGCACCGGCACCGGCGCCCCCCCGGGCGATCAGTTCGGCCTGAATTGCCGCTGCTTCGCTAGCCTTGTGAAACTCGGTCCAGGTTGTCACTGGTGTTCACCTACAGTGCGTATTGCTATTTGCAAAGCCCGAAAGCCAACGACGGACGCGATAGCTGGCAAATTGCTTCGTCCGCGCGCCGCCTGATCGACCTTTTCGACGAGCTTCCGCCGAATATCGTTACGATTGCCGGCGCCAACCCCGGCTACTTCCAATCGAAGACAAAGTTCGAGATCATCCAGATCGGCTCCCACCGGAGCAACATACCAGTCAGCTCCCGTAAGCGTTTCGGCCCGCTTGATCGCAACAAGACCCGACACCGCTTCCAGCGCAGCCAGCGAGATTCCATAAGCACCCAACTCCGTTGCATCGATTTCGTTGGCGTGGGCGCGGCGAAGCCGCTCGCCGGGAACCGGAAAATCTAGCTGTCCGGCTTCGGCTGTTCCGTCGCAGTCCAGCAACAATTCGACCGGTGGCTCGTGGTATCGGGCGTAACAAACTTGGGCGGCCTCGGCAAAACACTCACCCAGCGCCCAGGTCAAACCCGGGTGCCGTTCGTGAAGGTCGCGCAAGATCAACTCTTTCGCTTGTGCCAAGACGCTATGTCCTCAAAACTACATCCTAACGCGGAAATGTTTCCTTCTCGGATCTCACACCCGGACCCGATCGTACGGCGGCATCGGCCCCCGCATGAACCGCGACTCCCGCTGCGCCTTGTACCGTACATCGAGATGCGGCGTGTCGATCTTGGCGCCTTTGGCGAAGGCCGAGTCCATGATCGCCTCGGTGGCGCCCGTGGCGAGCAGCGTGCGCTCGGGCGGATAGAATTCCTTCCCTTCCACGATGGTGCGCTCCACCCAGTAGCTCAGTCCGTTGCCGTGGCTCCAGGGGCGGCCCCACTGCGTGAGGAAGCAGCAGACGGATGGCTGCGACGCCCCCTCGAGTTCGACCGCGAAACCGCCCTGCTGCGTATGTCCGGTGAGCATGTACAGCACGCCGAGAAGTCCGCTGCGATAGCCGAGCAAGAAGAGCATCGGCTTCTTCACCGTGTCTTCGGGCTTGCCGCGCTGGAGCGTGTCGTCATGGCGCATGGCCTCTGCGAGCAACTCGCGCGCCCAGGGATTTTCCGCGCTCCATTTCCATACATCCGGACCTTCGATGCATTGCACCCAGTTCAGTCCGGTCTCGCCGCCGCGCCGCCGCTCCACCATGCCTTGAAAGATCTCGATCCCGTGGTAGCCATACGCTTCGCGATCGCCGTAGAAGTATCCGACCGCGCGCTTGATGGGCGCTTCGAGCGGCAACTCGAGCGCAGGCCTGCGCCAAGTGAGCGTGAGCGACGTGCCTGCAATCAGCGGGAACTTCAGTTCACGCGACCAGTCGAACATCTGCTTCGCCTTCTTCCACTCCGTCGAAAAGTGCTTGTCGTGAAACAGCGGCAGCGCTCGCCCGGTCAGGCGATAGACGTTGACGATCTTCTCCATCAACTCGTATCGCGGGTAGAGCTTCTGCCCCTTCGCGTTCATCGGATAGTTGCCGTGTTCGCCGATCAGCACAACGCCGCGAATGCCGGCCGGCATCGCCTCGGCAATGCTCGCCTTCAACGGAATCGAATGCTTGGCAGCCGCGGCGCGACCGATATCGGTGGCATCGGGAGTCTGCTCGATGTACATCGCGGCGATATCGAGCTCGCTCTGATGAGGTTTGCCCTCCCACCAGAATCCGCGCAGGATGTTGCCGATGAACACATCGGCGTGGGAGTTGCGGTAGTAGGTGGTGATGATGGCGCCGATTTTGGCGTGCGCAGGAGCAGCGGCCACCGCGCCCGCTCCAGCGGCGAGAAACGTTCTGCGTTGCATCGTAGGAAAGTCTATCTCTTCTCCGGCAGCAGCGCGAGCGCCAACCGTCCCGCAATCGCGAAGCCGAACACGACCAGCAGCGGCATGGTGTACGATCCAGCGGCTTCGCGCACCAGCGATACTCCATATGGGCTCCACGTCTGCCCGATCGTATTGGCGGGGACGATGACGCTCATCACGCGCCCGAGCGTGGCCGATCCGAAGTGTTCGGCGGCGAGAATCGGAACGATCAGGAAATCGGCGGCGAGGCAGAAGCCATAGAGCGCGGCGAAAACGTAAGGAGGCTGCGGCGGGCGCAAGAGCAGCAGCATCGGTAACGAAACGGCGAGCACAACAAATCCGGCCGAGAGCACCCAACGCTTGGGGAAGCGGTCCGCCGCCCATCCGATCGTCACACGCCCGGCGGCGCTCGAGATCAGCAGCACGAGCATGGTGTTCGAGAACGCGGCGTCGAGTTGCGCCTGGGTGCCGTAGCCCGCGTCACGCATGATCAGCTTCAAGTGCTGGCTTACCGCACCCAGGGCCGCGAGCGAGAACGCTCCGCCGATCAGCAGGACCCAAAACGCCCGCGCACGCAGGATCTCAGAGAATGGACGCGGCGGCTCACTCAACGGATTCGAGCGCTCGAAACCCGGCTTCTCACCGAGAAACAACGCCGCCACCGGAATCACGACAAGGTGCAGAGCCGCCATCGCGCCCAGCGCGGCGCGAAATCCGAATGCGCTCGTGAGCGGCCGCACCAGGAACGGCACCGTGACCGCGCCGATCAGACTCACGCCGAGATTGCCGATGGCGAGCGCACTGCCGCGCCGTTCGAGGAACCACTGTGCCACCAGGATCTGATGTGGGATTGGTCCGGTAAAGAGGAAGCCGGCCATGTAGAGCATCCATGCCGCGCGATACTCGAGAAGCGATCCGGAAAGATTCGCGAACCAAGCAAACGCCGCGAGATTGAGCGCCGCTCCCAGCATGATGGAGCGGTTCGGCCGCAACCGATGCGCGAACAACGGGCCCATCCAGATAGTCGCCAGCGCCGCGAGCGGAAGGCCGAGCGTGATCGACGAGCGCGACCAACCGTATGCTTGCTCGAAATAGTCGTAGAAGAACGGCAGGCTGTAGTACGGCATCCCGATCGAAATGCCGAGCGTGAAGAAGGAAGCCCAGGCTACGCGCCATGGGGTGGTGTTCGTCAATGGTTGAACATGAACTCCTTCGAGTTCAGGATCGCCCAGACGATGTCTTCGTAGGCTTCGCGGCGGCTCGGAGCCTTGCCGACACGCGTCAGCAAGCGATCTTTCTCGCGTGGCGTGGGCTTGCGGCTGAGCGCGGTGAGAAACATCTCGTCGATGAGTTCGCCGTCAGCGCGGCCCGAGTCGAGCCACTGTGCCAATCGGCCTTCCGTGCTCGCGAGCTTCTGCTGCACTTCGGGTCCGTTGACGATATGCAGCGCCTGCGACACGTTCACGTTCTCTTCGCGATCGCAGATCACCAGGCGGTTGTTGCGCTCGAACACGTCGAGGAAGAAGCTCGGGTAGCGATTGTCCGGAAGCTGGAGCGCGCGGCGCGCCTCGGGCCAATCTTTGAAGGAATCGGGTTGGTTGGTCACGTGCGCAACGGCGTCCATGTACACTTCGGCCATCATGCGCTTCGGATAGGCGCGCGAGTAGTATTTGAAGTCGAGCCGATTGGTGTCGTTTGCGGCCGAAGAGTGCTGGTAGGTGCGCGACGACGCGATGAAGCGAATCAGGTGCTTCTGATCGTAGCCATGTTCCGTCAATTCGCGCGCTAGCAGCGCGAGCAGTTCGGGATGCGTGGGCGGATTGGTTTCGCGGAAATCATCCACGGGATTGACGATGCCACGCCCCATCATCTGACGCCATGTGTAGTTGGCTTGGGTGCGCGCGAAGAACGGATTGTCCTTGCGGGTGAGCCATTCGGCGAAGGCCACGCGGCGATCCTCACCGGGCGCAACGTCGATGATCGCGCCGCCAAGATAGCGCGGCTGCGCGGCCTGCTTGGTGGCGGGATTGATCACGGCCTTGGTGGGATCGATGCGAAGGTCGAACTCCTGCGAGTTCTTGGTGGGGAATTCCACCACCTGCGAGAACACGGCGGCGAGCGAGTAGAAGTCGTTCTGGGTCCACTTCTCGAACGGATGGTTGTGGCATTGCGCGCAACCGATGCGCACGCCCATCATCACCTGGCCTGTCTGGATGGCGGTTTCGAGCGGCGTGGAGATCTTGTCGTAATTGCCCCAGTAGTTGGAGGCACCCTTGGCGAAGTTGGGTCCAGTGGCAGTCAACAATGAGCGCGCGAACTTGTCGAGCGGGCGATTGAGCAGGAACTCCTCGCGCATCCACTTGTAGTAGCTGCGGACCCCGCCGGTGCGATGGAACCGCTGGTCGCTGCGGAGGCGATCGGCCCAGAGCATCGTCTGCACGTCGGCGTACTCGGGCTTTTCGAGAAGCTGATCGACGAGGATGGCGCGCTTGTCGGGGGCGTTCGACGCGAGGAACTGGCGCACGTCCGCCGAGCCCGGCAGCGTTCCCACGATGTCGATATAGGCGCGGCGAATGAACTCTTCGTCAGTGCAGATCGTCGACGGAGCGATGTTGAGTTGCCGGATCTTCGCGTAGACCAGCTTGTCGATAGGATGCAACGGAGCCGCGCCCACGGCCTTCTTCGAAGTGAGCATGGTGGCGCCGTAGACAGGTCCTGCGAATTTGCCTGCGTAGCGGACCATCAGCGCCGCATCGCCCGTTGCGCCTTCCGCATTGACCAAGCCCGTGGGCGAGACCTTCAAGACGGAGTCGTCATTCGAGGAGAAGATCGAAAGCGCGGTGACGTCGTCTTTGGTTCCGTCGGAGTAGACAGCGGTCACTTTGAGCTGCATCGTCTCGCCCTTGCGTGCGAGCACCCGATAGCCGGGCGCGACTTCGAGATTGCGCAGCGTGGGCGCGTCTTTGTCACCGAACCGAGCGCCGGCGGCGATCCAGGCCCGAAGCACCTGGTAATGCCGCGAGTCTTTCTTGAAGCGGGGTCCGCCACCGTGCGTCACCTGCATCGTGGGTTTCTTCAGCAGCAGACTCTCGTCGACGTTTTTGGTGTTGACGCGGCGGCCGGGCAGCGCCTTCACGAGAACGTCATAGTCTTTCTCGGGCTCGGAGCCATAGAGCGAGAGCTTGAAGCCGTTCTTGCCGACGGGCGAGCCATGACAGGCCGTCTGATTGCAGCCGCCGAAGGTGAGGATCGGCGTGATGTGCGTCGAGAAGTTCCAGCGTTGGGGGAGTCCGGTTTGCTGCGCGGCGCAGGCGGCGGCCACGGCGAGGAACGGCACGAGGAGACGCATGGGTTTGATTAGAGTCTATTGGGTCGGCGGGGAGAGGTCAAGCCGCTTGGCGTGGGGCTACGCACAAGGCCTGTGTCTGAATGTGTCCTGCCCATACCTGATCGGGCTCGACAAAAGTACGAACGAGCGGCTCGAAATCCTGCGCGGGGGGCTCTTGGATCAGCTTTCGTGGCAGCGCCCGCTGCGCGGAACTCTACGACCACAGCCCGGAGGTCCGCATCAACGACTACGAGTTACGTTGTGCCAGGACATAATCACGCCGACTCCATCGCCACGTGGCGCCCGCAAAACGAACCCAACACCCCCGGCTTCCCGCAAATTAGCGCCCCCCAAAAAAGCCCAGTACCGAACAATATTTCCTTTCCTTGCAACAAAAATCCCCCTAAAACCCCGAATTCCTTGGACCCCCATGCAACACTGGAATGGAAGGCGGCTCGGACCCCAGCGTCCTGGCCGCCTTTCCTATTTCTACGCACCGAGGAGAGCCATCATGGCCACCGCCGCGCAAGCCAAAGCCAATCGCGAAAACGCCCAGCATTCCACCGGACCACGCTCCGCCGAAGGCAAATCCCGCTCCGCCTCCAACAGCCTCCGTCACGGACTCTGCGCCAAGCACCTCATCGTGCTCCCCGGCGAGCAGGAACACCTCGACCACCTCTCCGCCGCCCTCCGCGCCGAACTCGACCCCCAAACTCCCCTCGAAGAAATCTTCTTCGACGACATCCTCCGCGCCCGCTGGAACATCTTCCGTTGCGCCCGCGCCGAAGAGGACCTCGTCCTCTCGGGCATCGACCCCCTCATCGAAGACGGCGCCCACATGGCCTTCACCCGCATCCAGTCCTATCTCCGCGCCAACGAACGCGCCTTCCACCGCGCCCTGAAAGAGCTGAAGGCCGCCCAGTCCGATCGCCGAGCCAAGATGGAGGAACGAACCCAATCCCCCGCCGTCGCAGTCCCCAATCCCCTTCCATCTGAGGCAGAAACTCCGTGTAGGGCGGGCTTCAGCCAGCGCGGGACTTCAGTCCCGCCACTAACTCCGAATGCCCAAGTCCATATATAGGAGCAAAATGCCGAACATACCTAACAATCCGCTGTGCCGCAGCGCGTCAGCATTGCGCAGCAGTGCGTCAGCATTGTGGGGCAGGCTTCAGCCTGCGCGGGACTTCAGTCCCGCCATCCCGCCCGGACCTCATCAAACTCCCCTTCACCACCCGCCACACCATCCCCGGACTCATCACACTCGCCGGCGCCGCCAACAGGTTCGCCACACGGTGAAATGCCAGCGACAATTCCGCATCGCGATGCGCCGCCGCGTGAAGCTTCGACATGTACCAATTAATGAACCGCACCCCCGCATTCCGCGGACCCACCGTCTCCGGCATCCGAAGGTCATTTCCCACCGCGATGCTCCACGGAATGTCCACCACCTTCGCCGCCCGTCCGAAGAACGCCTTCGCCAGCCCCTCGGGCGCATTCGTGGCAAGGCACTGCGCCAACTCCACAGCTTCGAGCGCCGCCACGGACATACCTTGCCCATAGATCGGATTGAAGCTGCAGATCGCGTCGCCGAACACCAGGTACCCTTCCGGAAATCGCGCCAGTTCCTCATAGCGTTGCCGCACGCTCGCCGGGAATCGCGCCGTCTGCGCATCTCCAATCGGCTCGGCCGTGTCAATCACGTTCGCGATGTCCGGGCAATGCAAGGCTCGCGCCCATTTGCGGAAACGGTCCAACTCCGTGGGGGCATAGCCACCGAAGTGCGCGATCAACGTCACCGTCCAGCGACCGCCCTCCTGCGCGATCATCACGCCGCCCTTCTTCCCCTCCGGAGTCGGTGGCACGATCACCGCCACATCGCCACCCAGCGCCTTCGGATCGCGCCGAAAGAACCGCGTCGTGTAGCCAAGCGCGATCTCCACGCGATCGGTCCGCGGCTGCTCGAATCCTGCTTTTGTAAGCCAGTCCGGCGCATGCGACGCGCGACCCGCCGCATGAACTACCAGGTCCGCCTCGATCGGCGAACCACCTCCCACCTCCACGCCCGTCACGCGGCCACCACTCATCGTAAGCCCCGTCACATCGCACTCCTCAACTGCGCGGACATTCGGCAAAGCCAACAACCGGCGCCGGACCATGCCCTCGAGCAGCGGCCTAGTCATCAGCAGCCCATCGAGTCCACTGCGGACCTGCCGCAAATGGCCGCCTTCATGAAACCAACGCCCCTTCTCCACGATGTCTCCGGGCACCGCGCCCGCCTCCACCAACTCCGCCGTGATCCCCGGGAAGAAGCTCTCGATCACCCGCGCTCCACTCGCGAGCAGGCCATGCGTGTGCCGGCCTTGCGGCACACCACGCCGCTGTTCGCCGATCGCGGGGAAGCGGTCGCGGTCCAGTACCAGCACCCGCTCGAAGCGGTCCGCCAGTACGCGAGCCGCCAGAAGTCCCCCCATGCTGCCGCCGATCACGATCGCCTGTTTGCCAGATGCCATTGTCGTTCTCCAGCAGTTTCTACGCGACCCGCCCCGATTCGGATTTATCCACGGCCTGCCAACCCCAGGCTGAGACTCACTGCAATCGGCTTGTGGGGCAGGCTTTCAGCCTGCAGCGGGACTTCCAGTCCCGCTTCCGATGTGGGCACATCTGAAAGGCACTTCAGTGCCCCTCCCAACGCTGCTGCATCCAAAGCGAAGAGTATTGGGCCTGCAAAGATCGGTTATCCTGCTGAGAATGGGCCTGTAGGGATTGCCCAGCAAGGCCGATCTAGAGAAGACACCGAGCGAGGAGAAATCCATTGACCGATCCCCCGCGCCTCGAGCCGCTGGTTCACGCCGTGAACCAGAGTGCTCACGCCGCCCTGAAAGCCATGGCCCCGGGCGATACGGTGGGGCCGTACCGGCTCGTGCGCCTCATCGCTCACGGCGGAATGGGTGACGTCTGGCTGGCTCGCCGGCATGACAACGTCCACCAGCGCAACGTTGCCATCAAGCTCATCAAACACACGCTCACGGATCCGGAAGTGGTCCGCCGCTTCCTGGTGGAGCGCACCGTGCTCGGTAACCTCGAGCATCCCAACATCGCGCGCCTGCTCGATGGCGGAGTGCTCGAAAACGGACGCCCGTACCTGGTCATGGAGTACGTCAGCGGCCAGAGCATTGACGTCTATTGTTGCGACAATTCGATCCCGCTACGCGAACGGCTGATTCTGTTTCAGCAGGTTTGCGCCGCTGTCCAGCAGGCCCACCGGAGCCTGGTCATCCATCGCGACATCAAACCCGGCAATGTTCTGGTGACCAAAGACGGCACTCCGAAGTTGCTCGACTTCGGGTTGGCAAAACTACTGCGTCCGGAATTGCTCGGCCTCACGCCGATCAATACGCTGCCTTCGATGCGCATGATGACGCCCGAGTTCGCGAGTCCCGAACAGCTCCGCCAGGGCATCGTCACCACTTCCACTGATCTCTACTCGCTCGGGTTGCTGCTCTACGTCATGCTCACGGCGCGCCTGCCCTATGAAGTGGTGGACAAGGGCTTCGGCGAGATCGTGATGATCGTGAACGACACCGAGCCCACGCCTCCCAGCAAGCTGCGCGAAGACGGAGAACTGGTGAGCCCGTTCGCCAAGGATCTCGAAGGCGATCTCGACAACATCGTGCTCACGGCGCTGCGCAAGCTACCCGAGGCGCGATACCAAAGCCCCGAGCATCTGGCCGACGACATCCAGCGCTATCTCGACGGGTTCCCCGTGCACGCGCGCCCGAGCACGCTCGGCTACCGCGCTCACAAGTTCGCGTTGCGCCATCGCCTCGCCACCGGCCTCGTCGCCTGTCTCGTAGTGGTGATGCTCGCTTCGGCGATCAGCTTGGTCTCTCTTGCCCGGCGCTGGCGCGCCGAGCGCAACAGCGCGCAGCAGATGGCAACGTTTCTCACCGGGCTGTTCGAGGGCGCTAGTCCGGACTCGGGCCGCGGTCCCGACGTGACCGCGCGCGAACTGCTCGACGAAGGCGCCGCGAGCATCGACCGCAGTTTGCCCCAGCCGAGCGCGCGCAAGGCCGACATGCTCGCCGCGATCGGAACTTCCTATCAAACGCTCGGGCTCTCCAAGCAAGCGCAGGCGTTGTTCGAACGGACCGTGACCATGCGCCGCGAGTTGAACGGCCAGTCTCCGGAGCTGGCGCGCGAAATGGTCCGCCTGGCCGAGTCGATTCGCGAGACCGACATCGCGCGGGCCGAGAAGCTCGCCGCCGATTCGCTCGAGATGCGGAAGCGGCTGCTCGCCGCCGATCATCCCGACATCGCCGACTCGCTCAACACGATCGGGAATTTGCGCCAGGGTCGCGGCGACCTCGACGGTGCGATCGAAGCTCATCGGCAAGCGGTGGCGCTGCGGCGAGCGAGCCTCGCGGCGGACGATCCGCTGCTGGCGGTGTCGCTTTCGAACCTGGGCAACGTGCTCCGCGAGAAGAGCGATCTGGCCGCCGCCGAGCCTCCGCTGCAGGAGGCGCTCGAGATTCGTAAGAAGGCGTTCGGACCCGAGCATCCGCGCGTGGCAAGCTTGCTCAGTATGCTCGCGCTGCTCTATCAATCGCAGCATGACTGGGACAAAGCCATCGCGCATATCGAACAGGCCTTGGTCATCGAGCGCAAGTCCACCAAAGGCGATCATCCGTGGGTGGCGCGGTCGCTGAACAACTACGGGTCGATCCTGCATGACGCCAAGCGATACGATGAGGCCGAGCGCGCCTACGTGGAGGGCTTGGAGATGAACCGGCGGCTCCGGGGCGCCGATGCGCTTCCGGTGGCGTTTCCGCTCAACAATCTCGCCTCGCTCTATGAGGAGACCGGGCGTCACGCCGAAGCCGAACGTACGTTTCGCGAGTCGCTCGCGATTCGCAAGAAGCACCTCGGTGACAGGCATCCGATGGTGGCGCGGTCCTACAACAATCTCGGACGTTTGATGATGACGATGAAGCGCCCCACCGAAGCAGCCGGCTACTTCGAACAGTCGCTCGAGATCCTGCGCCAAGCCAAGGGCGGCAACCCGAGTCAACTGGCGGCGAATCTGTTCAACCTCGCGCGGGCGCGCGCCGCTTCGGGCAAGACTGCGCAAGCCGATCCCGTGTTTCGCGAAGCCATCGACTTGGTGCAGACCGCGAAGGTCACCAATGCGGTGGAGGTGAAGGCCGGGTACGGTGTGTTCCTCGCGTCTACGTCGCGATGCGCGGAAGCCAAGACGTGGCTCGAGCAAGCGATCGAAGGCCGCAAGCACGAGCCCAAACCTGACGCGGCGAAGATCGAGGAACTGGAGCGTTCGTTGAGCAAGTGCGAGACGGTCCTAGCGCGGCGGTGAAGCGGGCTGCGGCTTTCCCGCGATGTGGAGCAGGCACTCGCGGTGAAGTCTGTCTCAGGAGCCGAGGCCGATCCACCCCCGCGCGAGAATCGCCAACTTCTCGGGCGTCGCCAGACGCACGCGCTCGGCCATCACTTCGAAGTCGCGCTCTTCAATCCGATCCAGAAGCCGCGAGTAGATCTCGATGATCGCCCACAATGATCGCCGGCACGATGGCTCTACCATCTCGAGCAGCGGCCGCGCGTCGCGATAGTAGCCCGCGGCGCGAGTGGCTTCGAAACGAAGCAGGCTGCGGAGCTCCGTGCTCGCGACGCTGGCGCCGAGGTGCGCGTCTGTAACGTGGAAGCGGCGCAGGTCCTCTTCGGGGAGATAGACGCGGCCGAGCCCCCAATCCTCGCGCACATCGCGAATGATGTTGGTGAGCTGGAACGCGATGCCGCACTTCTCGGCGAGCGGCAGCGCCTCGGGTGAACGGAATCCGAAGACATGGATCAGCGACAGGCCGGCCACTGAGGCCACGCAGTAGCAGTAACGATAGAGATCGTCGAAGGTGCGGCGGCGCGGGGAAACGAGGTCTGAGGTGACGCCGTCGATCATCTCGTGGAAGTAGCGTTCGGGGATGCGGTAGCGATGAACCGTGTCGAGGAATGCGGGCCAGAGCGGATCCGCTGGCGGATCGCCCGCGAGCGCTCGCGTCAGAAGCGCACGCCACGCGTCGAGCGATTCGCGCTTGGCTCCTGGCTCGTCGCTCAGGTCATCGCAGTGACGCATGAAGGCGTAGATGGCGCAGAGGGAATCGCGCCGTGCGTGATCGAGCAGCACGAATGACCAGTAGAAGTTCTTGGCTCGCGAGCGAGCCACATTCCGGCACCAGGCGTATGACTCAGCGAGCGTCATGCGGCTCGGTACGCCGCCCATCGCACCAACGCGGTCGCCAGCAAGCGCACGCGTTCGAGCTTGCCGATGTGCGGCCTGCGTGCGAGCACGTCGCAGTGCTGGCGTTCGATCTTGTCGAGGATCTCGAGGCCGCCGCGGCTGAAGAGTTCGAGGTCGAGCGAGAGGCGGCGATCCACCATGCGCGCCAGCGGCAGGCCTTCGTGAAAGAGGGCGCGGGCGTGGTCCACCATCTCTTGCATGGCCGCGCGGAACTGCGGTGTGAATCGGAGCGCCATCACATCGGCTTCGCTCGATCCGTGCTTGCGCAAGATGTCGAGCGGCATGTAGATGCGGTCTTTGCCGAGATCCACCGTCACGTCCTGCCAGAAGTTCGCCAACTGGAGCGCGGTGCAGGTGGCGTCGGAAAGGCGCTGGCGCTCGGCGTCGCGATATCCGCACAGATAGAGCACCAGGCGGCCGACGGGATTCGCCGAGTAGCGGCAATATCCGTGGACCTCATCCCAATTGGCATAGCGCGTCACCACCTGATCGTGCTCGAAGGCGTGGATCAGATCGAGGAACGGCTCGGCGGGCAGGTCGTGCTTCCGCACCGTTTGCGACAGTGCCACGAAGACCGGATGCGAGGCTTCGCCGCGGTACATGCGCTCAGTTTCGCCACGCCACCAGGCGAGCAGGCGAAGCGACTCGGCGGTGTCGCCGATTTCGTCGCCGAGATCGTCAGCCCAGCGGCAGAACGAGTAGACGTTGTAGAAGTCGCGATGGAGATGCTTGGGGAGCAGAAAGCTGACGACGTGGAAATTCTCGTAATGGTGCGTGGCCAGCCAGTGCGTGTAGGCGAGCGAATCGCTCTCGGACCAAACGCGAGCCATGGCCGCGGGATCGGCGACGAATTCCGCAGGCGACAGGTACATTCGCCGCTACGGGATGATGGCGGTCTTCATGTGGCCGTTGTGGCTCATGAGATAGCGCATCACTTCGAGCAGGTTGGTGAGCGGCTCCACGCGATTGACGAAGTCAGACGCGGTGATCTCGCCGCGCGCCACCGACGATAACGATTCGTAGATGTGCCGCGGCGTGTGATGGAAGCTCGCCTTGCAAGTGATCTCGCTGTAGTGCAGGAGCGAGGTGTCGAGCGTAACGCGGCTGTCATTGGGGCAGCCGCCGAAGAAGTTGACGGTGCCGCCCTTGCGAACCATGCGCACGGCTTGCTCCCAGGTATCGGGGATGCCCACCGCTTCGATCGCGACGTCGACGCCGTACCCAGCGGTCATGCGGCGAACTTCGCTCACCACGTCGACGCCATCGGCGGCCACGATCACTTCGTCGGCGCCCATTCGCGCCGCGCGGTCCGTCTGTGTTTTGCGGCGCCCCACGGCGATGACGCGCGCGCCGCGAACCTTGGCCAATCGCACGAACATCAGGCCGATGGGCCCGAGTCCGATGACGCAGATCGTATCGTCGGGGCGGAGGGAGGTCTCTTCGAGTCCGCGCATGACGCAGGCGAGGGGTTCGGATAGGGCAGCGTCCTGATAGCTGACGTGATCCGGAATGACGTAGGTGTTCTTCTCGACGATGCGCGCGGGGATGCGCATGTACTCGGCATAGGCGCCGTTGTTGAAGAGCAGATCGTCGCAGAGGTTCTCATTGCCTTTGCGGCAGTAGTAGCATTCCCCGCACGGAGCGGAATTGGCGGCCACCACACGTTGACCGGGCTTGAAGTGCGAGACGGCGGAACCGACAGCGACGATGTCGCCCGCCAGTTCGTGGCCGAACAACGCCGGGGGCACGATCATGCGAGCGTGGTAACCGCGACGGAACACTTTGACATCGGTACCGCAGGTGAGCGCGGCTTTGACGCGTACCAGTACATCACCCGGTCCGATGGAGGGTACGGCGACAGGCTCGACTTTCAGGTTTTCCTTGCCGTAGAGCACGGCCGCCAGCATCTGGGTATTCACGTGAGAGACCACCTTTGTGGCTGAACTATAATTTTCAATGATTTACCGTCTGGATGCAACGCGAGGTGGAAGCCACGCACCACGTCGTTGAGCGGTACCCGGTGGGAGATGAGGTCTTCGACAGGCAGTTCACCCGAGAAAACCAGCCGCGCCGACTCATGTTGCAAGTCGACGGAAGCGCTGTAGGAGCCCATCAGAACGCGCTCTCCCATGCAGATGTCGGCGCCGGAGAGCTCGATTCTTTCCTTGTCGGAGGTCTGCGCGAAGAGCATGATCCGCGCACCGGGTCTAGTACTTTTGACTGCTTCTTCGACCAAGCCTTTGGCCGAGGTCGCCGAGATCACCGCGTCAGCGCCGCGGCCCCCGGTGAGTTCCTTCATCCGCGCGGGGATGGCGGTAGAGCGCGGATCGATCGCTTCGAAAGCACCGAAGCGGCGTGCCAGCGCGAGCCGTTCCGGGATCGTGTCGGTGGCTACGATCCGGCATCCGGCGCGCTTGGCGAGCATGGTGAAGATCAAACCGATGGGGCCTTGCCCTTGGATCAGGACGGTGTCCCCGGATTGCAAGGCCATCTGGTCAACGGCCTTGACACAAGTGTTTACGGGCTCGACGAAACAGGCGCGATCGTAGGAAACGCCGGCGGGGATCTTCTCCACACCGCGTTCGACGATCCAATCCATCACGCGCACGTATTGGGCGAATCCGCCGCCGGCCGGTTCGAATCCGGCGGTGACGCCCACCTTCTTGTAGACGGTGCACTGCGCGTAGAGCTTGCGCTGGCAGTAAAAACAAGTTCCACAAGGAATGTGGTGGAAGACGATGACGCGATCGCCCGGCGCGTAGGCAGTGACCCGCTCGCCCACGGCCACCACCTCGCCCGCGGTCTCGTGTCCATAGACACGCGGGCCGGGCAGCAGATCGTACTCGATCTTCTTGAGATCGGTGTGGCAAATGCCGCAGCTCTCCACGCGGATGAGCATCTCGCCGGCGCCAATGGAAGGCACGGGGATTGCTTCCACCGCCACGGTGGAGTTGCCTTTGTAGACGGCGGCCTGCATGGAATCAGAGATCGCAGTCGACAAGGTAGTCCCCCAATCTCTGCGATCCTTCCTTGGACCGTTGGTTCAGATTCCACAGTTCAGGCAAGCCCTGTTTGGGTTGCTTCAAGGCCGAGAGCACGATCTTGCCGGTTCGGAAGCGGCCTTGGGTGTCGCGAGCGGCGTTGAGATCGATGCGGAAGCCTTCGAAAGCGGTGTCGCTGATGACGCGAATGCAGCGCATGGGCCAGCCGCGCTCTTCGGCTACGGCAGCGACTGCGGCGGCTTCCATGTCGACGGCCGAGGCTCCGGTGAGATCGCGGAGGAACGACTTTTCGGCGGGCGTTTGCAGCACGCGATCTCCGCTGGCGAGGGTGGCGGAGTTGTCGTCGGCGGTGCGATAGATGGCTTGCGTTTCGACGTCGACGATGCGGCCGGGAATGAAGATGTCGTTGACGCGGAGCGCGGGGTCGAGCGCTCCGGCGAGACCGGTGCTCACCACGCGAGCCACATGCGTGCGGCGCGCCGCTTCTTCTACGGCGCGGCGGGCGAGCTTGGGTCCGGGACCGTCCGCGACGAGCACGCAAGGCTTACCGCGGAGCGCTCCCCGGCGCGCGTAGGCGAGGGGCCAGGCGAGCTTCTCGAGCGGGCGCAAGTGTTGCGCCAGCCCTTCGAATTCGCGTGCGTCGGCGGCGATCAACAGTATGGTCTCTACTTTCTCAGCAATAGTCATTGGCGCGGAACCAATCGACGGCGCGGCGTAGGGCGCCTTCGACGGCCGATCCGGAGAAGCCAAGTTCCTTGACGGCCTTGGCTGGCGTGACGAACATTTTCTTGCGGGCCATGCGGACGCCGTCGAGCGGAGCGCGCGGCTGGCGGCCGGTGATGTGAGCCCAGCCGGTGCTGACTACGCCGGCGGCGAAGGCAACACTATATGGGATTTTTGTTTTGGGCGCGGGGATGCCGGTAAGCAACTCGAGCTTGCGGAAGATCTGTTCGAGGGTGAGGTTTTCGCCGCCGAGGATGTAGCGCTCGCCGGGCGCGCCATGTTCGGCGGCCAGCAGGTGCCCGCGGGCGATGTCACGCACGTCGACGAGATTGAGTCCGGTGTCGACAAAGGCAGGCATCAGGTTCTTCAGATAATCGAGGATGATGCGCCCGGTGGGCGTAGGCTTGACGTCGCGATCGCCGACGGGCGCAGTGGGGTTGACGATGATGACGGGGAAACCTTCGCGCGCGAAGCGCAACGCTTCCTGCTCGGCCAGATACTTCGAGCGCTTGTAAGGCCCGGTCATCTCATCGATGCTGACGGGCATGCTCTCGTCGCCGACGCCGTCATCGGGCACACCGATACAGCCGACGGTGCTCGTGTAGACCAGCCGTTCGACGCCGGCGTGGCGCGAGGCTTCGAGCAGGTTGGTGGTGCCTTGTACGTTCGAGCGATAGAGCTCTTCCGGATTCGGCGCCCACAACCGGTAATCGGCCGCTACGTGAAAGACGAGCCCGCAGCCCGAGACGGCGCGTTCGAGCGAAGCCGGATCGCGGAGGTCGCCCACGAAGCGCTCGGCGTCATCGAGGTCGCGGAGGCGGCTCGATTGGCGCACGAGCACACGAACGCGGTCTCCCCGTTCGAGCAGGTGGCGCGCCACATGCCATCCGAGGAATCCGGTCGCTCCCGTAACTAGGATCGGTTTCAAGTATTCGGCTCCACGCGTCCGATGAAGAAGGGCGCGCCGGCTCCTATCGCAGAGCCCAGGTCATCATGCGGAGGCTGTCGCTCAGCTTGGCGTTGATACCCAGCGCGGCGGAGGGTTCGTAGCCGCAATGCATCATGCAGTGTTCGCAGCGAGGATCATTGCCCGCGCCATAGTCGTCCCAAGCGGTCTTGGTCATCAGCTCTTCGAACGTCTTGTAGTGCGCGTCCGTGATCAGGTAGCAGGGGCCTTTCCAGCCTTTCACGTTGTACGTGGGAGTGCCCCAGGCAGTGCAGGGAAGATCGCGCTCGCCCTTGAGAAAGTCCATGTAGACGGGCGTGGCGTTGAGAGGGTACTTCTTCGAAAGGCGGTCGATTTCGCGGAACTTCTCGTGGACGTCATCGCGAGTCATGAAGATCTCGCGGTCATTCACAGACGAGTATCCGTAGGCCGGCGCCACCATGTGGCCATCCGGGTTGAACTGCGAGAGAAACTCGAACAGCTCTTCGAGCTCCTTGACGTCAGTCTGCTGGTACACGGTGGTGTTGGTGCAGACCTTGAATCCGGCGGCCTTGGCGGCGCGGATGCCTTCCACGGCTTCCTTGAATACGCCGTCGCGCTCGACGCACATGTCGTGAGTCTTCTCCATGCCGTCGAGGTGGACGTTGAAGAAGAACTTCGGATCGGGCGTGTAATCCTTCAGCCGCTTGCGGATGAACATGCCGTTGGTGCAGAGGTAGATGTGACGGCCGCGGGCAAGCGTTTCGCGCACCAGTTCCGGCATCTTGGGGTAGAGCATCGGCTCGCCGCCGCAGATGGAAACGATGGGCGCGCCGCACTCGTCGATGGCGCCGAGGCACTGTTCGAGCGAGAGGGTCTGGGAAATCGTCGACTCGTATTCGCGAATCCGTCCGCAGCCGGTGCAGGTGAGGTTGCACGCGTGGAGCGGCTCGAGCATCAGCACGATCGGGAAGCGCTTCTTGATCATCGGATGCGAAGAGCGTTTGGCTTTCGGCATCGCGTGAATGATCTTGAAAGGATTCGCCGAATCGACGTGGGCGGAATTGTCCACCTGCCACTCCGGACGCGGGCGGAACTTGTTCTTCGCGATGTAGCCAGCCAGGCCGGCTGTCATCGACAGGGGGAATCTCATGCCAAAACGCCTCGATTCTGGTTTCGGGTCTTGAGGAAGGTTGCCAGCGCCAGCAGCGGGAACATGTCGCGGTAGAGGTGGTAGCTCAAGTAGAACACGCGTGGAAAACCGGTTCCGGTGGCCAGCCGTTCGTCCCATCGTCCGTCGGGCCGCTGGGTTTCGATGAGGTACTCGATGCCTTGATGCAGGCTCGAAGAATCGGTATCGCCGCTCGCAATCAAGCCGAGCACGGCCCACGCGGTTTGCGACGGAGTGCTCGGCGCTGGCGCGAAGCGGTTGTCTTTGTAGCTGGCGCAGCTTTCGCCCCAGCCGCCATCGGCGTTCTGAATGGAGCGGAGCCACTCGCCGGCGCGCAGGACATGGGCTTCGCGATCGCCTTCGCCCGCGGCGCGCAATCCGCGGAGAGCGAGGAAGGTGCCGTAGATGTAGTCGACGCCCCAGCGGCCGTACCAACTGCCGTCGGCTTCCTGGGTGCGCAACAGGTAGTCGACACCGGCGCGGACCGAACGATGCTCCCGCTTCACGCCGTGAGCGATCAACGCTTCGAGCACGCGGCCGGTTATATCCGGACAGGTGGGATCGAGCATCGCGTTATGGTCGGCGAAAGGAACGTCGTTGAGGAACTGCCAGTCATTGTCGGCATCGAAGGCGGCCCATCCGCCGTCTTTCGACTGCATGCCGATGAGCCAGCGGAGTGCGCGCGCCGTGACGGTGCGCAGGGCTTTGGAATCGCTTGCGCCTGTGTGCGCCAATCCGAGCAGCACCATGGCGGTGTCGTCGATATCGGGGTAGAACTCGTTGGCGAATTCGAAGTACCAACCGGAAGGCTCGAGCTTGGGGCGCTTGACGCTCCAATCGCCCTTCCGCCGGACCTCTTTCGAAAGCAGCCAATCCCCGCAGCGTTCCATGGCGGGGCGGGATCCAACGCCCGCTTCGCCCAAGGCGAATGCCGCGATGGCGGTGTCCCAGACAGGCGAGAAGCAGGGCTGGAAGAAGAAGCGCTCGCCGTCGTCGACCAGCAGCTCTTCGAACTTGCGCTCGGCTTCGACGCGGGCCGGATGGTCCGGCGAATAGCCGAGATGTTCGAGCGCCATGATGGTGTACTGCATCGATGGGTAGATGGCGCCGAGCCCGTCGGAGTTCTTCATGTGCTCGAGGATCCACTGCTCGGCGCGCCCGATCGCCTTGGCGCGAATCGAAGGTACGGCGCGACGCGACCACCACTTGAAGGCGCGATCAAGAGTGATGAAGAAATTGCGCCAACTCAGGAACCCGTCATTGTTCGGGAAGGCGAACGGAACGCCTGGCTTGAAGAGCTCTTCGAGATGGAATCCGGCGGGCGCGGGGCGCGGACCGGCCGACTGCACGATCGAGAGCGGGATGATGATCGCTCGCGTCCACGAGGACATCTCATAAATGACGCTTCCGGCGAGCATGATCTCGGGCGGAACATTCGGTGCGTGCTCGCGCGGATAGAGCCCGAACAGGCTCAAGTTGATCTTGACGTAGCTGTTGACGGCCTGGAGTCCGCCGAGGCTCAGAATGCAGGCGCGGGCGCGCTGCATTCGCGGATCGTCGATCGCGACCCCGGCCAGCTTCAGCGCGAAGTAGGCCTTGACGGACGCGCTGACGTCGCTCGGGCCGTGCGGATAGATCCAGAAGCCGCCATCGTCATTCTGGCGGGCCAGAATCGCAGTGACGGCCTTGTCGATGCGGGCTCGCGTGGGTGGATTCCAAGCGCCGTCGACCGGCGGGTGCATCCACAGCTCGAGCAAGATGTAGTCCGATTCGAGAGTGGTGTCTGCAGTGAGGTCGCCCCACCAGTAACCGTCGGTGTGTTGGCGATCCAGGAGAGAACGGGTGGCGCGATCGGCGGCGCGGCTACTGCCCGCCTCGAGCGAATCGGCGATTTGGACGGCTGTTCTCATACGGCGATCTGGGTCAACTGTGCGGCCGCCTTGCCCAATTCCGGAGGCAACGAGAACCGCACGTCTTCCTGCTTTACTTCCATCTCTTCGAGTTCGGAGAAACCGTGTCGTTGCAGCCAGAGAACCAATCCGTTGACGAGATTCTCGGGTGCTGATGCTCCGGCGGTAACCACCACGGTGCGAACGCCTTCGAGCGTAACAGGATCTACATCGCGCTCGTCATCCACGAGGAAGGCCGGCGTGCCTTGATTGCGGCACACCTCGACCATGCGCCGGGAATTGGAACTGTTCTGCGAGCCCACCACCAGCATCAGGTCGCACAGACCAGCGGCGGCCTTGACGGCGAGTTGCCGGTTCTCGGTGGCGTAGCAGATGTCCTGGGCGGGGGGACCGATCAGCTTGGGGAACCTCTCTTTGAGGCGGCGCACAATGCCGTCGGTTTCCTCGAGGCTCAAGGTAGTTTGTGTGAGGTAGACCACCTTTCCCGGATCGGGAACGGTGACCGTGACAGCTTCTGCTTCGTCGGAAACCAGAATCGTCGCCGAGGGCGCTTCGCCCATGGTACCCACCACTTCGTCATGTTCGCGGTGCCCGATGAGCAGGATCGTGTAGCCCTGCTTGGCGAACTTCAACGCTTCGATGTGAACCTTGGTGACCAGCGGGCAGGTGGCGTCAATCACGTTGAGCCGGCGCTCTTTGGCTTGGAGGCGCACTTCCGGCGAGACGCCGTGCGCGCTGAAGATGACGCGAGCGCCCTCTGGCACCTCGCTCAGTTCTTCGACGAAGATCGCACCGGAGGTTCGCAAATCGTCCACGACGTGGCGGTTGTGGACGATTTCCTTTCGAACGTAGATCGGGGGCTGATAAACGCTCAGTGCAATCTTGACGACGTCAATCGCACGCACGACACCGGCACAAAATCCTCTCGGCGTGAGTAGGATGACGCGTTTAGGCCCAGGATCCCCGCTGGGCAGAGTCATAGGCATCGGCGAACCATCATTATAGCAGTACGTTTTCCTCATCCGGCCCGGATTCAAGCCGTGGTCGTCCGCTCACCCAAAGCGGACTCGAGCCACTCGGCAAACCCGCACGGGTCCTCGAAGGACGCCTCTACAACTAGGCTGTAGATGCGCGGAGTGGCTGCTTCGATTCCCGAGGATACCAGATTCCACCGGTCTTTTTCAGTAGTCAGGAGTACGGAAAGCGCCGGATCGAGGAGGAGGGCGAGGTCAGCAGGGCTGTAGCGGTGATGGTCCGGGAAAGCAGTGAGACTCACGGGCCGATAGCCGAGTTGGCGGAGGGTGGACCAGAACGACGCGGGGTTACCCAGACCACAGAATGCGGCGGTTCGGTCATTCAGGAAATGGTCCGGCGGTACTGGATCGCCGGAGCCGATCGGTCGCCACGCTTTCGCTTCGAGGCGGCTTCGAAAGATCGGCGCGCCCGGGTTGTGCCGGCGGATCTCTCGTTCCAGCGCCGTGTGGCACCGGCCGGATTGGCACCGGCTCAGCACGATGGCCGAAGCGCGAGCGAGCGCCCGGGGAGGTTCGCGAAGCAGGCCGAGCGGGATGCAGGCGTTGCCGGGGAAGGGATCGAGCGTGTCGACCACGGCGATGTCGATGTCGCGGGCGAGGCTCCAATGCTGGAAGCCGTCATCCAGTATGAAGATGTCGGATTTGAGAAGTTGTGCGGTTGCGTGGCGGTCTTTTCCAATGCCGACTGCAGCTACGCCTGAGCGGATCAGCTCTTGCGCTTCATCGCCAGTTTGCGCAACGGGCGCCGATCCGCCGCGAGGCACGATGATGGGCTCGGAGGCCTGGCGGCGATAGCCGCGCGTGAGGATCGCAGGTTCGCGGCCGGAGCCGGAAAGCAGGCGCGCGGTGGCGATCGCGATCGGAGTCTTGCCCGCCCCCCCGGCGGCGATGCTGCCGATCGAGATGACGGGCTTCGCGAGACGGCGCGGCGTTGTTACGGCGCGATGAATGCGGGTTCCGCCGGACCAGATGGCCGCCAGCGGCGCGAGCGCGATTCTCGCGGGGAGCGAACGGCTCACCGTGGGGAGAGCTTCGTCTCGCAGGCGGAGCGCGCTTTCCACTGCGATTGCCGCGGCTCCGGAATTGGCTCTGGCGATCTCACCTCCGGTGCGGCCGAGCGCGGTGCGGCGCGCGTCATCGCGGAGGAGGCTCTCGACGGCCGGCGCGAGCTGATCGCTGTTCGCGATCTCGACCATGGCCGAACGGGCGCGGAATTCCTGGGCGATCTCGGGAAAGTTTTCGAGGTGCGGACCTGCGATGACGGGCTTGTCGAAGAAGGCGGGTTCGAGAATATTGTGTCCGCCGCGCTCGGCGAGCGTGCCGCCCATGAAGACGACGTCCGCGAGACGGAACAGGCCGCTGAGTTCGCCCATGGAATCGACGAGAAGAACGGCGGGGAGTTGCGGAGCTTCGCCGAGTTGCGACCGGCGCACGTGGCGGATCCCGCGGCGAGCGAGCAGTTGGGCGGCGTTGTCGAAGCGCTCGGGGCGGCGCGGCACGAGCATGAGCAGGAGATTCGGGAACAGCGGCGCAAGGCCCTCGAAGGCATCGAGTACGACCTCGTCTTCGTCGACATCGCCATCGCGCGCGGGCGGCATGGTGCTGGCCGCGATCCAGATGCGCGGGGCAGGCAGGCGAGCGAGCCACTCGACGACGGCGGCGGGCGGATGCGCCTCGGCGGCGGCGAAATCGTACTTGAGGTTGCCGGCGGTGCGTGTGCGGGCGGGATCGGCGCCGAGGGCGAGGTAACGCTCGCGCGAGACGGCGGTTTGCGCCAGGATCTCGCTGGCCAGTGGCAGCACCGCCGCGAAGGCGGATCGCCAGCGTTCGTACTTCGGGAAGGCTTTGTCGGAGATGCGGCCGTTGGCCACCATCAACGCCGCACCCGAGCGCACGGTTTCTCTCCAAACATTCGGCCAGATTTCCGTTTCAAACACGACCAGGAGAGCGGGTTTCAGGCATCGCAGCACGCGGCGCACGATGAAGACGAAGTCGAGCGGCGCGTAGAAAATCCCGGCGGCCGCGGCGGCCAGGCGCTTTTCGGCGATCTCTCGTCCGGCGAGCGTGCTGACGGATACGAAAACCGGCGTGACGGTGTCGTGCCGGCGAAACTCGGCGAGGAACGTGGCGGCGGAGATGACCTCGCCCACCGAGACGGCGTGCAACCAGACCGCTCCGGGAGACGTCTGGCGGAAAGAGCGTGGCAGCGATCCGAATCGCTGGGCCCACGTGTTCCAGTAAGCGGGATTCCGAAGGCTGCGTAGAGCCAGGTACAGTACGATGAAGGGGGCAGCCAGCCACAGCGCGAGGCGGTAAAGGAGAAAGATGAAAGTCTGTCGCAAAAGCCGGAACGTTCTCCCGTGGCTTTGTCTGGTTTCGCTCAGTATAGCCAACGGCGCTGCGGCCGCTGACGATAAGCCGAGTTTTCGTCCCGGACCTGCGTCAGGCTTCGCCAACCACCAGAAGCAAGCAGGCGTGATCGTAGCCGCGCAGGCGTACACCACTGGCGAGCAGGCGAAGTCCGCGTTCGGCAAGGTGAATCCTTACGAGCACGGCGTGCTGCCAGTGCTGCTGGTGATCGAGAACACGGGCAAGCAGGTGTTGCGCCTCGAGAACCTGAAAGTGCAGTACATCGACTCAGCGCGGCGAAAGCTCTCCGACATTCCCGCCAAAGACCTGCCGTATCTGCGCGCGCCGCAGCGGCCCAACATGAACACGCCGTTGCCTGGGATCAAGCTGAAGCGCAAGAATCCGCTGGCGGCGCTCGAGATCGAGGGGCGCGCATTCGCGGCCAAGATGCTGCCGCCCGGAGATCAGGCGAACGGGTTCTTCTACTTTCAAGTGGACCACCGGCCCGGAGCGATCCTTTATGTAACGGGAATCTCTGAGGCTGCGACGGGGAAAGAGCTGTTCTACATCGAAGTGCCGCTGGACTGACATAGCCCGTCAGCCACCGCAACTTTCTCTCACCGATTCGCGAGAGCCGTTCGACTCCGTTCCCGAGCGTCCCCGATCCTGCACACACGCTCAGCCGCGCGCCCGTGCCGCCGAAGCACCTGCGCCCAGGCGGCCGATCAGTTGCGAACCGCTCCTGTCTCCTCCCCGCGAAAGGCCGATTGCCCCGGCCTCATGAAAACGTACCGGTAAGCGGACCAGCCAGCGCCGTACAATTCAGAGGTGTGGATCGCCGCGCTCGTTTTGCTGGCGCAAGCCGGGGATCCCTTTGCGGCCGCTGAAAAGCATCTCGCTGCGGGAGCGTATGCACAGGCGCTCGGTGCGCTCGGTGCGGCTCCGGATTCCGCGCGCAAGCATCTGATCGCTTCCAAGGCACATGACGGGTTGGGACATCCGGCGCAGGCTGTTGAAGAGTGCGAAGCGGCGCTGGCGCTGGAGCCAAAGTCAGAAGCCGCGCACCTGCAGCTCGGGCAGATCTTTCTCGCGAACAACACGCCGGAAGGGGCGCTCGAAGTGTTCTCTGAGGCGCTCGACGTCGTGCCCGGTTCGCTGTTGTTGCGACTCGGCAAAGGACTCGCGCTGAAGGATCTGGCGCGGTATCCGGAAGCGGAGACGGAACTCGCCGCGGTGCTCGAGCGCAAGCCGGATTTCTCGCTCGCTTTCGATGCGCTGGCCACGGTGTATTTGCACTCGAAGCGCTTCGAGGATTTGCAAACGCTCGCGGGCGCGTACGCAGCGCGGAACCCGGGCGACTATCGCGGTCCGTATTTTCGTGCGGCTGCGCTCGAAGGCTTGCGCCGTCCAGCCGCGGCAGTGGAAGTGCTGCTCGATGCATCGCTCCGGATGAACCCGAAGTTCGCGGCCGCGCATGCGCTGCTCGGGAAGACGCGCCTGCAAGCGGGCGATGCGAAAGGCGCGATCGCGCCACTCGAAACGGCTTTGAAGTTGCGCCCCGATCATGCTCCGGCGGCGCTGCATTTGGCGCAGGCGTTCCAGAAGTGCGGCCGCGAAGAAGAGGCCGTGCAGGCGTTCCGATGGGTGCGGGAGCTGAAGGAGCGCGAACAGCAGCCGCGGCCGAGTTTGCGTTATCACCGCGGGAAGCAGTGAAGTGAAGTGAAGTGAAGCCGCGCACGGCCCGCGATTTTGAGATAGACTGTTTGGCGAATCGGGTTGCTTCGGGATGCCATCTCTCGCCCCTTGCGGCGCGATTCGAACGAACGCCGAGTCAAGGGGATCTATGAAACTGGAATCTGCTTCGATCCGAGCCGCCTTCGCGCTCGCTCTATCCGTCGCATCCCTGAGCGCCCAAATGACCGTCACTGGCGCCGTGAGCGGAACGGTCACCGATCCATCCGGCCAAGTGGTGCCGGCCGCCAAAATCACGCTCACCAGCACGCGGACCGGTGATGTTCGCAGTGCCACCGCCAACGATACGGGCGTATTCAACCTCACGGCCGTGCAGCCGGACACCTATGACCTGCGCGTCCAGCACCAGGGCTTCAAGGTGTACCAGCGCAAATCGATCGTGGTGAACGCCAACGAGCGCGTCGCCCTCGGCGACATCGTGCTCCCCATCGGCGAGGTCACCGAGACCGTTAGCGTCACCGCCGAAGCCGCGCAAGTGCAGACCGACAGCTCCGAGCATTCCGCCGTGCTCACCAACAAGCAACTCGAGAATCTCACTGCGCGCGGGCGCGACGTCGTGTCGATGCTGCGCACCATCCCCGGCGTGCAGTATCAAGCCGACCAGGACTCCGTTGGCGGCGCCTACGGCACCTCCACACCGAACATCGGCGGCGCATCCTCCGGTACGAGCATCCTCGCGGTGGACGGCGTGGTCAGCAATGACATGGGCACGCCCAACGTGTTCTCGAGCGTCACCACGCTCGACGCCATCGGCGAAGTGAAGGTAGTGCTCAACAGCTACCAGGCCGAATACGCGGGCAACGGCGGCGCGGTTGTCCAGGTGGTGACCAAGTCCGGCGGCAAGGATTTTCACGGCAGCGCGTACTACTACAACCGCAACGAAGTCTTCAACGCGAACGACTTCTTCAGCAATCGCAACAGCGTCAGGCGGCCGCGCTATCGGTATCACACCTTCGGCGGATCCATTGGCGGCCCCATCTACATCCCCGGCAAGTGGAACCAAGACCGCTCGAAGCTTTTCGCCTTTTACAACTTCGAGCAGTTCCTGATTTCGATCCCCGGCCCGGTGAACCAGTACACCATGCCGACCGCACTCGAGCGCCAAGGCGACTTCTCGCAAACGCTCGATCTCAACGGCCGCGTCATTCCGATCAACGATCCCACCGCCAACAACGCGCAGTTCCCGGGCAACGCGATTCCGCGCACGCGGCTCAACTCCAACGGACTCGCGCTGCTCAACGTGCTTCCGCAGCCGAACTTCATCAATCGCGCCATCACCGGCGGCAACTACAACTACCAGATCCAGGAAATTCAAAAGGATCCCAAGCGCAGCCAACTCTTCCGCATCGACTACGTGCCGAATGACAAAGACCGCTTCTACGTCCGCGGCAAAACGTGGATCGCGCAGCAGCAAGGCTACGCAGTGGCGGCCGGCGCAACGCCCGTGGGCTTCTTCGGACAGTGCTACTGCTTCACCGAGTCCGGACTCGGCGTCGGCGGCACGCACGTGTTCACGCCTACCGTCGTGATGGAAGTGGCCGCCGGGCTCCGCCACAATCACGAAGCCTGGTATCCCTACGGCAGCACCGACGAGATCAAGAAAGTGCAGCGCTCAGCCATCGGATACACGCTCGGACAATGGTATCCGCAATCGAACGCCGGCGGATTCATCCCGCGCTTCTCGTTCGGCGGCGTGCCGAGCGCGCCGAACGTCAGCTACGACAATCGCCTGCTCACCGGCGGCACGGATTTCACCTTCAATACCAACGTCACGCTCTCGATCACGCGAGGCCGCCACAACATCAAGGTTGGATGGGACATCATGCGCATGCGCGAATACGAGGGCGAGCAGAGCGTGTTCTCCGGCACCTTCGATTTCGGCAAGAACGTGCTCAATCCGCTCGACACCAACTACGCCTTCTCGAATGCCGCGCTCGGTGTCTTCAACAGCTACACCGAATCGAACGCGCGCTACGGATCGAACATGCGGCAGACGATGTCGGAATGGTTCGCCCAGGACAGCTTCAAGGTGACGCGCCGCCTGAACCTCGACTACGGCATCCGCTGGACCTACGCCACCCAGATGTATCCGCGCTATGACGGCCAGCAGTCGGTCTTCATCCGCGAAAGTTACAAGCCCGGCCAATCGCCCACGCTCTACACGTCGGTGACGCAGAACGGAACGCGTTTCGCGCAGAATCCCCTGAACGGACAATTGCTGCCGGCTGCCTATGTAGGCCTGTTCGTGCCGAACTCCGGCAATCCGGCGCCGGGTGGATTCACTTCCGGCGACACCAGCGTGCCGGTGGGATTCGTGAAGAACCCCGGCGTGCTGTGGGGTCCGCGTTTGGGCTTCGCTTATGACGTGTTCGGCAACGGCAAGACCGCGATCCGCGGCGGCGCGGCGATCCTTTATAACGCCCGCTTGAGCAAAGCCGGACAGATGGTGAACAATCCGCCGGCCGTGTTCACGCCAATCACCTACTACGGCGACATGCGGACGTTCCTCCAGACGGCGGGCGTGCTTTCGCCGAGCAACACGCAGGGCTTCAACATGAACAACAAGACGCCGAACAACTACAACCTGACGTTCGGCGTTCAGCAGGATATCGGCAAGTCGATTCTGGTGAACGCGTCTTATCTCGCCGTGCTCGGCCAGCACATCCCGCAGGCCCTGCAGATCAACACCGTGCCTTACGGAACACACTTCTTGCCGCAGTACGCCGGCCTCACCGACAACTTCTTCCGCCCGTATCCCGGCTACAACAACATCTCCTGGACCGACAACGCATACAACTCCAACTACCACGCGTTCCTGTTGACGGTGAACCGCCGCTTCGCCAATCGCCTGCAGTTCGGCTTCACTTACACGCTGTCGAAATTCCTGACTTACACGAACGTTCCGATCTACCGGCCGCTGCGCACGTGGGGTTACGGATACGATGGTTCGGACCAGCGCCACAACGCCGTCTTCAATTTCAGCTATGACGTGCCGAATGGCAGCAAGCTCACGGGCGGCAATCGCGCGTCGAAGTGGGTACTTGACGACTGGGTGGTAAGCGGCATCGCGCAGTGGGTCACCGGGACTCCGGCCGCGATCGGTCTCAGCACGGTGCAGGGAACGGACCTCACCGGCGGCGGCGACGGACAGCGCGTCAACATCGTGGGAAACCCGTTCAGCGGGAGCACACACACGTTCTTCTCGTGGTTCAATCCAGCGGCGTTCGCGGTTCCGGGGCGCAATGATCCGGGGAATGCATCGAAGAATTCGGTGCGAAATCCGGGCGTGAACAATACGGACTTGGCGATCATGAAGCGCTTCCCGGTGAGCGGTGAGAAGCGTTACTTCCAGCTTCGCTGGGAGTTCTACAACGCTTTTAATCACACGCAGTTCTCGAGCGTGAATACCGCCGCGCGGTTTGACCTGACCAACGGAGCGCAGGTGAACGCGCTGTTCGGACAAGTGAACGCGACGCGGACGCCGCGGGTGATCCAGGGGTCGCTGCGGTTTACGTTCTGATCTGGACTTGTTGCGGGCGCTTACGCGTGCTGGCGGGCCCTTCCGGGCTCGCTGGGCCGTCGCGTTTGAACTGAGCCGATTGGGGGGCTTCTTGCGTGGGGCCCCTCCAAGGAACATGCGATGAACGAATCCGAACTGCTTGTCTCCGAAGTAGCACAGCGTGTGGTTGCGAGCCTGGAGCTTCTGGAGCAGTTCGTTGGCCACGAAGGCGAAGCCCGGCAAGCCGGCGTTATCGCGCAGGTACGCCCGAAAGATCTCGCGGAGCCGCGCTGTTCTTGAAGGCCCGAGCCGGAAGACATTTCCCCTCCGCAGATCCCAAGAGACGGTCGACCGGCCGAGCCGCCACCCGTGGCCCCGATCGCGCCCGACTCAACGCTCCGGCGGTTTGTGTGCTGCAACCCGCCGGGGAAGCAGCCGGTACGCCACCGTTCTCTCCCAGGCGAACCAGCGACGACGCCGGCACGCCACCGGGCTGCGGTATTGTAGGTCAAGCCATGCTTCGACTTGCCCTCCTTTCTCTTCTCACTCTCCCCCTTCCCGCGCAGGACCGGATCGGCACAGTGCAAGTCCGCGTCTCCACGGACCACTCCGATTGGCGCTACGAACCCGGGCAACCCGTCCGCTTCCGCATCACCGCCGTGCAGGACGGGCACCCGCTCAGCGGGATTAAGATCACCTATCGAATCGGTCCCGAGATGATGCCGCCCAAGATCGACCAGACGGCGACGCTCGCAGGCGATGGCATCACCGTCGAAGGCGGCACGATGAGCGAACCCGGCTTCCTGCGGTGCATCGCCACCGTTGAGCGAAATGGAAAGACCTACCGCGGACTCGCCACCGCGGCGTTCCAACCGGAGAACATCAAGCCCACGCAGCAGGATCCCGCGGACTTCGACCAGTTCTGGTCGGCGGGAAAAGCCGCTCTCGCGAAGCTGCCGATCGACGCAAGAGTCACTCCACTGCCCGACTACGGCAACGCCGCGGCGGACTGCTTCCACGTCAACCTGCAGAATGTGGGGATGGGCCCGGCGCCTTCCCGCTTCTACGGCGTCCTATGCGAACCGAAAGCGCCTGGCAAATACCCCGCGCTTCTGAGCGTTCCCGGCGCCGGCGTACGGCCGTATCGCGGACTCGCGGAAGTGGCGGCGCGCGGCATCATCACGCTCCAAGTGGGGATTCACGGGATCCCCGTGACCATGGATCAGTCCGTCTATGAGTCGCTCGGCGCCGGGGCGCTCGCGAGTTACAACACCTTCGGCATGGATAACCGCGACCGCTATTACTACCGTCGCGTGTATCTCGGCTGCGTTCGCGCGAATGACTTTCTGACGAATCATCCCAAGTGGGACGGTTCGAACCTGGCCGTGACCGGAGGCAGCCAGGGCGGCGCGCTTTCGATCATCACGGCTGCGCTCGATCCGCGGGTCCGGGGCTTGGCGGCGTATTATCCGGCGCTCTCCGACGTCTCCGGATATCTCGAGAATCGCGCCGGCGGCTGGCCGCACATGTTCCGCGCGACGGCGGGCGCGATGGCGCACCGGGCGCCGGAGAAGATCGAGACCATGCGCTACTACGATGTGGTCAACTTTGCGCGGCGCGTGAAAGTGCCGGGGCTCTATTCGTGGGGCTTCAACGACGAGACTTGTCCGCCGACTTCGATGTACTCGGCGTATAACGTGATCCCCGGGCAGAAGAAGCTGCTGCTCGCGCTCGAGACGGGGCACAACAACGTGCCGGAACAGGTGGCCGAAGTACAGGCGTGGCTGCAGGCGTTTCTGAAATCCGGGTCCGCTGGAAATTGATCGTGGCCGGCGAAGTCGTCTTGGAAACGTGGCGCTGCGCCGGGGGCCTACGTTCTTGGCCGGCCGGCTCCAGGTCGATCCCGCATCGGTTCTGAGAGTTCGCTGAGCGTATCCAAGAACCGCCGTGCCCAGCCCGATGCCCCTGCGACCTTCTTCGGGTCAATCCGCTCTAGGATCGGGAAGGAATGCGCCCCCTTCGAATACTCTCCCGCAGGATACTTCCTGGTGGCTCTCCGCAGGCCATCGAAGAGGTCAGCCTTCGGAATGGTCTCGATATTGGAGCGCCCGCTCAAAGCATCCGCGCGAAATTCCCGTCCGAAGTATTCCCGCAGCGCGTCTTTGTCGGCGTGGAACCAAGACTCCATTGCTTCCACCATGAGATGAAGCTGATTGGCTGAAGCGCCGGCAGGGCGTTCCCACCCGTCGCCAACTCGACCACCCACGTGAGTCCACGGGTCCTGCTTCACAACTGGACCTTCACTGTCCACCAAGAGCATCGCAGTGGCGGATTCGGCATCTCCGTGAGCGGTACGGAAGCTCTCGAAAGCTCGTTGCCGACCCCCGCAGGCGATGATTCTCGGCATCCTGCCACCGAGTCCGGCCTTCCTGACGAATTCAGAAAAGCCGCGTCTGCAACTCGTCTGGAGGGCTTTGTTGTGCTCACCGCCCCCTTCTACGTAGAGCTTGACGGTCACCAGCGGTTCCCCCCAATCTCACCGCGGCGCCACAATTGGCCGAGACCGTAGTCCTCGAGCCACTTCGCCAGCTCTTTGCCGGACCGCCGGCTCATTTCAGAGACGCCGCTTCGTTTCTCGCATACGAGAACCGCTTCGGGAACCTTGGTCAACCCATCCACTAGTACGTCCGAATGCGTCGTGACGATCAATTGAGTCCGATGCGATGCGTCAATCAAAAGGTCCGCGAGCCCCGGGAGCAAGTCCGGATGCAGCCCGAGCTCGGGTTCCTCGAGACATACCAGCGGAGGCGGCGAGGGATGACACAGTAGCGCCAACAAGCATAGGTAGCGCACCGTTCCGTCGGAAAGGCGGGTGGCGGGAACGGGAGACTTCAAACCCGAGTAGTGCAGAAAGAGTTGGATCGTCCCACCCGAAACCTTGGTCGAAAAATCCTCTACCGATTCATCCGCGTCCTTCAGTCTCTCGACCAACGCCTTTCGAAGGCCGGGCTGATGCACGAGATCGTTCAGCACCAGCCCGAGGTTCGCGCAGTCTTCTCGCAGAAAATCGGACATGAGGTCGGTGGGCTGCGGTCTCCTGGGCTCCGTGCCACGGCCCAGGTTCCATTCTCGAAAGAACTTGATCTTGGAATATTGGTTTCCGAGATGCGTCACCTCGGGATACTGATCCGGGTCCTTGCGCTGGGACAACACGGATTGATCGATTGCAAGGTCCTCCCGGCGAAGTTCCCGGCGAGTGCTCTTGACATTCAGAATGGGGCGGCCATTCTGGTAGCGGTAGTAGAAGTAGGGGTCATCACGAGGGCTGTCGGCGTATGGATGCTCGTTCTCGATCGCCTCGTCCAGCAGTTCGGCGCGCTGCCCAACCATCGCGAGGGAAAGGCGGTGGCGAAGCGGCATCTTTCCTTCCAGATTGGAAACGGTCACCTCGAGTTCGCCAGTGGCCGTCCGCTCCCCTCCCTTCCAGAGCCATTCGGCGATGCCACCTCCCGCCTGGATCGGCTCGAGCAAGTTTCCCGGCGCCGCTTGCAGCAACGCCACGCATTCGATGAGGTTCGATTTTCCCGAGCCATTCGGACCTATGAGCACGTTCAGCGACTGCAATTCGAGTTCGGCGCTCTCCGGGCCAAACGAGAGGATATTGCGCGCCCTGAACGTACGCAGAAAGCGCTTGTCGCCCAGCATGAGGCCTCTATTATAGTCGGGGAGCGTGTGAAGTCCGTGCATGCGTCTCGTGTTTGACGCGACTCCACAAACAGGATATGCTGACCCTAACTAATCCGCTTTAGGAGAGCCAGCTTTCATGAGTCGCCTTCCCAGGAACACATTCGCCTTTTTGGCGCTGTTGAGCGCCACAACCATAACCGCCGTCGCGCAGACCGGCGGTGGAGCCACACTCGTCGGGACCGTGCGCGATAGTACGGGCGCCGTAGTAGCCAACGCCAAAGTCACGGTGACGAACACCGCCACCAACTTCGTCACCGAGAACGTCACCTCAGCCGACGGCGCTTACTACGTGCCGTACCTCGTGCCCGGCGAATACCGCATCAAAGTCTCCGCCGCGGGATTCAAGGAAGTAGTGCGCGAAGGGATCACGCTCCGCTCGGCCGAAGTGCCACGCATCGATATCAATCTCGAAGTCGGCAATGTCACCGAGAGCGTGACCGTCAACGCGTCAGCCTCGCTGCTCAACACGGAGAACGTGCTGAGTTCGGTGGTGCTCGGCTCGCAAGTGCTCCAGGAAACTCCGGGCGTGATGAAGCGCACGGTGTACCTGCTGCAGTACATGCCCGGCATCGTCGGCGTGGTGGGGCAGGCGGGATTCCACATTCAAGGCCAGGCTCAGAATGACATCGGTTTTCAGTTGGACGGCGTCAGCGCCAAGTCGCCCTACACGGGAGTGGTGAACCAGGTGGATGGCGTGATTCAGGGCAGCACCGATGCGATGGAAGAAGTGAAAGTGCTGACCACCGGCGTGCCCGCCGAATACGGCCACTCCGGCGGCGGATCGATGAAGATGGTCTACAAGACCGGCACCAATCAACTGCACGGCTCTTTCGAAGATCGCTACCTCAACGGCAGTTGGGTCCACCGGAACTTCATCACGCAGAATCCGCTGCCGCCGGAAGCGCCCTGGTATTACCAGACGTTCGATTTGGTGCTGCACGGTCCGGTGGTGATCCCGAAGCTCTACAACGGCCGCAACAAGACGTTCTGGCTCGCTGACTACGCGATCAACCACGAACACACGATCAACTACCGCGTCACCACGGTGCCGACGCCGGAAATGCTGAACGGCGACTTCTCTTTCAAGGAAGCACCGGGTGGCGGGCTGCCGATCTACAACCCGTTCTCCACGCGCCAAGCGGGCACCTCTTGGACGCGCGATCCGCTGCCGGGCAACATCGTGCCACGCAGTTTGTTCGACCCGGTGGCGACGAAGTTCCCTGGGCCTCGGCATCTGGCTGGCGCCGAACCAAGTGGGCTCGTAAGCGCGGCCCAGGACCGAACGGCAACCTGCAGCGGGCAGAGACCTGCCGCTGCCTGCACCGCGACCGGTGGGACAAGGTCGACCACCAATTCAATCCGAACAACAAGATGTTCTTCCGCTATTCGCAGGGTCATCACCGCGGGCAGAACGGAACAACTTTGCCAAGGCCGAGTTCAACGCTTCGCGTGAGATCAACCCCACCGACGATATCAACGGCGTGATCAACTACACGCGGATCATCTCGAGCCGCTTGTTCAGCAATTCCGCCTCGGGTATAACCGGCGCGCGTCATCGAATCCCCGGCGCGGAATCGGCAAGACCGCATTGACGATCCCGAATGTGGAGCCGAGACGTTCCCGTACTTCAACATCGGCTACAGCATCGCGCCGATGGGCTACGCGGCAGGTGGGCGAAGACAAGATCCTGCAGAACAACCTCACCTATATCATGCGGTAAGCACACGTTCAAAGCAGGTTGGGAGATGATCCGCACGCTCTACAGCGACAAGGCGGGATCGCTCCCGTCTGGCCAGTACAACTTCGGCGGCGCCACCACCTTCCGTTCGCGCAAAACTGAGCAATGACTTTGCGGGCTTTCTCATGGGCACGGTCACCAGCGCCGCATTCACCAAGCAACTCGCGATCTTTCTGCCGCGGCTGTGGAATCAGGAACTGTACTTCCAAGACGATTGGAAGGTGCGGCCCAACCTGACGCTGAACCTGGGGCTGCGCTGGTCGTATTTCTCGCCTTACAAGACGCGTTGGGAGCAGCAGTCTCAGTTCGATCCGGACGCGATCGATCCGGTGACCGGAAGGAAGGGCGCGATCACGCATCCGAAGGGCGCGATCGGCAAGCGCGACCTCAACAACTTCCAGCCTCGCGTGGGTGTGGCTTGGAATTTCCGCCCCAAGTGGGTATGGCGATCGTCGTTCGGCATCATGACCGTGGATGGGTCAGGCCAGGGCGGGTTCGACGATTATGCGGGCACCATCAATATCAACCAGCCGGTGGGAGATCCGCGGCATCAGTTCCGGTTGCAGGATGGTCCGGGACAGTTGACGTACCGGATCAATTCGGACGGTACGGTACCGTACACGGGTTCGAACTTCGGCGCCCGCAACGCCACGTGGCGTGACCCGAATCTGCACAACGCCTATGTGATGAACTGGTCCGGCGGTTTCCAATACCAGCCCGGCGAAGAACGTGGCTGCTCAACGTGCAGTATCGGGGCTCGGCGGGGGGTGGGCTTGCAGCGCAATTGGAACATCAACGGAATTCCGCTCTCGATCGCGCTCGGCAATGACCGCGCGCTGCAGGATCAGGTTTTCGTCGCCCAGCAGAACTACCAGATCTATCCGCAGTTCGGCTCGGTCAACTATCTCTCGAATTTCAACCACAACACCTGGCACAGCGGCAACATTTCGATCGAGAAGCGTTATGGCCGGGGGTTGGTGTTCAACACGAGCTTCAATTTCGCCAAGTCACTCAGCAATGACGACACGCTGAGTTACTACAATCGAAGCGGCAAGGCGCGGACGTCGTACGATCAGCAGAAGATGTTCGGGGCGTTCGTCGTGTACGAACTGCCCGTGGGCAAGGGCCAGCGCTGGATGAACCGCGGCGGTGTGCTCAACGCTGTGCTCGGCGGGTGGAAGGTGAACGTCAGCGAGAACACGCTTTCCGGCCAGCCGATCTCGATCTCGCACGCCGGCAGGCCGAACCGTTACCTCACCGCGTCACGGGTCAATCCCACCGTTCCCGTGGAGCAGTCCAAAACGCCGAACTGGGACATGGGCCAGCGCTTCCCGACGGCGGCGCAAACGCCGTATTTCAAGCTCGACGCGTTCTCGTATCCGGCCGCCTACACGATCGGTTCGCTGGGCGCTCGCGTGGTGCAGGCTCCTGGACTCTACTGGATGCAGACCTTCATTACGGCGGTATCCGGTGGGCGAGCGCGTGAAGCTGAGCTTCCGGCTGGATGGCCACAACCTGCCCCACAAGCGGCCGAATCTCGCCGCGCCGAATACGCAGTACAATTTGAACAACACGGGTGCGTGGGGCCGGTTTACCGGGGTGGTTGAAGACTTCGCCAACTTCGGCGGCCCAAGCCAACGCGTGCAAATGTCGATTCGCGCGGAGTTCTAACATGGAGTCCTGCTCGCAGAGACGTGATCGTAAGCGCGGCGGCTCTATCCGCCGCAGCCGTTCCGGGATCGGCCAAACCGCTGATCCCCATTCCGCCGGGCATCAAGATCGGCGTCAGCGCCAATCAGCCAAACCCGGAGCACATGCGAGGTACCTGGAAACAGCTCGGCGTGCAATGGCTGAGCCTGGCTCGGTGCAGGCGGAAGCGACGGTAGGGCTTCATCAAGCAGCGGGAAACGTGGGAGGCCGAAGGGTTCAAGGTCTACAACATCGGCAGCGGCGTGGGTCCTTCCGGGAGCCTGCACAACATGCCGGAGGTAACGCTCAACCTTCCGGGGCGCGATCAGAAGATCGAAGAATACCTGAACTACATCCGCTATTTGGGCAAGGCCGGAGTTCCGTACTCGACTTACGCGCACATGGGCAACGGGATCTGGTCGAGTGGGCGCGTGCCGAGCTCGCGCGGCTATATGGCGCGCGACGGGAACTCGAATAGCCCGGAATGGAAGGGCTTCTGGGGCGGTAAGACTTACACGAACCCGCTCTCGCATGGCCGCGTGTTCACCGAGCAGGAGATCTGGGACAACTACACTTACTTCATCAAGAAGGTGGTTCCGGTGGCTGAGGAGGCGGGCGTGCGGATCGGGATCCATCCCGATGACCCGCCGATGCCGATGTTGGCTGGCGTGCCGCGGTGCATCTTCTCGAACTTCGAAGGCTACAAGCGGGCGATCGAGATCGCGAATAGTCCGAACGTCGGGGTTTGTTTGTGCGTGGGCTCGTGGCTCGAAGGCGGCAAGATGACCGGGGCGGAACCGCCGGAAGTGATTCGCCACTTCGCCGGGAAGAAGAAGCTGTTCAAGATTCACTTCCGCAACGTGAGCGCTCCACTGCCGCATTTCACTGAGTCGCTGATCGACGACGGTTACTATGACATGTCGAAGGTGATGCAGGCGCTGGTGGATGTGAAGTTCGACGGGATCGTGATTCCGGACCACATTCCCGCAGTGGGAATGTCGCCGAATGCGGCGGACACGAGCCGGGGATTGGCGAAGGGCGAGTATCGCCCGAGTCCGGGGTTGGCTTATTTGATCGGGTGCATGAATTCGATGTTGAAGGCCGCGCAGCGGAAGGGGTGAGGCTCAGGGACCAGCCGGCAGCCGTGAGCGATTCGCTGCCCACCAGGACTTCCAGAAGCCGAGGAGACTGGTCTCGCGGGGCGCGATAGCGGGTTCGCCGAAGCCGGTGTGGGTCATGGTCTCTTCCGTGCGAAACGCGGATGGGCGGTTCCGTGGGTGGTGGGTGGCCGGATCGATGTCGTTGACGATCGCGCTGAAGCCGCTCAGAGCCGCGGCACGGATGCCGAGATCGGGAGAGTCGAGTAGTTGCGCGAGAAGCGGAAGCGCGCGCAGGTTGCCGCTGCGAGCGAGAGCGTAGGCGCAGGCGATGCGGAGTTCGCGCTCGGCCGTAGGCGCGGTGGCGATTCGGCCGAGGGTTGCGACCACGGGATCGGAACGGGAGTCGAGACGGTGCCGTAGCGCCTCGAACGCGTCGGGGGTTTTCAGTTCGGGTGGAAGGTTCGCCTGCTCGCGGTCCATTGTCGCGAGAAGCTCCGGGTCGCCGCGTTCGATCCGGGCTGCGTTCGCGATGGCGCGCCAGCGGGGATTCGTGGAAGAGGCCAGCTTCCGGACGAGATGGGTGAAGGCGGGTTCGGGGCTCGAGCGGAGTTCCCAGTCCAGAGATACCGGCGGGCCACCGGGCTTGCGGAGGCCTTGCTCGGTGGCGTCAATGATGAGGTCGAGTAACTGGTCATGGATGGAAAATGCAGCGAGAGCGGGGGACGAATGCGTCGCGGGTGGGCGTGTGAAGGGGAGATAAGTGGAAAAGGGATTGATGAAGCCGGATACCGGGGGAATCAGGGTCCACTGCTGGCCTTTGCGCGCGAGAAAGAAGATGCCGGAACCGGTCATGGTCAGGCTGCTCAGCCCTGAGCCGGTGGGCCACATTCCCGGCGGAACGGTCCATTCGGCGGATATCACGGATCCCGTGTTCAATCCGCCTTTGTAGGACTTGGCGATTGCGAGATCGAGGGTGAGTAACTGGGGCGTCGCGGAGGCGCGGGAGATTTCGGCGAGGACGACGGCGTCGGCGGTATCGAGGAGGTTCTGGAGGGACCTGGTGGCTGCGCCTGGTCCGAAGAGCAGAGGGATCGCGTAGAGGAGGGGTCCGATGAGGAGAGCGCGGTTCCAGTAGCCTCGGGTCCGGCGGAGGCGTTGGTCCTTTGCGAACGGCATATCAGGTTCCGGTCAGGCGGCTTCCACTCACTGGCCTTCTTTGTCCTCTTCTGCGGTAGGCGGTTCAGGGGATTCACGAACTGTCGCGATCTGCTTCACCGCCCTCTCGAAATCACTCACGTAGGCTCGGTCCTCCGCTCGCCGGAACTCTTCGTACTCCGTCTCCGCAAGGCGTTTCGCAACCTCGTGGCTCACGCGGCCCGCATCGCGGAGGACCTCGTATTCGTTGAACTGGAGGAATGCGTCGAGTTTCCCGGCCCAGTCTTGCATCCGCATGGGGATGCGCCGGCTGGCCTGATTCTCGGCGTAGTCGAGGTACATCGAGACTATGCGTTCGAGCGACTTGATTTCTTCTTCACCGAGGTAGTTTTTCGCAATCGACACATCGGCGCGGGTAATTCGGCCTGCGGGGGCGTTTTTCCACGTAGTGAGCCCCATGTTTGGCTTCGAGGCATCGGCGCGCTCGGCTACAATCTCTGCGGCAGTCTTGCCCGTGATGGCCCAGTGAAGTTTGTTCTGGACGGTTTTGAAGAAAGTCTGGGTCACAGCGGCGTCCTGCCGGTAGTCGATGCTGCACTGCTCGTAGATGTCCGTGACCTTCAGGTAGAAACGCCGTTCGCTGGCGCGGATCGCGCGGATCCGTTCGAGCAGTTCCTCGAAGTAGTCGGCGCCGAACTTCTTGCCCTGTTTCAGGCGCTCATCGTCGAGAACGAAGCCCTTGACGATGAACTCGCGCAGGGTCTTGGTCGCCCAGATCCGGAACTGGGTCGCCTCGAAGCTGTTCACCCGGTAGCCTACCGCGATGATGGCGTCGAGATTGTAGTATTCGACGCTGCGGGCGACCTCCCGGCCGCCTTCATTTTGAACTGTCAAAATTTCTTTGACAGTTGCCGAGCGGTCTAACTCATTGCTTTCGAAGATGTTGCGGAGATGGTAGCTGATCACCTGCTTGGTAGAGCCGAACAACTCCGCCATTCGGGCCTGGGTGAGCCAGAAGGTCTCGTCCTGGAAGAACACCTCCACGCGGACGGTCCCAGCAGGGGTGTTGTAGAGGAGGATTTCGCCTTGGTTTGGTGGAATCTGGTGTGGCATGATCCAGGCGCACGGTCAAGGCCATCATAACGAACTCCATGGACGGGGCCGGGACTCAAGGGACCACGGTGAAATTCACCACCCCAGGTCCGCCCGGCGCGTTCGACCATGGTCCCCAACCCGCATCGGAATCCGGTTTGCACATCTCGAAGCCCGCGGGCGGGCATGCCCGCAAGATCGCGCTGTACTTCGTCCCAGCCCCTTGGGCCGTCAATTGGACCGAGGCCAGCAGCCCCGGCGTCAGTCCCGTCGCGGCGGGTTGCGAGTCGCCGGCCTTGAACACCGCATATTGATAGAACACCGTGCCGGGGACCGGGGTCCAGGCAAGCGCGACACTCCCCTGCTTGACCGTGCCCTCGTGCGTCGGCGAAGTCGGGGTCGGCGCGGTGGAACTCGTGCCCTGGACGATGAAACCCACGGGTGCGCTCAGGGTCTGCGAGGGTCCTGGATTGGCGGCGACCACAGCATCGTAGCGGCGGCCTTCGGCGGTGAACAAGGCTGCGTAGAAGTTATTCGTCGTCTGGATATCGAGCGCGGCGGCGTTGCGCGAGAGATCGGCGGAGTACAGGCGATACGTCGTGTTCGAGCCATTGTCGCCGAACGCGCGGCTCCAGGTGAACAGCACCACCGGACCATCCACGTTGGTCACCGAGATCGGCTGGCCGATAATAGGAGCCAAAGGTGCGAGTCCGGAAGGGTTGAGGGCGAGGGGTGGCGAGTAGGGTCCGCACCCACGGCCGGTGCAGGCGGCGACGATGACGCTGGCGGGTCCGGGTGGGACCCTAAGGGTGAGCTCGGGGATGGCGGTCTGGTTCGATGCGACCGTGAGGGCGCCGCCTCCGGGACCTGAGTTGGGCTGGACCACGGCGACGCGATAGATATCGGCGGCTGTAACTGGGGTCCAGGTGAATTTGTAGGAGGTGGGTGAGAGAGCGGTGGCGGCCAGGTTCGCTGGAACGGCCGTTGGGATCGGCGCGAGATTGGTCGCAAACTGCCGCACCGCTTGACTACCGCAGACCGCTTGGCAAGCGAAGACGTAGAGGGTATACGATGGCGCTCCCCGGAGTGAGTAGATGGTTGACGTCTCCGGCGTGTAGATCTGATATTCGACGTGCTGGGAGTCGTCGAGGAGAATAACTTTGTAGCGCTCCGCGCCGGGCACGGCTTCCCAGCGGAACTCTTGGGTCGAGGATGTGAGTGTCTGCCCGGTGGCTGGCGAGAGAATGGCCGGTGCGGGTAACGAGGCGACCAGGTTGACGTTGATCTGAGTCGCCGCGAAAGAGCCGCACGCGGCATCGGATGGTACGTCGTGGCATGCGCGGACGAAGAACAGGTACCCCCCTGTGTTCAAGTCAATGCTGATGGACGTGGCGCTTGCTCCCATTTGAGAGCTTTGGTGGATCAGGGCGAATCTCTGCACGAAAGGGCCGCCGCCGATGAGAAAACCCGGTCGCGACTCGAGCATCCGAATCTCATAGGCAGCGGCTCCCGGAACGGGAGCCCAAGAGACGGTGACGGGTGGAGTTTGGAAGGTCACCGGGGAAGGGGGAGTGTTGAGGACAGGCGCGGGCAGCCCGCTCGATCCTCCTGGCTGCGTCACGGTCAGCGTGGCGTTTCCCACAGTGATCACCGCTGAACGCGGAGGGCCGAGGTTGGGGTCCGCTTGGAAGAAGAACTGGCCGTTGCCGATGCCTGCGTCGAAGAACCGGATGGGTACGAGCCAAGGTGCGTTGGATCTTGCGGTCCAAGGGCAGCCGTCGCGCGTGGAAACGAGAACCGGCGTGTTGAAGCTTTCACCCTGGAATGGGACTGCAACCGAAGAGAGGCCCAGAGTGTAAGTACACGGCACGGGCGTGTAGGTGACAGTGTAAGTTGTCGTATTTCCGGCGATGAACGATTGCGATGCCGCGCCGCCTTGCGACCAGGAGCCGAACTCGTAGATGATCGCGCCGTCGATCTGCGGGGCCTTGGCGTCGAGAGTGTGCGGGCTGCCGGGTTGCCAGATTTGGGTGACGGGCGTTGTCACCGTGCGCCCATCGACAATCACCGTTCGGCCCGAAGGGTTGCTGGCGATAGTCACGGACACCGGAGGAGGTTGATCGATGAATTTCGCGATGAAGGCGTCGCCTGATCCGTTGGGAGTGATGTCGTAGCCGTTCAGTAGCGGAGTTGCTGCGTCGCAACATCCGGTGAAAAGCGTGCCTGTGGCCCAAGTGGCGCCGGTCGCGTCGACGAACACGCCTGAGACTGAGTTGCCCAGGTAGGTGGAGTATTCAGTCGTGCTACCCGATGGACTCAAGCGAGCCAGGAATCCGCCCACGGGAGACGACTGCCAAGCGGCAATGAGCGGGAACCCAGCGGATCCATTGCCCCCGACAGTGGCGCGCCCCGAGGAATCGACTGCGATCGCGGTGGCGATGTTGCTCTCCCCTCCAGCTAGCACTGCGGTGTACAGGAGCGCAGTTGCCGCTGCGTTCAACTTGACGACGAAAGCGTCGGTTGTGTCGGACCTTGATCGTCGCCAGCCGGTGACATAGGCGTTACCGGCGGCGTCCACCGCGATCGCTTTCCCGGAGTCGACGGACTCCCATCCGAGGTACGTGCTGTAGAGGAATCCGGACCCGTCGAGTTTGATCTTGGTCACGAAACCGTCGGGTAGCCTGCCCTGTATGGGCTGGAAGACGCCGGGCGTTGCCGGGAAGTCAGACGACAAAGTGGAACCGGTCACGTAGATCCCGGAGGTGTCGACGGCGATTCCATTCGCACTGTCGGACCGGCTGCCGCCGAGAATCACTGTGAATTCGAGCGTATTCCCAGCGGGACCGATCTTCGATACGAACCCGTTCGGCTCGGCGGCGGAGGTGGATCCCGGGAAGCTGGCCGAATCCGTGGAGCCTGCCACGTAAGCGTTGCCCGCGGCGTCGACGGCGAGAGCGGACGCCGCATCTGAGCCCGAACCTCCAAGGTATGTGCCATAGACGAGCGTGCCGGTCGGGCTGAGCTTGGCTACGAACGCATCCGGTAGGCTTGAGAGGGCCGTTTGAAATCCACCGTTGGCGGGGAAGTCCGAGGAGTCAGTCGAGCCGGCAATGAAGACGTTACCCGAAGGTTGGATGGCGAAGCCGGCAACGAGATCCGTGCGCCCGCCGCCTATGTAGGTGGAGTAGACGAGTGACTTACCATCGGGAGTCAGTTTGGTCACGAAAACCTCGTAGGCTTGCAGCAGCGAGTCGATGGGGGCCTGCTTGGGGAAGTCCGGCGAGAGAGTGTTTCCGGCGACGTAGATGGCGCCAGTGGAGTCGAGCCCGATGCCGACGCCGTCGTCGGCGTCCGACCCTCCGAGCACGGACCCGTAACTCAGCGCCGGATCGATCACCAGCGGCTGCCTGCGGTCATAGCGCGCGAGTTCGAAGCCGACCTCGGCGCCGCGCACAGTGTATGAGGCGGCGACCTCGACCCGGCGGCCGCGGACTTCCTGGTAGACCAGCGGCTTGTGCTGCCGCAACTCGCCCGCGCCGGTAGTGAGGACGAGGTCGCCGCGATCGTCGAGGTGGATCTTGTCCGCGCCCGAATAGGCGAGCCGGATAACGCCCGGGTCGGAGCCAGGAGCGAGCACGAAGTCATACTCGATGCGCCGCGGATTGCCGTAGTAGACCATGTCGATGCCTTGGTAGACTCCGCGTGCGGCAACCTTGGCGAAATGCGGAACCGCGGTGAGCCACTTGGCGGGATCATTGCCATGAAAGTAGTTACTGACGCCGGGTGCCGGTTCGAGCCCTTCGAACTTGGCCCGGCGCGACCCCTCGAGGCTCATCGTCACGGGCTTGCCCCGCGAGGCGAGGACGGTCTCGCGGTCGCCCACGAGCATGGTGATGCCGCCGCCGCGAGCGAGGAATTGCGCGCCGGATGGCGCTTGGCCGCGATTCGGCTCGAAATAGAGGGGAAGTTGTCCGAAGAGCTCGGGCTTCGGGGCCGCGGCTAAGGAGGTGGCAAATAGGAAGGCGAGAAGCAGGACGCGCACGGGTCCTCCAGTCTAGGGCGAAGGAGTTCCGCCCCTTTAAGACTAAGACCTCGCGGCCTCCGATTCAACGACACCTACTAAGACTAAGGCGAAAATCGCAGGGGCAGAAATCCAGCCACGATCCGATTCCCGCGAGTACCGCAGCGGAGCAGCGGGCTCAAGGGACCGTCGTGAAGTTCGCCACGCCAGGTCCGCCCGGCGCGTTCGACCATGGTCCCCAACCGGCATCGGAATCCGGTTTGCAGATCTCGAAGCTCGCCAGTGGGCAAGCCCTCAAAATCACGCTGTACTTCGTCCCGGCCCCCTGCGCCGTCAATTGGACCGAAGCGAGCAGCCCCGGCGTTATGCCCGTCATGGTGGGCCGCGTATCGCCAGTCTTGAACACCGCGTACTGGTAGAAAGTGGCGTCAGGGACCGGAGTCCAGGCGAGCGCAACATCACCTTGCTTGACGGTGCCTTCATGCGTGGGCGACGTTGGCGTGGGCGCGGTGGAACTCGTGCCCTGGACGATGAAACCCACGGGTGCGCTCAGGGTCTGCGAGGGTCCTGGATTGGCGGCGACCACAGCATCGTAGCGGCGGCCTTCGGCGGTGAACAGTGCCGCGTAGAAGTTATTCGTAGTTTGCACATCGAGCGCAGCAGCGTTGCGGGAGAGATCGGCCGAGTACAGGCGGTATGTCGTATTCGACCCATTGTCGCCGGGCACGCGGCTCCAGGTGAACAGCACCACCGGACCATCCACGTTGGTCACCGAAATCGGCTGGCCGATTACAGGAGCCGTGGGCGCGGGTCCGGGAGGGTTGAGGGCGAGGGGTGGCGAGTAGGGTCCGCAGCCACGGCCGGTGCAGGCGGCGACGATGACGCTGGCGGGTCCGGGTGGGACCCTAAGGGGGAGCTCGGGGATGGCGGTCTGGTTTGACGCGACCGTGAGGGCGCCGCCTCCGGGTCCTGAGTTAGGCTGGACCACGGCGAGGCGATAGATATCGGCTCCTGTAACTGGGGTCCAGGTGAATTTGTAAGAGGTGGGTGAGAGCGGTGTCGCGGCCAAGTTCGCTGGAGCGGCGGTGGGGATCGGGGCGAGATTGGTCGCAAACTGCCGTTCCGCTGCAGGGCCGCAGGCCGCCTGGCACGCAGCCACGCGGAGGGTGTACGATGGCGCTCCCCGGAGCGAATAGATGGTGGAGGTCGCTGGCGTGTTGATCTGATATTCGATGCGCTGGGCGTCGTCGACGAGCGTAACCTGGTAACGCTCTGCACCGGGGACCGCTGACCAGCGGAACTCTTGCGTGGATGATGTGAGCGTGCCACTGGGTGAGAGAATCGCGGGGACCTGCTGGGGCGCGGTCAAGTTGACGTTGATCTGAGTCGCCGCAAAGGAACCGCACACGGCGTCGGACGGCACGTCCCGGCAGGCGCGGACGAAGAACAGGTAGCCGCCGGTGGGCAAATCGATGGTAGTGGACGTCGCACTTGCGCCCATTTGGGAGGTTTGGTGGATCACGTAGAAGGTCTGGAGAACCATTCCGCCGGCGAGGGTCAGGCTGCCGAGTGACTTCAACAAGCGGATGTCATAAGCTGCGGCACCTGGAACCTGAGCCCATGAGAGGGCGACCGGACGGGTCTGAAACGTCACGGGAGAAGGCGGAGTATTGAGGGCAGGGGCGGGTAGTCCACCGGATCCTCCCGCTTGCGTAACGGTCAGAGTGGCGTTTCCGACGGTGATTGTAGCCGAGCGGGGAGGGCCGAGGTTGGGGTCCACTTGGAAGTCGAAAAAGCGGCTGCCGGTACCGGAGTCGAAGAACGTGACGGGCGCCAGCCAGGCAGCGTTGGATCGAGCTGTCCAGGGACAAATGTCCCGTGTGGTAACGGTAACGTGCGTTGGACCCGTGCCTTGGAATCCGGCCACAAACGAGGTAAGGCTTAGAGTGTAAGTACATGGCACGGGCGTGTAAGTGACGGTGTACGTGGAGGTGTCGCCTGCAATGAAAGACTGCGATGCCGCGCCGCCGTGGGACCAGGATCCGAACTGGTACACGGTCGCGTTGGCGACCTGGGGTGCGTTCGCGTCGAGCGTGTGGGTGCTACCGGGCTGCCAGATCTGGGTGGCAGGCGTGGTCACGACGCGCTGGTCCACGAATACCGTACGGCCTGGAGGGTTGCTGGCAATTGTTACGGACACAGGAGGCGGCTGATCAATGAATTTCGCGATGTACGCGTCCGATGACCCGTTGGGAGTGATGTCGTAGCCGTTCATTAGCAAAGTGTCGGCGCCGCAACATCCTGGGGAAAGCGTCCCTGTGACCCAGGTGGCACCGCTCGAGTCGACGAACACGCCCGATACGGAGTTTCCGAGGTATGTCGAGTATTCGGTGGCGGTACCGGTGGGATTGAATCTGGCGAGGAATCCGCCCGCGAGAGAGGATTGCCAGGCGGCAATGAGTGGGAGACCGGTGGACAGATTTTGGCCGCCGACGATGGCCCGCCCCGACGAATCCACTGCAATGGTGGCTCTGTAGTTGAAGTCTCCTGCCCCCAGGCGCGCGGTGTACAGCGGCGCGGTTCCGGTGGAGTTCAACTTGAGGGCAAAGACGTCGAGTGTGAATGGAGTTATCGCTTGCGAGCCTGTGACATACGCGTTACCAACCGCGTCGATAGCGATGGCGTTTCTCGATTCGACGCACTGCAATCCGAGGTACGTGCTATAGAGCAATCCTGACCCGTCCAGCTTGACTTTGGTCACGAACGCATCGGGCGAACCGCGCGTGATGGGCGTCAGGGTAGGCTGAAAGACCCCGGGCGTTACTGGGAAATTGGCTGACCATGTGTGGCCAGTGACGTAGATCCCGGAGGGGTCGACCGCGATGCCATACGCCTGATCAGGTTGATTGCCGCCGAGAATCATTGTGAATGACAGCGTATTGCCAGCGGGACCGATCTTGGAGACGAAGGCGTTCTCCTCGGCGGCGGAGGTGGATCCCGGGAAGCCGGGTGAATCCGTTGACCCCGCTACGTAGGCGTTTCCAGCAGTGTCGACCGTGAGGGCGAAGGCAATGTCGTTGCCGGAACCACCGAGGTAGGTTCCGTAGACGAGAGTTCCGGTTGGGCTGAGCTTGGCTACGAATGCATCGGGTGGGCTCGCGAAACCGGTGCCCGAGAGCGCCGTTTGGAATCCTCCACTGGCGGGGAAGTCCGAAGAATCCGTGGAGCCGGCAATGAAGACGTTACCGGAAGGTTGGACGGCGAGACCAGTAACGAGATCCGTGCGCCCGCCGCCGACGTAAGTCGAGTAGACGAGTGACTTCCCATCGGGAGTCAGTTTCGTCACGAAAACCTCGTACGCTTGCAGCAGCGAGTCGATGGGGGCTTGTTTGGGGAAGTCCGGCGAGAGCGTGATTCCGGCGACGTAGATGGCGCCGGTGGAGTCCAGTCCGATGCCGACGCCGTAGTCGTAATCGGAACCTCCGAGCACGGACCCGTAACTCAGCGCCGGATCGATCACCAGCGGCTGCGAGCGGTCATAACGCGCGAGTTCGAATCCGACCTCGGCGCCCCGCACAGTGTATGAGGCGGCGACCTCGACACGGTGGCCCCCGACTTCCTGGTAGACGAGCGGCTTGTGCTGGCGCAACTCGCCCGCGCCGGTACTCAGGACAAGGTCACCGCGATCATCGAGGCGGATCTTATCCGCGCCACGGTAGGCGAGCCGGATGACGCCCGGGTGGGCGCCGGGGGCGAGCACGAAGTCATACTCGATGCGCCGCGGATTTCCGTAGTAGACGATGTCGATGCCTTGGTAGACTCCGCGCGCGGCAACCTTGGCGAAATGCGGGACCGCGGTGAGCCACTTGGCGGGATCATTACCGTGAAAGTAGTTACTCACGCCGGGTACGGGTTCGAGCCCTTCGAGCTTGGCCCGGCGCGACCCCTCGAGGCTCATCGTCACCGGCTTGCCTCGTGTGGCGAGGACCGTCTCCCGATCACCCACGAGCATCGTGATGCCACCGCCGCGGGCCAGGAATTGGGCGCTGGATGGCGCTTGGCCGCGATTCGGTTCGAAGTAGATGGGAAGCTGTCCAAAGATCTCGGGCTCAGGGGTTGCGGCGATGGCGGTCGCCGAGAGGGAGGCGAGAAGTAATAAACGCACGGGTCCTCCAATCTGGGGCGATGCGCGGTCCGCCCCCTTAAGACTAAGACCTTGCGGCTTACGATTCAACTACACGCCGTGGCAAGAAGAGCTCCACTTCCGGTTTCCCGAGCGGAGCCTTCCCGTGACTGGGCGGCGGCGTCGAGTTTCCCGGCGCCGAGCGCTCGATCCGCCCTGGAACCCGGCCCGCTTCCTGCGCGAAGCGAAAGCGATGTCCGCAATCAACCACCCCAACATCGTCGCGGTTCACGAAGTCATCCATTTCCCAGATAGCCTAGTCGCGTCATGGGATGCTCCAAGCCTTGATTTGACGGGGCGGGCATAGGCTCTGGCGCCAGTGACGGCGCTGCCGGCAAAGACGTCGTTCAGGCGCGATTAGTCAATTGGCTCCGGGAAGGCCTCGAGTCCGCGAGCACTCGTGGAATTGACTCCGGCTCTCCGCGGAACTAGAATCTTCAGACGTGAATTCCCTCCACAAAATTCGTCATTTTGTCGTGCTCATGATGGAGAATCGCTCTTTCGATCATGCGTTGGGGTTCTTGCGCAGCGACACCTATCCCATCGAAGGACTGAAAGGCGACGAGGCGAACCCGACTAGCTTCGCCGCCGGAGCGCCCTCCATCAAGGTCTCGAAAGACGCTCAGTATCGTGGCCTCCTCACGGTCGATCCGAGCCACGCGCTGCCGCATGTCAACGTGCAGTTGTACGGAAGCGCCGCCGGTCCTGACCCGCAAAACCCCCAGCGCAACCAAGGCTTCGTGGTGGATTACGCGAGCCTCCCCGGCTCCACGCCAGCATCTGCTGGAAACGTGATGAAATGCTTCGCGCCCGAGAATCTACCGGTGCTCACGACGCTCGCGCGCGAGTTCGCAGTCTGCGACCACTGGTTCTCATCGCTTCCGGCCCAGACTTGGCCCAATCGATTTTTTGTTCACTGCGCCACCTCCGATGGCCTCGTGGACAACAACCAGTTGATCGACCGGAGGACGATCTATCACAACCTGAATGAACGGAACATCAGTTGGTTCCTCTATTACGGCGACGCGCCGCAGGCGTGGATGATCGCATCGATGGCGGGCCTGGGGAACAGCGGGCCGTCTGGGTCGTTCTTCAGTCCCGTGGAATACTTCGCCGACGCGGCTGCGCGGGGAGTGCTACCGGAATACTGTTTCATCGAGCCACGCTACCTCGTCGTCCCCAATGATCAGCATCCGGACCACGATGTCCATCGAGGCGAGAACCTGATCGCCGACGTTTACGAAGCGCTTCGTAATTCTCCAGTTTGGAACGAGACGCTGTTGATTGTGGTCTACGACGAACATGGTGGCCTGTTCGATCACGTTCCGCCGCCGGAAACGAACGTCGTGCCGCCCGACGGCAAGATCTATCAAGGCCCAGGCGGCACTTTCCGGTTCGACCGGCTGGGTCCCCGCGTTCCCGCCATTTTGATCTCACCTTACATCAAACGCGGGACCATTTCCAAAACCACTTATGACCACACGTCGATTCTGGCGACAGCGAAGAAGGCGTTCGGGTTGCCGAGATTCCTGACGGAACGCGATGCCCACGCCGCGACATTCGAGGATGTGCTCGCGCTGGACAAGCCTCGCAAGGACACACCGGCGCAGCTTCCTCGGCAGCCCGGTGTTCGCGAGGCTTCGAACGAGCCGATATGGCCGGAGAAACTCAACGATTTCCAGGCGGACATGCTGCGAGGCTTGGAGCGGATCAGCCGCGACAAGACGGCTCACCCATCGGTTCGAGCAACCGCCGCGCGGCTTGTGGCGCGGAAAGATCCGTTTTAGTTATCGGCAGCGGGACTGAAGCCTCCCCGCATCGCGGCTGAGCCGCAATCGCAGATCGTGGTGCCTAATCAACGTGCAAAAAGGCTCGTTCTAGGGGCACATGTGCCCACATCGGAAGCGGGACTAAAGTCCCGCGCAGGCTAGAGCCCGCCCCACACTGGGGCTGAAATCTTCGCCGGCGAAGAAACTGAAGGATAGGAGTACAAGTAGCTCGAGTTACCCGAAGACGAGCGTCACGCCCTGCACTGACGCGGCGGCTTTGTCATAAGTCACCGAGTCCATTGTGGCGCCGGAGGGGTTCGTCAGCCGGATCGAGCCGCCGTCGTTGCCCAACTGCGCTCCATTGCCCGTAAGCCGCACACGCATTGCGTCGCCGGCGGCAATCGAGCCGCTCAAGGCGTCCGCCTTGCCGCCCTTGTCGATCAGCTTCCAGCCATCGATCGCCACTGGACCTGCCGAAACATTGATGAGCGTTACTGTTTCGAGGCCTGGATCGGCGCCAATGGGATTCGCGAGTGCGGCAATGATCTGTAGCGGGCTTTGTCCGGTCACGCCGCCGCCAGTGCCTCCGCCCGTACCGCCACCGCCCGTCGCCTGTAGGATCGGCTTCGCGCCGGGCAAGGGATTCCCCGTCTGATCGCTGGTGGGAATCAACTGGCTTTGGAACGCGACGAAGAAGCCGAGCCAGCGGTCCTCGAGTTGAATCAGCAGGCCGCCATCCTGGAACGTGCCGTTGTCGCCCGCGTGGCCACCGCCAGTGGGGTTGCCCTGATTCATGTGGATATTGTGGACGCCCATCGTGGTGTGGAACTGCTTGTCCGCGGGCCTGGGACTCACCGTGGCGTCGAACGGCTCTCCGAACGCATAAATGGCACTGCCGCCAGCGATGGCGCGCTTGACATGCACCGTGAGAATGTCTTGCACGTCGTCGTTTTCACCGGGTCCGCTGAATTCCACCACCTTCATGTCGGAAAGGGCAAACATGCTCTCACGGATGAAGTCCATCGCGAGCCCGGGCTGCTTGGCGTGGAAACCCGGGTCGAGCGCTGTCAACTTGTCGAGGAGCGCGGCGTTCGTCAGTGGGTCCTCGAGATGAAAAAGGACCAGCGCCTGGCTGGCTGCTCCTGCTGCGGTGGAACGGACGTTCACCGGGATCCGCCACCGCACAGTGCCAACGGTAGCGATGAGTTGAAAGTGGGGCGAGTCGGGTGTGTCTTCACGGCCAAAGTCGACGGGCGTGGCCTTCAGGACTCCGTAGTTCATGGTTCTATACGCGAGATCGCGGCCGGGAAAGGGTCACCCGTTTGCGATAAACTTGCAAGACTCGCATGAGCACAACACAGTGGCTGATCTGCATCGTCGCCGGCATCGGCTTCGCCTTCGACATCTACGTATTGTTAGTACTCCCACTGATCGTCGGGCCCGCGCTCGGCGCTCTGGGGGGAATCAAACCAGGAACGCCGGAAGCCGCCAACTGGGTGAGCTTGCTTTTCTACGTTCCCGCGCTCGCCGGTGGCTTCTTCGGCATGATCGGCGGCTACCTTACCGATCGGCTCGGGCGCCGCAAGATTCTCGTCTTCAGCATCCTTCTCTACGCCGCCTCGGCGGTTGCCGCTGGATACGCCACGTCGCTCGAGATGCTTCTGTTCTTCCGAGTCACCACGTTCATCGGCGTCTGCGTCGAGTTCGTAGCTGCAGTCGCATGGCTCGCCGAACTGTTCCCCGACCACAAACAGCGCGAGAAGGTGCTCGGTTGGACGCAAGCATTGTCGTCGATCGGCGGCTTGCTCGTCACCGTGGTGTTCGGCTTCGTGGTGGGCAACGCGACGTGGCTTCCGGCGATCTTCGGGAAACACGAGCCGTGGCGCTACACGTTGATCTCGGGCGTGATTCCCGCGATTCCGTTGATGATCATTCGGCCGTTCCTGCCTGAATCTCCGGCGTGGGAGCAGAAACGCAAGGCCGGAACGCTGAAGCGCCCGAGCTTCGGCGAACTGTTCGCGCCCGAGTACCGGCGGACCACGATCGTCTCGGCGATCATGTTCGCGTGCTGCTATGGGGCGGCTTTCGGCGCGATCCAGCACCTGCCGCGCATCGTACCCGGTCTGCCGGAAGTGGCCTCGCTGCCGCCGCAGGCACAGCAGATCCAGGTGAAGAACGTGCAGCTCTATCAGGAAATCGGCGGCCTCGTTGGCCGCGTGATTTTGGCCTTCCTCGCCATTCGCATTCTCTCCCGGCGGTCTTTGATTCGGGCCTTCCAGATCCCCGGTATGATTCTGGTGCCGCTCGTGTTCCTGTACCCTGCCACCGACAATCTGGAACTGTTGAAGTGGGGTGTGTTCTTCGCGGGCCTGTTCACAGTGGGTCAATTCAGCTTTTGGGGGAACTATCTTCCGTTGATGTATCCGACGCACCTGCGCGGAACCGGCGAGAGCTTTGCTGCGAACATCGGCGGTCGCATGATCGGAACCTCGTTCGCCGCGGTGACGGCGCAGTTGGCGGGATCGATGCCGGGCACCGGACCATCGATGAAGCTCACCTATGCCGCGGCCGCCGTGGCGCTGTTCGTGTACGCCGCTGGGTTCATAGCGAGCTTCTTCCTGCCCGAGCCCGACCCTGGCAAAATTCGCGAGTAGGCTGCGACAATAGAAGCTCCTGGAGTTCACATGCGTAAACTTTATCCCCCCGCACTCTGTCTGCTGCTTGCCGCCTGCTCGGGCGGCAATGTTCAAGAAACAACGAAGAAGGAACTGAAGGCCGTGGAAGCTCCCGCGCGAGCCATCGGCGCGCTGGTCGAGATCAAAGCGCCGCTCGGGTTGCCCCCGGTTCCGCTCCCTGCCGACAACCCGCCCACCGCCGATAGCATCGCGCTCGGGCGCAAGCTTTACTACGATTCCAAGCTCTCTGTGGATGGAACGGTGGCGTGCGCGTTCTGCCACGATCCCAAGCGCGGCTTCTCCGATGCCTCGCCGACCTCGACGGGCTTCAAAGGCCAGAAAGGCGGCCGTAACGCTCCCACGGTTTGGAACTCCGCCTACAGCACGGTACAGTTCTGGGATGGCCGCGCGCCGAGCTTGGAAGAGCAGGCTGGCGGTCCGGTGCAGAACCCGATCGAGATGGCGAGCACGGTCGAGGGCGCGGAGAAGTACTTGCAGTCGAGCGCGGAGTATCCGGCACTGTTCGAGAAGTCCTTCGGGCCGGGCAAACCGACGTTCCAGAAGATGCGTTTCGCCATCGCGAGCTTCGAGCGTACGGTGCTCACGGGCAATTCGCCGTTCGACAAGTACATGTACGGTGGCGACAAGAAGGCGCTGAGTGCTTCGGCGATTCGCGGGCTGGAAGTGTTCCGCGATGCGAAGAAAGGCAACTGCGCGGTGTGTCATACGATCGAGAAAGACTACGCGCTGTTCACCGACAACAAGTTCCACAACTTGGGCGTCGGCATTGACGCGAAGGGCGAGTTGAAGGATCTCGGCCGCTTCGACCAAACCAAGAATGATGCCGACCGCGGCGCGTTCAAGACGCCGACGCTGCGGCATATTGCGAAGACGGGTCCGTACATGCACGACGGGAGCTTGAAGACGCTCAAAGACGTGGTGGACTTCTACGTTGGCGGCGGCAACTCGAATCAATGGCGCGACAAGGAAATCAAGTCGCTCGAGCACCTGACCAAACAGGAGCGCGCCGACTTGGTGGCGTTCATGGAATCGCTGACTGGTGACGAGCCGGCCGACATCGGTCCGCTCGCGAAGAACTGACGCCGCGAAGGAGTAGTATGAAGGCGCGAATCGTTCCGGCCGCGGCTGCGGCGTTGTTGATCGCATGCGGCGGGAGCGGTCCCGCCAATGAATCGAATCGTGATTCGAAAAAGGCGGGGGACGCTGCGGCGGCCCCCGTTTCCTATTTCAAGGTTGACCCGGCGACGGCGGGGACACTCTCGGGGAAGGTGAGCTTCACGGGCGCGAAGCCCGCGCGGAAGCAGATCATCATGGAGTCCGAGGCCGATTGCGAAAAGCTGCACAAGGGTCCCGTGCTCGATCCTGCTTTCCAGTTCAACGCGAACGGAACGCTCGGCAACGTGTTCGTGTACATCAAGGGCGGACTCGAGGGCAAGCAATTCGAACCTGTCACCGCGCCCGTGCAGTTCGATCAGAAAGGCTGCATGTTCGCGCCGCGCGTGTTCGGGCTTCGCGTGGGGCAGCCAATGCAGGTTTCGAATAGCGATCCCGTGACGCACAACGTACATCCGCTCGCCGAGAAGAACCGCGAGTGGAACCAGGGCCAGCCTCCGGGCACGCCGGCGATCGAGCGCAAGTTCGCGGCGCCCGAGATCATGATTCCCATCAAGTGCAACGTGCACGCGTGGATGCGGGCCTACGGCGCGGTGATGGAGCATCCGTATTTCGCCGTGACGGGAGACACCGGAACATTCGAGATCAAAAATGTTCCGCCGGGAGAGTATACGCTGGAAGCCTGGCACGAAAAGCTCCCGGCGCAGCAGGCCAAGGTTACCGTTGGCCCGGGCGGCGCCGTGACCGCCGATTTCACGTTCAAAGGAGAGTAGCGCGATGCGCCTTATCCTGATCGCCGCCGCCGCGGCTGTTTCCCTATTCGCGGAGCTGAAGCTTCCCGCGATCGTATCCGATCACATGCTGCTGCAGCGCGGCGTTCCCGTGCGCATCTTCGGCTTCGCGAGTCCCGGTGAGTCGGTGACGGTGAAGTTCCAGGATCAGACGGTGACGGACAACGCGGGTCCGCAAGGGCAGTGGCACGTGTGGCTCAAGCCGATGGAAGCGGGCGTCAACGGCGACATGACCATCGCTGCAAGCAACACCATCACCGTGCGTGACGTGTTGGTGGGCGAGGTGTGGGTCGGGTCCGGCCAATCGAACATGCAGTGGGCGATGCGCCAGGTGAACAACGCCGAACAGGAAATGAGTTCGGCGAACTATCCGAACATTCGCCTGTTCCGAGTGCCGCTCAAGACCTCGGACGCGCCGCAGATGGACGTGGAAGCGAAGTGGGAAGTCTGCACGCCGGATTCGGTGAAGGGCTTTTCCGCGGTTCTCTACTTCTTCGGCCGCGGATTGCACAAGCAGATGAACGTGCCCTTCGGCTTGATCCAGACGGCCTACGGCGGAACTCCGGTGCAGGCGTGGACGAGCCGCGAAGCGCTGCACTCGGATCCGGCGTTGTTCCCGATGATCGCCGAGTGGAATCGCGCGGTGAGCGAGTTCCCCGAGGCCAGCGCCAAATATCATGCTGCGATGAAGGAATACGACATCGCCAAGCGCGACGGCAAATCCGATGCGCGGCGTCCGGTTGCTCCGCGCGGTCCCGGGCACGCGCATCAACCGTCGGGGCTCTACAACGCGATGGTTCATCCGCTGGTCCCGTACACGATCAAGGGCGCGATCTGGTATCAAGGCGAGTCGAACGCTTCGCGTGTCGAGGCGCCGATCTATCGCCGCGCGTTCGAGACGATGATTCAGGACTGGCGCACGCGTTGGGGCATCGGCGAGTTCCCGTTCTTCTGGGTGCAACTGGCGAACTTCGAGAAGGCCGGGTCGCCGAAGGACTGGGTGCTGGTGCAGGAAGAGCAGACCAAGACGCTCGAGCTGCGCAACACGGCGCAGGCGGTGATCAACGACATCGGCGAGCCGGGCGACATTCATCCGAAGAACAAGCAGGACGTGGGCGCGCGCTTGGCGTTGGCGGCGCGGCACATTGCTTACCGCGAGACGCAGGTGGTGTATTCTGGTCCGCGATTCAAAATGGCGACGCGCGAGGCTGCGACCACAGGCGATCGCGGCATCAAGATGCGCGTGTGGTTCGACAGTGTGGGTGGCGGACTCAAGGCGCGCAGCGGCGCGTTGAAGGGATTCGAAGTGGCGGGTCCGGACAAGCAGTTCCATGCGGCGGAAGCGCGGATCGATGGGCAGACGATCGTGGTGTCGAGTCCGGATGTGGCGGAGCCGGTGGCGGTGCGGTATGCGTGGGCGGCGAATCCGGATGCGAATTTGGTGAATGCGGAGGGGTTGCCGGCGTCGTGTTTCCGGTCGGTGAGTTGGTAGGGCTGGCATCTGCTGTTTGACCCGGCGAGGCGTATCGCGCTATTCTGCTCCTAATCCCTGGGGATCCCTTTCCTTATAGGTGTCTGTCGTTGTCGAGGTTGTGATGTTTCGTCCCATTGGTCAGCTCGGTGTGGTGGTTGCGCTCCTGTTGGCGAGTGCTCCCGTGCGTGCCCAAGGTCCAACGGAGCCGGATCCGGCCGTGACTTTCGAGTCTTCGGTCCCATCGGTAACCGACCCCACAGTGGAGCCGGCCAAGGCGGAACCCGCCAAGCCGGAACAGAAATACGCCAAAGAGGACCACAAGCGCATCGGCGGCATCCTGCCGAATTTTCGAACCACGTCGATCGATGCGGCGAACCTGAAGCCGCTGACCGTCAAAGAAAAATTCAAGCTCGCCACGGCCGACGCGTTTGATCGCAGCGCCTTCTTCACCATGGGGCTGCTCGCCGGCATCAGCCATGCGAGCCACCAGTACCCATCGATTCCGCTCGGCGCCAAGGGGCTTGCACATCGCTACGGCTTGGTCCTCGCCGACAGCATCACTACTGCGTATTTCATCGAGGCGGTGGTCCCGTCGGTCATTCATCAGGACCCACGCTACTTCCGCAAAGGCACCGGCTCGGGTTGGGGCCGCGTGGGGTATGCGTTGTCCCGGAATTTCGTGATTCCCACCGACAAGCGTAAACTGACGGTCAATACGCCCGAGTTGCTCGGCGTGGGCGCTTCTTCCGCGCTCGGTAATCTGTACTACCCCGCGGCCGAGCGCGGCGGACGTAACACCGCGATCCGGTTCGGTATCGGCATCGCGACTGACTCGCTCGCCAACATGCTGCGCGAGTTCTGGCCCGACATCTCGAAGCGGCTCTCGCGCCGCTGAACCTGCTCTACACCTTCAGCTTCAGTAGCTTGTTCCCATTGACCCACGTGATCTTCCGGAAAACCTCGGGCGACGCCTGCTTCTTCAACACCGCCAGCGTCTCCCGAGCCACGCATTTCCCCTTGATCAACGGCTCCTGCGAACCCTGACCCGCCCCACGCCCATCGCGGCAACTACAGTCGCTCCCGAAGATCAGCTTGTTCTGGTGCCGCGCGAGAAAGCCCGCCGTAAACTCGGGATCTCGCCCCAAGCCGTTGCGTCCCGAATTCGCCGAGCAATCGCCGTACATGTTCGGGAAGTCCGCGAGCAGCCGATCCGTCAACCCGCCCTTCTTCACCGGACCCTTCGGATACGCCACATCCGCCGGCACCTCCGCGCTGATGTTCGCCCACCACAGATCTGCGTGCCCGATGAACGTGGTCTTCGGATGCGCCTTCAGAATCGCGGGCAGGCTCTCGATATGGATATTGAACGTGCCTTCTGCCGCGAAGTGCTCCACCACCTGGAAATGCATCAGCACGGGCACGCCAAGCTCGGCGGCGAGATCGTACACGCGCTTCATCTCCGGACCATCGGCCGCCACGTGCGACTTCAACTCGCCGAATCCGCGCGCGCCATTCTTCGCCGCCGCACGCAGCACGTCCACCGCTCCGGGCTTCGCCGTATCGGTCCCGATGAAGTAGACGAACTTGTCCGGCTGATCCGCCGCCAACTGATGCGACTTCGCTTCGCCGGAATCCCGCGTGAGCAGCACCGCCCGCGTCACGCCACATCCCTTCATGTGAGCCGCCTCTCCATCCGCGCCCTGCTTGGGATGCAAATGGAAATCGAGCACGGGACCGCCCCAATCGGGCGTGTCTTGCGTCAACGCCGGAACGGCAGCGAGGCCAGCGAGGAATTGTCTGCGGTGGATCATGAGCGTCGAACCATGATAGCCGTTACTGTCCGGCTTCGCCTCCGCTGCGGTATCATCGTTTTCGCCATGATGCGCTTGAGTTGCCTGACCCTGAGCTTCCAGAACCAATACAAAGCCGGCAAGATGGACATCTTCAGCTTCCTGACGCAATGCCGCGCCATGAATCTCGATGGAGTCGACATCCACGTCTCCGGCTTGAAGAGCCTCGACAAAGCGCATCTCAAGGAAGTGCGCCGCCGGGCACTTGATCACGGACTCACCATCTCCTGCTTCGCCGTCACCACCGAGTTCGGGCGCTCGGCCGAGGCGATTCCCAACGAAATAGAAAAAGCGCGCCGCGCCATTGACGCGGGCATGTTCCTCGGAGCTCCCATTCTGCGCGTGTTCGTCGGCTCGGCTCCCTCTCCGGATAAGGCGGAAGAAGCGTTCCGCCGGGGCGTGGATGCGCTGCGCAAGACCTCCGAGATCGGCGCCGAAGCGGGAATGCCGGTTGCGCTCCAGAACCACTCCGGGCTCACCTCCACCGGCGACGACATGCTCCGCTTCCACAAGGAGGTGAATCATCCGAACTTCACCTTCGTGCTCGACACCGGACACTTCGCCGGGCGCGAAGGTCCGAATGGGCCGAAGATCGCGGGCACCACGTACAAGGACTACTATCACTCGCTCGAACAAGTGGCACCGCTGGCGCGCTTCGTTCGCGTGAAGCTCTATGAACTCGACGCGCAGGGCAAGGAACGCAACATCGACTACGGCCGCGTCTTCAACATCCTGCGCGCGGTCCACTACAACGGATTCTGCGGTCTCGTCTATGAGGGCAAAGAAGACGAGATGGCCGCGATTCCGCGCGGGGCGCGCTTCCTGCGGTCGCACGTATCGGCCGCCTGAGCTTTACCGCATGAAGTCACTGGGGATCGCACTCGTCGTGTCCGTGCTCGCCTGTGCTCCGGCGGAGGCAGCTCCGAAGCCCCCGCGGCGCGGCCGGCCATCGGCTCGGCGCAGCTCCACTCTCTCGCTGCGCCGCCGGCTGAACCTCCGTTCGCCCGTCTCGCTCGGCGGAAGCTACACCGTGGATTTCACGCAGGGGTTCTCGAGCGATGGCGCCCTGTGGACCCCCACCAACCTCGCCTTCCGGCCAGACGGAGGTCACCTGCTCTGGGGCCGCACCGAGTACAGCGTCAACTTCGATAGTTATGACAGCTTCACTACTGACGGCCATCGCGTGACGCACGGCTCTGATCACATCTCCATGCTTGCCACCACGGATCTTCCGGGAAAGCTCGGCCTCGCCATCGCACCGCAGTTCGGATATCTGCCGCGGGGAGCCGGCGGATTCCGCTATGGCGCCACACTGCTTGGACAATGGAAGCAAGGCCGCAACACATATGGATCCAGCCTGACTTGGGCCGGCGCGACCTCGCCCGGCGACAATAATCCATCGGGACTGTGGGATGCCGCTGTCGGCTACGGCCGCGTGTTCGGCAAATTCACCGCGCACTTGAACCTCACGGCCGAACGCCCCACCGGCGGTCCGGCATACGGGATCGCGCTCACCGGACTCGAGTGGAGAGTGAGCAAGCGCGTGGCGCTCGATTTCTCCGCGCAGCAGGTGGGAATCGGCAACGGCAAAGTGGATCACCAGGGGTTGGTGAACTTCTCGTGGTCGTGGCCTAGCCGTTAATCGCGCCAACTGATTTTGCAAGCCGCGCGTTTCACAGCCGTGAGGATAGCGAGCGTTCCAAATCCGCCGGCCCGGCGACCGCATATGGTGCGGGGCGCCAATTTGCGGCGTAGAGTAGGGCACTGGCGCGTTACGTGCTGCACGTTTCCAACACTGCTCATCGAACCGGACATGCGGTTTTCCCGCATCCGGCTCTCCGGTCAACATTCTTCCGGTGGCTTGCGCCGCAATCCATCCAGGTGGCTCACCTTTCCCACCATCCGGTACAACCGGCATCGGCTATGAAGGAAGTGATAGATCCATCTCTTCTTGGCCGTCCTCCAATCGCAGTCATACTTGCGCCGGAGCCATAATTTCAGCTCGCTACGTACTGCCCAATCCACCTCGTGGAAGACCCGGTTGCTGTTGCCAACCCGAAAATAGGTACACCACCCATTCAAGGCCGGATTCAGCTTCTTGATTACTACATCGAGCCGTTCGTTGCTAGCGAACGACCGCACCACTTCGCGTACCCGTTGACGGATATTGCGGCACGACTTTTCGCGCGGCCACAAGTACAACAACCGCCCCGGTCTGCGCCGGAGCTCGAAGCCTAGCTACTTTCCGGCGCGAAATTCGACAGGTACTCGCCGGCCATCACCCGCCAGGAGTGGAAGCCCCCCCAAGCACCCTTCGGGAGAGGTTAAGGTCCGCTGCCAGGGCTGGGCATCGACAGCGGGACTGAAGTCCCGCGCAGGCTGAAGCCCGCTACACTGCACCAGTTCGACCGGAATGCGAGCATCGCATCACGGACGGATTGATTTCGATTCGATCATGACTTGCTCTCAGAGACTCGGCGTTCCGGGTCGACCCATAGCCACGTCACCACTCCGATCAGCACCATGAAGCTGGCGAAGTAAAGCCCGGCCGCCCAGCCGAAGCGCTGCGCGATCAGTGGCGTGACGATGGGGGCGAGCATGCCGCCGATGTTGCCCCCGGTGTTCATGATGCCGCCCGAGGCGCCGGCGTTCTCGCGGCCGATGTCGATCGCGGTGGCCCAAAACGGACCTTCCGCCATGGTGCAGAAGCCGAGTGCGAGGGCGAGGAGCGCGATGGTCGCCGTGACGCCGACGCCACTGGCTCCCCAGAAAAGCAGCACGGCGCTGAGCGCCATTCCGCACATGCTGACGATTTGCCTGCCCTTGCGCTTGCCGAGGCCGCGGCCGACACGATCGGCGAGCCAGCCTCCGAGCGGGGACATGGTCGCCATGGCGACGAACATCGTGGTGGTGGCCCAGGCGCCCATCTCCGGGCCGAGCTTTCGAATCTCTCCGAAGTAGTAATAGATCCAATAGAAGAAAATGTACTCGAAGTAATTGAGCATGAAGTAGCCGCCGGTGAGCGCGAGCAGGTCGCGATTGACGAGGAGCTTTGCCCAACTGGACGGCTTGCGCGCCGGTGCGTGTTCGCCGGGTACGTTCTCTGGAACCGCGAGCGGCCATACGAGCAACAGGACCAGCGTGGCGGCCGCGGCCAGCACAAACGAGGCTCGCCAGCCGGCGGATCCGATGAGACGCGTGAAGAGCACGGGCGAGGTGGCTGCGCCGACTGCGGCTCCGGCCATGACCACCGATTGCACGCTGCTTTGCGACGCGGGCGGTATTCGGTCAGAGGAAATCCGCGCGGTGGATGGATACAGCGGCGCAGTGGCGATGCCGAACAAGAAGCGGACCACCATGAACGCACCCACGACGCCGAGGTAGGCGCCGAGGCCAGCGGGTCCGCACAGGGCGGTGAGAGCGGTGCAGGCGCATCCGCAGAGTCCGGCAACGAACAGTGTGCGGCGGGCGCCGAAGCGGTCAGCCAGTGCGCCGCCGAGCCCCATGCAGAGCGTGTAGCTGAGCAGGAACGCGGAGTATACGGTGCCCATGGAGGGCTCCGAAATTTGGAACTCCTTCATGATGCCGGGGCCGGCGATCGACATGATGGTCCGGTTGAAGTAACTCATTCCACTCAAGGCGGTCATGAGGATGACCAGACGCATTTGCGCCGAGCGCGCGGCGGGTGGCGGCGACATCCCTACATTGTGGCAGCAGATCGGCGTGGCGGCAGCGCTGCGCCGCCACCGGCTATCGGGCTCGCGTCTGGATCAGTTGCTCCGCTCGCGCGATCTGGGTTGCCGTGCCGCGGACGACCATCGCTCGCGGCGCATTGTAGGTGAACAGACGGCGCACTCCGGCAGTCTTGCGCACGCTGACAGCGACATCCTGCAACTGGCGCGGGGATTCGCCGGGCGTCAAATAGAACACGCGCACCGTATCGTCCGGCGCGGCGTAGGAAAACAGGGCCGAGTCCGAACGGGTTTGCGACGCTGGCCGGTCGAGTTCGCCAATCAGCCACTCGGCGAGCTTCAGTTGGTCCGCCCCTCCGCGTACGGCGAGCGCCTTTGCTTTCGGGTACGTGAACAGGCGGCGCATCTCGGTGATCGAGCGCACAACGGTCGCTACTTCCTGAAGCGACTGCGGCGCATCGGTGTCGGCGAGGTTGAACACGCGCAGGGTTTCGCCACTTCCGGGAATGGCGTGCTCACGCGGTTCGGCGCGGAACCCGGCGGGTTTGTCGGCCTCGCGAACCAGCCATTCGGCGAGCGCTACTTGTTCGGCGGAGCCCCGCAGAGTGATGGAACCCGCATCAGCGCGGATATCATGCACTTCCGTCATGGCGCGCGTGAGAGTGGCGATTTGTTGCACTTCTTCGGAGGTGGTGGCGTGTTCCAGGCGAATTACGCGCTCCACGTCACTTTGAGTCTGCCCGAACGCCACCGCCGCGAACAGCGCGGGCAGGATGAAGGCGGGAACCAGTTGCCGAGATGCGTTCATGTCGAGAACCTCTGGAGATCTAGACGGCACGGCGGCGTGAACCGTGCAGGTAAAATTTGCGCCGCGAGACCGAGTGGGAATCGTCAGCGGGACTGAAGCGCGCACGGCGGGGCGCTGGTCCAAGGGGCTGAAACTCGGAGGAACCCTTCCGAGCCGCGAACGCAAGGGAGTGGAGAAAGCCGGACGCAGTGCCGCTTGGACGCGCGCGGCTCTGTAACGGGCGGCGTGTCCTTGCATGCTTTCACGGGCCTCGACGCTTGTGCCGGCAGCGGGACTGGAGTCCCGTGCAGGCTGAAGCCAGCCCAAATTCAGACTACGCGGGGAAATCGTTGGCGAGTGACCGCCACACTTCCATCAACCATTCCCGCTCGTTCAAATCGGTCGACGTCGCGGTGAGCACCGCGAGCTTCCCCTTCACTGCGCTCGCGGCATCGAGTTGCAGGAACGTCTGGCTGCCCTCCACGCGCTCGCTGATGCCGCCGATCGCGTGCACCCCGCCGAGTTCAAAGCGGATGTCAGCGGGCACGGTTCCGATCTGCCGGCTCACGAGTTCCTCGGCGGATACGGGAGATCCGGCTGCGTTCACGGCGAACGTGGTCACGCGGATGGTGTGCGTTTCATCCCAGCCGGACCAGGTGCCTTCGTCGTCCCATTCATCGGCCAGCGCACCTGGAACTCGCAACTGCCAGCCCGCCGCGAGCGTCACGATCACGGGGTGGCGGCGGTAACCGAGCAGCGGCTCTTCGTCGGGAATGCGCGAGGCTCCTTCGAGCAGGCGGCGGTCACTGGTGACCATGAGCCCAGCCCATTGGCGCAGTTCCACCCACTCACGCCACGGAAATTCGAGCGAGGGATCCTTGTCCAGCGCCCACCACAACAGCCCATCCACCTCGAGCAGCAACTGCCGCTCGGCCTCGGTGAGCGGCTTGCGCCAGCGGACGTGATTGCACAAGAGCACGAGCGCGCGGTTGCGATTGTAGAGGGCGTCTTGTGCGATGTTCCACCAGGCGAAGAACTCGTCGTGGCGCGAGCGATTGACGCGCATCTGTTCGAGCCACTCGGTGCTGCGCGGACCGAGCGCCGTCTGCACGAAGTCCGTTTGCTCGAATCCGGAATCGAGGGGCATACAGATGCCGAAGCCTTCCGATTCGCGCAACGCAGCGTGGTCTAGGATTTCGGTGGCGACGTTCTGCAGCCAGTCAGACATGGCCTGATAAACGAGATCGAGGTCGCCATTGTGGAAGAAGCCGGTGCTGTCTCCGAAGCCGGCGCCGGGCGGCTCCCATTCGATCGCGAACTCGGATGCCAGTTCGCGGAGCAGTTCGCACACGAAGATGTGATAGCCGGGTCCGACGCATTGGGTGCGGCAATCGGCGATGAGGAAATGCTCGAGCGTGGTTTCGAGGGTGAGGGATTCGCCGGCCGGATGAAGCAAGCATCCGAGGCTGGCGGTGCCGTCTTCGTGGGCGATGACGCGCGCTTCGTCGAGGACGCCGGAGCATCGGAACTCGATCCACTCCTTCACCTTGCGCAAGTCGGGCACGCGGCGGCGGAACAGGCCGCGGCTGATGCGCCCGCGCAAGCGAATCTCGATCGACACTCAGCTCTGCTCCGATCGGGGCGTGGGCTTGCCCCAGACGCGGTCCATCCAAGCGTTGACGATCGAACGGGCCTGCGAGGGAAAGCGGTGTTTGCCGGGCAGCATGTGGAACTCGAAGTCGCGCGCAGCGGCGGTGAGCTTCGTCTCGAAGGTTGTCGCCCGAGTTACCGAATAATACTCGTCTTCGCTGCGCGCGATGTGGAGAATCGCGGATTCGAGCAGCGGAGCGCGGTCGCGTTCCCAATCGCCCGGGATGCCGCCGCAGATGGCGATGGCGCCGCGTACCTCGTGCGGGTGGGCGGCGAGGAAGCGGTAGTTCATGCTCACGGGCTGCGAGAACCCGAGGAGCAGGCAGCGCTCGCGAGGAATGGCGAGCCATGTCTGGGCTTCGCGGAGGGCATTGCGGACCATCTCCTGGTGGAGGCGAATCGACGCGCCCCAGTGCGAGCGGGTGCCCCAATTGAATCCGATGGCGGCGGTCTCGGAGGGGTGGCCGAGGTAGAACTGATTCGGAGCTTCGAGGGACACCAGGGCGGCGCGGTGCGAGACGACGGGGAGGCTGAGGCGGTGCATCGTCTGCGCGTCCATGCCGTAGCCGTGGAGGGCCACGGCGAGCAGGGGCTCGGCTACGCCGGCGGGTGGGGGTGTGACCAGGTAGTTGCAGTCCAGCGAGGCGGCAAAGGTCCTCCGCTCCGGGGCCACGGGAGACATAATGGATGTTGTAGCACGTCTGGTACTATAGAGACACAGAAGTTTTTGCCGTATTCTGCCGATAGAGTATCGAGGCCATGCCAGAGGCAACCCCAGCGATACTCAATCTATCCGCCGCGCTGGACCGGGTGGGTGGAGACGAGGAGCTCCTGCGAGAGGTAGCTCAGCTTTATCTAGTTGAATATCCGGCGCTTGTGGACGAGATCCGGCAGGCGGTGGTAAGCCAGAATGCGCCTGCGTTGCAGCGGTCGGCGCATACACTCAAAGGGTCGCTCAGTGCGATTGGGGCCGAGGCTTCGATGAAAGCGGCATTGGCGCTCGAAATGATGGGGCGGAACCAGGCGCTCGAAGGGTCGGCACAGGCGTTGCTGGCATTGCAGGCGGCGTTGGACCGGTTACACCGAGAGTTGGAGACGACGGTCGGGGCATAGGGGCAACGGGGCATCGTGCTATAGTACGGGATTCCCCATATGCCTTCTGGCGACCTGCGTGAGATCGTCTGCGCCCACAGTCCTGATTCCGACGATGCCTACATGTTCTACGCGTTGGCGACGCGGAAGATCCGTTCCAAGTTGGTGGAAATCCGGCACGAGCTCTCCGATATCGAGACGCTCAACCGCAAAGCGATGGAGGGCGTCTACGAGTTGACCGCGATCTCGTATCACGCCTACCCGTACGTGGCCGACAAGTACGTGCTGATGGCGAGCGGATCGAGCATCGGCGACGGCTACGGTCCGATGCTCATCGCGACGCATCCAATGACGCTCGACCAGATCAAGGGCAAGCGGATCGCGATTCCGGGGAAAATGACGTCGGCGTTCCTGACGCTCAACCTGATGGAGCCCGACTTCATCCCTGTGCTGACGCCGTTCGACAAGATCCCGGATGTGGTGCGCGAAGGCAAAGTCGACCTCGGCCTGATCATCCACGAAGCGCAGTTGACTTACTCCAAGGGCGGTTTCACGCTCGTGCAGGATTTGGGCAAGTGGTGGAAGAAGAAGTACGGGCTTCCGCTGCCGCTGGGCGCGAATGCGCTGCGGCGTGACCTGCCACCGGAGATCCAGAGCGAATGCTGCCGCTTGATGCGGGCGAGCATCGAATTCGCGATCGAGCACAAAGACGAGGCGCTCGAGTACGCGATGCAGTTCGCGCGCGACATGGAGACGCCGCTGGCCGAGAAGTTCGTGGGGATGTACGTGAATCACCACACCATCGACTGCGGCGAAGAGGTTCCGAAGGCGGCGCAGTTACTGCTCGACCTCGGGCACGATGCGGGGTTGATCCCGCACCGTGTTAAGGTCGAATTCGTCCGCTAGCGGCTTACCAGTAGAGCTTGCCGCCCAGTTGCAGAATGCGCGGATCGCGCGTGCTGTTCACTAGTCCGAAGGTGGTCACGTTCGCCGTGGCGCCGGGATTGTTGAATTGCGCGTGATTCACGAAGTTGAAGAACTCGGCGCGAATCTGGAGGCGCGATGCTTCTCCCAGCGGAGCGATCGCGAAGTTCTTGCTGAAGCTGACGTCCCAGTTGTTGATGCCGAATCCGGGTTGCACATTGCGGCCGAGGTTGCCGAACGTACCGCGTGATGGAGTGGAGTACGCGGCCTTGTCGAGCCCGAGCAGATTGTTGGTGCGCGGATCGAGCTTGCGAATCGCGGTTCCGGTGGCGTTGGCGCGCTCCTCGCCGGCGAGCACGTTGGCCGGGTCGCCCGCGACCACGATGGTGTAGTGGAATCCGGAGATGAAGTTGGTGATGCCGCTCAGTTCCCATCCGCCGATGACTCCGTTCAGCAGCTTGTTCTGGATGTCGACGTGCTTTCCTTTTCCAATGGGCAACTGCCAGATGTAGCTGGCGATGAAGTTGTGAGGTACGTTGTTCGGACCCGGCTCGCGCTCGGGGCGGCGATTGTACATGTTCATGCCGGCGCCGCCGCTATCCATGAGTTTCGAGAACGTGTAAGAGACGGTGTAGGAGAGGTCATGCCACAAGCGCTGCTCGAGCTTCCAGTATCCGGCGTTGTAGTTCGACCATTGATAGCTGGTGTTCTGGCTGAACCCCGGAATGAACGCCGGGTAGGGCATGCGGGTCTGGTAGGGCTCGGGATTGTCTTTGTTGACAGGCAAGCGCGGCTGGTTGACGAGGATCGAACCATACTGCTTCTGGGCGGTGTTACCCATGTAACCGGCTTCAAACAGCAGCCCCGGCCGGAGCTGATGCTGCACGTTGAGGTTGTAGTTGTAGAGGTAACCGGTGCGCTGGTTGAGGTCCTGATTGCTGCTGACGCCCGTGGTGCTTTTTTCAGGGCCGGGGAACAAGTCGCTCATGCGGATCTGCGGAACGGTGGGGCTCGAGACCAGATTCGCGAACACGAAGAACGGCGGCGTGCTCAGCATGTTGTTGACCGCCGCTCCGCCTCCCGTGTAGGCGTAGAAGACGCCGGCGCCCGAGCGAATGGTGGTGTTCTTGCCCAGGCGGTATGCAATACCGAGCCGCGGTGAGTAGTTGTTCCGGTCCGGCGCAACGGGTGGATTGTTGAGAACCACGGATCCGGTGTTTTGGAAGAGACCGACGCCGGGGATGTAGTAGTCCGGGCGGCCAGCCAGGTTCTGCCGCCCCGTGCCGAGATCAAAGTTGGCGAGCCGGCCGCGGTACGGCGATTGGTACTCCCAGCGGACGCCAAGGTTGAGCGTGAGCTTTTCCGAGACGCGCCAATCTTCCTGCACGTACCAGAAGAGTTGCTCGGCGAGCGCGTACTTGGCGACGCCGCCGTAGTTGCCTACGCTGCCCAGGCCGCCGGTGGCCGATCCGGGAACGCCGAGGAGATAGTCGCCGAACGAATCGCCGCTGTAGTTTCCGGTGAAATTGATGATGCCGTTCTGGCTGCTGCCTTGATCGTAGCCGACCATCAAGTGCGAATATTCCACACCCGCTTTCACCGTGTGATTACCGCGAACCCAAGTGATGGTCTCGCCGCCGCGGTAGTAGATATTGTTCTGTACGATATGCGTGCCGTAGCCGACGAAGCCGGCGCTGGCGCCAGGAAATCCGGGGGCGTATCCGGTGAGGTTGACGTTCGGCAGCGTGTAGTCGCCGGGGCTCGGGGCCAGGTTCTTCAAGCCGACTTGCTTGGCGAAGTCAGTGGAGTAGCGGTCGCCATCGCTTTGGCGGGCGAGGTATGCCTTGAAGAAGCCGAGTCGCGTATCGCTGATGAGCGTGGGCGAAACGACGTGCGTGTAGCCGAGAGACAGATGCTGGGTGCGATCGGGGCGAATGACGCCGAGGCCGATGATGTAGCCGACGTTGGTGAGGTCGTCATTAGCGTAGGAGTAGCGGCCGAAGAGATTTCCCTTGGCGGACAGGCGATGGTCGATTCGTCCGGTGACTTGATCGCGGCGCTCCCAATCGCTGGGCGTGACGAGGAAGTTGACTCCGGCGCGGCCGGCGAGATTCGCGTGAGGAAAATACTGGAGCATCTTCTGGCTGATGGGATCGAAGCGGCTTTGCGGAATCGTGTTGCCGGGCAAGGGGACGTTGCCGTTGAGCGGATCGCGCATGGCTTTGCCGGTGCCGCTGAAGTCGCCGGCGAGCATCTGGTCAGTGGGGACGAGGCCTTGCAGAATGATGCCGGTGCGGCGGCGGCGCGCTTCGTAGTTGGCGAAGTAGAACGTGCGGTCTTTGAGGATCTTGCCGCCCGCGCTCACGCCGGGTTGGTTGTAGGTGAAGCGGGGAGCTCCAGTGGCGGGGCGGAAGAACTGGCCGGCCTGGAAAGCGCGATTGCGGACGAAGTCATACGCGGTTCCGTGGAAGGAGTTGCTGCCGCGCTTGGTGACCATGTCGATGAACGCTGCGCCATGTCCGTAGGAGGCGTCCATGAAGTTGGTGACCACTTTGAATTCGGCGAGCGCATCGACGCTCAACGCGATTCCGGGATTGTTCTGGTTGACCACGGTGAAGTCGACGCCGTCGAGGTTGGCGCCGGTGGCGGTGTTGCGGACGCCGCCGATGTCGATGGAGCGCGAGTCCATGACGCTCGACGTGCCGACGGTTCGCAGAGAGCCGGGAGTGAGGGCGGCGAGGTCGAAGAAGTTTCGATTGTTGAGCGGGAGTTCGAGCATGGTGCGGTTGTCGATCACCGAACCGAGGACCGCGGTGTTGGTCTGCAACTGCGGCGTGGTGGACTCGACATCGACCTTCTCGCTGACGTTGCCGACTTGCATGGTGATGTCGCTGCGGACCTGCGTGTTCACGGTGACGACGACGTTGGAGAGCGTTGCGGTGCGGAACGAGGGCGCGGAGGCAGTGAGCGTATACGTGCCGTTGGGCAAGGCGTTGAAGCGATAGTTGCCTTCGGAGTCAGTGGTGAATTCGCGGGTGGCGTTGGTGCCGTCGTTGGTGGCGACGACCTTGACCCCGGGGATCACGGCTTGCGTTGGATCGCGAATGGTGCCGAGGATGGTGCCGGTGCCGAACTGGGCGAAGCAGGAAGAGATGAGAGCGTGGAATAGCATCGCGCCGAGCAGCAGGCGCGATGAAGAAGCTAGCGACATGGAGACCCCTAGAGACTGGAATAGAGCACCCGGGCTGTCAGGCGCTCACATAGAGATCTACTATACGTGGGGTCCGGTGTCAATTCGGGAGATCGAAACGTTACTGCTTCGACCGCTAACCGCTCCAGTTCCCGGCACTGTGACCAAGGGTCTTGAAGGCCTCGGAAGGTGCGGGGACTCCCCTTCCGCTTCATCTGAATCAGGCCATTCGGCGCTAACGACAGGAGGCCAACCGCGCTAGCCTACTCACTCGCCCCGATGCAGATGGGTGCGCCATCGACGCTCAGGTCCCCGTAGACCATAAGAGTTGCGTTTGATCGAGTACCTCGGTCCAGGTCGCACCCCCGCAACTGCCTCGACGGTACCCTGACATCAATTCTGTATTGGCCAACTGTTCCCGAGATGGGCACGGGACCGGCCACGACATCGGCTTGTACCAGTTCGGCCGAGTCTTCATCCAGCCGGCGGGCCATCGCGTTCGTCGTAAAGTCCCAGTAGAGCCGAGTTGCTCGCTCAGGATTCGAAAGCGAAGCCCCCGCCTGGAAGGGGCGCCCTGTTTCGGTCGGTGGTGTCGTGTGCCCCAATCCATACATGAGCATCGATAGAGTTTCTCCAGGCACAGCGGGCTTCCTGCCCGTGACGAGTGACCCATCGGAGCGGCTAATCAGATGGGGACAGCTAGAGTCTGGCCACGCCATTGGCGTGGATGAATAGTCGCAGCGGTTCCGAATGTGGACTTGGGACGGAAACAAGGAGACAGCGTGTGTGTCCACGAGCGCGCCGTTGACGGCGATCCGCAGGAGCCATAGCTCGGGATTCACGGTGCCAATAGAGGACCGGATTTCGAAGGGCATCTGCGCGAGGATGACATAGGTCCTCATCGCGGGTCCACCTCTTTGGGCGACTGCGCCGATGGCCAGATATTTCCTTGCGGAAAGGGAAGGCGTACCGATCGAATAGTCCAAGTAGCAACTGACACCGCCGAGCGTGTTGGGCCAAGGCTCGCCGTCGGCAACCCCGGCCTCTGGAAGGTCCAAGTTTGTACGAAGAAACAAAGGAATGACCTGCCCGGGTGCCAGGCGAGATGCCAAGGAATAGCTGTAAGGGCCGGGGATAACGACCTGTGCCAGGGCATCCATAGCGAAAGCGAAGGTCGAGAACGTCAACACCAGTACTGCTTCGGCGGTAGCTCTGCGACGGAACATTCGAATTGCTCCTTTCCAGAGTCACGCCCCTGCGCTGCGGCGGACCTTGCTCATCGCCCAGCTCACGCAGTACCACACGGGCAGGAACGCCGTGCACTCGAGAAGGAAGCTGTGGAACTTGAAGAAGAACTCGGCGATGGCGAGTGAGATCACGAGTCCGGGCGCTTCTTGGATGACGGCGTTGCGGACGCCGAGATTGCGGATCAGATGGTACATGGGCACTCCTTGCTGATTGAATGTACCAGAATCAGGACCGGAGGAAACGTTCGAGCACATTGCTGGTGATGCGCGAGACGCGCTCGTCCGGGAACATGCCGGGGATCCAGGTGATGGAGCCCACCGAAAACACAGCCCCGCCGCTCGGCGTGTCGAAGTAAGTAATGTCAGACCCGCCTTCGTCCGCATTGATGCCCTTGGCAAGCAGCACAGTGTTCTTGGGCGACGAGGGACTCATCTTGTCGGTCTCGTGGCCCGACGCGCCGCCGGGCACGCGCTCGTGGAGCGTGTGCTCTCCGAACAGATCGCCATTCTGCAGACCGGTTCCTTCGAAGATCCAGTGCGAGTCATCGATCACGCGATACGGCGCAGCGGTCATCAGGCCCGGCGCGGTACACACCACGCCGAGTAGATTCGCTTCCGACTCGAGCGTGCGATGCATGCGGCTCTCGTACTCGATGGTTCCGTCATCGGAGTGGCCGCCGAGTTCGCCATGCAGGCTGTTGCAGTGGCTGAGGCAGCGCATGCGATCATCGTCGAAAACCACTTCGCAGTTGAGTCCGTTGCCCGCGAGGTACATGAGGCGGCCGCCGCGTTCGAACACCCATTTCTTGAGCGCGAAGTACATCTGGCGAGTCCAGTACTCGGGGTGGATCGCGAGCATCACCACTCGATACGAGTCGAGTGGAAGCGTGCCGTCATGCAGTTGCGCTTCGGCGTAGAGGTCGTAGGCATGGCCTTGCTCTTCGAGCCACGCATAGAGCCGCCACTCGCCCGGCGCTTGTCCGCACTGCACGCGACCCTTCACGGTCTCATGCGGATCTTCGTCGAGGATGTGGTTGTAGGGCTCCGGGCGATCGAACGATAACGGCGAGAATTCTTCGTCCTTGGGCCGCCACACGTTGAAGCCGCCGGGGACGGTGTAGCGATCCACTTCTTGCCGCGAGGTGACCACGGGGCGCTCGGGCAAGCGCGCACCGCTGACGTAATTGCTGCGTCCGCCGAAGTTGTTGTACGCGTTCCAAGTGTTGGTGGAAGCGAGCACGGCGATCTTGGCTTTGGGCTCGGCTGGCGCAACCACCCAGGGGAACGAGAACGCGTCGCCCGACGGCGTGCGCGCCCAGAGATAGTAGAGTCCAGAGCGCTCGGGCGCGGTGACCCACACGGGCGGAGCCTGGTAGCCGACGGTGTTCCAACGGACTCCGGTCTGCGTAAAGTCGCCATCGGGCAGGACCTGCATGTTCGCGAAGGGACCATGTTCGTCGACCCACGCGAGTTGGCGCACGAATTCCTTGACGCGCCCGTAGCGCCACAAAGAGAGCTGATATTGTTCTCGCGAGTGAACGCGCGTTTGCGAGCGCTCGCCCGAGCGGACCCACTTGGGCCACATGTATCCGGTGAGCTTGTACGACATGAGGCGGAACTGCCAGGGCTCGGCGCCGAGGACGGCGTGCGCGGTCTTGGGTCCGTAGCCGTCACGCGAGAGCGCGACTTTGTATTCGCCGGGCGGGAGGTCCGCGTAGAAGGCTCCTTTGGCGGAGGAGCGCAGCAAGACATGCGTGCGGCCGTCGAGAGATTCGAACTCGGCGTCGACACCGGGGATGGCGACGTACATTTCGTCACTGACGTAGGCGATGGGCTTCATATCGAAGAGCCAGTATATTGGAACGATGAAGCTGTTTGCCGAGATGACGCGCCAGCAGTTGCGCGAAGCCGCCGCCGATGCGCTGGTGGTGTTGCCGATCGGGGCTACGGAGCAACATGGTCCGCACTTGCCGACGGGCACGGACTACTTCACCGTGGAAGCGCTTTCGCGAGAAGCGGCTGCGGCCGCGGCGGATCGGATTCCGGTGATCGTGACGCCGGCTCTGCCGTTCGGATCGTCGGACCATCACTTGCCGTTCGGCGGAACGCTTTCGTTCAGCACCGAGACCTACTATCGCGTGTTGCGTGAGTTGGTGGATTCGCTCGCGACCGATGGGTTCACGCGGATCTTTCTGGTGAACGGCCACGGGGGCAATCACGAGTTGGCGCAACTGGCGGCGCGCGATGTGGCGTTGAAGCGGCCGGTGCGGGTAGCGGCGGGGTCGTATTGGACGATCGCGTGGGAGGCGCTGGTGGGCGAGGGCGCGCATTCGGATACGCGCTTGCCGGGACACGCGGGGGATTTCGAGACTTCGATGATGATGTCGCTGCGAGGGGACATCGTGACGGCGAAGCTGCCGCATCGAGACGGGTCGTTTCCGTCGGACCCGCGGAATTTTCACGCGGCGTATCGGGCGGAGAAGCACGGGTCGTGGCAGGATATCGACGGGTTCACCGATAGTCCGGACCGGGCGACGGCGGAGAAGGGCGCGCGGTACCGGAAGGCGGTGGTGGGAGCGCTGGCGGAGGCGTTTGTGGCGTTTTATCGGGGGTAGCAGTCGCCATGGCTGGACCCGTTGCTGGCATCCTGACTCCGCTCGCTGGAGATGACGTGCTGATTTCTCCCGCAGTATTGGATACGCTCCGCACCGTTAGTGACCGCGTGGAGTACTCGAAGTTCGGAGGGATTGATTTCCACGTTACGGACACTCGGACCGTTGGTGGCACATTTCGTGGAGAATCCCGGCCATTCGTGCTCACGTCCGAATCTCCAGATCCCGACGTGCATGACCTCGCGCGAATCCGTGAAGAATTCGGCTTTGAGCCCGCCAGTAGACTGCTGGTGATCGCCATGTGCAATGGAAGGGAAGACCACCAAATCTTGGCGGAACTAGCGCTGTACTTCGCACGGACCCACTCCGGAGTCATTGACTTGTGCGGAGCGCTCATGCCTCCTCGATGGCTGAATGACCCTCGCCGTCTTCGGGGTTGCGGAGTCGAGTGGGCCGAGGTCCGGGCTGAATTCGAATCGTGGGCCCCGCAGTTCCCTGGGAAGATCGCCGGCCTCCCTTACGAAACCGTGAACGGGAAGCTCTGGGTGTCGCACGTGGTTGACCGAACATTCCTCAAAGCGTGGCTACAGGATCCCGGCTTTTACATGATCAAGTAGCTCTCTGGCTAGTTCGCCGCCGGTGGGGTTTCCCGTCGACGTGATAGATATCGCCCCGCTTCACCAACAGCGCTTCCCGGTCCACACTCGGAGAGTCCAACCACTCACGATTCTCCTCTGACAAGGGAGCGTTGATGTCGCATTGAGCGATGACGGCCGCTAGCCCGTACTTGCCTTCCCGTTTTGGCAAAGGCACATCCACGCCCGCAAGCTTGCCCAGCCAAGTCTTCGAGAGTGAGCCTCTGCTCCGCGGCACGAGCTTGCAAAGCCGCTGATTGCCCGTCGGGGATTCGAAAGTAGCGCCATGATCAGAGACTCCTTGCTTCTTTGCGCAACGCAACCAGAAGCGCAGGCAATGCAGCGCGCAGCGAGGAAACGAACGCTTTCCGATGAGCCGACCACCTTCCGGGATAGGGCAGCGAGATGACTGGTCCGCTCCAACAAGCCAGTGCGAGTGCTCGCGCGACGTTCGGCTCGATAGAGCGAACTACGGTCACGATGGAGGCCGGGCGCAGGTGGCGAACGGCTCCAGCAAGCCGCGGTTCGCTGGCTCGGCAAACGAGACTGCGATCCTTGGCCGGGAGATGGTCCACAGGTTCCGCGCACAGGTCCACCAGGTAGCAACCGGCGCCGTGGAATGTAGTCAGAAAATCTCCATCGCGAAACCGTGGATCGGCGGCGGCGAAGGCCTCATGAATCGAGCGGTAGAGGCCAGAATCCGCAGCGTAGAAGTTGCGGCCCGAAGCCGGTGGTGACTCGCCGACGAACAGCGCCTTGACGCACGTGGGAGGATCAGGCCGCAGGATGCAACTCGACTTTTGGGCCGGTCTCAATGGAGCCCCCCTTCAATACCTCGCAGTTCAAGGCGAGCTTGCCGCCGAATCGCTTGACGATATCCCGCAGCACTTCTCGATCCTGGGCAAGCGTGTCCGGATCGAAGGTGGTCATGACACAGCGGCCGCGCAGATCGTGAATGCCGATGCTCACCTTTCCGATCGACAGCCGCCGCCCTTGCCACTGGCGCTCGGCCAGGCCCTCCACCCCGCCAATCACCAGATTGGGCCTGAGGCGGCGCACATCGCGCCCGAATGCTTGCACGGCGCCGTCGGTGGCGACAAGAAGCGGTAGGATATCGAAGCGCTCGGACGAGGCATCGTAGATGAGCCGGGCTCCCGGCCCCACCACGGAGCGGACCGCCGCGAGCACTGCTGGATCATCCCATCGCCTGCCATCCACCAAGGGCACGCCGTCTTCGCCGAGCGCCGCGTGCATGCCAAGCAGATCCGGATACGTACGCGAGGTCGCGATGTTGCCGCGCGCGTCGTAGACTTGCACGATGCGGTCGCCCTCGATGCCGTTGTGGGTGAGCCGTGCCGACTCGAGGCGCTCGCCTGCCATCGACTTCACCGGGTAGCGCCAGATTTCCGCGAGGTACATGGTATTCCTTTCTAGCGGATTCGCCGCTCCGATTCTGTAATGGGCGCGTCGTTGATGCTAGCGCGCCGTTCTCGCATCAGCCCGCCCTCGTCGAACTCCCACAGTTCGTTTCCGTACGAGCGATGCCATTGCCCAGCTTCGTCGTGCCATTCGTATTCGAAGCTGACCGCGATCCGATTCTCGCGGTAGCACCAGAGCGTCTTCTTCAACCGGTAATCGAGTTCCTTCGCCCACTTGCGGCGGAGGAACGTCTTGATTTCCTCGCGGCCCTGCAGGAATTCGGCGCGATTGCGCCAGCGGGAATCGGTACTGTAAGCAAGCGCGACCCTTTCCGGGTCGCGCGAATTCCAGGCATCTTCGGCCATTTGCACTTTCGCAAGCGCCGTCTCGAGTGTAAAGGGTGGTTTGATCGCTTGCATGAGCTGGCTCCTGTGGCCATCAGGCGTGAACGGGCTCGGCGAGTTCGATGCTCACCTTCGGAAAATCGACCTCAGTGCGAGCGGTGTTGTTGAAGTAGTTGGTGAAGATGTTGAGGGCGACGTTGGCCACGATCTCCGCGATTTCGCCCTCGGTGTAGCCGGCCGCTTTGACATCGGCGACTGTCTGATCGGAGACATGGGCGCGCTCGATCACCAGGGCTCGCGCGAAGCGAAGCCCGGCATTGCGCTTGGCATCCGCTGCGTGCGCCTCGCGGCTGGAGCGGATGTCGTCCGCAGTCAACCCCACTCGCTTGCCGATCGCCGAATGGGCGGAGAGGCAGTACTCGCAAGAGTTCGCCTGCGCCACAGTGAGCGCGATCTGCTCGCGGAACTTGGCGTCAAGCACGCCCCCAGCGAGCGATGCGTTGAGGTTGAGATAGCCCTCGAGCACAGACGGAGCGGCCGCCATCGTCTTCATCATGTTGGGCGTCATTCCGAGCTTGGCCTGGACTCCGTCCAAGAGCTGCTTCGCCTTGCCTGTGGCGGTGGCGGGGTTGACTGCCGAGATTCGTTGCATTTGAGTTCCTCTTTTCCGTTTCCCTTTCGGGCTAACGGGAGTAGAGATTGCAAGCGGTGCGCCAATTTCTATCTTGTTGATAAATCATGCCATGCGGGTTTCTTGCACAGTCATGAAGGTTCATGAATCGTGAAGTTTCATGGATGACCCATGAACTTTCGTGATAGAATCCGGCTTTGACCAACCTGGAACCACTCCCGTCGGTGATTCTCGCTCTCACGGAGCAGCGGTCGCTCTCTGCGGTCCTCGAGACGATCATTCAGGTGGTGGCGCGCCAGCCCGGAGTCGCGCTCGCGCGGCTGTGGCTCAATGAAAGCGCGGCCGAATGCCCGGTGTGTACCGCGACCGGCAGCGGCCCGGGTCTGCTTCATCTGCGGGCGAGCGCGGGGGCTTCGGCGGCGGGCGCGGACTGGTCGCGAATCAACGGCGCCTTCCATACGATTGACTTGTCGCAGAGCAACTTGAAGATCGCCCACATCGCCCTCACCGGCCGGCCGATTCGAGTCGACGACTTGGCAAATGATCGCGAATGGGTTCGCTTCCCGGAGTGGGCCGAAGCCGAGCGATTGGTGAGCTTCGCGGGGCATCCGCTCGTCTTTCGCGGCGACACTTTGGGAGTGCTGGCGGTTTTCCGGCGCGAGCCTGCGGACGACGAGTGCTTCCACTGGCTTCGAACGATGGCGAACGCCGCCGCGGTTGCGATTGCCAACGCGCGTGCTTTCGAAGAGAACGAATCCCTACGGAAACGGCTCGAACTCGAGCGCGACTATTTGATGGAAGAGGTGGAAGCCACGGGGTCTTTCGGCGAGATCCTCGGGCGGAGTCCGGCACTGGACCGCGTGCTGCGTCAGGTAGCCATGGTTGCCCCCACCAGCGCCAACGTGCTGGTCCTCGGCGAGAGCGGAACCGGCAAAGAGCTGGTAGCGCGCGCGATCCACCAACGAAGCGAGCGCGCGAACAAGCCGCTGGTCAAAGTGAACTGCGGCTCCATACCCCGGGATCTGTTCGAGAGCGAATTCTTCGGCCACGTGCGCGGCGCCTTCACGAGCGCGGTGCGCGATCGCATCGGGCGGTTTCAGTTGGCCGACGGCGGCACCTTGTTCCTCGACGAGGTGGGCGAGATCCCGGTGGAGTTGCAGTCAAAGCTTCTGCGGGTGCTGCAGGAGGGGCAGTTCGAACGCGTCGGGGAGGAGACCACTCGCCGAGTCAACGTTCGTGTGATCGCGGCGACGAATCGCGATCTCCAGCAGCAGATCGATCGAGGCCAGTTTCGTCTGGATCTTTACTACCGCCTCAGCGTGTTTCCGCTCGAGCTGCCGCCGCTGCGCGAGCGCAAGGAGGACATCCCAGAGCTTCTGGCGCATTTCGTCCGGCTCGCCTGTGCCCGCTCGCATCTTCCGCAGCCCGCGGTTCCGCAGAGGGAACTGGCGCGGGCGGAACGTTATCACTGGCCTGGCAATGTCCGCGAACTGCAGAATCTGGTGGAGCGAGGGGTGATTCTGGCGCACGGTGGCAAGCTGCGGCTGGATTTACCGGAGGACGGCGGACGTGCGACGGATCCGCCTCGGCCGCTCCGAAAGACCTTCGAGCCTCCTGATGAGGAGGGGCGAATCATTCCGGAGAAGCAGTGGCGCGAACGCGAACGGGCGAATCTGGTTGCGGCGCTGCGCAAAGCGAATTTCAAGATCTCGGGCAAGGGTGGCGCGGCCGAGTTGCTCGAATTGCACCCGGCCACGTTGACCTCGCGCATGAAGGTGCTCGGAATTCGCCGCGAGAGACAGAGCTGATCCCGAGGAGCGCCCGTTCCGTCAGCTATTGGCGCGGTGCGCCGTTGACCGCAACACCGTATCCACTCACGGCGAATGCGAGCTCTGGAGCATCGGACCGCCCCGCGGGCGTGGGTCCACCATAGAGATGAATGCGAACGGCCTCGCCCATCTGCGACAGGTTGACACGCACGCCGCCGAGGAAGAAGTCCTCGCTCTTCTCGAGTTCGAGCACGCCTTGGCCTTCGGCGGTCATCAGCGGGATCGCCGAGATCGACACGTTGCGCGAGCGGAAGGTGGCCACCAGGCGCCCGTTTTCGAAGGTCTCGGTGCGTGACAGGTCGCGATTGGAAGGCACGTCGTTGATGTAGACGCTGTAACGGACCGCGTCTGAATTCACCGGAATCGCACGGCCTTGCAACACGGCGCCGACGCGCGTCAGGTCCACTTTGAGCGGCGCCGAGACCACCGTTACTTTGGCGGTCTTCTCGCTTTGCTCGGTTCCGTTGAAGAGAGCCTCGGTGGGCACGCCAGTGATGGCCGTGTAGTAGACGGCGAAGCGGGCGTTGCGTTCTGCGTCGAAATTGATTTGGCCCACGAGTTGACCGGCGATCTGGCCGATGGGTACGCGCCCGGGTGAGGCGACCTGCGCCGTGACGAATCCCGCCGCGGCGGCAATCAGAGTGGCGATGAGAAGATGCTTTTTCATGGGAAGTTCCTTTCGTGGCTTATTGAGCGCGGGGGGACGGGGTCACGGCTACGGCGTAGCCTGAGACGGGGAACGAGAGACTCGGGGCATCGGACCGGGCGGCGGGCGTAGGCCCGCCGAAGAAATGCGCGCGAATCGCCGGTGAGAACTGGGCGAGGTTGATGCTGCGGCCGGCGAGCACAATGCTCTTGCTCGACTCGAGTTCGAGCACGGAGACGGCCGACGCGGGCAGCAGCGGAATCGCGCTCACCATCGTCTCGTGTGCGCGGAAGGTGGCGATCAACTCGCCGTCAGCGAAGGAATCCGGGCGATCAAAGCTGCGGTTGATCGGCAGCGGATTGTAATAGACACGGTGGCGGGAAGCATCGCCGGAGGCCGGAACGATGCGGCCCTGTATCACGAGACCGACGCGCGTGAACTCCACTCGAATGGGCGTCGAGACAATGGTGAAGCGGGCGGCCTTCTCGCTATTCTCGCCGTTGACGAACAGGTCGTCGGCGTCGAGGCCGGGGAGCGCGGTGAAGTAGGAGCGGAACTGGGCGTTGCGCTGGGCGTCGAAATCGAGGCGTCCGAGGAAGTTGCAGACAATCTGGCCGAGCGGCGTGGCGCCGGGGGCCTGGGCCATCAGCAAGCCGCCGGCCGCGGCCAGTGACAGGAAACACAATACAGGGAAGATGATTTTTCTCATCGAGCTTTCCTTCTGGGTCCATATGTTGGGCCCCATGTTTTGGGCATGGACCCATTCTGCGAGAGAGCTCGAAGGAAGTCGTGAGGGAGAAGTAAAAGATTGGTAAATGATCGCCGGCGGCTACTTCTTCGCCTTCTTGCCGGTGTCGGGTCGCGAGTCGGGGATGAAGCCGTCGCGATTGGGCATCACCACTTTCGGAAGCGTTTGCGCGTTCATCGTGTCCGTGTCTTTAATGATGCCGTTCAAGTTGAGAATGTAGGCGCTCACCGCGTAGACCTGGTTCGACGACAACGTTCCGGGATCCTTGAAGGGCATCGCGCGCCGAACATAGTCGAAGAGCGTGGTCGCGTAGGGCCAGTAGCTGCCCACGGTCTTGATCGGCTTCGGCGTGGTGAGCGTCCCCTTTCCGCCTACGAGCGGAGCTTCATCGCCGCCTTTGCCGGCATCGCCGTGGCAGCGCTTGCAGCGCCGGTCGTAGACCTCTTTGCCCTCGGCCACGGTGCCGCTGCCTTCGGGAAGTCCACGGCCATCGCCGAGCACCGAAAGCGCCCACGCCTTCTCTTCTTCGGCGCTCGGGGCGCGGCCCACGCCGTATTTGGGAGACTGCGCGAAGAGCGCTCCGGCAAAGAGCAGGAAACCAAGTGCGCCGATTCCAAGACTTGCTCGGGCTGCACGGGCGGGCTGGAGCGCGGGTACGAGCACCTGAAACTTGCAAACCGCGGTCCAGACGCGTGCTACCGGATGGTGGTGCGTGCGCCGGCAGCGGGACTGAAGTCCCGCGCTGGCTAAGGCCCGCCCTACACGGAAAAGCAAGTGCTGTGGTCGGAACCGGCTGGTTTTCGCGGGCCTCGACGCGGGTGCCGGCAGCGGGACTGAAGTCCCGCGCAGGCTGAAGCCTGCCCCACAAATCGATGTTCTAAGCGTCTGCATTTTTCACGCTCCCGTCGGCGGCGACCTTCCAAGGCTTCATCACGTTGCAGTGGTAGTTCGAGTTCATGCCGCGCGCGGCCACCAGTTCCTCGCGCGTGGGCTGCAGGTAGCCGGTTTCGTCACTGCAGCGCGAGACGAGCACTGTCTCCTTGCCATCCCACTTCCACGGAAATCGAAATCGCGTGAAGGCTTTGGAGAGGACGGGCTCCTGCAATTGCGCGGGCTGCCACGTTGCACCACCGTCAGTCGAGACTTCGACGCGCGTGATCTTGCCGCGCCCGCTCCAGGCGAGTCCGGTGATTTCGTGAAAGCCCGGACCAGCCAACTTCTGCCCGCCCGAGGGTCGCGTGATCACGCTCTTGGCGTCGAGTTCGAACGTGAACATGCGCGCCTTGCCATCGGCGAGCAGATCCGTGTACTTCGACGTCTCATCTTTCGTGTAGCCCGGGGCGTCGGTCACCTGCAGCCGCCGCAGCCACTTCACATTGATGTTGCCTTCCCAGCCCGGTAGCAGCAGCCGCAGCGGATAGCCTTGCTCGGGCCGCAATGCTTCGCCATTCTGCGCGTAGGCGATCAGCGCGTCATCGAGCGCCTTCTTCACCGGTACGCTACGCGACATCTTGCAGGCGTCGGCGCCCTCGGCGATAAGCCATTGTGCATTCGGCTGGAGCCCGGCTTCTTCGAGCAGGAGCTTCAGCGGAACGCCGGTCCACTCGGCGCAACTCGACAAGCCGTGGCTGCGCTGCACGTCGGGCGAAGTCTTGGTTCCCCATTCCCCGCCGCTGTTGCCGGAACACTCGACGAAATGCACGCGGGACACCGACGGCAGCCGCTTCAACTCGTCGACCGTGAGCACCAGCGGACGCTGCACCATGCCGTGGATCATCAGCTTGTGCTGCGCGGGGTCGAGCGCGGGCACGCCCGAGTGATGCCGCTCGAAGTGGAGCGCGTTCGGAGTGATGATGCCGTAGATTTCCGCGAGCGGCGTGCGCGAGGAAGCCGCTTCCGGCGTCTTGGTGTCGGGCGTGAGGCGCGCGGTCTTTTCGAATCCCGAGCGTTCGCCGTATTTGCTCACTGGCTTGCCGAGTTGTCCTGGGCCTTCGTCTTCCGCCGCCGAGGCCTGCTTCTTTTCGCCCGAACTGCACGCCGTCAGCGCGCCGCCGAGCGCCGTGGTCCACTTCAGGAACCGCCGCCGATTCTCGCTCATAGACCCGAGATGATATCGCAGTCGGCGGGGAGCGCGCAGGAGGGGTGAGGTACAATGGCCTGAGCGGTCATCCGGCCGCAAACCCCGCAAACGGAGATTCAAGTTGGCAGACGACAAGCTGTACAAAGCCGAGTATCAGGGCAGCGGCACGTTCATCATCAGCAAGCCGAAGCGCAAGGACAACAAGAAGCGCCAAACGAAGGTGAAGAACCCGCAGCGCGGCGCGCGCCGCTAGGCCCGCGTCCGTGAAAATTTCCCAGTTCCTCATTCACTCCGTCGCGATCGCCGACGGTCCCCTGCGCAGTTCCTATGGGCGGCATGCTCCGTACGCGTTGCGCACGATCGTCGAGCTGAAAACCACTGACGGAATCACCGGCATCAGCGAAACGTATGGCGGCGATGGTCCCGTGGCCGCGCTCGAAGCGGTGCGCTCGCTCGTCGAGGGGCGCGATCCTTTCCAGCTCACCGGCCTGTGGATGAGCCTGGCCGCGCGCGCCGAAAGCGAGAGCAGAGGCGACCGCTCGCATACCATCCGGGAGCCCGGCGAGAATCCGATCGACGAGCATACGCGCACGTATGCGGCGATCGAGGTGGCGTGCCTCGACATCATCGGCAAGGCGATCGGCAAGCCGCTCTGCGATGTGGTGGGCGGGCGCGCGCGCTCGAAGCCGCCGTTTTCCGCGTACCTTTTCTACAAGCACGGTGGTGGCGGCGGAATGGGTGACGACGTTCGCGACGACGAGTACGGTGAGTGCCTCGATCCGAAATCAATGGTGCGCCAGTGCAAGCAGATGATCGCGAAGTACGGCTTCGAGGAGATCAAGCTCAAGGGCGGCGTGCTCGATCCGGATCTCGAGATCGAGACCATCAAGCTGTTGCGCGAGGAGTTCGGTCCAAAGTATCCGCTGCGCATCGATCCCAACTGCGCGTGGTCCGTGGAGACGTCGGTCAAGGTGGGTCGCGATCTGAAGGAAGAACTCTCCGGCGGCGGATATCTCGAAGATCCGGCGGCGGGCATGGACGGAATGGCCGAAGTGCGCAAGCGGCTGCTGGCCGAAGGAAACGACACGCCTCTCGCGAGCAATGTCGCCACTACGTGCTTCGAGCACCTGCCAGTTGCGAAGACGAAAGACGCGGTGCAGATCGTGCTCTCCGATCCGCACTATTGGGGCGGTATCCGCGCCCAGCAGCATCTCTCGAAGTTCAGCGAAGTGTTGGGGCTCGGGCTCTCGATGCACTCGAACAATCATCTCGGCGTGAGCATGATGATCATGGCGCATGCGTCGGCGGCGTGCCCGCACCTGACCTACGCCTGCGACACGCATTATCCTTGGCAGACGGAAGTGGACGAGGTGGTGCTCGGTGGGCGCGTGCCGATCGTCAACGGCTGCGTCGAAATCACCGACAAGCCTGGACTCGGCGTCGAGCTCGACTACGATCAACTGGCGCGCGGGCGCGAACGTTATGCCAAGCTCCCGTGGCGCAAACGAGACGACGAAGCCGAAATGCGCAAGCACGTCGATCCGAATTGGAAACGCATTCTTCCCCGGTGGTAACTCATGACCGCACAACGTAAATTCGTCAAGAAATTCACGGGCGTGTTCGGATTCCCCATCACGCCGCTCAAAGCCGATCAGTCAGTGGACCTGGATGGCATGGCCAAGCTGGTCGACTGGATGACCAAGTATCCGTTCTGCGCGCAGGTGACGGTGGGCGGCACGGGCGAGATGTACTCGCTGAGCCCAGAAGAAAACGCCGATGTGATCCGCGTTTCGGTGGATGCGACCAAGGGGCGGATGCCTGTCGTCGCCGGCGTCGGGTACAACGTGCCGATCGGCATCGCGACCGCCAAGGCCGCGGAAAAGGCCGGAGCGGCAGCGCTGCTCGTGATGCCACCTTATTACACGAACGCGCCGTTCGAAGGGCTGGCGGCTTACTACGAAGCGATTGGCAAGGCGACCGATCTGCCGATCTCGCTCTACAGCCGCGACTGGGCCACGTTCACACCGGACCAAGTGGCGCGGCTGTGCGACCGCATCCCGACGCTGGTGTTCTGGAAAGATGGGCAGGGCGACGGTCGCAAGTATCAGCGGATCATGCACAAGGTCGGCGACCGGCTGGCCTGGGTGGGCGGCATCGGCGACGATTGCGTGCCGACGTACTTTGCGGCGGGCGTGCAGGCGTACACGTCGAGCATTTCGAACATCGCGCCCAAGCTTTCGCTGAAGCTCGCCGAGGTGGGCCTGAAGCGCGACTTCAAAACGCTCGACAAGCTGATGGCGGCCTACGTGCATCCGCTGTACGCGATGCGGGATCGCTCGCGTGGGTATGAAGTGGCGGTAATGAAGAAGATGATGGCGTTGAAGGGACTGCCGGCGGGTCCGGTGCGGCCGCCGTTGGTGGATGTGAAGGAGAGCGAGGTCCCGGAGATTCAGGCGCTGCTCGATTCTTATCGCAAGTGGAAGTAGCAGCCAAGTAGAAGCAGCAGCAGGTAGAAGTAGCTATTCTGTTGGTATGCGCTTCGATGAAACCAAGGCCACTCAGGCAGCGGCTCACCTGATCAAGCGCCGCGGGCAAGGCTTCATGAGTTATATGAAGCTCATGAAGCTGCTCTACTTTGCCGACCGAGAGGCGCTGCTGCGCTGGGGAAGCCCCATCACATGCGATAGCTACTATTCCATGGATCGAGGACCGGTTTTGAGTCGTGTGCTCGATCTGGTCACGGAGGGCGCGGCGCCCCAGGAGTCACACTTTTGGGAGCAGCATCTGCAACCTTCGGGGGACCACGAAGTGAAACTGACCGCGGACCCGGCAGACGGCGAACTGTCCGAGGTGGAACTAGAACTCCTCGACGAAGTCTTCGACCGCTTCGGAGCCTTGAGCCGTTGGGAAATCGTGGAAGAAGCCCACAAGTTGCCGGAATGGGAAGATCCACGCGGGGGACGGATTCCGATCCGCTACGAGGATATCCTTCGCCACGGGAACAAGACCCCTCAACAAATCCGCTCCGTCATGCAAGACCTCCAAGCTAGCGAACACGTTCAACGAGTTCTGACTGCTCGTTAGGGGTAACCAGCCTTGTTGAATTCCGGGGACACGTTCTTCATCCCGACCCCGGACAACCCGATCAGGCACCTGTGGGTTGTGTTGACCGAGCCTGCGAGCGACGGGTTTGCCTACTGCGTCAACATAACGAGCCTGGGCGACCACATCGCTGACACGACTGTCGTGCTCGACCTAGGCGATCACCCGTTCATCGAGAAGCCCTCCGTGGTCCTCTACTCCAAGGCGTCCAAGCTCAACGTAGCCGCAATCGAAGCCGAACTGAACAACCCGCGATCTCGGACGGGTTTGGAAGCGGTTTGAAGCCTGCAGTCCGCAACTCCTCGACAGAATTCGGCGAGGCCTCGTGGCGTCGCGGCACACCAAGAAGGCGGTCAAGGAACACTGCCGCCAACTGTGGAACCTGTGAGCGCAAGGAGATCAAGAGATGCGCGCTGGAGCGAACCCCACTCGCCGCAATCGTAACATCGGAACCGCGAAGCAGGGGCACGGGCAGAACAATCGCTTGCGCATCGCGGATCCGAGTAACACTCAGACCATCTTCTGGACACGGCTCGGGAAGTATTTGGTCGTGCACCGCTCCTGCGGAGGCAGGGATCTACCGTTCTATGTGGAGCAGACACGAGCAGATTGCGTCCACGCGTGCACCGTTGACGATCTGGCAGCCGTTCTGAACTTTATCCCCGCGGCGCATTATTCGACACTGGCCTCGGTCGTGTTGCGCCAACCGAAGCGAAAGGAGGGAATCCTGGAGCCCGTGTGGGGAAGGCTTGTGTATTGGGCGGACGTTGGTACGCCACCAGATCACGTGGCACACGGCCCGACGATCATCATCGAGGCACGCGACCCGGCGAGACCATTCTGGCGTCGCAAGCCTGCAACACCAGTCGAGGCGAGGGAATTGGAGCGTCTCATCGAACACGGATTTTTGATCCACGAAACGCGCAGCCGACTTCGAGTCGCCGGTTCTCTTGAAGCGGTTCGGAGGTGCCAGCTCTATCACACGCTACCTCACGAGATTGGACATCTCGTCGATTACGAAACGAAGGTTCCCGAGGTGGGTGATTCCGACGAAGCCGTGGACCGGTGGCTTGCGCAGCAGGATCGGTATTGGCAGCATCCCCCTCGGGAGCGCGAAGAATTCGCGCATCGTTACGCCGACGAGACCCGCGACCGCCTCCGCAAAGCCGGCCACATTCCTTTCGCGAGGATCGAGTCGTGGGAATCAGACGGGCTTCGCACGCAGGATTTCGATCCCGCGTCCAAGTGAGGAGTTGGCCGGAGGGGCGAATGTCCATCGCCTGCTCGACTTCGGTTCCGGGTGCGGGGTTGTACCATGATTGGTTGCGGCGGAAGGTTCGGCGAACGCAGAGCGCCGCTGAGTCGTGCGATGGAAGCCCAGATGAAAGCCAGAGTCATTGTCCCAACCCGCGCCTGAACCCGTAGGACTTCGCACCACCGTACTCGCCGCCGCCGTTTCGATCCTGTGGGGCGGCAACATCGTCTCCATCCGCGCGGGCGTCGACTCCGTGCCTCCGCTCTGGAGCGCCTTCTGGCGGATGCTGCTCGGCGTGGTTTTCGTCGCCGCATGGGCGCTACGCCGCCGCGTGCCGATCGCGCCCGCGCCCGGGGAGTTCTGGCCGCTCATCGTGCTCGGCGTCATGTTCACTGTCCAGATCGGGATGCTCAACACGGCATCCGAGATGACCTCGCCCGCGTACGGAGTGGTGATCCTCAACTCGTACGCCATCTTCGCCAACATCACCGGACACATCGGCGGACACTTCTCCAAGGCGATCAGCGAAGAGCGGATCACCGGCGCACGCGCGCTCGGACTGCTGCTCGCACTCGGCGGCATCGCCGTGCTCGCGTTCGGCCAACCCGACCGCGCACTCGCCCCGCGCCCGCTGCTCGGGAATCTTCTCATGGTCGGGTCGGCATCGATCCTCGGCGCACGTCAAGTCTACACGCGCTGGCTCGTGCAACGCGTGGACCCGGTCCGCACCATCGTCTGGCAGATGCTGCTCTCGGTGCCGCTGTTCCTCGTGATCGCCGCGGTGTCGCAGCCGCCGGTGCTCCCCAAAGGGCTCACCTGGCAAGCCGTCTTCGCCATCTCCTACCAAGGAATCATTGTTGCCGGAATTTGTTTCGTCATCTGGGCCGAGCTTCTGCAGAAGCATGCCGCGGGAACTCTCTCGATGTTCAGCTTTCTGGTGCCCATCTGCGGGATCGCGCTTTCGGCCTGGATCTTCGGCGAAACGCTGCCGAGCGGGCTGTTCCTGGGGACCGCGCTGGTGCTCGCGGGCGTGTGGGTGGTGATGCGGTTGGGGCAGTCTACAGGGGCTTGAAGAAGCGGTCCCAGCGCATGCGAGTCAGAACGACCGTGGGCTTGGCTTCGCCCACGAACCGGTCAGTAGGCACTTCGGCCGAACTCACCACCATCACGGGCCTTCCGATAATGTCGCTTTCCGAGATGAAGCCCCAGTAGCGACTGTCGAGCGAACTGTCGCGATTGTCGCCGAGCACGAAGTAGCGTCCGGGCGGGACCACCAGTTCGCCGTCCACCACGTGCTTAGCCAGCATCTCCTGGCCTTGGGGGAACAGTTGGACGTTCGGCTCCGACGGGAAGAAGTCCCGATAGCTGTCGAAGTACTCCGTGCTGTTCCACTTGTACGGCTCCACCATCCGCTGTCCGTTCAAGTAGAGTTCCTTACGTTCGATGCGAATGCGATCGCCCGGAACGCCGGCCACGCGCTTGAGGAACGTTTGCTGGCGGTCCACAGGATAGTGGAACACCACCAAGTCGCCACGTGAAGGCTTGCTAACGGAGAGAGTCCTGACCAGGATCGTGTCGCCGATGAGGAGCGTCTTCTCCATCGATCCGGTCGGCTGGGAGAATGGCCGAAACATCACCCAGAAAACCGTCGCGAGCACGGCCAAGCCGATCCAGGCGGGCGCGAACGTAGGCGATGGATTCGGCGCGGCGTCACCGGCGCGAAAGAGCAGGAACGCGAACCCGCCGATCAGCACCGCGATCACCGAGATCTCGACGAGGCGCAAGCCCCCTTCCTGGATCCCCGCAGCGATCAGCCCCACCGCGTTGGCGCCCAGGAACAGGGCACAGCCGTGTCCCGCCCAGCGGCTTCCTTTCGCGAGGCCGATCGCCGCCGCGAGGAACACAAGCGAGCAGAGGAGACCGGAGACTGGGTTAAATAACACGCCGAGTGTCCAGAAGCCACAGGCGATGGCTGCGGTCCAGATTGCGACGGTGAGGATGCGCGGTTTCTCGTCCACTGGAGACGAGTATATAGCGACTAAGCCGCGAGTTTCTTGAGGCGAGCGTGCATCCGGCTCTTGTAGCGAGCCGCCGTGTTCTTCTTGATGATGCCCCACTTGGCGGCGCGGTCAACCAGCGAGAACGTGGGCGCCAGAAGATCCTGCGCGGCCTTGGCATCCTTGCTTTCGAGCGCGCGGCGCATCGAGCGGATCTGGTGACGCAGCCGGCTTCTGCGGCCGCGGTTCACTTCCGTGCGTCGTTCGATCGTGCGAGTTGCCTTGAGGGCTGAGACGTGATTTGCCATTCTGAGAACTGCTTCCTTACGAAGGGTACCCAATTAGGATAACGTACCGGCGCTGGGTCGGTCAAACTTCGGAGCCGAGCTCATCGAAATCCCAGGCGCCGTCGTCCCACCAATCCAGTGCCAGCACGCTCGCGATCGAGTAACGGGCGCCGTCACCCGTGTCCACGAAGACCGGGATGCCGAGCGCGCGAGCGAAGGCGCGATCATACGCGGCGAACGCTGCTCGCACGGCCTTGCTGGCGGACTCCGGGTAGACGGAGAAGCAGACCAGGCGGTCATCGTCGGAGATCGCCACCAGTTGCCGCGCCACGACGCGTCCCCGATGGTCGCGCGCGTAGAGGACCCGCTGATTCGCATCGATCGCGGCCGCAGCAGCCGAGTATGTGCACTGTCCGCCGATGCCGAGGCAGGTGCCCACATAGGTTCCGAGCTTCAGGGCTTCGAGCGGATCGCGCTCCACGTGGATGATGAACTCGCCCCGGAAGTCGATGCCGGTTTCCCACACCTCGCGCGGGATCGCGGGGTGCCTGCGATACCAACGCAGCGTAGCCGGGTGCTTCGCCAACCAGTCATGCTCACCGGACCAATATGCCTTCAGGAATCGGCGCAGAGTGCGGCGGTTGCTATCGATGCCACCGAGCATGCGCAACGCGTGAACGTCGGAATCGCGAGGTTCGGTGAGAGGCAGCCCGCGCTTGAGCCAATCGATCACGGCGTGGCGGATGAGGTCGAGGCGCGTGAGCGTCAGCCGCTCCGCCATGACGCGGCGGTAGCGCGCAATGCGGCTCTCGGTTAACTCGATCTCGCCGCGCATCCAGGCATGGAAACGAGCGGGGATCGGGTTGGTGAGGGTGCGCGGCAGTTTGTCGAGCTCGGGGACAAGATCCTGGGCTTCAGTGCGGAACAGCGGATGCTGCTTGCACTCGCGCACGATGGTGCGCTGAGCGGCCTCGCTTACGCCCCCGAGCACGCGGGCCGTGGCCATCAGCTTCTTCGATTGTTGCTCGAATGCGAGCACGGTGAATTCGCCGAGTTCGCGCGCGAGCGTGGCGAGTCCCGCGTAGATCAGTGATCCGTCGTTATGGCGGCGGCAGGCGCGGTCGAGCGCCTCGAAGGAAGATTGGCTCCCGCTCAGCATGCGCTCGGTGAGGGCCGGAGAGAGTTCGAGCAGCGCGCCGGCAGCAACGCCACGTTGCGAGAAGGGTGGGGTTGCGATCCGGCGAATGAGCCGGAGGGCCAGGGGCATCCTCTGCGCGACCGTGCGGGAATCGTCCCAGTCCCAGAGCCACAGCCGGAAAAGGTTCGCCGCTTTGGCCTGGTGGCTGCGTGGGGCGGCGAGGATCGTTTCTTCGATCTCTGGCAGGAAGCTTCGAACGGCCTCCCACTTGCGGCGCTTGGCTGCTGATGTGAGGTCGTGACGGCGGATAGAGACGAGGGCATCGAAGTACTCGCGAATGCAGCCGGGATCCATTTCGCGCCAGCGCGAACGCCGAATCGCGTCAGACATGCCGGCGAACTCGCCGCAAGCCTCCCAGAGAGAAGCCGCGAGCCAGCTTTCGGTGAGGAGACCGATCTCAGCGATCTCTGCCTCGGGAACATCGCCGCAGGAGCCGGTCGCGCCCAACCACGAGCGCGAAAAAGTGGACGCCAGCCGTGCTCCAGCGAGCAGATACTCCACCGAGTGGCCGTCTCGCAGGGTTGCGAAGTACTCACCGGCCCAGTCGGCGAAACGGTCATCGGGCGCCAAGCCGCTCAACTCGCGCACGTGAGCCTCGGAACCGCGTGTGTTCCACGCTTCCGTCTCGAGTAGACGCGTGAGGAACACGATCCTTCGTGGCTCAGGCAGCGCGACCATCGCTGCGCACCACGCAAGAGCCGTCTCGGGAGCAATCGCGAGTACATGGCACGCGGCGGCGCGGAGCGCTTCGTTGCGATCGAGGTCGAGCGCCTCGAAGGTTCGCAGCCAAGCTTTGCGCTCGCTCGGCTTCAGACCGCGCACGCGCCACCAGAGCCATTCGACGAACTGCGCTGGCAAGCCCTTCGGCTCTGGCGGAAAGTCACCCCCAAGAATCACCCGAAGCGACCGCGCGTGGTTCAAATGCGGCCGCAGGTCGATCGTCGCGGTTTGTTTCGGCTTCGGCGGCTGCGTCTTGGTGCCGCGATAGGCTCGCGGATGCGCGGCTGTGGCACGTGGTGGCGCGGGTTCCCGTGCCCAATCCTCGGGCAGACGCTCCGCAGTCGCCGCGCACGCCGGATCCGCGACGGTTCGCTCTAGCACGAACATCACGTCACGCCGCACTTCCGCGTTCGCGGTGCGGACCGTGCCCAGCGACTGCCAAGCTCGCAGCAGTTCTCGCTTGCCGGGGACCAGTTGCTCCGGCGCCGCCGCCAACGGCATCACCTTCGGTTCGATTCGCAGGCCCTCGCCTTCGACGAACGCTCCCGCGGTGACACGCGCAACGAGTTCGCCGCCGCGCCGCAGCAGCGCGATCAGGCGGAGCTCACCGCTGGCTGGCTTCACCTGCGGCCACCTTCGAGTTGAACTCCGCCGACCGGTTCCGCGGGATGCTCAGAGTTTTCCAGCGATCATGCGCGAGGTGTTTGGCGAGCATCACGATCTGGCCCACGTGGAGTGCGTAGTGCCCGAGTTGTCGGCTCACCGCCTGCATCACCGAATGCGCCTCGCCGCGAACGTAGACTATGCGCGACGCGTCTTCGTCGGTCAACGGCTCGATTGCGGCGAACACACGCGCCCAGCCTTCTTCCCACATCTGCATCAGAGCCTCTCGGGTGGCGGGCGGATCGACGAACTCGCTATCGCGATTGCGGTCAGGCTTCTCGCCGTCAGTAGTCAGAAAGTCCGTCCATCGCGACCGCATGTTGCCGGCCATGTGCTTCACGATGATGGCGATCGAGTTCGATTCCTCGTCGAGTTGCGCGAGCAACTGTTCGTCGGTCAACTGCGCCATGGCGCGCTCGGCGAGCGCCTTGTGATCGCGGAACAGCGTCAGCGAGTCACGCAGGAAAGACGTAGTGAACTCGAGAGCCATTTCCTCAGTGTAGAGACACGCACTGGAGGGCGGACTGTGGTCACACCTTTGAAGCGCCGGCCCAGCCGGATACGGCAGCCTTCGCGCATGCCACCCGGGCCGGCGGCTCGATGCCGCGATTGCTCCTCGCGCTTCGCGCGACGGCGGTGGCGTCAGTGGCCTTCGTGCTCGAGAAAACGCTCGCACTCGATGGCAGCCATGCATCCGGCGCCGGCCGCGGTGATCGCTTGACGGTAGGTGCGGTCCTGCACGTCACCCGCATGGAACACGCCGACGATGTTGGTCCGCGCACCACCGTGGCTGACGATGTAGCCGTCGGCGTCGAGGTCGAGCTGACCTACGAACGGCTTCGTATTCGGCACGTGTCCAATGGCGACGAAGAGGCCGTCGACGGGGCGATCCTCTTTTTCGCCGCTGACCACATTGCGCAGGCGAACCCCGCCGACATTGCCTTGGCCGTCATCGAGAATCTCGTCGATCACGGAATTGGTGACGATCTGAATCTTCGGGTTCGCCTTGGCGCGATCGATCATGATCTTCGAAGCGCGGAACTCGTCGCGGCGATGCACGAGCGCGACGGACTCGCCAAAGCGTGTGAGGAAGATCGCTTCTTCCATGGCCGAGTCGCCGCCGCCGATGACCATGATCTTCTTACCGCGATAGAAAAATCCATCGCAAGTAGCGCAGGAGCTGTAGCCGTGGCCGACGAACTTCATTTCGCCATCGAGCCCGAGCCAACGCGCGGAAGCTCCGCTGGCGACGATGAGGGCGCGCGTCTCGGTCCACTCGCCGTCAATATTCAGACGGAAGGGCCGCTTGGAAAGATCCGCGCCGATGACTTCGCCGTGCTTGTACTCGGCGCCGAAGTGTTGGGCTTGTTCTTTCATGCGCTCGACGAGGACGGGTCCATCGATTCCCTCGGGAAATCCGGGGAAATTCTCGACGAGCGAGGTGAGGGAAAGCTGGCCGCCGGCTTCTTTCCCCATGATGACGAGCGGTTTCAGATTGGCGCGCGCGGCGTAAATGGCGGCGGTGTTGCCGGCGCAACCCGAGCCGATGATGATGACGTTGTGCATGGACGGAGGAGTCATTTCATGCTAGCGCAGTCTCCAGAACGGGTCGCCGTAATGCTGGTAGGCGCCCCAGGTGAGCGCGCCGTCGCCAGATTTCTTGGTCTCGAGGCGAGCTTGTCGGACGGCAATGTGAATCTCGTTCTTCTTGCCGAGCAGTTGCTCGTAGAAGACCTCGGCGAACGTCACCGCGGCGGCGTCGCTGACCGGCCATCCGGTGCAGATGAAGTTACGCACCCCGCGGGCGAAGAACGCTTCAGCAAAGCTCGGACCCAGAGCGGCGTTGCGCAACGAGGCGCGTTCGGGAGTGATTCCCGATTCGCAGGCGTTGGAAAAAACGAACGACGGCATGCGATTGACCCGCCCCAGCTCGCGAGCACTGAGGCGCTTGCCGCCGGTGAAGATCCAGCCCGAGGCTTCCACGTCGTTCGGGTCGAAGACGCAATGGCCCGAGTAGTGCACGATATCGTAGTCTCGAACAAGCAGCTCGTGCATGACTCTTGTACGGGTAGCGTCAGCCGGACCGATCAGAGACAACACGTCCGCTTCGGGCTTGTGGCGGCGGAAGAGCTCGCGGACCCGTTCGGCCTCGAGGGCAGCGCCGGGCAACGCCATGTCGGCAGCCGGATCGCCGATGATCATCACCCGAAGCGAGCGGTCAGCAGGGACGTCAGCGTTGTTCAGCGAAGCGAATCCCGTCACGAACTGGCGCGTGAGGCTGCGGCCGATTCCCAAGAAAGAAGCGGCGGAGCCGGTGGCCAGGCCCGGCTGCGCCATCATCTCCCAGTGAATGCGGGCGCACGTCGAATCGCACGTAATCACCAGCGGATGCACTGTAGAGAGGTGCGGCTCGAGCGCCTCGGGGATGACGAGACGAAGAAGGTAGCGTCCCGCCTCGGCGGCATCCCGGTCAGTGACCAATTGATCATTGGCTTCGTCGACCAACTCCGGGTCGACCGAATTCTCACGCAGGGGAACCGACGCCGACTCGGTGATGGCGCTGAAGCGGAGCGCGGGTCCTGCGCGTTCCACGGTGAGCCGCGTAGGTGTACCTTCGATTTCGTTGCCTCTGCCGCCTTTGGCTTCGCGATCGATGCGGCCCTTCTCGTTTTCGAGCCAGCGGCGCTTGAGCGAGGCCAACTCGCTGCCCTTGAATCTGGCAGTGACTTCGAGCTGGAAACCGGCCGAGGTCTCTTTGGCCAACGCGTGGAGCGCGTTGTCGAGCAGGATGGCGCGGCGCGGATCGTACTCGACGAACATGACGTCCGGAAGATTGCGGTGGCCCTGGAGAGCGAGAGCCGCCTGCGCCTGACGCAGACCTTCCACCCAGGCGTCGAGAGCGGGCCCTATCTCGAGATTGCCAGTTCCCGATCCAATCAAAACCGTGGCCAAATGTTTCTTGCCGAGCAGCGCGAGCGAAGCGTAGATCTCGCTGGCGAGCGCAGTGCATTCGGGCGCGCCGAAGCGGCCATAGGAGCCCATGCCCGCGATGACGATGGTGCGCTTGGTCTTGCGCGGGTCCTGCAGGAAGAACAGTTGCGCCAACTCGCCGCGAATGACGCCGCGCTTGGAGAAGCGTTCGATCAGGCGTTCGCCATCGCCGCTGATCGCTTTGTCGAGTTGGCCTTCGGCGCTCACCGGCATCACGCCGAGGTAGTGACCCACGGCCACCGCGTCCACGGTCTCGGTTCCTTTGACTTCGCCAACGGTCTCGATGCCGCCGCACATCACGCGGACCTTCAGCTTTGTAAGCACCGGTTTGTGCGGTGCGATAGCTTCGCCCTTGGCCGCCGTCGCGCTCGGACCGCGCAGGAATCCAGCCACCACCGTGTCTTCGAGCGAGCCTTCATGCGGCGACACGCGGCCATCGGCGATCCCCCGCGCGTTGGCGGTGGCGCGAAAGGCTGCGGCGCGCGCACCGAACTCTTGTTCGCGGCTATCGCGCTCACTGCGGATCTTCGCCAGGATCGCGGCTTGGTTCTCCTTGCCGCGCACGCTGGCGGGCAGCTTGTTCAACAATCCATCTGCCTTGCCCGTGGTGAGGAGCGAGTTCATGTTGTCGAGCACGGTGCGATTGTTCGGGAGTGCGCCGTGCTCCTCTTCGACATAAAAGGTGGGGATGCCGTCGAGCAGGCCGAGGACATGCGGCACAGTGCCGTCGCCGCGCTGCGTCACTTCGTAGCCTTCGGGCGAATCGAGTTTGTCGAACGAGCGTACGCCGCAATAGGTGGCTTTGTTGAATCCGGCCACGTAGATCATCCGCTGGGGGTCCACCACTTTGGCAATGCTGCTCTGGAACGCGCGAGCCGCGGCGAAGCGGTCTTCGGGAGGGTTGATGCCAGCATATGTCTTGGCGTCATAGAGCGGAGCGAGACCGGAGATCGCAGACTCCGCTGGCATCATCTGGTAGCTTCCGACAAATGTTTTGATCGTTTCCACCAGATCGCGTTTGCTGCTCGTCAGGTCGGCCAAGGCGACGATGCGGAGCACGTCATTCATTCCCATCAGCAGTTGCGGGATCGCGAACGATCCCAGGTTCGGAGTGCCGAGCATCACCAGTCGCCCCGGGTTCATCGCCTTCCATTGGTCCGAGTGCCGCGCGATAAACGCGCGCGCAACCAGACCACCCATCGAATGCGCAACCAAGTGGACCGGCTTGCCGGGAAACCAGTCGCTGACCCGCTTGGCCAACTCGTCGGCGGTGGAGTTGATGTCGAGCCGCCAGTCATACCAGAAGGCGCGAGTGTTCCAATTCTGAGACAACGTGAGCAGTTGCAGCCCGTAGTACTTCTTGAGAATCCCGGTTGCCCGGATATCGCGAACACTGGTCCCCGCGGCGTTGAGTCCAAGGTCTTTGAAGGCTCCGGCGATGAGGCGCAAGAAGTTGAGCCAGATGGAGCGCTGGGACGAGTCAGCCTGGACCTCGGCGAGTTCACCGCCCATGATGCCGTGCAGAACCACCACGTTTCCCTGAGCGCCGGCGCGGGCACGGCGGCCCACCGCGGCGCGCATTTCTTCGAAGGCTTCGGGGCCCCAGTAGTTGCGAAGCGCGGCGGCTTCCTTGTCGGTCAACCTGCGGAGAATTTCGGCGAATTCCGCGGCATTCGCGCGTTCGACGCGCGCGATGAGGTCGCGTTCGGGCATATGGGTCCAGTATGGGAAGGCTCAGGGCAGGAGTCAAGCAGGCGGGCGTAGCGACGGGATGGCTACTCGGGAAGCAGATCTTCTACGCGGAACGATGCGCCGGCCAACAATTGCGGGGCGACCGTCTCTCCAGCGGAGAACGTAGTTGTCTCGCTGTAGGCGCCATCCTGGAGCGCGCGATGGACGATCACGCGGCGAAGATTCAGGTCGAGCACCCAATATTCGGGTACGCCGCCGCGCGCGTAGAGGTCGCGCTTGGTGGAGAGGTCGTAGCGGGCGGTGCTGTCGGATACTTCGACTGCCAAGAGCACTTCGTCTCCGCGTGCAAGGCGATCATGGTATTGGTTCACATCGCCACCGAGGATGCACAAATCGGGTTCCGGCTCCGAATAGAAGCACCCGGGTGTGGATATTTCGATCGGCCCTTGCACTTGCAACCGGCCGCCGGAGCAGAAGGCCGCGAAACTGGCGGTTAGGTGCCGTATGGTTCGAATGTGCGGAGGTTTCTGCGACATCTTGTCGATGAGTTCTCCGTTCACCAGTTCGACACGCTGGTCAACGAACACCCCAGCGTCGATCATCCGGTGATACTCCGCTCGAGTGATGCGTTTACGCGGCGGCATGCCGCTATCGACCAGAGCCTGCTGCGCGGCGGCGGACATATTCACCTTCACCGTATCACGTTGCGGGCCACTCGCGAGGCCGCAATCAGTGCCAGATATAGCCACCATCCACCATCAAATCCGTAGCGGTGATGAAGCTCGACTCGTCCGACGCCAGGAACAATATCGCATTCGCCGCCTCGCGTGGCTCACCCAACCGGTTCAACATGTGACCCGGCGCGACCTTGTCCCGCCATTGCTCGAACGTCATCCCGAGCCGCTCGATTTCGCGATACGACGCGCTCGTCAGGATGCATCCCGGGCACACGGTATTCACCCGGATGTTGAAGGGCGCCAAGTCAAGCGCCATGCAGCGTGTCAGCGTGATCACGGCGCCTTTGCTCGAACTGTAGGTGGAAAAATTCGGCTGCGCGATGACGCCGCTCATCGATGCGACATTGACGATCGAGCCCTTGCGCCGCGCCTTCATGTGCGGGATAGCGGCCTTGGCCACGAGCGCGGTGCCGAAAACATTGACACCGTAGACGCGCTGCCAGTCTTCGAGCGATGCGTCTTCGATGCTCTTCTGCGTGAAGTCGGCGGCGTTGTTCACCAGGATGTCGATCTGGCCGAACGCCTCCATGGCTTTGTTCGAGATCGCCTCGGCTTGATCGGGCTTGGAGACGTCGGCCACCACGAGTTCGGCGACCGCCCCCATGCCGCGCACACGGTCAAGCACCTTCTGTCCGTTCGCTGCGTGGATATCGTTGAGCACGAGGCGCGCGCCTTCTTCGGCGAATCGAATGGCGCACGCTTCGCCGATCCCAGCGCCGATGCCGGTGATGATGGCCACCTGGTCTTTGAGCCGCATAGACGGCCAGCGTAACATGACTGGTAAAATCGGGGCTTATGCGCGCCGCATTCTACATGGGACACAAATCGATCCGGGTGAGCAACTGTGCTTCAGTCGCCCCCGGACCCGGGCAGGTTCAGCTTCGGGTATCGCACTGCGGGATCTGCGGAACCGATCTCCATCTGTTTCACGGGCACATGGACCACCGGGTTCACATTCCGCAAGTGATCGGTCACGAGAGTTCCGGAGTGATCGAATCAGTAGGCGAAGGCGTGCAAGGATACGAGCGAGGCGACCGTGTCACGGTGATGCCGCTCGATCCGTGCGGGAAGTGCCCCACATGCAAAGCCGGCCATTCCCACATTTGCCAGAACCTCAAGTTCATTGGCATCGATTCACCGGGTGCAATGCAAGCACTGTGGACCGTACCCGCGCACACGCTACACAAGATTCCCGCCGATCTCACGCTCGAGCACGCGGCGTTGATCGAACCGATCGCGGTCGCGTGCCATGATGTGCGGCTCGGCGAAGTGAAGCCAGGAGAGTACGTGGTGGTGCTCGGTGGCGGTCCGATTGGGACACTGGTAGCGCTGGTGGCCAAGCAAGGTGGCGCGCACGTAGTGGTCTCCGAGATCAATCCGTTTCGCATCAAGCTGGCGCGAAATCTTGGACTCGAAGTGGTGGATCCGCGCGAGACGGATCTCGCGAAGAAAGTGGATAGCGAGACCGGCACGGCTGGGGCCGATGCGGTGTTCGAAGTTTCAGGATCGGCCACGGGCGCTGAGATCATGCCGATGCTGCTGCGGGCGCGCGTGGTCGCGCGGTGATCGTGGCCGTGTTCGCGAAGCCGGTTCCACTGAACCTGCATCGTTTCTTTTGGCGCGAATTGCTCATCGGAACTCGCGTCTACGAGCACGAAGACTTCGACAAGGCCATCGAGCTTCTCGCCTCCGGTGCGATTCCGTTCGATCAGTTGATCACCGACGTGGTCCCGCTCGATCGCCTGGAGGACGGCCTGAAACAAATGGAGAGCGGCGCGGAAGTGATGAAGATCCTGGTGGAGTGTGGCAACTAGATGGGCGTTCTCGACCTGTTCAAACTCGATAGAATGACGGCGCTCGTCACTGGCGCGCGCCGCGGAATCGGCAAGGCCATGGCCGAGGGACTGGCGGAAGCGGGCGCAGACATCGTCGCCGTGAGCGCGCAACTCGAACCGGGGAGCGAGCTCGAGAAGTACGTTACGGGCCTGGGCCGCAAGTTCCATGGCTATGCGTGCGATTTCGCCGATCGCAGCTCGCTCTACTCGTTCATCGAGCGCGTGAAGGCCGAGGCTCCGCCGATCGACATCCTGGTGAACAACGCGGGAACCATTCTGCGCAAGCCCGCGGCCGAGCATCCCGATGAATACTGGGACAAGATCATCGAGATCAACTTGAACTCGCAGTTCGTGCTGACGCGCGAGTTCGGCAAAGACATGGTGGCGCGCGGTCACGGCAAGGTGATCTTCACGGCGTCACTGCTCACGTTCCAGGGCGGCATCACCGTGCCCGGATACGCGGCGAGCAAAGGCGCTATCGGGTCGCTCGTGAAAGCGTTCTCGAACGAGTGGGCGGGCAAGGGCGTGCAAGTGAACGCGATTGCGCCGGGATACATCGCCACCGACAACACCGAAGCGTTGCGTGCGGATCCCGTGCGGAATCCGGCGATTCTTTCGCGCATCCCCGCGGGCCGTTGGGGCGAACCCGCCGACTTCAAGGGCGCGATCGTCTTTCTCGCATCGCACGCGGCCGACTATGTGAGCGGCGAGATCGTCACGGTCGACGGCGGATGGATGGGCCGGTAGATGCCGGCTGCGATCGAGAAAGTAGGGTGGGGCGGCTGGCCTTCGTGCTATCGGCTCAGCAATGGCGAGGCGGAATTGATCGTCACCGGCGACGTGGGCCCGCGCGTGATTCGCTACGGATTCGTGGGCGGGCAGAACCTGTTCCTCGAGTTGCCGGATCAGTTCGGCAAAAGCGGCGAGCCGGATTTCCAGCCGCGCGGCGGACATCGCATCTGGAGCGCGCCCGAGGAGTTTCCGCGCACATACGCACCCGACAATCATCCGGTGGCCATTGATGTGCAGGGCTCGACGCTCACTGCCACTGCGCCGGTGGAGCCGAGCGGATTGCGGAAGCAGATCCTGGTGCGGCTGGCTTCTGTGGGATCGTCGGTGCACGTGCTGCACCGGATCGAGAACATGCTCGCGTGGCCGATCGAAGTGGCGGCATGGGCGCTGACGATGATGGCGCCGGGCGGAGTGGGGATCACCGGGTTCCCGCCGCGCGGCACGCATCCGGAAGTGCTGCCCCCGACGCATCCGCTGGTGATGTGGGCGTTCAGTGATCTTTCCGACCCGCGGTGGCTGTTCACGAAGAAGTACATGGTCCTACGTCATGATGCATCGCGACCCGAGCCAACCAAGCTCGGGCATTTCAATGAGCGCACGTGGGGCGCGTATTTGCTGAACGGCGAGCTCTTCGTGAAGCGCTATGACGCCGAACGAGGCAAGCCGTATCCGGATTTCGGCGCTTCCTACGAGACCTTCGCGAATGGAACGACGCTCGAACTCGAAACGCTGGGTCCGCTGACCAGGCTCGCGCCGGGTGAGCGGCTGGAGCACGTGGAGCGATGGTCGCTGCACCGGGGTGTTGCGGTGCACGAGTGGTCCGATGCGGAGTTGGATCGAACAGTGGCGGCGCTCGTGTGACATTTCCGCGACCTAAGCTAAGCTGAATAGGCCGCATGCTGCGCTTCTTGTGCCGCTTCCTCGTACGGCTGTTCACCCGCTACGAGATTTCAGGACCGATTCCTTCCCGGCCCACCGAGCGGATGATCCTCATCGCCAACCACCAGTCGTTCATGGACCCTGCGTTCCTGATCGGCCACTGCCCGTTCGACATCTGGTGGATCACGCACACGCAGATCGCGGCCCAGTGGCAGTTCCGCTTGTTCCTGCGCTGGGTTCCGCACCTGGTGGTGGATACGAGCAATCCGATGGCGATGAAGCAGGTGGTGGAGCTGGTCAATTCCGGAAAGCCCGTTTGTATTTTTCCCGAAGGCAGGCTCAGCACCACGGGCGGCTTGATGAAGGTCTATGACGGATTCGCGTTCCTGCAATCGAAAACCGGCGCGGATATCCTCCCGATTCATTTCGAAGGACTCACTCACTCGTACTTCAATCGCCTCAGGGCGCCTTTCACCAAGCGCAGGCGTCCGCGCGTGCGCGTTACGTTCTTTCCGCCAACGAAGCTTGCTGAACCCAAGGGCCGCACTGCCCGCGAACGCCGCCGCGACGCGAGCAACCAGGTGCGCCGCCTCATGGAGACGAATCAGTTCCAGTCCCGGCGCATCACCGATCTTTTCGACTCGTTTCTCGACTCGGTGGAGGTTCACGGCCGCGACGCCGAGATCGTCTCCGATATTCGCTTTCAACCAGATTCCTACGGAAATGTTTTGCGCGGCGCGCTCGCGCTCGGCCGCTTGGTGTCGAAGCTCTCAGTGGAAGGCGAACGCGTCGGGTTGCTCATGCCCAACGCTTCGCCCACGGTCATGCTGCTGTTCGGCATGTTCGCGTTCCGCCGCATCCCGGCGATGATCAACTACACGTCGGGCGTGGAAGGCATGCAGAGCGCGTGTCAAACCGCGCAAATCAAGACGATCCTGGCTTCGCGCGCGTTCCTCGAGCGCGGCAAGCTTACCGACAAGGTAGCCCGACTCCAGGGCGTGCGCGTGGTGCTCCTCGAAGACTTGCGTGCCCAACTCGGTCTTGGCGACAAGCTGTGGCTGATGCTGTGGGCGCTGCGATTCCCGCGCAGCGTGGCGCAGCGTTCGAAGCCCGAGGACCCGGCAATCGTGCTGTTCACTTCGGGGTCGGAAGGGAAGCCGAAAGGCGTAGTCCTCAGCCACGGCGGCATTCTCTCGAACGTGCACCAGATCATGTCGGTGATCGAGTTTTCGCGCCGGGACAAGTTCCTCGCCGCCCTCCCGCTGTTCCACTCGTTCGGACTCGTGGTGGGCGCCATCGCGCCTCTCCTCTCCGGCGCACGCGTCTTTCTGTATCCTTCGCCGCTCCACTACCGCATGATTCCTGAGATGGCGTATGACCAGGACTGCACGGTCCTTTTCGGCACCGGAACATTTCTGGCCAAATACGCGAAGATGGCCCACCCCTACGATTTCTACACGATGCGCTACGTGCTGTGCGGAGCGGAGAAGCTGCCGGACTCCGTTCGCGTGGAGTACGCGGAGAAGTTCGGGATCCGGGTGCTCGAAGGTTATGGCGTGACGGAGTGCTCGCCCGCGCTCGCAATTACCACCACGAACTTCTACCGTGCGGGAACGGTGGGCAAGTTTCTTCCCGGAGTGGAATGGGATGTCTTGCCCGTGCCCGGCATCGAACGCGGCGGGATGCTGCATGTGCGTGGACCCAACCTGATGCTCGGCTACTTGCTCCACTCCGATCCCGGGAAGTTGAAGCCACCATCGTCGAGCAAAGGACCCGGTTGGTATGAAACCGGCGACATCGTGGAAGTGGACTCGGAAGGCTACGTGCGCATTGTGGGCCGAGTGAAGCGATTCGCCAAGGTCGCCGGCGAAATGGTGTCGCTCGAAGTAGTGGAGCAGATCGCCGCGCGCGCCTCGGCGAGGAACCACGCCGCCACTACGGTGGATAGCGTGAAGCGAGGTGAAGTGATTCTGCTCTACACCGAAGATCGCGAACTGAAGCGTGAGCATCTGCTCGCCACGGCCCGCCAAGGCGGTCTGCCGGAAGTCGCCATCCCGCGCATGGTAGTCCAGATCGACAAGCTTCCCCGGCTCGGGAGCGGCAAGGTGGATTACGTGCGGCTGAAGGAGATGGCCCGCACCGATCATCCGGAGGCCGTATCGTGAGCGCCCCCCCCGATCGCGCGCGTCTGCGCGAACAGCGCGCCTGGTACGTCTACGATTGGGCGAACTCCGCCTTCGCGACGACGGTTGTGTCCGTGCTGCTCGGACCGTATCTCACCGGCATCGCCAAGTCGGCCGCGGACGCGAACGGCAACGTGTCCGTTTTCGGGATCCCCGTGGCGTCATCGTCCCTCTGGCCCTACTGTGTATCTTTATCGGTCTTTTTGCAGTTATTCGTTTTGCCGATCACCGGGGCTTTGGCGGATTATGGCCGGCGCAAGCGCGAGATGCTCGGCGCATTCGCGTTTCTCGGCTCGAGCGCCACCATCGCGCTTTACTGGCTGACCGGAACGCGCTATCTCTACGGAGCCGCCCTCTTCATCTTCGCGAACCTCGTCTACGGCGCCTCCATCGTCGTCTATAATTCGTTTCTTCCCGAAATCGCGACGGAACAGGAGCGCGACGATGTTTCCTCGAAAGGCTGGGGACTCGGCTATCTCGGCGGCGGCCTCCTGCTTGCCGCGAACCTCCTGCTCTTTCTCAGGGCATCGTCGCTCGGTTTGACCGAAGCTCAGGCAGCGCGGATCAGCATCGCCTCGGCCGGTGCATGGTGGGGGCTCTTCACCCTCATCACCCTGGCCGGACTGCGCAACCGCAATCCCGTCAAACAGGCGGAAGGCGGAAACGCGCTTCGCGCGGCGCTCGGTCAACTCGCCCATACCGCACGGGAAATCCGAAACTACCGCCACACGATGCTCTTCTTAGGGGCATACCTACTCTACAATGACGCCATTCAGACCGTGGTTACCGTTGCGTCTCAGTTCGGATCGAGCGTGCTGTCGCTCTCGATGACGGACCTATTGGTGTCGATCCTGATCGTGCAGTTGGTGGCGTTCGTTGGCGCGCTCGTTTTCGATGTCATCGCCAAGTGGATCGGCAACAAGAAGGCGGTGATGGTCTCGCTGGTGATCTGGTCCCTCACGCTCCTCTACATCTATCTGATGGTGCACACGCGGACCGACTTCTTCATCGTGGCGGCCATTTTGGGGACGGTGCTTGGAGGGAGCCAAGCGCTCAGCCGGTCAATCTATTCGCTGATGATCCCGGCGGGGCGGGAAGCGGAGTACTTCAGCGTGTACGAGATCAGTGACAAGGGCACCAGTTGGCTGGGACCGCTGTTCTTCGGCTTGGCGAACCAGCTTTTCGGCGACCAAAGACTGGCGATCTTGTCACTAGTGGTGTTCTTCGTCGCTGGCCTGGCGATCCTCTCCCGCGTGAACGTGGAAGAGGGCGCGCGCGAAGCTACTGGGTCGGGGCCTCTTTCGAAGCAGTAATGGAGAAGTACTCGAGGAAGCGCTTCTTGGTTTTTGCCGCGCGCGGCGGCGGCGCCTGTTCCATCATCGAGTAGCTCAGTTCGGCGAACTGACGCCCGAGTTCGGAGTTGACGCTGATTTCGCGGCCCGAAGTGACGGCTTCGTGCACGCCGCGATAGTCATTGGGGAACTCCTGGTAGACGGGGACACCAAGCAACTGTTCGATTTGCTCGGTGCTGATGATGGGGCGCTTCTGAGCACGGTTGAGCAGAACGGCCACGCGATCGCCGAGGTCGAGACTGTGCAGTAGTTGGTACTTCTGCCGCGCCAGATGCAGGGCGGGAATCTCGGGAGTGCAGACCAGGAAGATTCGCTTCGACTCTTGCATCACTTCGAGCGAGAACTTCTCCATGTTGCCGCTGAGATCGACGCAGATGGCCCGGTAGAACCGCCGCGCGAAGGCGATCAACTGCCTTACCTGGAGGGGATCGACGCGGGTCTGCGGATCAAGCCTGCCTGCCGGCAAAATGTCGAGCCCGCCGATGTTCGCCACCAGTTGCGGCCACAGGTGCTCGTCGAGCTTGCCCGCGTTCTCGGCTGCTTCATAGATGGTATAGACGTTATCGAGCTTGAGCATGAAGCCGAGCAACCCCGAGTTCAGGTCAAGGTCCATCAACAGGGTGTGGTTGTTCGGCATGCGCGACAGCGAAATCGCGGCGTTCAGGCACAACGTCGATGTTCCGGCCCCCGCCTTGGAAGGCAGGAACGAAAACACGTTGTCGCAGATGTCGATCTTGGCTGGCTTCTTCTCTACGGTGTCTTGCAGTCGGGAGATGGTGGAGACGAAGCTGGCCCCATCGAACGGATACGCCAGGAATTCGCGTACGCCGATGTGCATGAGGTCAAGCAGAACGGCGGGATCGCATCCCCGGTCCATGGCAACCACTTGAATACCCGGCATCACCGACTCGATCCCGTGCAGCACTTCCATTGCACGGTTGAGGTCTTCGATGCTCAAGAATACGGCCTGCGGAGCGTTTGCGCGCAGGAACCGCTCCAGTTCGAAACTGACCAAGTACCGGTCCGTCGCCTTCACCAGGGCAACGCGGCCGACTCGCTGGACCAGCTCCGCCAACCTGTCGGTGATTTCCGTATCCGGCGATATTACGACGGCTCTGAGCATTCTTCGGTAACTCCCGGGAGGCTTCTCCACGCACCCACGCTGGGCGCGGAAGCCGCTCCTCCCTCCCATCTATCGGCGGATTCCCGTCAGGCTTTACCCTGATCCCGGAATACGCTCCTCCTGACCTCGGACCCGGGCACGGTCCGCAAGTCTGTCTCCAAGGTAAGACCTCCGCTTGACGACCTCAATCCTCGTTCTCCTCAATGTCCCTCGAGGAAAACACCTTAGCCACCCCTGCCGTTGGTACCATCGTGCTATGGCGAAGCCTGCTCTCCTCGATGTCACCTGCCCCTGTTGCGAGGCCGTTCTCAGGGTGGACCCATCCACTGGCGCCGTCATTACTCATAAGGAGAAGCCCAAGCCCGCGCCGATCGAGGACCTCCGCACCGCCGTCGCACGTCTCAAGGAGGAAGAGGCTGCCCGCGATGAGAAGTTCCGCAAGTCATTCGAGCAGGAGAAGACGCGGAAAGACGTTCTCAATCGCAAGTTCGACGAGCTATTCAAGCAGGCGAAAGAGGATCCGGATATGGAGCCTCGGCGGAAAGAAATCGACTGGGATTGATGGACGGGAAGCGGCGGATCAGAAGTAGATCCACGGCTTGAGCGGGATGCGCATCGTGGTCCCGTTCAGCCCACTGCAGGACCCCACGTCGGTCCAGACGTCTGGCTCCGATATCACGACGGTCCCATCCGCCAGCGCGAGGCTCACCTTGCGGCAATGCGAGATGTTGGCAAGACGCCGCACCACCCGAACACCCCAAAAAAATTCCCACTCGTGCTGGACGTGTGTTACGAAAGACGTGGTGGCGCCGCCGTTCAGCAGTTCGGCCCGAATCGTGGTTCCTCGCCAATCGAGCTTGGCGGTCGTCTCGCGGCTTCCTCCTCCCATCGCCATGGCGAACGCCATCAGCAAGAAGAACGCCATGAGCAGCATCGAGGCCAGCGCGCCCACCACCGTTCCCCACCATCGGCCGATTCGAAAAAGCTGGACCATCGTCACAATCGGAAGCGCCAAGAAGAGCAACCAACCGATCGCCTTGTTCGCCGGCTGCCACGAGAACTCGACGACGGGATTGTACGCAAACCAGAGGAAGCCCACCGTCGCAAGTGCCGCGATCACCACCCGCGCCAGCCGCCAAAGCAGCGAATCCCCCATACCGCTACTTCTTCAGCTTCCGCCGCGACCCCAGCCTCTTCACGAACGCCGCATGCTCCGCCGACGCCAGGCCCTTCTCGAGCGCCGCTCGGATCGACTTCCGGTTCCACAGCGTCTCGGGATCGAGCCACAACCCGGGAAACACGCGCGACTTCAGCAGTCCCTCGTCATCCGGTTTGATCTCGCGATAACGCCCGCGCACCAGTTCCCGCCAGATCACCCGTTTGGGTTGCAGCAGCACGGTGATGTACTCGCGCACTCCCGTTCGGCGATACAGCTCGAGCTTCGATCCCAAATCGCGCGACAAGCTCGACTCAGTCACTTCCACGATCAGTTCCGGCGCGCCACCGCCATAATTGCCGGCATTCCTCGACTCGCCGCCAAACTCTGGCAGGATACGAAGCGTCAGGTCCGGCTGCGGCACGTCGCCGGTTCCCATCACCCAAGTCACTTCGCTCACTGCCTGGCAACCCGGGGTCCGCTCGGCGTAACTCCAGAGCAAAGCGCCCACATCGATTTGCGTGATTCCGTGTGCGAGTCCAATGGGAGAAGGCATGAGAAAGACAGTCCCGTCGATGAGCTCCGCATGCTTCAACTCCGGCATCGCTTCCCACCGGGTCAGAAATTCCGCGCTCGACATGCGGTCGCCTTCCCGGAACGGTTGTGGCAGAACTCTAGCGGCCAGCGGCATCGGATGCGACTCCACCGGCAGCATACCACGAAGAAAGGCCGCGGCCTCCCGCGAGAGAAACCGCGGCCCGAGAGCCTATCGCAGGCAGAAGCCCACGTCGGCGCTTCCGCCGTTGTGGCTTCCCGGATAGCTGTTGACGATCGAGCGATCCCACACTTGCAGCAACACCACATAGCCGCACTTGCTGAGTCCGCCGCTCACGATCTTCCACGCGCTACCCGGAGGCAGAGCCGTCTGATCGCTGATCGTCAGCGGCGACGGATCCGGATCGATTCCGCCCGCGATGCTGTTTGGCAGCAGGTCGAGCGAGAAGTGTCCGAAGTGCGCGTCACGCGCCACGAACTTGCCCGTAATGAGTGAGCCCACCATCAGGTCCGTGCATGGACCAGCGTCGAGCGTCACCGCCACGTCAGCCGCCTGGAACGTGTTGTCCAGTTGCAGGCGATACCACTGCGTGGTGGCCACCAGGACCCCACCGCCGTCGTACACCTTCATCCGGATCTCCATCAGTTGATCGCCGTCGCCCACTGAGCCGTAGTGGCCCAGCAGGTTCACCACGTTCTGCAATGACGACAGGAACGTCACCTTGCCCGTCACCGGATCGGGCGTGCGCCACGTGGTGAAGCCGTTGTTGTCCGTCACCGGGAACTGCGCCGTCACCGGCTTCTCAGTGGCGTCGGCGGCGCCCGAGACCTTCGTGGTCAGGGCGTACTGGAAGCCGCCAGCCAAGTACGCAGGCGTCGCCGCCCAATGCGCCGTGATGTTCCCGCCGAACGGACACTCGCGAGACGGCACGTACGGATCGGCGTAGCCGCCATAGATCGAAAACACGGCGTTCGGCTTGGTCATGCCATTGCCCGCGAAATCGATGTCCTGCGTTCCGATTCCGCCGAGGATCGCGATCTTCGGACCTTCGCCAGGTTCGCCCGGACGAATCAGCACGTGCGTATCCACGCGATTGCCCCAATGCGGAACCGCGTCGGGATCGGTGGTGGAAGGCGGCGTGTTCCACGAAAGCACCGCGCGCAGGCGTCCGATCTTCGGCTCATTGCACTACTGAGCTTGGTCGAATCGAGGCTCACCGGCAGCAGGGCCGTGTAGTGCAACCCGCCCGCCGGGATCACGTCGAAGTCGAACACCCGCACGTCCACGGTGCCGAGGTAGGTCCACTCGCAAGTGTCGTTCCAGTCGGCCCAAAACGCGACGTGCTCCTGGCTGCCTGCACTGCACGGACCACCCGAGTAGCCGCTGGCGCGCTTCACCTGGAACGTGGCTCCCAACCAGTCGCGCCCGTTGTCGAGCCCGATGCAGTTCAGCTCTTCGTATGAGACATCGCCCTTGGTTTGGTCGAATGCCGCGATCGCCTTGCTGAAGTCGATGCCCACGGCCTTGAACTGCGCGGTCTTCGCCACCAGCGCCTGCTGCGTGAACACGCCCGGCTGCAGCGCCGCCTGCAACTCCGCCGACGCGAACCGATGCGGCTCCACCGCCGGACCTTTCGCTCCCTTTGGCGCGTATAGCGCAGCCAGTTGGCTCACCGTCAGCGGACCCGGATCCGGAATCGGGATCGGGATCTCCTGCACCGCCTCGAAGTCTTTCGGGATGTCGATCTTCTTGCCGATCTCCACGCCGATCACGTCCACCAGGTCGATCACGCGCGGGCTCCGCCGCTCGATCTGGATATTGTGGTCAATCGCGTTGCCCCACACCGGCGGATAGTTCGCGTTGCCTGCCGGCGGCTCCACTTGCCACGAAAGGATCGCGCGGACTTTGGGCAGCACCGGAAGCGCGCAACGCTTGCGGCGCGGCGTGATCTCCACGGTGGCCACGTATGAGAGCGGGCGCGTGGAGTCTTCGGCGCAGTCACCCGGATCGGGAACGTCGTGCACCTTGAACGAGGTCACGCCGGCGTCTTCCCAACCACTGCCGTAGTCGATGAAGAACCGGACGAACTCGAGCGAACCTCCTCCGCAGAGGGAACCCGAGTAGCCTCCGGTACGCTTGATCTGAACGGTCGCTTCCAGCGTGTGGAGCTTCGCGTTGTAGCCCACGCAGGTCACTTCCTCATATCCGGTGTTGCCCGCGGCCGCCGCGGCGCCTTTCACCGGATCCAGATTGCCGAATTGATTGGGGTTTTGGGCCAACAGCAACAGAAAGTCGCTGCGCTCTCTTTCGATGCGAAATGGGCTTGCCGCTTTGGTGGTCTTCGCCATGGCTTCTCCTTCTTCACTGCGGGACGCCTCAGGCATGTGTGTGCCGTCCGAGGGGGCTTCTATGTCACCTGGGTGACATTCTCCGGTGCTGGCCACACTTGTCTACTAGGTAGTGAACTTCAGCGCGGCGGCGTTGCAGAAGGCGCGTTATCCTGAAGGATCCGGATGAGCGCTTCCTGCCTCCGTCATACTGTATTGCCGGGTACGTCGCGGCTGTTCGCCGACTTCGTCTATCGCTTCGACAACGTCGCGCGGTTCTACCGGCATGATCCGTGGAATGCGGAGTCGTACCTGGATGCCGCTCGCGCGATCGAGTTCCCGCCGGAGCGCCGCGCCGCACTGGTCGACGCGCTACGGCAGTTCAACGGCGATCATCCTTTGCTTGCGGAGCTCGCGAAGCCTGGCGCGGTAGCCGTGGTTACGGGTCAGCAGGTGGGCTTGTTCACCGGACCCTGCTACACCGTCTACAAGGCCCTCACGGCGATTCGGCTCGCCGAGCGCATACGCTCGCAGGGCGTGCCGGCGGTTCCGGTTTTCTGGCTCGCCACCGAAGATCACGACTTCGACGAAATCGCCCACGCCTGGAATTTCGACAACGCGCAGCGTCCGCAGAAGCATCGGGTGGCCAAGCCCGTACTGGGAACTCCGCCTGCCGGAGTGATCCCGATCCCCGCGTTCCCTCTCGGCGAATTTCGCCAGAGTCTCGAGGGCTTTCCGTTCGCCGAAGAAGTGTTCGCGCTCGTATCGGAGGCCTATCGCGACGGCGCAACAATGGGAGGCGCTTTTGTTTCGGCGCTTCGACGCCTGCTTCCAGTCGATGATTTGCTCTACATCGATCCGATGCGCCCGGAGATTCGCGCTCTGGGAGCTCCGCTCATGCGCCAGGCCGTGGAGCGCGCTCCGGAGTTGATGGAGCAGTTGACGGGGCGCAACGCCGAGCTCGAAGCGGCCGGCTACCATGCTCAGGTTCACGTTGAGCCGAAGACGTCGCTCTTCTTTTTGCTGAAGGACGGCGAACGGATCGCTCTCAAGCGCGAAGGCGCGGCCTATTCGGGAAAGAGCACGGCGGAACTGGCCATGCACGCTGGCGAGCTCTCTCCGAATGCGCTGCTGCGCCCGGTCATCCAGGACTTCATGCTGCCCACGGCCGCGCTCATCGGCGGTCCGGCGGAAGTCGCGTATCTCGCCCAAACAGAAGTGCTCTATCGTGTTTTGGACCGGCCGATGCCCGTGGTAGTGCCGCGCGCCGGATTCACGCTCGTCGACGCGCGGGCCGCGAAGCTGATGAGCCGCTACGGACTGGCGGTCCCCGATTTCTTCCATGGACCCGAACCCGTGCGCGAACGTATCTCGACTCACCTCGTGCCGGTCGATCTTCGCGCAAAGCTGAACGCGGTCCACGCATCCACCGAAACGGCGCTGGCCGAAGTGCGAGGCAAGGTCACCGAATTCGATCCCACGCTCGCCAAGGCGCTCGACAAGAGCCGCACCAAGATCCTCTATCAGCTGTCAAAGATCGAGGCCAAGACGGCGCGCGAGGCGCTCCGCCGCGACACTCGCGCCGAGGCCGAAGCCGCCTATCTCACCGGGCTCCTGTTCCCCGAAAAGCATCTCCAGGAGCGGCTCTACACCATCCTTCCGTTCCTCGCGCGGCACGGGTTCGGGCTGATCGATGCCATCCGCGAAAATGTTAGGCTGGAGTGTCCGGATCACGTCGTGCTCGCGATCTGATCTCCGCCTCTCACATGCCCCGCGTCAATCACGTCAAGAAAGCACTCAAAGAAGGTAAGGTTCAGTACGGAACCAATTTCGGCCAATTCCGTTCTCAAGATGTTTTGAGGATTTTCGCCCAGGCTGGATTTCACTGGGCGTTCATCGACACCGAGCACGGCGGCTTCGGCATCGAAACCATCCAGGACCTGTGCCGTTTCGGGCCCGCGGTTGGGTTCACGCCGATCGTGCGCGTAGCGGACCTGCAGTATTCGCTGATCGCACGCGCGCTCGATTGCGGTTCGCAGGGCATCATCTTCCCGCGGGTCGAATCGGTGGAACTGCTCGAACGCGCCGTGAGCTGGACCAAGTTCCCGCCCGTGGGCCAGCGCGGCTTCGGGCTAAACGCCTTCCACTTCGATCACGAGCAGATGACCATGCCGCAGATGATCGAGAACGTGAATGACACCACGATGGTGGTGCTGCAGATCGAAACCGTGCGCGCCTTCGAGATGCGCGATGAACTGCTCGCCGTGCCCGGGATCGATGCGGTGATGATCGGTCCGGCGGACCTTTCGATTTCCCTGGGGATTCCGGGGCAGTTCCAGAATCCGAAGCTCGTTGACACGATGGACAAGATTCGCGAAAGCTGCGACAAGCGCGGCATTGCTCCGGGCACGCAGACGCGTACGCTCGAGCTGGCGCGTTTCTGGCGCGAGCGCGGCATGCGCTTCCTCGGCTGTTCGAGCGACACGGGCATGCTCTTCGAAAAGGCGAAGGAAATCATCACGGCACTCGAGAAGTAATCGCCAATGGCCGCCGCGCCGGTTTTCCTCAATCACTTCTTTCTCACGCTCGACGCGCCTACGTTTCGCGCGATCCGCGATTCGGCGTGGATGCAGCGCGAGTGGGCGCCGTTCGAGCAACGCACCACGCGCCGCAATGACACCTCGTACACCGGCATCTACTTCTACGGGCGCAACACCTACTTCGAGTTCTTTCAAGAAGGCGAGGCTGAGGGGAAGCCCGCGGGCGCTTGCGGCGTGGCTTTCGGTGTGGAGCAGCCAGGGGCGGCGAAGGCGCTGGCGAAGCAGTTCCCGGTGCAGCGCGACATTACGCGAAAAACAGAAACGGTCGAACCTGTTTGGTTCGCGAGCGGTGAGCGCGAAGGCGCGGGGCGCACCGATTTCTTTCGGACCTGGGTGATGGAGTATCACGCGGACTTTCTGAAGACCTGGTATCCGGATCTCGCGCCCGCCAATGCGAACTCGCTGCGGCGACGCAATGTGCTCGATCGTTACGTCGCCAAGATCGGCCAGGCTCCGCGCCGGGCCGAGTTCCTGATGAAAGACATCACGGCGATCGATCTGGAACTGCCGCCTGCCGAGCAGCGTACGTTCTTGGCGCTCGTGGAGACGTTGGGCTATCAGGTGAGCGGCGAGGTCGCCACGGGACCCGAGATCCGGCTCGCGGTCCGTGCTGCCATCAAGCCCGCCGGGATTCGCGCGGTGTCGTTCTCGCTGCAGCGCAGCGTGACACAGGAGTCCGTGCAGCGCTTCGGATCGCGATCGCAATTGACGGTCCGCAGCAGGGGAGACGCGCAGTGGGTGTTCTGAAATGCCTTCCAGGACCCTTTCCGCGCAGCGCCGCGAGCACGGCGATGTGGGGCAGACTTCAGTCTGCGCGGGACTTCAGTCCCGCTACCGATCTCGGCTCAACGCTACGGGCAGGTGCACGAAACTGGCACGTCCGCTCGAGTGGCGGGACTGAAGTCCCGCGCAGGCTGAAGCCTGCCCCACAATCGGCAGCGGAGCCTCGAGGCTAATCAGTGGACATCCAAACCCCACTGATGTACGTCAAAGGCGTCGGACCCGCCCGCGCCGAGATGCTCGAGACCAAGGGTCTCCGCACGGTGGAAGATCTCCTCGCGTACGCTCCCTTCCGCTACGAAGACCGCACCAACATCAAACCCCTCCGCTCGCTGGCTCCCGGCGAGATGGCCACCGTGATGGCCACGGTCCACTCGATCCGCGCATCGCGATTCCAGGCCCGCGCGATGGGACTCACCGAAGTCTTCTTCAGCGACAACGCCGGCGGCAAGCTCACCGGCAAATGGTTTCACGGCGGATATCTTTCGAACATGCTCGCGCCGGGCATGAGCGTTTCTCTGTTCGGCAAGGTGGAGTTCGATAGCTACACACGCGGCCTCGTGATGATGCATCCCGAGATCGAGATCATCCCCGAAGACGACGAAGCCGAGACCGCGCTCCACACCGGCCGCATCGTTCCCATCTACGAAGCCGCGTCGAAGGTCACCACGCGCGTGTTCCGCACGCTGATCCATCGCGTCGTCGAGAGCCTGAAGCCGATCGATGATCCGTTGCCTCCCGCCATCCGCGAGCGCCTCAAACTACCGTCATATTGGGAAAGCCTGCGCCAACTCCACTTCCCTTCCCCCGAAGAGGACCTGCGCACTCTGAACGCGTTCCGCTCGCCCGCGCATTGGCGGCTGATCTTCGAAGAGTTCTTCTGGCTCGAATGCGGACTCGCGCTCAAGCGCGCCAAAGCTCGCGAGGCTCGCGGCATCCAGTTCGAGCTGAACGACCGCATTCGCGAAAAGATCAAGGCGATGCTGCCGTTCAAGCCGACCAATGCACAGAAGCGCGTGCTCAAAGAGATCGCCGATGACATGTCGTCGCCGCAACCGATGAACCGCCTGCTGCAAGGCGACGTCGGAAGCGGAAAGACGCTGGTCGCGGCAGAAGCTGCGATCATCGCCATCGAGAATGGATACCAAGCCGCGTTGCTCGCGCCCACCGAAATTCTCGCGACGCAACACTACTTCAACCTGCGGCGCCTGTTCGAAAAGATCGGATACCTTACGGTGCTGCTAGTCGGCTCGCAATCGGCTAGCGAGAAGAAGCAGGTCAAGAAGCTGATCTCGCAGGGCCTCGTGCCGATGGTTATCGGTACGCACGCGTTGCTCGAAGAGGACGTCGAGTTCCACAAGCTCGGGCTCGCGATTGTCGACGAGCAGCACCGCTTCGGCGTCATGCAGAGGTTGCGCCTGCAAGAGAAGGGCGTCACGCCCGACATCCTGGTGATGACCGCCACGCCGATCCCGCGCACGCTCGCGCTCACCATCTACGGCGATCTCGATACGTCGGTGATCGACGAACTCCCGCCGGGCCGCAAGCCGATCGAGACGCGCCACGTGACGGAAGATCAGGTGGAGACGGTGTGGTCATTCGTGCGCGGGCAAGTCAACGAAGGCCGGCAAGTGTACGTCGTCTATCCGGTGATCGAGGAATCGGAAACGCAAGCGATGAAGGCCGCAGAAGCGATGCATCAGCAACTCTCGCAGCGCATCTTTTCGGATCTGAAGGTGGCTCTGCTGCACGGCCGCATGAAGGCCGACGACAAAGAAGCCGCCATGCGTGCGTTCCAGGCAGGCGAGACGAACATCCTCGTTTCGACAACGGTGATCGAGGTCGGCGTCGATGTTCCCAATGCGACGGTGATGGTGGTGGAACAAGCCGAGCGCTTCGGACTCGCGCAATTGCATCAGCTTCGCGGACGCGTCGGGCGCGGAGCGCATGCGAGCTACTGCATCCTGGTGACAGGCAAGCTCAACGAAGCCGGCAAGGAGCGCATCCGAACGCTGACCGAATCGAACGACGGATTCTACATCGCCGAGATCGATTTGAAGCTGCGTGGTCCGGGCGAGTTCTTTGGGACGAGGCAGTCCGGGTTGCCGGCGTTGCGGATCGCGAGCATCATTCGCGATCGCGACATCTTGGAGATCGCGCGCAGTGAGGCCACCACGATCGTGGAAAAACCCTCGCCGCCGGAGGAACTGAAGCGTGTGGCGGCCTACATCCGCGATCACTGGCAGCGCCGGTATGGATTGGTGCAGGTTGCATGATGAGCTTCGACATTGTGAGGCAGACTTCAGTCTGCGCGGGACTTCAGTTCCGCTACCCCGTACCTGACTGCTCTGACGGCAGGACTGAAGTCCCGCGCTGGGTAGAGCCTGCCCCACATCTTTTACTCGCCCCACGGCAGGCGCCACCATGCGCGTGATCGCCGGCGAATTCCGGAGCCGCTTGCTCAAGACGCCGGCAGGCTTGGCCACGCGCCCCACTCCGGATCGGCTGCGCGAATCCCTCTTCAGCATTCTTGCTCCGCAGATCGAGGGTACGGTGTTCGTCGACCTCTACGCTGGCTGCGGCTCGGCCGGCATCGAAGCTGTCAGCCGCGGCGCGGCGCGGGCTGTCTTCATCGAGAAGGCTCGCATCGCGATCAACGCGATCCGCGAGAACGTCGCGAGCCTCGGCATCGGCGCACGCGCTCTCGTCCTTCAAGGTGACGTGGCCAAACTCGTGCCCTCCGTCAAAGGTGACATCTACTTCCTCGACCCTCCCTACGATCGCCCCGCAGAGTACAGCAAAACTCTCGGAATGCTCGCGGCCGAGGCGCCCGAAGCGGCCATTGTCATCGCGCAACACGCGTCGCGGCACACGCTCGAAGAATCCTATGGTTCGCTCCACCGCTACCGGACCGTTCGGCAAGGCGACAATTCCCTCAGCTTCTACCGGAGACAGTTAGACTGAAACGTATGCGAGTTCTCTCAGGAGCCCTGCTGGCGGCGGTTTGCGCTGCCGGTCTGTGGTGGCTCCGGCCCGCACCCGTAGCCGCGCAGAAGGGCCGCGTCATCGAAGCGCCGATGCAATTCCGTATCGTCGTGGGGCTCGTCGACAACGCTCCCAAGGACTGGAAAGGCCGCGTCGAAGTAACCGGCGGAACCCTAACCGGCGTCAACGGCTGGCGCTTCTCCGGCTCCGATAGCACTTCACAGAACGGCACGTTTTCGTTTCAAACAAAAGTCGGTAATCTCGAGAACCAACTCCGGGCCAGCGTTCCCTACGGCGAGACCGATTGGAACGATCCCGCCATTCGCCGCCTGGTACCGGAAGGCCTGATCCTGCGCGCTCGCGGCTCAGCATCCACCAAGTTCCGTTTCGACTCCGAAGCCGGCCAGTTCGAGTTCACTGCCTCGGCCGTCCCCTATAACTCGACGTTGTGGGTCCTCGGCGGCAACGGCCGCGTGGAGCGCTTGCCAATGGCGGAACTGCTTTCCGAGCCGACATCCGCCGATGATGAACCTGCGATCGCAATCGGACCCTCTGGCGAGCGCTGGACCGCATGGCTCTCGTATCAGGACAAAGGCGACTACATCAGCGTCACCGATGGCGGCGGCGTCACGCGCGTCACCGACAAGGGCGATCATCACAGCCCCGCGATCGCCGTCAATCCGCGTGGCTGGGTGCACGTCTTTTTCGCGCAGCGCGACAACGAAGAATTCCACATCTACCAAACCACCTTCGCCGGCGGCCGCTGGACCACCGCGCGCCGGCTCACCGCGCCCGGATCCTCGAACATCAACCTACGCCTCGCCTCCACTCCCGAAGGCAAGATGGCGCTGGTTTGGCAGTCGCTGCGCGAAGGCCAGTCGCAAGTGCGATTGCGCATTTTCAACGGCCGCGAATGGACGCCCGAGACTCGGCTCGACGAGGGCCCCGGCAACTCGTGAGAGCCTGCGGTCACCTTCGGCGGGGGCAAGGTCTGGACTGCCTGGGACTCGTACAAAAGCGGCGCCTATCAAATCTACGTACGTGCAGAAGGCAGGCCGCGCAGCGTATCACCACCGGCGACCGCTTCTCCGTGCGGCCTTCCATCGCAGTGCGCGAAGACGGCACACCCGTGGTCTCGTGGGAAGAGTCCGGGCCGCTCTGGGGCAAAGACTACTCGTACCTGCTCGGCACGCGCGCCACCTCGCTCTATCAGGACCGCCGCATTCGCCTGGCCTTCCTCGACAATGGCCAGTGGAGCGCGCTCGCCGCCGATCCCGTCGAGGCGGTGCATCCCGATCAGCGCCGTTTCGTGCAGCAACCACAGGTTGCCTGGGATGCGTCGGGCCGGCTCCATCTGTTGTTCCGCGTGCGCACTTCCGCCGGCACCGCACGCATCGATCACTGGGCTTCGGGAGGCCGCTGGGAAACGTTCCATACTTCGCTCGATGGCGACATGTGGCGTCCCGCGTCTTTGCTGCCTTCGTCGGTGGGACGCAACAGCATGCGTGCGGCGATGGTGCTCAACGGAGATCAAGTACATCTCGCGTGGCCAACAGACAATCGCGGATGGCCGCCGCCAGGCCGCTATGGCGATCTGGAAGTCTACGCCACGCGCTTGGCTGCAACCGGCGCGGCTTCAAAGCTCGTCAGGGCTCCGTGGCCCACTGCCGCGAATGTCGACAATCCGCATCCCAACGAGAACGAGGACACCGCTCGGATTCGTGGCCACCGCATCACGATCGGCGGCAAGGAATATCGCATCGTCCGCGGCGATCTTCATCGCCACACGGAACTCTCGCCCGATGGCGCCGGTGACGGCTCGCTCGAGGATCTCTATCGCTACGCTCTTGACGCCGCCGCGATGGACTACGCGCACGTCTCCGATCACCAGATGGGAGCCGACGAAGACTACAACTGGTGGATCACGCAGAAGTCGAATGACCTGTACTTCATGCCGCGCCGCTTCGTGCCGCTCTATGGTTACGAGCGCAGCGTTCCCTATCCCAACGGCCATCGCAACGTGATCTGGGCCGAGCGTGGCAAGCAGGTGCTGCGGATCAACTCGGCCGAGCAGAAGGGTACTGTCAACACGGGATCGGTGCTTTATCCTTACCTCAAAGACACCGGCGGCGTGGCGACTTCGCATACGTCGGCCACCGAGCAAGGAACCGATTGGCGCGACAACGATCCTGCGCTCGAGCCGATCGTCGAGATCTATCAAGGCTTCGAGTCGAACTACGAAACCGCAGGCGCGCCGCGAGCGTGGAAAGAGGGCGACAAAGCCGTCCATCAGGGAGTGCGTCCGGCCGGCTACGTGTGGAACGCGTGGGCCAAAGGATACAAGCTGGGCGTGCAGGCAAGCTCCGATCACGTTTCTACGCACACATCGTACGCGTGCATCCTCGTGGAAGATTTCACACGCAAGGGCATCCTTGACGCGATTCGCAAGCGCCACACCTACGCCGCCACTGACTCGATCGTGCTCGAGTTCCGCATCAATGACAACGCGTTGATGGGCGACATCGTCACCACCGAAGGATCTCCGAAGATCGCGGTGAAGGCCTATGGAACCGCGCCCATCAAGCAGATCGAGTTGATTCGCAACAACACGTACATCTACAAGATGGCGGCGAGCGGACGCGAGGCGTCCTTCGAATACGTCGATGCGGCGGACCGGCCGGCGCAGGCTTGGTATTATGTGCGGCTCGAGCAAGCGGATGGGCAGTTGGCGTGGAGCTCGCCCATTTGGGTCGGCAAACGGTGAGCGTTGGGCGGCGAGACCGAAGTTCCGCGCAGGCTGAACGGTGCGCGAGCGAGTCACAGACCAGCTCGGTGGCGTCGTCGAGATACATGTTCATTGACGGTATTGCATGGGTTTCGACGGCCGGGAGAGCTCCATAGCCGAGGGCAAGCCAGTGCATCTCGGCACGCGAGTGTTGAAACCGCGCGATGAACGAAACTGCGGTTCAAATCGGATGACTAGTGAAGCGGCAAGTAGGCCGCGAAAGACGGAGTGCCTGTTTGCTCGATCTCTCCCTCCCGAGCCATGCGAAAAGACTGCTACCGAGCCGTCCAGGGTGATGCACTCTCCGAGTCGGTGTTCGCGAGATCTGGAAGAGGCTCGGCTGTGGATTCGAGTTCCGATTGTTCGGCTTTGGACAGGGCATTGAGGAAATCGAGCCCGGTGCGGCGTTCCACTTCGGCAATGGAGCACGCGAAGTGGGAGAGCGGTGCGGCGGGGTTGTAACTATTGGGAAGAATTGCGGCGAAGGCGTAGCGGGCCTGTCCGCGGCCGGCGACGACCACCTTGAAGAGCTGACAAGGCACGGCGACCTGATTGGCTCCGATGCGGGCCTCTTCAGGGCAGAAAACGGGTCGGGTGAAGACGAGTACGAAGTCTGCCCGGGCCGCAAGCTTGCGCACCGCGTTCTCGAGCACGCGCCATTTGCCCGAGTTGAGCGCGGCGTTTTGTGGAACGGCGTTCGAGAGCAGGAAGGAATCGCGAAGCGCGTCTTCGTTCCAAGCCATGTCCACAGCAGGGACGAGATGACCGCGTGAGTAGCTCGAGTTGCGGTAGTCGGAATCGGAGGCGCCTGGTTGCGCGAGGACGCGGTCCCGGCGGAAGTGGCGCGGACGTTGCGCATGGCCGTTGAGGCGCTCGGGAGTGATTTCGTAGGCGGTCCACACGGGGACGCGGAGCGAGGCGCTGTGGCACAGGACGAATGCAGAGCGGATGGCCAACTCCTGGCTCGGGAGTTCGCAGGCGGGGAGGCCGAAGCGGTCCGGCTGAGCGAGGAGGGCGCTGGCGGCGAGGAGGATGAGAAGCATTTGCGTGCGCACATTCATCTATCGGAATGTTTGGAACATTTCTTTAGAGATTTGGTTTCGATTTGGCTGAGCGGAAATCCTGAGGTCTGCTCAGGCGAGAGGTGGTCCGGCAGCCGGCGCGGCGGGACAGGCTCTGTGATCGCCTGTCCATAGGTTTCGACGGGGGCACGCCACCAATGTTTCGGCGCGTGGGTAATGCGCGGACCGATCCAAGGGACTGAAAGCCGCTGTGGAGGCTGAAGCCCGTCTGAAGCCTGCCCGGCAATCGACCTGTACAATGGTGAGTTCGCCATGGCGCTACCGGATTCGGCGATCGAGTTTCTTCAGAGTCAAGCCTCGCGCGTGCGGGCGCTCCAAACAAAAAAGCGGATTGTGTTTCCAGAGGGCGCCGATCCGCGCGTGGCCGTTGCGTGTGAACGGCTGTCGCGCGAGGGGCTGGTGCAGCCGATCCGGTTGGGCGCTGACGTCGATACGGCCAAGTCTGGGAAGCTCGACAAGTACGCGACGCTTTTGTGGGAGAGGCGGCGGGCGAAGGGCATGACGCAAGGCGAGGCTCGCGACGCCGCTGCCAAGCCGCTCTACTTCGGATGCCTGATGGTGGCCGCGGGCGACGCCGATGGGTTCGTGGGGGGGGCGGCGAACAGCACGGCGGATACGGTGCGCGCCGCGCTTCATTGCATCGGTACGCTGCCGCAGGTGAAGACGGTTTCGACGTTCATGATCCTGTGCGTTCGCGACCGCGAATACGGGCACGGCGGCGTCGTGGCGATTGCCGATCCGGCCATGGTGATCGAGCCTTCGCCGGTGGAGTTGGCCGAGATCACGCTGGCCACTGCTGGGAGCGTGCGTGCGCTGCTCGGAATCGAGCCGGTAGTCGCGCTGCTTTCGTTTTCCACCAAGGGCAGCGGGAAGCACAAGAAGTCCGATCAGGTGGTGGAGGCGCTACGCATCGTGCGTGAGCGCGATCCGCAATTGCACGTGGATGGCGAGTTGCAGGCCGACGCGGCGCTGGTTCCGGCGGTGGGCAAGTCGAAGGCGCCAGGGTCGACCGTGGCGGGCCAAGCGAACACGCTCATCTTTCCCGACATCAACGCGGCCAATATCGGATACAAGCTGGTGGAGCGGCTGGGCGAGGCGGCGGCGATCGGACCTTTCCTGCAAGGCTTGGCGAAGCCCGCCAACGATCTTTCGCGAGGATGCTCGGCGGAGGACATCTACGGTGCGGCGCTGGTGACGGCGCTGCAAGCGGAGCCCGGGCGCGGGGCGAAGTAAATGCTGCCGTTCAAGCTGGTCTATCACGAGCGCTACGATCTGAACCTTGGCGAGCACGTCTTTCCGGCGCAGAAATACAGGCTCATTCGGAATCGGTTGAAGGGTGATGGTGTTGCGGACGATTCCGATTTCACCGAGCCAGCGCCTGCTTCGGACGAAGACGTGCTGCTGGTGCACGATCGGGATTGGGTGAGCCGGTTGCGCAACGGCACGCTCACCTATCACGACATCTTGAAGCTCGAGATTCCGTACTCGCGGCAGATGGTGGATGGATTCTGGTTGGCGGCGGGAGGAACGATTGCCGCCGCGGAGTTCGCGTTGCGAGACGGCGTGGGATTCAACATCGGCGGCGGGTTCCATCATGCTTTTCGCGGACACGGCGAGGGCTTTTGCGCGATACACGACGTGGCGATCGCCGTGCGCTCGCTCGCGCGGCGTGGGTTGATCCGCAAGGCTCTGATCATCGATCTCGACGTACACCACGGCAACGGGACGGCCGCCATTTTCGCAGGCGATTCGCCGGTGATGACGATCTCGCTGCACCAGTACAACAACTATCCGAGCGAGAAGCCCGCTTCCACGATCGACGTGCACCTCGAGGACGGACTCGGCGATGCGGAGTATTTGGGGCGGCTCGAGAACACGTATCCGTTCGCGGTGGAGAGCTTCCGGCCGGACATGGTGTTTTATGTGGCGGGCGCGGATCCGTATCGCGAGGATCAGTTGGGTGGGCTAGCGCTGACGATGGAAGGGTTGAAGGCCCGCGATCGCGTGGTGTTCGAGAAACCGAAGGCGCTGGGGATTCCGGTGGTGGTGACGTTGGCGGGGGGGTATGCGGTGCGGGTGGAAGATACGGTGGCGATCCACTGCAATACAGTGAAGGTGGCGGCGGGACGATGACGCCCCGCCGCTCGCACGTCAGCGCAGATCGAACCGGTCGAGGTTCATCACCTTGGTCCAGGCTTGCGCGAAGTCTCGGACGAACTTCTCCTTGCCATCAGCGGAAGCGTAGACTTCCGCCACCGCTCGCAGTTCGGAGTTCGAGCCGAAGATCAAGTCGACCGGTGTCGCGGTCCACTTCGCCTTGCCCGTCTTGCGATCCACTCCTTCGTAAAGGCCTTCCGTATCGGACTTGTTCCACTTGGTGGACATGTCGAGCAGGTTCACGAAGAAGTCATTGGTGAGTGTGCCCGCGCGGTCTGTGAATACGCCGTGCGTGGCCCCGCCGCTGTTGGCGCCGAGCGTGCGCAGGCCGCCCAGCAGAACCGTCATTTCCGGAACCGTGAGGTCCAGCATTTTGGCACGATCAACCAGCATCTGGGCTGGCGAATGGGATTGGCCGGCTTTGAAAAAGTTGCGGAAGCCATCTGTGGCGGGTTCGAGTACCGAAAACGACCCCGCGTCGGTTTGGTCCTGAGTAGCATCCACGCGGCCCGGAGCGAAGGCGACGTTGACGCTGGTTCCTCCATCTTTCGCGGCTTTCTCGATTGCGGCACTGCCACCGAGCACGATCAGATCGGCGAGAGAGACCTTCCTCGAGGACTTCGCGTTGAACTCACTCTGGATCTTCTCGAGCTGCGGCAAAACCTTGGCGAGTTCGCCGGGATTGTTGACTACCCAGTCCTTCTGCGGAGCCAGACGCAGGCGAGCTCCGTTGGCGCCGCCGCGCATGTCAGTGCCGCGGAACGAAGCCGCGGAAGCCCAGGCGGTCCGCACGAGTTCGGGGACGGTGAGACCCGATGCGAGGATCTTCGTTTTCAGAGAGGCAACGTCTTTGGCGTCGATCGGCTTTGACTGCGCCTTGGGCAGCGGATCCTGCCAGATCAAGTCATCTTTGGGAACTTCCGCACCCACGTAGCGTGCCTTCGGCCCCATGTCGCGATGAGTGAGCTTGAACCAAGCCTTCGCGAAGGCGAGACGGAACTCTTCGGGATTCTCGCGGAAGCGCATGGCGATCTTGCGATAGCTCGGGTCCATCTTGAGCGCGAGGTCGGTGGTGAACATGATCGGCGCGTGACGTTTGGCCTGATCGTGCGCATCGGGAACGAGGTTCGTGCCTTTGCTCCCGGCCGGGACCCACTGCGTCGCGCCCGCGGGACTCTTCGTTTGCACCCATTCGTAGGCGAACAAGTTGTCGAGATATTGAGAGGACCACTTGGTGGGCGTGGCGCTCCAGGCGCCTTCGAGTCCACTGGTGACCGTGTCGCCTGCATTGCCCTTGCCGCATTTGTTCTCCCAGCCGAAGCCTTGCTTCTCGACGCTGGCGGCGGCTGGTTCGGGACCCACGCACTTGCCGGGATCATTCGCGCCATGGGCCTTGCCGAACGTGTGGCCACCGGCGATCAGAGCGAGCGTCTCTTCGTCGTTCATCGCCATGCGGCCGAAGGTTTCGCGAATGTCCTTGGCGGCGGCGAGCGGGTCGGGATTGCCGTTCGGCCCTTCTGGATTCACGTAGATCAGGCCCATTTGCACGGCTGCGAGCGGCCGCTGCAGGTTACGGTTTCCGCTGTAGCGCTTGTCGTCGAGCATCTTCTGCTCGGGACCCCAGTAGACGAGTTCGGGTTCCCAGTCATCGGCGCGGCCACCGGCGAAGCCGAAAGTCTTGAAGCCCATGCTCTCGAGGGCGACATTCCCGGCGAGCACCATCAGGTCGCCCCACGAGAGCTTCTGGCCGTATTTTTGCTTCACGGGCCACAGCAAGCGGCGGGCTTTGTCGAGGTTGCCGTTATCGGGCCAGCTATTGAGCGGGTCGAAGCGCTGTTGGCCGCCATCGGCGCCGCCGCGTCCATCGAGCGTGCGGTAGGTTCCGGCGCTGTGCCAGGCCATGCGGATGAAGAACGGTCCGTAGTTGCCGTAGTCGGCGGGCCACCAGTCCTGGGACGTGGTGAGGGTCTTGTCGATGTCTGCTTTGACGGCTTTCAGGTCGAGAGTGGCGAAGGCTTTGGCGTAGTGAAAGTCTTTGCCGAGCGGGTTCGATTCAGCGGAGTTTTGGCGGAGCGGCGAAAGGTCGAGCTTCTCCGGCCACCAGAAGTGGTTGGTCTGCGGCTGCTGCGCGCTGGCGGCATACGGCAGCAGGAATGCCACGGCAATGGCGAGCCCGTTGAGCTTCGATTTGCGGTAGAAGTGCATGCCCCGAGTTTACGGGCGTGCTTGACATAGGTCAATACGATTGAGACTATCAAAGTGATCGGATTTTCCTATGGCACAGACGGCACGCGCGCGCGGGTTTGACCTACGGCAACTGGAATGCTTTTGCGCGGTGGCGCGGACGGGCAGCTTCACCAAGGCCGCCGAGGAACTGGGCATTGCTCAGCCCTCGATCTCCGAGCAGATCTCGCGTCTGGAGCACAGCTTCGGCGGCGCGATGTTCGAACGGCTGAACCGCAGGATCGAGCTGACGCCGCTGGGCGAGGCGATTCTCGGCAAGGCGCAGGCGCTGCTGGAAGACGCGGCGGCGCTACCTGCTTACGTGGAACAGGCGCGCGAAGGAGTGCGCGGTCCGCTGCGGGTGGGTGCGATTCCGACGATTCTGCCCTATTTCGTGGCGCCGCTGCTCAAGGGATTCACGGACCGGTATCCGGAAGTGGATCTGCATGTCCGTGAGGACACGACGGCGGAACTGGTGGAGCAGGTGCTGGCGGGCATGATCGACGTGGCGGTGCTGAGCCTACCGGTGGAGGGCGCGGGACTGGTGATGAAGGAACTCTTCCGCGATCCGCTTTATCTGGCGGTACCGGTGACTCATCCGCTGGCTTCCGAGGCGAAGGTCCCGCTGCGGCGCTTGTCGGAAGAGCGGCTGCTGATTCTGAAGGACGGCCATTGTCTGCGCGACGAGACGCTCGAGGTGTGCGCGCGGGCGAGGGCGCGTTTCACGGGGCAATTCGAGGCGGACCAGTTCACGACGATCTTCCAGTTGCTGCGGGCGGGGTTCGGAGTGAGCATCGTGCCGGAGATGGCGCGTGGCATGAGCGAGGGGTGCCGGCTGATCGAAATCGAGCCGAAGGCGAGTCGGCGGGTCGGGTATGTGCGGTTGGAGTTGCGGTATGTGTCGAAGGCAGTGGAGGCGTTCACGGGATATCTGAAAGAGTCGGCTCAGAAGGGAAAGAGATAGATCCCACACTTTGGGCGGATCGCTATCATTCGGCTGAGGACCATTCATCGTGCGGCTTCTGTTGGTAGGAACCAGCCTCATTACTGGAGCGCTTGCTCAGGCCCCGACGGGTGTGTCGAGCGAGTTGAACCGGGTTGACGAACTGGTCAATAGCGGACGATATTCGGAGGCGACAAGACTTGCGGACTCGATTGTCTGGCGTCTACCCGGGTTGGAGAAGGAAGGCTACTCAGTGGTCTTCCTGACGTACCTCGCGAAGGCTGCCGTCGAACAGGGGCACATGAAAGAAGCGCTCACACGCTTCGAGTCCGCAGAGGCGGCGAATGCACGCTCGGACAAGCGCTACCATCCGGCTCTGATTCGAGAGAAAGCCGCTTTGCTCTACGCCGCGGGCGAATTTCGTTTGGCAGGGGAATTGGCGGGGCAAGCTCATCGGGCGATGGTCAGCATTCGGGCGAGTACGCTTCGGGCTGAGTACTGCCGCAGTCTCCAGGCACTGGCTTTGTTGCGCTCCGGCCGGACTTCAGAGGCAGAGTACCTGGCAATGATGGCTACGAAGGTTCTTCCGAAGAAGCTCGGAGATCATCCGTTCTTCGCGCCGAGAATCCTTTACGCGGCGTGCGTCACGACGGCGCACGCGGGGAAGTTCGCCGCTGCCGAAAAGTTTTGCCGGCGTGGCCTCGATGCGGCCCTCGCCACCAAGAACGAAACGCGGGATCTCGTTCTCGGCCACCTTGCCTATGCCGAGTACTGGCTGCAAGCTGGCGACCTCGAAAAGAGCCGCGAATCGGCAATGACAGCCAGTTCGATCACGAAGCGGCTTTTCGGCGATCAGCATCAGGACTCGGTGGAAGCGCTGGTAATCTTGGCCGCTGTCGATCGAAAGGAAGGCCGCTCCGGCGATGCTCGATCAAAAGTGGGCGAGGCGGTTGCGATTGCTACTGCGATGTTCGGCAAAGGATCGGCCGCTGCTGCCGTTCCCGCGCGCGCTCTCGAGGTGGGGTCCGGCCGCCCTCAGCGGGACTGAAGTCCCACGCAGGCTGAGGCCTGCTCCACGCACTTCATCGGGTCCATTCCACTTTGCTCGATTACCCGATGCGCAGCCGGTGAGGCGAGCCACTGGATGAGCGCCTTGGCTGCTTCCGGCTGCGTGGACGATACCGGGATGCCTGCGGCGAACACGGTGATCCTTTGCGCGCCGGGCGGCAGCGGACCCACGATATCGATCCCCTTCACCGGCCGCAGTTCGCTCATTTGCTGGAAGCCGATTTCGGCTTCTCCTTTCGCTACGATCTCGCCCACGGGCGTGGCTTCGATTTTTCGGGCTTTGGGTTTGATCTGATCCGCGATGCCGAGCTTGGGAAATAACTCAGTGGAGAGATACACGCCGCTGGCGCTATCGGAATAGGCGATCGACTTGGCTTCGAGCAAGGTGCGCGTCAGCGCATCCACGGAACTGATGTCGGGCTTGGGCTCCGGCTTTGACCCCAAAATCCGAAGAATGTGGGCACCCAAGCGACCTTGATGGCATGATATGATCGAGGCGCGGGGCAATCCGTTCTGCTCACTCGCATTGCCGCCCTGCCGGTAGAACCAAGTAACCGCTAAGTCAACGCTCATTTTGACGGCCCAGCAATGAACAAAGAATGGATCCTCCAAACGAGGGAGACCTGCCGACTCTTTGCGAATGCAACGTGGGTTCCGCTGCGCGCAGCCCGCAACAATGAACAGGGTCACGCATTGGTTACCGAAGTTGGCTATGTCAGTGAGTTCTTTGGTTGCGGATCGGTCGCATTTCCACCAGAACATCGAGGACTAGCCGAGCGACTGAGTTGGAGCGACCTGGGTATTGGCCACAGCGCACGACCGCACGCGTACGAAGATGGCCACTACTCGCCTGTTGACCAGTTCCAATACAACGACAAGGAGCCGATAGGGGTCGAATTTGTTTTTGAACAGGAGCAGCCTGTGGTCGGCGGCAGAAAATGGATATTGAATCCAGACTTGATTATTGCTCTTCGCTTGATTAAGGAGGGGAACATCTGGATTAGACCAGAAGAGGACTTCGTAGATGTGGCGCGCGAGGTCCTTGGCGACCATGGAAATTACCACCTAATCGAGATCAAGCGAGAGTTTCTGGTTGACTATTTAGCCGCTAGAGGTCTCGCACTTCGCATCTCCTACTATCGGCAAAGAGTTGAAAATGTCCCCACCCTTGAGGGCACCGAGTACGAGGGCTTGGAGAATATACAAGAACAGCGGGACGGCGGTCGATTCGAACTGCGAGTTGCCCGTCTAAGAGACGTCCATGGTGGAAGCTGGGCGCACTTCCGCTCCTGGAGAACAGACGTTGATGAGGACGAAGACGCTCCAGTCATGGGCCCAGAGAACAACGAAAATACGGAGTTTGAGACGTCGGAAGGTGAGCGAGGGGGCAACGAGGGTGTGCGTGTAGAGGGCGAGTTCTGGAGGGAGGAGTGGATCGATCACCAGGGTCGAAGCGTACGTATTCGCGGAGATCCCGATCAAACGCTGCCCTACTTTATCGTTGAAACTGACGGAACACGAGCGGCGTCCTCAGAATTGAACGACGAAGATGTCGGCCGGTGGCTCTGGTTTCGTTCAGGTGTGGTGAGTGACCTTCTAGGGCGCCGCGGGTTCACGCTGAAGTGGTACACGGCGGAAACGGGCGGTATTCGCTCTACTTCTGGCAGTGTCGTGCATTTCGGCATTAACTCCGCTGACTTGATCACGGTCTACGCCTACGACATCGCCCGCCTCGCTGCGTGGGAGCAACGCATTTGGGCAGCGCACAACGTCGCTCCGGACGGAAAGGTGTCTGGTGAATTGCTAGCGGCGCAGGTTAGGACACAACCAGCGTCTACACATGCAGTCGAAGAATTACTCTTCGCCAGTATGCGAATGCTCGAAAAGGGTTTTCGCGAGAAGTTCGGGATCGCCTTGTTCACTCACGACATCGACGACGCATCAGCGATGCAGCACATAACCCGGTTCCTGAGCAGGGATCAAGCGTCATTGCTCCGGCTGGCAAAGGAGATCATCCGCGTCTTCTCGGATCGACTCAATGTTCGCGAACTTCGTCGAATCTCAACTCATACCGACAAAGAGAAGCTTGGCTCTAACAAGCTCCTCCAGGACGTGTTGGCCCAAGAAGTTGGGGAAGACGAAGCCCGCCGAGTACTTAGTGCCATCGTTGGCGCGTATGATATGAGAGTGGGTGATGCTCACCCGACCGGATCAAACGTTGGAGACGCCATAAAGCTCGCTGGAGTAGACGAAAATTGCTCGTACTTACGGCAGGGGGAGCAGCTCGTTCAGAACGTCGGGCGGTCAGTTTTTTGGATAGGGAGGCTGCTTTTCCAGAACAGCAAGAATCCATGAAGCCGTCGCAAAATGCCGCATTAACCCGTCGGTCAACGCGACATGCTACAGAAGGCTGACACGCCGAGCTTACGCTACTTGCCTCCGCGCCCGCGTTACCTCGAACGTCAGAGGGTTCATGAATGACGGCCATTCCGATGCTCGATCGGGCGAGGTCCACGTGGCTGCTTGCGAAGACCTTTCCTTCGCGAATGAGATTGTCGAGCACCGGTGCGGCGAGGATTATGACGTCGATGGTTTCGCCGCCTTCCGAGCTACTCGAAGGAGTCAGTGGAGAAGCGGAAGCGATAGCGACAGCATGTCACTCGCGCTTCAGCGGTTCCATTCCACTTTGCTCCATTACCCGATGCGCAGCCGGCGAGGCGAGCCACTGGATGAGCGCCTTTGCTGCTTCTGGCTGCGTGGACGATACCGGGATGCCTGCGGCGAACACTGTGATCCTTTGCGAGCCAGGCGGCAGCGGACCCACGATATCGATCCCCTTCACCGGCCGCAGTTCGCTCATTTGCTGGAAGCCGATTTCGGCTTCTCCTTTCGCTACGATCTCGCCCACGGGCGTGGCTTCGATTTTTCGGGCTTTGGGTTTGATCTGATCCGCGATGCCGAGCTTGGGAAATAACTCAGTGGAGAGATACACGCCGCTGGCGCTATCGGAATAGGCGATCGACTTGGCTTCGAGCAAGGTGCGCGTCAGCGCATCCACGGAACTGATGTCGGGCTTGGGGGCTCCGGCTTTGACGGCCATGGCGATGCTGGATCGGGCGAGGTCCACGCGGCTGCCGGGGACAACCTTGCCTTGGCGGATCAGATTGTCGAGCGCGGGAGCGGCGAGGATTACGACGTCGATGGTTTCGCCGCGTTCGAGGCGCACGGGGATGGCTTTGGGGGTGACGCCCATGGAGGGTCCGAACTCGGTGATGAGTTTGGTTCCGGTGGCGCGCTCGTATTCGGGTGCGAGTTCGAGGTACGCGGCAGTGAAGCCGCCGGAGGTGACGACTTTGAGGCCGGCGGCACTTGCGAGTAGCGAACACGCCAGCGCGAGTGCGGCAACCTTACTGAGCGGCACCGAACTTCTTCAACTCCTCGATCAACGCCCGCAGCCCCTTCTTGTGATAGATCCCCGTGAGCCGCTGCTCCTCGGCTGACGGCGCAATCATCTTTTCGAGCCGCGCATCGCGCTGCGGGATCCAAACCGTATTGTCGGCGAAACCTACCTGGCTAACGTAGCCCGTCATGCTGTCGATCGAAACCGGCGCGCCGCCCGGATCGGCAAAGCGCAGTGACGCGGTTTCGAGCACCTGCGCGTGTGCGCCTGGCGCGATGGACGTGCGGGCCGGCACGGCGCCACCCAGGAATTGGCGGCCGCGCGCGTCTTTGACGATCCAGCCGACCTCCACATACGAAACAGCGCGTTGCGAGCGATTGACCAGCTCGAGCTTCGGCGCCCGCGCTTCCGCGCCGGCCAGATGGGCCATGCCGGAAACGGGCTCCACCGGAGCATCGGGGAATCGGAGGAACGCGAACTCGGCGGGCTTGCCGGCATCCACCGCGGAAACTCGCCCGCGCGCCAGTTGCACGTCGACTCGGGGAATCTCCGATTGGCGGTTCAGCGAAGCCACGCATTCCTGGCGCAACGCTTCCGGACCCTGCGCTCGCAAAACCTGCAGGAAATGTTTGCGGTCACGCTGGGCTTCCATTTCGAAGGCGACCATGGCGCGGCGCGAGTCGAGTTTGTTCGGACCGGAGAATCCCAGATCGTCGAACAGTACGCCATCGAGCGCGATCTCCACGGCTGGACCGGATGCCGCAAGCGCCACGGGACGAAGCAGCCGCAGGTCGATGCGCAGCGGGAAGGTCTCGCCGGGGCCGACGTCGAGGCTTGCCTTGGTGACCGAAGCGCGGCCGCCGAGCGTCGCCTCGTGCGATTGCACCATCCAGGTGATGGCGCGGATGCGGCGGTTGCTGGTGTTCTTGAGCGAGAGCGCGGTGTTGAGTTGCAGCACTTGCGCGCTGCCTTGCTCGGAAGATCGCGACTCGCCCCACTCGGAGGAGAGCAGGCTCACGGGAGAATCGGCGGGCAGGTTCACCTTCACCGAGCGTTGCGGATCTGGTTCGGCCAGCGCCGTACCGGCCCCGGTTGCGAGCAAAGCCGCGAGCAGAGCGGAAGCGAGCCTATTCCGAGTAAACATGATAGATGGTCACCTGTCCGGTGTCGTCGTCGATCAAGCGCGCCCGGATCGCGCCTTGCGTACTGACGGTTGTGGAAGCAGCCTTGGCGGCTGGGCCTTCGTAGGCCAGCGCCATGGTTTGCCCGTTGCGTTCGAGGCCGATGCCGCCGAGCGTGGCCTTGAGGACCACTTCGGGCCGCTGCGGCTGCGAGTCAAAAATGATCGAAGGTCCGCCGACGGCGACTCCTGAGCGTGGCGGGAGATTGGGCTTGGGTCCCCGGAGCACGGTGACCGTCATCACCAGCATCACCATCGCGGTGGCGGTGGTCATGGCGACGGCTACGCGCCAGCCCTTGCGCTGCGAAGGCGCGGGTGCGATCGAGACGATTTCACCGGCCGCGAGCCCGAGCCGGATGTTCGCCTTCATCTCGCCAGCCAGGCGATCCCAGTCCAGGTTCGCGGGCATCGCATCGGGGGCGTTCATGGACTCTTCGACGCTGTGCCGCGCGTGAACGAACGACTCTACCTCGCCGCGGCAACCATCGCAGCCGCGAACATGCCACGCCACGCGCAGACGATCGGCGAGCGAGAGGTCGCCACCCGAGTAGAGCGCCAATTCCTGAATGGTGGGATGCGTCATGGCCGGTTCCTTTCCCAATAGCGGCGGAACTTGGTGCGGGCGTTGGCGATGTGCGAGCGCACGGTCGCCTTGGAACAGTTCAACTGGCGCGCCACTTCCTCGGCGGGCAGGCCCTCCACGTCGCGGAGCACGAGCGCGAGCCGCTCGCGATCGCTCAGCCGGCGCAGGCCTTCTTCGAGAAAGCCGCCTTGTTCGGAGCGGAGCAGGCTCGCTTCGGGACTCTCCTGCCGGGCGACCTTGGCGGGCTCGGGGAGTTCCTCGAGTTCGGTGAAATGCACGCGGCCGTGGCGGCGGAGAAAATCGATGGCAGTGTTGGTGGCGATGCGCGAGAGCCAGTGCGCGGACTTGTCGGCTTCCTTGATCTGCTCGGATCGCTGGAGCGCCTTGATGAAGACCTCTTGCGTGAGGTCTTGCGCGTCATCCACGTTGCCGACCATGCGGTAGATCTGCAGGAAGATCCGGCGCATGTGCATGGACACGAACTGGTTGCGCCAATCCGGCGAAGGCTCGAGCCGGACCGGGGAAAGGTCGCCGCTGTTGTCGCGGGGTTCGGTCATTGCTTCCAGACTGCGCGGTCCCACTTTGCTGGCGAACGGCATCTATTATCTATGACGCGCCGGGCAGCCAAGCGTGCAGTGGTTTCTTCTCCTTTATTCTCAATGTAATACGGTGGAGGTGGGCTTTGTTGGGGCGGTCCTGGATGTATACTGGCGTCGAATCCGCATGCAAGCCGCCGCCGTTTTCCGAACTGCCATCCTTTGCGCCGCCATGGCCGCGAGCTTACGGGCCCAAGAAGTCAGCGCGGGACTCACCGGTCGCGTCACGGACCCCGCGGGCGGCGCCGTCACTGCAGCCACCGTCACCGCGCGCGACCAGCAACGGGGCACCACGTGGTCCGCGAGTACCAACGAAGACGGCATCTACGCATATCCGCGGATTCCCAGCGGGACCTACTCGCTCAAAGTGGAAGCGCCGGGGTTCAAGCTCTATACGCGCAACGACATCGTGCTCGAAGTAAATCAGCGGGGACGTATCGACGTGGCGCTCATGCTGGGCGCGGTGAGCGAGAGCGTCGAGGTTTCGAGCGAGTCGCCGTTGCTGCAGACCGAGACCACGCAGGTCAGCGCCGTGGTGAGCGCGCAGACGCTCGATGACGCTCCGCTTATCAGCCGCAACTTTCTGGAGCTGACGCTGCTCATCCCGGGCGTCACCACCACCGATCCGGCATCGTTCAATAGCGGAACGCGCTCCGACAACGCGGGCCGCACTTTCGTCAACGGCAATCGCGAACAGGCCAACAACTTCATGCTCGATGGCGCCGACGCGAATCAGGTCTCGGATAACCTCGCTGCGTATCAGCCGAGTCCGGATGCGATCCAGGAGATGCGCGTGATCACGCAGAACGCTTCGGCCGAGTTCGGCAATTTCCAGGGCGGCGTGATCAACCTGGTGATCAAGTCAGGCACGAATCGGTTCCACGGCAATCTGTTCGAGAGCTTTCGCAATGACAAGTTGAATGCGGGGAATTGGGCTCGGAACTGGTCAGGACTCGCGCGCACGCCCATCCGCTGGAACCAGTTCGGCGGAACCATTGGAGGCCGCATCCGGCGCGACAAGCTGTTCTTCTTCGCGGACTATCAGGGCTTTCGACAGGCCACGCCAACTTCGCTCTCCACCACTTCTGTTTTCCAGACGCCTTGGCGCTCGGGCAACTTTTCGAACCTGTTGACGCCCACGTATCGGAACACGCAGCTCTACGATCCCTTCACAGCCGACGCCAAGGGCGCTCGCGCTCCGTTCGCGGGAAATCAAATTCCGATGAGCATGTTTGATCCGGCGGTGGTGAAGCTCTTCTCCGACACACGCGTGTTTCTGCCGCAGACGGCAAGCGGCGCCGCTAACAATCTCATCTACGCCACGCATTCGAAGACCATGGCGGACCAAAGCGACGTCAAGGTGGATTGGCGGCCGAATCAGCAGGACTACCTGACGGCTCGCTTCTCGGCCGGCTCGCAGGATTTTCGCGGAGCCAACACGTTCATCCTGCTGTTCCCGCCGTTCCGCACCGCTCCATTCCAACACGGCGTGGTGAATTGGACGCGCAGTTTCGGTCCGCATTTGGTGAATGAAGCGCGCCTGGGGGTGAATCACAACAGCCTGCAAAACGGCACGCTCGACAACGGGCTCGGCGACTATGCGCAAGCGCTCGGCATCCGCAATGGAGGCTCCGGCCTAATGGCGCTGCAGGGGTTCGCCTACGCGGCGACGCTCGGTAACGCCAATGATGGATTGCAGCAGTTCTTCACCACCAACGTCTATCACGGCATCGACAACGTGACGATGATCCACGGCCGCCACATGATCAAGACCGGCGGCCAATTCATTCGCCAACAGGTGAATACTTTCTACGCGGGCAACAATGGGCGCACCGGATACATCAACTTCAGCGGACGCTTCACCGCACCCAACGCAGTGAATCCGGTGCCGCAGGGGCTGCTGATCGGCGAGGCCGATTTCGTGCTCGGGCTTCCCACCGATCTCGGTCGCGGGGTGAGCACCGGCACCTGGGGGCATCGCTCCACGGTCTGGGGAACCTACGTGCAAGACGATTGGCGCGCGGCCAACAACCTGACGCTGAATCTCGGCATCCGCTGGGAATACCATTCGCCGTGGGTGGAAGTGGCGGACCGGCAATCGAACTTCGGGCTCTACTCGGGTCAGTTGATGCTCGCGGGTAAGGACGGCAACAGCCGGTCGCTCTACCAGCCCTTCAAGAAAGACTTCCAGCCGCGGATCGGTTTCGCCTATACGCCCGCGCGCATGAAACAGAAAGCGGTGGTGCGCGGCGCGTTCACGATATCGTCGTATCTCGAGGGCACCGGGACCAACCTCCGCATGCCGCTGAATCCGCCCTTCAACTCCGAATATCAGGCGCTCTACAACACGCCCGATATTTGGGTTCCGCCGGTGCGACTCTCCGATGGATTTGGCGGCCTCAATCCCAAGGATCCGTTCAAGGGCGCGACGCTGCGGCTGTGGGATCCGTTCGTGCGGCCCGCCAATTCGATGCAATGGAGTTTCGCCACCGAGTATCAGTTGCCGGCGCGCTCGGTGTTGACGTTGTGGTATGTGGGCCAACACGGCACGCATCTCATGGTGCCGCAGCCGTATCTGCAGAAGCTGATCGTGAACGGGAGGCCCGCGCCCGGACCTTATCTTGCAGGCAACCCGGCGCTGCTCGCGCAGATCACGCAAGTCTCGGGCACCGCGTCTGAAGGCAACCAGAAATACAACGCGCTCCAGGCGCACGTGCGCAAGCGCTTCAGCGCCGGGCTCGATTTCCAGGCCGGATACACGTTCTCGCACGGCATGACAGACGCGCAAGGTTACTACGGTTCGAGCGGCCAGGCTGCGGGCACCGGCGCATACACGCAGAACATGTATGATCGCAAAGCCGAATGGGGCCCGAGTTTCTTCGACAACAAACACAATCTCTCGGGATCGTTGTTCTACCGGCTGCCGGTTGGCCGCAAACAATGGATCGGAAGCGCGTGGCCGGGGTGGCTGGATCGCATCGCGGGCGGCTGGCAATTGAGCACGCTCTACTCGATCCGCACCGGGTTCCCGCTCACACCGAAGGTGACGGGTGACCCTTCGGGCACCGGTTCGCGCTCGGTACGGCCCAACGTGAACGGAACGCCGAGCGATGCGCATCAAATCGGTCCCGGAACATTTTGGCTCGATAATGGGACCACGCCCGCGGGAGCGAAGTTGTACAGTGTGCCGCCGGCGTACGTGTTCGGGAGCGCGGGAGTGGGGATCGTGCGCGGTCCTGGAATGCGGAGGCTGGATGCATCGTTGAGCAAGAAGATCGCGGTGGGCGAGAAGAAGTACTTTCAACTTCGTCTCGCGGCTTTCAACGTCACCAACACGCCGATCTTCTCGTCGCCGTCTTCGATGGTGATCACCAACGCGTTCTTCGGCCAAATCCGCGGATCGAGCGGCGAGCGCAACGTGAACGTGGTCGCCAAGTTCTACTTCTGAGCGCGGCGTTCCGGCGGATGGCGGTGCTCGAGCGCGGGATGCTAGTATCGGCATTGCCCAGGAAATCTCACCACGGAGAATGAGAATGCGCCACGTCAGGAAAATTTTGCCCATCGCGGCCGCTGCATTTGTTGCGACCGCTTTTGCACAGCAAGGCGCCGACTTCACCAAGCAAGCCGACGGCAATCACGATGGCTCCATCACGCGCGAGGAGCTTGAGTCGGCGATGACGGCTTGGCTCGGCGGCAAGGCCAGCGTTTCGCAAGAGGAATTCACCAAGGCTTTCGAAGGCTCGTTTTCCGAGGGCGCGTTCATGGGGATGATCTCGCCGCCGCAGAGCCGCACACCCAAGCCCGAAGACGTGGCGAAGATGATGGCTGCGCTGCCGGCCGCGGCTCCCGCCAAGCCCGCCAAGGCGCGCAAGGTGCTGGTGCTCTCGAAGTGCGGCGGCTTCGTGCATGCGTGCATTCCGCTGGCGGCGAAGACGATCGAAGAGCTCGGCGCGAAGACCGGCGCGTGGACCACCACGGTGAGCTATGACTCCGCGGTGATCAGCGCCGACAACCTGAAGCAGTACGACGCCGTCTTCCTGAACAACACCACCGGCTACTTTCTCGACGACGCCGATGCTTCGGTTACTGAGGCGCGGAAGAAGGCGCTGCTCGATTTCGTGCGGTCTGGCAAGGGACTCGCCGGCATGCACGCCGCATCGGACTCCTATCACGAGTCGACCAACGGGCCAGAGTTCGTCCACATGATGGCCGGCGGCATTTTCACGGGCGCCGACAAGAACAGCGACAAGCAAATGGACAAGGCCGAGTTGAGTGCGGTGGCCGCGGCGTGGTTCGATGCGATCGATCGCGAGCACGCGGGCAAGGTGAGCGAGAAGGATTTTCGCGCCGGCCTTCCACGCGCGTTGATGGGCAATCGCAGGCGCCGCGCGGGCGGTGGACCTCCGGCGGCCAAGGCCGGACCCGATACACAGGTTGGCACGTGGCTCGACTTCAACCGCATGATCGGCGGTTATTTCAAATACCACTGGTTCGATCCGCAGCACATCGTGTACAAGATCGATGATCCGGCGAGTCCTTTGACGGCTATGTTCAAGGATGGGTTCGAGATCGACGACGAGACCTACACGTTCGGGATCAAGAGCTGGTCGCGGCAGAATCTGCATGTGCTGGCGAGCGTCGACTATTCCAAGATGAGCGACGCCGACAAGGCGAAGGAAGACAATCCGCGCAGCGATCATGACTATGGGCTGAGCTGGATCCGGCGGGAAGGGAAGGGTCGCGTGTTCTACACGGCGCATGGGCATAGCGAGCGCGTGTATGCGTCGCGGCCGATGCTCGAGCATGTCCTGGCGGGGATGCAGTATGCGCTGGGGGATTTGAAGGCCAACGATTCGCCGAGCGAGCGGGCGAAGAAGTAACGATCGTCGAGCTGGCGCGAGGTGTGAATGCGCACAGCGATTGTCTCCGATATCCACGGTAACTTGGCTGCACTCGAGGCGGTGGTGGCGGATTTGCGAATCACATCACCGGATCTGGTTCTGCATGGAGGGGATCTTGCGGATTCGGGTTCCGGTCCGGTTGAGGTGGTGGACCTGATTCGGTCGCTCGGCTGGCATGGAGTGGCGGGGAACACGGATGAGTTACTCGCCATGCCGGACGTGTTCGAGGCATTCGCGCGCGAGCGGCCCGGGCTCGAAAACATCTGGGCGCCGATTCGCGAGATGGCGGCATTTGCTCGCGAGAAGTTGGGAGAGGAGCGATTGGCTTGGCTGCGGGGCCTGCCGCCGGCGTATGTCGACGACCGCTTGGCTTTGGTGCATGCTTCGCCGGCAAGCCGGTGGCTGTCGCCCGCGATCGGCGCCGCCGACTCAGAACTGGCGGAAGCGTACGGGAACTTGCTACCACGGACGGTGGTCTACGGGCACATCCATATTCCGTTCGTCAGGCGGCTCGGGGGTTTTCCGGGCGCGTATGTCGCGAACTCGGGAAGCGTGGGGCAACCGCACGATGGCGATCGGCGGGCCGGATATTTGTTGATCGACGATGGGGCGCCGGCGATTCGCCGGGTGGAGTACGATGTCGATCGCCAGTGCCGGGCGCTATTGGCGTCGGGCTTGCCGCATGCGGAGTGGATGAAGCGGGTCCTGGAAACGGCGCGCCCTCAGATACCGTAGCTAATTGGGCCCTCTCAATCGGGAACGGGCATGCCCGCGAGCTTCATCGAGCGCTCTTGCAATCCGTCGAATAGAGGTGATGACTTCCACAGACCCGAAAGAGCGTCCAACCTTGGAGTCGACCGCCGGTCAGAGCCGCAGGCGTCCACAAATCGAAGGATCATCACGCCAGCGGAAAACTGAATCTTTCCGGCCAGTGGCACGATATCCGGGCTGCTGCGTAAGCCGTAGATGAATTGTTCGATCTCCGTCACTGTACAATACTGCCATCAACTTGGTCCGATCATCTTCGCCGGGCCAAGCTCGAGAGCCTTGGCTGCGGGCATTTTCGGTTCGGATGACGAGCTGCCGCAGACTGCATGGTAAGATGCAGGGGAAATGTCGAGGAGATTTCCTGGAAGCTTTGTGCTAATTCTCGCGATCTCGGCGGTTGGTGTCGCGCGGGCCCAGCAGTGTACGGTTCAGGCAGCCAGTACGTTTTCGATTCGCGCTGAGGGATTCGCCGAGTTGGTGGGCGACATCTTGATTATGTGCACTGGCGGAACGCCTACCCCAGCCGGCGTGGCCATTCTGATTCAAACCATCGCTGTGTACGTGAACGAGACTAGCTTGGCCTCACGGATCGTGGCGACCTCTGGCATCGCGGAATGGAGAGAATCGCTCCTGATACTCGACGAATCGCCACCAGAATCGCAGTTCCCCTGCACCGGCGGAACGGGCCCACAGCCGTGCGCAGCCTATGGGAACGGGACCGGGCAGCCGACCTATTACGGCGGTGGCGTCTCCACTCCATCAGCCCCCAGCAATCGCAACGTCTTCCAGGGAGCAACGACGGGGCCGTTCACGCCCACACTCTTCTTCTTTCCGTTCGATTCCCCTGGGCCGGGATCTACGCGCACGATTCGAATCACCAACCTCCGCGTGAACGCGAATCAACTCGGCACTCCACTTCTTGGTCAGGGACCAGTCAACTTGTATGTCGAGATGGTAGGCAACCTGCCCGTTCTCTCTGGCACGACAACCGTTGGCATTGTGTCTGCGGGGTTGAAAGCCTCGCTGCGCGACGCGGCAAGTTCTTCGCCAATGACGTCTATTCGGTGGAAGCCAGAAGGCGCTAGTTCTCCCGAGGCAGTAGCGACTCTTCGTTTTGAGGAGTTTTCTCCATCCGCCTTCAAAAGACAGACCAGCGCACGGCCAACAGGCCAGACCCCGCCTCCACCTGTGAGTCAGTATACTCCCGGCGTAATCTATCCAGGCGAGAGCGGGTTCGTGAATGCTGCGTTCCCCATACTCCCCTTCAAGGGTGACCGCGGAACTTCCGGGCTGGCCGACTCCGGGACTCGTCTCCTAGCCCGCTTCTCATCGATTCCGCCAGGAGCGCAAATCTAGGTTGATGCGGCCCCAGCTATGGTCTCCCTGCAAGGGCCGGCTCCTGGCGCGGCCCGAGCCACGGATTCCGGACCTCTGGGCGATCAGTCCTTCGCGATATTGCCGGCCGATGCTAATGGGCGCGTGCCGGTCTCGGCCTCGGGTGGGTCTGGAAGCGCCGTGTGGGAAATCCTTGACGATGAGCCCACCGCGATCCAACGTGTCGATATCAAGGTCTATGCAACTTACCCTCCCGCAACTGGCCGTCCTGACGGCCAAGTGGCGCTCGATCTAGCGCCGGTCGCCACGCCGGGTGTCAATGTCATTCCTCGTTTCGCGGTCAAAGGCGGCCTGACACCAGCATCCAATTGTACATTCGACGTTGCAGCGACAAATCCACCCATTGAGGGAGGTTTCGCGCAAATCAGCGTGCAAACGCAGTTTGGTTGCGAATGGCAGGCGGTGACTTCCGCGAACTGGCTTTCATCTTCTGGTACGGTGCAAGGTAGCGGAGTTGTGCGGCTGAACGCGTTTTTCAATACGGGTGCGCCACGAACGGCGCAAGTGAGTGTGGGCAATAAGACCGTCAGCGTCACCCAGTCCGGCGCAGATGGCCCTTATCCAGGCCCAGTCGTGACTGCGCCCTTGTACCTGCAGAGGCTCGGGATCGGCGGCCTCACGTTTTCGTGGGTTCCTCCTGTAGTTGATCGATCCGCTCAGGGAGGCCTTCCCGGCCGCGTCTTTCATGATCTGCTGATCCAACGCTACGGCAGAACCGTGTACAAAGGGATTCTGGACACGGACCTGAGCGGGAATCAGATCTTGATCGACTTTCCTTATCCAGGACCCTACAGCCCCAATTCCTCTGCCGACTACCACTTCTATCTGCGGACTTGCCTCCAGCCCCAGAGTTCCGCCGGCGACATTGGACAAGCCAAGTGTGGCTCCTGGGGTGGCACCTCTTTCTCGTCCAACCCGCCCGTGCCACCGAATGCCGCAACTGTTACCGTACCCGCCTCTAATCAAGTATTCACCGATTCAACGGTCACTTTCCGGTGGCAACCAGTAGGTGACGCCTCGGCTTATCAGGTAAGAATCCAACGCGGCAGCGAGACCGTGCTCCAACTCCGAGTGCCGGCTCCGAACACCTCCACTGTTTACTCGCTCGGAAGCGGCGACTACACGATCGACGTGAGCTCATGCACGGTAATCTGCAGTCCCGGCGCAGTTTCGGTTCCTTTCCGCGTTACACTGCCCCCAGTCCCGACCGGCGCCCCGACCGTTACCCAGGCAACCATCACCTCTGGAAACGCCCTTGCCGCCGGCTGGAGTGCTGTCCCGGGCGCGGACATCTACCGCGTGCAAGTCGTCCAGCCAAACACCGGACCCGGTGGCGGAGCACTTACTGTCGCGTCCGGCCAGACGGCGACTACGAACCTGAACCTCTCGGTTCCTGCCGGGCCCGCGGCAGTCTTCGTCGCCGCTTGCAACGGTAACGGCTGCGGACCGTACAGCAACCCGTTCAACATCAGTCCAGCCGGGCCGAGTCCATCAAGCCCCATCTTGGGGACACCCATTCCGGGAACCTCGGTCAACGGACCAACGACTTTGTTTACTTGGTCGCGGATTCCCGGAGATACCGGCGCGAACACCACGTATCGTCTCTATGTCGCCGATCTTGGGCGCTCGGCCACAGCAGCGGATGTCCACACGACGAACAACTTCGCTGCGGTGCAATTGGCTTCGGAGGGGCGCCGGTTTGACGCAGTAGTCGCTGCGAGACCCGGCGCCGGGCAGATCGTGGGACCACCCACGGGATTCCAGATACTCGGCACGAGTCCCGGTGCTCCGACGCCCGTGGCACCAGGGCACCAAAGCACATTGAAAGCGGGAGTAGCTCAGATCGGGTGGACGCCGGTAACCAATGCGTACCTCTACGAGTATTACGTGACGATTCCACCGAAGGGTGCAGGCACCTCGCGATTCGTTGCCGGCGGCATCGCGCCTGGGACTTTCACTCAGCTCTATCTCCCGCCCGGCGACTACAGCTTGATTGTGCGAGCGTGCACTGGGAATTATGGCGGCGAGTACTGCCTGCCGGGAGGAACGGCTGGCTGGGGGCCGTGGTCGAATGAGGCTGGTGGTCCTGGGGTGACCAACTTCACCGTCGTGCCATAGTGGTACGAAGCGATGCGCTGGACAACGCTGTCGGCCTGTACCATCCTAACGGCGCAGTCGCTTGACTTGATCGAGCGCATGGATCGCGAGCGCGACTGTTGGCAAAAGCCCGACATGGTGATCGCCGCACTGGGGCTTGGCAAGGGGTCCCGTGTAGCCGACCTGGGCGCGGGCGAAGGTACTTCACTCGCTATCTCGCCGACGCCGTGGGACCCAGTGGTGCCGTGTTCGCCGTCGATTCGAGCGAGGCCAAGTGCAAACTGCTACGCCGCCGGTTCGCGGCAAGTCCCCACGTTAGGAGCGTGCAGGGCGACGCCTCCGTGTGGCGTCCCGAGGCTCCGCTCGACGCGGTGTTGATCGTGGATGCATATCACGAGTTCGACGATGGACTCGCGGTTCTGCGTGGCATTCGCGGGTCAATGCGAGAAGGGGCGAGGCTCGTGATCGTCGACTTCATGCGGCCGGAACTCGGCGAGCTGGATCGAAAGTCGAGACGAGAGCATCACGCGACGTCGCCCGAGGCGGTGTTGCGCGATTTGGCCGCGACCGGATTCCGCGTGAGTAAGAAGGATGCGCCATTCGTCAGAAGAGATCCGGAGAATCGGCGGATCGCTTCGCGAGACGTATTTCTCATCATGGCTCTGCGATAGGAGCCACAACTATGGTCCAGACTCCTGCCCTGCCGCCGGAAAACTCGACCGGCGTCGCATGGCGCAGTTGCTTGCCGGCTGTCTCGAGGGAAATGTCCTCCTCGAGCGTGGCCGAAGGAAAGGCGAGTAAGAAGTACCCGCCCGGCGCTCTTCCGGTGAACACAAATTCGCCGTTCTGGTCGGCGCGCGTCATCCAAAACATTTCCGGGCTGCTCTGTGGCGCGGGCTTTCGCGCGAGGACGATCAGCGCATCCGCTACCGGACCGCCATTCCGTTCTTTGGCGACTCCGGCGATCTGCCCACCGTCCGTCCCCAGCACGATCTCGAGAGACGGCTTCCCAGAGACGACCGAGACGGGTCCGGCCAACGCGTCCGCCGAATCGAGTGTGGCAGTCTTGACGTAGTACGCAGGTGGCAGACGAGAAACATCCAGCCGGTACGTTTTCGCGGGCATTGCCGAAAGAGAGAACTGACTCGAGCTTTCATCCAATTGTGCGTCATGCGACTCGCCGGCGAAGCTGATTCGCTGGGGATCGAACAAAGACACGATGCCCATCGATGGGAGCGGTTTGCCGCCCTCCACGAACACTCGGCCGGTAATCCTCACGGGTTTCGAAAAAGCGATCGGCGGCAGATCTACCGGGTGCGCGCCGGCGGTGAACTCGGTTTCCGAAAAGCCTTCCTGGAGGGTCGATGCCGACAGGCGATATCGGCCCGCCGAGATTCCGCATATCCGAAATCGTTCGCCGGGCGAGACGCTCCCGCCAACGATTGCCGCGCTATGAACGGGCTCGATATCGTAGAGCACGACACTGATGTGCTGCTTTTCACCCGCTAGTGCGGATGAGGTCACGCACACGGTGGGCTCGCTTCGGAGCTTGATGTCCAGCGCTTCCGCATGCTGACCAACGTCCAGGCGGATCCCGGTAGCGCCGCTGGCTGTCACGGAATTCGGATAGAAGGTTCGTACGCTCGCGTAGACGGCGTCGCCGGTGGCTGCCTTGCCGGACGGGTCCGGCTCCAGCCGCTCCACCCGAAGCGATGCGGGGATGGCCTTCACGAAATATCGCCCTCGCTTCAGCCCGCGGAATTCGTAGTGGCCGCGCTCGTCGGTGGTGGAGTCTCGAATGGTCATGAGCGTGACCTTGTTGCCATCGGAGAATGACGACCGCAAGGTGACCACTGCCCGATGCACTGGACGCCCCTCCGCATCGATGACTCGACCCGCGATCACGCATTCCTTCGCGAGCTGGAAATCCACGCGAGCCGAGAGCGAATTCCTCAAGCTGACTCTTCGCCACGTATTCGGGTAGGAATTGGCGGCCGGAACGGCGATGACGTAGTTGGCCGGCTTGAGCCCGCGCAGAGTGTAGCGGCCGGCGTCATCGGTGACTGCTTGCCTGTCCGTTCCTGGGGCGCTGACAGTGACTCCGGCGAGGGGAAGTCCAGAGGACTTGTCGGTCACCACACCTTCGACCGTTCGCTCCGGCCCTGTCAAGGATTGCGGCTGTGCCGAGCAAAGAGATAACACGAGCCCGAACGCTGCTCGCTTCATGAGCGCATTTTCGCACTTCTGGTGGCGCGATGCGACTACGGGTTGATGGAGCGGAAGACGCGGAGTAGATTTCCGCCGAGGAACTTCTTGATGCGCGCCTCGGACCATCCGCGAGCGAGCATGGCTTCGGTGAGTTGGGGAAGGTCCGCGACGTCTTTCATGCCGCGCGGGAGCGTGGGGCCGCCATCCCAATCGCTGCCGAGGATGACGTGGTCTTCGCCGACGATCGAGATGGCCCGCTCGACGACGCCCATCCACTCCTTCGGTGTCATGAGCAGTTCCTGGGGAGCGTCGGTGCCTTCCATCGGAAACGTGGGAGCGACGCGTTTGTCGATGTCTTCGATGGTCAGTTCCTGCTCGCGCTTGATCGCGGTGGTGTCCCAGAAGGGCTTGCCAGCGTTTGACGTGCGCCAGTCGAACATCTTGCGGTTGTGGAACTCGTTGCCGATGTGGAAGCCGATGAGCCCGCCCTTGGCCGCCACCTTCTTCATCAGCTCATCGGGCATGTTGCGCGGAATGTCGTTGAGGGCGCGCATGCCGTGATGCGTGGCGACAAGCGGATGCTGGCTCACTTCGAGCGCCTGTTCGACGGTCTTGTCTGAGGCGTGCGAGATGTTGATCACCATCTTGAGGCGATTCATCTCGGCGATCACTTTGCGGCCGTGTTCGCTCAGGCCGCCGAGCTTTTGCGTCGCACAACAGGAGTCGGCGAAATTGTTCGCCCAGTTGTGTGCGGGAAGCTGGATGGCGCGCAGGCCGAGGCGGTGGAGCATGCGCAGGACGCCGAGGTCGCCGTCGAGATCGAAGCCGCCCTCGAGGTCGAGCACGGCGGCCATTTTGCCTTGCTTGTGAATGCGGTCGATGTCGGAAGCGGTGAGGGCCAGCGCGATCTTGTCGCTGTTCTTGGCGATCTGGCGATGTGCCAGGTCGATGAGGCGAAGCGCGTGGCGGGTTTCGAAGCGCGGCGGATAATACTGCTCGGGCACGAAGAGCGAGAAGAAGAGAGCATCCATGCCGCCTTCACGGGCGCGGACGAGATCGAACTGGCCGCGTTGCAGGCGCTGGCCGATGTCGGATCCGTCGTGGAACTGGCGGTTGATCACGTGGACGTGGGCGTCGAAGACGAAGGCTTGGTCGTGGAGCTTGCGGACGCGGTCGGAGACTTGGGCTGGGAGGAGGGTGGCTGCCAGCGCTAGGACGACGAAGAGCAGGACTGAAGTCCCGCGCAGACTGAAGTCTGCCGCCCCACAGCGGAGCTTCATATGGTTTCCTTGCCAGGAGGCACGGCGCCGCGATTGTAGAACGAGCCCTTCGCCGCGGTGTAGGCGACGTCGAGGTACGGCGTTTCGAGGCGCACGTGACCGCGCCAAGCCGAGTCCATCAATGCGGCGAGGGCTCCAGTCACGAGGAGCGTGCGCTCCACCGGATACGGTGCTTTGCCGGTGACCATCATCTCTTCGATCCAGTGCGTGAGTCCCGCGAAGTGCGCATAGGGGCGCTCTGGCTGGAGAAAGAAGAGCGAAGAGAGAGGAGCCTTGGCGCCTTCGGTGTCCACGGCGACGTTGAAGTCGCTGATGTGGCCGTCGAGCATGAAGACTGCACCGCGGCAACCGTCTTTGTACTCGATGACGAACAGCTCGGGATGCTTGGCGTTGTCGCGCATCGCGCCTGACTTGCGCGTTCCGCTGCGGGCGACCGCGGCTTCGAGCAGCGGCGGCGCCCATGCGTTCGCGTCAGTCCACTTCCACACGTCGGCGCCTTCGAAGCACTGCACCGCGGCGATGCCGGTCTCACCGCCCTTGCGCCGCTCGACTAGGCATTGCATCATCTCGAAGGCGTGAAATCCGTATGCTTCCATGCCGCCGTATGCCGCCGCGACTGCGTGCTTGATGGGAGAGCCGAGGGCCGGTTCGATTTCGGGGCGACGCCACGCGACGGGAACGGAAGATCCTGCGAGGAAGGGGAACTTCAACTCCTTCGACTGGTCCACCATCCACTTCGCTTTCTTCCACTCCACCGAAAGGTGCTTGTCGCAGAAGACGGGCACGCTCTTGCCGGTGGAGCGAAAGACTTCGACGATCTGTTGGAAGAGCTCATAGCGCGGGTAGAGATGCTGGCCCTTCTCGTTGTACGGATAGCGGCCATGCTCGCCGATAAGGACCACGCCATCGACGGCGAGCGAGCCGCTGCCGGCCTTCAGCGCTTCGGCCACGGTGTCGAACACGGGTACGTTGTATTTCTTCGCCATGTCTCGCGACATGTCGTTCATCGGAACTTGGTCGGTGAACATCGCGGCGACTTGCACGCGCGGTTCCTGGCGCTTGCCGTAGTAGTCGTAGCCGCCGAGGAGTCGCGTACCGATCACGTCGGCGTGCGAGTTGCGGCGATACTCGGTGATGACGAGCGCGATCTTCGGTTTCGCGGCGGGCTTCTTCTGCGCGGCGAGCGGCGCTGCGGCTGCAGTGGAAAGGAACGAGCGTCGAGTGAACATGGGGAGCCTCATTTGAAGTTGCTGTACGGTCCGGCGGCCTTCCAATCCGTGGCGCCCAGCCCGTCTTCGTCCCACACGATCTTGCCGGCGCGGACCGTGAGCGCGGCGCGAAGGCGCTTGTCGGCGGTGAGTTTGCCGAAGCCCGAGTCGAGGTAGGCGAACTTGCCGCGCTCGAGTTGGATCACGGCGATGTCGGCGATGCCGCCTTCCTCGAGCTTGCCGAGTTCGGGGCGCCGGATCGCCTTGGCGGCATTCGCGGTGGTGCGCTCGATCACCTGCTCTAGAGTCATGCCGATGTTGAGGAACTTCGACATGGTGAGGATCAGGTTGGCGCGCGGCAACATGATGCTGTCTTTGTGTTCGTCAGTGGAGATGGTGTCCGGCAGGAAGCCTTGTTGAATAGCGGGCACGGCGATGCGGAACCAGAAGCTGCCCGAGCCATGGCCGACATCGAACAGCACGCCGCGCTTGCGCGCTTCGAACATGTACGGCTGCACTTTGCCGCTGTCATCGACCTGCGGCGTGAGGCGCCCGTAGAAGTGCGTGTGGATGTCGCCGGGGCGCATGTGCTGGAGGATCAGTTCGCGATAGCCGCGGCCGGGCTTGGGATGAAAGTCGACCATGCAGACGCTGTTGCTCGCCTCGGCTGCTTTCACGGCGTTGTCGACGGCGATCCAGTCGGCGGGCTGGTAGTGCGCGGTCTTGATGCCCACGATCACGTCGCGATGTTTGCGCACCATCGCCGCCGCCTTTTCCACGTTCATCTGCTTGGGGTCGTCTTCCACTTGGGAGCCGTACATGCCCGCTGCAACGATGTTGAGGAACGCGAGCAAACGGACCGAGGCATGGTCGATCGTCTGCTTGCGGAAGCGCTCGAAGTTGTCGGCGCCGGAACTGCCGGCGTCCACGGCCGTGGTGACGCCGAAGCGTAGCGTGCTGTGATCGGGGTTCAAGTTGAGCGAAGCGCCGAAGGCGTCGAGGTGCGTGTGGAGATCGATGAGTCCGGGCGTGACGTAGTACTCGCCGGCTTCGATCACCGTGCGGGCGTGCGAGGCGGGGATCCCCGTTCCGATCTTGGCGATCTTGCTGCCCGAGATGGCGATATCCATGCGCGAGTTGCGCTTGTTCGCCGGATCGATGACATGGCCATTCTTGATGACGATGTCATAGATCTGCGCGTGGGCGGCGAGGGCGATGGAGAGTGCGAGAGCGATCCTCATTTCAGCACCTCGTATTTGCCAGCCGCGGTCCACTCGGGGAAGCCGCGGCCCTCGACGTCGTAGACCAGCTTTCCGGCTCGTATGGTTAAAACATTTTGGAGCTGCTTCGTGCCCATCATCTTCTTGCCCCAGGCGTCTTTGAAGGCGAACGCGCCTTCGCGCATGGCGAGCACGGCCACGTCGGCGATCTTGCCTTCGCCGAGCGTTCCGACTTCGGGGAATCGCTTGATCGCCTTCGCTGGAGCCATGGTCGACTTGGCGACCGCGTCATTGAGCGGCATTCCCAGCAGCATCATCTTCGACATGCAATTGGGCATGTCGGACTGTTGAATCATGATGCTCGACGAGTGGAGATCGGTGCTGATGGTGTCGGGCCAGAAGCCCTGCTTGGTAGCGCTGACCGCGACCGGCCAGAGCATACTGCCGCCGCCGTGGCCGAGATCGAAGAGCACTCCGCGGCGGCGGGCTTCGATCGCGTATTCCTCTACTTTGCCGTTGAATCGCGAGATGATCTCCACCTGGCGGTCATTGTACATGTGCGTGTGCATGTCGCCGGGGCGCATCACGTCGAGGAGCTTCTCGCGCGAGGTCCGGCCGGCGTTGGTGAAGATCTTGTCGTCCACCATCACGGGCACCTCGGCGAGGCGGCCTGCTTCCACGGCGCGTTTGAGCGCGTCCCAACCTGGCTTGCCGAAGTGGGCGACCTTGATTCCGACGACGAACGAGCGGTTGGCTTTGATGGCATCGGCGGTCTTGTCGGGGAGCATGTCTTCGACGTTGTCTTCCGACGAAGAACCGATCATGCCTCTGCCCGCGATGTTGATGAGCGCGAGCACGCGCGTGGCGGTGACATCGACGATCTTCTTCTTGAAGTCGGCGATGGTGCGATAGCCAGGTCCGCCGGCGTCTACCACGGTGGTGGTTCCGGCGACGAGCGCTGTGTCATCCGGATAGAGCGCCCCCGAGTAGCCGTAGGAGTGGAAGTGGAGATCGACGAGACCGGGAGTGACGTAGAGTCCGGTCACGTCGATGGCCTTACGGGCCTGCGCAGCGGGGATGTCCGCGGCGACGCGGGCCACGGTTCCATTGGCGATAGCCACGTCGCGAATGGCGTCAATGCCGTTGGCGGGGTCAATGACGCGGCCGCCTTTCAAGACGATGTCGTAGGTCTGCGCGCCGAGGGAAACCGCGGCCGCAACCAGGAGTGCGAAACGCATATCGCTTGACAGTATGTCAGACCATGACCACCCCTCGCTTTCGCGGCTTCCTTTGCTACCATGCGCCTATATGCCCGTGCCTGGGAAACTCATCGTCCTTACTGCCCCTATCACTGAAACCATTGACCACGCCGGCTACTTCATCCAGATGGCGATCGCTTCTCTGCCGATCTGGCTGGAGCGGATTCTGGACGGCAAGTACCCGAAGTGGAGAACGGTGGAGCGCAACGAAGACGGATCGGCGAAGTACATGCCGGCTGGGTTGAGGACCCTGGAAGCTTCGCTTCTGCGGGAATTTTCGCCCGACGACGTGGTGTGCTGCTATCCCGATGACCTGGACCAATTCATCGGCGAGCGTACGCGCGTGGTGGCGTGCTCGACGCACAATCCGCTGGGCGTGACGTTCGCGGCCGGGGTGTACACGTCGATCTTCGGGTCATCACGCGAACCGATCAATTCACACTACGCGAAGAAAATGTTTTCGACGATCAAGGCGAGTCCGCACAAGGCGAACTTCAAGGTGATCGTGGGCGGATCGGGCGGATGGCAGGTTACGCAGACGAACGCGTTCGAGGAACTGGGCGTCGACTGCGTGGTGGAAGGGCGCAGCGAATCCGAGGACACGATGGAGCTGTTCCGGAAAGCGATCCGTGGGGAAGCGCTGCCGAAGCAGGTGGACGTGAAGCATCCAACGGACCGCGAAGCGCTGCTGATTCCCTCGCGCCGGACGACGTTCGGAGTGGTAGAGATGACCACGGGCTGCGGGCGGCGATGCCAGTTCTGCGTGCCGGATCTCAATCCACAGATCGATGTCCCAAAGGACAAGATCATGGAAGCGGTGCGCGCCAACGTGCGCGAGGGCAACGGGCAGATCTCGCTCGCCACCGAGGACATGTTCATCTGGGGCCAGGTGCACACCTCGACGCCGTTCTACTTCCCGAATCGTGAGGCGCTGCTGGATCTGTATGGCTCGATCGTCAATGAGCCCGGCGTGAACAACCACATTCTCAGCCACTGCACCATCGCGCCGGCGGTGGTGGATCCGCTGCTGATCAAGAAGCTATCCGATATGCTGCTCGACAAGAGCCCGATCACGCTGCCGATGTATTCGACGCATCCGAAGAAGAAGATCCTGGCGCCGCTGGTGGGTCTCGAAACCGCTTCGGTACGGTTGGCAAAGAAAATCATGCCGTCGAAGGGGATTCCGTTCCCGATCGACGACTGGCCGAGCGTGTTCCTGGAAGGCCTGCGCGTGATGAACGAGAACAACTGGTTCCCGGCGGTGACGCTGATCGTCGGGGCTCCCGACGAGACGGAAGAAGATGTGAAGGCGACGCTCGACTTGATCTACGAGACGGAGAAACGCGGCCTGTTCGCGTTCTTCATCCCGTCGATCTTCACGCCGCTGCATGACACGCGCATGGAGCACAAGAAGGGCGTGGACGAAACGAAGAAGATGACGCGGCTGCAGTGGCAGTTGATGATGAAGTGCTGGAAGATGAATCTGCGGCCCGGCAACTACAGTTGGTGGGCTCCGATGGTGTGGCGCTTCGGAGCGGTGGCGATGTGGCTGTGGAAGCTGAGGAAGATCAATGGTCCGAACTTCACGTGGCCGCTGCTGAATTTCGCGAGCGCGCTGCCTGAGAAGATGATGGCCAAGATGGGCAAGGTCTACATCGGCAAGCTCGAGAACACCAAGTCGCGCAAAGAATTGGTGAAGGGGATGCGGCCGCAGCATTGGCAGTACCTTCGCGCGGATAACGGCGATGTTCCGGAAGGCGCGATGGCGGCGGCTTCGGCTGGGGATTCGTTGAAGGTGTTGGCGTAGCGGGCGCTGCCCGTTTCAGCGGAGGCGGCAGCCGGCCCGGACCGCCACGCCCCGCTTGGTGCACCGCCGGGGTCATCCCAGACTGCTGCTGGATCAGGAAACGTGTCGCGGTGTTCCCGCGCTTGGTCGTGCCATCCAGTTGAGGCAAATCGACCCGCGTTTCCGCCATACGGTCTAGAGTCATGAACAAAGCTCTCTCCGTATCCCTGTTGCTGGGAGTCCATACCCTCGTCCTCATTGCCCAGACGGCCCCTTCTGGCCCCTCCTACGCCTGGGTTCGCAAGGCCTTCATCGGTACGCCGCTGACTGGCAACGGCGGCCCCGCGATCGATGCCGCCATCAAGAATCCGCGCGCGATCGCCTACGAACCCGACGGGAGCCTGCTAATCCTCGACCAAGGCAACTACCAGATCCGCCGGGCGAAGCCGAACGGGACCATCGTGGGCGTACATGTGCTTACCGCCTTCTGCCGCGACATGAAGCGAGGGCGCGACGGCACGCTCTACCTTTCCAGTCCCGGCAAGGTATTCAAGATTCTGCCCGGCGGGGAAACGCGGACCGTAGCGGGAAATGGCCAGGTCGGTGTGAGCGCCGATGGCGGACAGGCCACATCGGTGCCGCTCACCGCAGAAGTATGGGGATTGGCTGTGGACGACAGCTCGGGCACGGTCTACTTCGTCGATGGCAATCGCGTGCGCAAGGCCGGCGCCGATGGCGTGATTGGGACTGTGGCAGGTACTGCGGAGCCCGGGCTCGTACCGGTTCCTCAGAGCGGACTCCCTGTCAGCAACGTGCGATTCCGGAACCCCAGCGGACTCGCGCTCGATGCGGCCGGAAATCTCTACGTCGCCGACATTGGGAACCAGTATGTTTGGCGGCTCACCCGCGCCGGGCAGGTGTTTCGTGCCGCTGGCACGGGCTCGAGCACCGGCAATCTTTCCGTGCCGAATCCCAAGTCAGTGCTGGTGGATGGCAACGGCACACTCTTCGTCGGCACCTCGCGTATCGGCGGTTTATATGAAGTTTCCTCTACGGGAGCGACGCGCGGAATCCTGGACGGCTCGGCGACGATTGGAGCCTTCACGATCGATGGCTTGGCTCTGGACCCTGCCGGGAAACTCGTGTTCTCCGCCGTGGATCTTCAGGGCGTCTTCCGGCTCGAGGGGTCCACCGTCACCCGGCTGGCAGGCCGCGTCCGGACAACTCCCTTGGGAACCACCCTGAGCGCCACCGAAGCACTGCTCAACGATCCGCAGGATGTCGCGCCCGACGCCGAGGGGAATCTGCTTGTCCGGAACGGCATTCAACTCACCAACATTCTCTTGGGGAACGTCAGCATCGGAGCCGGCAATCTGTTCATGCGAGTGACGCCGGACGGCAAGCTCCGTGGCCTGGCGACAAGCATGAACCGCTCCTACACCGTCCAAGGCGATAAGTTTGCCGAGGACGAGGAGCCGTCGCGGCATACCGACGCGTTGCTGCTGCGGGATGGCAAAGGCAAGGCCCACGCGCTCTATGACAAAGCGCTCTATCGACTAACCGAGTTGCCGGATGTCGCCGGCCCCACCCAATTGGCGGATGCCAGTTTTACACAGGGCGACCAGGGAGACGGCGGGCCCTTCAATTCGATTCATCTCGGAGTCGGGAAGCTGGCATCCGTCGCGTTCGATAGCGCCGGTAACATCTATCTGGCCGACCGCGTATACCATCGCCTGCGCAAAGTATCGGCCGCCACGAACATCATCGACGCCTTTGCCGGCGCCTCTGGCAAGCCGGGCTTTTTGGGAGACTCCGGCCCTGCGTCGTCCGCGTTGTTCAACTTCACCGTTCACACGCCCATGGCGATGGACGCCGGCGATAACCTCTACATCGGCGACGGCGGAAATCTGCGTATTCGCCGCATCAGCGCCGCGGGTATCGTCACCACGGTGGCGGGCAACGGGCAAGCCGGTCCGGTGAACGAAGCCGTGCCGGCGACCTCCTCACCGTGTCCGGAAGCCGTTTCCATCGCGTTTGACGCGTCCGGCTCAATTTACTTCGCCGCTACTGACGGGCAGATCTACACACTGACGGGAGGGCGCATCCGCCGGTTGCAGGTCATCGACACCGTGCACGATCCGGAGGACCCGATGCGGACCGCGCCCGCCAACAACCCCACGTCACTGCGCTTCGACAAGGACGGCGACCTGATGGTGATTGACACGCTCAGCAGCGTGATCTGGAAGTTGGTGCGTAACGCGCCTGCTTCGATTGCTGTCACCAGCGGAAACATTCAGACGGGCAATGTGGGAGAGGCGCTTGCCGAGCCGGTCAAGTTCCGCGTCAACGGCAGGGCTGGACTGCCGGTGGCTGGCGTACCCGTTGCCGTGGAGGTAGCCTCCGGTCCGGCGACGGTGAGTCCGGCAACCCTCACCACTGGCGCAGATGGAGTTGCGGGATTCACCGTGCGGATTACCGGCGCCGGCGCCGTCATCATTCGTGTGACCACTCTGGGTGTTCCGCCGGTCGAGGTACGAGCCACGGGTGCGGGGTCCTCGAAGTCGCTGACGGTCACGCCCGAAGCCTTGTCATTCGTTGGAACTACGGGCGAGAGTGCTGCCACTCCTCCTGAACCGCAGATCATCGCTGTGGGCGAAGCTGGTGTTGAGTTCGAAGTCGCGGCAGCAGTGGAAGGTGACGTTTCCTGGCTTGCGGTGGAGAAGGTGGAAGGCGGCGTGAGCGTAAGAGTTACCGAGGTCGCATCGCTTCCGGAAGGCACGTACAAGGGCTCTGTGACGGTGAGTGCGCAGGGCGCCACTCCCTCGCGGCGCGTTGTCCCAGTGGAGTTGGTGATGAGGTCTCCTTCGACGGTTTCGGAATCCCGCCGTCGGGGACAAGTGCGTTAGCGAAGCACTGTCGCGAGGCCGGCTCTGGTGGGCCGGCCTGTGAGCTATCCGGGTCAGTTCAGCCGCGTGCGGGAATCCTGATCGATGTGTTCTTGGATCCCTCTCCGGTGGCGCCGGAACGAGATCACACTCGACATCAACACTACGGATCTGGCTTCCATGGTAAGCAGGAGGGCGGTTCTCCTACGGTTATGCCGGGCCGCCGATGGGCGGCGAATACGAAGTGGAGTACGGTGGCCGGGGTGCGGATCCGTTGGAGGGACTCGGGTTCTTGGTGCGACAACTTGATGAGCCGGTGCCCCAACAATCGATTGTTGGATCGGCCCGAAGCAGGCCGCAGACTGGCCAAGCAGGGCGCGTGTTTCACCAAGTTCGGAGTTCCGTACGTGGCACCTGGGATCGAGCCCGGCGTGTGATCGTCAATGCCGAGCATATCGAAGGGAAGGCCCGCGTTCATTCCGACTTCGCTGAAGGCGATGAGCAGGTTCGCAAAGAGCCTATCCGAGGAAGCTTTTGCGCGCGCCGGAACAACGGGGAAACTCATCAAGGAGCGCTTCCTATCGTTCGCCGGCGGGGTCAGTGGTTTCGATCGCGTGCGCCGAGCAGCTCCGGATCCACTTCTCAGTGATCACCTATGCGGCTGCGCCAGTGTGATGGTGAACGTTTCCATTGAGAATCCGCACCCGGCCACGACTTCGCTAGATCGGCGCCATCGGAAGCGTTCGACGAATGCTCATGCAAATCCAGAAGCCTGAGGCAGCGTTCACTTGGTTCAGAAGCGTCCGCCACAAGTCGGCGACCGGGTTCCCAAGTGACAGAGCACTGGGATCGAAGGTGTTGGCGTAGACTACTCGTCGAAGCTGCGGAAGAACGCCGCGCTATCCATTACTTCAGGACTTGCGCCTACGCCCGCCGGCAGAATCATGCCGAACGACAGGAAGCGCCGCAAGAAGCTTTCGCGCTCGGAGATCGACACCCAGTGCAGCTTTGCGCGCTCGCCCGGATCGTTGAAGAATCCCACGCCGCCTTTGCGTAGCCGCCCATCGGCCCACGAGTCCACCATCTTGCCGTTGACCGCCGTCGTGTAGTGCGTACCACGCACTCCGACCTTGATCTCGTACATGGTGCTGTCGTCCACCGCCGAGAGCGGAATCGGCAATCGCACCTTGCTCGTCTGCATGCCGTTCACCATCGCGTAGCGCACGATCTCGGCGCGTGTGATCTGGCCGCCCTGCTTGGTAAGCGAAAGCTTCGTGGCGTAGTAGTTGCGCGAATCCGAGGCACGGAACGTCCAGCCCACCGCTCGGTTCTCGATCTGTGTGCCGAAGGCGACCGAATAGTCGCGCAGACCGAGCGTCGGCCTCCACAGGCGCAGGTCGCCGATCTGGATGGAATCGCCGATCTTGTTCCAGCTCGAGAACGATCCTCCGGCCGGAGCCCAATTGCGCAGATCGGCCGTGAAGTCTTCCCGCATCGACAGCGCGCCGTGTGACGGGATCAGGCTTTGGAGCCGAGAGCCCACGGTCGCAGGAGGCAGGTAGTCCGCCGTCTTTGACAGGATCTGCCCGCCTTGTTCCGATGGCACTAACATCACCAGCAAGGTGGCGAGCACCACCAGCATGATGCCCAGCGCAGTGCCGTACGACGACGGCCGCTTCTGCGGAGCAATTTCTTCCAGGTCCGAACCAGCGTCGAAGCCCCCAAGGTGGTCCACTTCGCGCGCGACGCGCGCCGAGACCGACCGGGCCGCGAGCTTACGGTGTTCGTTGGAGCAGTATTGCCGATCCACCATAGATCGGGCAATCCCGATTTTCGCACTGCAGTGTAGGCAACGCATCTGTAAAGCCCTTCGGAAGCCTTTCGACTTCTGGTTCGATGCTACATCACAGTTTGGGATATTCCTATACACTAAGCATCTTTTCACGCCGCCCTGGGGTTTCGACCTATCACAAAAGTCGAATGCTCCGTTCCGCTGGTACCAACGGACTCCGTACCGCGCTTGCTAAAATGCAGTTTAGGACGCGCGATGCCACTCCCCGCCCGCGAACAAGACGTTGCTCTCAATGCCGAACTAGAACGGCTGATCTATCAAGTGAAGGTTGTCCGCGAAGAGGCCGACGGACTGTTGTGGGGACTCGACGATGACCGCTTCAATTGGTCCCCTGGAGCCGGACGCTGGTCCATGGCCCAGTGCTTCGAGCACCTGAACGTCACCAATCGCAACATGGTCGCGAGCATCGAGAAGGCCGCTCGCGAGGGCCGCGCCGCTGGCAAGCTTTCAGACGGACCCTTCGTCTATGGTTTTCTCGCCCGCTGGTTCATCAACACACTCCAGCCTCCGGTGAAGCGCCGCTTCAAAGCGCCCGCGAACTTCCAACCCGGACCGCGCCGCAGCCTTGCCGACACCCGCGCCGAGTGGGACCGCATTCACGACAAAGTCGTCGAGCTCATCCACGCCGTCAATGGACTCGACTTGGCTCGAATCAAAGTTCCCTCTCCCGCATCGAGCCTTCTCAAGTATCCGCTCGGCGCCGCATTCTGGGTGCTGACTGGTCACGACAAGCGCCACCTGTGGCAGGCGCGCAACGTTCGCAACGACAAGTCGTTTCCGGGCAACTGAGGCGCGTGCATGCTCCTGCGCTGCGCGGCTTCGATGTTCGTCATGGCTGCCGCAGCCGCGGCGCAGGTTTGCATAATTACCCTCAATCCGGCGACTCTCAACGTCCCCGCCGAGGAAAACGTTCCCCCGCCGGTGCAGGTGACCGCGTCGGCTTCCACCTGCGCGCGGACTGCACAGAGCAACGCCTCCTGGATCACCATCTCATTCGGACAATCCGGTACGGGCAACGGATCCGTAGGCCTGCGTATTGACGCCAATCGCGATCCCGCACCACGTACGGGCTCGGTGACCATCGGCGGCGTGAGCCTTTCTGTCACGCAAGCCGCCGCACGTTGCTCGTTCGATCTTTCTCCTGCCGAGGCCAGCATCGCGCCGGCCGGCGGATCGGGCGCCGTCTCGTTTCAAACCACCTGCAACTGGACCGTCATCACTGACGCTTCGTGGATCACCATCACCTCTGCTACTAGCGGTACCGGCAATGGGCGCGTCAGCTTCAATGCCGCCGCGAACAACACTGGCTCTGCACGCAGCGGGATCATTCGCATCGGAAGCGCGCAATTTCGTGTGACGCAGACGGCGCCGAGTTGCACCATCGCCGTCGCGCCCACGCAAGCCAGCGCTCCCGCCGCGGGTGGACCGGGGTCCTTCGCCGTCACGGCCACATGCTCCTGGACGGCCGCTTCCACTGCCTCTTGGATCCAGATCGTCTCCGGCGCCACCGGTTCCGGCAACGGAACGGTGAGCTACGCGGTCTCGCCCAATCCCACCACGCAATCGCGCACTGGAACGATCAACGTTGGTTCGCAAGCGTTCACCGTCACCCAAGCCGCGGCCTCGTGCGCGGTTACCCTCAATCCATCGGAAGCTCGCCTCCCCGCCGAAGGTGGCTCCGCAAGCATCCGCGTCTCCGCCGCCTGCCCTTGGACCGCGACCACTTCCGACACATGGATCACCATTGCCTCCGGCGCATCGGGAAGTGCTGACGGGAGCTTCTCTTTCTCGGTATCGCGCAACACGGGCGCGGCCCGATCTGGCGCGATCATCGTGGGAACGCAGACGCTCGCCGTGCAACAAGCAGGTGCGGGATGCTCGGTCACGTTCAGCCCCGCAGCGGCCACCGCGTCGCCCGCGGGCGGGACTGGAACCGTGCTGATCGCTTCCTCGAGCGAGTGCCGCTGGACCGCTGCCGTATCCTCGCAATGGCTGACCCTCGACGTCAGCGATGGCCAAGGCAACGGCGTCATCCGTTGGATTGCTATGCCAAACACCACCGGCTTCGCGCGCTCGGCAACGATCTCCGCGACCGGAGTCGCGTTCACGGTAACGCAAGCCGCGGCGATTCCCACGTTCACTGCCGCCGGAGTGGTGAGCGCGGCGAGCTTTGTTGGCGGGGCGATCTCACCGGGCGGAATCATCACCATCTTCGGCACCGATCTCGGCGGAGCGGATCTCGTCACAGCAGAAGTCACGGCGGATGGCGCGTTCCTCACCAAGGCTCTCGCCGGAACGCAGGTGCTTTTCGACGATGTGCCGGCCGCGTTGCTCTACGTGATCAAAGACCAATTGGCGTGCGTGGTCCCCTTCGGGGTGGCGGGTAAGCCTTCCGTGCGGATCCAAGTGGCGCATGGCGAATCGCGGTCGGCAGCGGTGCCCGTGCTGGTGGCTCCCGCATCGCCGGGGCTGTTCACCGCCAACGCCAGCGGATCTGGTCCGGGTGCGATCCGCAACTCTGACCTCTCGATCAACGCTCCGGCCAACCCGATCGCGCGCGGCGACATCGTGGTGCTGTACGGCGCTGGTGCCGGCGTGTTCGATCCCGCCTTGGCCGATGGCGAGATCACCGGCAAGGTGCTCGCAGTGCCGGGCCTTCCTGTGACCGTCGAGATCGGCGGCGTGGAAGCCGCGGTGCAGTATGCGGGCGTGGCGCCGTTCCTGGTCGCCGGTGTTCTGCAGGTGAATGTCGCCGTTCCTCAAAACATCGCGCCCGGACCCGCGGTTCCCGTCAAGATCCGCGTGGGAACGTTCGCGAGCCAGGATGGCGTGACGCTCGCGGTCCGTTGAGACACGCCTGCAGCCCCAGGCGAGTTATTGCATAATAGGGGCGATGAGGGTCGCGGCATTTCTGCTGTGCGGAGCCGCCTGTGCGTGGAGCGAGCAGGTGTCGCTCACTCGTGTCTCTATTGACCAACCGTACCGGCCCCTCGATCTCAAACAGCGATTGAACGCCTATTGGCGCGGCTCCTTCAGCCTCGGTGCTGGCTTTCAAGCGTTCGCTCCGGCGTGGATCGATCATGCCCGCATGCATCATCCGGAGTGGGGCGGCGGCATGCGAGGCTACGGCGCGCGCATTGGAGATCGCTATGGCCGCTTCCTCGTCAGCCGCACCATCGAGCACGCCACCGCTGCCGCGCTCGGCTATGAGCCGCGCTACATTCCTTGTGCCTGCACAGCCACTTTGCCCAGGATCGGTCACGCGATGAAAGCCACGTTCATCACTTACAATCGCAACGGCAAGTGGGTCCCGAACCTGCCGCGCTTCGCGGGCATGGTTTCCGCGCCGCTGGTGGCTCCGGCCTGGCAGCCTCACGATCATCATTTGGCCCGCACGACGGGTATTCGCATCGGGGTCCGGTTCGGGCTCAATATGGTTACCAATGCGGGCAAGGAATTTCAACCCGAACTGCGCGAGTGGATTCCGTTCCTCCGCCGCAACTGATTCGTACTAGCGGGGGCGGCCAGCGAGCCATCCGGGCGAATGCAACCGCGCGCGGAAGAGCGTGCCGCCGGCGGTGACATAGAGGCTGCGCAAGTCATCATCGCCGAATGCGCAATTCGTGACTTCGTCATTCGGCACAGGCAGGAACTGCAGGAGCTTTCCATCTGGCGACAGCACGTAGATTCCGCCGCGAAATCGTTCTGCGGTTTCGTAGGGCGGGTTGGCTTTGTTGAGTCCGGCGGCGACGAAGAGGCGGCCTTGACGATCCATCTTCACTCCATCTGGACCACGAGCGTCACCCCAATCGAAAACGAGCTTGCGCGACGCGGCGTCCACCGATCCATCTGAGCGCAGCTTGTATCGCCACAGCCTGCGTGCGCCGCCAGCATTGTTGTTATTGTTGTCGGCGACATAGAGGAACTCGTCATTCGGAGAGACCAGAACGCCATTGGCGCGCTCCACTTCGCGACCCAAGACCCGATGCACAACGCCGGGTGCGTCGATGCGATAGACGCCTTCCACGGTGTTGCCGTGTGAGTCGCGCATTTCCATCCCTTCGCGCTTACCGTAGCGGGGATCGCTGAAGTAGACGCGGCCTTTGCTATCGATCGTGAGGTCGTTCGGCGTGTTGAAGCGCATGCCTTCGAAGCGGTCGGCGAGGATGGTGATGCGGCCGTCCTTCTCGGTGCGGGTGAGCCGCCGCTCGCCGGACTCGCACACGACGAGTCGCCCTTGGGGATCGATCATCAGTCCATTGGGGCGACCCGCGGGATCGCGATAAACGTGCGCTTTGCCGTTCTTCCAGAGTCCGATGCGGCCTTGGCCGGAGAAGAGCAGCCCTTCGCCTGCGAGCCACGCGGGACCTTCACCGGCTCCTACTTCGCCGAGCTTCTCGAGCTTGGGTTCAATGGGAAGCTGCTGCGCGGCGGCGGAGAAAGCGAAGAGCGACGCTACCAGGCAAGAGGCTTTGATGCGCATAGCAATAGAATAGGATGCTGCCAATGAAACGCCCTCTCCTGTTCCTTCACGGTGTTACGCGGCGCGGAGCTTCGGTGCTTCCGATCGAGGGAGCGCTGGCCACGCGATTCGATGTGCACGCGCCGGATTTTCCGGGGCATGGAGCGGCGGAACGAAGACCGGGGCGCTATCTGGTGGTGGATCAGGTAGCGGTGGCTCGCGAGCGATTGCTCGAGTTGCCAGGCAAAGCGGTGATCTATGGGCATTCGATGGGCGCGATGGTGGCGGCGGCTTTGGCGGCGGAGTGCCCGGAGCGCGCGGAAGCTGTGATCCTCGAAGATCCGCCGTTCGAGACGATGGGCAGCCGCATTCGCGATACGCCGCTCCACGGGTACTTTGCGGCGCTGCGGGAGTTCGCGGTGGCGCATCGGGGCGCGCCGGTGCACGAGATCGCTCGTGCGTTGGCCGACCTGCGGTGGGGTTCGCCCGGCGAGTTTCGGTTCGGCGACACGCGCGATGAGGCGGCGTGCCGGTTCAGTGCGGCTTCTCTGGCTCGGCTCGATCCGGAGGTGCTCGATCCGGTGGTGGAGGGGCACTGGCTCGATGGATACGATCAGGCGGCGATTTTCACGCGGATTGCGTGTCCCGTGTTGTTGCTGCAGGCCGATCCGCGCTGTGGTGGAATGCTCACCGATGAAGACGTCGCGCACGCCAAGCGTGCCATGCGGGACTGCGCGCATGTGTTCGTTCCCGGTGGTCCGCATCTGCTGCATTGGATGGCCACGCAAGACACGCTGCGAGCTGTGTTGAATTTCTTGTCGGCGATTTAGGGGTGGATTTCCCACGGAGCGCGAGCGAAGCCGGGAGCCATTTCGCGCCCGAATCGAAGCGGAGGACGGCCGGTTTCGAATGCGCCCATATCGGGTGCGGTTCCGGTGAAGTCATCATTGAAGCCGGGGATGTGCACGCCGGTATCGACCGCAGGATTCTTCGCCTGAACCATCGGATCCGTAATGAAGGTCTGCTTACCGTTGCGGTTGTATTCGACGCGGCCCCATTCGATGCGGTTCATGGTGGGAGCGAGGAACCATTCGAGTTTCTCGCTCGGCAGGAACATCGATCGCACGAATCCTCCGCCGAGGTAGCCGCCGGTCAAGTCGTTCTTGAAGTCGTTGCGGGGCTCACCGCGGTCGGCGGGATAGGAGCGGCCACGAGAATAGAAGATATTGTTTCGAGACATTGCATTGTGCAACTCGTGACTCGAGAAGACGTCGAGCGCGCCGGAAGGCTGTAACGCCGTGTTGTGGAAGATGAAGCGATGCCCGAGACCCGTGCTGACGCGCTGGCCGTCGATGGTGAGGTAGTTCATCCCGGTCTTGATCATCATGCCGCCGGATGAATCCTGATGAGAGATGCGGCTTTCGCCGAACACGTTGCGGAAGACGTAGAGCGGACCCATGGCGGTGGCGGCCGTGGCTACGTGCACGAAGGTGTGGTGCAGGTAGTTGCTCCAGATGCGGACGTTGCGGTTGGCGCCTTCACTTTCGATTGCGTCATCCCAGCAGTTGGAGACGATGTTGCCGTAGATGTCGGAATCGCGATTCGGGCTGCCTTGAAAGCTGTAGTTGCTGCCGCCGCCGATGCCGTCATTGAAGCCGTGATCTTCGGTGGAGCGAATCGTGTTGTAGCGGATCACGTTTCCGCCGCGCGAGTTGATGAGCGAGATGGCCTGCGGACCCGCGGGATGTCCGCTCTCCCAATCGTTGGCGCCGCTGCGCGGATACTCGATCAGATTGCGCTGGATGACGAGATGCCCGGCGTCCGTCTCCGCGTAGATGCCGCTGTCGGATGCGCCGTTCACGCCCCACACGCGAGCTCCGCCCACACGGCCCCATCCGGTGATGTGGCTATCCTCGATGACCACGTGCTGCACGCCCTTCTTGACCAGCACGCCATGGATGCCCGCATTGCGCAATTCGAGTCCTCTGAGGATCACGTAATCGGCCTCCACCACGATGTTGTGGTCTGAAAGATTGAACACGTCGCTGACGAACTTCGCTCCGGGAGCGGGCGTAACCAGGTGCCACGCATCGGCCGTGCCGCCGGTCGGGATGGTCACGGTCTGGTCGCTCTTGGCGGGAAGATGAGTGGTCCTGCCGATGGGAAATTTCTCGCTGCGGGTGCGGGCTTTGATGGAAGCTGTGTCGCCGCCGGCGTCGAGGCGGATTTCGTACTCGGTGTCGGGTGAGAGGCCCACGACCGACCCTCGGTACTGATGTTCGCGAGCGTCGTAGACGAGCGGAAGGCCCTCGCGCCAGACCTCGGATGGAGCAGCGCGATAGGTGACGCGGCACTGCGCGGCGGGCTCGGTGCGATTGAAGTAAACGCCGAGCGACTCGAACGTCGCGACCGCCGATGCGCGTTCAGCGGCGGCGAGGGGAGCGGCTAGCAAGAGGATGATCGCGCGCTGCATCGGATGACCTCAGATCGACTGCGCATTGCGGCGAACGTAGTCTTCCACGCGGTCGCTTTCCGGACCGATGTAGTGAAACTGCTCGGCCCACGCGAGCCCATACCGCCGGGCGATTTCACGGTCGCGGTGAAGCGTGAATTCGCGAACGAAGCTGCGGTTGGCCGAGAGGTCGTCATTGCCGAGAAGCGCGAGCTTCTTTCCCTCGCGCGCCAGCCGCTGTCGAAGCTGCGCACCGTGCTCACCGCCAGGACCTTGGGCCTTGTTCTCGATGTTGACGTCGACCTTGCGGTCAATACTCGAGGAGATGTCCACCACGCGGTTCACGCGCTGTTGGAAGCGGGCGAAGTAGTATTTCTCGCGAACCGAGTGCGGCGACAAACCCGCGGCGAAATGTTCCGGGTAATCTTTGGACCCGCCGGCCATCCACGCGGCTGCTTCCACGCAATCGGCCGTGACGTAGTGGTCGGGGTTTTCTTCGTAGTGGCCCCACGGGTCGTAGCAGACGACAGTGTCGACCTTCAACAACCGGAAGAGAAAGATGAAACGCGCCCTCAGTTCCGCGCGCGAGATGTTGTCCATCATGTGGTTGTTGTAGTTGAGGTCGAAGGTCTTTTCCACGCCGAGGAGTTTGGCCACGGCGAAATTGTCGCGCTCGTTCGCGGTGACGGTGTTGGCGATGCCGCCCGGGCCCGCCATGTCGTCATTCGTCACGCGGATCAGATAGGCCTTGTAGCCTTCGTCAATGAGCTTGAAGATCGTGCCCGCGCAGAAGATCGGGATGTCGTCGGAATGCGGTTGAATCGCGGCGAGCACCTTGCCCGCATGCGGCTTGCCTTGCCGTGGGCGCTCGATGACCAAGCCGCCATGATCGTCGTAGCTTTCGACAGGACGGCTTTGGCTTTGCTGCGCTTGCGCCACGGAAACGGCTGCTCCGCTGACGACGCCGGTGGAGAGAAAACGTCTACGCCTCATGCGTCCGATTCTACTATTCGAATCGGACCCGGCGCGGCGTTATTGGGTTTGTGCTTGGCGAGCACTGCGCGGGCCGCGGGCGCACGGAGACAGCTCAAAACGACCAACTCCGCGCCAAGCTGCCCTCTGAGGTGACGGTCAGGGATCGCGCGAATCCGTTCCGCTGCTTCTCGCCTCTCTCCGTGGTGGCCCACAGATGGATGTACCGGGGTCTCAGCTTCCATGTCAGCGACCCGTGCCCGCCTCCAAACTGCGCCGCCGGCTGCATGGGCCCCCGGTGCCCGGGACATGAGGATCACCGTGGTCCAGGCCGGGACCTTCATCTTGATCTTCAGCAGAGCGTTGTGCTCGAGAAATCGCTTCCTGATCTTCGCGCGAAAAGCCGGCCTCGGCCTCGAAATGCTCCGCCCACCTTGCGCGTTCGTCTTTGACGACGAAGGCGTGATCCATCGATTTCAGCGGAACGCTCAACTCGCGTCCCAGGGCGCGGAACGAGGTCCGTTCCCTGAGTTTGCGCTGCCCGAAAACCTCGAGCACTTGGCGTGGCAGGCGCTCGGCCAGCGCATTGAAGGAATGTCGAATTCCGCCATGCCCCGCACCCTACTACACAAGACCTCGCGTCGCAATTATCCCGAGACAGCAAAGGGGATACGCAGGCCGGAACAATTTCGCTCGGCGCGGTGTCTAATGGCGGATATGCTCGAGCTCCGCCACGTAACCAAGAAGTTCACCGGCATCACCGCCGTGGACAACGTGAGCTTCACCGCGCGGCCGGGCGAGGTGACCGGCTACCTGGGACCCAACGGCTCGGGCAAGTCGACAACCATGAAGATGATCACAGGCCTGCTCGAACCGAGCGGCGGTGAGATCGCCTTTGACGGTGCGGAGATCCGCCAGAACCTGATCGCGTTCAAGCGGCGCATGGGATACGTCCCCGAAGAGCCGCAACTTTACGGCCACCTCTCCGCCCTCGAGTATCTCGCGATGGTGGCGCAACTGCGCGAACTGCCCGAGAAAAGCTCCGCCGAGCGCATTGACGGGATGCTTCGGGCGTTCGCGCTCCACGGCGACCGGCATTCGCCCATCAGCGCCTACTCGAAAGGAATGCGTCAGAAAGTCCTGCTCATCGCAGCGCTCCTGCATGACCCGGCGTTGGTTCTGCTCGACGAGCCGTTCTCCGGGCTCGACGTGGCGTCGGCGCTCGTCCTGCGGAGCCTGATTCAGGAATTGGCGGCTCGTGGCAAGGTGGTGCTGTTCAGCTCGCACGATCTCGAGACCGTTGAGCGAGTCTGCTCGCGCGTGGTGATTCTGCATCGCGGGCGCGTGGTTGCGGACGATTCCATCGCGAATCTGCGATCGTTGATGGCGCTGCCGACACTCGAAGCGATCTTCGCCGAACTGGCCGTTGAGCAGGATCCGGCAGCGGTCGCCCGGGAAATCGCGGCGCTGGTTCGAGGGTGATGCGATGCAGCAATTTCGCGTGCTCTATCGCCAGTTCCTGTTCCGCTTGGTGGACCTCGACCTCATCTCCTCTCGCGGCGACCTGACGAAGCTCTTCGGACAATTCGCCGCGCTGCTCGTGTTCGCGAGCGTCCTCTTCACGTTCCCGGCTTTGGGAGTCGGCGGTTCGAGCCTGCCTCCGCTTTCGCGCATGATGCTCGAACTGGGCCTCGAACACTTCCTCATCGCTACCACGATGCTCGCCGTGGGATTGTTCACGGTGCTGTGCTGGGACTCCGCATTTCCGGATCGCCGCGATGTGATGGTGCTCGGGCCGCTGCCGGTCCGCGCGCGAACTCTCTTTCTCGCGAAGATCGCCGCCGTCGCCACGGGGCTCGCGCTCACGATCGCCCTGCTGCACATGTTGGCGGGCATCGCGTGGCCGTTGGCGCTCGGCGGCGCACGAGAAGAGCAGCAAATCCCAGCGCTCACGTTCGAGCCTTCGTTGCCGCCGTTGGACGCGCAGACGATCGCGAGCCCGCTCAGCCGCGATATCCAACCTGCGCTCGGCGAAGGCGTCGGCATTGTGATCGGAGTGGCGAAGCGCGGTGTACATAGCGTGTGCGCATTCGGATCAGCCAAGCGCGACTCGATCTTCCAGATCGGTTCGATCACCAAGCCGCTGACCGGACTCATCCTGGCGCGGATGGTCGCAAATGGCGATGTGCGCCTCGACGAGCCCCTGCGCATGCTGCTGCCGCCGGGCACAGTATCGAGACCAGCGGGACCCGAGATCACGCTCCTCGATCTGGCCACCCATCGCTCCGGGCTCCCACGCATTCCCGACAATCTCCGCCCGGAGAATAAAGACAATCCCGCGGTCAACTACTCCACCCGCGATCTGCTCGCGTATGTCTCCAAGAAAGGCGTGGCGCGAGAAGGGCGCCAGCAGTTCGAGTACAGCAACACCGGATTCGCGGTGCTCGGACAAGCGCTCGCGATCCGCGCTGGTCGCGACTATTCGGAACTGCTCGAATCGCTGGTCACTGGGCCGCTCGGCATGCGCGATACAACAGTGGCACTGACACCGGAGCAACGAGCTCGATTGATCCAGGGTCACAGTCCGTTTGGTCGCGAGTATCCGCCATGGGACTTGAACGCGATCATTCCCGCCGGCGGCGTCTACTCCACCGCCGACGACATGCTGCCCTGGCTCGAGGCGAATCTGCACCCGGCTTCCGCGCCTGCCGCACTCGGACCCGCCATCGCCAGCTCGCAGCGTCATCGAGCACGCATCGTTCCCGGAACCGACATCGCACTGGCGTGGGTGCAATCGGACACCACCGGCGGCGCGTTCACGCACAATGGCGCCGTCGGCGGCTATAGCGCGCACGCGTTCTTTCATCCGAAACAAGACATCGCGGCGATCGTGCTGCTGAACAAGGGGCCGGGGCCGGTGCCCCTAGTGGACCTCATCGGAACACACGTACGGCAGCGGTTGACCGGCGAGCCAGCGATCTCGCTGCGGACCCTGCCCGTTCCAGCGAGGACCGCTCTAATGGGAACACTGCGTGCCTTCGCCGCCTACTGGATCACGATGGTCGCCGCCGGTGTGTTCTTGTTCTGCTCGGTGCTCGCGGCGCAAGGGCTCTGCGCGCAGGTGCTGCCGCGCCGATGGTTCCTGCGAGTTTCGTCCGCGATGCAACTCGGCGCATTCTGTCTGTTCGTGAGCGTCTATTTTCTGCAACCGATGGTGGCGCATCCGCGAGCGCTGGTGGCGGCGCAGGGCGATGATTGGTTGGCGTGGTCGCCGTCGTATTGGTTTCTGGGGTTGTTCCAGCAGATCAACGGATCGCCAGCTCTCGCGCCACTGGCTCGGCGCGCATGGATCGGACTCGGCGCCGCCACCTCGCTCACCGCAATCACATGGGCACTCTCGTATTGGCGAACCGTACGCCGCATCGTGGAAGAGCCTGACATCGTGCCGGCGGTGCGTAGCTTCGGGTGGATGCCGAAGCTCGGCAGCGCGTTCGAGTCGGCGGTGGGAGCATTCGCTCTTCGTGCGCTGATGCGGAGCCGGTGGCATCGGCTGCTGCTCGCCTTCTACTTGGGCGTCGCGCTCGCCTCGGTGATCTTCATGGTGCGATCGCCTTCCGGGCACATTGGCATGGTGGACGAATCCGATTCATGGCATCCGATGAGCGTCGCCTGGATCGCGGCGAGCCTCCTCGGATTGGGTTTCTGGACCGTTGGCATGCGAGTAGTCTTCTCGATCCCGCTCGATCCTCGCGCCAACTGGATTTTCCAGGTCGCGCCGGTGAAGGGTGGCGAGCCAAGCTTGCGAGCGCGCCGCCGGGCTTTGTGGCTGCTCTCGGTCGCTCCGGCTTGCGCGACCACGCTCGTGTGCTTGAGCCAGGTGTGGCCGTGGCGCGCGGCGCTGGAACATTTCGTGGTGCTCGTGTTGGTGGGCGCGATCCTGGCCGAGTTCTGCCTCCGGGGAGCGCAGAAGCTGCCTTTCGCCTGCACCTACTCGCCTGGGCGCACGAATCTCCATCTGACGTTTTGGGCATGCCTCCTGCTGGTGCTGTCGCTGATCGTGGAAGTCGCGAACCTCGAGCGAAAACTGCTTGAGCGGGCGGAGTGGTTTGCAGCACTCGCGGCCGGACTCGCGGCGATCGCGTTCGCGGCCTATCGCTGGAACGGGTCGCGCGCGAGGGAAACGCGCGGCATCGAATTCGAAGACCCGGGAGATCCGGCAGTGTTGGAACTCGCGCTCGACCAGTAACGGGGCGCGGTGGATAGCGCCGATATGGGCCGCGCCATAGGGCGCTGGGATAGAATGTTAATCGAATGCGGATCCTCGTACTCTCGCTGGCGGCGGTAGCCGTGTGGGCACAGACTCCCGCGCTCGATTTCGCGAAAGACGTGTTCCCGATCCTGCAGCGCGCGCAGTGCGGTGACTGCCACCAATCGAACGGAGTCGCCTCCACCACGCGGCTGCTGTTTCCCGAGTTCGGCGCTTCGCCCGAGGAGATCAACGCGTTCGGCGATTCGCTCCGCCTGCTGGTGGATAGATCGAGTCCGGCACAGTCACTTCTGTTCTCGAAGCCGACTCAGCGCGCAACGCACGCCGGCGGGCAACGCATCAAGCAGGGATCCCCGGAAGAGAAGACGTGGCAGGCGTGGGTGGACCACTTGGCCGCGACCGAAGGCGGCGGCAAGAAGTCTTTCGCACGCAAAGCAGGTGAGCGAACCGTGCTGCGGCGCCTCACCCACGCCCAGTACGACAACACCGTAGCCGACCTGCTCGGCGACCGCACGCGCCCCTCGCAACAATTCCCGGCGGAAGACTACATCGACGGTTTCAAGAATCAGTACGAAGGCCAGAGTGTCTCCCCGATCCTCGCCGAAGCCTACGGCTCAGCCGCCGAAAAGGTCGCGGCCAATTGGCAGGGCAAAGATCCCGGAGCGCGCTTCGTGGCTGACTTCGGCCGCCGTGCTTTCCGGCGTCCATTGACGGCCGAGGAGTCGCGCCGCTACGCGAACCTCTATAAGACCGGTGGCGCGAAACTGGTGATCGAGGCGATGCTACAGTCGCCCGCGTTTTTGTTTCGAACGGAAGCGACCTCTATTGTTCCGCAGAAACCCTTCGCCCGCGCGGCGCGGCTGTCTTACCTTCTCTGGGATACGATGCCCGACGAAGCGCTGCTCGATGACGCCGCCAAAGGCAAGCTCGAAACCGCCGCTGGAATGGAAGCGGCAGCGCGCCGCCTGCTCGACAATCCTCGGGCCCGCCAGGCAGTGGACCAGTTCATCGCGCAATGGCTCGGGCTCGAAAGCGTAGTGACGATGGTGAAGGAGCGCCGCGCGTTTCCGAGTTTCTCTCGCGAACTCGCGCTCGCCATGACCGAAGAAACCCGGCGTTTGGCGCAGGACCTCATCTGGAACGACCGCAACTTCATGGACCTCTATACGGCCGGCTACTCGTTCCTCAACGCCGATCTGGCCGCGCTCTATGGCGTGCAGGCGCCGTCCGAGGAGTTCGCGAAGGTTTCGTTCCCAACCGATTCCGAGCGCGGCGGCTTGCTCGGACACGCCTCGGTTCTCGCGCTCACCAGCAAGCCCGGCGAAACGTCGATCACCTCGCGCGGCCTGTTCGTGCGCGAGCATCTGCTCTGCCAGAAGATTCCACAGCCGCCACCGGGCGTGAGTTCGGTGCTGCCGGTTTCCACCGAAGAGCGGCCCATGACGAATCGGGAAAAGCTCGGCGTGCACTTGGCCAGCCCGATCTGCGCAAGCTGCCACAACCTGGTGGATCCAATCGGCTACGGACTCGAGAAGTTCGACGGCATCGGAGCGCGGCGAGAGAAGATGAAGGTGGACGTGCCCCGCTACAACCGCCGCGAGCAGAACAAAACCGTGGAAGTGCCGATAGACAATTCAGGATGGGTCGCGGGCATCCAGGATTCGAAGTTTTCCTCGCCGAAACAATTGGGCAACCTTTTGTCGGCGAACGTGCAGTGCCAGGAATGCGTGGTGAAGCAGTACTTCCGCTACGCGATGGGCCGGCACGAAACAACAGCGGACCGCGCGGTGATCGAACGCGTCACCGAGGATTTCCGCAAGTCGGGATTCAAGTTTCAGCAACTGATGATTTCGCTTTTGAAATGGACGGAGTTCCCTCCGCCGGCGGCGATGGCCTCGGCGGGAGCGGGCGGGAGGTAAAGAATGCGAGCACTCGATCGACGTACGTTCCTTCGCGGATTGGCTTTTGCGCGCCCGGTGGCGCTGGCGCTGCCGCCGCTCGAAGCGATGTTCAACGCGCAGGGCACCGCTTACGCGGCCGGCGAGACCATCGAGAACCGGTTCGTCTTTTGGTTCAACGGCAACGGGATTCCGGAGAAGTATTGGATTCCGGCCGACACCGGCCGCGACTTCGTGCTCACGCCGTGCCTGGCGCCGCTCGCGCCTTTCCGCAGCGACATTCATATCGTCACGGGCATCGACAGTCCGGTGGCGCGCATGCCAGGGCCGGGCAATGACCATCACCGTTCGATGAGCGCGCTGATGACCGCGACCCAGTTCACCGGCCGCGGCGCGGGCGGCGCATCGCTGGATCAGGCGGTGGCCGCGAAGATCGGATTGAACTCGCGCTTCCGCTCGCTGCAGATCGGCGTATCGCAGGAGTCGTTCGGCGAGTCCGTGCAGCGCAACATGAGTTGGGCCGGCTACGATCGCCCGCTGCCGCCGGAGATGCTGCCGCACAAGCTGTTTGACCGGCTCTTCGGGCAGCGCGAAATCGGCTGGATCAATCGCAAGAAGAGCGTGCTCGATGCGGTTCGCGAAGACGCGCGCACGCTCGAAAAGCAACTCGGCACTACTGACGCGCTGCGGCTCAGCGAGCACCTGGATTCGATTCGCGACGTGGAGCGCTCGATCACGAGCCTGCCGCCGCAGTATTACAAGGTGGAAGAACCCGAGTACGACGGCGACATGAAGGATTGGCCGCGGATCGCGAAGTTGCAATCGGACCTGCTGGCGCACGCGTTCGCAACGCGGCAGACGCGCGTGGCGAGCTACATGCTGACCAAGTGCCAAGGCCTCTCACGGTTCCCGTGGCTCGGCTACACCGCCGCGCGCCATCACGACTATACGCATCGCGACGGGAAGGCGCCGGGCGCCGATGGTCCCGATGGGCAGCGCATCATGCGCGACATTTGCCGCTGGCACGTGGAAGAGTTCGCGTATCTGCTCGGCAAGTTGCGCTCGATTCGCGAGGGCGAGAAGACGCTGCTCGACCGGACGCTCTTGCTCTATGTCCACGAACACGCCGAAGCGAACGATCACAAGAACAATGGGCTGTCGATGATCGTAGCGGGGCATGTGGGCTCGCTCCAGACGGGGATGCACACGCGCACGACGGGTACGGTGGGAGATCTGTATCTCACGGTGACGGATGAGGTGTTGGGCGCGGGCTTGTCGAAGTTCCCGACGGCGACACGGCGGGTGACGGAGTTGGTGAGAGGGTAGTTTGCCCGCCGACCAGTCTACTCTGGTCGAGGAGATTTCAGAGGGATCGTCATTACCTGCCCTGCTTTGGTGAAATCGAGAGCTTCAGCGGTCGAGCCCACGTAAAGGAATCGCTCACCCGAATCATGGATCCAACTAGCACGGATCTTGTACTTTCGCCTCGGAACCAATCGCAGCTTGACTCGCCTCGATCCATTGGGGGCCGTTTCGTAGGCAGCCCTCGCGTTACCCCAATCTGCAACAGCTCGTGCCATGTCCACGGCGGGAGTGCCGTCTGGCCACACCACATCGACATACAAATCGGCGAATGGCAGAGGAGGAGGCAAGCGAAGTGTGACGCCGTCCAAGTTCTCACCCGGCTTGAAGTCGAATACGCGCGCCTGGGACATTTGCTGCACACCTGGCGCATAGTAGGGATCGAACGGCATGCGTGGCGTCGGGGCGCCGTTGAGGTTCGCGGCCAACACGATGCGGCCCACCGGAGCATTCGAGATGGTGAAGTTACCGCTACGGTCCGTATTCGCCCAGGTGCTGGGGACGTCGCGAACCTTGCCGTCAGGCAGTAGTTCGCCGAGTTCCATTCGAATGTCCGATGCTGGTTTGCCTGTGGAATCGAAAACTCTCCCGGAAACAGTCGAGTTGGTCAAAAAATTGGCAACCGCAACGGCGCAACCTCCCGGCCGCACGTTGACGATCTCCCCTCTGATACCTCCCTGCCCAAGACTCCGGCTCTGCACCGAGATCGTATACGGACCTGGGGCAAGAGAGCTGAACACGAACGTTCCATTCGGTGCGGCGCTCGCCGTGCGGACAACTCCCTGCGTTGATCTCACGCTCACCTGCGCATCGCTCGCCGCTACGAAATCCGCGGAGCGCGATTGCCAGGAGAAATTCTGGACTGCCCGGCCCTCGATCCAGCCCTCCTCCGGTTTTCCGCTTTTCACCATCGAGCGCAGATACTCGAGGTCAGGATCTTGCGCGGATACGGTCCTGGTTGGATTGCAGCCCCAAACACTGTAGACAGGAAGATGTCCCAGCGCCTTCCACGCCGCAGGCGCGGGCTCTCGAGAGTGGCTCAGAAACGCAGCCGCCGTTTGACCCTTCAGCAGGATGCCGGTGAAAACCAGATGGTCGCGTTCTGGTTCAAAGCCCCTGTAGCAGCTGGTTCCACTTCCCGGATCGATGAAGACTTCGCTCACCCCTGGCGGAACACCCTTGAACGCCTCGATCACACGGAATCGATACAGCGTCACTTGGTCGAACCTTCCACTGCGGTCGTCATTGTGGTCGATCGCACGGCCACGAAAGATCACCTCCGCGGAGTGAAAGATCTGGCACGCCTTTACCGGTTCATAGCTCGCGCAACTGCACGCGAGCACGGGCCAAGCAGCGAAGTAGAGGACGCATCTCCGGATCCACATGCCCGCATTCTACACCTTGCTACCATGACCCCAATGTCCGCAACTCCCGATACCGGACTCGCCAAATCCGCAGGCTGGGTGCACCTCTGGGCCCTCGGCGTCGGCGGCGTGATTTCGGGGAACTACTTCGGCTGGCAAACCGGACTCGTCGCAGGCGGCTTCGGCGGACTCTTCCTCGCCACGCTCGCCATCGCCGCAATGTACGTGTGCCTCGTGCTCTCCATCGCCGAGTTGTCGTCGGCGCTGCCAGACGCGGGCGGCTTCTACAACTTCACGCGCGCCGCGTTCGGAAAAGACTGGGCGTTTCTCAACGGCGTCACCGACACGATCGAGTACGTCACCACGCCCGCCGTCATCGTCGCCGGAATCGCCGGATACATGAAGGCGCTCGTGCCCGGCTCGCCTGATTGGATTTGGTGGGCCATCTACTATCTCGTGTTCGTCGCCATCAACGTGCGTGGGGCCGCGCTCACGTTCGGAGTCTCCATGGCCATCACCGCGCTCGCCGCCGGCGTGCTCGTGGTCTTCTACTGCGGCGCGCTCTTCACGGGAGCGTTCCGGTGGGAGCACGCGTTGAACGTCGCCGCTGAGCCCGGAGCTTCCGCGTTCCTGCCGAAAGGCGCGTTCGGAGTCTTCGCCGCGCTGCCCTACGCGGTCTGGTTCTACCTCGCGATCGAACAGTTGCCGCTCTCATCGGAGGAATCGCATGACGTGGCGCGAGACATGCCGCGAGCGCTGATCTGGGGCATCGCGACACTGCTGATGCTCTCGCTCGGAACACTCATCCTCAACTCGGGCATCGACGGCGGCGCCAAAGCGGTGGGCGAATCGGCCGCGCCGCTCGAGCTCGGCTTCAAAGCCGTCTTCGGCGACCGCATGACCACCACGTTACTCGCCATCATCTCGCTCACCGGCCTGATCGCGAGCTTCCACGCCATCATCTACGCCTACGGCAGACTGCTGTTCGCATTGGGCCGCGCCGGATATTATCCGGCCTCGCTCGCCGTCCTGAATCGCCGCCGCACACCGCAACCCGCGCTGCTGCTCGGCGGCGCAGTGGGACTGTTCCTCTGTTTTCTCGCGCAGCAGTATGCGGCGAGCGTGGGTCCGGCGCTGTTGAACATGGCCGTCTTCGGAGCCCTCATTTCCTATACGCTGGTTCTTTGCGCATACATTCGACTGAAGCGTTCGCGGCCGGATTTACCGCGGCCCTACCGGAGTCCCTTGGGCATCGGCGGCGCGTTGGCCGGAATCACGATGGCCCTGATTTGTTTGTGCGCCACGTTCGCCATTCCATCATTCCGCCCGGGAGTCGTGGGCCCGGCCGTGTTCGTGGCGGCGATGCTTGTCTACTATTGGTTGTTCCGGCGGAGCAAAATGGAAGCCTATGAGTAAGACCGAAGGCATGCTCACGCTCGCGGAGCTCGGGCGAAAAGTCAAAGCCGGCGCGATCGACACGGTGATCCTCGCCTTCACCGATCATTACGGCCGCCTGATGGGCAAGCGCTTTGACGCGGACTTCTTCCTCGAAAGCGCGGCCTCGCACGGCACCCATGCCTGCGACTATCTGCTCACCACCGACATGGAGATGGATCCAGTGCGCGGCTACGAGTTCGCCAACTGGGAGCGCGGCTATGGCGACTTCCACCTGGCCCCAGATCTCGCAACGCTCTGCATCGCCAGTTGGCTCGACAAGACCGCGTTCGTGCATTGCGACGTCGGCAGTGATCGCACGCATCAACTGATCGCGGAAGCGCCGCGGTCGATCTTGCGCAAGCAAGTGGAAGCCGCGCGCGCAATGGGTTATGGCGCGCAAGCGGCCTCCGAGCTCGAATACTACGCCTTCCGCACGCCGTATCGTCAGGCAGCCGCGCAAGGCCACCACGGCATGGAACCGCTCGGCTGGTATCTCGAGGACTATCATCTACTGCAAGGCACGCGCAGCGAATTCTACACGCAGGCCGTGCGCAGGCACTTGAAGCAATCGGGCATTCCCGTAGAGAACTCGAAAGGCGAGTGGGGCCTGGGGCAGCATGAGATCAACGTGCGCTACGCCGACATTCTCACCATGGCCGATCGGCACATGCTCTACAAGCAGTGCCTCAAAGAGGTCGCCGAGCAAGCGGGCATCAGCGTGACCTTCATGGCCAAGTATGCGCAGGGGCAAGCCGGTTCGAGCTGCCACGTGCATCTGAGCCTGTGGCGCGGAGCGAAGAACGCGTTCGGCGACGAGCGCACGTTTCGCTGGTTCCTCGGCGGATGGATGGCGCATGCCGCGGAGTTCATGCCGTTCTACGCGCCCACGGTGAATTCGTACAAGCGCTACGAGGATCTCTCGTGGGCGCCCACCCGCATCGCCTGGAGCCGCGACAATCGTACGGCCGGATTTCGCGTGGTGGGCAGTGGCGCGAGCCTGCGGATCGAGTGCCGCATCCCGGGTGCCGATGCGAATCCGTATCTTGCGTTCGCGGCGTCGCTCGCGTCCGGACTCGATGGGATTCGCCGCAAGATCGAGCCGCCCGAAGCGTTTGATGGCGACATCTACGCGGCGCGGAATCTGCCGCGCGTTCCCTACACGCTGCGCGAAGCGGTGGACGGTTTCGAGCGAAGCGAATTCGTACGCGAGACGCTCGGGGAAGCAGTGGCGCGGCACTACGTGCACTTCTTCCGAACAGAACAGCGACTGTTTGATTGCGCGGTGACCGACTGGGAGCGCCGCCGCTATTTCGAAAGGATCTGAGTAACAACGATGCGACTGAAAGACAAGGTGGCGCTGATCACCGGCGCGGCCAGTGGAATTGGGAAAGAGACGGCGGCGCTGTTCGCCGCGGAGGGAGCCGCCGTTGTCGCGGTGGATATCAATGACGAAGCCGGCAAAGCGGTAGTGGCTTCGCTCGGCAGCCGCGCCATCTATGTGCGTGCGGATGTCTCGAGCGCCGCGGATTCCGAAGCGATGGTGGCGGCGGCGGAGAAGGCGTTCGGCAAGCTCGACATCCTCTTCAATAACGCCGGCATCTCGCACGCCGATGACGATGACGCCACGCGCACCACCGAAGAAGTGTGGGACCTCACCATGCGCATCAACGTGAAGGGCGTGTTCCTGGGCTGCAAATACGGCATCCCGGCGTTGCGGCGCGCGGGCGGCGGATCGATCATCAACACTGCTTCGTTCGTGGCGTTGCTCGGTGCGGCCACTCCGCAACTCGCCTACACCGCGAGCAAAGGCGCCGTGCTTTCGATGACGAGAGAACTCGCGGTGATCCACGCGCGCGAGAACATCCGCGTGAACGCGCTGTGCCCCGGTCCGCTGAAGACCGAACTGTTGATGAAGTATTTGAACACCGACGAAAAGAAGCAGCGGCGGCTGGTGCACATTCCGATGGGCCGCTTCGGTGAGGCAGCCGAGATCGCCAAGGCGGCGTTGTATCTGGCGTCAGACGAGTCGTCATTCGTGACCGGTTCGGAGTTCGTGGTGGATGGCGGAATCACCGCCGCCTACGTGACGCCGCAATGACGCAGCAGACAATCTCGCCCGTCGACAACTCAGTCTACGCGGTAAGGGAACTCGCCGATGCGGCGGTCATCGAACGCGCGCTCGCGGCTGCGGTCGCGGCGCAACGGGCATGGCGGCAGACCGCTCTCTCTGAACGCGTGGCGATCTGCGAGCGGTTCGTGGAAGCGATGGAGCACGACGCGGACGCGATCGGCGTGGAGCTTGCGTGGCAGATGGGCCGAGTTCGCTATGGACCGAACGAGATCCGGCGCGGTTTGCCGAGCGCGCTCGTTACATGGCATCGGTGGCTCCGCGCGCGCTATCGGATGTTCCGGTCGAGCCGAAGCCCGGTTTCACGCGCTTCATTCGGCATGAGCCCGTGGGCGTGGTCTTCGTGGTGGCGCCGTGGAACTATCCGTACCTGACGTCAGTGAACTCGGTGGTCCCGGCGATTCTGGCGGGCAATGCAGTACTGCTCAAGCATTCCGCGCAAACGCCGTTGTGCGCCGAGCGCTATGCGGAAGCGTTTCGCCGTGCCGGACTGCCCGAAGGTGTGTTCCAGTATCTGCATCTGTCGCATGATGACGTTGCGCGGGTGATTGGCGATGAGCGCGTGTCGTTCGTCGCGTTCACGGGATCGGTGAAAGGCGGACACGCGGTCCAGCGCGCGGCGGCGGGGCGCTTCATCGGAACCGCGCTCGAACTCGGTGGCAAAGATCCGGCCTATGTCCGCGCCGATGCGGATCTGCCCCACGCAATCGAAAATCTCGTCGACGGTGCGATGTTCAACTCGGGGCAATCGTGTTGCGGCATCGAGCGCATCTACGTGCACGCCGATGTCTACGACAAGTTCGTGGAAGGCGCAGTGGAGTTGACCAGGCAGTATGAGCTCGGCAATCCGCTCGACGCGGCGACAACGCTCGGTCCGATGGTGCGCACGAGCGCGGCCGATTTCGTGCGCGCGCAGATCGCGGAAGCGGTAGCGCAGGGAGCGCGGGCGCTCGTCGACCCGGAGTTGTTCCCCGCGGATCGCCCAGGCACTCCGTATCTCGCGCCGCAGGTACTGACCGGCGTGAATCACTCGATGCGGGTGATGCGCGAAGAGACGTTCGGTCCGGTGGCGTGCATCATGCGCGTAGCGTCTGACAAGGAAGCGATCGCGTTGATGAACGACAGTTCGTACGGACTCACGGCCGCAATCTGGACCCGTGACACCGAAGCTGCGATCCGCATTGGCGAGCGAATCGAGACCGGCACCTGGTTCATGAACCGCTGCGACTACCTCGACCCAGCTCTGGCCTGGACCGGCGTGAAAGACTCGGGCCGCGGATGCGCGCTATCGGTGCTAGGGTTCGAGCAGTTGACGCGTCCGAAGTCATTCCACTTGCGCACCGAGACTGGGTCATGAGGCGAGGATTGAGTAAGGAGGTTCGAGAATGAAACGAATTCTGGCAGCGCTCAGCGTTGCGATCTGTCTGCTGGCGCAGAACGGCGGGCGCGCGGGCATGGATTCCGAACGGCTGGCGAAAATCGCGCCGCGGATGAAGTCGTTCGTCGATCGCGGGCAAGTCGCGGGCACAGTGACGCTCGTCGCGCGCCATGGACAGATCGTCGAGTTCGATGCCGTGGGCTACCAGGACTCCGAGTCACGCAAGCCGATGGCGAAGGACTCGATCTTCCAGATCATGTCAATGACGAAGCCGATGGTGGGAACGGCGATCATGATGCTCGCCGACGAAGGGCGGCTCGCGGTGGTGGATCCGGTGGAGAAGTACTTGCCCGAATTCCGTGGCCAGATGATGATCGCCTCGCGCGGCGCCGACGGAACCCTGACGCTGCGCAAGCCGGCGCGCCCCATCACGATTCGGGACCTCATGTCGCACACGTCCGGGATGCCGGGCAACCCGCCCGCCGGGCTCACGGGGCTGTATCAGAAGATGGACCGCACGCTGGCTGATGCAACCCTGATCTACTCGCAGATGCCGCTCGAGTTCGAACCGGGCACGGAGTGGCGCTACTCGAACCCGGGGATCGCGACGCTCGGCCGCATTATCGAAGTGGTCTCCGATCAGCCGTTCGAGAAGTTCATGGCCGAGCGCCTGTGGCAACCGTTGGGCATGAAAGACACGTTCATCTTTCCGCCCGACGACAAGAAGCCGCGCATCGCCGCGGTGCATGCGACCAGAGACGGCAAGCTCATGCACGCCGACGGCACGATCCTGGGCGGCGACGCGCTCGAGTATCGCAAGGGCGCGAAGTACTCGGCTCCTGAATTCGGCGCATACTCCACCGCGCAAGACCTGCTCGCGTTCTACGAGATGACGCGCAACTGGGGTATACATGGCGGCAAGCGGCTACTGTCGAAGGCGGCCATCGAGACCATGACGCGGCTGCACACGGCCGACATCAAGTCCGGGCACATGCCGGGTACGGGATTCGGGTTGACGTGGGAAGTGGTTCGCGAGAACTACGGGATGCTCAACTATCTCTCGATCGGTGCGTACGGGCACGGTGGCGCTTTCGGCACGCACGGCTGGATCGACCGGAAACAAGACATGGTCGGCGTGTATCTGGTGCAAGGCGGCGCGGGCAACACCGATGCGAAGTACGCGTTCATGCGAATGGCGAACGCGGCGGTAGTGGAGTAGTGCGTTACGATTTTGCTGTCGCCCCATGAAATACAAGAACATCTTCCTCATCGGCCTCTGCCTCTCCGTTGCGGCAGCCGGAAAAGGCCTTGATCGCGTCAAGACCGCCAACGGCTCGCTCGAAACCGGACCGCCTTCGGACAAGGGTGTCCGAAGCTTCAAAGGCATTCCCTTCGCTCAACCACCCGTAGGCGACCTCCGCTGGAAAGCCCCACAACCAGCGAAGAACTGGAAAGGCGCGCGCCGTGCGGACCAGTTCGGCGCACGCTGCATGCAGCGGACAGGCCCCGGCGCCGACTACTGGTTTCGCAGCAACGGCATGAGTGAGGACTGCCTCTACCTCAACGTCTGGACCCCGGCCAAGTCCGCCAAAGACCGCTTGCCAGTGCTCGTCTACGTGTTCGGCGGCGGATTCCAGAACGGCGATGGTTCGGAGCCACGGTATGACGGCGAGAGCATGGCGTCGAAGGGCATCGTTGCGGTCTCGACCAACTATCGCCTCAACATCTTCGGATTCTTTTCGCATCCCGAGCTCACGGCCGAGTCGCCCCACCACGCGTCTGGCAACTACGGCTTGCTCGATCAAGCTGCCGCGCTTCAATGGGTGCAGCGCAACATCGCGGCGTTCGGTGGCGATCCCAAGAAGGTCACGATTGCGGGCGAATCGGCGGGATCGATTGCGGTAAGCGCGTTGATGGCATCGCCGCTCTCGAAGACTCTCATCGCCGGCGCGATCGGCGAAAGCGGCGCGCTCATCTCCACTTTGCCGCCGCGCTCGCTTTCCGAAACCGAGAAAGACGGCGCGCAGTTCGGCGCCGCCGCGAACGCCGGCTCCTTGAAAGCGCTGCGTGCGATGACCGCCGAGCAGATTCAGGAAGCCCTGGCGAAAGCAGCGCCGCAGGGTCCCGGCCCCGGTGGACTGCGGTTCCGGCCGAACCTCGACGGATACTTTCTCGCCAAGCCGCTAAAGGAAATCTTCGCTGCCGGCGAGCAGGCGCACGTGCCTCTGCTAGCCGGGTCGAACACGGAAGAGGGGAACGCGCGCATGGTCTTGGGACAGAACGAGCCGAGTGCGGAGAACTTCGCAGCCGCCGTGAAACGATTCTATGGCGAGCGCGCGGACGCCGTGCTCAAGGAGTACGCCGCCAACACGCCGGATGAGGTCACACAAGCCGCCACCGATCTCGCTAGCGCACGCTTCATCGGACACGGCACGTGGAAGTGGAACGAACTGCATGCGCAGACTGGCGGCAAGCCTGTCTATCGCTATATGTACGCCCGCTCGCGTCCGCGCTTCCAGCCGCAAGGGCAGCCAACCACCTCGTCGCGCGCGAAGGGTGCTGTGCATTCCGCCGAGATCCAATATGCGATGGGCAACCTGCCGCTCGACAAGCGTTACGCATGGGAACCGGACGACCACAAGGTGTCGGAGATCATGCAGGCCTACTTCGCAAACTTCGTGAAGACCGGAAATCCGAATGGCGGCGGCTTGCCCGAGTGGCCCGTCTACAGCGCTCCGCAATTCCTGAGAATGCGGCTCGACGTAGCCAGCCATTCGGAGCCGGAGCCGGAACGCGCGCGATACCTCGCGCTCGATGCAGCGACGCCAGCTCCGTAACCGGGCTGGGGACTCAGGTCCTGCCGTGGTACCTTGACATTCATGTCGAAACGCGCCGCATTGGCCTCAGTCCTCATGCTCGCCACATCGTGTTCCACGCAAGCGCCTCCGCCCGCGAAGCCCGCTGCTCCCGCGCCGATTGCATCGAAGCCATTCGGCAAGACCGCTGACGGACGCGCGGTGACCACCTACACACTCACCAACAAGAAGGGCATGAGCGCGTCGATCATCGACTACGGCGGGATCGTAACGTCGATCATGGCACCCGACAAAACGGGCGCGATGACTGACGTCGTGTTAGGCTTCGGCGCTATCGAAGGCTATGAGAAGAATCCGGCTCCGTACTTTGGCGCGCTGATTGGCCGCTATGGAAACCGCATCGGCAAAGCCAGCTTCAAGCTCGAGGGCAAAGAGTACAAGCTGGCGGCGAACAACGGTCCGAATCACCTGCACGGCGGGATCAAGGGCTTCGACAAAGCAGTTTGGCAGGCAAAGGAGCTGCCGGGTGACGAGCCGGGGCTCGCGCTCACCTACACGAGCAAAGACGGCGAGGAAGGTTATCCCGGAACGCTCAACGTGACGGTCGCCTATACGCTGACCAACGCCAACGAGTTGAAGATCGACTATGCGGCCACCACGGACAAAGACACCGTCCTGAACCTGACCAACCACTCGTACTTCAATCTTGCCGGAGCAGGGCAGGGCGACGTGCTCGGTCATGAGATCCAATTCTTCGCGAGCAAGTTCACGCCGGTGGACAAGGGGTTGATTCCCACCGGAGAACTGAAGCCGGTGAAGGGCACGCCGTTCGACTTCTCCACGCCCACCGCGATCGGCGCACGCATTGACGCCGCCGACGAGCAGATCAAACTCGGTGGCGGATACGATCACAACTTCGTGCTCGATTCGGGCGGAGGCGCGCTTTCCACAGCCGCGCGAGTGCGCGAGCCGAAATCCGGACGCACTCTCGAAGTGATGACCACCGAACCCGGTGTCCAGTTCTACACCGGCAAATTTCTCGATGGCACCATTATTGGCAAGGGCGGCAAAACCTATCCCAAACATGCTGCTTTCTGTCTCGAGACGCAGCACTTCCCAGACTCGCCGAACAAACCCGCGTTCCCGACAACGGTGCTGAAGGCGGGCGCGGAGTACAAGTCGACGACTGTGTTCCGGTTCGGAGTGGAGTAGGGGCAGGCTGTGGTTGCATGCCGAGCCGGTTGCGGCTGAGATGGAGGCGCGGTCGAGCGCTGGCCGGGCTTGGAGCCGAGTAGGCCATCGGCGGCGGTTGCACGCCGAGCTGGTTGGGGATGGGATGGCAGCGGCGCAGTCGATCTCGGGTCGAGTTCGGCGTCGAGCAAGGCGGCTGCTGTTACGTGCCGCATCCGGTGCGGCGGGGATGTCGGCGTAGTCGAGCGCTGTTCGGATTCGAAGCCGAGTGAGTCTTTGGCGGTGGAGGCGTGCCGCCGCTGACAGGGCTCGGTGCTGGGATTCCGGCTGGCTGCGCCGCCGCAGGCGCCTTTTCGGTTCGCGGCCGAGTAGCTCAACGGCGTCGTTTGCGTGCCACCGTGCGCGGTGCGGGCTTGGCTGCGCTCGACTGCGCGGGCGTGTTCCACCGTACCTTGCGATCCCAATTGGCGGCATCGCTGCCGAGCGCCATCCCGAAGCGCGCCACTTGCTCCATGCCGGAAAAATCCCATTCGGGCGAGTATTCGTCCGAAGCCTGATGATAGTGTTTCTCGTGATACTCTTTGAGCCGCAGCAGGTTCTCCTCGCCACCTGCGGAGAACGACTGCCCGGCTTTGACGCTGAACGCAGCCACGCCGGCTTTCGCAAACGCGAAATGATCGCTCCGGAAGAATGTACCTTGTTCCGGCCGCGCTTCTGGCGAAATGCGCAGGCCCATGCGGCGAGCCACCATCTGGATCTGCGGCCAAGATGACGCGCGCTCCGCTCCATCCAACACCACGTCTTGCGTGCGGCCGAAGGGGAAGAACGAATCGAAGTTCAAGACGAGCGAAGTGTCGGCAAGCGGCACGAGTGGATGCGTCACCCAGTACTCAGCACCGCGCAGTCCAGCTTCCTCGGCGGCAGTGAACAGGAAGAGCGCACTGCGGCGAGGTTTCACGCCGAGATGCGACCATAGCCGCGCGATCTCGAGCACCACCGCGCAGCCCGTGGCATTGTCCACTGCGCCATTGAAGATGCGGTCGCCTTCGCCGTCTTTGCGCATTCCGAGGTGATCCCAATGCGCGGAGAAGGCGGCGGTTTCATGATCGAGCGTGGGATCGCTGCCGCGAATCTGGCCCACCACATTGCGCACTCGAATCTCGCGCAACTCCGAGCGAACCTCCGCGTTCACCCGGAACCCGAGAGGCACGACACGGAATCCGCGCGTGCCGGCCTTGCGCAGCAGGGCTTCCACCGTGGTCCCGGCCTTCTCGGCGAGCTTCGTGCTGGCGTCGCCGCTCAGCCATCCAGCGAAGGCGAGCGGAGTGCCCGTGGCGTTCACTTGCAGATCTTCCTGGCCCCATGAATTGCGGACTACGTTCCAACCATATCCGGCCGTTTCTGTTGTATGCAGGATCAGCACCGCAGCCGCTCCGCGCCGCGTTGCTTCTTCGAACTTGTAGGTCCAGCGGCCATAGTAGGTGAGCGCGGGCCCGCCGAAGAATCGAGGATCTGTCGAGGGTGGCTCGTTGGTGAAGAGCACCACCGCCTTGCCCTTCACGTCGGCGCCCGCGTAGTCGTCCCAGCCGAACTCGGGAGCGGAGATTCCGTGCCCGGCGAAGACGGCCTCGGCGTCAATCGACTCGTGCGCTCGCTGCGTTTGGTTCTGGCCCACGAATTCATCCAGCCAGCGCAGATCGATTCCGCCCACCGAAAGCCGTGAGCCAGCCGCCGTCTTTACGCCCACCAGCGGAACTGCCTGGAACCAGGTTCCGTTCTCTCCAGCGGGCTTCGCGCCCGCCACCGCCAACTGCGAAGCGAGATATTCAGTGGCGAGTTCACCGCCGCGTTCGCCGGGTCCGCGGCCTTCGAGCAGATCGCTCGAAAGAAAGCGGACATGGGCACGCAGACGCTCGGGCGAGACGTCTTGCGCGAATACGATGATCGCGGAGAAGAACAGGATCGTGGCCCGCGAACGGCGCTCGAGCGAAGGAACTACGGATCGAAGTCGCAACGCTCAGACTACCATTGATGCCGCCCGCCGGGTCACGGCCCGATGCGGAAATTCGTCACGCCGCCTTGGCCGGGTGCATTGGACCACGGCCCCCAGTTCGTCTCCGATCCCGGATTGCAAATCAGTCCTGGCTGGCATGCGCGAACAATTCCGCTGTAGTTCTGCGGAGTCCCTCCGAACCCGACTGAGAGCGGCACCTGCACCACGAGTCCCTGTGTCACGCCATGCGCCGTTGGAGAGGATTGCCCACTGACGGCGACGAAGTACTCGTAAAGCGTGGAACTCGGCACAGGCGTCCACCCAAGTTGAATGTTGCCCTGTTGAATCGTGGAATTCACTTCCGGCGTCTGATGTCGCGGTTGGACCATCGTCGGTGACGCGGGGCTGGCGCCCAGCGCGACAAATGCCGACGCTGGGCCGATCACCTGTCCCGCCGTGTCCGGATTCGCAACCACCACCGCGTCATAGCGCGAGCCCGCTGCTTTGAACGACGCCGAGTAGAAGTTCGAAGTGGTGAGCACATCAAGAGCAGTCGCGCTTCTGGAAAGGTCGAGCACGAACAGCCGGTACACCGTGTTCGACCCGTTATCGCCCGGGATTCGGTTCCACGAGAAGAACACCGGATTGGAAGTCGTCGCGCCGCTCAGCGGATTGCCGAGCAATGGCGCCGCAGGATTCGAGCCCGTGGCATTGAGCGCCATCGGCGTCGTGTTCGGCCCGCAGCCATTGCCATTGCAGGCTCCGATGAAGACGAAGAACGGCCCGATCGGGACCGCAACCGGAGAGAGCGCCGTGCCATTCACGTAGCGGCTCAACACGGTGAGCGCCCCGCCACCGGGTCCCGTGTTCGGCTGAACCGCCTGCAGCAAGTAGAAGTCGGCGCTGGCAACGGAACTCCAACCGCACGTGAGCTGGTTTCCACTGCTAACCGAACAACTGGGAGAACCAGGAGCCGCCGTGGGAGCCGGGGGCAAGCTGATTATGAATGGCACGCTGGTGGACCAAGCCCCGCACGCCTCGATACAAGCTCGCACCCGCACAGAGTAGTTTCCTCCGGGCAGCGTGACCACGGTGCTCGTGGGTGGCGGCGCTCCGTAGTTGGAGATCGCGTATCCGACGTTGCCCGATGGCTGGTTGCTGACTTCAACCTCATACCGGGCCGCTCCCGCAACTGCCGTCCACGTGATGACAATGGTGGAAGCCGGGAAGGTCTGGCCCGGAGCCGGTGCGGTAATCGCCGGAAGGCCTGGAGGCGGCTGCGGAGCTACCGTGAAACTCACTGGCGCGCTGAACGGTCCGCACTGTGCATCGGAGAATCCGCCGTTACAGGCGCGCACCTGAACTCCATAGCTGCCACTGTCGAGACTGATAAGAGTGCTCGTCAACAGTTCGCCCGAAAGAGAACCATCGAACACCGTGTTCGCGCCCTGCGTGATGCGGAGTCCGTAGCCCGTCGCACCGAGGGCCCGGGTCCATTGAAACGTCACGCCTCTCACAGGGATCTGTTGGTTCGGCAAAGGCGCAAGGACCGTAGGCGGTGCATGTGAGCCGAATGGGTTCACGTTGAGATCCGCGAACGCGCCCCACGTGCTCGCCGCCATCCCCACCCGCGATGCGATGCATTGGAACGGTGTCGTCATGCACTGTTGATACGGCAGGAGAGTGTCGCCACCTTCCATGGTGGAGGCAACGATCCCCGTGGAGTCCGAGAATGGAGCGAGCGTCTGCGCCTTGCGCATGGCCGGAACATAAAGGTCCGCGAGCGGTTTGAATCGTGTTTCGTTGTAGAGGGCATCCACCAGCCGCATCGTCACAATCGCTTGCCCCGTGAATTCCCACGCGATCCCTTGTGGGCCCTGCGAAGGAGTTGTCACCAGGTTGAATCCCTGAAACTGCGTTCCAGCAGCCGAAACCACTTTTGCTTGATGGTCGATCATCCATTGCACTGGACGCCGCCAGTCGATTGCGTTGCGGTAGAGGAGTGAGGTGGCCAGCGGCAGTGTGGTGAAAGTCTGCGCGTCGAGAAAATCGAACGTGTTGATCACGTCGTTACCGCGCGTCGCGCCAGTAGGCGTGATGCCGTCCGAAGCTGTAGTGCCCAACGGCACGGTGCCTGCATAGAATCGCCCATTCGCCGAATCGAACAGTGCCATCACGAAGTCGCCGCCGATTTTCGCGCGCCTGTACCATTCGTTTCCTTCCGGGATGCTCCCTTGCCGCGAGGCGAATTCGCCGAGTAGCGAGAAGGCGCGAAAGATGTCCGCATTGTTCTCGATCGACTTGCCGAGGATCAAGTTCTTGGGCTGCCCCTGATCGGGATAGCCGAGATAGTAGCCGCCGTATCCGGTTCCTGTCGTGTCGAGCAGGCGATTGTAGATCCAATTCCCGAGGGTCTTTGCCGCGTTCAAGTACCGCACGTCCTGCGGCGACAGCTTCTGATACGCCTCCACCAACGCGAGAATCGCGAACGCAACATTGCCACCCGTGGCGCCGTCGAGCACCAGGCAGAACTTGCTCGGACCGCACAGTGTGGATGAAGCCGAAAAGCCGGCAAACCGGATCTGGCCCCTCTTGGCTCCGCCGGCGCTTTGGTCATTGAAGAGCGCGATGTCGCCACTCGAGTATCCGCTATGCAGCCCCTTCGAGCCATCCGTCCCCACTGGAAGCGGGAGCCCATCGTTGTCATGATCGATCGCATAGACGAACGTGTCGGCGATGATCTTCGCCGCCGCTTGATCTTGCGGCGAGTTGCGGGCAAGCAGCGCCAGCACGGCCAATGACGACTCGTAGATCGTCGCCAGATTCGCCGCGATCTGATCCGGTGGAATCGGCACGCGCCCCGGCAACGTGTTTGCCGCCGGGATCACGCCGAACACTTGGTTCGCGAGAGGCAGCGAGAGCGCCGCGGCTTGCACCGTGGGAACCGGCTCGAAGCGGATCCGGTCGAGCAGCACGGTCCCGCCTGCGGGAGCATTCAACGCGTTCGTCCCGACGCTGAACGGATAATGCACTGACTGCAGATCGGCGGCCGTGACTCCGATTTGCGCCAAGTTGATACAGATCGGAGTCCACGCACTCAACAGAGACCGGTATCCGGACGACTTCTGTGCCACGCTGAACTCCACCCTGAATCCGTTCACCGGGGCGTAGGCGTCGAAGCAAAGCTGCGTCGCGCCTCTGAGGTCGTAACCCATTCCGCTCAGCAAGACGCCGTAGTTCTCCGGCTCCTCGAAGTTGACGCCGGCGAACTCGGCGCCCGACAACGGGTCGAACGTGATCCGCATCACCGTGCCCCGATCGCGATCGAGCTTGGCCGGGTTTGTGGCGCATCCATTCGCGGTGGTGGCGTCGAACACGCAACCGGCGTCGAGGTGAATCTTGCTCACGCCTCCAGCCGGAAAGAAGCCCGAAGGGAACGAGTGGTTGAACCCGGAGTCGAGGTTCTCGTAAATGAAGAACACCGATCGATTCCGAAGCGCCTGGCTTTGCACCCAATCGATTGCCGGGCCGGAGATTCCCGCGGACTGCGCCACCAAAGCTGGCGCCGATAACAGGCAAGCGGCGAATAAGGCAGTGTACTTGGGCATGGCCGAATGCTACTACACGGTGACGGCTCGTGCACTGCCGCAATCCCTACTGCTTCTTCTTCCCCCCAAACACATCGATTATGCCCCTCACCCCCTCCTTGTTCCCCTTGATCGCATCGATGATCGCCCCTGGCGCCTTCGTCAACTCCGGCACCGCGTACTGCAGCTTCAGCTTCGCCACCTGCGCCGCGTCGGGCGCGATCAGCGGCCGTGCGAACGTCCCCGTCACGATCGAAGGAATCACCAACTCGCCCTTGTTATTCGTCACCGCGGCGGTGAGATATCCGCCGATCCGCGACCCACCCGCCTCATCGCTCAACGAGCGGTTCATCGTGGTCAGCATCTTCATGCTCAGCGTCTGGTCTACCAGATTCATCCTCCCCGCCGCCGTGATCGTCGCCGCTCCGGTTTCGAGTTTCAGATTCTGCGTATCGGCCACTCCGTTGCGGATCTCCAGGTCACCTGTCAACGCCATGAAGCCCGTGCTGCGCTCGCTTTCGTTCTTGTTCTTGAGGAATTGCGCGATCCGCCCCACCTCGCCCAACATACTCAGCGGCAGGAATTTTCCATCCGAGAAACGAAAACTGATCGTCCCGTTCATGCTCTTGGCCGCATCCTCGCCGGCCTTCGGCGACAATTCGAGCTGCGCATCTGCCCCCATTGGACCCGTCAGTACCTGCTTCAGCGGAGTCACCGCGCTCAGCAACTGCGCCGAATCGACGCGCTCCATCTTCGCCCGGACCTTGATCGTCGAAGGCGTCGTTCTCAGATCCGCCGTGATCGTGCCGGCAAGCTTGCCGGCGTAGGCGGCCGCCGTCACCGGATCGAGCGCCAGCACTCCATTCTCGAGCCTCGCCGCCGCCTTCACTCCCGCGAGCGTCAGCGAATCGAGCACGAGCGTCCCGATCGAGATGTCGCCGTGCGCACTCAACGCAGGAACCGCGCCGCCTCCCTGAGGAGACCCCTTGCCGCCCGGCTTGCTCAACTCGCGCAGTTCCGCCACCGCCAGCTTGTCCGCCGCCAGTTGAAACTCGATCTGCGGCTTTGAGAAATTCCGCACCCGCAACTGCCCCTCGAGGTGCGAACTCCCCAGCGATAGCGAAGCCTTCTCGATCGCCGCCGAATCCGCCTCGAACTTCACATCCGCCTTGTGCACCTTCAGCGGCTTGGTCAACGAAGCCGGCTGCAGGCTCGCCTCGCGCAACCCGAGCGTTCCCGAGAAATTCAGCGCCTGCCCTTTGCCGAGTCCGCCGTGCGCGCGAACCCGAAAATTCGTCTGCCCGCTCGCTTCCACCCCGTCCGCCGCCTTCACACCCCAAGCCTTCGCCATCCGCACCAACTCGGTCACATTCGAATTCTCTGACCAAATCATCGCTTCGAGACTCGGCGCCGTCGCATATTTCGCCACCGAGAAATATCCTTCGAGCTTCGTTGCTCCGGCCACCACTTCGAACGGCTTCGAACGCACCGCGTCCGCCGTCAGTTCCAGTTCCAGCGCTGGCGTGCGAACGGGCTGCTTCACCTCGCCGCCGGATATCTCGAGGTCGCTCAACCGGATGTTTCCGGTGAGCACCGGCTCCTTCGCCGCGCCCTTCGCTAGCACCTGCCCCGCCAACATTCCCTTGACATCCATCCCCGGCGCGAACGCCACACCAACCGACGATGCCAGCCGCGCGAGATCGCCGATTGCCGCACTCGGAATCTCTGCCCGTAAATCGAGATCGGGCCGCACCGCACCCGTGACACGCGCCGCCACTCTGCCCAACCGCACGTCGAGCTGTTGGAACTTGGTCGCGGCCGAACCATGGTCAACTTGGAATTCCGCACTCACCGGATATCCGAGCTTGTGCCCGCGCGCCACGGCGTCTCCCAACTCGAGCTTGCCCTTCGCCTTCGTTGCCCCCCCCGCGGCGTTCAGATCCACCGTGCCCGTCAACTTCCCGTCGAGCGGCAAACCTCCACCACCTTGCGCAAACGCCATCAGCGCCGCAAGCGAGCATCCGTCGAACGTCACTTTGCCATCGAAGTTCGACTCCGGACCTGCCACGCCCTTCGCCGCAATCTTGCCGGGGGCGATGTCGGCGCTCACCTCCACCGGCATGCGATCGCCTTTGCCGAAATCATCCACCCGCAGGCCGATGTGCGAATACGTGTTGCGCCCCTCGATCACTTGCCCGTCTTCCACCGTCAATCGATCGAGCGTGAATGGCGTGCCCCCTCCGCCCGAACCATGCGACGGAGCCTTCCACTGGCCGACGTCGATCACCGGCTGCTTCACTTCGATCGACGCGATGTCGAGCTTGCCCTGGAGCATTGCCAGCAGCTTCGCTCGCACTCGGAATTCGCGAGCCGTTGCGAGCGGCTTCTCGCCCCCCACCCGCAGGTCGCCGGCGTCGAGGGAGGGCGGCAGCGCGCGAAACGAAATCGCGCCGAGTTTTACGGGTTGCTCGAGGGACTTCGAGAGTTGCGCTTCGAGGGCTCCGCGAAATTTTTCTCCCGAGATGATCATGGGCAGAGCCAACAGCGCGGCTACTGCCAGGCCGATGAGGGCCGCGGCGATCCAGGCAAGGCGTCGCATATGTTTCATGGTACGCCTGGTGGCGCGCGCTTTCGTGCCCGCCGGCACGCTGAAACTTGGGCCGCACGGCGCTGAAGCACGACCTATACATTATTCGGCGCCCGCCACCAGCAGGTTGTTTGGAAGGTTGCTCTTCGGATCTGAGGCGGGACTGAAGTCCCCCGCCCACAACTACTCAGCGGGGTGCATGGCGTCAAAGGCGGCGCGGGGGACCTTCAGCGAGAAGCTGACCACGTTCGCCTCGGCCTTGATATCGAGCGAGTCGAGAAAGCCAAGCCCACTCGTAGCGCCTTTGGTCAGAATGCTGAGTGCGCTCAGCAGCCTCATCATCTTCACCATCGACGATGCGTCGCCATCGGTCTTCGCCATCGTCTCCACGCCCACTTCGAGCGAATCCGAAAATCGAAGCCCACCGTACGTACGCCCCAACGCCCGAAGCACGCCTTCGTTGAGCGCGCCTCCGGTAGCCTGCTCGCCGACCCGTCCCGTGAAATCGTTCGTGGGACCGGAAGACGCGAACCACAGATCATGCGAATTCATCCACCGCCCCGCGCGATCGAGCAGCGCCGCATTCTTGTTCCTCATCTTGCGCCTATCAATCGCGCCGCGGATCATCATGTTGTGACCCACCAGCAGCGTATGATCATCGGCAAACGCAATCGCGTTCCCATCGCTGCCGCCCAGCATCTCGATGCCATCGTAGACCGTCTTCTTCGCCGAATCCGTCAGGAAGCCCGCCGCCAGCCCCTGCAGCAACTGGCGCGAAGGAAACGCGCCATTCACCAGAATCAGCGAGCTCTTCGAAGCCCCGCCGCTGGCGATCATCACTTGCCTGACGTCTTTGGGGTCGAGCCCGAGGTTCAGCAGCATCTTCAGCCGCGGATCCGCCGCTTGCATCTTTTCGAGAATCCGCTTCCCGAAGTGCGAGCTCATCATGCGGCCGGCGTCGAAGCCGACCACCGACCCGGTATCTTCGGGGATCAGCGGCAACAGCGGATATTCGGCCGCCTTGGTCGCGCCGCTGAGCATGAGCAGAAATGGTACGAGTTTGTGCATGGCGCTCCTTGTCGGTTGATTTTAGCGCGCGCGCCAGCTGGAAAGTACCGTCCAGATCCCCATCCCGAGCACGGGCGCAAGCGCCGCCACCAGAAACGCCTCATGATACATCTTACGGTCAAACAGCCATCCGAACCCAGGCATCACCACGGCCACTAGTGCGCTCCACGATCCCGCGCCCATCCCCGCGATGAGTCCGGCGTTGGCCGAAGAAAACTCTCGCGTCGCGTATCGAACCGGCACCACGATGAAGCCGCAACACACGAACAGCGCTAGCGCCAGTTGCGCCACTACCAGTGCGAAGCTGCCCGTGTAGGGCGCAGCAGCCAGCGGCAGGCTCAGCAACATCGATGCTCCCATCAGGTTGCGAAACGCAACCAACGGAGATCCGCCCGAGCGCAACGCCCGATCGGTGAGCCAACCCCACGCGAAGTAGCCGAGCTCCCACCCGAGCGGCGGGATCCACAACACAGCGCCCACTTCCTTCTGCGAAGCTCCCAGCACGCGGTTGAGATAGATGGCCGATTGATACAAGACGAATGCGATGGGCAAGCTGCCGAAAGCGTACGCAGCCATGAAGGCCCACACGCGAACATCCTTCCATCTCACGCGAGGCCGCATCCCTGTGTGCGTCATCGGAACGCCACGCATGTCTCGGCGTTTGCCCACGAACATCCACAGCAGCAGCCATGACAACCCGACGAATCCAGTGAACCAGAACGCGCCGCGCCACCCGTACCAAAGCGCGATCGGGGTGACCACCAGCGGCGTGACGATCGCTCCGAGTGATCCGCCGCTATAGGAAACAGCCATGCCGCGCGACTGCAAATGCGCCGGCAACGACTGCACCGACGCGCGCAGCCCTCCTGGAAACGTCGCGCCCTCTCCGAATCCCAACGCCGCGCGGGCAGCCGCGAAGCTCCAGAATCCCGTTGCGAAGGCGTGCGCCGCGGAAGCCAGCGTCCAGAAGCCGACCGAAGCCGTCATGCCTTGACGCAGCCCCACGCGATCGAGCACCACCCCCCACACCGGATTCCCGATCATGTAGCAGACGGCGAACGCGGAGATGATCCAGCCGTAGCTTTCCACGCTCAAGCCCGTCTCCTTCAGAATCATCGGCGAGAGCAGCGCCAGCGTGTTGCGGTCCACGTAGCTGATGAAAGACACCAGCATGAACGTGAACGCCGGAATCCACCGCGACACGGATTCAGTCTTTGTCGTTGATAGTTCCGCGGCAGGTAGGAGCGCCACAGGAGCACTTCACTTCTTCGACTTTGGCGTCGAAATGGTAGTCGACCGTAAGCTCTTCGCCTTTGCGGATGGGCCGTTTGCTGACGTAGAGAATGTGGCGCTTCAGGATGATGGTGCGGAGATTGGGCTCACAGGAGTGATTGATGTATTCGGCGCCGCTGCCGCCCACGGCGCCGTCTTTGCACCAGTAGGAGTCGACGGTGAACATGTAGATGAGGTCGCTTGCCTCGGAGCGGCGCTTGGTTTCGCGGCGGCTGATCAACTCACCCGTGTACTCGATCACCTTGCGATTGGCGGGAATGGGCTCCTCGGCGTAGACACCCCACCGGTGAATTTTCGAGCGGCTCAGGCGGAGCCGGAAGCGCGCGAAACGCTCATCGATTCGCGGTTTGGATTCGGGCACGGACGGCTAAAAATCGTCCTGAGTCGAGGAGCCTTTGCCCTTGCCCTTGCGGCGCATGAGAATGGCCGCAACGCAAACCACCGCAAGTACGGCGGCGACTATTCTGACTACGGAATCATCCACGCGAGACCTCCACTGAGCGACTCGATATCAAACCGGCATGCATCAAGCTTGGACCGGCTACGCGTCAAGCTCGAGCCGGCCGCGCCTGGCCTTGCACTGGCTACGCCTCAGGCCGAAGCGCGCTTCTCGAGAGCGTCCACTAATTCTTTGACAGCGGCAGCGCTCTTGTCAAGTTGAGCCTTCTCCTCGGCCGTGAGCGCGATCTCGAAGATCTTCTCGATGCCGTTGGCGCCCAGTTTCACCGGCACGCCCACGAAGAGTCCCTTGATGCCGTACTCGCCTTCGAGGTAGGCGGCGCAGGGCAGCACCTTCTTCTTGTCCTTGAGAATCGACTCCACCATCTCCACCGCGGCGGCCGAAGGCGCGTAGTAGGCGCTGCCGGTCTTGAGGTATTTCACGATCTCGGCGCCGCCGTCGCGCGTGCGCTGCACGATCGCGTCGATGCGCTCCTTCGGCAGCAACTCGGTCACCGGGATGCCCGAGACAGCGGTGAGGCGCACCAGCGGAACCATCGTGTCGCCGTGCCCGCCCAGCACCATCGCCGAAATGTTCTCGACGGATACGCCGAGCTCTTCGCCGAGGAAGGTGCGGTAGCGAGCCGTGTCGAGCACGCCGGCCATGCCGATGACGCGGTTGCGCGAGAACTTGGAAACGCGGTGCGCCACCCAGCACATCGCATCGAGCGGATTGGTGACCAGGATGAGAATCGCGTTCGGCGAGTATTTCACCGCCTGTTCGGTGGCGCCCTTCACGATGTCGAAGTTGGCCGCGAGCAGATCGTCCCGGCTCATGCCGGGCTTCCGAGCGAGGCCGGCGGTGATCACTACGATGTCGGAGTTGGCCGTGGCTTCATAGCCAGTGGATCCGATAATGCGGGAATCGTAGCCTTCGATGGGGCCGGACTCGAGCATGTCGAGCCCCTTGCCTTGCGGAACTCCATCCACGATATCGACCAGAACGACGTCGGCCAATTCCTTGTCTGCGATGCGCTGCGCGCAGGTGGCGCCTACGTTACCGGCGCCTACGACGGTGACTTTCTTTCTCATGAACGATGATGCCTCTATGAATTTGCTCCCTCGCGACTCGAGGGGCAGGATGATGTCCGAACCTGAGATTATACCGAAGTGAGCCGCCCGCGTAGGGCGGGCTTTCGCTCGCGCGGGACTCGAGTCCCCGCTGCCAGCCTGCGCACCACCACGCCGTAGGCCACGTCGCCCGTCATCGCTCCGCTACTCCTCTCCTGGTTAGGGCAAGTTTCTGGAACCGGCAACCGCAACTTCCGAGTTCCTGTGCCGCCGTGATCGAAGACAGTCCGCGCTATCGCTTGCTGCAATCCCCGCCGCTACTACTGACCCTAGCAGCATCATGGAGTTTCGAAAGCGGTTCAAATATGACTCCGCAGGCAACGTCCTCGGCAAGCGGGATGTCGCACGCCCGGCCACTCTACCTGCCCTCACAATGCTCGCGCTCGGTTCACCACCGCCACTTGTCCTGACGGCGGACCCCAACTCAACCTGTTCCTATGCGCTCTCGCCCGCCCGGAGGCCAGACCAACTCGAGTCGCGGACCTGCAACGTGCGCAACCAACTCACCCGGATCACCGCCCCAGGCGTGCTTGGCGAAGACCTGCAAGGGCTGATCTCGGCCGGCGTGGCGAGCGGTTACGGTGGTCTCGATGACAGCGATGACAGATAAGACTCCTCTCGCAATATTCGCAATTGTCGCCCTGACTTTCCTACTCGCGCCAGATCGCGCCTTCGCTGGTTTCCGCTGACCCGTTCCGTATATTCAATCCTCCGGAGCCGAGCGCCGCTGCCATACTTCTTGTTCGAGCTGTCGGGGCGGTCATCCTCGTAGCTATTGTCCTAATGCTCTTTCTCGTTAAGTAGTAGGAGGGGCTGGAGTTGTGGTGGATCCCGCCCACCAGCGGCTGCTGCATGGGCGGGCTAACAAAACGACCGGGGGCGGATACTTCGATTTAGGAAAAGCCCCGGAAGTGGCGCCCGACCAACAACCGGGCAGAGCGAATCCTGCGCCGGGCGGTGCGGAACACAATCCGTCTCTCTCCCCCGAACAGTACCGTTCTATTCTGCATACCCCCAAAATAGTACCTTGCCAGAATTTATAGGGGGGGGTACTATTCTGCCTATGAACCCGAGGCCCATTCTTCTTGTTACTTTTGCCCTTATCGCGATATCCATTCCACGAGCCACCGCCCAGCCTCCCGTCTCCCCCGAAAACCTCCACGAACGCGTCATCGCCGTCGTTCCCATGATCGGAACCGGCAAGCCAGATGACCCGCGCCGGCCCCTCTTTGCGCCCACCGCGTCCGCCCCAAGTCCAGGAATCCTCGGGTTTTCCTGCCAACCCGCTGACGACGCGAACATCGCCATCTGCGAATTCATAGCCCGCGACCGCAAATCCCTCGACCCTCTCCTCAAAGCCAACCGCGCAGACGTCAAAACCTTCATCCGCGGCGTCCACGCCAAGCAGGACATCGATCTCCAGCTCAAAGCCTTCAAACGCAACTTCGACATTGACGCCTTCCTCGACTCGCGCCACAAAGCCGCCGCTACCATTCCCGCGCCCGCTCCCAAGGGAAGTGTCCAATGAAAAATCGCCTCGCCATACTCTCCCTCGCCGCAGCCACCGCGTCGCACGCCGCCTATACCTACTACCAAACAGGGGATTTCCTGTTCAATTCGAATCCCTACAACCCCGCCGCCAACGTTTGGACCAAGAACGGCACCCTCTACACCGCCAGTGCCTACGGGCTCCAAGGCAGCGGATCCCTCATTTCCGTGCCCGCCGTCCCCGGCAATCCCGCCTACTACGAAGTCAAATCCCTCCTCAAGATCGGGAGCACCGGCGGTTACAAGTTCGTCCATTACCTCCGCGCAACCAGCAATGCCTACCTGTGCGGCGCAGGCGAATCGTTCTATTCCTTCGAAGTCGAGAATCCCACCTTCAACGGGACCGCCTTCACCGCCAGCCTCAATCTCTACAAATGCGTCAGCGGATCCAAAACCCTCATCAGCGGACGCAGCGTCCCCTGGCATGACGGCATGGAAATGCGCTCCATGGTCGTCCCCGATTCCGGCACCACCCGTGTTCAGGTCTTCCTCGATAGCCAGTTCCAATTCAACTACACCGACCCGAGCCCCATCGCCTCCGGTCAGCCCGGCGTCGGCATCAGCGGCAACCCGGCGTACAGCGGCGTCCAATTCGCCCATCTCGGCCCCCTCGACTCCGTCGCCCCACCCGCCCCGGACCCCAACCTCTTCGCCACCCTCCCCGACCCCACCGAAATCAAGTTCCGCTGGCAGACCGTCGCCGATGACCAGCCAAACGGCGTCGGCGTGGCCCTCTATACTTTCTTCCGTTGGAACGGCTCCACCTGGGTCTGGGTCGGCTCCTCAGACACCCCCGAATGGACCGACCCCGGCCTTTCCCCCAGCACCACTTACACCTACATCATCTTCGCCTCAGACTTCCACAACAACTTCTCGAGCGTTCAACTGGCGATCACCACGCCGGCTTCCACAGCCCGGAATCCGCGCCAAATCGGACTCCGCCCCACCGGAGCCTACTGGGGCGCAGCCGGCGAGCAGATCGACATGCGCTCCGGCAACCTGAACTTCACCGTGCCCGTCGTCCGCGCCCAAGGCCGCGGCGGATCCGGCGTCGGCTTCGCCCTCAACTACAACTCCCAGCAGTGGACCTACCACAACGGCCGCACCTGGAAATTCGGCCGCGACGTCGGCTACGGCTTCGGCTGGCGCTTGCTCGCCGGCAGCATCACGCCCGTCTGGAGCGGCGCCTGGGCCCTCAATCACTTCATCTTCACCGATAGCACCGGCGCCGAATACAAGCTCGACGTCAACACCGGCGGCGTCTGGACCTCCCGCGACGCCACCTACGTCAGCTATGACTCCAACGCCAACCGCCTCTACTTCAACAACGGCAGCTTCTGGGAAATGGGCGCTGCCTCCGGCGGTACCGAGCAGGATGCGGGCACGCGCTACCCCACCCTCGCCCAAGACTCCAACGGCAACCAGACCTTCATCCGCTATAAGACCGGCGTCAACGCCAGCTACGCCCACTCGAGTTCCCGCGTCGATGAGATTGAAGACGTCCGCGCCATCGCCTGCTGCAACCCCCAGCGCTACTGGACCTACCAATTCACCTACAACAACGATGCCGTTCCGCACCTGACCAACGTCACCACCAGCCTCGCCTCAGCCGAAAACTACAACTTCGGCGTGAACTTCCTCTCCACCCTCGAGTCGCCCTTCGACGCCACCACCTACGGGACCACCTACGTCCTCTCCACCATCACTAAAGTGCCGGAGAACCTCGTCACCACCTTCGATTACACCCCCAGCCCCAAAGCCACCGGCGAGCTGACCCAAGTCACGTTCCCCTACGGCGGCCGCCTCTCCTGGCCCTATCGCGACTTCACCTACGTCAGCGGACGCAAGCTCCGCGAAGTCAGCTCGCGCTATCTCATGAAGGCGCCCGGAGCCGCCTGGTGGTTCTACGGCCTCGTCCGTGATGACGCGGGTGACGCCAGCAAGACCTTCCATTCCTACACGCAGGTCAATGACGCGAGCAACAACGGCTCACGCAAATACTCCTTCGAAACCAACGTCGCCTCCGCCTACGCCGGGCTCCCCACGCAAGTCGACTTCCTCAACTCCTCGAACACCGTCCTCCGCCGCGAGACCATGGCTTGGACCCAGGACAGCCAACAGCGCCCCTACGTCTGGCAGGCAGACACCATCCTCGAACCCGGCGCCAGTCAGAAAACCTCGCGTTCCGAGCAGTTGCTCGACTCCTACGGAAACATATCCTGGCGCAAAGCCTACGACTACAACTCCCTCGCCTCACCCCTCAAGACCTACAACTTCACTTACGAAACCGCTGCGGCTTACACGTCGCGCTATCTCCGCGGACTGCTCAAGACCGCTACGGTGACGGGTACCGGCGGGACCTTCAATCTCGTCTCCAACACCTTTGACTCCGGCACGCTCACCAACCGCACCGGCCTCCGCGAGCACGACGACGCCAACTACGGCACGGCCTTCACCACCCGCGGCAATCTCACCGCGCAATCCAAAGGCGGAAGCACCGCCAGCCTCAGCTATGACATCACCGGCGAGCTCGCCACCGCCACCCAAGGCCAAGCCACCGTCACCGTCACCCCGTCGATGAACAACACGGTCCCCGGGACCATCGTCCCCAACGGCAACACCCTCCTCCAGGAGACCCTCACCTACAACAACTTCCTCGGGCTCACCCAAGACTCCGCTCCCAACGGCGCAACCGCCAGCGCCAGCTTTGATGCTTACGCCCGCCCGCAGTCCACCACCAGCCCCTCAGGCCAGGTCACCACTTACGCCTACGACAACGCCAATCGCACCGTCACCGCCACCACCGGCTCCCGCTGGGCCAAGACCACCATGGACGGCTTCGGCCGCACCGTCAAGTCCGAGGTCGGAACGGGCGCAACCACCGTCTCGATCACAGAGACCACGTACGAGCCCTGCGCTTGCACGCCCGTCGGCAAAGTCAAGCAGGTGAGCCAGCCTTACGCGCCCGGCGGAACGGTCTACTGGACCGTCTACTCCTATGACGCCCTCGGCCGCACGGTCAGCGTCGCCCTCCCCGGAGGCACCGGCACCAGCACCTACTCCTACTCCGTCAATACCGCCACCAGCACGGACCCCGCCGGCAAGTGGAAGAAATTCACCATGAACGGCGTAGGTTCACTTGCGCAGGTGAACGAACCGAACCCCGCCGGCGGCCTGGACTTCGTCACCACCTATGACTACAACGCCCTCGGCGCGCTCACCACCGTCACCATGCCGCGCAATGGCACCACCCAGACCCGCACCTTCGCCTTCAATGCCGACGGCCAGTTGACCAGTTCCACCAATCCCGAGAACGGCACCGTCACCCGCGCCTACGATTCCTACGGCCGTCTCGACTACACCATCGACGCCAAGAACCAAAAAACGCGCTACGTCTACGACTCCTACAATCGCGTCACCACCATCTACCGCCACCCCGCCGGCTCCCAAACCCCAGACGACCAGCAAACCACCACCCTCGAATACGACTCCGACAGCGGCGTCGGCTACGGCACCAGCCTCCAGGGCCGCCTCGCTAGCCGCAAACAGATGGCCCGCGACGAGTTCGGCCAGAATATGTGGTTCACCGATCGCTTCAAGTACGATGCCGCCGGCAGAGTCCTCGGCAAGCGCCTTGACGTCACCCGCTACACCGGTGGCGCTTTCAAGACCGGCACCCTCGACTCCACCTACGTCTACAACCTCGACTCCCAACTCACCTCCGTCACCTACCCCAACGGCGGACCCCAATACAACTTCTCCTATGACGCTCTCGCCCGGCCGGCCGACATGACCCAGACCAACGTCGGCACCCTCGTCTCCGGACTCAGCTATAATGCGGCTGGGCAAATCACCTCGATGACCTACGAGGGCTGGACCGAGTCGCGGACCTACAACGTGCGCAACCAACTCACCCGGATCACGGTCCCGGGCGTGTTCGACGAGGAGTACATCTTCTCGGGTACGCAGAACAACGGTCGCATCAACCAGAAAAAGGACTGGATCACCGGCGAGGTCATCACCTACCAATACGATTCCCTGCAACGGCTGATCTCCGCGAGCGCGTCCGGCGCGAGCGTCCCCTGGACCCAGACTTACACTTACGACGGTTTCACCAACCTCACCGGCAAGAGCCCGGCATCGTGGAGCGTGAATCCGGCCAACAATCGCCTCGGCGGGGGAACGGTCTACGACAACAACGGGAACCAAGCCGGACCCGCGAGCGAGTACAACATCGCCAACCGGCTGATCACCTGGGACGGCAGCGAGCGCTACGCCTACACTGCGGACGGCAAGCGAATCTGGAAACAGAACGGGAGCACGCTTGAGGTTACGTTCTACGGCATCGGTGGTCAGCGGATGGCCACCTACTCCGTGGCTGCAGGCGCTTCGAGCCTGACCTTCACCGAGGTCGCCCGGAACGTCTGGTTCGGTGGCAAGCTGATCAGGACTGGCTCGCCGAGCGCGCAGAAGTCGGTGATCGCCGACCGACTGGCGAGTGTCCGGGTGCGCAAACAGGGCGCAACGACCGAGAACCTCGACTTCTACCCGTATGGCGACGAGAAGCCGTCCTCGACCGCCCAGAACAACGAGAAATTCGCGACCTACTACCGAGACGCCACCGGCCTCGACTATGCCGATCAGCGGCAGTTCAACAGCGGGTTCGGCCGGTTCACGAGCCCCGACCCGATCGGCGACGGCACAAACTGGTACGCCTACGCATCAGGCGATCCAGCAAACTCTAGTGACCCTTCAGGCCTCGCTGGCTGCAGATTCTACTCTCAACAGGCGGAGGATACTCTTGGCGTTTGCCCACCTGGATGGCTCTGGGAGAGCACTGGGCCTACATTATCCGTCATTGCCACACCAGGCCAGCAACTAGCCCCTGGTGTGGCATGGGCCGAGTTCTTCCTGAATCGATCGGCAAACCTAAGCGACGGGGACCAAATACATGGTTGTGTAGCAATGTTCGGGAACCCGTCGAACGTGAGTCCGCCCGTGTATCCTGGCCAGTGGCTTCCGCTGCTTCTCTCGCCGAGCCCCGGCTCCAGTGATCTTCCGTGGGCGTGGAGCGAGTGGGAAGACCTGGGTATTACTGTCGGGCCAGATAAAGTAGACATTAATCAAGCGACAGTTCGCCCTGTGCCAGTAGTTCTGAGTGGCACTAATGGCGGACCTGATGTGCTCGTGACCGGAGCGGTGTTGGTGCTAAATAGCAATCCACTGTCTGTGTGGAACCAAGGGCCTCTATTCGATCCCTACGGAATAGGAAATGCCGATCCGAGCCATATGAAATACATATACCAGGCAATCACCCTGATCCACGAACTCGGACACGTCTATGCGGTTTCTGAAGGCCCTGGAGGTCACAAGTTGTTGGGGGACACCTCGATCGTGACTCCGGACGCCGGCAAATCGTATGTCAACCAGAACATGGTCTTCAATAACTGCGTCGCAGACTACTACGGGTTGCCGAAAGTTCCAGAAAATAAGAAACCGTGATATCATGACGACAGAACTATTCCTGTTGCTATACTTCGTTGCGCAGGCCGGGGCGTCGACAACCTCCAGCCCAGTTCTCTCTGTTTGTGACGTACTGGCTAGTCGGGATTCCCTGTCAGGGTCGATGATCGTCGTTCGTGGAATCGAAATCGTCGACATGGAATTCCACTATCTGATGGCCGACGGCTGCGACGGCCCGATCGACGCTGCCGGCACGAAGTGGGATCCTTCGATCGCATGGGCGGAGCCAGGCTGGTCTAGCATGCTCGATTCCCCAGCTCCGTTCAAGTTCGATCGCGATGCCGCGAATCTCATTCGTCTTCAGGCAAGAAACCCATCACTCAAGGGTGAAAAGCGCATGGTCCTGGTCGTCGAAGGGCGCTTAGAAGCGCGTCGACCTCTTCGCACCAAGCCCACCTCGGGTGGGCGATTCCCTTCACGCATCTGGTTTGGTTATGGTGGCCAGGGAATCTTTCCGGCTCAAATCGTTGTCAAGAGAGTGATTTCTGCTCAGGTAGTACTCGCCGCCGCCAAGGAGCCAACGCCGACGACCGTGCGGTGAGGAGGAGTCGACTAGATCCGGCAATGTGCCGTAAATCTGGGAGTCGTAATATCTTCGGACCAATATCGCTCCTGTGCCTCCTGACGGGCCAAGTCACCGACGCTGAGCCTGAGCTGTCCGTATGCGATATCTTGCGCGACCCGGACGCCTACAACGGCAAAATGGTCACAGTCGTGGAATGTGGGTGCGTGGGTTCGAAACCCACTTTCTCGCACCGTATCAATGTACCCCCGAGCCCACCCAGTTCGGGAAGTTCGGGAGAGAGTACGAGCCTGGGCTCAACCTCGCCTCCCCTGGGAGTTACTGGGTCGCTCCGGTCCCATTTGTTCGGGACAAGGACTCAATGGAAGCTGCAATCCGGGAATTGGAAAGCAGGAAAGCGCGCGTCATCATAGCGACCTTCGTTGGGCAGGTCCAGACGGGCCGCGCAGTGTCGCCTAATCGCCAGCGACTCTACGGTTATGGGCATTTGAGTGCTCTCCCAGCGCACCTTGTGTACCGATCCGTGTCCAATCTCGATTTCCCAAAAACCCCGCAAGCAGAAACCCAGAAGCGCTAACGCTTGAATCGGAATCGCCACTTTCGCAAGCGACAAGAAGTGCGACGCCCGCCCATGTCGAATTTCTCACGCCTTCAAAACCATCAGTCACGAGTCAAATGCCTAACCCCAAAATATTTTTTCGCCCCCGTAACCCTCGTTCTATCAACCACTTCCGCATCCCCATGACCCCGCACTGAGCCTTTCGATTTTGTTTGGCCCCTTGACACCCAAGCCATCCTGGGACCGGGATAGGCGACCTACGCCTCCCGGAAAGGATCACCATGTCTTCGCGCCAGCGCATCATCGCGTCCCGCAAGAACGGCCGCCAGTCTCGCGGACCCGTCACGCCGGAGGGCAAGTCGCGCTCTTCCCAAAACTCCATCTCCCACGGGCTCTCCGCCCAAACCATCGTCCTGTCGTCGGAGTCCGCCGAGCGCTTCGACAATCTCCTCACCGCGCTGACGGAAGTTTATCTCCCGGCCAACGACGTCGAGATGCTCTGCGTCGAGCAAATGGCCGCCGCGCAGTGGAAGCTCCGCCGCTCCTGGGCCATCGAAGCCGCGCTCCTCGATCACGAACTCGACCGCATCTCCAGCGGCATCGAGCGCACCCAGGACCAAGCCGACCAGCCGACGAGGCTCGCCCTCGCCTACCGCAGCCTGCAAGACCACACCGCGTCCCTCCCGTCCCTGCACCGGCACCAGACGCGCCTCGAAAATCAGTACGACAAAGCCGTCAAGCGCCTCGCCATCCTCCAAGAGAGTCGCGAAAAAATAGACGATTTGACGAACGAACCTAACTCCGATCCGGAGCCCAGCGAAACTCCCTCTAACTGATTCATTCTTGTGCAGTTCGGCATTGTGTCAGTGCTGCATTGGGCTCTGTGTGTGCATCCATCTCTCCGATCCGCATCCAGTTCCCTGAACTGCAACAGGCTTTGCAATGTGGGGCAGACTTCAGTCTGCGCGGGACTTCAGTCCCGCTTCAAATCCGAATGACCCCGTCCTTACTCCCTGTAGGGCGGGCTTTAGCCAGCGCGGGACTTCAGTCCCGCCATCAACTCAGAAAGGAAACATCCATGTCCACCTGGACCATAGACGACATGCCCGAATCCCAGCGCCCCAAGCGCAACATCTTCCGCAACGAAGCCGCGCCAGCGCCTCGAGCGCAGCGGGAGGAGGCGCAAGCGAAGCGAGCGCCAGTCGAACCAACGCGAGCGGAGCAAGCGTCGCCCAAAGTGTGCGACAGCACCGCACCCGAACCCAACCTCTCCGACTACATCCACAAATCCACCTTCCACCGCTTCCGCCTCTTCATCATGGACGCTCTCGCCGGCTTCCCCGCCGCCCGAGCCGCCGTCCTCGAAGCCGTCGACCGCGCCCTCGAAGAACCACCTCCGTATCCCGAAGGAGCACTCGGATGAACGCGCTTCACCACTTACTCGGCGACTTCAAAACCGGCGCCACTCCGGTAGAATTCGTGCGCGAACGCCTCGGCTTCGAGCCCGACCCTACCCAAGCCGCCGTGCTGAACAGCAAAGTCCTCCGCGGCATCCTCAACTGCTGCCGCCAATGGGGAAAGTCCACCACCACGGCCGCCAAAGCCGTCCATCACGCGTTCCACAATCCTGGATCGCTGACACTCGTGCTGTCCCCATCGGAGCGCCAGTCCGCCGAGTTCATCCGCAAGGCCGCCACGTTCCTCCAGAGCCTCAACATCAAGCCGCGCGGCGATGGCGACAACGACGTTTCGCTCCTTCTCCCCAACCGGGCCCGCATCATCGGCCTCCCCGGCAAGGAGAAAACCATTCGCGGATTCTCCGGAGTCACTCTCCTCATTGTCGACGAGGCCGCGCGCGTACCGGACTCGCTCTACTACTCCCTGCGGCCCACCATCGCGACGTGTCCGAACGCGTCCATCTGGCTCATGTCCACTCCCAACGGCCTCAGCGGCTTCTTCCACGCCTGCTGGACCAGCGATCGTGAAGAGTGGTACCGCGTCTCTGTCCCCGCAACTGAGTGTCCCCGCATCTCGGCCGGCTTCCTCGAAGAAGAGCGCCGCGCGCTCGGCGAACGCTGGTTCGCGCAAGAGTATCTCTGCCAATTCGCCGAACCCGAAGCCGCGCTCTTCGCCAACCACGAATTGGCCGCGCTTCTCGATCAAGAACTCCCGCCGCTCGGCATCGCGTCATTCGATCCCCTGCGGCCCCCTGTCTGCTCCGCCAAATCCGCGGACCCGGACGACGAGCCCGATCCCTATCGGCCCCTCTACCTCCCCATCTACTGAATGGCACTGCAATAGTCTTCTGGGCCCCAAATGCTGAAAACCAAAGCATTGGGCTTCCAGACAAACCTCTGGGCTCGCAGGCATTGCCCTGGGCTCACTGCCCTGGGCTCTCAGACAGTGCCCTGCAAAGGCAGGCAATGCCCTGTGAAGGCAGGCTGCAGACCTGTGGGGCAGGCTTCAGCCTGCGCGGGACTTCAGTCCCGCCCCAAAATCCGAATGTTGTTACCTTATTGTCTCTAATTATCACAAAACCATGGCAACTCTCCTGGAACCAACCTACTTCGTCGGCGTCGACCTCGGTCAACGCCGCGACCACACGGCGCTCGCCGTGATCGAAAGCGCCACCCTCATCCGTGACGAACGCGACCCCGTCAGCTTCGCCTTCCTCGAAGAGCACCGCCTCTCCGTCACCGCGCTCGAGCAACTCCCGCTCGGTATCCCATACACCACCATTGCCGGCTACATCGAGAAAGCAGTCGGCCACCAGAGCCTCTGGAAAAACTGCCTCCTCGCCATCGATGCCACCGGTGTCGGCCAACCCATCTTTGACCTCCTCCGGAACTGCCGTCTCCCCGTCAAGGACCTCCGCGCTGTCATCATCACCTCGGGCGAACGCCCCTCGCGCTCCGGCCACACCGACAACATCCCCCGCCGCGCGCTCCTCCACAATCTCCATTCGAGGACCATCGGCCGCCAGTACAAGGTCTCGGGCAAACTCCCCCACGCGCGCACACTCATCCGCGAACTCGCCCAACTCCAGGTCCGCCTCGATGACGCAGGTAACGAATCCATCGCGCCTTCGCAGCACTCCCAGCACGATGACCTCGTCTTCGCCACCGCCATCGCCCTCTGGTACGCCACCCGCTCCGGCGCGCGACCCACGCTCGCGCCCAAGCAAGGGCGGCTCTTATGAATGCCTCGACCACGCATGGCATACTGGAATTTCCAGATGCAAGATTCCGATCGCGAGCGCCTCCTCCAGGTTGCGCGAGGCTTGAAGATCGGCCAGATCGGCCGTCACATTTTTCTTTGCGCCGAGCAGGCCAAGCCCAAGTGCGCCACCGCCGAAGACAGCAACGCATCCTGGGAATTTCTCAAGAAGCGCCTCTCCGATCTAGGCCTCGCCAAAGCCGAGCCGTGCGTCTATCGCACCAAGGCGAATTGCCTCCGCGTGTGCGAGCAAGGCCCCATCGCCGTCGTCTATCCGGACGGAACCTGGTACCACAGCGCCACGCCCGAGGTGCTCGAGCGAATCATCCAGGAGCATCTGATCGGCGGCAGTCCCGTGAGTGAGTTTGCCTTCGCCACCAATCCGCTTTCTGGTGAGGTAGGAGCAGCCGGGGACTCGAAGTGACGCGGCGCGTAGTGGTGGCCATCGACGGTCCGGGCGGCGCCGGCAAGAGTACCATCGCGCGCCGGCTCGCGGCCAAGCTCGGCTTCCTTTATATAGACACCGGCGCCATGTACCGCGCCGTGGCGCTCTGGGCGCGGCGGCAGGGCAAATCGTGGGATGACGCGCTCGCCCTTGAGCAACTCGCCCTAGCCGCGGACATTACGCTCGAATCGAATCCCGCGCGCGTCACGCTCAACGGCGAAGACGTCACGGAAGCGATCCGCGCGCCGGAGATCTCGCAGGGCGCATCGAAGGTCTCGGCGATCGGCGGCGTACGACGAGCGTTGGTCGAAAAGCAGCGGGCGATGGGCGACCGAACCTCGGTCGTCATGGAAGGCCGCGACATCGGCACGGTCGTGTTCCCTGCGGCGGACGTGAAGGTGTTCCTCGATGCGTCTGCGGAAGTACGTGCTGTGCGGCGTGTGAACGAACTGGCACTCAAGCCGGGCGCGCAACCGAGCTATGAACAGGTGCTGGCGGAGCTCAACGAACGCGACACACGCGATCGTACCCGAAAGGAAGCTCCCCTGATGCAGGCGCCCGATGCCGAGTACTTCGATTCGAGCGGGTACACGATCGACGAAGTGGAAGAGAAGTTGCTCGAATTGATCCGAAAGAAAACATCGAACGGGAAGGAATACGAGCGGTGAAGGATGTAGTGCCGGCTTCAGGCGCGTGCAGGCTTCAGGCATGTGGGGCAGGCTTCAGCCTGCGCGGGACTTCAGTCCCGCTGCCCGAACTCGCGTCGAGCCCTGTCAAAACACGCCGGCTCCGGGCTTCGCGAGTTTCATGTGGGGCAGGCTTCAGCCTGCGCGGGACTTCAGTCCCGCTGCCCGAACTCGCGTCGAGCCCCGTGAAAACACGCCGGTCCCGATATCAGCACTGGCCTTGCCGTGTAGGGCGGGCTTTAGCCAGCGCGGGACTTCAGTCCCGCCGTCGGCCCCACCCACCATCGCGCCGTAGGGCGAAATCAATTACGACATCGAACGGGAAGGAATACGAGCGGTGAAGGATCTGTTGGTCATGAAGTTCGGCGGAACCAGCATGGGCTCCGCCGAACGCATCAAAGTTGCGGCGCGGCTATCTCGCGAGCAGCAAGAGAAGCGACCCGCCGTGGTCGTCGTGTCAGCGATGTCGAAGGTAACGGACCTGTTGCTCGACACACTCCGCCGCGCCGAAGCGCGCGACGGCGACACCCTCGAGGCCAATCTGCGCCAACTGGCCGAGCGTCATCTGGTGTGCTGCGGCGAACTGCTCTCGGGCGCAACGCTCGACGAAACCGTCAAGAACGTCGAGGACCTCGTAGCCGAATTCAGCCGCATCGCGCAAGGCATGCGCATGCTCGGCGAACTACCCCCGCGCTCCGTAGACGAAGCCATCGCCATCGGCGAGCGGCTCTCCGCCATGATGCTCGCGGCCTATCTCAACAAGATCGGAGTCCGCGCGAAAGCCGTGAACGCGCGCGAAGTCATCGTCACGGACTCTGTGTTCGGCAACGCCACGCCTCTCATGGGTCCGACAACCGAGAAGGCCCAGCGCTTGCTACGGCCGCTCGTCGAAGACGGCGTGCTCCCCGTAGTGACCGGCTTCAACGGAGCCACCGCCGACGGTCGCCCCACCACGCTCGGGCGCGGAGGCTCTGACTTCTCCGCCTCCATCCTCGCCGCCGCGCTCGATGCCACCGAGCTCTGGATCTGGACCGACGTCGACGGCATCATGACCGCCGATCCTCGCATCGTGCGCGACCCCGCAGTGCTTGACGAAGTCACCTATCGCGAAGCAGCCGAGCTCGCCTACAACGGAGCCAAGGTGCTGCACCCGCGAACGCTCGCGCCTCTCGTCGAGCAGCAGATCCCCGTGTGGAGCAAGAACAGCTTCGCCCCGGAGAAGCCCGGAACCAAGATCGTGCCGGAAGTGAAAGCGCCTCCGGGCGCCCGCGCGGTCACTTCGATGGCGAACGTGGCGCTCGTCTCGGTGGAGCCCGCCAGCCCCGAGATCTCGGGCACCAGGATCATGGGCCGTGCGCTCGATGCACTGGGCGCCACGAGCGCAGAAGTGCTCGCGCTCACCAGTTCGAGCTACCGCCAGAGCTTCTGCTTCCTGGTGCGCAAAGACGAGTTGCCGCGGGCCATCGAAGCGCTGGAAGCAGGCTTGTCGCTCGAACTCGCCCACGGTTACCTGAAACCCCTCGAGATCAATGACAGCGTCGGATTGCTCGCGGTCGTAGGTGAAGGCATGCGCGGCAGCCCCGGCCTCGCGGGCCGCATCTTCACCGCCATCTCGCGGCAGAAGGTGAACATCATCGCCATCGCCCAAGGCTCGAGCGAGCTGACCATCGCGATCGTTGTGTCGCGCGACGGGCTCGACAAGGCAGTCCGCGCCGTCCATGAGGAGTGCAAGATGGGCGAACTCGCACAGCGGCGATAGCTCACACGCCGCGGTGATTCACTTCGCGAACGATGCGCCCGTCCTCGAGCGTGATCACGCGATCCGCTACATCGCCGAACGCCGGGTTGTGCGTGGTTAGCAAGACCGTGAGGCCTTCCTCGCGGGCAAGCTGCCGAAACAGCGCCACGATCGATTCGCCCGTGGCCTTGTCGAGGTTCCCAGTCGGCTCATCGGCCACCAGAATCTTCGGTTCCACCATGAGCGCGCGCGCAATCGCCACGCGCTGCATCTGGCCGCCCGAGAGCTCGCGCGGAAGATGATCCGCGCGCTCGGTCAAGCCGACCGCTTTCAGAATATCCTTCGTCCGGTTCGAATCGATCCGGACGCCGAGAAATGTCAAAGGTAACTCTACGTTCTCAGTAACAGTAAGTGTAGGGAGGAGCGAAAAATTTTGAAACACGAAGCCCAAGACGCCTCGTCTCACCTCGACCAGTTCGTCCTCGGACAAACCGGCGACCTGCTTGCCTGCTACCGTGAGCGAGCCCTCCGAGGGCGCGTCCAGGCACGAGAGCACGTTGATCAGCGTCGTCTTGCCCGACCCGGAAGGCCCGAGGATCGACACGATCTCGCCCTTTCGAATCGAGATATCCACGCCGTCGAGCGCCTTCACGGTTTCGCTCCCGCGATGATAGTAACGCTTCAGGCCCTTGCCTTCGATAATGACGTCGCTCATGACTTACACTCCCTTGCTGATGGCTTCCACCGGACGCATCGACGAGGCGCGCCAAGCCGGGTACAAGCCGCCGAAGAACCCGAGCGCAACGGCGCCGGCGATCGCGTAACCGATCACTGCCCCAGTAATGTTGACGATCGAGCCCGACACTCCCATGTCAGCCAGCGACTTGATTGCTCGCTCCACCAGGCCCGATCCGGCGACGGCGGCCACGCTCCCCACAACCGCGCCCATCAGGCAGATCATCACCGTCTCGATCCAGATGAGTTGGAAGATCGACGAGCGGCGCGCGCCGAGCGCCTTCATGATGCCGATCTCGGACGTGCGCTCGTAAACGCTCATCAGGATCGTGTTCACCACTCCGATCAGAGCGACAATCACCGCGATCACCGCCACCGCCGCGATCATCGTCTGCGCCGTTGCCACCAGGCCCACCAGCGTGGTCTTCACCTGCTGCAGCCCCACCACCTGAACCTCGGGCAGTTTCAACCAACGCGTCTCGAATTCGCGCAGTTGGAACGAGCTGAACTTCTTCAGCTTGATGCCGAGGATCGTCAACTGATCCGGACGGCCGAAGTACTCGCGCGCAGCGGCGATCGGCATGAATACGGTCCCATCGTCCTGCGTTCCCGTGCGGTCGAGAACACCCACCACTTTGAACTCGTGCATCACCGCATCCGGCTTTCCCGCGGGTGTGATCGACGCATAGAAGGTGTCGCCGACCTTGCGCTGCTCGTACTCGGCAGCTTCGAATCCGAGGACGACTTCGTTCTTCGCATCGGCTGGGAACCAACGCCCGTGGTCGTAACCGGCCCCGCTCTTGAAGGTGATCCACGGCTTCATCACCCGATAACTGGGAACCTCGATTCCGCTGATCACAGAGAAGTTCGCGCCGGCCGCGGCATCGTCGCGAATGCCGCTCCCTTGCTTCTGCGCAACGCCAACGAAGATCGGCGTGATGCTCTCGATATCGGGGTCGCCTTTGACCTTGTCGTAGGTGTCGGCCGGAAGATACAGCAGTCCCGTGCCGCCCTTCAGCATCATGGTCGCGGCTTCGTAGGGACAGCCCTTCGCCATGATCATCACCTGAAAGCCCAGCATGTTGATGCTCCGGTCAATGGCCCCGCGATACCCGAGCATGAACCCGCCGAGCGAGACCGCCACGGTCACGGCCAGCGCCACGCCGGCCACCGTAAGCGCCGTGCGCACGGGCCTCCTGCGCAGGTTCTTCAGCGCGAGCGCGAAGTAGCGCCCAAGCACGAAGCTGTCCGATTTCCATTCGGTCGCCATAGTCACCACACTCGAACTCGATTCCGCTGGCATAGAGTTGATAACCGTCGCTGAAGGGAACGATCTGTCCCTCGACCTTCGCCGGGCGCCCTTCGCGCATCGGCGCCGTCATCGCGATGTCCTTCAACTCCACACGCAAGGTCTTGCCTCCGGAGTGAAAGAAGAAGAAGCACCCCATCGACTGGCACTGCTCGGAGATGCGCCCTTCGGTGCGAACCATCTTGCCGAGGTACTCCTTGGGACGCTCCACGAGTTCAGCAACGGGAACCGCCGTGGCCTTCGTGAACTCGCCGTACACCGACGGCGTTCTCGTGGCCTTCCAAAGGAAGAACGCTCCGGCCAGAAGCGTTACACCGCAGATGGCAAATATGGTTTTCATGTTCAGTCCTTTTTCGCTTTCGCTTTGTCGGTAGCCTGCTTCGCGCGTTCGAAGAACGGCTCGAAGCGCCTTCCATAGACGAAGAAATCGAGCAGTACGAGGTTCTTTCGCACTCCGCGGATCGAGGCGCGATAGTCGGGTTCGCCGCTCGCATCGATGGCGGGCGGCTTGATGGCGGCCACTTTGTCGGCTTTGGCAGCCGGGTCTACGGCTGAGTAGTAGTCGTGCTTGTAGAGGTCGCCGAGATCGAGTCCGGTGAACTGCGCGCGGAACTCCTTGCTGCGGAGTTGCTTCGCCGCTGGGCTTTCGAGCCGCTGAAAGAAGAAGCTCTTGATCGCAGCCGTGCCGGGATCGGTGGATAGGAACACCTGGATCACTCCGCCCTTGCCGGGAACATTGACTCCGTGAACGACGCCGATTTTGGCGGAGCCGTTGAACACGGAGTAGACCGTGTACGGCGTCTCGTAGGTCTCGTAGATCGGGTCGAGACTGCTTCCGAGCCTCGCCTTCAAGCTCTTGAAGAGCTCGGCCCCGCCCGCCAGCCGCGGGAACTCGAATAGGTCCTCTTTGAAGCTCGTCATGGCTGGATAGAGATACTTCAAATCCTCGGCCGGATTGCTCAGTGTGCAGCCGATAGCGCCGAAGACGGCGCTCGTCGAAAGAACAGTCAGTAACAATGCGAGAGGTAGTTTCATGCGAGATCTCCTAACGATAGAAGTAGTACTGAAGCGCGATGACGGTGGCCGGTGGCCCGTGCATGCGCTCGATCTGGCGCTCCACGTTGAGCTTGATCCAGTGCAGATTCGAGCTCGCGACATCGTTGCGGAAGTACCAGGTGAACTCGGCGATCATCGACGCATCTGCGCCGAGCCCATCCTGAGCGAAGCGCCTGTACTGCGCCGCCACTCCCCAACGCCGCGAGGAGTGCAGATACTCGGCTTGGTGGAGTTGCGTGAAGAGGCTGATCCTCTGATCGGCGCCGCCGCTCAACTCCGACGTGAACGTGAGCGTGCCATTCGAAACCGGCTTGCGGTACCTTCCATCCAGCCCCACGCGCCGGGTTTCGATCGGCGCCGCTTTGGAGTGAAGGCGCTCGGTTGCTTCGGGATCCAGACGTTCGCCCGCCAGAACCGACACTCCACCTTCGAGCCCGTAGCGCGAGCTGAAGTGATTGGCGAGACTGAGCCGCAGTGCGCCGAGCCCGCTCTGGCCTTTGTAGGCCACGTCGTAACCAGACCCGGTCAGATAGTATGCGTCGTAATTGAGATACCGGTTCAGCGATCCTTGGAAGCCGGCGTACCAGTCGCGCTCGAAGCCGAAGTTCCGCTCGTTCGAAAGCTGCAGAACCGTGCCGTGCGTGTCGGTCTGCAGGTTGAGTCCGAACGGAACATAGAAGCGGCCCACGCGAAAGTTGAAGCGGCCCAGGTTCTGGCGCCGCGCATTCTCGCCCAGCAGGGGATCGAGCACGTTGTAGAAATCGAGATAGAGGTTGTGATACTCGAACGCCCAGCCGGGCCTCATGGCGCCTTCCATGTCGTTCAGCACCGGGTTGTAGCGGTCGCGCCGAACGAGCCTTCCCTGGAAGTCGAAGCTGGCGATGGTCCGCGTTTGAGACGAGAACTTCTTCAATACCTCGAACCCGGCCGACTGGCGGCTGGCGAGCTTCTCGTGCTGCATGGTGTCGAACTGCGACATGATCTCCTTACGAAATCCGAAATTCTCTTGGAAGAACCGCTGCACCCACGAGGGCTGCGGCTTGGTCTCGCTCGCCGTCTGTTCCGTCGGCGCGACTCCGGCGAATGGATCATCCGCCGTGGCCGGGGGATTGGCCGGCGTCTGAGCTTCAGCTTCTTTTCTCTGTGGCTCTTGCGGCTCGCGAGCGTTGGCCAGCGAGACAGCGAGGCCGAGAAAGCACAAAGCACGCCGGATGGTTTTTCCCTGAGGGAACATGACTCTCTCCGTTGGCTTCGGTCACCCGCGCGGGGCGGGAAAGCGTGGGACGAGAGAGCTTCAGATCAGAAGCTGACAGAGGAGGGAGAGAATGCGCTCGTGGGTCTGTCTCGGGGAAATGTCGCCACGACGAGGAGGTTCATTGACGACAACGGGCTTCGGCTCGACAACCGGGAGCAGTGCGGCAACCAGCGCCGGCGCGGGACCGATCGAGGCCAAGGCCGGTTCGGGCGCCGTGGTCACACATGTCCCCGCTGGTGTACAGTCTCCCGGCATGGAAGACGGCGCGGAAGGTTGCTCTTGCGGTGGACAGCAGGGATGCGAAACGGGGGTAGCCGTAGCCGGCTTGAAGCACGCAGCGCACGCGAGCGCCGGGCTGCACGACAGAACAACTGCCGCCAGCAGCAATGCAACCGCGCGTTTTCTCGGCGTAACCACGTTCACCCCAATCATAGCGCACGTAACAAGCCAACCCGCTTCATATGGATTGTCGACGAGTTGACCGGCATGCCGAACCTGGTTGGGCGAAGGCACCCAATTGACTCGGGTTCCGTGGCGCAGCCTGCGTGGAAGGGAGACGTTAGCGCCGCGGATATAATGGTGGCGCGCGCCGGCGAGCCCATGGCCATCGATCTCTTCTACTCGTGTTCGGATTCTGCGCAAGACCGTGAATTGCGGTCCGAACTGGACAAGCACTTGGCCATTCTCAAACGGGGAAACATCCTCAATTCGTGGTACTCCGGTGAGCTTTTGGCGGGCGGCAGCTTGTCCGAGATTGACGATCGGTTGGACGCAGCCTCGATTGTCCTGTTACTCGTAAGCTCCGACTTCTTCGCCTCCGACACCTGCGACCATCAGATGACGCGGGCCTTGCAGCGGCTCGGAGCGTCGCCGGTCCAGGTGTTGGCGGTGATCTTGCGCGCCTGCGACTGGCAAGGGGCTCCGTTTCAGGTGCGCGGTGTCCCTGTGTTGCCCAAAGAGGCCAAGCCGATCACGAGTTGGCAGAACCGCGACGAAGCGTTCATGGATGCCGCGATCCAGATACGCAAGACGGTGGAGGTGATTGCGCTCACGCCGAGGCCGTCGCCGCCCACCCGGGGACCACTCGCGATCCTGGGAAGTCTCAAAACCGTTCTAGGAGCGGCAATCGGCACCGTATTGCGAACGCCGGACGCATCCATCAGTAGCTCCCCTGCTACGCCGACCACCTACTACGATGCAGGGGTCAGATGCCTGGCCGAGGGCAAGTATGAGGAGGGGATTGCCGCTCTGAATCAGGCGATTCGAATGGACCCGAACTTCGCGTATGCTTTCTACAACCGCGGCATCGGTTACTACTTCCTCGACAACCAGACGAGTGCTATCGCTGACTTCAACCGGGCGCTCGAACTCGGGTTTTCCACCAGCTTGCTCTTCCGGAATCGCGCCAACGCATACACCAACACGGGTGAGACGGAGAAAGCGCTCGCGGATTACGAGCGGGCGATCGATCTCGAACCCACCAACCCGCTTGCGTACCTCAACCGGGGCTTGGTGCACGAGCGCGCTGGCCGTCTCGATTCGGCTGCGGCCGACTACCGGTCGGTGCTCGGATTGGATACGGATGAGGTGTCGAAGCAGGTCGCACGAACGCGCCTGGAGAGCCTGGGCGCTGGCTGAAGGCGGCTGCCGCGTGCCTATCATAGGGCATGCGCCTTGCAGGAATTCTGCGCCGGAACTTGGGTACGCCCCTCGACCTCGCCTTCTGGGCTGGTTGCGCTTGCGTCACAGCGGGCGTCGCTTGGGCGATGTGGCCCGTGGCCGACCTCGATCCTGACTACTATCCGCGCCTGCGCCAGGTGACCAACAAATCGCAGCGCGGACCGAAAGTGCTGCTTGACGACGGACATTGGAATTCCGGTGGCACGGCGCGCTATGCGCCGTTCGCACGGCTGCTCGCGGCCGACGGCTACAAGGTGTCGCGATCGACGCAGCCGGTGACAGCGTCGTTGCTCGATTCGACCAGCGTGTTCGTGATCGCCGATGCGCTCGGGTTTTGGGGCTCGCTGCAGCGGGCCACGAACGCGGTGGGGCTCGAGGGGAGTTTGCGGTTTCGAATGGATGCGTTTGCGCCTGGGGAGGTGAAGGCTTTGAAGGAATGGGTGGAGCGGGGAGGAGGTTTGCTGCTGGCGGCGGGTCCCGCGCCCGCGAGCACGGCGGCGCGGTCCTTGGCCCTGACGTTCGGAGTGCGCATGACGGGATGGCACGCGGAAGATCGCACGCGCGCGGCGATCGCGGGCAAGCCAGGCTTCGTCGAGTTTCGCGAAGGCGCCGGATTGGTTGCCCATCCAATTCTCACTGGGCTGCCCGCAGAGGGTCGCGAGGAGCCCGTGCAGCGAGTGGCGACGTTCGGTGGGCAGTCATTGGCCAGGCAAGAAGGCGGCGCGTTTCTCGAACTGGGTCCGGAAGCGAAGCAGTTCCCCACCGTAGCCGCGGAGACGCTCGAAGGCCGAAGCGCCGCGGGCATGGCGCAGGGGCTCGCGTTCCCATTCGGCAAAGGGCGCGTTGTGGTGCTCGCCGACCCGTCGATGTTGACCGCGCAATTGGTGCGATCGGAAGGGCAGCAGTTGCGGCTCGGCATCAATATGCGCGATCGCGATAATCAGCAGTTGGCGGTGAACATCGTGCGCTGGCTCGCGCGGTTGTTGTGATGCGTCTGCGATTGGTGCACTGGAACGAAACCGAGGCGCGCGAACTCGCCGGGCGCATTCGCGGCAAAGGTATCCAGGTGGAGGTGGCGCCCATTTCGGGGAAGGAAGTGATCCGAACGATTCGTGAGGACCCTCCGGATGTCGTGGTGATCAGTCTCGATCGCTTGCCGTCGCACGGACGCGAAGTGGCGGCGGCCCTGCGCATGACAAAAGCAACGCGCCATGTTCCGATTGTCTTCGCCGGCGGCGAGCCGGAGAAGGTCGCGAAAGTTCGCGAGCGGCTGCCCGACGCGGGATTCGCCGGCTGGGACAACCTCCACGAAGTCGCTCGGATATGTTTCAAACAGGCCCCCGCGGCTCCGGTGGTCCCCAAGTCGAAGTCCGGCTTCGACTCGGGAACGCCGCTGTTCCGGAAGCTCGGGATCGGGGAAGGGACGAAGGTTGCGCTGCTCGGTGCGCCGCCCGAGCATGAGGGGCGGTTCGCCGAGCACGTGACCCGCGGCAAAGACCCCGACATGACGCTGTGGTTCTTGCGATCCGGGCGCGAGTTCGAAAGTGAACTCCACTACGTGCTCGACGCCGCACGCGTCCTTTGGATCTTCTGGCCGAAAAAGACAGCGAAGACGAACATCGGGGTCACCCAGTTCTCGCTCCGCCACGCCTGCGCCGAGCGCGGCTGGACCGATAGCAAGATCTGCGCCGTGGATGCGACGTGGTCCGGCATGCGGTTCACCCCGCGTCGCGCGCCGCGAACCCCACCATGAGCGGTCTCTTCCCACGAAGATTTCAGCCTGGGTGTGGGCAGGCTTCACCCGCGCGGGACTTCCACTCCGGCTCCGGTCCGCGCTGTCCTGCGAGGCTCAACGAACCCGGCCGTAAGGCGTCAACTGCCGGAATCCGTGACACTCGATCTCGGTGATCACCGGCGGCGTCTGCGAGAAGTCACTGTACCGGATCCAGGCCGGCACGACGAGGAAGTAAGTGATCCCTTCCCACTCGAGGCGGCTCGGACCATCGGGCCAAGCCTCGAAGTAGAGCTTCTGATACTCGGCGAGATCCTCGCCCTGTAGCTCCGTGGCCTTGCCTTCGTACTGCACCGTGATCGCGCCGCCGAGCCCGATTACCAGCGAGACCTCAGGGTTCGCAATCATGTTTTCGAACTTGCGCGTGCTGCGGATGGTGTCGAACACGATCTCCATCTGATCGCCAGACGCGATCCCGACGAGCGCCGACTGCGGCTTGCCCGCGGGACTCAGGCTCGATACCACGGCGAGTTTCTGTTGTGCGATGAACCGCTGAATGGTCATCCGGTCGACGGAAGGCATCGCTTCCACGATGAAACATCCGGAGGGAACGGGTCAAGTCGCGCAACGCGAATCGAGGCTTGACAATTTAGTAGTATGATAACATACTACTATAGTGGAGAGCCCAGCCGAACGGCTCATCGCCCTCGGACTCAACCGCCTCGAGGCCGGCGTTTACCTGTTCCTGTTGGCCAACCCGCCGATGACGGCGTACCGCGTGGCCAAGCACGTGGGAGCCGCGACAGCCAACACCTACAAGGCGATCGAAAGCCTGTCCCGCCGGGGCGCGGTGCTGGTGGAAGAGGGCGACAGCCGGCTGTGCCGCGCGGTGCCGGCGCGCGAGTTTTTGGAGCGCCTGGAACGCGAGTTCGCCGAACGAACGCGGAAGACGGCGAAGGCGCTCGAGAAGCTGGAGCGCCGCTCGTACGACGAGCGCGTGTACAAGCTGGAGTCGGTCGCCCAGATGCTCGAGCGCGCCCGGCAGATGCTCGAGACCCGCGCCGAGTCAGTAGCTGTTGTGGATGCGTTCCCGGCCGTGCTAGACAAGCTGGTTCCCTCGATCGAAGCGGCGGCGTCACGGGGCGTGCGAGTGCTGGTGCAAGCCTATCGGCCTGTCGCGATCCGTGGCGCGTCTGTCGTAGTTCCTGAACTCGGACCGCGCGCCCTCGAGTTCTGGAACAGCGAACAGTTGAACCTGGTGATCGATGGGCGCGAGTGCATCCTCGCATTGCTCGATCGCCAGTTGACCCGCATCTTTCAAGGGCTGTGGAGCAACAGCCTCTACCTTTCGTGCATCCTGCTCGCGGGCATACGCTCCGAGCAAACCATCCACCAGTTGCGGAAATGCCTGGGCCATCGCGACGACGCCAAGCGCATGAAAGCGGTGCTAGCCGGGCACCGCTTCTTCCTCGACAAAGACGTTCCCGGACAAACAGAGTTGATGGCTCGCTTCGTCGAAAGCAAGGAGACTCCGGATGACTTGGTCCTTCGCGCTGGTGAGTGAGGAGCAGGGAGGTTCTGAGGACAGTTCGTTCGCAGCAGCCGCCCAGTCATTGCCGCCGGCTGGAGCCTGTTCGAGGTGGCCGCCGCTGCGTCGAGCAGCGCCAGAGGCGGTGCAGGTGAAAAGCGAGGTTCCCGATGAGTAGGTCGTTCGCGCTCTCTGCGGCTGCGGTCATGGCCGCGGGCTGGCTCCTGTTCGCGCTCGCGGGCGCCGTGTCGAAGCTGTTCCCGGAGAGCCCGCCGTGGCTGCACCAAGTGGCGCTGAAGGGCGCGCTGGCGGCACTCGCGTTCGCGGCGATTGCGGTCAGAGGCGGCCCACTCGCCGACTACGGATTCCGCCGGGCACACGGAACACGATGGAGGTCCGCGATCGTTCCCGGACTCGCCATGGGCGCCGCCGCTTCATTCGTGATCCTGCTTGCGGGCGGCGCCGGACTTCGTGGCGTGATGCGCGGATACTCGTTTCCGGCGATCGTGCTAGTGGTCTGGATCGGGTCGAGCGTGAGCGAAGAGATCTTCACGCGCGGATGGGCGCAGACGGCGCTCGACGCGTTTCGCGACAAGACGCTCGCCGGCTTGCCCGCGCCAGCCGTGGTGAGCGGTCTGCTATTCGGCTCGCTCCATCTGGGCCTCTTGCGCATGGGCATCGACACCGTCACGGCGATCGCGATTCCTGTTTCAACGACGCTCCTCGGGCTCCTCGCGGGCGTGCTACGGCATCGCTCGGGCAGTTTATGGCCAGCGGTCGCCGCGCATGTCGCATTCAACGCCGGCGGAATGTTCGGTGGCATCGCGTGGATGCTGATGCGGCGGGCAATCGACGGCAAATTTCCAATGATGGGAGCATGAACTATGAACAAGAGCAGAGCGCCGATCGTGATCGGCATCTTCGCTGGCCTGATGGCGCTGCAAGCCGTGACGCGATCGACAGCGTTAGACTGTGTGCGAGCCGTGGACGCGGTATTGCTGATAGCGGGAGGATTTGCGATCGGCGCCGCCATTGCGACCGCCATCGCCACGCGCCGGACAACTCAGCCTTGACTCTGCTATTCCACAAACCCTACGGCGTCGTCTCGCAGTTCAGCGGCGAGGGCCGCACGCTCTCCGAGTTCGTTCGCGTGAAGGGTGTGTACGCCGCAGGCCGTCTCGATCACGATAGTGAAGGTCTGCTGCTGCTCACCGATGACGGCGAGTTGCAGCACCGGCTCACGGATCCGCGATTCGCGCATCCCCGCACGTACTGGGTACAAGTGGAGCGCGTTCCCGATGCCGCGGCTCTCGAGCGCCTCGCGCGCGGCGTGGAGATCGGCGACTACCTTACCAAGCCCGCGCGCCTGCGGATGCTGGAAGCCGAACCGCAAGTGCCGCCGCGCGACCCGCCGATCCGCTTTCGCAAAAGCGTGCCCACCGCCTGGATCGAACTGACGCTAGGCGAGGGCAAGAATCGCCAGGTGCGCCGGATGACCGCTGCCGTTGGGCATCCCACACTGCGCTTGATCCGGGTGGCCATCGGGAGCTTGACGCTCGAGGGGTTGCAACCGGGACAATGGAGGTATCTTACCGATGCCGAAAACACACAACTACGCGCTGACGGTTCGATGGACGGGAAACCTGGGAAGCGGAACCAGCCACTACAAGGCTTACACGCGCGACCACGAGATCATCGCCGAAGGTAAGCCCGTGTTGCCGGGCTCGTCTGATCCGGCCTTTCGCGGAGACCGCACGCGCTACAACCCCGAAGACCTGCTGGTGGCCTCGCTTTCCGCGTGTCACATGCTCTGGTACCTGCATCTGTGCGCCGACGCGGGGATCGTTTTGACGGCTTATGAAGACGCCGCTCACGGAACGATGGAAGAGTCGCCCGACTACGGCGGCAAGTTCACGAGCGTGACGCTGTGTCCCAAGGTGACGCTCGCCGATGCGGCCAAGCGCGCACAGGCCGAGGCGCTGCACCACGAAGCGCATCGGTTGTGCTTTGTCGCCAATTCGGTCAATTTCCCGGTTACGGTGGAGCCGTCATTCGAAATCTGAACGTTCGAAATCTGCGAGCCGGTGTCGTTGAAATCGCGGCTGCCGGGTCTTCGGAATAGGACGCGGACAACGACTGCGCGGCGCCGGATAGCCCCGAACCGGGAGATTCGGCGCCGCGTATGAATCGCGTTTCCCGCCCCACCCCACTCTTCCACCACTTTTCTCGCAACGATCGGGAACTTTCCTTCGTCTAACTCTGTCGTAAGATGTACGGACCTCAGCCCGAAGGGAGGCGCCCATGCGACGCCCTGCCGCCGCGGTTTTCGTCGTATTGTCATTTTGCTGCTGTTCCCGCGAACAACGGGGCGGAACAGCGCAACCGGTTACCGCTGCCACTGTAACCGCGCCTACAACTCCAACCTCGGCGGTCATCCGCGCGACAGGCACGATCCAGGCGCTCAAGTCGGTCCAAGTTCGGGTTCCGCAAATAGCGGCGCAGCAGAGCCGATTGACGCTGGTGCGCCTGGCTCCGAATGGCGCCCGGGTCAAGGAAGGCGACCGGATCGTGGAGTTCGACCGCACCGCGATCCTCGACGAAGCGCGCGAGGCTCAGGCGAAACTCGATGATACCCGGCACCAGATGGAAGAGCGCAAAGCCAAGGCGCTGAGCGACTCGGCCAAACGCATTGCGCTGGTCCGGGAAGCCGAGGCGGATCTCGCCAAAGCCGAAATCCAGATTCGCAAGGGTCCGGTGATCGCCGACATCGATCGCCGCAAGAACGAAGTGAAAGCCGTCAGCGCCAAGGCGCGCGTGGACAGCTTGAAGAAGTCGCACGAGTTGCACGAGGTGGAAGAGGCTGCGGCGGTGAAGGTGTTCGAGAGAAAGCTCGAGCGGCAGAAGTATGCCCTCGAACGGATTCGGCGAAATCTCGAACGGCTGGCGATACCGGCGCCGCAAGACGGCATGATCGCGCTCGAGAACACGTGGCGTTCGGGCTCGATGGGCCCTTCGCAGGAAGGCGATCAGGTGTGGCCCGGCCAACCCGTGCTTCGGATTTTCGATCCGTCGTCGATGATCGTGGACGTCATGATCAATGAGCCGGACATCGCTGCCTTGGCGGGCTCGATGCGCGCCAAGGTCTATTTGGACGCCTACCCTGATTCGGTATTCGAGGCGGTGCTCGAGTCTGCGAGTCCGGTGGCGACCGCGGGTCTCGATTCGCCCGTGCGCACGTTTTCGGCGCGCTTCCGGATCGTGCAGCAAGATCCCCGGTTGTTGCCCGATCTGTCGGCGGCGCTCGAGATCGAACTCGACAAAGCCGGCTCTCGGGTCTCGAAGCTCGACACGCACGCAGGTGCCGCGCCGTGAACGCCCAGCGGCGGAAGTTGCTTCGCGGCGCGATCTGGCTATCGGTGCTGAGCGCGCTGGCAGGCGGTTCCGTCTTCGCCTACAAGCGCTATGGCGTCAGAGGAGCAGCGGCAGAAATACCTTCGGCGGTGGCAAAGCAGGGAGAGTTCCTCGTGATCGTGCCTTGCCGGGGTGAGTTGGTGGCTGGCCGCTCCGTGCAGATCACGGCTCCGGTCAACGTGCCTGACCTGCGCATCGTGTGGCAAGCTCCGCAAGGCGGGCCGATCAAGGCAGGCGAACCCGTGGTGCGCTTCGACGCTAGCGGGGCCAAGCGGCAATTGCAGGAGAAGGAAGCGGCGCTCCGCCAGTCAGAGGCGACGCTCGATCAGGCGATCGCCCAAACCAAGATTCAAGCCGAGCAGGACAAGCTCGAATACGCATGGCAACGGCACACCGTGGAGCGTGCGAAGCTCGAGGTCTCAAAGGCTGAAATCGTGAGCAAGATCCAGGCGGAGGAGAGCCGCATCGATTTGGGCATCGCCCAAGAGAAGCTCAAGGTGCAGCAGGCGACGATGGATCTGAACGCCGCTTCCGGGCAGTCGAAGATCGCATCGCTGAAGGCGCAGCGCGACAAGAACAAAGCCGAGGTTGACCTGACGCTCCAGCGCCTCTCGCAAATGGAAGTGAAGGCGCCGGCGGGAGGAGTGGTCAATTTCCTCATGAACTACTCGCAGGGTTGGATGAACGCGAAGCCGTTCAAAGTGGGCGACACGGTGTGGCCCGGGAGCGCGATCGCCGAGGTGCCTGACCTGACCAGCCTGCAACTCAAGGCGAAACTCGAAGAGATCGAGCGTGGGCGAATCCAGTCGAAGCAGGCCGTGCGCATCCACATGGATCCGTTTCCGGAGAAACCGTTCCCGGGCATGCTCGAGTCGGTTTCACCGCTGGCCGAGCAGAACTTCGAGTGGCCGCCGTCGCGGAATTTTCGAGCTTTCGCTTCGTTCCAGTCAATCGATCCGCGCCTGCGGCCCGGAATGAACGGCAGGCTCGACATCGTAGTGGACCGGATCCCGAACGCCGTCAGCGTTCCGGCGAAGGCGGTGTTCGCACGGCAGGGCAAGGCTGTCGTGATCGTGGCCGGTCCTGAAGGTGAACATCCGGTACCCGTGGAAATCCTTGCTCGCAATCCAGACGAGGTGGCTGTCAAAGGAATCGCCGCCTCCACCCGCGTGGCGCTGGTGGATAACTCGCCGGAGCGGAGAACGGCAACGCCATGAAGAAGGCGCTATCGGCGGCGCTGGTGGGTGCGCTGGTGCTGGCTCTCGCCGGCTGGGGCGCGAAGCGCATGTATCGTGAACTCGAGCCGCGCAAAGAGCCTCCGGTTCCGGTGGCAAAGGTGAAGCGTGGAGAAGTGAAGTTCTCGGTGGTGGCCAAGGGCGCACTGCAGGGCGGCAATTCGAAAAGCCTCACCGCGCCGATGACGGGCAGTTCCCAACTGGTGCTTACGTCGCTCCGCAAGCCCGGCGACGAAGTGAAAGAAGGCGACGTCGTGGCCGAGTTCGACACCACGGAGGAGACCTACAAGCTCCGCGAAGCCGAAGCGGACCTTGCCGAGGCCGAGCAGCAGGTGCTGCAGGCGAAGAACGAAGCGCTGGCGCGCGCCGAGGAGTTGAACTACGAACTGATCAAGGCCCGAGCCGATGTGCAACTGGCCGAGATCGAACTCGAGCGGAACCCCTTCGTGCCGGGTATGGTGGCCAAGCAGAACGAACTCGCGCTCGAAGCCACTCGCGAACGCTTGCGCAAGCTCGAACACGACTATCCCGAGCGCAAGAACGCCGCGCAGGCCTCGATCGCGATTCAAGAGGCATCGCAGAAGAAAGCTCAGATGCAGGCCGAGACGGCGGGGCGCAATATCGGGATGATGACGCTCAAGGCTCCGATGAACGGCTACGTCAATGTCGAGCGGAACACGAACAGCAACTTCTTCTTTCCCGGGATGCAATTTCCGTTGCTGCAGGTGGGCGATTCGGTCCGGCCCGGCATGTCGGTGGCGCAGATTCCGGACATGACCAGTTGGGAGATTACCGCCCAGATCAGTGAGGAGGACCGGGGCCATCTCGAAACAGGTCAAGCCGCACAGGTGGCCGTAGTGGCACTGTCGGGCCGCGGCTTCAAGGGCAAGGTAACCAATCTCGGCGGCACTGCCGGGCCGCCCTGGAATCGCCGCTTCGAATGCAAGATGTCGCTCGACAACCCATCGCCGGAGTTGCGGCCGGGGATGAGCGCGCAAATCGTGATCCAGACGCACTCGATCCCCGACGCGCTCTGGATTCCGGCTCAAGCTCTGTTTGAAAGCGATGGGCGCAGGTTCGTCTACGTCAGGACGGAAGGCGGATTCGTGGCCAAGGACGTGGAACTCGTGCGAAGGAGCGAGAGCCAAGTGGTGCTGAAAGGCCTCGGCGAGGGCGAACTGGTGGCCATGGCCAATCCCACCGAGATTGGCTCGAAGCGCGACAAGGGCGGCGCGACAGGTGCGATGAAGGCGATACCGAAATGAGAATCCTGCCCGATCTCGGCGAAGCCCTCACGAATCTGCGCGCGCAAAAGACCAGGACCTTGCTGACGGCGCTCGGCATCGTTTTCGGGGTCGGTTCGGTGATCGGGATGCTTTCGATTGGCGCCGGGGCCAGAGAGCAAGCATTGGAGTTCATCGAGAAGCTGGGTGTCCGGAACGTACTGGTGGACTCGAGACCGGCCATGAGCGCCGAGGAATTGCAGCAGCGGCGCCGATCATCGCAAGGGCTGACCGAGCGCGATGCGCGGATCATGGAGGCGAACGTGGAAGGTCTCGACGCACTGTCGCCGCGGCGTTCCCTGCATCCGGCGCGCGTGTTGCCCAAGCCTTCCGGGGCCGTGCCGGAACTCTATGGGGTCCGCCCATCGTACGCCGCGATCCACAACCTCCGCGCGCAAGAGGGGCGTTTTCTCAGCGCGGAAGACGAGGCGGCGAGTTCGGCGGTGTGCGTGTTGGGGCAAGCGGCCAAGATTGCGCTCCACGGGTTCACTCCCGCGGTGGGCAAGTATGTGAAGGTGAACGATACCTGGCTGCGCGTGGTGGGGGTGCTCGATGACCAGATCGCCGACACGAGTCTCGGTGCGAGCGGCCGGACACAAGATCGAAACAACGCCATTTTCGCTCCCTTCAATACCGTTCAATATCGCTTCTGGGATTCGAGCCGCTTTCTGCGCGATGAGCTCGACGGCGTGGATCTGCGGCTGAGGCCTGGAGCCGACAGTTTGGAAGCGGCCAAGATAGTTACCGCGATTCTCAACTCCACCCATCGCAACGTAGAGGACTTCACCGTCACGATTCCAGCGGCATTGCTCGCCCAGCAGCAGCGGACGCAGACGACGTTCACCTACGTCATGGTCGCCATCGCGGCGATCTCGCTGCTGGTGGGTGGTATCGGGATCATGAACATCGTACTTGCCACCGTGATGGAGCGGACCCGCGAGATCGGCATCCGCCGGGCAATGGGCGCGCGCAGGCGTGACATCGTCCGCCAGTTTCTGACCGAATCTGTGTTGATCTCTGTCGGTGGGGGGCTGATGGGCGTCGCCTGCGGCATGGCGATGTCGAAGGTGATCGCGACCGCCGCTGAGTGGCGGACGATCGTGACAACCGCATCGGTACTGGTCGCGTTCGGCGTAGCCGTGGCGGTTGGGGTAGTTTTCGGGATCTACCCGGCGATCAAGGCTGCACGGATCGATCCGATCGAGGCGCTGCGCTATGAATGACAGTGCCACGGACTGCGTAACAAATCCCGGCGCTTTGACGTCGTATGTTCATTGCGCCCTCGGCAATGCCATCGGCGTAGTGTATTCTAAGAGATTCGACCATTTCGAGAGACTGTAGTTCCCGCCGGGAGGCACCTTGCGTTTCAACGCCGCACTCGTCTATCTACTGACCGGAGTTCTCGCTGCCGGGCCGATGCTCCACGCACAGCAACCGCAAACTTCCGGCGCTCCCCCGCAAAAGCTGGTTGACACTCCGAAGGGCACGCTGAAGATCAACGTGCTCGAAGGCGAGGGTGGAAAGAACACCATCGCCACGCGCACCGCTGTTGCTCCGGTGGTGGAAGTCAAAGACGCATCGGACAAGCCCGTAGCCGGAGCCGAAGTCGTGTTCCAACTGCCGATGGCCGGTCCGGGTGGATCGTTCAACGGCTGGCTCAAGACACAGACCGTTCGCAGTGACGACCAAGGCAAGGCTACGGTTGCGGGCTATGCTCCCAACACCGAGGCGGGCCGCTTCAATATCAAGGTGACGGCAACGATGGGCTCCCAGACCGGCACCGCGGTCATCGGCCAGAGCAACGTGGAAGGCGCCGCCACTGCTTCGAAGATGCCGAACACGGCTTGGAAGAAGTGGGTCGCGCTGGCCGTTGGCGCGGGCGCGATCGGCGGCATCGCCGCAGCCGTGCATGGCAACAAGACGTCCACTCCCGCCGCAGCCGCGGTTCCCGTATCCATTTCGGCCGGATCGGTTTCGGTCGCCATCCCCCGTTGATCCCCGCAAAACAGAAGGTATCTATTATGTTCGTGAGAGCCATGTTCGTGAGAGCACTCCCCACCGTGGCGCTGGCCGCGGTGCTGCCCCTGTGCGCCCAAGACCTCGCCGGACCGACATCCGGCTTCGTATTCGATGAAGTGGCCAAAGCCCTGCGCGTGATCAACGGCGTTCCGGGCGCGGCCTATCTCGGCGGCGCGTTGGCTCGCGTCGACTCGGCTTCCGTGTCCCCGGATAGCAAGCTCGCCATTGCGCAGGTGAACGGGCGGCTGAGCCTGATTCGCTTGGCTGACGGCTCGTCCACCGATCTCGGCGAGATGGCTGGTTCGGCTCGCATCGAGTGGAGCTCTGATTCGGCCTCGGCAGCAGTCGCTGGTGAGAGTAACGCCGCGTTTCGCAAGCTGAACGCAACTCCCGAGCGTTCGCGGCTTGCCGATCTCGCCGGCATCACAGCGCTCGCGGTAGCGAAGGACGGCTCGGTATTCGCAGCCGCGGCTGACGGCCTCTACACGCTCGGCGCCGATGCCCGGCTCGTGTTGGCGCAAGACGGAATCTCCGATATCGCATTGGCTCCGAACGGCGACCTTTATGTGACACTCTCGGCGCGCAAGCAGATCATGCGCGTGCGCGGCGTGCAGGATTCGCCAGAGATGGCACTGTTCGCTTCCGCGGCCGCCGGACTAGAAGATCCCGTTGGAATCGGCATCTCCGCCGATGGCGCCGTGATCTTCGCCACGGATCGCGCGGCGCGGGCCCTGTTCGCCTTTTCGGCGAGCGGCGAGTTGACCGGCCGCACCGAACTCGACTTCGCCCCCGACGCAATCGAGCGCTCCGGCAGCTACTTCCGGCTCAACCAACGCGCCTCGGCGCAGGATCCGCTCGAGTTGTTCGACGCCGCACGCGCGGCGGTGTTCTTCGTGCCCACCCAAGATCTCACAGCCACTCCGGTGGAGGACTGATACGTGATTCGCACCTCGCTCCAGACGTTTGCTCTCGCGGCACTGCTTGCCGCTGCTGCTAGCGCGCAAACCGCGCCACCTTTCGCGATCCGCGTGACGCTGCCCGATTCGACTCTCGACGTGGCTGACGGCGCGACGATCACGCTGCCCGCGGGCGGGATCGGCCTCTCCATCGCCGCGGGTTTTCAGGTGACCAATCGCGGTACGTTCACGGCTACCGTGAACTCGATCAACCTGACGGGCTCCACTGATTTCACGCTGACCAGCGTCGCCGAGGCGCCGTTCACCGTGGCTGGCCAGGGATTCTTCGGAATGCAGGTCGCCTACAAGGCTTCCACCAGCAATCGCGTCACGGGCCGCCTGCAGATGAACGTGACCTATAACGTCACGAACACCACCACCGCCTCGGCGACCATCGGCATCAACCTGATCGGCGTCGCGCCCGAGTTTGTCTACAGCGCTATTCCGCAGGGTTCGAATCAGCAGCCGCTCACCAATGGCGGCCTCATCACGTTCCCGAACACTCCGGTGGATCAGACTGCGAACGCGGTGATCGTCGTGTCCAATCGCGGCAGCTATCAGGGCGTGTTCAACGCAGCCACGGTGACTGGTGCAGAGTTCGCCCTCGCCGGAGTTCCGATCGTGGGCACCGTGGTCGACTCCAATCGCGAGATCCGCTTCAACGTCACCTACACGCCGAAATCTCTCGACACGTCGCGCGGCACCGTAGGCGTGGAAACGGCCGATCGCAAGGTGACCTTCAATCTCGCGGGCACGGGAACCGGTGCTCGATTCACGTATCAGTTGATCGCAGCAGGCGGTCCGCGGCCGCTGAATCCGAATTCGCAATTGACGCTGCCTGACGTGAACGTGAACGAAAAGAGCTCCATCACCGTGCGCTTCACCAACGCGGGCAATGCCGACGGACGTATCGCCGTGATCAATGCTTCGGGTACCGGCTTCTCGGTTTCCGAATCTCCGCTGCTGCCTCTGGTGGTGACGCCGGATACCAGCTACACGCTGACCGTGAACTTCCAGCCGACGACGCCGGGCCGCGTGCAGGGACGGCTCCGCATCGGCGCCGACGATTTCGACCTGACAGCCGTTGGCTTGGGTCCGGTGCTGAACTACGCCTACGTGATCAACAACGTAGCGACCACCGTGCCCGCCGCAGGATCGATCATCTTCACGCCTGCCGCCGTGGGTGCTTCGAGCTCGCTGCGCTTCACCATCGCCAACACCGGCACCTCACCAACCACGGTTTCCTCGATCGGCCTCGCCGCACCGACCACGATCTTCACGCTGCGCAACATCCCGAATTTGCCAGTGAACGTGCAGCCGAACCAGACGATCGGCTTCGACCTCGATTTCGCCCCCGTAGCGCTGGGCAATGCGACCGCGACCTTGCGCGTGGACAACCTCAATTTCACGCTGACGGGCGCGGGCAACGCTCCGCCGCCGCTGCCGGCGATCAGCTTCGACGGCGCCACCGGGACCCAGGATGCGTTGACGCAGCCGGCGATCGGGCTCACCATCGCGCGTGCCTATCCGCTGGCGCTGACTGGTTCGCTTACGCTGGCATTCAACTCCGACGTGTTCTCGAACGATCCGGCGGTGCAGTTCGCCACGGGCGGACGCACGGTGGCATTCACGATTCCGGCCAACCAGACGCGCGCCATCTTCGCCAATAACGCGAACCAGATCCGCGTGCAGACCGGTTCCGTTGCGGGCACGATCACGGTCACGCCTTCTATCAACACAACCGACGGCGGAATCAATCTGACGCCCACCACCCCGCCTTCCGCGAACCTTTCCGTGGCTGCGGCGGCTCCGCGGTTGCTGGGAGTTTCGCTCTCGGCACGTACGGCCAACACCATCACGCTGCTGGTGAGTGGCTACGCCACTAACCGGTCAGTGACGCAGATCCAACTCGCGTTCACTCCGACTTCGGGTGAAAACGTCACCACCACGAGCCTCACTCTCCCCGTGGAGAGCGCGTTCCTCGCGTACTACCAGGGCACCGCGTCGGCGGCGTTTGGGAGCTTGTTCTCGGCGACGATCCCGCTGACTTTGGCTGGCGACCTCAAGAACGTAACGTCGCTGGCAGACACGCTGCAGTCAGTCTCGGTGACGATTTCCAACCGTGTGGGGAACAGCTCAGCGGTGAGTCTCCAGTTGCGATAACAGCGGCGCCGTCAGCAAGTCCCGCGCAGCTTGCCCGCAATCTGCAGCCGAGCTCAACGGCGATCAGGTGATCAGGCGTGGCACATGCCAGCGACTTCCGTGTGCTCGAACTGCCGCGACCAACTTCGCAGGTCGTGGCGTCCGGGAAACGCTGTGAAGGTGGGGCCGCTGAAGTCGAGCACTGCGCCGACATCCTGTAGTTTGATCCCGACAATGATCGGAACACCCCACAGATTCGCCAGGCGCTTCATCATCCCTCGGGTGTGCGGGCGGCTCCCCAGAGAGCAGCCGTGGTGCTCGGCGAATCCAAACGGAGCAAACAACGGCGTCAGGTGACGAAGCGTAGGCGCCACTTTCGCGAAGTTCGAGGCTGCGATATAGCTCATGTCCTCTTTGTCGACGAGTGCGGCAAAGGCAGGGTCTTCGTGGTGCAAGTCGACCACTTCACCCACCGAGACGGTGAACCATCGGCCGAGATTGCCGTGACCGTCGAGCCGCAGCGTCACGATCTCCTGTCCCTGCGCCCGAGACGTGACTTCGCTCACCATCTGCGCAATGCCGTTGCACATTCCGCCCAGGACAATCGGCTTGTCACCACCACGGCGCAGGATCTCGACATCCTTCATCAGTTCGGGATCGCCTACGTCTACACTGCTCACTACCGCCAGACCCGTTCCCTCGAGCAGCCGCGACCAGAGCTCGGGGCCGGCGACGGCGCCGTTGCGCGATGGACCCGTGCCCTGCGCTGCCTCCACGGCGATGCGAGTGTTCTTCCCGTAGATTCCGTCCACCACGAGTTCGCGCTTGTTGGCTCCGCGATATCCCTGGCTGTTGAGAAGAATCTGAAGAAGTGTGACGCGAGGGCTTTGCTCGCCTTGCCTTACGATGAACATGGCCTTCTGGGAAGATAGTGCCGCCCGAGGTCGAAACGTTACATCGTCCGGATCGGCTGAGTCGGCCGGACCCACGCATCGCTATAATGATGCTCATTCGCCGAGGGTGATGCATGAAAATCGCGACATTGATCCTGATTGCCGTGGCCTGCGCGCTGGCCCAGAACACCACTGCGTCCCTCAGTGGAACCGTGCATGACGAGGCCGGTGCGGTGGTGCCCAAAGCGCGCGTCAGTATCACGAGCCAAAGCACGGGATTCGTGCGAACGCTCGAATCCAACCGGGAGGGCTTTTTCAGCTTCCCCGACCTCACTCCGGCCACCTACGAACTGAAGGTGGAAGCCGCCGGATTTCGTTCGTACCACAAGACTGGGATTGAAATATCCGCTTCTGATCACCTTTCCGAACGCGTAGCACTGTCGATCGGCCAGGTGAGCGAGTCCGTAACCGTGTCCGCCGAAGCCGCCACTGTCAACACCGTGAGCGGCGAACGCTCGGGTACGCTCACGTCGGATCAACTCGAGCAGTTGGCGCTTCGCGGGCGCGATGTGTTCGACGCCGTTGGTCTCATGGCCGGTGTCGTGGACACTACCGATGGCCGCGACGCCCCCGGACCAACCAGCGTCGGTGGCATTTACATCATGGGCGGCCGCAACGATGCGAAAAACGTCACCATCAACGGCGTCACCATTCTCGACACCGGCTCCAACGGCAGCATTCACTCGATGCCTTCAATGGATTCGGTAGCTGAAGTGAAGGTCCTGATGTCGGCGTACTCGGCCGAGAACGGCCGGAATCCATCAGCGATCAGCATCATCACCAAGGGCGGCTCGCGGCAGTTTCACGGCTCGGCGGGATTCTATCTGCGCAACGAAGTTCTCAACGCCAACGACTTCTTCAACAACAAAGCCGGCCGGGACCGCACGGCCTACCGCTATGACATCGGCAACTACACCTTGTCTGGGCCGCTGCTCATTCCCAAGATCAACAAAGATCGCAGCCGTTTGTTCTTTCACTTCAGCCAGGAGTTTCAAAAACAGATGGTGCAGTTCGGAACGCGGCTGATCACCGTGCCTACCGCTCTCGAGCGCGCCGGGAACTTCTCTGATTCCCGGCAGACGAACGGAAGCCTCTGGACTGTCAACGATCCGCTGGCCGGCAAGACTCTGTTCCCGGGCCGCATCATCCCGCCTTCACGACTGACGGCGACGGGACGCAACATTCTCAATCTTTTTCCGCTGCCGAACTACACGGCGCCGGACGCGGTGAACCGCTACCAGTACAACTACTTCGTGTCCGAAGCCGCTCCGTATCCGCGGCGGACCGAGACGATTCGTGTCGACTACTCGCCCCGCGCCAACTGGCAAATGTACGGAAGCTTTTCAAACAACGCCGACAAGCAGGAGACGCTCTACGGCATCTGGGTGGACGGCTCGCTCAACTATCCGATCACGCCCATCGTCTTCCAGCAGCCTGGCCGCACGGCCTCGGTGAGTTCCACCAACACGATCTCCCCCACCATGTTCAACCAGGCGACGGTCGCCTTCAGCCGCAACACGCTGACCTTCTTTCCGAAGGACAACGACAAGGTGGACCGCACCAAACTCGGTATCGACATCGCCCAGAGAGACGCCTCGTTGAATCCGCTCAACCTGATTCCGAACATGACCTTTGGCGGCATCGCCAACGCCGCCAACCCTTCGCTCAACAACGGGACGCCTTACTTCAACCAAAACACGATTCTGTCGTTCATGGACAACGTCACCAAGATCTCAGGGACGCACACCGTGAAGTTCGGGATCTACTTCGAGCACACCCAGAAGATCCAGAGCGCCAGCACTCCCACGCGAGGCACCCTCAGCTTCTCGGCTGACGGCAACAATCCTCTTGATTCGAACAACGCCTACGCCAACGCGCTGCTTGGCAACTACGACACCTACCAGGAAGCAACTGGAAGGCCAGTGGGCAATTTCCTATTCACCAATACCGAGTTCTTCCTGCAGGACACGTGGCGGGTTCGCAAAACATTTTCACTCGATTATGGAGTTCGCTTCTACGTCGATCCGCCGCAGTATGACGGCAACGGGCAGTTGGCCTCTTTCGCGGCAGCGGCATTCGATCCGGCCAAAACGGTGCTGTTGCTGCGGCCGGCCACGGTGGACGGCAAGAAGGTGGCGCTCGATCCGTTGACCGGCGCAACCTATGGGCAGGGGCTGATCGGAGCGTTTGCTCCGGGCCACGGTGACGCAGCCAACGGCAACCTCGTCGGTGGAAAAAGCGGAGTTCCTCTCGGCCTGTATGATGTCAGCCCGCTTGCGGTGGCTCCGCGATTCGGCTTTGCGTGGGATCCGTTCGGGACTGGCCGGACGGCAATTCGCGGCGGTGGCGGCGTCTACTATGACCGCATTCAAGGCAATCCGGTGATGGGCCAGATCGCGAATCCGCCCACAGTGTACTCGCCTACGCAATACTACGGAACGTTCGCCGACATTCGGGCCACTGCGGTGGCGGGATTCCTGGCGCCTTCCGGTAGCGTTACTTCACTTGCGACGCCGGGTCATCAGCAATCCACCTACAACTACAATCTCGGCATTCAGCGGCAGATCCGGAGTTCGCTCGTCGAAATCGGGTACGCAGGCTCACTGGGCCGCCACCAGCTTTGGCAGCGCAACGTCAACCCCGTACCGCTGGGCGCGAATTTCCTCAATCTGCATCCGGAAAATCGTGACCCCACGACAACGAATTCCGTGCTACCGCCGAACTTCCTCAGGCCCTATCAGGGCTTTGGCGACATCATGCTCTATGAGTTCGCCAACTCGTCGAACTACAACTCGCTGCAGGTGACCTTTCGTCAGCGCTTCGGCCGCAGCTTCAATCTCTCGGCCAACTACACCTTCAGCAAGGCACTCGATTCGAGTGATTCTTACAGCCAAGCCGTGGACCCCGCATTTCCGGCGCGTTCGCGCAATTACGGACCGGCTGGATTCGATCGCACGCAGGTGTTCAACACCAATTTCTACTGGACGTTGCCGAAGATCAGCCGCAATGCTGCCCCGCCGGCACGGTGGGTGCTGAACAACTGGATCATCTCCGCGGTGCTCCGTTTCAACACGGGCGCGCCGTTCACTCCCGGTTATTCGAACCTCAATGGATTGGCCACACCCACGGGATCCGCTTCCGTTACGGCGCGTGTGCAGGTAACGGATCCGAGCGCGCCGATCGAACGCCGCTTTCTGCCTCCTCCGCAGCCGGCGGGGCAGGGAAGCGCGTTCTGGTCGACCAACAGCACGGGACCGCAGGCGGGCAATCTCGGCAAGAATACGATGCGCGGTCCTGGCACCGCCAACGCCGACTTGTCGCTCTATCGCGAGCTCAGATTCAGCGAGCGCCTCAAAGGGCAGCTACGGCTGGAAGGTTACAACGCGATCAACCACACGCAGTTTTCCAGCGTCGACACCACGCTACGTTTCAATAACGTGACCGGCGAGATGTACAACACGTTGTTCAACCAGCCGACCGCCGCGCGGCCTTCGCGGCGGGTGCAGATTGCGATGCGGCTGAACTTCTAATCGGCCCTACGGCTTCTTCACCGTTACGAACGCTCCCGCCGGACTCGAGAAATCGCCCAGCGTGACGATGATTGGCAAGTCACCATCGGGCGTATCCTCGGGCAAGAGGATCGTCAGCCGATCCATGCCGGGGGCTCCTGGCGCGGCACCCGCGTAGACCACGTTCGCCGCCGGCAGATCGACATCGCCCAAGCGGACTTTCGCCGCGAGCAGCGCCGCATTGGGACCGCCAGCGCCTTCGCCGAGCGCGATCGCGTCAGTCTTGAGCCCGAAGCCGGTGGCGTCGATCGAGATCGTGCGCCCAGGAACTGCCGGCGTGGTTTCCCGATCGGCCATGATGCCGGGAGTTCCGATGGGCGTGCTCGTTTCGGCGTCCACGGCCATCACCGGATTCTTGCCGTCAGCATTGCGAACCCAGTAGAAGAACTCGGGGCTCGCGTCCGCGACGGTCACCGATGATTCCGGACCGAGGATCTGCGTCGAGTCGCCGCAGTTGCGGATCACTTGGAGCTTGGCGGGTCCTGCAGCGGAAACGGGAACCTGGATCAACAGTTTCGTTGGCGTGACACTGCCAATCGGGGCGTCGGCCCCGCCCATCTTCACGCACACCCCACCCAGTTTGAGCGCGAAAGCGCCGCCTGAGTTCTCGTTGACGCCGTCGGCAGCGAACGGACCACCTGTGATCCAGGCGAGCCCTTGCGGTGCAAGCGTCGTGACCGCTGGCGTGCTTTGTCCTGCGGAGGTGACTTGCGTCGCCGCCGGCGGCGGAATCGCGGGCGTTGCGGTGATGTCGAAGTTCACCGGAGTGAGTCCGGCGATGGTCGCGGTGACGCGGACCGCTCCGGCGCGAGTCGGCGTGACGCTGACTCCGGCGCGGCCAGTGGAATCGGTGGTGGTGGAGGTGACGCTGAGGCGCGCCTCTCCCGTTGTGACAGCGAACGCGACGGTAACGCCCACGGCTGGAGCCGCGGCCTTGCCCATCACGCGCACCACCAGTGGCGCGGCCAGCGCCGAGCCTGCCGGTCCAGTCTGATTGTTGCCGCTCACGATCTCCAGTTGTGCGGGAGTGTTGATCGCAAGCCGCCGCACGCGCTGCGCGAGGGAGTCAGTGAAGAAAATGTCGCCGTCGCGGTTGATGGCGAGTCCGCTCGGGCCCCAGAGCCCAGCGTTGGTGGCGGGTCCGCCGTCGCCCATGGTTCCGTCGATGGGATCGGGCAAACGGCCGCCGGCAACGGTGAAGATCTTGCCGTCAGTCGAAATGCGGAACACGCGGCCCAGGGTGAAAGAAGAGACGAAGAGGTTCCCCGCGGCGTCACCCACGATGCCTCGCACCGTGCCGACGCTCACGGCGGTAGCCGATGCGCCATCATTGACGGGCCCCGCGGTGCCGCTGCCGGCGATAGTCGAAATGGTTCCCGCCATGGTCACTTTGCGAATGCGTCCGTTGCCGCTGTCGGCGATGATCAGCGCGCCGTCTTTGTCGATGGCGAGTCCGCGCGGAGTGTCGAGCTGCGCGGCGGTTGCGAGAGCACCATCTCCCGTGAAGCCACGCGTGCCCGTGCCGGCGACGGTGCTCACCGTTCCGTCCGCCGTCACCTTTCGCACTTTGTGGAACGAGGTGTCCGCTGCATAGATGATTCCAGTGGAATCGATGGCGAGCCCGTCGATGTTGCCGATCTGTGCGCTTGTTCCGGGCACGCTCTCGGCTTTGTCGCCGCGCGTGCCGTTGCCGAGAATCGTGGATATGGCTCCGGTGGGGGAAATCTTGCGAACACGATAGTTGGAGCGGTCGGCGAAGATGATATTGCCCGATCCGTCCGCAACGATGGGTCCGGGATTGTACAGCCGCGAAGAAGTGGCCGACGCGCCGTCCGCGCCCGATCCCGTCTGGCCGTTGCCGGCGATGGTGGTGATGACGCCGGTAGGTGTGATCTTCCGCACGCGCTGGTTGCCGGTATCCGAGACGTAGACGTTGCCCTGGCCGTCGAGCGCCACCGAGAATGGCACGTTGAGCAGAGCCTTGTTGGCTTGCTGGCCGTCACCGTCGAAGTGGCTGCGTCCGGCCAAGGTGGAAATGGATGAATCGGCGACGCGGCGGATGCGATCGTTACCTGAGTCGGCGATGTAGACTGTGGTTCCATTGATGGCAAGCGCCGATGGGCTATACAGAAGACCGCCGCTCGCAGGTCCGCCATCGCCGCTGAACCCTGTGTTGGTGTTGCCCGCGAAGAAGCTCACAGTCGACGCGCCGATAGCGAGCTTGACCACCACATCGAAGTACGAGTCGGCAATCAGGAGGTTTCCTTGACCGTCATACTGCAGATCGGAGATGATGCCGAACGAGGTCCTGTTGGCTGGCCCGATTTCCGGTGTGAAGAAGAACCCGTCCCCCGCCACACGCGTGATCATGCCGGCCTTGTCGAGCTTGCGAACGACGCTGTTTCCAGTGTCGCCGATGTAGAGATTTTCGTCGCCATCGAGCGCCAGCGGCCCTGGAAGATACAGCAACGCTTGTGTGCCGGCGCCGTTGTCACCGGAGCTTCCGCGGTTGCCCGCCCTTCCCACGATGGTGGTGATCTTGCCCGTGGGATCGATCTTGCGCACCACGTGGTTCAATGCGTCCGAGATGTAGAGCGTTCCATCATTGCCGCGGGCGATCCCGCTAATGAACCCGATGCCGGCGGCGGTGGCAGGCCCGTCGTCGCCACTATGTTGCGAGCGCCCGTTGCCGGCCACCAAGGAGGGTTGTTTGCCATCTGCGCTGAGGCGGATCAGAGCCAACGGTCCGCCGGCGAGCAGGGTTCCCGATGGTTCCGCGAGCAGGGGACCCAACACCGGCGGGCCGAACTGCTCCACGATTCCTGATTGGCGGACGACGCGTAGGCCGGACGCACTGTCGTTGAAGAAGACGTTCCCGAGACGGTCGGCCGCGACCGCCGTCGGCGCAGCCACCAAGGCCTGAGCCGCTGGACCTCCGTTGCCGAGTGGATAGGCTCCGGCGACTGTTTGGATTACGTAGTTTTGGCCGAAGGCGGCCGCAGTAAGGAATATGAAGACCGCGAACGAACGAAGCAAACGTGCCTGAAAGGACATGAACTCTCTCCTCTGGAGTAGGCACGGCGGCGCTCCGATTGCGCAATTCCTGCGGTGCTTCGGATTATAGCACCGAATTCCGAATCACGGTTTCCGGACTGGGTTGACAAACGCGCCATTCCCCGCGATGTCCCACAGTGCAATTCGAGCCCACTTCCAGTCTTTGGCTGCCGTCTTCCATTCGAACGTTGCATTTCCGTAAGGCTGCGTTGTGTCGAGCGGGAATGTCTGGACGTACGTCTGCGTGCCGTCGCCCCAAACGATTTCCCCGAAGGCCAGCGGAAAGGTCCACTGCGCTTTTACTCGAGCCGTGACCGCTGCTGGATCCGTCGTCGAGATCGAAACTTCGGGGATCAGCACCTCGCCCATCGACACGAAATATTCGCCTCGCCGCACTGCATCGAGCATGCGTCCGTAGTCGTCGAACGCCGGTAATTCGGGCATCCGGACGTAGTTCGCGTTCATGTGCGCATATAGCTCGTGAGTGTGCTCGATATGGAACATGTCGGTTTCGGCGAGCAGTCGCTTGTCGAGCCCCCAATTGTTCATGTCGTCGAGCAGGCGTAGCGCGCGCAATCCCTGCCGTGTTTGCGACGGATCGGCGGGCATGGCTTTCCAGCCCGCGCCGATGTAGTGCGAGTCGAGAAAGAAGTCGGTGTTCCGGACCTTGTCCGGATACTCGTACGAACTCTTCGTACGCGGGTGCGTTTGATAGAGAATCCCGTTCTCGCGGCGCACCATCTCGATTACGTCCTCGGGCGTGGCCGCGTGATAGACGCGACCGTATTGCGGGTGTTGGCGCACCAACTCGCCGGGCGAGGACTTACCCATGAACCACAGCACTTTCTTCGGAAAAAAGATCGCCCAGTGGCCGCCGAGCATGGTATTGCCTTCTTCGGAAGGAATCAGCAGGAATCGCGAGTCCGATTGTTTGCGGCACATGCGATAGTAGGCGTCGAGTTCGCGCAAACGCAGATCGGTCAAATCCTGCGGATGCCCGTCGCCGTGGAAATCGGAAGTGATGGCCGCATCGATCCCCATATCGATGAGCACCTGCCGGAAGGGCGGCTCCCAGTCTTCGCCCCGGTCGAGCGCTTGGACCGTGTAGCCCCAGTGCCAGTGAGACGTCAGAGTCTTGTATCCGGGCAGGGCGGGGAAGCGGTCGCGATTGGTGAATCGCAGCGCCTCGTCGAGCGCCACGGGGCCCTCACGATCGGACACGAGCAGGAACATGCCTATGCGTTGGAGCGAGCCCGGCGGCGCGTTCAACCACGGATAGTAGAATCCGCCGCCATCGTCATTGGGTTGGCGGATCCCGAGCGCGATCTCGCCGACGCCCCCGCGGCCTGCCCAGCCGTGGTGCCACACGTATCCGGCATTCGTCGTGTAGTCGCGCGGCGAGATGTAGGTGTGCGGCGGCGGGAACACCACCAGGCTCCCGCTCGTGGTGGCAGCGGCGAGCGCGCGGTACTTGACGCGCTGGATGCTGCGATCCGGACCATCGGTCATCGCCGAGCGCAGGTGACCATCGGGATCATAGAAATGGATCGGCGACACCACCTCGCGTTTGCCCGTGTGCACCGAAGCCGCCGGCGCGGCGAGCTTGATCCCCGCATCGTAGAGATAGGCGGTGAGCGGCTCCTGCGTGGAGGCGAGCGCGTCTTGGCGGATGAGCCGGCTGCCGGGATAGAACGTGTACGCGATACCGCCGCGAAAGATGCCCATCTCGAATCCGGCGAATTCGACTTCCACGCGATCGCCCATTGTGCGCGCCTTCGCGCTGGTCGCCTGGAACGCTGCTTCGAAGCGCCGCGTGCCTTGCGGATCGTTACCGGGGAAGTCAAAGAACTCATCGAAGCCGGCGCGCCCGCGGCGGCGGCCGGTGCTCGCCCAATACTGGGGTCGCGCTTGCTGGAGCACGGTCTTGTCGCCGAGCGCGATGCGGGCGATGAGCGGCTTCTGGTTATCGAGGGCGAACTCGGCGGTCCAGGTGTGGGCGGCTTCGTCGGGCCAGGTAACGCGCAGCACCGCACCTGCGGCGCTGACTTGAATGGGGCCGGGGCGGACGGCAGAGAGGTCCGCTTCGAGCACGGCGGCGTCGGCCGCGACAAGGCAGGCAACGAGCAGAACGGCAGAGCGCATTCCTATCACTATCGCGCTTTCGAGGAGCGCGCGTCCGCGTTATGCTCGGGAGATGGAACGAGCGGTCCCGATTCTCCCTACGGAAGACCTCGCCACGGCCAAGGCGTTTTATGTGGATGGTCTCGGATTCTGCGTGACGTTCGAGGTGACGGAAGATGGCCACACGGGGTTGATGGGATTGGCGCGCGGCACGATCGAGTTGACGCTCGATTGCCCGATGCAGGGTCACGGGCGAGAGGCGTGCGTGTCGCTGCATGTCGGCGATGCGGATGCGTACTATCGCGAATGGAGCGCGAAGGTGCAGGTGCTGCGGGCGCCGCGGGACGAGGAGTGGGGCGCGCGGACGTTCGATTTGATCGACCCTTCGGGGAACACGATTTTCGTGATGGGACCGCGATCTTACTCAGCTTGATCTTGGCCGGCGAAACGCACGCGTTTGCTCTTCGCGTTGAGCTTGTCTTCCACTTCCTTGCGGGTCAGCCCGATCGTACGGGCAACGCTCAGAACGATGTCCTCTTTGAGGCCGCGCTTTCTAGGAATGACCGCGGGGCGGCTCACCCCACGTTTCGTCATGATGTAGTGGTCTCCGCGCTGACGGTCGAAGACGAAGCCCGCATCGCTGCAGATTCGGACTAGCTCATCCCAGTCAACGGGCCGCACACGCCTCGCCGCTCATAGCGGCGGCTGCGACATAAGCAGGCACGGAGACTTCGATGGTCTCTAGCGAAGTGCTGGAGACGTGCTCGCGATCAGAGGTGGACTGAAACCCTGACTCACGCAAAGCGCTGTCCAAGGTCCCCCGCGAAATGCACGACTCGAACCAAAGCTCGACCGCTTCCCTGAGACCATCGACGGCTGCGGTTCGAGTATCCGCTTGTGTTGCCACATCCAGTGCTTGGCAGCATGCGATCCACTGGCCACCGTCGAGGTGGACACCAATTGCCAGCTTGACCTTCAAATCAATCGACGAACTCATGTGAGAGTGAACTGCTCCTTTTCCGCCGAACTACACCCCCACTGTGCCACGGCACCAAACCGATGTCAACGAGTGGGATGCTCTATCCCGGATCGGGCCTGCCGCTGTAGTTCCTTCAATTCGACCGCGCCGGTCGCTCGTACGGCTTCTTCAAATACCCCGCCGCCACTTCCTGCGCGTTCTGGGTGTTGTCCTTGGTGCGGATCGCCTGGTTGTACTCGTTCACCGCGCGCTCGCGTTGATCGGTGATGTCGAAAATCTGGCCCAGATTGATGTGCGACCAAACCTCCACCCACTTGGGCTCGAGGTCGCCACCCAACACCTCGCGGAACTCGTTGGCGGCCGACTGATAGTTCCCCTGCAGGAAGAACACCTCGGCCACGCGATAGTGCGCCATCGAGCTGTTGCGATTCACATCGAGCGCCTTCTGGTATTCCTTGAGCGCGTCGGCGAATTCGCTGATCTCGGCGAACATTTCGCCTCGGCGAATGGCCACTGCCACGCGCATCTGGTTGTTGTAGCGCAGCACTCGATAGTTCGGATCCACCGTCACCTTCTTCGGACGCCCGAACGTCTCGGCTACGAACTCGGATGACGTGCCCACTACGTCGACGGTCCGAGTCTCGGGGTTGCCTTCAGTCTCGATCACCAGGTCCACCGGCATGCGGAACGTGTCGAGGTCCTGCGCGATCTTGCCCATGATCCGGAAGCCCTTCTGGGTCCGGAATACCGTGTACTCGAGCTTGAACTCGGGCGCGCCCGACGATTCGATCCACTGTACGAAGAAGCCCTGGAAGCTGCGCCCGGCCACCTGCTCGGCAGCCTTGCGGAAATCGTCGGTGGAGACCGCGCGACTCGCGTTGGCTTCGAGAAATCCCTTGACGAACTTGCCGAAATTCTCAGGACCCATGATGTACCGCAGCATGTTCATCACGGCCGCGCCCTTGGCTGCCGTCACCGCCCAATACTCGGGCGAGTAGTCTTCGAGCCGCGAGGCCTGAATCACAGGTGGGTCATCCACGGTGAGTGCTTCCACGTACGTGTCGCGCAATTCCGTCTCCATCGCGCCCGGACCCTGCGTCTGCTCCACCCACAACATCTCGGCCATGCGAGCTCCGCCGTTGGTGAGCCAGAGGTGATTGCGCGACACCGGCGAGACCGACACACCCCACCACTGCCGTGCCACTTCACGCACGATCAGCCGCGCGTTGGCCGGACTCACGATCGACTTCGAACTCAGGAAGATCATCCCCGGCGCCGAGTATCCGTTCGGCGACCCGCTCTCCGTCTCGATCACGGTGAGATTCACTTGCGGCGGCGTGCCGAAGACCCCTGTGAGAAACGTCATCGCCTTGGCGACCTCGTCGCCATATTCATTGGCGAGCTTGGCGTTGTCTCCGCGGAAATAGAGCCGCGTGGTGATTCCCTGCGAATTGTTGGTGACCGGCTGGCCCTTCACCATCGCCAGGCTGGCCGGGAAGCCGGGCCGGGCGTTTTCGAATTCCCAGGTCACTTTGCCGCCGTTGGCGCGGCCCTGCGTTTCGAGGCCCGGCGCCAGCACCCGGAAACCTTCTGGCACCGTGATTTTGAGAGTGGCCGCAAAACGATCGGTGGTGTAGTCATTCACCGGAAACCACCGTCCCGGATACGTAAGGAACGCGTAGTCTTCGTGGATCGCCGCGAACTTCACGCCGTACACCGGCGATTCTTCGTTTCCGGCGAGACGGCCTTCATAGCGGATGACCACCGTGGCCGGCTTCCCTTTGGGCAGCGCCTCCGGGAAGTTGAGCCGCACGGTGTGGGTCTTGGCATCGCGCGCCGTGCCGATGTCGCGGCCGGCGCCATCCACGGCCCGCTGTATTTGCAGGGAATTGTTCAAATCAAACGTGACCGAATATGTTTGATCGTCCACCGGCTGGAAACGGATGGTGGCGGCGGCGGCCAAAGATTGGGTGCGCGGGTTGATCTCCGCTTCGATTTGCACGTGCTCCACGTCGATGCGCGTGCGGCGCTCCTGTTGCGCGGCCAACGGAACGGCCGCCGCGAAAAGGGCAAGGATCCAGGTACGCATGTCGTCTCTCTAATCGTCAGGCGGAGCGGAGCTCGGCAGGGGTTCCGGGTAAGTATTGCAGCACGATATCGGCGGCCCGCTCCATGGGGTCGCGGTCAGACGCCAGTTTCCGGGTCACCTCGTGCAGGCCGAGCTTCTGCGCGAGCCGCGCCTCCTCGTTGCCGAGCAGCCGCAGCGCCGCCTCCGCCAGGGTGTCCGGCGAGAGACGGTCCTGGATCAGCTCCGGAACGACAGCGCGCCCGGCCACCAGATTGACCATCGAAAAAAAGGGTACTTTTACCAGATACCGGCCCATCCACCAGCTCCATGGACTGACCTTGTAGTAGGCGACCATCGGGGTACCGAGCATCGCCGCCTCTATGGTTACGGTACCACTGGCGGCCAGTGCCAGGTCAGCGTGAGCAATGGCATCCCACGTTGCGCCTCCAATGTGTTGGATGGACGCGGGCAATCCAGGTTCCTTCAAAGTTGTTAAGTCGAGCCCTTTCGGCGTCGCCAAAAGGAAGGTTGCGGGCGTTTTCGCGCCGATTCGCTCCACGGCGGCGGCCAGAATCGGCAGATGGCGGGCGATCTCGCCGGGGCGGGACCCGGGCAGGAGCGTGACAACGGGGCGGTCCGGCGGGATGCGGTTCGAGGCCAGGAACTGATCGCGAGTCTGCTCCGGCTTCACCAGCCGTGTGAGCGGATGGCCGATATAGGTGGTCCGGACGCCGCGGCTGGCGAAGAAGTCTTCCTCGAAGGGAAAGATGCAGAGCAGGTGCGAGAGATAGCGCCGCATTGTCTTGACGCGGCCCTCGCGCCACGCCCACGCCTGGGGAGCGACGAGGTAGACGATCGGGATGCCGAGCGCGTGAAGCTTCGGCGCCAGGCGCAAGTGGAAGGCGGAGGAATCAGTGAGGATAGCGAGGTCCGGGCGCTCGGCTTGGGCCGCGGCAGCGAGTTGATGGAAGACGCCGCGGATCCGGGGAATGTGCCGGACCACCTCCACCAGGCCGACCACGTTGAGCGCGCGCGAGTCGACGATGGGGCGAACACCGAGGGCTTGGAGGCGGGGTCCCGCGCAGCCGAGGAAGGTGGCCGAGGGGAGGCGCTTTTGGAGCTCGGCGACGAGGGCGGCGGCGTAGAGGTCGCCGGAGGATTCGCCGGCGGAGACGAAGATCTTCATTCCCGAGGGCCATCGAGAGGGAGATGGTCCGGGAAGATGATAACACTCGAGGGACGGGGGACGCTCCTAGATCTCGAGGTCTTCGAGCTTGACGCCTTTGCCGGCTCGGATGCTGCGCCTGGCTGATTCGATTCGCTTCAGAAAGCGCGGGTCGTTTTCGAGTTTGTAGGCGAACCAGTCATCCTCGGACGCGAAACCCACGAGGACTCCGGCGGGCTTGCCATGGCGGGTGATGATGACCTCCTGCCGCTCGGCAAGGCGAAGGTACTTGGATAGGTCGTCTTTGACTTCGGAAAGAGCCACCTGTTTCATTCGATCTCTCCTGACCGCTGTAGCCATTGATTTGCGTTGGTCTTTTCTACGATTGCGAGCACATGCACAGAGCCACCTTCGACGTCATAGAAGACCCGGAACTCATCGACGCGCAGCCGGAACTGAGGCTGGCGCAGACCGCGCAGCCGCTTGATGCGGCTTTTGCTGGTCCTGCGCGGCTCATGCCGGAGGTGAGTCTCGATCGAGTCCTTCACCGTCGTGCGATCACGCGCGGTGAGCCCTCGCAGGTCCTCGATCGCCTGCGGAGCCAACACGATCTCGAATCGCATTCTGGCTATATTATAGCTAGTTTCAGACCGCGGCTAGTACCGGTTGACCAACGGCTCCCGAAGTCAGGGAGGCTCGTTCGAACCCTCCAATCGCTCCGGCTCCTTGATGATTTGTTTCCAGTACCAACACATGGACCCGCTAGCCCACTCATCAGCGCATGGCCAGAGGATCTGGCCGAAAACCTGCCTCCTCCGCTGCTTTTAACAAGGTTCCATTGACGAGCATGTCCCAGCCAACGTCCTTCGCGTTGGTAACCGAGTGGCCGGCAAGGAACGGGATCAGGGGTGCTGGGGTACCGTGATCAAAAAGCACTCGCATGAAGCGCCGTTGACTCGTGCTCCTTCGGTGCCGGCGCATCGAGGCTTCGAGCGGCAAATTCGAGTACCGCTACGATCTCCTCGCGCCCGATGTCGAACCACTCCATGATCTCGTCGATGGTCGCGCCCGATTCCAGATTCTCGAATACCGTCGATACTGGCATCCGCGTGTTCTTGAACAACCATGCTCCACCGACTTTCCCCGGGATTCGCTCTACTGCGGAACATTGCGACCAATCCAGTGCGGCCATCTATGTTTATCCATCTCTATCCTACACGGGTACGCAGCCCTCACAGTGGTCGATCTCCATGTGGAGAGCTTTGGTGCCGATGCTTTCGCAACCAGCGGCTCTTGTGCCGTAGACCGAGTCTTGATTGCGCCGCCCGAGCGATTCCCGCACCCGCCTCCCGAGATAGGATAAATATCGCCATGCCGCACTCGCGCTCCGCCGCCGCACTCATCTCCTTCTTCCTCTCCTCCGTCCTCGCCGCTCAGACCTTCACCGCCGAACAAGCAAACGAGGGCCGCGCCGCCTACCTCGGCAACTGCGCCAGCTGCCACCTGCCCGACATGACCGGCCGCAACGAAGCCCATCCGCTCACCGGAGCCAATTTCCAGAACGTCTGGCGCAATCGCACCGTCAACCAACTCACGCGCTACATGCAGCAGACCATGCCGCCGGGCAATGCGGGCGGGCTCGGCGAAGAAACCTACCTCGCGCTCTCGGCCTTCATCCTCCAGGCCAACGGAGCCACGGCGGGACCGCAGGCGCTTGCGGTCAACAGCCGCATTCGCATCGGCGACGTCTCGAACGGCCAGATGCCCGCCGCCATGCGCGCCGAGCTCAACGATCCCAAGTCCGATCAAGCGGGACTCTCGACGCGTGCGCGCCCGAAAGGGCACACCGTCCGCGGCGCCGTGAAGGAGTTCCGCCCCGTCACAGACGCGATGCTGCGCAAGCCCGATCCCGCCGATTGGCTGATGATCCGCGGCAATTATCACGCCTGGAGCTACAGTCCGCTCGGCCAGATCACCGCCGGGAATGTGAAGCGCCTGCGACTCAAATGGTCATGGGCGATGAACGACGGCGGCGCGAACCAGCCCACGCCGGTCGTGCATGACGGCATCGTCTATCTCTCGAACACCAGCCACACCATGCAGGCGCTCGATGGGCGCACCGGCGATCTGATTTGGGAGAACAACATCGGTCCGCAGTCAACGCGTGCATACGGCGCCACGCGTGGTATTTCGATCTGGGGCGACAAGGTCTACCTTTCCGGAACCGACGCCCGCCTGCACGCGATCGATGCGCGCACGGGCCGCCTTGCCTGGACCCGCGAGGTGGCTCCGCAAGATCGCGGATTCAGCTCCACGTCCGGGACCATCGCCATCAACGGAAAGATCGTGCAAGGGCTCACCGGATGCGGCGCATACAAAGAGGAGCGCTGCTACATCAGCGCCTGGGATGCGGCCACGGGCGAGCCCGCGTGGAAGTTCAACACCATCGCACATGATGGCGAGCCGGGCGGCGATACGTGGGGCTCGCTCGGGAATCTCTTTCGCGCCGGAGGCGATACGTGGATCGCCGGCAGCTTCGATCCCGAAACGAATCGCACCTTCTGGGGCGTGTCGCAAGCCAAGCCCTGGATGCGCGTCAGCCGCGGTTCCAAGCCCGGCGACAAGGGCCTCTACACGAACACGACGCTCGCCATCAACGCCGACAGCGGCAAGCTTGATTGGTACTTCCAGCACGTGCCGCAAGAGACGTTCGATCTCGACGAAGTCTTCGAGCGCGTGCTCGTCGACGTGGATGGGCAGAAGCTCGTGTTCTCGATCGGCAAGGCCGGGATCCTCTGGAAGCTCGATCGCGTGAGCGGCAAGTATCTCGACCTCGCCGAGACCGTCTTCCAGAACGTCTTCTCGAACATTGATCGCAAGACCGGCGCCGTGACCTATCGCGCCGACGTGCTCGAACAGAAGGTAGGGCAGTGGTTCCACGTGTGCCCATCCACGCAAGGCGGCCACAACTGGCAGCCGATGAGCTACCATCCGCCGAGCGCGCAACTGGTGCTTCCGCTGAGTCAGAGCTGCATGGAGATGTCGGGCCGCGAGGTGGAGATGAAAGCCGGCTCCGGCGGCGGCGCCGGCAATCGCCACTTTCTCGAAATGCCGGGAAAGAAGGGCATGATTGGCAAACTGGCGGCCTACGATGTCCGCACGATGAAGGAGCGCTGGGCCGTGGAGCAACGCGCGCCGTTTCTCACGGGCGTACTCACCACGGCGGGCGGCGTGGCGTTTGTGGGCGATCTCGACCGCTACTTCAAAGCGTTTGACGTGAACACGGGCGCGGTACTGTGGCAGACACGCTTGGCGACTTCGGTGCAGGGGCACCCAGTGTCATTCGCTATCGATGGCAAGCAGTACATCGCGGTGACGACGGGGCTCGGCGGTGGAAGTCCGCGTGACGTGCCGCACGTGATCGCGCCCGAGATTCACTTCCCCGGGACCGGGAACGCGCTCTACGTGTTCGAATTGGCGGAGTGACTGTCGCTTCGTACGCGCCGGCTCCGCCAATACGCCGCCAGCAATCCACCCAGCGCCAATGCCGCGCTTGAAGGCTCCGGCGTTTCCGAGGCTTGGACGTCGAAGGTCAACGTGTAGTCGAATGCGCCCGCCAGCGGAACCTCTGACAACGCGGAAATCGACTCCGGAGATGTCGCCGTGAACGAGTAGGTCCCTTGGCCGAACAGGGGCATTCCGCTGCCAAAGTTCGTGCCGAATCCGCCGGCGTAGCTGAACACGCCGAGTTTCGGATTGAGTCCGCCTCCATTAGTGAAATTCGTTGCTGCGAAAAATGCGGACGTGATCTCCACTCCGGCGGGCACGGTCACTGAAAAGTTGTCCTTGAAGTCAGTCCCGCCGCACGCGGCGCATCCGTTGACATGGCCCGATATGGTGTTGGTTCCCACATCGAGCACGTAGGTGGGCCCTCCCGAGTCCGGAAAATCCGGCGGCTCCGACACCGTGATCGGGGCTCCGTAAGCCGCGTACGCGAACAGCGCCACTACGGGCGCAACGATTTCGTATCGTTTCATTGATCTCCTCCATTCATCTCCTCAGCGCGAAGCAAGTTTCCGCCACACGGAAATCTCCGGGCGCCGGTCCGCACGTGCATCGCCGATACTTTGGGGACATTACTCGATACGGATTCCAAGCCCGCCAGCGATCATCCGCAGGTGCGCTTCCGCGACCCATGCAAAAGGTAGTATCGTGATACTCGATGATCACTCGCCGATCCGTCATCACCGGCGCTCCGCTCCTGCTGCGGGCCGCCGCACCAGCGCGACCCAAGATCGCCGCCATCTGCACCATTTACTTCCAGTACTCGCACTCCCAGCACATCGTCGATCGCTTCCTCATCGGCTACGGCTGGAATGGTGAGCACCATCGTCCGCCGATGGACCTCGTCTCCATCTGGGTGGACCAGGTCGGCAAAGACGATCTCAGCCGCGGCCGCGCCGCCGAGTTCCCCGGCATGAAAATCTATCCGTCGATCGCCGACGCACTCACCCTCGGCACAGGCAAGCTCGCCGTCGATGGCGTGCTGCTGATCGGCGAACACGGCCACTACGGCCGCACTGAGAAAGGCCAGTACAAATACCCGCGCTACGAGTTCTTCAAAGAGATCGTCAAGGTCTTTGAGGCTTCGTCGCGCTCGGTGCCCGTGTTCAACGACAAGCATCTTTCCTGGAACTGGGATTGGGCGCGCGAGATGTACGATACCAGCCGCCGCCTGAAGTTCCCCTTCATGGCCGGTTCGAGCTTACCCGTCACGTGGCGTACGCCGTCAGTGGAGATGCCCGATCGCGTCAAGGTTCGCGAAGCGCTCTGCGTGGGATACGGCGGAGTCGACAGCTACGATTTCCACGCGCTCGAAACCGCGCAGTGCATGGTGGAGCGGCGCAAGGGCGGCGAAAGCGGCGTGCGCTGGCTGCAGGCCTATCGCGGAGATGCGTTCTGGAAAGCGATGCAGGAAGGGGCATGGTCGCGCGAACTCATGGACAGCGCGCTCTGCCGCAGCCACACGCTCACGCCATCGCGCGAAGGGTTCAATAATGATTTCCCGACTCTCGACTCCATGCGCCGTCTGATCAAGGATCCAGTCGCCTACGTCTACGAGCACAATGACGGGCTCAAGTCGACGATCCTGCTGATGAACGGCCTCGTGCAGGACTTCAACTTCGCCTGCTACATCGACGGCCGCCGTGAGCCGTTCTCCACGCAGATGTACTTGCCCATGCCGCCCGCGCGCACGAGTCTCGCGAATTTCTTCACGCCGCTTGCCAACAACGTCGAACGCATGTTCCTCACCGGCAAGGCTACCTATCCGGTGGAGCGCACACTGCTCACCACCGGACTCACCGCCGCTGGCGTCGACTCGCTCCACGCCGGGCAAAAGCGCATCGAAACGCCGCATCTGGCCAAGGTCGCATATCAAGCCGCGCGTGAATCCACCTTCTGGAGAAGCTGATGCCGAAACGAGTTGCCATCGTCACCACCATCTATCGTTATCTTTCGCACGCGCAGCACATGGGCGACCGCTTCCTCATCGGCTATCCGCACGACGGCCGCTGGCACAAGCCCGATCTCCAAGTGGTCTCGCTCTACGTGGACCAAAAACCCAAGGGCGACCAGAGCGAAGAGCGTGCGCGCGAGTTCGGATTCAAGGTCTATCCGACCATCGCGGAAACGTTGCGTTGCGGCGGCGACAAGCTTGCAGTCGATGCGGTGTTGCTCATCGGCGAACATGGCGAGTACCCGCGCAACGAACTCGGCCAAGTGCTCTATCCGCGCCACGAGTTCTTCAGGCAATTCGTGGAGGTCTTCGAGAAAGACGGCCGCGCGGTTCCGGTCTACAACGACAAGCACCTTTCCTACAGCTTCGAAAAAGCGAAGTGGATGGTGGATCAGTCGAAGCGCCTGCGCTTCCCGATGCTCGCCGGATCGTCGTTGCCGGTCACGTGGCGGCTACCCGATATCGAACTGCCGCTCGGATGCGAGATCGAAGATGCGCTGATGGTTGGCGTGGGCGGTTCCGATCCCATGGACTATCACGCGCTCGAAGCGATGCAGTGCATGATCGAACGGCGCAAGGGAGGGGAGTCGGGCGTGAAGTCGGTGCAACTTATCGACGGCGATGCGGTGTGGAAGGCTGGCGATGAAGGACGCTGGTCCAAGCGCCTCCTCACTGCGGCGCTGTCCCGGAGCGATTCGCCGCAGGGTCTCAGCGTGAAAGATGGACGCGTGCAGGACCTCGTTGGATCGGGCGCGTTGCGCGAGTTGGTGAAGGAACCGGCCGCGTACTTCATCGAGCGCAACGATGGACTCAAGACGACGCTCCTCATGCTCAATGGCGCCGTGCATGACTACACATTCGCTGCCAGCGTGAAAGGGCACGGCGTGATGTCCACCCAGTTCTTCCTCTCGCCCACGCCGAACGTCACGTACTCGGCGTGTCTGGTGAGCAAGATTGTGGAGATGTTCGTCACAGGAAAAGCGCCCTATCCGGTGGAGCGCACCCTCATCGTCAGCGGAGCCCTCGAGAGCTGCCTGAAGTCCCGCAAGGAAGGCGGCAAGAAACTCGAGACGCCGCATCTCGCTGTGCGCTATCAAGCGCCAAAAACGAGGCAGCATGCGTAGGGCGGACCTGCGGTCCGCTGGTGGGCCTTTGGCCCCCCGGCTCGTGCAGTGTGCTTCTGGCGGCGGGACTGAAGTCCCGCGCTGGCTAAAGCCCGCCCTACACGGAATTGCGGTTGCGTTGGCGGCATTTGCTGCGTTGGCGCAAGAGCGGATTCCCATCAAAGTCATCCCAGAGCCCGAGTCGAAGACATACCTCGAACATCGACAACTCCTCACCGGACCCGGCGTCCGCCCACCCAAGCCCTATCCCGGATTCGCCGGCTTCGTGGGATGGTCCTCGGTCCTCCGCACCCGCAGCGGCGCGCTGCTCATGATGTTCACCTCTGGCTACTGGCACGCGTCTCCGCCCACTCCCATCCAGGGAATCCAAGAAAGCGACATCGCACGTTGGCGCGAGATGGGCATGCCCACAGTCGATGCTCCACGCGGTGGCCGCGCCGAGATCATGCGCTCCACCGATGGCGGCAAAACCTGGTCCGACCCGGTTCCAATGATCGACACCGAAAAGGACGATCGCGCTCCCGCCGCGGTTCAACTGCGAGACGGAACGCTGGTCGCGTCGTTCTTCACGTACCCGCAAGCCGAGGTCGGCATCATTCGATCGTTCGATGACGGCAAGACCTGGGAGCAAACGCCGAAGCTCATCCGCGCTCCGTTTCACTCGCTCGCCACCGACGGTCCGCCACTCGAAATGCCCGATGGATCGATCCTGCTCGCCACCTACGGTCAAGACAAAGTCGACGACAAGCACGAAGGGATCGGCATCTTTTCCTCGAAGGATCGCGGCGAAACATGGCGGCACCTCGCCACGATTCGCGCTCCGCATGAAATGACCGAGCCTGGGCTCGCTCGGCTGAAAGACGGCACGCTCGTGGTCATGGCCCGTTCGGAAGGCACGGTGTGTTGGTCGAAGGATAATGGCGTCACCTGGACTTCGCCGCGCAATCTCCCGGCGCGCATCTTCGATCCTTGGCTACTCACGCTGCGCGACGGCACACTGCTGACGCTGCATGGATCCTACACGAAACCGCAACGAGGCCTCCGCGCCATGACCTCGAAAGACGGCGGCCACACCTGGAACGCCGCGGGCTCGAACTACGGCTTCACGGTCGACCCGACTGCCTACGGATACTCGCGCGGCGTCGAGCTTCCCGATGGATCGGTCTACATCGTCTATCAAGGCACGGGTGGGCACAAGTCCGGCGATGCCCAAGCAATGTCGATCTACGCCATGCGCATTCGCGTGAAGAAAGACGGCAGCATCGAAACGCTGCCCGCTACGAAATGACCGAACCCATCGTCTACATCCGCGGCGAATTCGTTCCCGCCTCGCAGGCCCACATCTCGATCTACGACTTCGGCATCGTGCTCGGCGCCACGGTCACTGATTTCCTGCGCACGTTTCGCCACCAGCCCTTCCGGCTCGAGGAACACGTGGCGCGCTTCTACGAGTCGTGCCGCTATGCACGCATCGCCCCGCCCGTCTCTGCCTCTGAAACCGCCGCCGCCACCCGTGAACTGATCGCACGCAACGCGGCGCTTCTCGCGCCAGGAGAAGACCTCGGCGTGGTCTACTTCATTACGCCCGGCGAGAACCTTATCTACGCTGGCTCGGCTGCTCCGGCCGGTGCAACGCGCCAGCCCACGTTTTGCATCCACTCTTTCCCGTTGCCGTTCTCGATCTGGCGCAACGCCTTCCTCGAGGGGCTTCACGTAGTGACCCCGTCGACGCGCCACATTCCGCCGCAATGTCTCGACCCCAAAGTGAAGAATCGCAGCCGGCTGCATTGGTGGCTTGCCGAACAGGAAGCGCATCTCGTCGAGCCGACGGCGATTCCGTTGCTGCTCGATCTCGACGGCAACCTCACCGAAACCGCTGGAGCGAATTTCCTGCTAGTCAAGAACGGCGCCGTACTCTCGCCGCAGCCCCGGAATATCCTGCTCGGCGTGAGCCGCGCCGTAGTCATCGAAATTTGCGCGCGGCTCGGAATCCCGTTCTTCGAGCGCGACCTGCAAGTGCACGACGCCATCAATGCCGACGAAGCGTTCGTCGCCACCACACCCTACTGCATGGGTGCCGTGTCGAAGGTGAACGGCATCGCGATCGGTACAGGCACGCGGCCGATCTTCGATCGCATCCTCGCCGAGTGGAGCCGCGATGTAGGCGTCGACATCCGCTCTCAGGTGCTGCGGTCGCAAACCCGGTAAGGCGGACCTGTGGTCCGTTGAGAGGCCTGTGGCCCCCTCGAACCTAAGCTCCGCGTAGGCTGTGAAGCCTGCCCCACACGGTCAATGCCGGAAGTGCCGGACCCCGGTGAACACCATCGCCAATCCCAACCGGTCCGCAGCTTCGATCACGTCCCCGTCTTTCACCGATCCGCCCGGCTGAATCACCGCCGTGATCCCGTGCCGCGCCGCTTCTTCCAAGCCATCCGGAAACGGAAAGAACGCGTCCGACGCGACGATGCAACCCTCGACCGGCAGCACCGCCTTCATCGCGCCGATCTTCACCGAGTCCACGCGGCTCATCTGCCCCGCGCCCGCACTGATTGACTGTCCTGCCCGCGCATAGACGATCGCGTTCGACTTCACGTGCTTCACCACTTTCCATCCGAACTCGAGCGCCTTCCACTCTTCGTCCGTAGGCGCGCGCTTGGTTTTCACCGTGGCTTCTTCGCGTGTGAGCACATGCTTGTCCGGCGTCTGCGCCAGCAATCCACCGCTGATCGACTTCACCACCAGCGATCCCTTCTCGGCCTCCGTCACCGCGAGCAAACGCAGGTTCTTCTTCGCCGCGAACACGCGTAGCGCGCCCTCGGTATAACCGGGCGCAGCGATGCACTCGCTGAACACGCGCGTCACTTCGTTCGCCGTCTCCTCGTCCACTTCGCGATTGAATGCGAGCACGCCGCCGAAAGCCGACACCGGATCCGCTTCGAGCGCCCGCTTGTATGCTTCCACGAGATTCGCCTGCTCGGCGCACCCGCACGGATTCGTGTGCTTGATGATCGCGCACGCCGGACCCTGGAACTCGAGAATCAACTGCCACGCCGCGTCGAGGTCCACAAGGTTGTTGTAGGAAAGCTCCTTGCCCTGAAGCTGCTTCGCGCCCGCAATGCCACCGCCGAGCGTGTAGAGCGACGCGGCCTGGTGCGGATTCTCGCCATACCGCAACGAGAGCGAACGCTTGGCATGAATGTCGAGAATTGCCGGCACCGGCTCGGGCTCGTGGTCGAAGAAGCGCTCGTCTTCCACGTCGATCCGGTCGAGCCGAAGCGTGATCGCGCGATCATACTCCGCCGTGCGCGCAAACGCCGCTTTCGCCAGCCGCCAGTGCGTACCGAGCGACAGCGAACCTTGCCGCGCGCGCAACTCCTCGGCCAGCGCAGCATAGTCGCCAGCCGCGGTGACCACGGCGACGTCTTGCCAGTTCTTCGCCGCCGCGCGGATCATCGTGGGACCGCCGATATCGATGTTCTCGATCAACTCCTCCACCGTCACGTCCGGCTTGGCGGCGAATTTCTCGAACGCGTAGAGGTTCACCACCACCATGTCGATGAGCGGAATGTTGTGGGCCGCCAATGAGCGCAGGTGTTCCGGTTTCGCACGCATCGCCAGGATGCCTCCCGCCACGCGCGGATGAATCGTCTTCACGCGGCCGTCGAGCATTTCCGGGAATCCCGTCACTTCGGCAACATCTTTCACGGTGAGCCCGGCATCGCGTAGCGCTTTGGCGGTGCCGCCGGTCGAGATCAGTTCCACGTTCAATGACGCGAGCGCGCTGGCGAACTCCACCAGTCCGGATTTGTCGGTTACCGAGAGCAGGGCTCTTTGGATTCTGGGCATGAACTCTCTATTTTCTCCTGACCGGCGTCTTCCGCGCTGAAGCTGCCATGACCATGCCGAAAGCTACCATGGGATGGTGACGCATAACGTAACTCTGATTCCGGGCGATGGTATCGGTCCTGAAGTGGCCGATGCCGCGGTGCGCGTGCTGGCTGCCACCGGTGTCCGGTTCGATTGGGACCGTCAAGAGGTCACCGCCGACATCATTCGCCAGACGGGCGAATCGATTCCCACCGCCGCGGTCGAGTCGATCAAGGTGACGCGCCTCGCGCTCAAAGGACCCGTCACTACGCCGGTCGGCGGTGGCTTCCAAAGCGTGAATGTCGCCTTGCGCAAGAAGTTCGATCTCTACGCCAATGTGCGGCCGGTGAAGTCGGTGCCAGGGTTGAAGACTCGCTTCCAGGATCTCGACATCGACATGGTGATCTTCCGCGAGAACACGGAAGACCTCTACTCCGGCCTCGAACACGAAGTGGTGGATGACGTGGTGACGAGCCTCAAGGTGATCACGCGCCGTGCTTCATTGCGGATCGCCAAGTCCGCGTTCGAGTACACCAAGCTGCACGGACGCAAGAAGGTCACCGCCATTCACAAAGCGAACATCTTGAAGAAAGCCGACGGGCTCTTCCTCAAATGCTGCCGGGAGGTGGCCGAAATGTATCCGCTCATCCAGTACAACGAACTGATCGTCGACAACGCCTCCATGCAACTCGTGGCTCGGCCCGAAATCTTCGACGTACTGGTGCTGCCGAATCTCTATGGCGACATCGTCTCCGATCTCGCCGCGGGCCTGGTCGGCGGACTCGGCGTGGTACCCGGTGCCAACATGGGTGACGACTGCGCCATCTTCGAGTCGGTCCACGGCAGCGCGCCCGATATCGCGGGCAAAGGCATCGCCAACCCGACCGCACTCCTGATGTCGGCGGCGATGATGCTCGAGTACGTGCGTGAAAAGGATGCCTGCGAGCGTTTGAAAAAGGCGATCGATGGCGTCTATCAGGAAGGCAAGTCGCTCACGCGCGATGTGTGTGGTACGGCCAACACGCAGGAGTTCGCCGACGCGGTGATCGCCAAGCTGGGATGATGGAGGCGTTTACCGAACCCAAACCGCGGGTGAGTTCCGCGTCGTACCTGCGCCCTCGACGTTGATCCACACAGGTATCGCCCTAGGAAACGTTTGCCCTGCCGAGATAAGCGCATAGTTCGAAGGTACGAATATCTTGACCTGGATCACCGGCCCGGGCAGTCCAGGTGCGGTAACGAGGTTCGCATCCACGCCGTTGGCATACGTGTTGGCGAAGATTACCGATAGCGCTCCGCGCGGGACCACGCTGCCGCCCTCCATCCGATACTTCCCGAGTCCGTTGACCAGCAGCCCAAGGATGGAGCCGCGAGCCGCGGGGTTCGTAGCTGAATTCAATGTTCCGTCTTCGTTGAACGCGAGAGCCTGACCCGTGCCGGAGCCATCGGCCGTGAACAGCGCCGGTGCCGCGGCCGCGAAACCCACGCCCACCGGCTGCGATCGCTGTCCGCCGCTTTCCACGATCAGCTCACCGTTCGACTGGAACGCTTCTACCTCATCGGGAACCCTGACCCAAAGTTCTGTACTCGAACTTCGCAGAACCGGCAACTCCAAATCGTTCACGCGCACTCGCGGATCCTGGCCCAGGCCGGCTCCTCGAATAATCATGAGCGAGCGCGGAACCAGGGGTCCGGGAGCGCCAGTCGCGGCGTCGACGATTGCATCGATGCCCACCTCCGCGTCTACCATTCGGTACGCGCGGAAAACCATGTCGCTGCTTTGTGCCGAGTTACCGCTTTCCGTACTCACCACAGCCAAGCTGCTGTCCGGAAGCAGCAACACCGAACCATTCACGGGCGTGGCAAACCGCAGCGTGGACAACTTTGTGTCGAAACCGGCCACTGTCCCCGGCGCAATGGAATCGATAAGGGCTTTTGTTGTTCCTCCGGATGGCATACCCGATAGGAGGAGTAAGTCATCGGAACCCAGCGCGATCCGCCCAGCGCCACCCGCGGGCAACAAGGTCGACTCGAGGAACTCGCCCGTACCGCTGAGCTTGGTCACGAATCCCATATATGGGCCGCTGGCAGCGGTCTGATAGGCCCCGGGCGAAGCATACAGCCGGCTACTCTCTCCGCCGCCCGTGACGTACAGGTTCTCGGAAGAGTCGAGTACCCCGCAGAGTGAGCGAGTGCCGATCTTCGTCGAATACGTCAAGGTGTCTCCATTGGGTCCAATCTTCCAGATCGTGCCGCCCACCACGATTGCGTGACCGCTTTGCTCGACGAGAATCGAGCCCACCGCCGCCGCGGTCGGGAATGTGAATGAGGATTGGACCCAGTCTCCGAGATAAGTCGAATAGATGAGTGCACTACCGTCGGGGCTTAGCTTGGCGGCAAAGACACGGCCCGAATAGGTGTTGGGAAAGAATGGGGGGATAGCGCCGACATCGGGCCACAACGAACCCGGTGTGGTTGGTATTCGTCCGCGAGCCGTGCCGGCGACGTAGGCGCTACCGGCCGCGTCGACAGCGACCGACGCGATCTCAGTTCCGGCTGCGTACTCCCTCGCGTACATGAGTCGCTGTCCGTCCGACGACAGCTTCCCCACGAAGCTCGAGTAGTCGTTCTCGCAAGGCGTGGCTTCCCACGAAGTGGATTTCATGCAGGACGCCGCAACGTAGACGGATCGATCCGGCCCGAGGCTCAGCGCGGAGGCCTCTGTACCCGGCAGATAAGTAGACCAGATCAAATCGCCGCCAGGTCCGAACTTTGCCGCGAAGGCGCTCCGGGGAGTGCTTGCACCCAGGAAAATTGCGCCCCGAAAATCAATCACTCGAGCCGATTCAGAACGAAAGAGATTGCGCGCGACAGTCGTCCATGTTTCGCCCGCGTCACTGCTTCGCAGCAGGCCGTAGTCTCCCGAGGAGTATGTCTGCGCGTAGAGGACCGGCGCGTCCGCACTGGCGATCAAGTTGAATACCTCGATCGGGAATATCTTCCAGGTTTGTCCCCGATCGGAACTGCGGTGGTAGGTGTTGCCAGAGCGCAGGTAAATCGTTCCCGGGCGCGATGGATCCGCAATTACTCCGGAGGGATCGAGAGGACTCGGTTTGGGCAACGGCTTCCAGTCACGGCCGCCATTTTCGCTAATCCGTAATTGCTCGTAGCCACCGGCATACACGACTTCGGGCCGTTCCGCATCGAAAGCGATCGAAGCGATCCGTTCCGGCAACCGTGTCCACGAAGTGCCGCCGTCAGTAGACCGAGACGCAATCCCGCCCCCGATCGCGTAGACCGTCCCCGGCCGCCGCGGGTCCACCGATACTGAGTAGACCGGTGCGGGTTGGCCCTGGAACTCACCCATTCCGGACAGCTTGGCCCACACCTGTCCTCCATCTGAACTTTTCCAGAGTGCACCTGTCGCCACGTAGATCACTGTCGGGCTGCCCGGCTCCACCGCAATTCCACTGATGGGCGCCCGCGGAAATGCCGCCGTCGGGATCCTCTCCCACCCCGTTCCGTTGCCACTCCGAGTTACCGCGATGCCGGCGGAAGAGGCAACGTAGAGTGCGTCACGGGTCGCGGTCATTGCCAAAACAGTCCCGGCGAGCGGACTTCGCAACACCTCGACCGCACCCGCGGGACCTATTCGCCGCAAGTTCGAGGATCCAATCTGGCGAAACGCGCCGTTCGCAGGCAGGTCGATCGATGCGGTCGTACCGGCCACATAGATGTTGCCCACTGGATCCGTGACCAGGGCGTTGGCCCAGTCATCCTGACTCCCACCGAACCGCTTCGTCCACTCGAGCGAAGGCACAGTCGCGGCCACCGCGACTTGACCAAAGAGGACCATGAGTAACTTGTCCCGAGAGCTCCAGGCCATAGTGGCAACCCTCCGTGTCCAGCATACATCGCGCAGAGCTACCATAAGCGGATGCTGCAGACGCGCTCGCGGTGGGTCCTGTGCGTATTCCTGCTCGCCGGCACCAGCATCAACTATCTCGACCGCCAAACGCTCAGCCTCCTCGCGCCCATGATGCGCGACGAACTCGGGCTCGACAACGAACGCCTCGGCCTCCTCTTCTCCTTCTTCTACTACGCCTACATGACCGCCCAGTTCGCCGTCGGCGGCTTGATGGATCGCGCGCACCTGCGCTGGGCCTACGGCGGAGCGGTGCTCGCCTGGTCCGCCGTCGGATTCCTCACCTCGTTCACCTCCGGCTTCTTCAGCCTGGCCCTCTTCCGCGTTCTGCTCGGAATCACCGAATCCCCGAACTGGCCGGGTGCCCTGAAAATCGTCGCGCGCGCAATGCCTGAAAAGGACCGTCCGCTCGGCAACGGCATCTTCACCAGCGGACAAAGCATCGGCGCGCTCACGGCTCCGCTGATCATTCTCACCATTGCGAACCGTGCCGGCTGGCGCGCGGGCTTCGCGGCCGTGGGCGTGTTGGGCGCGCTGTGGTTCGCCGCGTGGATCTGGTTCACATCGCGCACGGAGTTCGCGCCCATCTGGACCACCAAGTCCACCGCCAGCGCAGCCGCGAGTTACGGCGAAGTGATGCGCGAGGGGCGATTCTGGCTGGTCGCGGTGATCACAGCCACCGTGAATCCCATCCTCTATTACAACGTCAACTGGCTGCCCACCTACTTCAATCAGCAACGCGGAATGGCCGCGGGATCGGCGGACATGAAGTGGATCCTCACCCTCGTTTTCCTCGGCCTCGACCTCGGCTATCTCGCGTTCGGCTTTGCCTGCATGCGCCTCTCGCGCCGCGCGGTTTTCACGGTGGCCACGGCGCTGGTGAGCGTCGCGGCGCTGGTTCCGTGGGCCGCGAACCTCACCTCGATGACCACACTGCTCGTGATTTCGAACTTCGGTCTCGGCATGTGGATGTCGATGTACCTCACCTCCACGCAGGAGATTTCCTCGCGCTGGGTCTCCACCGCGATGGGGCTGCTCGGCGGCATCGGATCGCTCGCTGGCGCGGTGCTGATGTGGATCGTGGGAATCGTCACGCAGCGGACGCAGTCATTCGCGGGTCCATTTGTTGCCGTGGCCGCGGCGATCACTTTCGCCTGGCTCGCGGGGATGGTGCTCGAGCGCAGACGCGCAGCCTAGCTACTTTGCGGCGCAAAATTCCATGGTTCAGATTGTGGGGCAGGCTTCAGCCTGCGCGGGACTTCAGTCCCGCTGTCAATGCCCAGCGGCCAGGCTCTGGCAGCGAACCTTGACCTCTCCCGAAGGGTGCTTGGGGGGCTTCCACTTCGGTTTCCGCTCCTGGCGGGTGATGGCCGGCGAGTACCTGTCGAATTTTGCGCCGGAAAGTAGCTAAGCTAGCGCTCATTCGATCGCGCCCATGTCCTCGCCGGGATGATGCCGGCAGTGGTCCTCAACGGGTTCCAGGTGCGAGATCACTTCGGCCGGACGGCCCAAACGGCGCACTACGTCCACCTCGAACTCGGTGGCGATGCGATGTGCATCCCCGATCGCGGCTTCGCGATGAAAGAGAAGATGCACGCTGACGATGAGGCGCTGACCGGTGTCGCGATAGCGGAGTTCGTGGTGATCGAGCCCGAGGCTCGCGCATGCGGCCAGCACAGATTCGCGCACCAACGCACCGGTGGCCGGGTCGGGCAGATCCATGAGTCCGCGAACGGCGGTGTGCACCAGCACGCCCGCCTGCCACAGAATGTTCAGCGCCACCGCAATCGCGAGCAGTGGATCGAAGGGGAGCCATCCCGTGATCAGCACCAGCGCCAGGCCCGCCACCACGCCGAAACTCGTCCAGCTATCCGTCAGCACGTGTTGGCCGTTCGCCACCAGGATGAGCGAACGCGTGCGGCGTCCCGTGGACACCAGATACCAGCCGAGCGCGAGGTTGATCACTGACGCCGCAAGCGTCATCACAGTGCCCAGGCCGAGTTGCTCGAGATGTAGACCGGCGCGCCACTTGTCGACGGCGAGCACGATGATCCACACCGCCGCCACCGCGATCATGCCGCCCTCGAAGCCCGCCGAGAAAAAGGTGATGCGCTCGTAGCCATAGGGTGAATTGGCGCGGCGGGGGCGAGTGCTCAACCACAGACTGAACGCGGCGAAAGCGACCGCTGCCACGTGGATCACCGACTCCACTGCGTCGGAGAGAATCGCGGCCGAGCCGGTAAGCCAATAGGCCGCCGTTTTCCCCGCCAGCATGACGACGCCGGCCCCTACCGAGAGCGTCATCGCCCGGCGTTGATCGCGAACGTCGAGATCGACCGGCATTGCCATCAGCGCAGCATTTCAGGGGCCACTGATCCTCCGCCTATGGATTCGCTATAATCGTGCCGATCAATTTCGGAGTCCCGAAGATACGGAGAAAACGTTCCATGCGATTCATAGCCGTTGCATTGCTGGCGGTTCTGCCAGTGTTCGCTCAACAGAGCCTCAGCTCCATCAAGAAGATCTACGTCGAGAAGATGGCCAACGATCTCGACCAGTACATCCGCGCGGAGTTTTCCAAGCAGATGAAAGGCAAAGTCGTCGTGGTGCTCGACAAGAAGGAAGCCGACGCGATCCTGACGGGCGTCTCGGAAGAGAAGAAGGGTACCGGAGCTCAGGTGACCGGGCGGTATCTCGGCCTACACGACAACGCTTCGGCGGCCGTCACTTTGGTGGACAAGACCGAAAAGACGGTGTTGTGGTCCGACGAAGCCGGTGACCGGAGCCTGTTGTTCGGCGCCATGAAACGCGGTGGCCAGCGGAAGGTGGCGGACCGGATCGTGTCGAAGCTGAAGAAAGCTCTAGGCGACTAAACACTCTGCGGGGGGAGGCTTCAGTCCCGCTCCCCGCGTACCAGAAGTTGCGATCAGCCCGAATGAAAGTGTCGGTTGGAGGCGCCCCACTCGGCGCGGAGATCACGTCGCTCGATCTCTCGCTCCGGGTCGACACCCAGGCCTTCGCCACCGTTGAGCGCCTCCTCCACGACCGCGGCGTCATCGTGTTCCGCGGCCAAGAACTGACGCCTCAGCAGCACATCGACTTCAGCCGCCGCCTGGGTGATCTCGAAATCCACGTCGCCACGCAGTACTTGAAGCCGGGCCATCCGGAAATCCTCATCGTCTCCAACATCGTGGAAGACGGCCGCAACATCGGGCTCGCCGACGCCGGACAGTATTGGCACAGCGATCTCTCCTACATCGCCAAGCCAAGCCGCTGTTCGCTGCTCTATGCGCTCGAAGTCCCGGTGCGCGATGGCGTGGTGCTCGGCGAGACGCTGTTCGCGAGCGCTGCCCATGCATACGATACGCTGCCAGCGGACATGCGCGCGAGCCTCGAAGGCCTCACCGCCACCCATACCTACGGTGATCGCTATCGGAAGCAGCAAGCCGCCGGCGGCCGCGGCGCTCTCAGTCAGGAACAGCTCGAAAAGGTGCCGGCCGTGCACCATCCCGTGATTCGCGAGCATCCGGTGACCGGCCGCAAAGTGGTGTTCGTGAATGAAGGCTTCACGGTGTCGATCGACGGAATGGCCGCCGATGAGAGCACTGCACTGCTCGACACGCTCTTTCGCCACATTACGCGACCCGAAGCCCTCTACACGCATCGCTGGCAAGCAGGCGACGTGCTCATGTGGGACAATTGCCTCACCCAACATCGCGCGATTCGCAACTACGAACTGCCTCTGCGGCGGCTGATGCATCGCACCACGGTGGCGGGTGCATAAGCACAAAGACGATGCAACTACCCCCGCCAGCCAAAGCCAAGATCACTTCTTCGGTGATGCTCTGGACCCTGAAGGGAACCTTCGAAGAACGCGTGGAAATTGCCGCTCGCGCAGGCATTCAATCGATCCAACTCGTGGGCGAACACGTGAGTTGGAGCGATGCCGACATCGCGCGGAGCAAGCGCTTGATGCGATCGTTCCGCATGACCATCGATGCGATTTCGTCGACGCCGGGTTGGAAGCAGATGCCCATCTCGATGGTCGATCCGGCGCAGCGCCAGAATCTGCTCGCCGAGGTGGAAAAGAACCTCGCCTTCGCGAAGAAGCTCGAGGTTCCGATGGCGCTGCTGATGTCGGGCGACGCGATCGCGGGCAAGAGCCGGCAGGAGCAATGGGCGAGCCTCGTCGAGAGCGCCAAGCGTGCGGGCGACGTGGCCGCGAAGGCAGGCGTCACTCTGATCGTGGAGCCGCTCAACACGCGCGTGAACCACAAAGGCTACTTTCTCGATACGTGCATCGATGGACTCGAGTTGATCCGCCAGGTGGATCATCCCAACGTGCGGCTCCTTTTCGACATCTACCACGAGCAGGTGCAGTCCGGGAACGTGACCGAGATCCTGCGGAAAGCCGCGCCGTTCGTGAAGGTGTTTCACGTGGCCGATAATCCGGGCCGCAACGATCCGGGCACGGGCGAGATCAACTACGCGCATGTCTATCGCGAGATCCAGAAGCAAGGGTTCGAAGGCCACATTGCGATGGAGTATCTTCCGCTGGGAGATCCCGTGCGATCTCTGATCAAAGCCGTGGACTCGATGCGCGATGCCCTCGGATAAGGCGCTCGCCGCGCGTGTGCAATCGATCCTCGACGAACTCGCCGCCAAGGGCGATCCAGTGAACGTGGAAGGCATGGCCCGCTTCGGCATCGTGGCGAAAAAGGTCTTCGGCGTCGGCATGACGGCACTGCGCCCAATCGCCAGGCGCGAAGGGCGCGATCCCGAGTTGGCAGCCGCGCTGTGGGATTCGGGCTGGCATGAGTCGCGCGTGCTCGCGTGCTTCGTTGCCGATCCGAAGCGGTTCACGGCTACCGAGGCAGAGCGCTGGATGCGCGAGTTCGACAACTGGGCCGTGTGCGACGCCGCCTGCTTCCACCTGTTCGACAAGACGCCTTGGGCGTATGCGAAGGCGCGAGTGTGGTCGCGGCGGAAGCGGGAGTTTGAGCGCCGAGCCGGATTCGCGCTGATGGCGTCGCTCGCGGTGCATGACAAGAAGGCCGGGGACGAAGCGTTCCTGCCGTTTCTCGAAGACATCGAGCGCGCGGCCGATGACGAGCGCAACTTCGTCAAGAAGGCCGTGAACTGGGCGCTGCGCCAAATCGGCAAGCGGAATTCGAAGCTGCGTGAGAAGGCGGTGGAGTCCGCCGAGCGCATCCGTGCGATGGACTCGAAGGCGGCGCGCTGGATCGCGTCCGACGCGCTGCGCGAGTTCCAGAAAGTGGCGGCGCGGTTCCACCCTCGGTAGCTGCTCTACGGCGCAATATTCCATGTTCTCTGCGCAGCTTGGCCGGCGTTGCAGTGTCACCAGTTGTGGGACAGCCTTCAGCCTGCGCGGGACTTCAGTCCCGCCTCTCGGGCAGCGCTGCGGGCAAACCCAATCGAAGTTCCGCGCCGCAAAGTAGCCAACCCGCCCTACAATAAAAACTACCCCCGCATGCACGATCTCATCGCCGAACTCCGCTGGCGCGGTTTTCTTGCGCAAACCACCACTAACGACGTGGACCAGTTCCTCACCGAGCGTCGCTCCATCTACGTCGGCTTCGATCCCACCGCGGCGAGCCTCCATCTCGGCAGCCTGATTCCCGTGATGGGCCTCGCGCATGCCCAGCGCGCCGGACACCGGCCGATCGTGCTCGTGGGCGGTGGAACCGGGCTCATCGGTGACCCCAGCGGCAAGCAGGCCGAACGCGTGCTGCTCACGCGCGACAAAGTCGAAGAGAATTGCGAAGGCATCCGAAAGCAGCTCTCGCGGTTCCTCGATCTATCGACACCAGATCACGGCCTCCTCCTGAACAATGCGGATTGGCTCTGCTCGCTCGAACTGCTGGCCTTCCTGCGCGACATCGGCAAGCATTTCTCCGTCAACGAGATGATCAAGCGCGACTCGGTTCGCATGCGCCTGGAAGAGCGCGATCAGGGAATCTCGTACACCGAGTTCAGCTACATGCTGCTGCAAGCCTACGATTTTCTCTACCTCGCGCAGCACTACGGATGCACCGTGCAGATGGGCGGCAGCGACCAGTGGGGCAACATCCTCTCCGGAGCCGACCTGATCCGCCGCATTCTGGGCGAGCGCGCCGAAGGCATCACGTTTCCCCTGCTCACTACGTCCACCGGCAAGAAGTTCGGCAAGACCGAAGAAGGCGCCGTGTGGCTCGATCCGGACCTCACCAGTCCGTATCAGATGTATCAATATTGGATCCAGACCGCCGACGCCGACGTGGTGGCGTACCTGAAGCTGTTCACGTTCCTCGGGCCCGCCGAAATCGACGAACTGGCGGCCACGGTGATCGCGAAGCCCGAGGCGCGGGCCGCCCAGAAGGCACTGGCGTCGGACTGCACGCGGATCGTGCACGGTGGCGAGGCAGTTGCCGCGGTAGAACAAGCAACGCAGATTTTGTTTGGCTCCGCGGACTTGGTCCCGGACCGCGCGACGATCGATCTGCTGGCTCGCGAAGTGCCCTCGTCACGCATCCCGCGCAGCGAGCTCGAGGCTGGAATTCCCATGCTGGATCTGCTCGTCCGCACTCGACTCGCGGAAAGCAAGGGCGCGGCTCGCAAGCTGCTCGAAGGCGGTGGAGTCTACATCAACAACCGGCGTCAGGATGCCAACCGCAAAGCGATCAGTACGGCGGACGTCGTGTGGCCGCAGGCGGTTCTGCTGCGTTCCGGCAAGAAGAGTTATCACTTGGTCCGCGTGGAATAACGGCGCTCATCGAGGCCCCTTCTCGCCCACCACCCACAGATAAATCTTCCGCCCCTGGAAATCCACCGTCTTCGTCGGCTTCCAATCTCCCATGTCGAAGTTGTGCGAGACGATCCTCGTCCCCGGCTTCAGTTCCGCCAAAAGCTTCGGCCGCAGCTTGAGGTTCACGCTCGTCAGCAGATAGAGCGTCACCACGTTGGCCGCCCGGAAATCGGCTTCGAACAGATCTTTCTCGAGAAAGCGCGTCTTCTCGCTCACGCCCGCTGTCTTGGCGTTCTCATTGGCTTCGCGGATCCGGTTCGGATCGATATCGATGCCCACCGCATTGGCGCCGAATTCCTTGGCGGCCATGATGACGATCCGGCCGTCACCGCAACCCAGGTCATAGACAGTGTCGCCCTTCTTCACCTGCGCGACCTCCAGCATCTTGTGCACCACCTCTTGCGGAGTCGGCACGTAGGGAACGTCGTAGAGATAGTCGTCTTGGGCAAACAGCGAAACAGCCGCGAAGGCCAGAAGCAGGAAGCGCATCGGGATCTCCCAGGCACGCTATTGTAGCTCCATGCGCGTGGCGGTGTTGTTGCTGGCCGGAGCTTCCATGCTTCTGGCGGATTCGGGAGCAGCCGCGAAGGCGGCGCGCGCTTGGCGCGAAGGGCACTCACAGGCGATTCTCGACGAGTTCGCTGCCTTGCTCGCGATCCCCAACGTGGCGCGCAATCGCGAGGACATGCTGCGCAACGCCGCGGCCATCGAAGCCACGTTCGCGCGGCGTGGCGTGAAGCTCGAACGGCTCGCGGGCGAGGGTGGGCCGCCTCCGCTGTTCGGCGAGATCCGCACACCCGGAGCCACGCGTACGGTCATGTTCTATGTTCACTATGACGGTCAGCCGGTGGATCCGCCGATGTGGAAAGTGACGCAGCCATTCACGCCCGTGATCCGCGATGGCCGCATCTGGGCGCGCTCGGCGTCTGACGACAAGGCTCCGCTCATCGCCTTCGCCACCGCGCTCGACGCTCTGCACGCGGCGGGTGTGGCGATGCGATCGAATGTGAAGTTCTTCTTCGATGGCGAAGAGGAGGCCGGCTCGCCGCACATCGGCCAGGTGGCCGCCGCGAATCGAACAAAACTCCGCGCCGATGTTTGGGTGTTCTGCGACGGTCCGGTGCATCAAAGCCGGCGGCAGCAGATCGTGTTCGGAGCGCGCGGCTCGACATCGCTCGACCTCACCGTCTACGGACCGCGCCGCGAACTCCACTCCGGCCACTACGGCAATTGGGCGCCGAACCCGGCCATGATGCTCGCGCAGTTGCTCGCTTCCATGAAAGACGAAGAGACCGGCCGCGTCCTCGTGAAAGGATTCTATGACGGTGTGGCGCCGCTCACCGAATCCGAGATGCGGGCCATCGCGGACTCGCCGAACATGGACGCCGAGTTGAAGCGCGAGTTGTGGATCTCGAAGACCGAAGGCGACGGCCAGCGGCTCGACACGCTGATCAATCAACCGGCCCTCAACATCCAAGGGATCTCGAGCGCGGGCGTGGGCGCCGAAATGCGCAACGTGATTCCGGACCGCGCGCGAGCCGGCATCGGCATCCGATTGGTGAAGGGGACGCACTGGCGCACGATGCAGGACCGTGTGATGGCGCACGTGCGGTCGCGCGATTGGTTCGTGACGGAGAACGAGCCCACCGAGGCCGAGCGGATGACTCACGCGAAGGTGTGCCGCATCGTCCGCCGCGAAGGCTATGATGCTGTGCGTGCGCCGATGGATTCCGATGTCGCGCGGATGGTGGTGAAGGCGGTGGAGGCTGCGCGAGGAAGCGTCATCAAGCTGCCGACGCTCGGGGGAAGCTTGCCGATCGCGCCGATTGAGGAAGTCTTGCACACGCCGGTGATCGTGGTGCCGATCGCCAATCACGACAACAACCAGCACGCGCACGACGAAAACATCCGGCTGGAAAACCTGTGGGATGCAATCGAGACAATGGCGGCGATGCTCGCGATGGAGTGATCCTCGCCTATCGGTGACCCGCCGGGAGATACTGATTCAGCCAGGCAATCATCTCGCCGAGGTAATCCGGCACCGGACTCACCGCGCCCTGGAACGTCGGCCCGTGACCGCCTCCCTTCACTCGAATCAGCTTCACCGTCACGTTCGCCTTCCGCAGCGCAGCCTCGAAGATTTCGGATTGGCTGAACGGCACGGTCTTGTCCGCGTCGCCGTGGAGCAGGAGAAACGGGGGATCGTCGGGCGAGACATGGGTCACCGGAGATGCTTCTACGTGCTGCTTCTGCTCGGCCGAGCCGGGGTCGGCTGGGTTCGCCGGGAAACCGAACAGCGGAATAATGCGCAGGCCATCGGTACTCAGCCGCGGAAGATCGAGCGGCGCCGCGCGAGCCACGACGCATTGCACTCGCGCACTTTCCCGATTCACCGGATCCGGGTCATTGAGGTTGCCTTTTCCATCCATCGTGCCGAGGAGACTCACCAAGTGGCCGCCCGAGGAGCCGCCCACGGCGCCTAGTCGCTCCGCATCGACGCCGTACTGCCGCGCATGGTGCCGGATGAAGCGCACGGCTCGCTGCACGTCTTCCACCTGCGCCGGATATCGGAACCGGGGCGCGGCCCTGTGGTTGATGGCAAAAACCGTGTATCCCGCCTGGACCAGCGGAGTCCCGTAGATCCGCGTCTGCTCGCCATCTTTGAGCGGCGCGGCGCCAACGCTCAAAGGGGCGCTCCAACCACTGCCGTGAATGAACACGACGCCATAGCCGTTGGGCCGTTCCGGTCGGTACACATCCATCACCAGCGCCAAGCCGGAGTACATTCCGAACACCACGTTGCGTTCCACTTTGTGGGCAGGAATGGCGTCCGCGGCGAAAACGCTGCTGGCGGCAAGCAGGAGCGGGATCCACGTCGAGCGATTGAGCATCGACGTGTATTCTAGCGGATGGATCGGGCAGGCCGCCGCTGCCGTAGTTCCGCTGCCGCAGTTCCGCACCTGTTCCCCGGGTTGTCACAAACGGGATCGTTCGTTCGTCTCCCCTCTGCAATGAGAATCGACCCAATCACCCCGCAACGGGCGGGTTTCTTCACCCGTCTGTGGTTTCGCATGATGCGCGCAGGCGTCGGCCAGGTAACCGGCAAAGCCGTCTTGCCCGAGTCGGTGCAAATCGTCGCGCATCAACCCGCGCTCGCTTGGGGAACCACCCTGATGGAAGCCGCGCAATCCCAAATGTCCTCGCTCCCACCACGCGTGAAGGCGCTGGCCGGATACGCTACCGCACGCATGATCGGGTGCCCGTTTTGAATCGACATCGGCGCGGCCGTGGGCCTGCGCGCGGGGTTGACGGAACGACAGATGCTCGAGCTTTTCGACTTCGAGCAATCGCCGGAGTTCGACGATGTGCAGAAGGCCGTGATCCGGCTGGCCAAGGCGATGTGCGAGACGCCGAGCCGGCCAAGCGATGCGCTGGTCACGGAGATGCGGCGATACTTCACAGACCGGCAACTGGTGGAACTCGTCTCTGCAATTGCATGGGAGAATTATCGAGCACGCTTCAATCGCGTATTCGGCGTGGAAGCGGCTGGATTCATGGAGACCGCCTCACATGGACAGACAACAAGCGTTTGAACAGGAACGCTCGAAATTGTTCGGGATCGCCTATCGCATGCTCGGCTCGCCGGCTGACGCCGAAGACATGGTGCAGGAGTGCTGGCTGCGTTGGCAGGCGGCCGATGCCGCCGGAGTCCGCACGCCCGGCGCTTTTCTCGCGACCGTGGTGACACGGCTCTGCCTCGACCATCTCCGCTCGGCCGAGGTGGCGCGCAAGGAGTACATCGGCCCGTGGCTGCCCGAGCCGATCGCCACGCCGGCCGATGCGGGCGAGATCGCTGATTCGCTCTCGTACGCGTTCCTGGTGATGCTGCAATCGCTCTCACCGGCCGAGCGCGCGGTGTTCCTGATGCGCGAAGTGTTCGACTATGACTATTCCGAGATCGCCGCCGCGCTCGGGACGAGCGAAGCGAACTGCCGCAAGATGCTCGAACGCGCGAAGATGCACGCTGCGGCGAAGCGCCCGCGATTCACCGTCTCCCGGGACCAGCACGCCGCCCTGCTCGGCGATTTCGGGCGGGCGTGTGCCTCAGGCGATCTCGACGGACTGATGCTTGTGCTGGCTTCGAACGCGGCGCTCTATTCCGATGGCGGCGGGAAGGCGAAGGCCGCGCTGAATCCGATCCATGGCGCCGATCGCGTGGCGCGTTTCATGCTCGGCATCATGCCCAAAGCGCCGCAAGGCATGGTGGTGGATCTTGCGATGCTCAACGGGCGGCCGGCGTTTGTGTCGCGCGTCGATGGCCGCGTTCACTCGATGTTGCTGATCGAACCCGATGACGAAGGCCGCATCGCGACGGTGTACATCGTCGCGAATCCGGACAAGCTCGTGGGTGGAGTTAGGCCCGGAAAAAGCAAAACGACCGAGAGTCCCTCGGCCGCTGATGATTGCGAATGAATGGTCGGGGCGAGTGGATTCGAACCACCGGCCTCCTGGTCCCGAACCAGGATTCGGGGCCTCGGTCAGATGGCGAGTGATTGCGCTGGGTCTGGCGCTATGTGCTCTTGTTTTCTATTGCTTGCGGAGGGTTGGCGATTGGGCGCGGTGGCCGGTGGCAGTAGGTGGATGCGCGGCGTGGACATAGTATTGAGCATAGGTTTTGGCGTGTCCCTAGTCATCGTCGGCGCTCAAACGGAGTTTGCTAAAGATGTCCTGGGGCGAGTCGGGTTGAAGTGCCCATCGGTAAGCAGGATGGATCTCCCAGTCGAAGCCGAAGTCCACGAAACTGGAGGAGAGATACCGACTCTCCTCAAAGTACTTTCTGATGATCCCGTCCGCCCCCTCTTTGCGCGCCGTTAAGAAGTTGATTTTGTAGAGGAACGTTGCCAGGTCCCGCGGCGTAGCGGGTTTTTGACTCGCGAACCGAAAGGCTCCACTCTGCTCCGCGGACTTCAGTTTCTCGAAGAGGGCCTGAGTAGTATAAACGTAGCCCGCCTGAGTAGTCTTCTCTTTTTTGCTGGGCTTCATGCTCATGATCAGGCGCTCGACATCAGGCATCTCCGAACGGTACTCGTTTATCGTGTCCTGAATGCGTCCCTCTGAGTATTCAGCAAACACATTTTGGAAGTTCGCAGTTCCAATCTTGTTCTTGTTCGCCGCCGCCGCATCCTTGGCCGCCAAAGTAAGAAGCTTAACCAAGTCCCGTGGGCGCTTTCGAATTAAGGACATCAGCACGCGGTAGGTTGGCGCATTTGCCCAATGGCCGCTACCAATGTACGTAGAATCCATCACCGGATCGAGGTATCGCGCGAGAACGTGTTGGCGGGTGGAAAGCAACTGGGATTCATTCACTCCGCGGCCAAAGAACGTCTCAATCCGCTTAACGAGCAACACCAGAATCTCGTGATTTGACCAGCGCTGCCAAACGACGGATCCTTCCAGCTTGTCCGTCGATTCGTCCGCCGTGCGAACCAAGTAGTACACGTCTGAGCGCAAGCCAATTTTGAAAAACAACTGCGGGTTGTCGTTGCTTAGATCCCGAACAGCGTTAAGCAATGCGGACAGGCGCTTTACGTCTTCCTTTTTCCCCTCCCATCCGCGATCCAAATCATCCAAGTATACCGTTATCCGATTGCTTTTCAGAAACTTGTCGAGCAGCACGTTTTTCGCAAGACTCGTGTCGACCTTTAGACGATCCTTTAGCGAACCGGCGAGGAAATCGAGGATCCGCACGGAGGCGGTTTGGGCGGACCGAGCTATTCCTGATCGATCCATTCCGAACTCCGCAAGTGCTTTGTTCGTGATGATTTCTGCTAGCCCCTCCTTCCAAGCACGGATCGCGAGGAGGAAGTCGGACACATCTTTTCCGACAGCCGCGATGTCGTCCGGGCGGATCAGAATCGGAAGCAAGCCATTGGCTCGATCCTCTTCAATTGAGATCTTGAACAAAGCCGATTTCCCGATGCCTTTATGGCCGACAACGATGCGCAAAGGAAGTGCCGCCGTAACCTCCCGATAAATAGCATTCTTGACGTAGTACTCCTTGAGTCGTGCCGGATTCTCATCATCTGCGGCCTCGTGCCCGAAAAGGCGTTGCACAGTGACGGGATCAAACGCAATTGTCCTCGATGCCATGACCCTAAGTGTAACCCAACCCCCTCAACGCCGAAATCGATTCGCGCTAGGCAACTCGACGCGATGGTGACTTGATCCGAAAGTCGACCTCCAGGCCTGCATCGCAGAGCATGTTCACCAAGGTGTCCAGCGAGAACCGGCTGATCTTCCCGCGTGTCAGATCCGAGATCCGCGGCTGACTGACCTTCAGGCGCTTGGCGGCGTCTGCTTGAGTCAGTCCTTCTTTTTCGATGAACTTCCGAAGCGCCGTCATCATCTGGGACCGGAGCCGTAAATTGCGGGATTCGGCGGGCGAGAAACCGAGGTCGGTGAAAACGTCGCCGCTTCCCATCGTGATCGTCGTATCGATCATGGTTTTCATGGCTCTCTCCTCATTTCAATTTCCGCGCTTCAATCAACGCAGCGTAGCGTTTCCTGCCCAATTCCAGATCGGCTTTCCGGGTCGCCTGGGTCTTCTTGACGAAGCAGTGGAGCACGTATACGGCTTCCTCGTATCGAGCAACGTAGAACACTCGGTACTCGTTGTCGCCTTGAATCCGAATCTCCATGACGCCGGAGCCGACATCCGGCATCGGCTTGAAATCCTCAGGCATTTCGACGCGCTGGACCAAGTCCAGTTGGTAGACCCGCGTCCGAACGAATGTCAGCCGGGGCCGTTTGCAACCTGGTCCCAGCTGTCACCCATCCAGGCGATTGGCTTCCGGCTCGACACTCTTCGATTATACAAGATTGGATATGTTTTCTCGAGCCTGCCGGTTGACTACGCATCTCGCGCGGCCTTCTTCATGCACGATAGCCCAACTTGCCAATCACAGCGACTTCTCAACCACGCGCCGGTACGTCCATTCGCAGACCGACACGATCAAAACCGCGATCGACAAGAAGAGGAGTGGCATCCTAAAAAGCCAAACGGCCGAGAGCGCTGAACCCTCGACCGTCAATGATTGCGAATGAATGGTCGGGGCGAGTGGATTCGAACCACCGACCTCCTGGTCCCGAACCAGGCGCTCTAGCCAGGCTGAGCCACGCCCCGACTTCCTAGATCACTTCCAGTCTACCATTTTCCCTGCGGCACGCGCCCCGGATTCTTCTACCACACCACTCCGAGCCCTCCTGCGTCCTCACGCCGCTGACTTGATCCGCAAGTCGACCTCGATGCCGGCATCGGTAAGCATGCTCACCAACGTATCGAGCGAAAAGCGGTCGATCTTGCCGCGTGTCAAGTCCGAAATTTGCGGCTGGCTCACGTTCAGGCGTTTCGCCGCCTCACGCTGTGTCAGTCCTTCCTTCTCGATGTACTTCCGCAAGGCGGTCATCATCCTGGACCGAAGTTGCAGACACCTGCACTCGGCTGGTGAAAAGCCCAGGTCTGCGAAGACATCGCCGCTACTCTTGATGATTGCCGTTCCGTCGCTCGTCCTCATGTCAATCTCCTTGCTTCAAGCATCGCAGCGTATCGCTTTTTGCCCGTTCGATATCCGCTTTGGGAGTCGTCTGGGATTTCTTCGCGAAACAGTGCAGTACGTAGACAGCTTCCTCGAAGCGGGCGACGTAGAACACCCGAAATTCATTCTCGCGGTGCACACGGATCTCCATTGTGCCTGGACCCACGTCTGACATCGGCTTGAAGTCCCTGGGCGAATCCCCGCACTGCACCGAGTTGAGTTCGTGGCTTGCGTCGTAGCGAATGCCAGCCGACGCCGTTCGCAGCCGTTGAAGGCTGTCGCCCAACCGGATGATAGGCTTCATGTGCCGAGCACTCTCGGATTGTACAAGATTCGACATATCGAATACATGCGTGCCAAAAGCAAACCGGCTGGGAGCAGTGGACACTCGACCGTAGAGTACCTGGATGGCCCGGGCGAGCGGATTCGAATCACCGGCCTGGATCACTCCTGTCTGCCGTTCTTCACGGCACGCGCCCCGGATTCTCATACCACACCACTCCGAGCCCCGCCACCTCCTCCGTCGTCAGCACATCCAGATCGCCGTCGCCATCCAGATCCACCAGCTCGAGCAGATCGTACTTCACCCCCTCAGGACCGCTCACATCATGCGGATAGCTCCCATCGAGGTTCATCCAAATCACGCCTGACGCGCCCTTCGGCGTTTGCTCCGCCGAGTAGAGCAGGTCCGGCGTGCCGTCGCCATTCACATCCGTCACGCGCACGCTCTTCGCCGTACCCGTCACCTCTGGGACCGCCACCACGCGGCTCTCCCATCGCGTGCCATCCTTCGACCTGCGCTGGTGCACATGCACCTCGCGCGGCTTCACCGCCGCGATCACATCCATCTTGCCGTCGCCATCGGCGTCGGCCACGTCGATGAACATCACCTCTCGGCCCTTCGATCCTACTTCGTGCTCGTGCCATTCGCCCGGTCCACCCGGATTCTCGAGCCAGTAAACGCCAGTGCGGCCGCCCTTGCGATCGGAAAACAAAATATCGAGATCATGATCTCCGTCCATGTCCACCGTGTAGATCGACATGATCCAGCCCACCGAGCGCAGCGGATGCCACTTCCAACCCTCCATGTCGCGCGGATTCTTCGGCGCCTCCCACCATCCGATCGCCGCGCCCGCGCCCTTGCCCCCGGCCACGATATCCATTCCGTTCTTGCCGTCCACCTGCATCGGAACGGCGAACATCCACATCATCAAATTGCGCGACGCCGGAATCACATCGGTTCGCCACGCGTCGTCGTCCCAGTAGCGATCCTCGTCCTTCGGAGCCCAGTGGATGAACATCGCGCGCTCGTTGCCTTCGCACGCGCTCACCACGTCGAAGCGAAGGTCGCCATCGAGGTCGGCGAACACCGCATCCTCGGGCGACTTCACGCGACCCACCGTCACCTGCCGCCACGGGCTCTTCGAATCCACGCGGCTCGGGTTGAAGTATGCGCGCACTACACCGCCTTCTTCCCAACCAGTGACGACGTCAGGCCGGCCATCGGTATTGACGTCGATCAGCTTCACGCCATCGGCGCCCTGCGAGGTATCGTCGATCGTGTAGCGATGCCACGGCTTTCCCGCAAGCTTCGCTTCGCCCGCGAATGCAGAAGCAGCAAAAACGAGCCAGAGGAGCGTGCGCACCCCATCATTCTACTGATGCGGATTAGCCGCGAGCGTCTGCATACCGCGCCGCCGCGCGTACAAAGGCATCGGCGATCGGACAATTCCGCCCACGCAAAGCCCACCGCTCCGGCTGGAAGAGCGTCCCCACGAAAAACGGATGTCCAGCCAACTCCATCGCTCTGACTTCTCCTTGCGGGTCGCGCGCCGAGATGCACATTCCCGCTCGTTGCAGCCGCTCTTCGAATGCGTGATTCAATCCGAAGTTGCAGTGGTAGCCGAAATGGACCGGCTCCGTACCATAGGCCTCCGCCAATTGCGTACCGGAGATCGCGACCACCGGCTGTTCCACCTCGACCAGCGAACACGATAGCCGCGCGATCACCAGGCTGGTGGTGTCTTGCGCGGTCTCCTCGTGTGCGGCGCCGGCGAGACCCAGCACGTTCCGCGCAAATTCCAACACCGCGTGTTGGAACCCGCCGCACGTGCCGAGAAACGGAACAAACCGCTCACGCGCCCACCGAATCGCATCGATGGCGGACTGCTCGCTGGCGTACGGAGACGCCGGCACGCACCACACACCGTGGTACCCATCCAGCGGACCAATAGCCGAAGTGTGCTTCCATTCGAAATCAAGATCGCGAGGGAGAATATGCGATTTTGCCCTCTCGAGCGCCAGCGGAATCGCCTGATGGGCCGTGACACGCGAGTCGTAGTCACCGATCAACGCGATCCGCACAGGCATGGGCGCAGGATAGCAGGGTGACTCCCATCACTCGAGCCGCAAATCGATCCAATACGCCTCATCGTACGCAATGCCATCGCCCGCATCCGTGATCCGCAATTCGAGATCCCGCACGCCTTCGATCGAGACCACCGCATTCCGCGGCGGTTGCATCGCTCGCACCACGTCACTGCGGAACAACTCGCGCCCATCGCCGATCACCAGGTACACCACGCTGCCCGCATCGTTACCGCCCGCGTCATCGAGCCCCATCGAGAACGACAGCTTCTTCCATCTCCCCGGTTCCAGCGCGTATCGCAAGCTCGAAGCGGCATGTGCGAACAAGTAGGTGTGCCCACGCAAACTCTCGCCGCCCACTTTCTCGAGCAGCGGCGAGGGTCCCGCGATGTGCGATGTGATGGAGCCGAATGCGGTCCGCGATGCCACCGGCTTCTCGAGCGCCTCGGCTCCTGGTAACCGCAAAGTTTGTTCCACAGTGTGGCCAGAGCCGCGATGTTCGCGCCCTTGCACCAGCGCCACTGTCCACAAGCCAGCCAGTGCCACGGCTGCCACCACTACTCGCCGAGGCGAAAGCCACCTGCCCATTCCCACTTCGCGGACCCATGCGTTGGCCGGCCGCTCATACGCCCAGTAGATCAGGACCGCGATGGCGTTCATCGCGGCGAATCCCACGGCGAGCCGTGGCCCCTCGCTCCAACCCGCCATGCGCTCCGCGAGTACACCGTGAATCGGCCCGACATGGACCAGGTAGAATGCATACGAACTCCTGCCCAACAGCACAAACACGCGTGACGACAGAATCGTCCGGATGATGCTCTGCTCGCGGATCAATCCGAGGAACAGCATCGCGAGAAAGGGCGGAAGCACCAGGTTGTTCAGCACCTTGCCCACCGGATGCCCCACTCCATAATCCGCGGGCGTGGCCAGGCTCGCCATCCAACTCTGCGCAGCCGCGAAACCCGCGACCCCGGCCCATGTCAGCAAGGCGAAACCGCGCGGCGCCGGGGAGCTCTTCTTGAGCCACAGCGCGCATGCAATGCCGGCGATGAACTCGAAGCTCCGCCCGAAGAACGTGTTCCCGATCGTGAATCGCGCCGTGTCGAACACACCGGCCGCGAGCAGCAGCGCTCCCAGCGCCCAGATCGCTGACTGTGTCCAGATCAGTCCCCAGCGCCGGATCCCCCGAAACAAAAAGGGCGCACTCAGATAGAACGTCTCCTCCACGGTGAGCGACCATGCCTGTCCGATACCCGTAAAGGCCACGGCTTCGACAAAGCCCTTGAGCAGCGTCGCATTGAGGAACACTTCCATCGCGCCGCTGGGCAGACCTGCGAAGCCCGCGAAGGCGGCCGCATAGTGCGCGGCGAGCAACATCAGATACACAGGCTGAATGCGCGCAATGCGCTTCACTACGTAGGGCCGCCAGAATCCACTGTCTGACCCGCTTCGGTCGAAGTAATTCCACGCAATGAGAAAGCCGCTGAGAACATAGAACACCGTCACGCCCACATGGCCCTCGGCGGCGAAATGATACACGCGCTCGCCCACCAGGTTCGGACTCGGAGCGAAGTGGAAAAAGAAGACGAGATAGGCGGCTATAGCGCGGATGCCGGTGAGCGCGGGAAACTCGTCTTGCTTCTCGGCCCGGCCTGACATGAAGTCTCCCAGTGTAGCTCGCGTGCGATCATGCGACGCGCTCAGACGCGGGGCGCCAGCTCAGAAACCCGGATTCCAGATTTCGGCAAGATCGAGCGTGAACCCCGGCAATTCCGGATCGCCTTGGATGGCGGCAGGTTCTTCCAGGATCTCCGGTGGCGAACCCGGACGATAGACGTGCGCCTTGCGCTCGATGGGATCGATCAGCCAGCCCAGTTGCGCGCCGTTGTCGAGGTATTCGCGCATCTTTTCCTGGACATCCGCGAGGCGGTCGCTCTTCGATCGAAGCTCGACGACGAAGTCCGGGCAAATGGGCCAGTACTCATTCCGTTCGTCCGGCGTGAGAAGGCTCACCCGCGATTTCAAGATCCATGATGCATCCGGGGAGCGATTCGAGCCGTTCGGAAGGTCAAACCCAGCCGACGAGTCAAACGCGATGCCCCGTCCATCTTTCAGGCTCCAGTCCAGAAGCCGCCCAGAGATCTCTCCATTCTGATAGCCGGATCGGGTGGGCGCCGGAGGCATGATGACGACCTCGCCTCGAGCCGACCGTTCGATACGCAGCTCGGGATTGGCGGCCACGAACGCGTGGTAATCCTGACGGGTCATTTGGCGGCCGGTCACGAGGTGGATTCGCCAATCCGGCGAGCCCAATTCGAACGGTTCGAGAGACAAACGAGTTCGTGCCATTCAGCCACGAGCATATCATCGGCTCAGCGCGATCTACTGCCGCGACATCGCCTTCTCGCGCCGAAGAATGCGATAGCTCAAACGCCGAACTCGGAGATGCGCAGGCTCGCTTCCGGCGCGGCGAGTGGAGACACAGGTTCGTTGGCGTCGTAGACGGTGAGCGACTTATACGCACCGGACTGCGGGGACCGGTGAACGATGATCCGCCGCTTGCTGACGTCGAGCACCCAGTAGTCGGCAATTCCGGCGCGGGCGTAGAGTCCGGCTTTGGTGGTGGTGTCGAAGGCCAGGGTCGTGTCGGCCACTTCCACGAGCAGAAGGATGTCGTCAGGGCCGGGATGCCGGGAAGAGAACCGCTGAGCGGGCTGCGAAGTCACGCAAACATCGGGCTGGGGTTCGCTCCTGGGATTGTCTTCCGGCCCGACGTCGATCGGAAGTTGCGGCCGAACGCGGAGATCACCGAAAACGGGATTCAACCAACTGGCGATAAACACCAGGAACACGGCATGGGCCGGGCTCATTCCCATCTTGTCGATCAGCTCCCCTTCGATCAACTCGTAGCGCTGGCCTTCGAAGACGCCCATTTTCTCGAGCGCCTCGCACTCCTTGCGCGTCCAGGATTTCTTGCGCATCACCGAGGGAGGTGCGCCGAGTTCCTGTTGGGAAATCGCGACAGGCATCAGTTCGATTGTACCCTCGCTCCTCGTCGTGATTCGAAGCAGGATCCCGCGTGCGATAATGCAACGCGGCATGATCTCTCGGCGGGACTTTCTCGGGTCACTGACGCTGCCGGCGTTGGCGCAGCCGCGACTCAAACCCAACATCGTCGTCTTGCTCGCCGACGACCTCGGCTACGGCGAGCTCAGCTTTCAGGGCAACGAGGAGATCCTCACTCTCGACATCGACACCATCCCCGCACACGGAGTCCGCTTCACGCAAGGCTACGTCTCGGCGCCCTTTTGCTGCCCGTCGCGCGCGGGCCTGATGACCGGCCGCTACCAGACCCGCTTCGGACACGAGATGAACTCCACCGGCAAGACGAATCTCGATCCGAAGGTCGGGCTGCCGCTGAGCGAGAAGACCATCGCCGATCATCTCAAGGCCGCGGGCTACGCCACCGGCGTGATGGGCAAGTGGCACCTCGGCAATGACCCGAAGTTCCACCCGCAGCGGCGCGGATTCGATGAGTTCTTCGGCTTTCTCCACGAAGGCCACTTCTACTATCCGCCGCCCTATCGCGGCGCCGCGACGCGTCTGCGAACCAACGAGCCTCCTTATGACAACGACAATCCGGTGATGCGTGGAACGCGAGCCATCACCGAGCCCGAGTATCTAACTGACGCTATCGCGCGCGAAGCCGTGAGCTTCATCGACCGCCACCGCGCCGATCCGTTTTTCCTCTACGTCCCCTTCAACGCGATCCACAGTCCGATGCAGGCACCGGTACCGCGACTGAAAGACTACGAGTACATTCGTGACGAGCATCGCCGTTTGTTCGCCGCCATGCTCGGCTCCATGAACGATGCCACGGCACGGATTCTCGGCAAGATCCGCGATCTTGGCCTGGAACAAGATACCCTCATCGTGTTTTTGAGCGACAATGGCGGACCCACCGCCGAGCTCACCTCTTCGAACAAGCCCCTGCGCGGAGGCAAGGGACAACTCTTCGAAGGCGGAATCCGCGTGCCCTTCGCGATGCAATGGAAAGGCCGCATTCCGGCGGGCGTGTTCGATCATCCGGTGAGTTCGCTCGATATTCTGCCCACCGCGCTCGCGGCCGTCGGCCTCCCACTTCCCTCGGGTCTCGATGGCGTGGACCTGCTTCCGTTCCTTACCGGCGCGAAACGCGGACGTCCGCATGAATCGCTTTTCTGGCGGTACGGCCCGAACATCGCTCTTCGTCACGGCGATTGGAAGCTCGTGCGCCAGGGCTCGGCGGACTTCCGCTTGTTCCATCTTGGCCACGATCCGTCGGAGTCGCACGATATCGCCGCGGAGAATCCCGCCGTCACCCGGGACCTGCGCGCACGCCTCGACTCCGTCAACGGCGAAATGCAGGCTCCGCTCTGGTAGTTGTCGCAGGCGCAGTGCGGGCCATGGTACGATGCGGCTCATGACAAGCAGGATCGCTCTCATCGGCACTTGCCTCCTCGGCCTCTTCGCCGCGCAAGCCGCCAATACGCTCGACATCTATTTCATTGATGTGGAGGGCGGCCAAGCCACACTCATCGTCACGCCGCAGAAAGGTTCGCTGCTCGTCGACACCGGCTGGCCCGGATATGAAAATCGTGACGCCGACCGCATCGTCGCCGCCGCCAAAAAGGCCGGACTGAAGCAGATCGACTATCTCGTCATGACGCACTACCATCGCGATCACGTCGGTGGCGTGGAGCAACTGGTGGCCAAGTTCCCCGTCGGCACGTTCGTCGATCATGGTCCGAACACCGAGACCGGCAAAGCCGCCGGCGAACTCTCGGCAGCTTGGACCCGCGCCATGACCAAGAGCAAACACCTCGTGGTGAAGCCGGGCGATCGCATTCCGCTCAAGGGCGCTGACGTTCGCGCGGTGTCGGCCAACGGCGACCTCCTCTCGTCTCCGCTCGCCCACGCGGGTCAGCAGAACTCCGCCTGCGGCGTGCCGAAAAAGGCTGACGACAACACCGAGAATTCCCGCTCGCTCGGCATCTTGGTGGAGTTCGGCAAGTTCCGCTTCGTCGATCTGGGCGACCTCACCTGGAACAAGGAGCTCGAGCTCGTCTGCCCGGCCAACAAGCTCGGCAAAGTGGATGTGTACCTCACCACGCATCACGGCATGGATGTTTCGGGTCCCAGCGCGATCGTGAATGCGCTCGCCCCTCGCGTGGCCATCATGAACAATGGCGCCAAGAAAGGTGGAGCGGCTCCCGCGTGGCAAGTGGTAAGCAAGTCGCCTGGACTCGAAGACCTGTGGCAGGTCCACTTCGCGCTCGCCGGCGGTAAAGAGAACAACGTCGACGAGGACCGCATCGCCAACGTCGAAGAGAAATGCCAAGGTCACGGGATCTCGGTTTCCGCGGGCAAAGACGGCGGCTTTTCGGTCACCAACGAACGTAACGGAAAATCGAAGAAGTACGCAGCGAAGAAAGGTTGAGAGATGAAGAAGGCCATGATTCTGGCAGCCGCGCTTGCGGTTTGCGCCATCTCACTGTGGAGCGTCTCGCGCCCCCCCGACATCCCCTTCGAACGCCACACCATCGACCTCGGCGCCAACGAAACCTGCGCCCTCGCCGACATCAATAAGGATGGCCGCCTCGACATCGTGGCCGGCGAGAACTGGTACGCCGCGCCCAAGTGGACCAAAAACCACTTCCGCGATTTCGCGTTCGCCAACAACTACATCGACAACTTCAGCGACCTCCCCGTGGACGTAAATGGCGATGGCTACCCCGACATCGTGAGTGGGCGTTGGTTCTCGAAGGAACTCGACTGGTGGGAGAACCCCGGCAAGAAAGGTGGCCCGTGGAAGCAACACATGATCGAGTCCGGCTTCAACGTGGAGTTCGCCTTCCTCGTCGATCTCAACAATGACGGCAAGGCGCTCGAAGTGCTCCCGCAGTTCGCCGGCCGCGATTCCTTCACCGCTTACTACGAACTCAAGGGCGGCCAGTGGGTGCGGCAGAAGGTCTCCGACAAGACCTACGGACACGGCATCGGCGCGGGCGACGTCAACGGCGACGGCAAGGCCGACGTGCTCACGTCGAAAGGTTGGTTCGAAGCGCCCGACTGGAAATACCATCCCGACTGGGACGTCAAAGAAGCGATGAGCTTCATCCACGTCACTGATGTCGACGGCGACAAGCGCAACGATATCGTGTTCGGCAATGCGCACGACTACGGGCTCGCCTGGATGAAGCACAATGCCGATGGCACCTGGACGAAGCAGATGATCGATGACACGTGGTCCCAGGTTCACGCCGTGACCATGGCCGACCTCAACGGCGACGGCAAGCCAGACATCGTCACTGGCAAACGCTGGATGGCTCACGAGCACGAAAACGGCGCTCGCGAACCCAACGGACTCTACTGGTACGAGACCATCACCATCCCGCCGCCGATCGGCAAGGGCCAACTGCAGTGGGTCAAGCACGTGATCGATTTCGGCGGGCGTGCCGGCGGCGGCATGCAAGTGCAGGTGGCCGACATCGACGGCGACAAAGACCTCGACATCGCCGTGGGCGGCAAGCTCGGCGTCTTCCTCTTTGAGAACAAGACGCGATAGAATCCTCTCGATGTCCACATCTCGCCGCACGGCCATGGCCGCGCTTGCCGGATCCGCGTTTGCCGCGCGGACCGCGCACGCCGCTCGAAAAGCAACTGCGTTCGCCCTCATCGGTGACCGCTATCACAACTCTGACTACATCCGCACCGGCTTGAGCCGCACGATCGCGCACGATCTCGGCATCAGTGTCGACTTCTGTGACGAGACCAGCAACCTCAACGCGGAAACGCTCGATGGCTACAAGCTGCTCGTCATCCTGCGCGACGGAATGATCTGGCCAGACGGCTATCCCGACGAGACCACCAACGCCGCTTGGGTGAACACCGGCAAGCCGAAGCTGACGTTCGATCCGCCCACACCGAAGACCGCCGCCAAGCCTGCGTTCTGGATGAAGCCCGAGCAAGGCAAGGCCGTGCGGCGCTTCGTGGAGAACGGCGGATCGGCGCTGTTCCTGCACAACGTCACGCACGTCGGCGTCACCGATCCGGACTTCCGCCACGTGCTCGGCGCTGCGTACACGGGGCACCCGCCCATCCGCACGTTCAAAGTGAAGGTGACCAATCCCGATCATCCGATCACCAAAGGCGTGAAGGACTTCGTCATCACCGACGAGCAACACTACATGGATTACGACAAGGATCCCAAGCACGTGTTCCTCGAAACCGTGAATGAAGAAGGGCTCGACTATCGCGGCCAAGGCGCCAAGGCACGCGCCGGTTGGGCGTATGACTACGGCAAGGGCCGCGTGGCGTATCTCTCACCCGGACACTTGCTCGCCGTGTTGTGGAATCCCGAATACGTGAAGCTCCAGCACAACGCCGTGCGATGGCTGATGCGGCAGGGATCCTGATGCGCGCACCGATCCTACTCCTCGCCGTGGCGGCATTCGTGTGCGCGCAATCGCGATCCGTTCCCGCGCACGAAGTCCCGGTGCCCGATCTCGTCAGCGAGCGCCTGCGTGCGAACATCGCGCGCCCCATCGCCGATCCCTTCCCAGAACCGAAGACACCTGCCGAGTGGAAGAAGCTGCAAGACGCGCGAGCGGCCGATCGCGCCAAAGGCGTTCCGGCTTTGCTCGCCAAGCTTCACGTGAAGATGGAGCCGCGCACGGTCGCCGGCGTCAAGACCTTCATGGTCACGCCCGAAACCGTCGCGCCCGAAAATCGCAAGCGCATCCTCGTGCATGTGCACGGCGGAGCGTACGTCTTCTTCGGCGGCGAATCAGGAACTCCGGAAGCGATTCTGATGGCGCACTACGGCAAGATCCCGGTGATCTCAGTGGACTATCGCATGCCCCCCGATCATCCGTTCCCGGCCGCCATCGATGACACCGTGGCGGTGTGGAAGGAAATGATCCGCACGCACAAGCCAGCGGCAATGGGTCTCTTCGGAACTTCCACCGGCGGCGGCCTGACCCTCGCCACCGTGCTCCGCTTGAAGCAACTCGGCATTCCGATTCCCGGCGCGATCGCTCCCGGCACGCCATGGAGCGACCTCACCAAGACCGGCGACACCTACTTCACCAACGAGCGCATTGACAATGTGCTGGTTGACTACGAGCGCCTACTCGGTCCCTGTGCGCGCCTCTACGCCGCGGGCCGCGATCTCGAGGATCCACTGCTCTCGCCCGTGTATGGCGACTTCCACGGATTCCCACCCGCGATCCTGCTCAGCGGCACGCGCGACCTGTTCCTGAGCAACACCGTCCGCGTGCATCGCAAGCTGCGCGCGGCAGGCATCGAGGCGGAGTTACACGTCTTCGAGGCGCAGTCGCACGGCCAGTACATGCTGGATCAGGTGGACTCGGAAGAGTCGCGCGAATCGTTCACCGAGCTGTCGCGATTCTTCTCACGCCATCTCTCTCGTTAAGACAAGCCCTGTCCCTCGATCTCCCAGTTGCCCTGCCGTGTAGGGCGGGCTTCAGCCAGCGCGGGACTTCAGTCCCGCCGCCGGAGCCCGTGCCCAAAGCCTCCCCAGCGAGTCTCAGCCTCAACGATCGGTGCCCACAATACGCGATGCAAGTGCCTGATATCATCTCCACGTGCGCCTGACCCTCGCCCTCGCCGCATCCCTCGCGATCCTCTCCGCCGCCGAATGGACCCGCTTTCGTGGACCCAACGGCACCGGCGTCGCCGAAGGCAATCCCCTTCCACGCGAGCTCGCACCCGATCGCAACGTCGTCTGGAAGACCGCGATCCCCATGGGCAAGTCGTCCCCCGCCGTCACCGCCAACCGCATCTTCCTCACCGGCCACAACGCCGGCAAGCTCGAGACCTTCGCCCTTGACCGCAAAACCGGCAAGCTCCTCTGGACCCGCGAAGCTCCCGGCCATCGCGACGAGAAGCGCAACAAGCTGAACGATCCCGCCGCGCCCAGTCCTGTCACTGACGGCGAGAACGTCTACGTCTTCTTCGCCGGCTACGGACTCGTCTCCTACTCGGGCGATGGCAAGGAGCGCTGGCGTCACGCACTCGGACCCTTCACCAACTTCCACGGCATGGGCGCGTCTCCGGTGCTCGCCGGGAACAAAGTCGTGATGATCTGTGACCAAGACCAGGGCGCCTTTCTGCTCGCGGTCGACCGCGCTACCGGCAAGCAGGTCTGGCGCGCGGACCGGCCCGAGATGGTGCACAGCTTCTCCACCCCCGTGGTCTATCGCGACAAGAAGGGGCGTAATCAGGTGATCGTTCCCGGCTCTTATAAGATGACCAGCTACGACGCCGACACAGGCAAGCTCATCTGGTCCGTTGACGGCCTCACCTATCAAGTGAAGTCCGTCCCCGTGATCGATGGCGACCTGCTCTATTTCAATGGCTGGGCTCCCGGCGGCGAGCCGAGCGAGCGCATCGAACTTCCCACGTTCGAAAAGATGATCGAGACCTACGACAAGAACCACGACGGCAAGCTCTCCAAAGACGAGATCCCCAAGAACTGGCTGCCCGGCAACTGGGACATGCAGGATCTCGACAAAGACGGGTTGTTCGACGCCAAAGACTGGAAGTATTACTCCATGCGCCGCACGTCCACCAATGCCGCCATGGCCATCAAGCTCGACGGCGAAGGCGATGTCACCTCTACGCACGTCGTATGGCGCTACCAGAAATCGTTGCCCGATGTGCCCGCGATCTTGCTCTATCGCGGCGTGCTCTATCTCATCCGCAACGGCGGCATTCTGCAGACGCTCATTCCGGCCACCGGACAACTGGTGAAGCAAGGCCGGCTTCAGCATGCCATGGACGAATACTACGCCTCGCCCGTGGCCGGCGACGGCAAGGTTTACATGCTCAGCAAAGACGGCAAATCCACCGTACTCGAGAGCGGAGCCGACTGGGGAGTCGCCTCCACCGGTGATTTCGGCGAAGAGATCTTCGCCACTCCCGCCATCGCCGATGGGCACATGTGGGTCCGTACCGCAACCACTCTGTACGACTTCGCGCAAGCCAAGTAGAACCGATCCGGGTAGAAACAGGTTGACTCGCGAGCAGCCAGCCTCTACCATGTCTAGTAAGCGTTGCCAGCTATGAGTTCACCAAGCCCTGCCTTGCCGCCGTTGGAAACCAAGATCCCGGACAAGCTGTATTTCCGGATCGGTGAAGTAGCCAGCCTCGTCGGCGTCGAGCCATACGTGTTGCGCTTCTGGGAGAGCGAGTTCCCGCAACTCGCGCCTCGCAAGTCGGGCACCGGCCACCGCCTCTATCGCCGTAAGGAAGTCGAGATGGTGCTCGAAGTCAAGCGCCTTCTCTACGATCGTCGCTTCACTATCGAAGGCGCGCGGATCCATCTCGAGCAGAGCAAGAAAAAATCGGGTCCAGCAAAGCCGGCTCCCGCTGCCAAGCCCGAGCCCGCGCCGATGCAAGCCGCGCTCTTCGCCGACCCTGCGCCGTCGAAGGTTCCGCCGTTCATCAAGGATGAACTCGGCGCGATCCTCGCCATGCTCCGGTAGGTTCCTCGATAGAGGCCGGTGAGAGCACTAGCACAATCGCACTAACGCTCCATACCGCGCCACCGCCGGATCCGCCGTAAGCAAAGTCAGCCCTTCCACTCTGGCTTGCGCCACCAGCATACGGTCGAACGGATCGCGGTGAATCAAAGGCAACTCGCGTGTCGCCCGCGCATGCTCAGCGCGCACCGGCAGGGGCTCAAAATCGCTTTGGGCAAGCACTTCATCGAATCGATTCGGCAGATCGAGCTTCCCAAGCGATTGCTTGATGCTGATCTCCCAGATCGAGGCTGCGCTCACAAAGATCGCGTTCTCGGGGTCTGCAATGAGTCTCCGCGCCTCTGCCGGCAGCGCCTTCGAATCATCCAGCCACCAGAGCAGGATGTGTGTGTCGAGCAGAAACCTCACTCCGCGCCAAAAGCCTCCGCGATATCGGGAGGAAGCAGGTCGAAGTCGGCGTGGATATGAATCTTTCCGGCAAGCGCTCCGGGAACTCTCTGTCGTGCCGCCCCACGATAAGCTACCAAGCGGGCGACAGGCTTGCCCGCCTTGCCAATAATGACTTCCTCTCCGCGCTGCACGGCTTCAATCAGAGCCGAAAGCTCAGCCTTCGCTTCCGAGATGTTCCGGAGAATCATGTGAACATGATATCAGACCAGACCTGGTCTGGTCACTTTTCCTCTGGCCGCCGCCATGGCCGTCATTGGCCCCCCGCGGCGCGGAAGAGGGTGTTCGCCGGAGCTATCCTAATCCCAGGTACCCTTGATCCCGCGAAGCCTCCTTTTGGCGCTCGTCGCTCCTGGCCTCTTGTGGCCAGCCGAGCCCATCCCGGCACTCGCCCGCCAACTCCGCACCGCCGGTCTCGACCCCGACGAGTGCTACCGGGTCCGCGAGGTCCACTTCACGCGCGGAGACGATCTCCGCTTCTACTTCATCGACGGCTTCCTCATCTTCGGCAAACCCATCGGAGGCCGCCGCATCTCGGCCGTGTTCACCACGGCTCCGGAAACCGGCGACGCGGAACTTCTCGTGATGCCGCCTTCGAAAGGCGAGCGCACTTCGCTTGCCGCCTTTACATCGGCGCCCAATCTCGACGAGCATGTCCGAGCCGCTGTCCTGCTCTTCACCGACGACTCGGCCGAAACGCTCAAGAAGGCGATCGAATCGCGCGGCGACGTGCAGAAGGCTCCCGAGCGCGGGCAACTGCTCGCCGAAGAGTGGAACCAGGCCGTGGCGAACATGTCATCCAGCTTCGCCGTGCGCCTGATCTATCACTTGACCAGCGGCGTCCAGCCCGGGCGTGGCCTCTTCTACACGGCCGTGCAAGGCGTCAAGCTCGGCAACTTCGATGCCGTCTACGATCCCGACGCCGAGAACCAGATCTACCTCGGCCAACTCAAGTACAAAGAGGAACGCGCCTTCTACGACACTTGGACCGCGTTCCCCGCCGGGCCCTTCCGCCGCGGCCGCGCCAAGCGCGCTCCCGCCGACCTGGCGATTTCGAATTACCGCATCGAAGCCGCGCTCGACTCCGAACTCGTGCTCCACGCCACTTCCACGGTCTCGGCGAAGCCATCGCGAGACGGCATGCGCGTGTTCGCCCTCGACATTTCCGAAGGCATGAGCGTGAAGTCCGCCAAAGTGGACGGGAAGTCCGCTGAAGTCTTCGCCGGAGACTCATTCCGCTCCGATCTCATTCGCCGCGCCGGCAGCACGCAGTTCTTTGTTGTTACGCCCGAACCGCTCGACGGGAGCCGCGAACACGAGTTCGCCTTCGAGCACGAAGGCAAGGTGGTGAGGAACGCGGGGCGCGACGTGTACTACGTGGGGAGCCGCGCCAACTGGTATCCTCGCGCCGGACCCGAATTCTCGCGCTTCGACATCCGCTTTCGCTTTCCAGCCCATCTCGATCTCGTCTTCGCCGGCGAGCTCAAAGAGGAGTCCTCCGAGGGTGCCTTCCGCATCGTGCGCCGGGTCACTCCGGTTCCGGTTCGCATGGCCGGATTCAACCTCGGCCGCTACCAGAAGTTCCACGCCGAACGTGGCGGTCTCAATGTCGACGTCTACGCCAACCGGTTGCCGGAGTACGCGCTCAGCAATCCGCGCGACACGGTGAACCTTCCGCCCATGCCACCGTTCCCGCCGAGGCCGGGAGCGCGGCGGCTGCCCAACACAGATACCCTGCACATCCCCACATTCACCGCGCCCGATCCCACGGCGCGATTGCGCGCACTGGCGGAAGAGATCGCTTCGGGCATGGAGTTCCTGAGCAAGAGCCTCGGTCCGCCCGCGTTGCCGGACTTGATGGTTTCTCCGATCCCCGGTGCATTCGGCCAAGGCTTCCCGGGACTGGTTTACCTGTCGACGCTTTCTTATCTCGACCCGAGACAGCGCCCGTTGCCGGTTCGCTCCGATCAACAAGAGGTCTTCTTCTCGGAGATTCTCCATGCACACGAGACCGCGCATCAGTGGTGGGGCAACGTGGTGATGGCCGACACGTTGAGCGACGAGTGGCTAATGGAGGCGTTGGCCAACTACTCGGCGCTCATGATCCTCGAGAAGAAGAAGGGACCGAAGGCGATGCAGTCGGCCCTAGCCAACTATCGCGATCGCCTGTTCGGCAAGATCGAAGATGACCGCATTGTCGATTCGTCAGGGCCAATCCGGCTCGGCCGGCGCGTGTCGAGCTCGCAGTCGCCCGATGCGTGGCAGCACATCATTTACGGCAAGGGGAGCTGGATCCTGCACATGCTTCGAGCGCGCATGGGCGATGCGAGCTTCCTCAAGATGCTGGGTGACGTTTGCCGCGAGTATCGTAACCGGCCCATCACCACCGAGCAGTTCCAGGCGATCGCCGCGCGCTATCTGCCGAAGGGCTACGCCGACGCGTTCTTCGATCATTGGGTGGAGAGCACCGGCATCCCGGAGGTGACGATGGCGCAGCAGTACCGCGCGGGCAAATTGAGCATCACCGTGAAGCAGGCGGGCGTGGATGAATCGGTGACGCTGCATGTTCCGGTGGTGGTGCAGCCGGCGCGGGGCAAGGCCCAGACGCATTGGGTGGTCACTGGGTCTGATCCGGTGACGATGACTCTCGCGATGCCGGCGCCGCCGTTGAAGGTCGCGTTGGACCCGGATGGGACGCTGCTGCGGAAGTAGAGCGCCGACGAATGCGGAGCCGCTCAGGGAGCAATCGCGTAACGGACCAAAACCGTAAAGGTGTATCTCAGTTGTTCCTGGCTGAACTCGAGCACCACAGGAACGGCCCCGAACTCCCGAACGGTAATGACTCGCCCGATTCGCACGCCCGCTGCATTCGCGAAAGTCTCGGCTTTGCGTCGCGCCTCGGCGGACAACTCCGGCCACAATCTCTGTAGCTCCGCGTCAATGGCGCGCCGGCTGGGGCGAAGTGCCGTTGCCGCTGTGAACCGCATGCCTTCCGGTAGCCCTTTTTCGAACGCAGCGATCCTCTTTTGAAGGGTCATGAATTGTGCAAAGGGAACCACCACTGCGAACGTGTGGAACGTTGCGAGGCCACCGGCGGGACGAACGGCGGCTGGATAGAGCGCCGCGTTCGAAGACTTGGTGAGGTTCTCGAGCGATACTCCGAAATCGGCGAGAAGGCGCACGGCCTCCTGCGCCGAAAGCGAATCTCCACCCACGAGGTCAAGGGTGACCACCGCCTCCTCCGGAGGCAGGTTTACCTCCCGGTTCGCCGTTCCTCCAATGCCGTCCTGCAACTGGCTCAGCGGCTCCACTTGAGCCAGCAGGGCACACGACAGTATCGATCCGAAAATAAGGATTTTCAGCATGGGATTCCTCGCTCCGATCAGGGGGCTACCGAGTAGCGAATGTAGACGGTGAGCACGTACTGCAGGGGACTCTCGAGCAAACCGCCAGCAGGTGATGCGAAGGCCGGGACGCTTTCCGAGACACTCATCATCGCACCCAATCTCACATTGGCCGCTGCCGCCAGGAGTTCGGCTCGGCGGCGAGCTTCGGCCGCCAACTCGGGCCACAGGCGTTGCTTAACGGCGTCGAGCGTCTTTTCCGCCGGCCGGGTCGAGAATTCACTTACGGGATGCACTCCCTCGGGGAGTTTCTTCTCGGCCCCAGCGATCCGCTCCTTCAATTCACGGACTCTCGCAAACGGGAAGACCGCGCGAAACGTATAGGAGGCGATGGGCCCCTCTCCCATGGCAAGCGGCAACGGCACACCGGGAAAGACATAGCCACCGCGAGGATCGGCTCCGGCACCCGACAGGTTCTGGGCCGTCAACCCGATCTCACCCGCGAATCTCAGCGCGTTATCGAGCGTGAAGTCCGCTGCTCGTCCGAGTAGGGTCAGCCGCAGTTCCACCTCCTCGGGAGGTAAGTTCACCTCCCGGCTGGCCGATCCCAAGATCCCGTCGGATTGGCCCAGCAATAGCGCTCCGGAAAAGATGAAAAACAAGGGGTATTTCATGGAACGATGATATCCCGAACCTGGCCTGCGCTTCGGTTGTAACGGTTTGAGTTCTGGCGTCACTATTCCCTCACTGGAGCCTCTATGATCATTTCTGTCATCAACCACACCAACGGCCAGATTGCCGACGCCGAGCTGCAGCGAGTGATTCGCGCCATCAACCGCCAGATCAAAGAGGACTTCGAGCCCTACTGGAGCCTGGGCGCCACGCTACGCCTGGAAGGCAGGAGCGGATCGAGGCCCAAGAAGAACGATATCGCCGACATGCGCGGCGACGCCGTGCTCTATCTCTGGGACAAAGTCAATGTCGATGACGCGCTCGGCTATCACGACACCAATAACGCCGGCATCCCGTACGGCTTGTCTTCACGGAACTCTCCAAGCAACTGGGCGAGAACTGGACAGTTACGCTTTCCCATGAAGCGCTCGAGCTGATCGCCGATCCCGAAGTGAACCTGCTCGCCATGGGCCCGCACCCGGCCCATCCCACGAAGACGGTCTTCCACTGGTACGAAATGTGCGATGCCGTGCAGTCTGACACGTACAAGATCGATGGGGTCGAAGTGTCGAACTTCGTGTTGCCGCTCTACTTCACCAGCGGCGAGAAAGGGGGGGGGACGCAACGACTTCCTCGGACGTGTCCACAAGGGGAAGACGCTCCGTTCGTTCGGCGTCAATCCCGGGGGCTATGTCGGCTTCTTCAATCCCGAGACGGGCGACCACGAAACGTTCGCCATGAAGGGCGACAAACGAGCCGCCCGGATCATCCGGATCAAGGCAAAGGCGCAGGCCACCAGACGCGGTGAGCGGCACAAGGCCAAGACGCTGGGGCTCGGCCGCCGATCGGCACGATCGCTGGCCCGCCGCCGTCCCGAGTAGGGAGCGTCTTCCGCTGGTCGCTGCGTTTGCCGGTAACCTTTCCCGATCTGGCTGAGCCTACAATATAAGATCGAGGATTGCGACCAGTGTCCCTGAGAACCCTATTCATTGCCGCACCCCTGTGCCTCTTTGCCGCCGACTGGACCGACTACCGCGGACCCCACCGCGATGGCCGATCCGCTGAGACCGGGCTCCCTTCCAAGTGGACCTCCGTCAACGAAGTGCTGTGGAAAGCGCCCTATGGCGGACGCTCCACGCCGGTGGTCCACAAGAATCGCGTTTATGTTTTGAACCCCGTCGGCGCCGGACCCTCGCTCCAGGAGCGCCTGATGTGCCTGGACGCCATCACGGGTAAAGTGCTGTGGGAATACAAGTACAACGTCTACCATTCGGACGTTCCGCCGCACCGCATCGCGTGGTCTTCGCCATCGGTGGATCCCGAGACCGGCAACGTCTACGTGTTCGGCGTGGGCGGAACACTGCTGGCGCTCTCGCCGCAAGGCAAGAAGCTCTGGGAGCGCACGATGGTGGAGGACTTCGGCATCGTCACCACGCACGGCGGGCGCACCGTATCGCCGATCGTGCATGAGAACCTGGTGATCGTCAGTTCCGTTACCACCGGCTGGGGCGATCAGGCTCGCGCCGCGCATCGCTTCTTCGGCTTCGACAAGAACACCGGCGAGACCATCTACGCGAGCACACCCGGCGGCCGCCCGTTCGACACCACCTACTCGCCGCCAATGATCTACGACAACAACGGCACGCAGACCCTCATCGCTGGCGGCGGCGACGGGACCATCCACGCGATCAAGGCCAACACCGGTGAGCCGATCTGGAAATACTACATGTCCAAGCGCGGCGTGAACACGGGCGTGGTGGTGGGCAAGGGCTTGGTCATCGTGAGCCACTCGGAAGAGAATCTCGACACGAGCGAGATGGGACTACTGGCCGCGGTGGACGTGAACTCCAAGGGTGATGTGACGAAAGACAAGCTCAAGTGGAGCGACGTCGGTCCGCAGATGGGGTTCTCGTCGCCTGTGATCGATGGCGACACTCTCTATCAACTGGACAACGGCAGCAATCTGTTCGCCTACGACCTGAGCACCGGAAAGCAGCTTTGGAAGAAGACGCTCGGCACCATTCAGAAAGCTTCGCCGGTTCTCGCCGACGGAAAGCTCTATGTGGGCAACGAAAACGGCCGCTTCTACATCCTCAAGCCGAGCAAGACCGATGTCGAGGTGCTGAGCCAGGTGCAACTCGGGACTGAGCAGGAGCTCGAAGAGATCACCGCATCGCCTGCGATCTCGAACGGCCGCGTCTTCGTCGTGTCGCAGCGCGGCATCTACTGCATTGGCGGAAAGGCTCCGGGAAAGCCGGAGCGATTCACGCCAGCAGTGAAGCCGGCGACGGGCAAGGGCGCCTACATCCTGGTCACGCCCACCGAACTCAACCTGCGCCCGGGCGATAGCGCTCAGTTGCGCGCGCGGCTCTTTGACGAGAAGGCGAACTACATTCGCGACGTGAAGGCCGACTGGTCTGTCGCCGGCCTCAAGGGAACCGTGACGCCAGAGGGCAAGTTCACCGCAGGGCCCGATAAGGTGGCCTCCGCGGGCTTGATCAAGGCGGCCGCCGAAGGCGTCACCGGCACCGGACGGGCCCGCGTGCTTCCGCTCACGCCGATTGAAGAGAACTTCGACAAGCTCGCGCCGGGCAATCCTCCGCCGCACTGGATCAACACGACCGGCAAGTATCAGGTCCGTGACGAAGAGGGCAACAAGGTGCTGGTGAAGCTGGCTGACAACGCTTTCACCAAGCGCGCCCGTTCCTTCTTCGGGAACAATTTCGAGCACGACTACACGGTCCAGGCTGATGTGCGCGCCGTCGACAAGCGCCGTCAGATGGGAGACGGCGGAGTGGTGGCGCAGCGCTATCAACTGGTGCTCTTCGGCAATCACCAACGTCTCGAGCTGCAGCCGTGGCAACCGGAAACCAAGCGTACTGTGGCGAAGGAATTTCCGTGGAAGAAGGACACGTGGTATCGCCTGAAGCTCCGCGTGGAGACGCAGACCGATGGCAAGGTGAAGGCGCAAGGCAAGGCTTGGCCGGCATCGGAACCCGAGCCCGCCGAGTGGACCATCGAGCGCATCGATCCGATTGGAAACCTGCAAGGCGCGGCCGGCATCTATGCCGATGCGCCCAACGAGGTTTTCTTCGATAACATCAAGGTGACAGCCAACAACTGAGCGAGGCCACGAGGACGATGACCCTGAAACATTTCCCCCTATTTCTGTTTGCAGCCGGAGCGATCTTCGCTGGCGACCCCGGTTCGGGCGACTGGCCGATGTGGGGCGGCTCGGCCGACCGCAACATGGTCTCGAACATGAAGAACGCGCCCAGTTCCTGGGACATGGCCACCAAGCGCAACATCCGCTGGGTGTCGGCTCTCGGCTCGCAGACCTACGGCAACCCCACGGTGGCCGCGGGCAAGGTCTTCGTGGGAACCAACAATGAGGGCATGCGCGATCCCAAGCAGGGCGGGGACCGCGGCGTTCTGATGGCGTTCGATGAGAAGACGGGCAAGTTCCTGTGGCAGCACACCAACGAGAAGCTGGCCGCGGGCCGCGTGAATGATTGGCCGTTCCAGGGCATCGCGTCGTCCGCGCTGGTGGAAGGCGATCGTCTTTACTACGTGACCAACCGCGGCGAACTCACCTGCCTCGACACCGAGGGCTTCCGCGACGGCGAGAATGACGGCCCGTTCACAGAAGAGAAGCTGAAGGGCGAAGAGAACGCCGACGTCGTCTGGAAGCTCGACATGATCGAGGAACTGGGCGCGTTTCCGCACAACCTTTCGAACTCGTCGCCGGTGATCTATGGAGATCTGCTGTTCGTCATGACCTCGAACGGGAATGACGAGTCGCACGTGCACATTCCCTCGCCGCGCGCTCCCGCCTTGATCGCGGTGAACAAGAAGACGGGCAAGGTGGTGTGGGAAGACAATCGCGTCGGCGAGCGCATTCTGCACGGGCAGTGGTCCTCGCCATCGGTGGGCCGCATCGGCGACATCGTTCAGGTTGTCTCGGCGCAGGGCGACGGTTGGGTGCGCGGTTATGAAGCGATGACCGGGAAGCTCTTGTGGGAGTTCGACACGAACCCCAAGGATTCGGTATGGCCGAAGAACCGGAACGAAGTGATCTCCACGCCCATCATCTACGACAACAAGGTGTACCTTGCCAATGGGCAGGATCCCGAACACGGCGAAGGCGTGGGCCACCTCTATTGCATCGACGGCACCAAGCGCGGCGACATCACCACTACCGGCCGGATCTGGCATTACGGCGACATCCGCCGTTCCATCTCGACCGGCGCGCTCTATGACGGCATCCTTTATTACGCCGATTTTTCGGGCTTCTTGCACGCGATCGACGCCGCCACGGGCAAGGCGTACTGGAAGCACGACATGCTGGCCGCGATCTGGGCGTCGCCCTACGTAGTGGACGGCAAGGTCTATCTCGGGGACGAAGACGGTGACCTCGCCGTGCTCAAGACGGGCAAGACGAAGGAAGTAATCTTCGAAGGCAACATGGGGAGTTCGGTGTACACCTCGATCGTGGCCGCGCACGGAGCGCTGTTCGTCACGAACCGCAACCAGCTCATCTCGATCGGCCCCGGCGAGAAGAAGTGATTCCCCGCGCGCTCCTCGCGTTCGCGATCGCCGTTTCGTGCGGATGCACGAGCCTCTACTATTCCGGGATGAAAAAACTCGGAAAGGAGAAGCGTGACATCCTCGCCAAGCGCGTGGACGCGAGCCGCAAGGATCAGGAAGAAGCGAAGAAGCAATTCCAGACGGCGCTCGAGGCGTTTCAAGCGCTGACCGGCTTCGACGGCGGCAATCTCGAAGAGATCTACAAGAAGCTCAACAAGGAATACGAGCGCACCGAGGACCGCGCCAAGGACGTGTCGAACCGCATCGAGTCGATCGAACAAGTTGCGGGCGACATGTTCAAGGAGTGGGACAACGAGATCGACGAGATGCGCAACTCCGACCTCAAGAATCGCAGCCGGGCGCTACGGCGGGAGGCGGAGAAGCGTTATCGTCCGCTGATCGCGCGGATGCGGGCGAGCGAGACGAAGATGAAGCCGGTGCTCGGGGCGTTCCGAGACCAGGTGTTGTTCCTGAAGCACAACCTCAACGCGAAGGCGATCGCGTCATTGAAGCAGACGGCGATCAAGATGGATGGGGAAGTGGCGGTGCTGGTGAAGGAAATCGAGGCGTCGATTCAGGAGGCGGATGCTTTTATTGCGACGCTGGGGTCGGAGAGTTAGAGACTGGCTGCCGCCGCGGCCCGACACTTTCGGAAAAAGTCAAAACTGTCGGAAAGTGTCGGATTTTGTCGAATTTTCCACTACAGACGCGGGTAACTTATGGTCACGCACAGGGAGCCTGAAGTCTTGCGCTGACTGAAGCCGATCCAACAATCACACTGCGGCGGGCCTTTGGAGTTATTCGGTTGTCGAAGAGCGGGTGGAACGGGGTCCACGGTCTCAAGATAACGGGCGGGGTGTTTCTGCGCGCAAAATCGATTCTGGCAAGTGATTGATATGAAGGCGGAAAAGATTTTTGCGGTACACGGGACGGTAGGGCTAAAGTCCGCTCGCCAACTATTCCCGGTGTCTGTGTTAGCCTGACCGATGGGGGAGATTCCAAGGAAATGTCCGTCTCATTGCGGGTCGCTCTATTTTCACTGTTCCTGCTGCTCATGGCGGCTCAAGCGACGGCGCAGGGAGTGAGGTGCGTGCCGCAGGCCAGCGGCACGCCGTCTGTTCGCTCAGAGGGAATGGCCGAACGAACCGGTGATGTGCTGATCCAATGTGTTGGGGGAACGCCGACGCCTGCCGGGCGCCAACTTTCGACGGCCACGATCACAATCACTCCTGATAGTGGATTCGAATTCACCTCTAGGATCCTTGCCGAAACGGCTGGAGTTCGATGGACCGAAGCACTTCTGTTCGTCGATGACCCGACGCCCGAACGGCAGTTCGTTTGCCGGGATCCCTCGGATGTCTGCCCCGGCTACGGGAACGGTACGGGGTTCGACTATTACGGCTCCGGCACACAGAGCGCCAGTACACCGAATAATAGGAACGTGTTCCAGGGCACGATGAGCGGCAGTTCGATCGTGTTCCGCGCCCCTTTCGATGAACCGGGCAACAACGTGCGCACCCTCCGGCTGACAAATGTGCGAGTCAATGCCAATCGCATGGGCGTTGCTCCGGGAAAGGTTTCATACGCTTCCGTTCGAGTCAGAATGACAGGCGTAGGGCTTGACACCTCATCGAGGCTCGTCCTGGCAATCGCGCAAAATTCGCTTCGGCCGTTCTCTACCGGCCTCACTTGGAGTGACCCCGGCGCTTCGATTCCGGCGCAAGTCGGTTCAGTGCGCTTCGAAGAACTCTTCCCGAGCGTTTTTCGCCGGCGAGTTGGACTCGCCTCGAACGGTTCCCTGCAGAACCAGGACCTGCTCGGCGCCATCTATCAAACAGAAACCGGGTTCTTCAACTCTTCGCTTCCTGTCATTGCTGGCCGCGGTGACTTGGGGACTGCGGGGCTTCCAGACTCGAGCACCCGCTTGATGGCGCGGTTCTCGGGAATCCCCGCAGGAGCGCAGTTGTACGTTCAAAACCGGAACATCTACGCCGTCCTCACGTCTAGCGACTCGGTAGGCCGCGGCCCGTTCACCGCAGTCCCTGCGGATGCTGCAGGGTTCTCCCCGCTCGCCGTGCTTGCGGGATCAGCGATGGCCGTCTGGGAGGTCGTCAACACAGATACGACTTCGATCGAGGCCGCCGAATTCGCGGTTTATGCCACCTACCCGCCGGGCACGTCCCGCCCCCCTGGACAAATTGTCCGAGATCTAGCTCCTGGCGACGCCACGGGAACGGCAATGATTCCCCGCTTTCGGATTCAAGGCGGCACAATGTCCCCGTCTTCCTGTACGTTCAACATCGCCCCGTACGGGATCATCCCGATCGAGGCCACGCGGTTCAAGGTTCAGGTCACCACGCAGCAAGGCTGCGAATGGTCCGCGGAAACCCAGAGCCAGAATCAGATATGGCTCGCTTCGTCCGGGCGGGTCCAAGGCAGTGGAGAAGTCACCATGCAAGCCAGCCCGAATTTCGGCCCGCCGCGAACCGCCGTCGTGCGGATTGCGGATAAGAATGTCCCGGTGACTCAGAGCGGGGGCTCTTCTCGTCTGCCCGCTCCCTTTATCACCGCGCCAGCGCCGAGCCAAGTGATTCCGGTCCGGGGCGTGACCTTCGCCTGGGACCCCGTTCCCGGAGCGACTCACTATGAAGTGCGCTACTCTCGCTTCTACGACGAGACGGACTTCATCGCCGGCGTCGCCAATGCGACTTCACTTTTGGCGGACATTCCAGTCTCACGGGAAATATGCACCTACTATCTCCACGTGCGAGCATGCACTGGTCCTCCAGCCGACGCTGTGTGCGGGTCTTTCGCTGAGTCATTCTTCACCGTTGGTCTCCCAAGCAAACCTCTAGGAACTCCGGCGATCATCTCTCCCGTCTCGAACCAGGCGTTCACGAATTCCACCGTCACGTTCCGATGGGAAGCAGACCCGAATGCTGAAACATATCTCGCCAAGATACGCGAGGGAGGCAGTGACGCAACAGTTCTTCAGATTCGGCTACCCTCTTCTTCCACTTCGACTGTTTACTCGATCCCAGAAGGGACCTACTGGTTCTCTGTCCAATCCTGTACGAGCAACCCTGACGACTGTTGGGTCGGGAATACCACGCGCTTTCTTGTGCAACTGCCCCCTGTTCCCACAGGAGTGCCCGTGATCGCACAGGCGACCATCGGTACCGCAAACCAGCTCACTGCCTCATGGTCGTCCGTTCTCGGCGCGGACATCTACAGAGTTCAAGTGGTCCAGCCCAACACAGGACCGGGAGGCGGCGCACTTACGGTCGCTGCCGGACAAACCGCTGTGAACAATATCGCGCTTCCGGTACCATCGGGTCCGGCGACTGTGTTGGTCGCCGCGTGCAACGGCAATGGCTGCGGACCATACAGCGCCGGCACGCCGATCAATCCCAGCGCTGGGAATCCCGCTGGACCAATTCTCGGCAATCCGATTCCAGGAACCTCCGTATCGACGCCTGTGCTGTTCACTTGGTCCCGCGTGCCGGGTGACAACGGATCCAACACGACTTACAGGCTCTATGTCGGCGACCTGGGCCGATCCACTACTGCGGCGGACATCTACACTACGAACAACTTTGCCGCGGCTCAGCTCAATCCCAGTGGTGTACGCTACGACGCTTTGGTGGTTGCGAGCCCTGGGCCATCGCAGGTGCTCGGTCCCACGGTCGGGTTCCAGGTCGCGGGCGGTGCACCGCTTTCTCCCACGGGCGAAGCAACGATTTCTCCGACAATGGTGGCGCCGGGCCACGGAAGCCGCGTTAGGCAGGGGAACGTGCAGATCGGTTGGACGCGGTTGGATATCCGCAACCAAAGGTATCAATACTTTGTCGCGGTCCGGGGTACCTCGGCGCCGACCGTGAGTGGCATCGCCGAGGGGCAGTTTGTCTTTGCTCCCTTGCCGGCGGTCAATGGCGCGCCCACCGAGTACAGCGCAATCGTCAGGGCGTGCCAGCCCGACGGCTACTATGAGCAGGACATCCTGTGCCCACCGAATGGCGACACTGGTTGGGGTCCATGGTCGAACGCACCCGGCGGCGCGGGAGTGACGAACTTCACGGTGGCCCCTTAACTCGATCCTCGCACCCAGAGCAGTTATTCGATTGTCGAAGAGCGCGTGGAACTCGGTCCACGATCTCAAGGTAGCGGGAGTGGTGTTCTTCCTTGCAAAATCGATCGCGGCAAGCGGTTGATAGGAAAGCAGAAGCGATTTTCGCGGAACACGGGATGCCGCCGGCGAACGCTGCGTCACGTCGAACTCGGGCCGGGAATCGGCGATCCGAGTCCACGCGACAGGCGAAGAGCCCGGTTACCGCCTCGTGGAAATTGCATCGCACTCAGAGAGTTGTAGAGAGGCTCTTTCCGAGTCTGCTCGCGTTCCCCACGCCCAGCCGCATTCCTGTATACTGACCGCACAAGGTCGCCGCGTTCGCCGATCAACGTTACTCTGACCGATCAAGGGGTTCGCTTCATGCAACAGGCTCGAACTTTCTCCGTGCTCCTGCTTGCGGCTTTCGTGGCCGCGGCGCAACTGTCCACCTCCACCATTCGCGGTCACGTCTCTGATCCGACCGGCGCAGTCGTCGCGGGCGCTGGGATCAAGCTCGTGAACATCCAGACCGCCGTGGAGCGAGAGGTAACCACCAACAATGACGGCGACTTCGAGATCCCCGACTTGCAGCGCGGCCGGTACCGTGTGACGGTGAGCCACAGCGGATTCCGCAACTTCATCGCCGACAACATCGTGCTCGAGACCTCAACGATTCGCCGCGTGGACGCCACGTTGGAACTCGGCTCGGTGGGCGCCGAGGTGACGGTGCAGGCGAACGCGGCGGTGATCGAGACCGACTCGGCGAAGATCCAAGGCAGCTTCACCAAGCAGCGTTTCGAGGAAGCGCCGTGGATCGGCGATGGCCGCAATCCGCAGGTGATCATGGCGACGTTGCCTCTGGTCCAGATGACGAGCGGCGTGTACGGAATCCAGGTGGCTGGACTGGCGGGGTCGCAAACGCAAACCGCGATCGATGGCTTGGGCGGAGACGGCACGTCGCTGCAGACCGCCAACGTTCACGTGATGCAAGACGTGAACATCGTGGTCGGGAACAATTCGGCGGAGTTTTCCCGGCCGGGATACATCAACATGACCACCAAGGGCGGCGGCAACCAGTGGCACGGCACGGCGGCTTACTGGCACCAGAACAGCGCGCTCGCGGCGAGGAACTTCTTCGACGCGAAGAAGCCCTCGGCGCTCTTCCATACCTATCACGGCGAGCTTTCCGGTCCCGCGATCAAAGACCGCCTGTTCTTCTTCGTCTCGCTGAGCGGGCAGAACTGGCCGGGCGGCAACTATATTCTGCGCGATGTGCCGACGGCGCTGATGCGGCAAGGCGACTTCTCGGAAGTGCTGCCGCGGACCGTGGTGCGCGATCCGTTGAACAACACGCCGTTCGCGAACAACCGGATTCCGTCGTCGCGGCTGAATCCGGTGGCTGGCAAGATCTTCGACAAATACCTGCCCGCGCCCAATCTCGGCGGACCGGGGCAGTTGAGTAATAACTACGGCTTCCTGTTTCCGTATCCCACCGATCTGTTCGTCTACAAGGCGTACGAGTACCGGGCCGATTACCGGATCAACTCGAAGAACACCATCTATGGGCGCGTGATCCTCTCGAAGCCGCAGTATGTGCTGGCGGGCAACTATCCCGGCCTGGCTTGGACGCGCGTGCGCGATTCGCGGAACGTGGTGGTGGAAGACACGCACATCTTCTCGCCCACGCTGGTGAACACGGTGCGGTTCGGATGGTATCAACCGATCGTCAACGATGGCGGGACTGTGGATGGGTTCAATCCGGTCACCGGAGACGCGGCGGTGAAGGAACTGGGGATCCAGGGCGTGAATCCGCAGTCGCTCAGCGGCATGGGGTTCCCGACGGTCAGCATCACCGGCTACCAGCCGATTCGCGTGAATCCGGCGGGGAGCCCGCTGCAGAACGACATCTTGAAGACCTTCACCGACGCGGCCACGTGGTCGCGGGGCGCACACACGCTCAAGATCGGTGGCGAACTGCGGCTGTCGAGCAACCTCGTGAACACGATTCCCGAAGGGACCTATGGGAATTTCAGTTTCACGGGCCAGTTGAGCGGATATGCACCGGCTGATTTCTATCTGGGATATCCGTTCTCGTCGGTGAGGCTGAATCCACTCACGAACCGGACCGTGCTTGACCGCGAACTGGGGCTCTACGTGAACGACACCTGGAAAATCAATTCGCGGCTGACGCTCGATTGGGGGCTGCGGTGGGATCGCTTTGGCTCGCCGAATTACGACGACGGGAAGATCTATAACTGGGATCCGGTGTCGGGAAACGTGGTGATTCCTTCGGGAGCGCAGATCAGTCCGCTGTATCCGGTGTCGACGATCAAGGTGGTCACCGGAGACGTTCGCACGCAGCCAACGAACCGGAACTTCCAGCCGAGGATCGGGATCGCTTGGCGTCCGCTGGGTCCGAACTGGGTGGTGCGGGGCGGATACGCGGTTTTCACGGAGCAGATCGGACGATTCGCGCGAGCCAATGGAACGGGTCCGTTCCAGCTCAGCGAGACGTTCTTCAACAACGCGGGGACGATACTGCCGTGGCCGAATCCGTTCCCGGCGGGTGCGGGCGCGATTGCTTCGCAGTCGGTGGCGGGTTATCCGTTGGGGACTGAGAACGGGCGCCTGCACCAGTTCAACGCGACCATAGAGCGGCAGATCGGCGATGTAGGGTTGCGCGCGTCGTATCAAGGCACGCGGGCCTATGGCTTGAATTACAATATCGGCATCAATATCCCGCAGCCGTCGCTGACTCCGTTCGCGCAGTCGCGCCGGCCGTATCCGCAGTATGTCGGGGCCACGCTTGCGCGCAACAACGGCGAGCAGAAGTTCAATGCGGCCACGCTCGAGGCGCAGCGCAAGGTGGGCATGGTGACCTTCGACGTTCACTGGACTCTCGCCTCCAATTACTGGAATTACCAGAATCTGGAAAATCCATACGCGCCCTTGTTCTGGGAGCGCGATCCGAACACGGTGCGGCAGCGGTTCGTGATCAACTCGATCTTCCAGGTACCGGTGGGCAAGGGCAAGAGGGTGCTTTCGAATGCCGGTCCGGTGGCGGAGCAGATCGTGGGCGGATGGCAGATCTACTGGACCGGATTCATGGAGACGGGCCAGTTCTTCGGACCTTCGTTCTCGGGCGCGGATCCTTCGAATACGAACACGACTTCCGGCCGGCCGGATCGGCTGACGAACGGGAACCTATCCACCAGCGAGCGGCGTCTCAACCGTTGGTTCGACCCGGCGGCGTTTGCGCGGCCGGTGGCGGGGCGGTTCGGCAATTCCGGGACGAACGTGCTCGAGGGTCCGGGCTTGAACCAGCACAACCTGACGATCGGAAAGACGTTCCCGATCACCGAACGGATCAAGTTCACGTTCATGGCGGCGGCGCAGAATATCGCCAATCACGCGAGTTTCAACAATCCCGCGGCGAATATCAACGCGTCGAACGTGGGCGTGATCAGCGGCACGCGGCAGTTTTCGGCGATCGGCGGCTCGCGGCAGATCATGTTGCGCGGTCGAGTTACGTTTTGATCAGGCCGCTTTGGGGAGGCCGGAGTCGTTGATGGGAATTCCGGCTTTGAGGGCGCAGAGCTTGGCGCGGGTCCAGCGGGATTCCGAGTCGAGGCGGCGGCAGAAGGCATCGTTGGCGAGGTCGGGCAGAGGTTGGGTTTGTTTTCGCAGAGCGGCGATGTCGGCCACGGGGGGCTTGGCGCCGTCGCGTTGCGAAGTGGCGGCTTCGCGGAGAGCGCGCTCGGTTTGGAGCTTGCGGAGTTCGGCGAGGGCGCGGTAGTAGGCGCGTTCGAACTGGACGGCGTAGCGGACATATTTGTCGAGCTTGGCTTCGTTTTGTTCGAGCAGGGCTTGGGCTTCCAGGCGGCGTGTTTTTTCGATCTTCCAGGCGGCTTGGACGAGGTTGGAGAAGACGAGTTCCTCATTGATGCCTTGGGGGCAGAGTTCGCCGCGCTGGAGTTCGAGGAGGATGTCGAATTCGTCGCGGTCTTCGGGAGCGACGGCGAAGGTTGCGGAGAAGAGGCCGTGGGTGACGGCGTTTCTAGACGAGACGGCTTTGCCTTCGGCGGTTCTGGGTCCGGTGGATTTTTGCGCGTTGGCGCGATTGGCTTCGTTTTGCGCGGCGGTGGCGGTGGACATGGTGGTTTCTCCTCTGGGTGTAGAAATGCGAAAGGCGGCCCGGACGCGAGGGTCCGTGCCGCCTTACGATTCCAGTGTCGCATGCGGTGTCAAGAGGTTTTGGGTGTTTTCGGGAGGGCGGTATTGATACGGAAGGAGAAATTCCGTTGGTTTGGTTGTGATCGGCAAATGGAAGGTCTGGCTGAGGATGTCCCTGACTTCGGATTCGGTACTTTCTCGTACACTGCAATGACGATCGCGCGCTGCATTTTTTCAGTGCCCGCGACCGCGGGGCCAACCTGTGCAAAGCGCGGGAGAGTCCGGACGGAGTCGCAGGCTGTCACGGCGATATAGTAGAGCGGATGACACAACGGATTCTACTTTTCCTCGCAGCCAGTGTACTGGCCGTGGCCGATCGAATTCCATGGAACACGGCGGAGCTCTACAAAGTGCCCCAGGTTCAGGATCAGCAGACCAGCGAGCCGGGCGTGCGCGCGCTGCTGTTCGAGGGAATGCCGTACAAGGGCAAGCCGACGCGCGTGTTCGCCTACTACGGCGCACCCGCGCACGCGGCTGGCGCGAAACTTCCGGCGATGGTGTTGATCCACGGCGGAGGCGGAACGGCGTTCGCCGAATGGGTGCGGTTGTGGAACTCGCGAGGCTATGCAGCGATCGCGATGGACACAGTGGGAACGCGCCCGGCGAAGGCAGAGGGCGCCAAGCTCTGGAATCCGGATCGCACGCGCGATGAGTTTTCGGGTCCGGCGGGGTGGGGCGATTTCGACAATGTCGATCTGCCGCCTCAGGATCAATGGAGTTATCACGCGGTGGCGGCGGCAGTGCGCGCGCATTCGTTGCTCCGATCCTTCGCGGAAGTGGATCCGAAGCGCATCGGCGTCACCGGGATTTCGTGGGGCGGTTATCTCACCTCGATCGTCTCGGGCGTGGACCAGCGCTTCCGCTTCGCGGCGCCGGTGTATGGCTGCGGCTTCCTCGGCGAGGACTCGGCCTGGCTTCCGCAGTTCGCCAAGCTCGGAGAGGCGCGCGCCGGGCATTGGCTTTCGCTGTGGGATCCGTCGCGCTATCTCGCGGCGGCGAAGCTCCCGATGTTGTGGGTGAACGGGACGAATGACTTCGCCTATCCGCTGCCTTCGTGGCAGAAGTCGTATCGATTGACGAAGGGCAAGCGAACGCTCGCGGTCCGCGTGCGGATGAAGCATAGCCATCCCGATGGGGCCGTGCCCGAGGAGATCCACGCTTATGCGGACGCGATGTTGAAGAAGGGCGAGCCGCTCGGGCGCGTGGCGGCGCAAGGCATGGCGAGCGGCCGGATGTGGGTGAAGTATGCGGGAGGCCGCGCGCCGGCGAAGGCGGAGCTCGAGTATACGGCGGATACGGGCAAATGGCAGGACCGCAAGTGGGAGACGGTTCCGGGCGAGATCGATGGCAAGACGCACCGGGCTTCGGCGCGGGTTCCGGCGGGCGCGAAAGCGTATTATTTGAATCTGTTCGACGAGAGCGGGCGGGTGGTGAGTTCGGAACACGTGGTCCAATGACAACGCGGCCCGGCAGGGTGAGCTGCCGGGCCGCGAGGGGTTGGACGCGCCAGTCTAGAAGTGGTACTTCAAACCGAACTGGATATTACGCGGGTTCTGCACCATCGCGCCGATCGCGCCGAAGGTGGCAGGCGTACCGATGTTGAGTCCGGGAGGAGCCCAACTGGAGTGATTGAACGCATTGAACAGCTCGACGCGAAAGTCGACGAACTGGCGTTCCGTCACGAGGAACTTCTTCCCGATGGAGAAATCGAGATTGAAGAAGCTCGGGCCGCGCTCGGTGCCGATACCGGAGTTACCGAACAGTCCATCTCCGGGCTGGCCGTAGGCGCACGCGCTATCGATGACGCCGGCGGCGCAGAACAGCGACGGGTTGGTGCGGTCGAGACCGAACCAGTTGTCGATGTTGCGGTTGGCTGTGTTGGCCACCAACGGGCGATAGTAATTCGCGCGCACGTTGCCGCGGACAGCCTGATTGGTGCGGTCCACCGCGCGAACCGTCAGCGGCAGGCCTGAGTGCATTGACAGGTTATAGTTGGTGCTCCAACCACCCACGATCATATCCAGCACCTTGTTGGAGCCCGCCCACTTCTGGCCCTTGCCGTAGGGGAGGTCCCAATTGCCGCCGATCGTGAAGTTCTGGCGGATGTCGAAGAACGACGGCCCGCGATTGGAGCGGCGGTCATACGCGTTCTGCCAGTAGGCGCCTTCGCCCGACGTCAAGCCCGAACCGTAGTAGCCGAGATTGTCGGTGAGCGTCTTGCCGAGCGTGTAGGCCGCGATGAAATCGAGCCCGTGCTTCAGCGAACGGCGTCCGGTTACCTGCAGCGAGTGATAGTCCATTGTCGCCGACGATTCCGTACGAGCGGTGTTGCCGAGGTTCGGCAGCTTGTTGTAGAGCGGACGCCGCGTGTTGAGGTTGGTCCAGGAGGCGAATGGGCCGACGCCTGGCAGCGGCTGGTTGGCTTCCACTGGGGCGACCAGGTGCGTTCCCTTCTGGCCGACATAACCGGCGGAAAGCGAAGTCGAATTGTCGAGCTGATATTCGAGCGTGAAGTTGATCTGGGAAGTGGTCTGCGGACGCAGATTCAGATCCCAGGCGCGGCCCTGGAGCTGCGGGGTGATGCCGGCGGCGGCGGGACGGGCCATGTCGAGCGTAATGTTCGACGTGACCACGTCGGCGAATCCACGCGTGATCGAACCGGGCGTACGCGTGTCATAGGTGAGGTCGGTTTCCACGAAGAACGGCGGGTTCAGCGTGGTGCGCAGGTTGGCGCCCGTGCCTTCCATGAAGCTCTGGTATGCCGCACCAGCGCGGACCACCAGCTTGTTGTGGAAGCCGCCCGGAGTCCAGGCGAAGCCAATGCGGGGCATGAACTGCTTCTTGTAGCCGTTGTAGAGCGCGCGGCCGTAGGCGCCGCCCGCGGTGATGAGGGTCCCGGCGAAGGTGTCGATGTTCACCTGGCGATCCTTCACTTCGTAGATCGGCTGCATGTACTCCCAGCGAAGGCCGAGATTCAAGGTGAAGTTCTGGGCGACCTTGAAGTCGTCTTGCACGAACAGAGCCGGACGCCAGAAGCGATGGCCCCAGGTGCCGGTGGCCGCGCCGCGGCCTTTGCCGTTCAACTGGTCGAGCAGGAAGTCAGACAGGTCGAGGTTGGTGTATGTGGCCGTGTAGCGAAACACGCCGAGCGCGCCGTTGTTGCCGGCGTAGTAGCGGTTCTGCTGATAGCGCATGAGCTGTCCGCCCATCTTGAGCAGGTGCTTGCCATTCTGCCAGGTGAGGTTGTCGTAGTAGACGTACTTGTTGTCGGCCGTGTTGGAGAGGTTGGCCGCTCCGCCGATGCCCGAAAGTCCGCCGCCGAGGTTGATCGCACTCAAACCCGGAATCGGCTGGCCGCCGGGGATGCCGAACTTCTGGTTGCCGTCGGCGCCCAGTAGTCCGCTCCAATCGAGCGTCACGTCTTTGATCACCACGCGCGAGAAGGCGAAGCGCGCCTCATTGACGATGGTGGACGACACCGACCGGTTCCAGTTGAGAACGGCGGATTGGGTGGGGCCTTCCTGGCCGCCCGTCAAGAATACCGGCAGAGCCGCCTGGCTGGTAACCGATTCATAGAAGCCGCGAGACCAGCGCGCCATCAGGTTGTCTTTGTCGGAAAGACGGTAGTCCACCTTCACGTCGCCCTGATGGTTGTTGAGCTTGGACGCCGTTGCGCCGGCGTAGTTGCCACTTACCAATTGCGGACCGACGCCGGGCTGATTGGGCAGCGGATAGAGGTTCGGGTTCGAAAACAGGAACCGCGCCACCGGGCTGAACCGGGAAACCGGAATCTGCTTGCCCGGGAACGGCGTGCCGTTGTTGGCGGGGTCCACGATGTTGTTCGGGAAGATGCTCAGGTCGCCATTGCGCCACGACTGCGGAGCCACGCTGGCCGACGTCGGACCATCGGTGCGTTGCAGCGTGCCCTCGTAGTCGACGAAGAAGAAGAGCTTGTCCTTGCGGATGGGGCCGCCGAGCGTGCCGCCGAAGATGTTGCGCTTGAAGCCGGTCCGCTTGGCCGTGGACAGGTTCCGGTTGCGGAAGAAGCCGTTCGAGTCGAGCTTGTTGTTGCGCAGGAACTCGAACACGTTGCCGCGGAACTGATTGGTGCCGCTTTTCAACTGCAGCATCACGGTGGCGCCGCCTGCGTTGCCAAACTCGGCCGCGGCGTTGCCGGTGAGCACTTTCACTTCCTGCAGCGCATCCACGTTCGGCGAATAGCCGACGCGGTTGTCGATGGAATCGTTCACGTCCACGCCTTCGAGCATGAAGTTGTTGGTCTGCTCACGGTTGCCGTTGACGTAGGGCCGGGCGCCGAGGCGGCCATTCATGCCGCTCGGGTTCGGACTCACCGCGCCCGGAATCAGCAGGGTGAGCGCCACGAAGTTGCGGCCATTGAGAGGAAGGCTGGTCAGCTTCTGAGAGCTGATCGAATCGCCGGTCTGGGTGGACTCTGTTTGCAAGATCGGCGCGACGTCCGATACTTCGATCAACTGGGTGGTATCGCCCAGTTCCAGGCGAACATCCACACGTGCGGTTTGGTTGACGGCGAGCGCAAACGGGCCCACCTGTGATTTCTTGAAGCCCTGGCCTTCGACGGTGACGTTATAGGTGCCCACCGGAAGGAAGAGCAGATTATAAAGACCGGCTGCGTTGGTGGTACCGGAAAACGCGACGTTGGTGCCGGTGTTTGTGGCCGTAACTTTGGCGTTGGGAATGACCGCGCCTTGCGGGTCAACGACTGTACCGGTGATGGTCCCGGTGATGGTCTGAGCGACAGCGAAGCCTGCGGACAAAGCAAGCGCCGCGAAAGCCAGTGTTAACTTTTGTTTCATAGAACCTTCTGATTTCGGGATGAGGGCGTTCGGGCTGGGTACCGTTCTACCAACATCAGTAGAAAAGGTGCTCCTGAAGCGCATCTCGGTGGAAGTAGGGCAATCTTGTTGCCACTTCCGGGTGGTGGATGTTGGGTCGCGGCTTCGGGGGGGCGGCCGACAGTGTGTGGGGGGCGGGACTGAAGCGTGTACGGCGGGGCACCGATCCAAGGGCCTGAAATTCGCTGCGCCGCTCGGACAGCGGGACTGGAAGTCCCGCTGCAGGCTGAAAGCCTGCCCCACAAGCCGAATGCAGTGGAGTAGCGCCGACAGCGAGTTTCTGGAGAGTCCCACGCAGACTGAAGTCTGCCCACATTGGGGTTGCGGCGCGCTAAGTCGAGTGGAAGTTAGTAAGTAGAGGCCGGCGTGCCGGCCGTGCTACGCTGGACCTTTCATGGCGGACCACAACCCGGCGGCGGAACAAGAAGTACGAGCGGCGGTAGCAGCCTTCAACCGAGCGGCTCGCGAAGCCGACGGCGCGGCTTTGGACGGGCTCCTCGGCGAGGAGTTGTTTTATGGACACTCAAACGCTTTGATGGAGAACAAAGCCGTGTGCATCGAGCACCTGTTGCGTGGCCGAATCGATTTTCGGGATGAGCCGGGGTCGGAAGTGCAGATCCACGGCGACACGGCGATCTTCCACGGGAAGACGATGGCGCACAATCCGAAGCCCGAGGGGGTGGTGATTGTTCCGCTGGATCTGGTGCAGGTGTGGGTGAAGCGTGGTGGAAAGTGGCAGATGGTGGCCCGCCACACTACCAAATTGCCGTAGCCGAAGTTCGCTAGAATCGTTGGCTGATGAGCCGAGCCGTTCTTGCCGCACTGGTCGTGTCGCTGGCGCTGGCCGCGCACGCGGCTCAGCAGCAACCTGCTTCCACCGCGAGCCAGCAGCGATTCGTCGAGAACTACTGCACGAAGTGCCATAACGAACGAGCGAAGAGCGGCGGTCTGGTCCTGGCTCCCAGTGACGCCGCGAAGGTGAGCGCGCAGCCGGAGTTGTGGGAAAAAGTGGCGCGCAAGCTGCGCACCGGCGTGATGCCGCCTCCGGGTGTGCCGCAGCCTTCCGCAGCCGATCGCCGCGCGATGTTGACGTCGATCGAAACGTCTCTCGACGCGGTTGCCGCTGCCAAGCTCAACCCTGGCCGAACGGAGACGCTGCGGCGCTTGAATCGAACCGAGTATCAGAACGCGATCCGCGATTTGCTGGCGCTCGATATCGACGCCGCCTCGATGCTTCCGGCCGACGAGAGCGGTCACGGTTTCGACAACGTGAATGTGGGCGATCTCTCGCCAACGCTATTGAACCGCTACATCGCGGCCGCGCAGAAGATCAGCCGGCTGGCGGTGGGTACGACGCAGACCGGGCTCCAGAATGACACGATCAGCTTGGCCGCCGACCTCACGCAAGAAGATCATCTGCCGGGATTGCCGCTCGGGACGCGCGGCGGCGTGTCGACCTCATACACGTTCCCGCAGGACGGCGAGTACGAGATTCAGGTGGCGCTGATGCGCGATCTCGCGGGCATCATCAGCGGACTGCGCGAGGCGCGTTCACACGAAATGCTGGTGCTGCTCGACCGCGAGCAGGTTGCCACGTTCACGATCTCGAAGACCAGCGTCGGCACTGAGATCCTGAACGAGAAGCCGATCAAGGCGCGATTTCGGGTGACGGCGGGTCCGCATGACTTGGCGGTCACGTTCGTGAAAGACGGATCCTCATTGACCGAGACGCCTCGGCAGCCGACGGAGTCCCGTTTCAATGACCGGCGATATCCGCGCACAGCGCCTGCGGTGGATCGCATCTCGCTCACTGGACCCTATGACGCGAAGGGCGCGAATGAAACGCCGAGCCGCCGCCGCTTGTTCGTGTGCCGCCCGGCTGGACCTGACGGGGCCAAGGAAGAGGAATGCGCGCGGACCATTCTGGCGACAGTGATGCGGCGTGCGTATCGGAGACCGGTGGACAAAGCCGATGTCGAAAAGCCGATGGCGTTCTATCGCAAGGGTCGCGCTGGCGGGGACTTCGATGCGGGCGTCACGATGGCGTTGACCGCAGTGCTGACGAGTCCGCAATTTTTGTTCCGGGTGGAGACCGATCCGGGGAACGTAGGCGCGAACGGAGTGTATCGGGTGAGCGATCTCGATCTGGCGTCGCGATTGTCGTTCTTCTTGTGGAGCAGCATCCCTGACGATGAGTTGCTCGACGTGGCCGTGCGGGGGAAGCTGAGCCAGCCCGGGGAGTTCGAAAAGCAGACGCGGCGGATGATCGCGGACAAGCGGTCATTCAATCTCGCCACGAACTTCGCCGGACAGTGGCTGCGGCTGCGGAATGTGGTGGCGGTGAGCCCGAGCGGGAATCTGTTCCGCGACTTCGATGACAACTTGCGGCAAGCGTTGCGCCAGGAGACGGAGCTCTTCTTCGACAGCGTGTTGCGCGAGGATCGCAGCGTGAAGACGTTCATCAAAGCGGACTACACGTTCCTGAACGAACGGCTGGCCAAGCATTACGGGATCCCGGGAGTTTACGGGAGCCGGCTGCGCCGTGTGGCGCTCACGCCCGAGAGCCGGCGCGGTGGTCTGCTGCGGCAGGGGAGCGTGCTTTCGGTGACGTCATACGCGACGCGGACCTCGCCTGTGCTCCGCGGCGTATTGGTGCTGCGGAACATCGTGGGCGCGCCGCCCGCGTCTCCGCCGCCGAACGTGCCGGTGCTCGATGAGAGCACCATGGCCGCGAACCTCCCGATGCGCGAACGGCTGGCTGCTCATCGCAACAATGCCGTGTGCGCGACTTGTCACCGGACGATCGATCCGGTGGGCTTCTCGCTCGAGAACTTCAACGCGGTGGGGCAGTGGCGCGATCTCGAAGTGGAAGATCGCCCGGTGGACTCGTCGGGCGCTTTGCCCGGCGGCAGCGCATTCAAAGGTATCGATGGGCTGGAAGCGGCGCTGCTCGAGCGGCCGGAACTGTTCGTGGGCACGTTGACGGAGAACCTGGTCACGTTCGCGTTGGGGCGAGGCATCGAGTACTACGATGCTCCGGCGATTCGCAAAATCGTCGCCGACGCGGAGAAGGATGGATACCGGTTCTCGTCGCTCATTCTCGGGATCGTGAAGAGCGCTCCATTTCAAATGCGGCGCGCGGAAGCAATGGCAACAGCCAAGAAGTAGAGGGATCAACACAGTGTTTCTGACGAAGAAGGCAATTCCCCGGAGAACGCTTCTGCGAGGCGCGGGCGCGGCGGTGGGCTTGCCGCTGCTCGATGCGATGATTCCAGCGGCCACGATGTGGGCGCAAACGCCCGCGAAGCCAGTGCGGAGGCTCGGGTTCGTTTTCGTTCCGATGGGCTGCGATCATTCGCGATGGATCCCGCCGGGGCAGGGCAAGCTCGACCAGCTTTCGTCGAGTCTCGCGCCGATCGAACCGGTGAAGAGCCACGTGACGGTGGTCACCAACACGCGGCTGTTGAACGCGTATCCGGGCACGCATGACACATCGAACGCGGCGTTTCTGAGCGCGGCGAGCTCCAAGCACACGGAGAGTTCCGATTATTTCCTGGGCACCACGGTGGACCAGATCGCGGCCAAGGAGATGGGCCGCGAGACGCAACTGGCTTCGCTGCAGATCGCGATGGATCTGAATCCGCTGGCGGGCGTCTGCAACAACGGCTACGCGTGCGTGTATCAGAATTGCCTCTCGTGGTCTTCGCCGACGACGCCGTTGCCGTCTGAGGCGCATCCGCGTGTGGTGTTCGAGCGGCTGTTCGGCGAGGGCGGCAATGCGGACGCGCGGCGCGCGGCGCTGCGCAACCGGACCAGCCTTCTCGATGCCTTCACCGAAGACATCGCGCGGATCAAGCAGAAGGTGGGCACGCCCGATCGCGCGCGGATTGAGCAGTATCTCGACAGCGTGCGCCAGGTGGAGCGCGAGATCGAACGCGCGGAGAAGGCGGTGGCGGAGAACAAGACTCCCGATCTCGACCGGCCCGTGGGTGTTCCGGCGTCGTTCGCCGAGCACGCGAAGCTGATGTTCGACCTGCAGATTCTCGCGTTCCAAGCCGACATCACGCGCGTCATCACGTTCCAGCTCACGCGCGAGCAGAGCAATCGCACCTATCCCGAGATCGGCGTGTCGGACCCGCATCATCCCACCAGCCATCACGGTAACGATCCGGTGAAGGTGGAGAAGATCGCGAAGATCAACCATCACCATGTGTCGCTGTTTGCGGCTTTCCTCGGGCGGATGAAGGCGACGCGCGACGGCAACGGATCGCTGCTCGATCATACGGTCTACTTGTACGGCAGCGGCATGGGAAATCCGAGCCTGCACGATCATGAGAATCTCCCGATCCTGGTGGCGGGCGGTTCGGCTTCGGGACTTCGCGGCGGCCGGCACATCCGCTACGAGAAGGGAACGAATCTGGCGAACCTGCATCTGACGCTGCTCGATCGCGTGGGTGTGCATCTCGATGCGTTTGCCGATAGCAACGGAAGAGTGGAAGATCTCTTCGAGCGGATCGACGTCTAGGAGCGCACGCATGAACTGGCGAAACGTAACTGGACTCGCTTTGCTCGCGGCGGGCATCGCCTCAGCGAACTCTCCCCTTGCCGATGCCGCGGAACGGCGTGATGCCGCGGCTGTGCGGAAGCTGCTCGCTTCCGGGGCCGAGGTGAATTCGACGCAAGTGGATGGCACCACCGCGCTGCACTGGGCCACATACAACGATGACGCGGATACGGTGGCGCTGCTGGTGCGTGCGCGCGCTGACGTGAACGCGGTGAACCGGTACGGCATGCCCCCGCTTGCATCGGCTTGTACGAATGGCAATGCGGCGATCGTGAAGTTGCTGCTGGATGCGGGCGCCAACGCGAATGCGGCGCTGAAGGGCGGAGAATCTCCGCTCATGTTGGCCGCGCGATCGGGGAATGCGGAAGCGGTGAAGGCGCTGCTGGCGCGTGGGGCGCTGGTGAGGTCGCGCGAACGGCTGGGGCAGACGGCTCTAATGTGGGCGGCGGCGGAGGGGCACACCGCGGTGGTGAAGGCGTTGATCGAAGCGGGAGACGACGTGAAGGCGACGGTCGACTCCGGATTCACGCCGTTCCTGTTCGCGGTGCGCGGCGGACATCTCGACACGGTCCGCGCGTTCATGGCCGCGGGCGCCGATGTGAAAATGCTGGTGCGGCGGCAGGGAAGGTTCGGCGGCCCGAGGGCGTTCACTCCGTTGTCGCTGGCGATCCAGAACGGCCACTTCGACCTTGCGGTTGCGCTGATCGATGCGGGCGCGGATCCGAACGATGTACGCACGGGGCTGACGCCGCTGCACATGATGGCTGGGCTGCGCAAGCCGGATTCGAGCGACATCAGCGATCCGGCGCCGGCTTCGGGAGCGGGTCGATTGTCGAGCTTGGACTTTGTGCGCGAGATCGTGAAGCGGGGCGCGAAGGTGAATTTCCAACTGCCGCAGGGGTCTCCGAAGTTGCCGAATACGTCATCGAGCATCGGAACCGAGGGGGCGACTGCGTTCCTCTTGGCGGCGGATCGCGGAGACATCGCGCTGATGAAGCTGCTGCTCGAGTTGGGCGCCGATCCGCTGCTCGCGAATGCGGACAATACGACGCCGTTGCTCGCGGCTGCCGGGGTCGGCACCAATGAGCCGCAGGAAGAAGCGGGCGAGGAGAGCGAGGCAGTGGAAGCGGTGAAGATGCTGCTCGACCGGGGCGCGAACATCAACACGGTGGATAAGAATGGCGATACGGCGATGCATGGAGCGGCGTACAATATCAGTCCGTTGGTGGTGAAGCTGCTGGGCGAGCGTGGCGCGGATCCGCTGATTTGGTCAAAGCCGAACAAGGCGGGCGGGACTCCGCTGTTCATCGCGGAAGGGTACATTAGCCGGTTGCCGCGACCGGATCCGGCGACGATTGAGGCGATCACGAAGTTGATGCGGATGGCGGGGATTTCGACGGAGGGGGAGCGGCCGAAGATTGTGGATAGTTACGAGAAGCCTGCGAAGACGGGTCCGCAGTGAGGGAGACGGCTACCTGATTCGTTGCGCTGGCCGGGCGGTACCATTGCTGACATACGTGAGCGCCGTCGCGAGCCCCTGAGAGTCGACCTTGAACGTGATTTGCTCATCGAAGAGCTTGCAGAAATACGCGACAGGGCTCTCCGGGTAGATCGGTACCTTGACCTCACCGCTCAGTTGCTCGAAGAGTTGATCGCCTTCCAGCGTGATCGTCAACGTCTTTCCCCTCGGCAAGCGGTATCGCCCAGCGTATCTGGCGAGGCTTTTCGGATCGACTGTGATTGCCACTCGCAGCTTCGTCGCCGTCCACGACTTGGGGTCATCGAGGGGGATTTCGGGATTCAGCAGATGCATGCCGATGTCGACGACGTTCGAACTCGTGGCCGCGTTCGACAACACGACCACTCCGCTCCTCGTTCCCCTGTCCATTCCAAAGAACGAGCGATATCCTCCAGTGGCTCCGCTCACGAAAACGAACTCGTATCCAGGTTCCAGTTGCAGTACCTCCCATCCGAGCGCTGCCAGCCGGTCGGGTTGGCCGGCTGGGCGTCGAGTAGCAATCGCAGTGGCCATCGCCTGGGATAGCGGCGACTTGCGATCGCTGAGAGCGACAGCCAAGAACTCTAGCAAGTCGTTCGCTGTCGATTTCAACCCTCCGGAAGGTGCCAACGCTCCCATATCCCAGTTCGGCAAGCGCTCCAACATATAGCTATGACCAGGCGCGAGCCGCTGCCGCATCTGTTCGCTGAGGGAGATTCGGGTGTTGGCCATCCCGATCGGGTTGAGAATGCGCGACACGACGAGTGACTCGTAGCCGGTTCCCGCCCGATGTGCAAGGGCATGCCCCAGAAGCGAGGTCCCCAGATTCGAATACTCGTACCGCGACCCAACTTCGCGTGTAAGGGTGTAGCTGGAGAGGAATGCGTAGAGTTGTTCGGTGGAGTAGTCCGCTGCTGGATTGGCAGGATCTCTGGGACTTATGTTGGCGGGATCGCGGGGGAGGCCTGATGTGTGAGTCGCGAGATCCTGAAGCGTGATCCGGCGTCCGTTACGTTCCGGTACCTTGACCTCGGGTGGAAGGTACTTGGCGACCGGATCGTTCAACGCCAGTTCGCCCCGCTGCGCCATGTCGGCCAGCAGCAGCGACGTGAACACCTTCGTGATCGAGCCGATCTCGAAGACAGTATCTCCATTCAGGGACTGCTGTTCGTTTTGGCCGGACTTCCCATAGAAGACAATGCGGTGGCCTTTCGGCTCGATGACTCCTACGACGATCCCCACGCCTTGACGGTACTTGTCAATGCGGTCCACGAGGATCTGCCGGATGGCTGAATCGCTCGGGATCAGAGCCACCTTGGGGGCCTGGCCGGCGGCACGCGTTTGTACGAACCCAACTCCTAGGATGAGGCCCGTCAGGGCGATACGGTTGCCCGTCACTCCGAGGAGTTTATCATCCGTGCGACCGCCATCCCGTAATCAGTACGCGCCCAGGTTACGATGAGCCGCCGGAAGAAGCTGCCGAGGAGAGCGATGCGGTAGAGGCGCGGAAGATGCTGCTCGACCTGGGCGCGAAGATCAACACGGTGGATAAGAATGGCGATACGGCGATGCATGGGGCGGCGTACAACATCAGTCCGTTGGTGGTGAAGCGCTGGGCGAGCGTGGCGCGGATCCGCTGATTTGGTCGAAGCCGAACAAGGCGGGCGGGACTCCGTTGTTCATCGCGGAAGGATACATCAGCCGACTGCCGCGACCGGATCCGGCGACGATCGAGGCGATCACGAAGCTGATGCGGATGGCGGGGATTTCGACGGAGGGGGAGCGTGAAGATTGTGGATAGTTATGAGAAGTAAGCGAGGACTGGTCCGCAGTGAGGGCATCGTGCGCGTGAGGTGTCGAGCACGGTTGGCCGGCGAATTGGTGCGGGTCTGCGGAACCGGCGAGCACTGGTCGTGACCCATCCGCTCGGGTGGTTTGGCTGCAACAACTGCAACCATTGTCCGAGTTGCCGGTTTTTCCGGAGTTTATAGCTCGAATGCTGCGGCCCACTGGCTCGCGCAACGGAAAGCCTTTCTAGTCAACGGGCACTCGGAGCAGGGCCGCCGTCTGCGCCGGGCTCCGATGCGAGGATTGGATCAATCCAGCAGAACGCCGTGACCCAGCACGCAGACCGGCGTCCACTGAAGGTCGCCAACGTTACGGACGCCGGGCTCCCGGATTCCGGCAGGTTTACGCTGTGCCTTTCGCGTGATCCTGAATCTGGATGACATCCGCTGTTCTAGTAAAATGAGAAAAAGGCTTCCGACGATGATCACTCGCGAGCAACTCCACGCGTTGGTTGACGGCTTGCCCGAGCAAGAGGTGGCTATGGCCCATCGATTCCTGCTCTTTCTGGCCCAGGAACCCATCGGTGAGCAGTTCAGCCGGTCCATTCGCCGTGGAGTGGAACAAGCGAATGCCGGCGATACGGTGGTGTGCGGCAACTATTCCGAGATGGTGAAGAAGGTCCTTGGGGACTAGCGAGCTACGGTGCGTTTCCCCTTCACCCTGGAGGCACGTGCCCAGCTTCGGGCAATCGACCGCAATACCGCGGTAGGCATCCTGCAAGCCGTTGCTCGTTTCGGTGAGACTGGAGCCGGCGATGCCGCGCCGCTTCATGGCGATTGGCAGGGACTCTACCGCCTGCGCGTCGGGGACTACCGCGTGATCTACCGGCTCATTGACGATGGGATGGAAATCATCGCTGTTGGCCACCGGTCGGAAGTTTATCGATAGCAGGTTTGTCAAGAGTCAAACCGCCGCCTGGGAAATCTCGTTTGGATTCTGCGCGGATAACCCGACTCGTACGGAACTGCAATCATGCCAGGGCTCAACCGCGCAGTCGCGTTACGACTGCGTTCCTCTTGGCCGCGAATCGCGGAGACATCGCGTTGATGAAGCTGCTGCTCGAGTTGGGCGCCGATCCGCTGCTCGCGAGTGCGGAGGAGACGACGCCGCTGCTCGCGGCTGCCGGGGTCGGCACCAATGAGCCGCAGGAAGAAGCGGGCGAGGAGAGCGAGGCAGTGGAAGCGGTGAAGATGCTGCTCGACCGGGGCGCGAACATCAACACGGTGGATAAGAATGGCGATACGGCGATGCATGGAGCGGCGTACAATATCAGTCCGTTGGTGGTGAAGCTGCTGGGCGAGCGTGGCGCGGATCCGCTGATTTGGTCAAAGCCGAACAAGGCGGGCGGGACTCCGCTGTTCATCGCGGAAGGGTACATCAGCCGGTTGCCGCGTCCGGATCCGGCGACGATCGAAGCGATCACGAAGCTGATGCGCATGGCGGAATTTCGACGGAGGGGGTGCGGCCGAAGATTGTGGATAGGCCGGCGAAGACGGGTCCGCAGTGAGGGAGACGGCTACCTGATTCGCTGCGCTGGCCGGGCGGTACCGTTTGCTGACATACGTGAGCCCCGTCGCCAGTCCTCGGGAATCGACTCTGAACGTGATTTGCTCATCGAAGAGCTTGCAGAAGTACGCCACAGGGCTCTCCGGGTAGATCGGGACCTTGATCTCACCGCTCCGTTGCTCGAAGAGTTGATCGCCCTCCAGCGTGATCGTCAAAGTTTTTCCCCTGGGCAAGCTGTATCGCCCAGTGTATCCGGCAAGGGTTTTCGGATCGACCGTGATTGCCACTCGCGGCATCGTCGCTCTCCACGACTTCGGGTCATCGAGGGGGATTTCGGGATTCAGCAGATGCATGCCGATGTCGACGACGTTCGAACTCGTGGCGGCGTTCGACAACACGACTACTCCGCTCCTCGTTCCCCTGTCCATTCCAAAGAACGAGCGATATCCTCCGGTGGCTCCGCTCACGAAAACGAACTCGTATCCAGGTTCCAGTTGCAGCACCTCCCATCCGAGCGCTGCCAGCCGGTCGGGCTGGCCGGCTGGGCGTCGAGTAGCAATCGCAGTGGCCATCGCCTGGGATAGCGGCGACTTGCGATCGCCAAGAGCGACAGCCAAGAACTCGAGCAAATCGTTCGCTGTCGATTTCAATCCCCCTGAAGATGCCAACGCTCCCATATCCCAGTTCGGCAAACGCTCCAACATGTAGCTGTGGCCAGGGGCGAGCCGCTTCCTCATCTCTTGGCTGAGAGAGATTCGCGTGTCAGTCATCCCGATCGGGTTGAGAATGCGCGATACGACGAGCGACTCATAATCGGTTCCCGCCCGATGTGCCAGGGCATGCCCCAGAAGGGAGGTTCCCAGATTCGAATACTCGTACCGCGATCCAACTTCGCGTGTAAGGGTGTAGCTGGAGAGGAATGCGTAGAGTTGTTCGGTGGAGTAGTCCGCTGCTGGATTGGCAGGATCTCTGGGACTTATGTTGGCGGGATCGCGGGGGAGGCCTGATGTGTGGTCGCGAGATCCTGAAGCGTGATCCGGCGTCCGTTACGTTCCGGTACCTTGACCTCGGGTGGAAGATATTTGGCGACCGGATCGTTCAACGCCAGTTCGCCCCGCTGCGCCATGTCGGCCAGCAGCAGCGACGTGAACACCTTCGTGATCGAGCCGATCTCGAAGACAGTATCTCCATTCAGAGGAGGCTGTGCGTTTTGCCCCCGTACAGCGCGGCAAGGTCAGCATCAATCCCTATTTCTTGGCCCCTAGAGAGGTAAACCCCGGTGGCAGTGCGCTCGATAGGGATGTCAGCCGCGACGGCTCTACTTTCTTGGAGCGGAGCATTCGAGACTTTGCGAGGAGGGCTGCGGACGGGTCCGGCAGGTATGCCCCAAGGAACTCCGGTCCGATGCCATGCCCCTCATTATGCACCGAGCGAGCCGCGACGCGGAAATTGCTCGGGAAGGCAGCATCCTCTTTTGTACTTGCAATTTGCAAGACCAAAAGAAATCGACTCGGCAAAGCGCCGTTGCGACCGAGTAGAACGAGCGCAGGCCGAGCATGCTCCCTGTCGATAAACAGTTCGGCCTGGTAACGGAACTTCGCCTCGACCGCGACGAATTCCTCCGCCGCTGGCACTCCCTCCCTCACCGCCAGCACGCCGAACTGATCGGTTGTATCGTCCACATCACTTCCCTCGTCGACCGGTAACACTCGCTCTGCGCCACAGCCGCATGAACTGTCTCCTCCACCTGGCTCATGCTCAAAAACGCCCTGCAGCCGGACTCGTGGCTCCGCATCCTCCCCGCCCACGCCGGCCAGTCACCCGACCACGAGCGTTTGTGCATCGGCGCACCCGAACTCGCCGTTGATTTTGCCTCACATCCACCGAGGTCGACTTCGGGCCCAAACTCGCTCTCCATCAACGCGCCGGCTTCGGCAATCGCATTCAATGGCGCGTGCTGCGCATTGGCCGTTACGTGATGATTGCTGGACTCTGGCTCAGCGTCGCCGCATTTTGGAACGACAACGGCGACGCGCTGGCGGCTACACTCGCGCAAGGCCTCGCCACAGCGGACCACGCCACCTTCTGCGCTCAGCTCAGCCGGCCCATCTTCCCTGCCCGGTAGTCCTCGAACGCTTGCCGCAACTCGGCCTCGGTGTTCATCACAAACGGACCATACTGCGCCACCGGCTCTCCGATCGGCTCCCCGCTCAACACGAGCAGCATCGAATCACCGCGCGCCTCGATTTCCACTCCGCTCCCCTCGCCCGTGAGCACGGCCAACATCGCCTCGCCCGTAAGCGAAGATCCGCCCACCGTCACGTCGCCCTTCAGCAGGACCAATGCCGCGTTGTGCGTAGCAGGCACCGGCACCGCGACCTTCGTGCCCGCGGGCATGTGCAGGTCAAAAACATTGATGGGTGTAAATGTTCTCGCCGGACCGCGCGCACCATCCCACTCCCCCGCGATCACGCGCACCGCCGCTCCGCCCCCGCGTTCGATCCGCGGAATCGACACATCGAGAATGCTCTGGTAGCCCGGCTTCGACATCTTGTGTTCGCGAGGCAGATTCACCCACAACTGCACGCCTTCCACAGTGCCTCCGCGCCGCGCGAACTCGCGCTCGTGCTTCTCTTCATGCACCACGCCCGAAGCCGCAGTCATCCACTGCACGTCGCCCGGACCGATCACGCCCGCGTTCCCGGTCGAGTCGCGATGCGCGAGCATTCCCTGGTACACCACCGTCACCGTCTCGAAGCCGCGATGCGGATGCTCGCCCACGCCCTTCGGCTGGTCCGTGGGCGGAAAGTGCGCCGGTCCCATGTAGTCAAGCATGAGAAACGGATCGATCTCGGCGCTGATCCCGTTTGACGGAAAAATGTTGCGCACCGGGAACCCGTCGCCCACCCAGTGGCGCGAGCCGTGCGCGTAGATGCCTTCCACTCGCTTGTTTTCCATAGTCCGTTGGATGCCAAGCGCCGCGAAAGGATTCAGGCCGGCCGCATCACCCGGTTCACCGCCGCCGCCAGTTGCTTCCACCGCGACTCCTCCGCCGTCAACTGCCTGCGCCCCGCCGCGGTCAGCTTGTAGTAGCGCGCGCGGCGGTTGGTGGCCGAGTCCTGCCATCTGGCGGAGACGAGTCCGCTGATTTCGAGCCTGCGGAGCGCGGGATAGAGCGAGCCGTGGTCCACCGAGAGCACATCCTCGGAGAGCCGTTCGATTGACCGCGCGATCTCGTAGCCGTTCGCAGGGCCCGCGAGCAGCGTCCGCAGCACCATCATGTCGAGTGTCCCTTGCAAAAGCGCGAGCTTCTCAGCCGTTCGTTTCGCCATCGAACTTCCACCGTAGCACGGAAAATAGTAGTATAGCTACAGGTAGAATATCTACTATGTTGACCGCCCTCCTTCGCTGGCTCACTGCGCGCCTGACGCATCATCGCCCTGACACCGATCTCGCCGCCGAAATGCAGGCGCACACGGAGCAACTCGAAGAGGAACTCGCCGCCCGCGGCATCTCGCGCGACCAAGCCAAGCGACAAGCCAGACTCCGGCTCGGCGATCCGCATTCCGCGATCGAACAAGTGCGCGACCACGAGTTCGCCACCTTCGCCGAGAGCCTCTTCCGGGACGTCTCGTTCGGCCTGCGCAATCTCCGCCGCAATCCCCTGTCGTCGCTCATCGCGATCCTCACGCTCGCCATCGGCATCGGCGCCAACACGACGATCTTCTCACTGCTCCATGGCCTGTTCTTCCGCAGTCTTCCCGTCAGCGCGCCCGGCGATCTCGTCGCCATCGGACTCGAAGACTCGCGCCTACCGCCCGGCATGCTCGCGATTCCCTATCGCATGCTCGATCATCTCCGCCGTCAGGACTCCGCGCTCGCCGGGCTCTCGGCGTGGAACCTTACCACGGTCGTCATCGAGGATCGCGATGGCACGCTGCGGCTGAATCAAGCCGCGCTCGTGGGTGGCAACGCGTTCAGGCTCCTCGGCATGGAAGCGCACGCGGGCCGCATGATCGCCGAGTCCGATGACGTGCCGGGCGGGACCGCGGCCGGCTGGTCTGCCGTATTGAGCTACGGCTATTGGATCGATCGCTTCGGCGGCGACCCCGCGGTGATCGGCAAGACTCTCCCCGTGCAAGGGCTCGCCGTCACGGTGGTGGGAGTCGCGCCGCGCAGGTTCCAAGGCGTGTGGACCGGAGAAAATCCCGCGCTCTACCTGCCGCTGCACGCGATCGACTCGATCGCCGGCCGCGCGATCCTCCAAGCGCCCGATTCCTTCCTGCTCCTGGGCGCGATCGGCCGCCTGAAGCAAGGCGCGTCACTCGAACAATTCCACGCCGAGCTCGCCGTGCACCAGCAAGCCCTGCTCACCGAGTTCATGCCGAAGTCCGCGCCGGGCCAAGACCAGCGCAGCGTGCGACTCCGTGCTGCATCCGCGCGAACCGGCCTGCCCACCTTCGCCGGCCGCGACCTCCCACTACTGCTGATGCAGGGCCTCGTGGCCATCGTGCTGCTGCTCTGCTGCGTCAACGTGAGCGGGATGATGCTCGCCAAGATGGAGCATCGCCAGCGCGAGTTCGCCATTCGCACCGCCATCGGTGCGGGCAAGTGGCGGCTGCTGCGGCAGTATCTCACCGAGACCTTCGTCATTGCGGCGATCGGCGCCACGCTAGGCGGCGCGGCGGGGTGGCGCGGAGTCGGATTCATCGCCTCGTTCTTCCGGGATCCGAATCGCGTCTCGGGAGTCACCATCGAGCCGGACCGCACCGCGCTCCTCATCACAGGCGCACTCGCCGTGTTCGCGACTCTGCTCGCAGGCGTCGTTCCTGCGTGGCGCGCGGGCCGTGCCGATCCCGGTTCGCTCATTACCGCGCGCGGAGTCTTCGGCGGCCGCGGCCGCGCCGGGCGCGCGTTCGTTCCCGTGCAAGTGGCGTTGTCGCTTGTGCTGGTTGTGCTCGCAGGGCTGCTCTCGCAGAGTCTGCAACGGTTGCGCTCGGAACCCACCGGTTTCGATCTCGACCACGTCACCATCCAGACTCCGCCGCTGCATCGCCTGGGCCTGAAACCGGAAGCCAAGCTCGACCTCTATCAGCGCATGGTGGACCACATCGAGCGCTCGGCTTCGGTGCGCGCGGCTGCGGTCACGTGGTACACGCCGATGACCGGGCGTCAAGCGACAGCCGAGTTCCAAGGCGCAGCACCCGGATCCGCCGCACTCGCCTACAACGACGTGGGTCCCCGATACTTTCGCACAATGAACATCCGCGTAAGCGCGGGTCGCGAGTTCACGCGCAACGAGCGCAGTCGCGACTTGTGCATGCTCAACAGCGCCGCGGCCGCGCGACTGTTTCCCGGCTCGATGGCGCTCGATGCGAGCGTGCCCAGGATACCAAGGCGTCGGCCGCGGCTGGTTGCATGCAAAGTGATCGGCATCGTGCAAGACGCCAAGTTCGCCAAGCTCCAGGACCCGCCGCCGCCCACCGTCTACTTCCCGGTCAGCCCTGCGACCGCGCGGGGCAATCTCGTCTTCCTGATCAATGCCGCGACCAAAGCGGAAGCGATGGCGGCGTATCGCGAGGCGCTGCGAGCCAACGCGCCGTCGATCCCGATCGTGCTCTTCGCCACGTTGCGCGAGCAGATGGATGCGGTTCTCGGCAGCGAGCGCGTGCTCGCGATGCTGTGCAACACCTTCGGAGCGCTGGCGCTGCTGCTCAGCGCGATCGGACTCTACGGATTGCTTTCGACGAGCGTCGCGCGGCGATCGGGCGAGATCGGCGTGCGCATGGCGCTCGGAGCTACACGTGGTTCTGTGACGCGGATGGTCGTGGCAGATGCGTTGCGCCTCGCCGCGACCGGCGCTGCCGCGGGACTGGTCGCCTTGGCGGTAGTGCTGCGATGGGTGCGGAGCTTGCTCTACGGCGTGTCCGCATTCGATCCGATGACGTTGATCGGGTCCGCGCTCGTGCTCGGATTGGTGGCGCTGCTTGCAGCTTCGCTTCCTGCCATGCGTGCAGCGGCGATCGATCCGGCTCGCGCGCTGCGTGCGGAGTGACGCGGCCCCACTACAGTACCGGCTTGCCCTTGGGTGCTTGGCCTGGGAGTAGGAACGTCTTGATCAACTCGCCTTCGCCGCAAACAGTCATTCCGGAAAACTTCTTGAACCAAGGACCGGGAGGCACCTCAGGCTCACCATCGAGCCACTTCGCAAGCGACTCCAATTGAGTCGCCGGGATCTTTCTTCCCTGAACCCGCTCAAGCAAGTGTTGAAACAAGGCAGGTGGGACGTTCTGGCGTCGCACTCGTGGCATTGCGCCCCCGCTCAGATGCCGTAGAAGCCGCGGGTGAGACGTTCTTTGACTCGCGCCGCCTCATCAGGGTCGTCAGTAGCAACAAGACGCTTCGCCCAAGTACCCAATTCCTCGGGGCTCATTCGACTGCCCTTGCCTTCGAGGACAGCGAGTTCAGGAGTCTGAATGCTCACCTCCTCCCCGTGGCCTTGCGCGCCACCACACTACCGGCCTGTGGGCGGCTTAATGTACATGCCAGTGGTAGATCACCAAGGCGCTTTTGATGACGTCAGTTCGCTTTGCCCCGGTTAGATCGGCCATTTGATCGACCAACGCGAGTTCGGATGAGGACAGGACTGGTTGGACTCTTGCCATTGCTCACTCTCTGTTCACATTCTACTCGTTTTTGAGTGAAATGGGAACTCGGCTGGTCAGTCCATTCCTCACCCGAATCGAACACTACCATCCCACCGAGGAGCCTTCGCCGATCACGCGGCCAGCCCGCTATTGCGGATACACCTGCTTCAAGAACGTGCGCTCCGCAGCAATGTCCTTCACCCGATCCACCGGACACGTCAAAACATCGTCCGTGAGCACCGCCATGTCCGCGAGCTTCCCCGCCTCGAGCGACCCCTTCTGCTTCTCCTGAAACATGAGGAACGCGTTGTTGATCGTGTAGAGCCGCAACGCCTGCTCACGCGAGATCCGCTCCTGGATGCAGCGGCCGATCAGACCACCGCGGTTGCCGCGTCAACGTCACCCACATCGCCCAAAACGGATGATAGCGATTGATCGATCGCATGCCACCGATCTTCTGCATGTGGTCCGAGCCACCGCCGATCATCACGCCTTTGCTGAACAGCGTCTTGTACGGTTGGAACAATCGCAGCCGCGGATCGCCGAACTGCTTGGCGAGCGTCGCGCCGTCATGTTCCAGCCACGCCGGCTGCAGATCGGCCACGATGCCGAGCCTCGCCATCGTATCGATCACATCGCCCGTCATGAAGTTCGCGTGCGTGAGACACGGCCGCGCGGGCCGCACCGGGAACTCGCGATTCACCCGCTCATAGGCGTCCACGAGCGCAGTCACCGCGCCATCGCCCACCGAGTGCGCCGTGAACTGGAGCTCGTTCGCGAGCGCGAGCTTCGCCACGCGATAGAGCGCCTCGGGTTCGATGTATCGCAGTCCGCGATAAGAAGGATCGGTGATCGAGTAGATCTTGCTCACGCCCCACGGCTCCCGCATGTAGGCGCTCCCGGTGAGCATGCCGCCGTCGAGATACGCCTTGAGTCCGCGCAGCCAAAGCATGCCGTCATAGCGATGCAGCGGATGCGCGGCGGCGTACTTCACCCGTGCTTCCACCTTCTCCGGCGCTTCGTTGGGTTCGATGTGCAGGTTCACGAACACGCGGCACGAGAGCAGTCCGCGCTCCTTGGCAAGGCGATAGACTTCCACTTCTTCGTCGCTCGCGTCGCGGTCGGCGATGCTCGTGATGCCGAGCGAGTTGTAGTCTTTGAGCAGCATCCGCAGCCGGTTCACGCGATCGTCGCGCGTCGGCGTGCGCGTTGCCGCCGGGATCTTCAGAAACTGTGCCGCACTACGCAGGATGCCGGTAGGCTCGCCGCTCGCATCGCGCTCGATCTTGCCACCCTTGCCTTCGCTCGGATGCGGCGCGCGCGTGATGCCGCTGCGCGCGAGCGCCATCGAATTCAGCGAAGCATCGGGACCCGTGCGAAACGCCACCGGATGCTCGGGAGCGATGCGGTCAAGCTCGGCGCGCGTGGGGTAGCGCTGTTCGCGCAGCCGCGTGATGAACACTTGCGAGAGCACGATCCACTCGCCTTTCGTCGTCACTTTGGCGCGCCCTTCCAAATAGCGGAGCACGTCGTCCACGGTCAGCATGTCTGGCACCGGATGATCGAACTCGTACATCGCCGCATCCACGGCGTGCGTGTGGCTATCCATCAAGCCGGGGATCACGGTCTTGCCCGCGAGGTCGATCAACTGCGTCGACGGTCCCTTGGTGCGCAGGACTTCGGCGTTGCTTCCCACCGCCGCGATACGCGTGCCCCGCACGGCGATCGCCTGCCGCACGGAGAACTTCGCGTCCACAGTGACAATCTTGCCGTTGTGGAGAATGAGGTCCGGCGGCTGAGCCGCAACCGAGAGCGCGAATAGGGCCAGAGCGAAGCGCATGGGGAAATGGTAGCGCTACACTGAAAGATCAGAGCCGGAAAAGTTTCAGGGCGCGTAGCTCAGTTGGTTAGAGCACCTCGTTTACACCGAGGGGGTCCGGGGTTCGAGTCCCTGCGCGCCCACCATCATTTCGGAGTGATGTTCACGTTCGCGAAGTGCGCAACCGTGGAGCCCTCGAACCACAGCGCAACCGCTCCTTTGCCCAGCGCACCGGACTTCACATCGTTCACGATGAGCGTGGGATGCGATGCGCCGTTGACGTACAGGCGCGCCTTCGTGCCCTCCACTTGGATCTTGACGTGGATCCACTCGGCAGGCTGAATGTCGACATACGACTCATAGCGCGACGGCGTCTCCTGACGCAGCTTTGACCACGTGAACTCGGGATGCGAGATGTACTGCGCCGAGTGGTTGCGGCGCTCCTGATCTTCGGCCCGTCCATTGGTGGGGCGGAGATAGAAGCAGTCGTACTTCGTGCGCTCGCCTTGCACGCGGAACGCGATGCCCACGAACCCACGCGCGCCTTCCGCGGCGGCGCTGCCGGGTTCACCGGCGAGGTCGGCTTCGATGGTCCCGTTCGAGAACTCGACGCCATCGATCAGCGCCAGGTGATCCGCACGGGAAGGGCCGGCGTCCGCTGCGTTGCCGGATGCCGTCACCTTCAAAGCCTTCTTGCCCTTGAACGTCACGGGAGTGGCCGACGTGTTGTGGAGCGTGAGTCCGTCAGCGGTGGCGAGCGAAAGGCTCTTCGACTGCGGCAGAGCGGGAATGGCGAGCAAGAGCGCGAGAGCAACGCGAACCATAAGAGAGATGGTAGCTCCTACAGATCTCGCGGCGGCAATCGGCGCAGGCCTTCCTCCTGGGCGCAATCTCGAGTGCGATCGGTGCGTCACGAGTGGCGATGCGCATCCGAGACTTCAGGGCCATGCTCTCGACGAGAGTACTCCTACTGGCCGAGCTCGTGACAGGCAGTACACGTGTTGACTGCTTTACGCTCTCGGTGGCAATCGACGCAAGCCTTCATTGTCGGCGCAATCTCGAGCTCGAGCGGAGCATCGCGCTCAGTCACCGCGCCGTGGCACTGCGAACACTCCACCTTGGCCGCCACGTGTTTGGCGTGCGCGAAGATCACGAAATCGGCGATGCGATACACGCGCCGCGACGGGATCTTCTCCGCGGCCGGCGGGAGCGGCTTGTGGCAGCCTTGGCAGAACGATGCCTTTGGGAATCCGGCCCGTTCAGCCTTCGCCGCGCCGGAATGACAGGCCGCGCAGTCGAGCTTCAGCTCACCGGCGTGCTTCTTGTGAGAGAACACGTCCGGTGCTGCGTACAGCGGTGCCAGCGCCGCGAGCACGGCAATCAAGCGAACGATCGAGAGCACGATTTCGCTTCAATCATATCGCCGAAATCAGGCGGCCACGGCGAGCGCTTCGAAGTCGTCGGGCGCGGAGAGTCCGTGAAAGGCGGACCGCCAATACACCAGCGGCTCGCGGTCAGCCGTGAACGCGTCGCCCACGCGGCACAGAATCATCGCGTGATCCCCCGCAGCCTCGATGGAGTGGACGCGACACTCGAGCACCGCGGCGGCGCCCCGCAACTCCAGGCCATCCCAATCGGCGGAGAGGAAGCGCTCCGCAGGCGGCTTGGTTGCGAAGCGCTCGGCGAGATCGGCTTGATCGGCAGCGAGCACATTGATCACGAGCCCGCCGCCGTGTTCGAGCCTGGCAAGAAACGACGAACGCTGGTGAATGCAGACCAGCACCAACGGCGGATCGAGCGACACCGACGTGAACGCGCTCACGGTGACGCCGCGGCGAACGCCATCGTGCTCGCGCACCACGATCGTCACTCCCGTGGCGAATCGCGAACAAGCGGAACGGAACTCGCGCGGATGCATCAAGCAGCTCGCAGCGTGGCGGTCTTCGCGGCGGGAAGGCGCTCCGCCAGTTCACGCGTCTGCCGCAGCGTGCGCCAGTAGATGTCTTCCATCAGAATGTGCGCGAACTCGCCGTGACGCCCAATGCTGATGAGATTTTCGACGCCGCTCGAGTCCGCCCATGCATGCCGATGGGCCTCGTACGAATTCAGGAAGATCGGGTAGGCAAAGGGCATCCGCATGACGCGGCTGCCGAGGAACCTCCGCTTTGCATCTGGCAGGAAAGCAGAGAAATGTTCCAGACACAACTCGCCTAGCCGATCGTCACTCGTGTTCCAAAGCTCACTGTTTCGATCAGTGGCGATGTCGCAAGTGATAATCGTCTTGCCTTC
>JAXLQL010000008.1:0-389288 GCA_046331625.1 Bryobacteraceae bacterium
GAGTTGCTCTTGCCTGTTTATCAGTTGAAGGGGATGGAAGCGGCCGTCTTGAAATCCACCGACGGCGGCAACACTTGGCAAAAGCGCGGCTCAGTCAAGGGACCGCAGGGCGCCGACGAACCAACGATCGCCGAGTTGCCCAACGGCGGCGTGCAAATGATTCTGCGCACGGGAGGCGGAGTTTTCTGGACATCGGTCTCGAACGACAAGGGGGACTCGTGGGCGGCGCCCGAACGGGGCGATCTTCCGGCAGCCCGCAGCTCGCATAGCCTCGTCCGGCTTCGCGACGGCCGCCTGGTGCTGACTCATGATGCCGACGCGTCCAAGCGCGATCCGCTCACGATGCGGGTCTCCTCCGATGGCGGCAGAAGCTGGGGCGAGCCGCTAGTGATTGCACGCGCCCGAAAAGTGGAGCCGCCCATTCGGTCCCAGGTGAGTTATCCCTCGGTAACAGAGCTCGCCGGAGGCTCGCTCGTTGTGGTGTGGTCCGATCTCGTGATCGGCGATCTCGAGGCGTTTGGCGACATCCAGTGCGCTCGCGTGAAGTTGGAGTAGGGGTTCGAACGATCGCCGGTTTGCTGCCGCTCGCGGCCAGGAATGCAAAGTCCGCGGATCCCGGCCAAGACCCCTAGCGGCCCCCGCGCTCGATAGCTCCGTTCGCGATCCGCGGCTTTCTGCGTGCGAAAATGCTGCCACGCGTTGCCGCGCCGCCACCTATCGTACAGGAGCAAATCGCGGCGGACCCGAGGACTCGCGCGCCGCTTCGAGTTTCCTGGTTTACCATCCTTGCTCGATTGCGCGGAGAGCGGTGAAACGCTCACGATGCGAACGTCACTACTATCGATACCGGCCCGCACTAGCGGCCAGCCGGTCTCGACCGAAGGGAGAATCCCATGGAAGCCAAAGTAAAAGCCGCGCTGTCGGCGCGAGTCAAGGAACTCAAAGCGGAGAAGAAGGCCGGACCGGCACTGGCGACGCGCGGCGTCGACCCCAAGAGCGCCTTCTGCATGGCGTGGCCGGCGGCCAAGGCAGCGCTCGTGCTGCTGGGGCAGATCGTCAAAAATCCGCTGCTGAAAGGTGCGATCACGGCCGCCGTGACCATCGGCGATCAGGTTTCCAAGGCCGTCTGCGGCTGAACCTGTTTTGCGCCCGAGCCGAGCCACGGGCGCGGAGGCCGTCTATAATGGACCAAACCTCCGGCATGTTTAAAACAATTTTCGCTCTCTGTGTCTTCCTCGCTTCGTCCCCGATGGTGCAAGGGGCTCCGGTGCTGAACGGATTCATCATCGGCAACCTCACTGCCACGGCGGGCGACGTCGAGGGGAACCTGCTCGTCAGCGGAAATTTCAGCACCAGCGGTACGTTCGGTGGGATCGCGATCCCGGTCGTCGGGTTTCCGCTGCCCGCCGCCACGGTCGACACGCTCATCGTGGGCGGGAATCTGTCGACCACCAGCGCCTGGGGCATGGCCGGGAATGCCGTCTACGGCGGAACGCTCACGGGTGGTCCCAGCCACAACACCGGGACCACGCGCCAGCAGAGCCCTATCCAGATCGATTCGAATGCCAACGCGGTGACGAGCGGAGGCACCACGATCGCCGCGCTGGCGCAGCAGTGGCGCGATACTTCCATCGCCTGGAGCCAGTTCGCGAACTCGGCGGGCGCCACCATTTCCTACTCGGGCGGCATTTCACTCACGGGCACAAACTCCGTGCTCAACGTGTTCAATCTCGACAGCGGGCACTTCAACACGGCGTCGTTCCTGGGAATCGACATCGATGTTCCCTTCGGCGCGACGGTGATCGTGAACATCCCGGACACTGTGGTCTCGGTGCCTTCGGGCGCGGTCTTCCTGAATGGCGCCTCGGATATCAACGTCTGCGCCGCAAACAAGAACCTTCCGATTTGTTCTCAGACGCAGCGGGTCATTTTCAACTTCTTCAACGCAACTGGCTTCGCCTCGGCGCAGACGGGCTGGAACGGATCGATCATCGCGCCGTTCACCACATCGGCCACGCTTACTGGCGGCGGCGTCAACGGCGCAGGCGTGTTCGGCGGCGACGTCACGCAACAGGGTGGTTGGGAATTCCACAACTTCCCGTTGCAGAGCGATCTGCCGAGCCCGCCTTTTTCCGAAGTGCCGGAACCTGGATCCTTGCTACTGTGCGGCGCTGGGCTGGCTTGCTTGATTGCTCGCTGTATGCGAGCGGCTACTGCACGGTAGTCTGCTCCACTGCCTGATTGTCGAAGTCGTCAGTCACGCGAATCGCGACGGTGTGCTCGCCGCTCGAAAGATCGAGCGTGAGGACATAGTCATGCTCGCGCGAATCCGATAGGCGCGTGGTGGGCGGCGCCACCTTCCATTCGCCACCGTCTACGGAGTACTCGGCGCGATCGATCACGTTGAGCGCGTCGGAAACCTTCCAACGCACCTCGGCCGTGTTGCCGTTGCGCGTAGCGGCGAGCCCGGTGATCTTGGGCGGCGTGTTGTCGATCACGAACGGATCGCTCACCAGTTGCGCCGTGAGCGCCTGGCCCGGAGGATTTCCCGGCGCATCGGAAACAGTGACGCGCACCACGTACTCACCGTCAGCGAAGGCCGTGGAATCGAATGTGTATCCCCGCTCGCGAATATCGGCTTTGAGCAACTTCCACCCGGATTCCTTCACGCCGCGGATCTCGATGCGGGAAGTGAGTGAATCGCCGTTCTCGTCGCGCGCGAGCCAGCGCGCGCCCACCCATCCCTTGGCGTAGGTCATCGATGCGGGTGCCGAGTCGCTCGAACCCAGCGCGACGCTCGGCCGCGCATTGCGAGCCAGCGCGGGCAGCGTGAGGCTCTGCGGAGACGATGAGGAGAGCGTCACCGTGGAAGTCGCGGGAAATCGATAATTGGCGGGCGTCAAGTCGATCATCTCGATCACCGGCGCCACATTCTTCGGCAGGTAAGCAAGATCGACGGAAACCAACTCCGGCGAGTCGCCCGCCTGCGATGCGCTCAGCGCGATCTTGTACTGCAGGAAGCGCGCCGCCGGAGACGCAACGCGGCCGTAGGTGGAATTGAGCGGCACGGCTGCCCATGGGCTCCAGTTGCGCTGCGGTGCATCGAGGTTGCCGGTGCGTGTTTCCACGCCGACCGTTCCGCCGTGGAGATCGGCGTTGAAATTCGCGCGGCCCCAATAGGTGAAGAAATTCGCATCAAGCACTTCGCTCTCGTAGCTGCCCTGCTTCTCGACTCCCGGACCGAGCCGGAACAGCTTTCCGATGTTTCCGGTGACGGCAAACACTTTGCCTCCCCGGCCGGTGGACAGCGAGGTGACCTGCGTGGGCGAGAGGCTGACCAGCAATGTGTAAAGCAGGTCCGAATCGAGGCGATAGATGGCGCCCTTGTTGCCGGTCCCGAGCAGGAGGCGGCCCGCGCCGTCGAAGGCGAGCGCGTAGACCACGTCGTTTGCATTGGTCCAGAGCTTGCGCGGATAGCCGTCGGCTTCGATGCGCACCACTTCCGATCCGCCCGAAACAGAACTGCCTCCGAATGTCGGAGGCGGCGAGGCCACCGGTTGCGGAGCGCCACGTCCGGCAGCGGGCGGCGGCGCGGGCGCAGGCGGAGGTGGCGGCGGTGCGGCCGATCCGCCGGAGGGCTTGGCTCCAACGGCTGCGGCGTAGACGTTGTTTTTCGCGTCCACGCCGAGCGCGGTGATTTCGCGCTTCGACGATTGGTACACCACGAAGCCTTGTCCCGCGGGCGAAATCTTCACTACGAGTCCGCTCGGTTCCGTTCCCGCATAGACGTTGCCTTGCGCATCCACTGCGAGCGAGCGTGCGTGCGCTTCTTCGGTGCGGAAGAAGACGGAACCCTTGCCGTCTGGCGCGATCTTGTGGATCTCGCCTTTGTCGCCGGTGGCGGCGTACAGGTCGCCTTGCGGAGAGAACGTCAGTGCCCAGATGTACTTCGCCTTGGGATCGTAGAACACGTCTGCGTTGTTGCCGTTGACGCGATAAATTTTCCCATCGGGCGCGGTGGCCACGTAGACGCGGTCGCGCGAATCGATCGCGATGGCGTGAATTTCGATGGCCGTGAGCTCGGTGACGGTGCGAGTGGCTCCGCCGGGGGCGGTGCGATAGAGCTTGGTCTTGCCGTCGAGTCCGCTGCCGCCGAACCAGACGTTGCCCTTCGAATCCTCGGCCACGGCCCAGAGATAATTCGTGGAGGGGTCGTGCATCTCTTCGAGCACCGGCGCGAGCGAGAGGCGTCCGTCACTGCGGAGCGAGAGCTTTTCGAGCTTGCCTTTTTCGAAGTCAGCCTGGGAGGAATGCTCCCAGGTCTTGGTGCCGGCGGCGAGGGCAAACGCAGCCGCGGCGAGTACGGCAAAAGTGTTTTTCATTGAATTTCGTGTAGCGGTCAGTTGACCTTGACTCGCAGGGAATAGCTTCCGGTAACCTGCACGTCAAACGGTAGGGCCATCTGTTCGTCGGCCGTCTCCGGTGTGGTGAAGTAGCTGCGCGACGCGCTGCGGCCGTTCTGCATGACGTTGGCCACCGATGGCGGTAGGCTCGGCATGGTCTTGTCTTCCACGTAGACGGTGGGGCGGCCTTGCACGAGCGAAACATAAAGCTTGTTGTTCGTGCGTTCCTGATTCAGCAGGTTGACGGTCTGTGGAATGTCGATGAAACGGTTGGCGGCGCCGGCAAAGCTTTGGACCCGATTGAGCGTGTCGGCATCGCTGAGCAAGATTCGGTGCTCGCCCTTCGGGAATCCGGCCGGAACCTTCACCTTGATCTGACGTTCGATGCGCCCGCCGCGATACGGCCGCAGGTAGACCTTCACGGGCAACTCCGACCCGGCGTTGACTTCGCTCGAGTCCGCGAACGCGCTCTCGATGGCGGCCACGCGCCGATCGGGCAGCAGGTCCAGCGTGAGGTCCACGCCTTTGAGCTTGGGATTGCGCACCGAGTTCAAGAACAGCCGATTGAATTTGTCGCCATACCAGAACGCCAGTTGCATCGGCACCGGCGTGGGCATTTCCGTGGGCGAGAACATGTTGTTGAGCGAGATCTTGCCGCCGCCGTCGAGATCCACCGAACCGGAGATGCGATAGGTGGCTTCGTCGGCGAATTCGTTCAGGCTCTGCACGGCGTTGAACAGCGTCACCATCATGAGGAATGGGGTCCACTTTTGCTGGACGAAGACATCGAAGTGGAGGTCCTTTTCCTTGCGCACGGAGTTCGCCGAGTCGAGCGAGCGGACCTTCAGCGAGCACGGGATCATCTCCGCTTGTTCGCCGAGCACGCCCATGATGCCGGAGTGACGGTCCTGGCGAAGCGTGCCGACGATGTCGGTAGCGTTGCCGATCTTGCCGGGCTGAAACGCGGAGGCCAGGGTCCAGACCACTTCGCTCTTCGCCATCGGCATGGCCACAGGACCGAGGCTCAAGAAAGGATGTCCGAACGCGAGCACGCGTTTGCCGTCGTTATAGGTGACCGTTCCCATGGCGGACATGTTCACGTCGCCCGAGACGAGCACGCCCGAGACCGCGTCGCCGGGCTGCAGCGCCGATTGCCACCCGGGAGACAGCCGTGCGCTGAGAGCGGCTCCGCTCGCGCCGCCCTGCGCGGGATTGATGCCCATCTGCCGAAACATTCCACCGAATTCGCGTAGTGTCGCTTCGTGGAACCCGGAGAACACGAGCGGAGTATCGATGGGCGTGAGGGACAGCTCTCCGCCGCCCGAAGCCTGCGCGAAGCCTTGCGGCACATCGATGGCGGCGCGTGGTTGCGACGCACCGGGCGTGCGCGCGCCGGTGGGCCGGGACTCGTCGAAATCGTTGATCTCGAGCATGAGCTCGATCGGCGTAATGCCGCAAATGGCGTCAGGCGAGAAGACGCTCATGCGGAGCGAGACCGCTCCCATCAGCTTGCCATCCACGTAGACGGGGCTTCCGCTCATGCCGCCGGCTACGTTGGTCCGCTGCGCACGGCCGCCCATCTTGCCGAGGATGATGTCCTGCTTAGGTCCCCATGCATTCTTCATGACGCCGAGGATTTCGATCGGCACCGGCTCTGGCGTGTTGCCCTCGAAGACGGTCCACGCCGTGGCCTTCATTCCGGCCTTCACCTCAGAGGCCCTGAGAATCGGCGGTTTTCCCGCCCGTGGACGAGATGCCGCCGGTTGCTGCGCGTGCTGGGCGGGCGCCTGTGACCACACACAAGCGGCCAGCAGGAGGGGGAGGGTACAGCGTTTCATGAAGCTGTTACCATTATCACCTGCCCTGACGGGGCGGAGCGGAGCCGCCGCCGGGTGGCCGTGCAACCGGCCTTACTTCGCGAACTGGCCGCCGGGCGTGAAGAGCTTCGGAAGTTGATCGAGCGTGGCGAGCATGCCGAGATCGAAGCCGCCGAAGGCGCCGGCTGTGGACGCTGTGATGCGGTCAGGATCGGCCACGGCCACGATGACTCCGGGGCGCGTGTCGCGCAAGGCAAGCATGGCGATGCGCTGCTCGGGTGTGACCACGGCGAGATCCTTCAGGTTGTCGATGACGGGTCCGAGCATGCCACCGAGGTTGTGATACATCACCGCCGAGAAGTTGACGCTCGCTCCTTGCGGCAGTTGGCTGCGGAAGCGCGGCGAGCGGGCAAGCGTGGCTCCGGATTGGCGCGTCTGCAGGGCTTGCTGTACCAGCGCGCGCGTGGATCCGATCACCAGGAAGGTATCGGCGTAGGTCCAGTGGAGATCGGCGGCGGATTTCGTGTTCGTGAGTCTATAAAACACGCGACCCTGAATTTGTTCTTGCGACAAACGGAGCCCCGCGGAGCTCAGGGAGGTGACTAGCTTCTCGATGGAGGCTTGCAGCCGCGCCGGTGAATAGACCTCGACAGCGATCTTCAAGCTCGGAACGGGTAGCAGCCGCCCATCGACGGCGAAGGTGGCTTCGTTTCCGAGGTGTGCGGCGAGATCGTCCACGAGGCGCACTCCGAGCAAGCGCTCTTCTTCGGCGAGGTGCGCATCGAACGCCGGATTGTATTTGCGGGCGAGCGAGAAGAGCTCATCGAGTATCGCGCGTGGGGACTTGCTCACTGCAGCCACGGCGAACCCGGCATCGGGCGAAACGAAATCGAGCGTGGCGAGCGCTCCGGGCGTGGCGAGCCAAGCGGGGATTCCCGTGCGAGGTCCGCTGAAGTTGAGCGCGGCTTGATTCTCGACCTTTCCGCCGATGTCGCGGCGCTCGGCCACGAGATACTTCGCCGATGCGAAGCCGAGTTCGGCGGGCGAGGGATGCTTGGGGTCGCGCGGTGCGGTGGCGGCGATGCGCTCGACGTCGGCCGCCAGCAGCCATCCGGCGCCCGTGCGATAAGTTTGCGCGATGCGATCGCGGAATGGCGTACCAGGCGTCGAGCCCGCATCGATGATGGCTTCGAGCTGGCGCAGGCGTGTGGGCGAACTTGTGATGGTGAGGAATCCCTTGTGGATCGAGTAGACGAACGGCGATTGGTTCGAGCCGTGGAGTTTGGCGAGTTCCTCGATTTGCGCTTGGAGTCCTGCGCCGCGAGCTTCTGTGACGAGCGCGTGTTCATGCGTGGTTCCTGCGAAAAGCATCACTGCGATCTCGTCGCCGATTTGGGCATTGAACTTCTGCGTCCACACGATCATCTCATCGAGATGTTTCTGGGCGCCGGTCTGGTTCCACCAGTCGCGTAGCGCGGGGCTCACCCGGAGCTGATCATCGAGGATGCGCTTGGCTTCAGTGAGAGCAGCGCCTGAGTTGGGAACCGCCACGTACACCACTGTGTCAGTGGGCATGAGCGGAAGTAGCTTTGACTGATAGCGAAGCGCGGGCTGCGGAATCGCTTCGAGCTTGCGCTGCAGCGTTTGGAACTCGCCGAGCAGCGCAAGATAACGCGCGGCGTTGCGGCTCCAGGTGATTTCGTCGGGCACAGCAGTAGCTGACAGCGACTCGTCACTCATCGCCTGCTGCCCAGGCTTCAACGATTCCGTTCGGCCACCGTTATCGACTTGCACCTCGCCTTCCACAACCGAGACGCGCGTGCCCTTGAGTCCACGATTGACGGAGAAGATGGTGCCCTTGACGGCGACGAGGCTTTCGGGGGTGGCGACATAGAGCCGGCCCGACTTCTGACGCGCCGCTTCGACGATGACTTGCCCGCCCGAGAGGCGAATAGTGGTTCCGCGCCAGGCGCGCTCAACCGAGATGCGAGAGTGCCGATTCATTTCGATGAGCGATCCATCGAACAGCCGCACCACCGCCGTGGAGGAGCCGAGCGTCTGGAGAGTCTCACCGGGCATGAGTTGGAAGCCTTCGCCCACGGGGCGCGCGGCGGCGGAAGCCAGGTGGAAGCCGGAGCGTCGAAGAGGCGCTCGTGGACTCGCGCTTCGGCGTCGGATGCGGCGCGGGGGTCGGGACGGTCATTCCGGATCTGGTTGACGATTTCGTCGAAGCGGCTCATCGTTGCCCTCCTTGTCGATACTTGTCGATTTCCTTGGCCAGCTTGGCGCGAGTGCGGTGTACGGTGACAGCCACGTACACCTGCGAAATTCCCAGCATCGCCGCGATCTCCGAGTTGCCGTGGCCTTCGATGAAGCGCAGCGTGAAGATCTCGGCTTGGCGCGGGTCAAGCCGGGCGATGGCCCGGCGAAGGCACTCGCGGAGATCGGCATCGCTACCGGGCGCCGCGGCTGGAGCGTCTTCGATCGGCGCCTCCGCCCGGCGCTGGCGTTCGCGAATCAGGTCGAACGAAGCGTGGATCGCCGCGCGGCGCAGGTAACTCTCAGGGTTCGCGATCGCTTCCGGATCCCGCCGCAGAAAGCGCAGGAACACGGTTTGCAGCACGTCTTCGGCGTCGGCGGCGCTACCGGTGAGACGGTACGCGGTTCGGAACACCATGCCCGAATGGGACTGATAGTAATGTTCCAGTGGATGGGGTTGCCGCGGAATGGAATCCTCGACCAGGGCCAATTGCACGTTCGGAAATGTCTCCTGTCAGCCCTAAAGACAGGGTAGCGGGGCGATTTCTTACAGGAGCTGTTTTGACGTCGAGGCGCGGCGTTGAGATAATTCCCTCACGCCATGCAACGCAGAACCTTTGTCTCCGCATCCCTCATGGGAACCTCGGCCGCCTGGGCCGCGGCGAACGATCGCGTGCGCACCGCCGTGATCGGAACCGGTGGACGCGGGCACGCGCACATCGCCAACATCCTGCGCGCCTCGAACACGGAGATCGCCATCGTCTGCGATCCGGACTCCACGCGGATGGCGCACGCCGCGTCCTTGATCCTCGAGAAAACTGGCAAGCGTCCGCAGGAGGTCGCCGACGTGCGAAAAGTGCTCGAGGATAAATCGATCGACGCTGTGTCGATTGCCTCTTGCAATCACTGGCACGCGCTCGGAACCATTTGGGCATGCCAGGCGGGCAAGCACGTGCTCGTCGAGAAGCCGCTGTGCCATAACTTCGATGAGGGCCGCAAGATGGTGGAGGCGGCGCGGAAGTACGGGCGCATTGTGCAGGGCGGAACGCAACGGCGGTCGAGCGGCGGATACCGCAAGGCCATCGAGTTGCTGCACCAGGGCGTCATCGGTGACATCTATCTTTCGCGCTGGACGCTGATCGGGATGCGCAAAGGGATCGGACACAAGCCGAACGCAGCTCCGCCGGCGGACCTCGCGTGGGACCTGTGGCTCGGCCCCGCGCCGCAGCAGCCGTATCACGCGAATCTGGTCCACTACAACTGGCATTGGTTTTGGGACTTCGGCGGCGGCGAGATCCTCAACAACGGCGTGCACTCGCACGACATCTCGCGTTGGGGGATGAAGAAGGGGTTGCCCGCACGAATCTCCTCGAGTGGCGGGCGCTTTGCATGGAACGACCAAGGCCAAACGCCCAATACACAAACCGTCACTTTTGATTTTGCCGACGGAACGCAGATCGTGGGTGAAGTGCGGAACCACTACACGCCGAACGATGAACGTGCCTGGTATTTCTACGGGACCAAGGGTGCGATGAAGATCACGGATGGGGGTTCGGGAGGCCCCGACAATCTCAAGGGCGCGTACGAGGTTTACCTCAACGGCAGCAAGAAGCCCGAACCGGACATGGGACGGCTCGACGACATCGACCACCACTCGAACTTCTTCGCGGCGATCCGGGCCGGCAAGCGCGAGATGCTGACGGACGACGTCGAGGAACTGCACCTGGGGACCGCTCCGTGCCTGTTCGCGAACATTTCGTATCGGTTGGGCCGCGATCTGCGGTTCGACGCGGCGACGCAGAGGTTCACGGGCGACGAGGAAGCGAACCGGATGTTGACGCGGACCGGTCGCGCGCCGTTCACGGTTCCGGCGAAGGTGTGAGAGCGATCTCCTCCCCGTTTCCGAACGCAGCATAGGCGACGATCCCGCACGCAGCTACACCGGCAGTGAGCGCGAAGGCGGCATTCCATCCGGCGCCCCGCACGAGGTAACCAACCAGCGCCGGTGCGATGATCCCCGCCAGATTGGCGAACGCGTTCTGCGCGGCCGCGAGTGCTCCGGCAAAGCGTGGCGCTAGGTCGAGCGATCCGGCAGCGAAGACGGGTGTGGCTGCGCCGAGAAATCCCATCGCGAGGCACAGCAGTGCAACTGTCACCGCGGGAGATGGCGCAGTGGGAGCGGCGAAAACACACACGGCGGCGATGGCGTAGGGGATCAACAGCAGCTTCCGTGCGCGGGTGCGCGACATCCGGGCACTGGCGTGATCGAGCCATTGCGCGAATCCGTTTGCTCCGATCCACGCGCAGGCGAAAGGCAGCGAAGATCCTGCGGCCATCGCAGGCAGCGAGAGATGGCGCTCGTTCACCAGATACGTGGGCAGCCACGAGATCATCACGTAGAGGAACCAGTTCGATGAAAAGTGCAGAGCGAAGAGCGCCCAAACGGCGCGCGAGGCGAGCAGCGCAGCCCACGGAGCGCGAGTCGATGCCGCGTCCGCCGAGCCCTTGTCTTCCACACGCAGCCAGAACGGAAGCCAGAGAAATCCGGCGATTCCGAAAACGGCGAAGATCGCCTGCCATCCGAACCGATGCAGCAGCCAAGTGGCGGCGGGAACGGCGATGATCGGTCCCGCGTAGCCCGCGCTCCAGCAGATCGAAGCTGCGCGCGAATACTCGCCCGGCGGGAACCAGCGCACGAGCGTTCCATTGATGCACGATGCGGTCCCGCTCTCGCCCACGCCGAGCATCACGCGCATCGCGGCAAGGCCGCCAAGCGATCGCGGCAGAGGCGTGAGCAACGTGAACAAGCTCCACCACGACATGCAGGCCGCGAACACGGGCCGCGTGCCGATGCGCTGTGTGACCAGCCCCACCGGGATCATGAGCAGCGTGTAGCCGAGGAAGAATCCGGAGAGCACCCAACCGGCATCGGCCGTGTCCCAACCGCGCTCGCGCATCATCGCAGGTAACGCGACCGAAATGCTCACACGATCGCTATGAGCGATGAGATTCGCGGCGAAGCAGAGCATCGCCACGTCTACGCGACGCGGCCAAGGCCGACGCATGTGCCGTCAGCGGCCTCGCACCACGGTCGGCTCGAGTCCGTCGATATCTTCGTCAGCAGGGAAGTACGGTCGCGCCAGCCGCTGGAACTGCACGTTGCGGAGCGATGCGGGCGTGGGTCCGGGGGTGTCGAGCACGAAGGCGGCGTTGAAGCGGTCCGCATAGCCGACGCGATAGTTCATCGGATTCTTGACCACGATGAAGCGCGCGCCTTCCGGATCCATGCCGAGTGCGCGGTACTGTTCGTCGGCCCAGTCGTAAGTGGCGAAGGTAGTGATGAGGATCTCGACATTGCCCACGCGCACCATCGCGCTCGGACCCATGTCCGCGGTCTGGCCGCTCCAGATTCCGCCCGAGTAAACGAACTTGCCATCGCTCAGCCGTTCCAGGCGCGCGGTGACCGGGAATGGCTGGCCCCAACGCGGATCGAGTTTGTGTCCAAGCGTGAGTTCCACCTCGTCACCGGGGCTGTGGCAATGACACAGAGCAGCGGCTTCCGGGTCAACCACGGGTGCGAGCGAGCGGCCTTCGGGATTCGCTTCGACGAGCGCGCGCAGAGCGGCCGCACTGTCTCCGGTTGCTCCGCCGCCCGCGCAATCAGACGTTTCGAGCAGGAGCACGGTGCCGGGGATGTTCTCGGCAGTGGCGATCGCTTCAGCGGGGGTCAGCACGCGCGCTTCGAGATCGAAGCGGCTATCCCAGTACTTGGTCGCGATGGTGCGCGCGAGTTGCTCGGCGAGGCTTTCGTCGCCATCGGTGACCACGAGTCCGCCGCCGCCCATACCGGGCAGGTCGAGATGCGGCTGCACGAGGAACGCGCTGGTGGAGAGCACGCCCGGCTGCTTTTCGAGCGACTTGGTGTAACTCATGATGTCCGCGAACGGACCATCATCCGTGCTTCCTTTATATCCGCCGACGATCACCGGGACTTTGGCGAGAACCATCTTCGGACGCACGCGGCCTTCGAGCGTATCCATGAGTAAGCGCGCGCCGCGTTGACCAGTGGTGAAGGTGTCGCGATGCGGATAGGTCTCCCAGGCGAGCAGAGCGTTGGCCGATTGCACCATTTCCGGCGTGACGTGCGCGTGGCAATCGAGCGTGGCGACGAGCGGGACGTCGGGCCCAATGATTTCGCGAACAGCGGAGATGAGGTCGCCATCGAGGCTGCCGATTTCGTCGACCGCGGCGCCGCCATGTTGCGGCATCAGCACGCCGTCGACCGGAAGCGCCTCGCGGAGACGCGAGAGGAGATCGTTGCGAAGAGCGGCATAGCAATCGCCGGTGAGAGGTCCACCGGGGACCGCGCTCGCGAAGATCAGCGGTACGATTTCCGCGCCGCGTTCGCGAAGCGCAGAGACCGCGCCGCCGAGGACGCCATCGGTGGCGGCGAGCACCTGATCTCCACGGCGGAGTTCGGTGCGTTCGAAGCAGGCGAGGTCAGTGAACGCGGCGGTGAGGTGGTTCGATTCGGTGAAGATGGCGCCTAGGGCTACGCGATGGGGCATGCTCCAAGCATTCTACGCGACGGGGTGGCTCAGCGGGCGCGGACGTTGAACTCGAGCTGCCAACGGCGGCCGTCTGGGAACTCCATCTCGAGCATCACCGACGTCGCCCGGCGCGCCGCTCTGCCGTTCGTCGGCATCAGCGGGCGCGCACGTTGAATGCGAGCTTCCAACGACGGCCATCTGTAACTCTCCGTCTCGAGCGTCGCAGACGTCGCCGGCGCGCCGCTCTGCCGTTCGTCGGCATCAGCGGGCGCGCACGTTGAACTCGAGTTTCCACCGGCGACCATCCTTCGCGACGCACCAAAGCTGGAGTTGTCCAGTCGCCGTGATCTCCGTCTCGAGCGTCACCGGCACCACCGACGCGCCACCCTGCCCCTCAGCAGGGAGCGTCACAGACACAGGCGCGAGTTCCGTGAGCTCGTCTCCGAACTCCTCGAGCACGACACCGGGATCGTCATCCTTGCGCGTGACGGAAGCGAAGAAGCGGAACTCGGCGGGCTCGCCGACCAGCAAACCGAACGGCCGCGTGCGAAGTTCGGCACGCGTTCCTTCTTCCATGCCGAACTTGGCCACCGTAAGCGCTTTCATCGGCGGCTTCATTCCAGGCACGGCGGGCATGGAGGATTGGACGCCGATGTAGTAGGTCCGCGAGATGCCGCCGCGAATCCGGATGCCGCGGCCCGAACGCGCGAGACCGTAGTAGGCTGCTCCGCGCGAGACCGCGTGCATGAGGTCCTCACCCTCGAGGACCTTGGCGGGCGCGGCCTTCTCCTTCGCGAGCCAATCGTTCAACACCCCGAGCAGGCGCTCGCGAATCGCGGAGGCATGGAACACGCCGCCGTTGAAGAGAACGTGCGTGGGCGTGGCGAGCTTGTTCGCCTTCTGCCTCAGGAACTGCGCAAGGTGGCGCGTGACTGCGGCATCGGCAGCGTAGGGCAAGCCGATTTCCGCGAACCCGGACCGAGGCGCGCGCTGCGGCATCTCGGTGCTAGGGACGCGCGGGAAGAAACCATCGATCACGATGCGCTCGGCGTCACTGCGTTTCAGCGCGGCTTTGATCGATCCGCCGATGAGCTTGCTGCCGCGCCCGAGGATGGTGACCGGATACTCGGCCGGCGCCTTGGCGCCGAAGAGCGCTTCTTTCGCATTGCGGCAGTTCTGCCACAGCGAGTGCATCTGCATCGAGTCGAGCTTCTGGCCGCGGCCGCTGAGCTCCTGGGCGACGTGATGGGCGAGGGCGAGATCCATGTTGTCGCCGCCGAGTAGGATGTGTTCGCCCACGGCCACGCGTTCGAGCTCGAGTTGTCCGGCGGCTTCGGTGACCGAGATGAGGCTGAAGTCGGAAGTGCCGCCACCGATGTCGATGACGAGGATGGAGTCGCCGGGGCGCACGCGGTCACGCCAATCCTCATGGCGTTCGATCCAGGCGTAGAAGGCGGCTTGCGGCTCTTCGAGCAGGGTCACTTCGCCGTAACCGGCTTCGCGTGCGGCGCGGAGAGTGAGGTCGCGCGCAACAGCGTCAAAGGAAGCGGGCACGGTGACGAGCAAGTGCTGTTTTTCTAGCGGCGCGTCCGGGTGAGTGTGATTCCAGGCTGCGCGCATGTGTTCGAGGTACCGGCGCGAAGCTTCGACCGGCGAGATCCGCGCGACGCCATCAGGAGCTTCGGTGGGGAGGATGGGAGCAGTGCGGTCCACGCCGCCGTGGCACAGCCACGACTTGGCGGAAACAATGACGCGATGCGGGACTTCGGCTCCGCGGAGCTTGGCGAGTTGTCCGGTGACGTAGGCGGGCTTCGGGTCCCAGGGCAGCGCGACTTTGTCGGCGGCGAAGTCGGCGGGTCCGTGGAGGAAGAGGCACGAAGGGAGGAGCGGCTCATCGCGGACTTCACCGGGTCGCGCGAGTTGGGCGATGGGGAAGGGCGTGACTGCGCCACCTTCGGTGGGGGCGAAGGCGAGGGCGGAGTTGGTGGTGCCGAGGTCGATGCCGACGATGAATTGCATGAGGGGGGTGAACTACCATTGTCGCCTGGGCGCGGATGCGGGACGATTGAAGGCGGCTGGTCGGTCAAGCGGGCGACGAGGACTGGCGCTCTGATGAGCAAAGCGGGCTCCGCCACGGCGTCAACAGGACTCGCGGACGCGCGGCTTCGGAGGCGTAGGCGGGGCTCCGACTTGCGAGGTCCAGGCACGGACGCTGCTTGGGAGCCCAACCTTTGACATAGCGCCTGACATAACGCCGGATTGCTGGAACTGGACAAGGGGGCGAAAGGGTTCCCTTCGCCCATTCTGAGAAGAAGCTCTACGCTTCGCTACTCGCGAGTTTTCGCTTTCCGATACATCCGCATGAGGTCCGCTCGCAACTCATCGGTCGAACGTTCATCGTCTAGACCGCAACCTAGAAGGTGGCAAGCGGCTTCGAGATGGCAAGATTCGTCATCCAAATCATCCAAACGTCCCAAATCGTCAAGGAGCTGCTCCAGACAAGTGAGGTCCCGCCGGCGGGCCAACGCGCAGATCGCTTCTGCTCTCACCGCGGGTTCCGGGTCTTGAAGGCGGGACCTAATGCATTGCCGAATTTCCGGCGAGTCCACGTCCGAAGTGCGGAACTTGAAGGTCGCCCAATCCCTAACACCTCCCCACTCGTCTGCACACAGCCCGATAAGAGCCGCAACGGCTTGATGTCCCCAGTCCGCCATAATTGACATCGCGACCGCAAGTCGAACTTCGCGATTCGGATGTTGCCCCAGTTCCAAAAACCTAGGGAGTATCCTTGGGTTGTGCAAGTGCCCGATCGAATGAATCAATGATGGAATTGCTCGTTCGTCAGCTTCGGATCGAAGTGCATCAGACAACAGGGTGAACCTGGCGTCCGCCCACGAAGCCGTCGGAAACAGTCCGAGGATGTTCGCACCTCGGGCGCGGTGCCACGCATCGTCGGATCCAAGAAGGGTTGCCGCCGCTTTGATGACCTGCTCATCCGCGCGACGCGCCAAGGTGGCAATCGCCTCCCAGGCAGCGAACGACCGAGGATCACCGACAGCGTCTTCGCCCTCGAAGGCGGAATCCAGACTTTGGCGAATCAACGCGGATACAGATACTTCGTCGGGACCCTGCATTCTACCGAATGCTATCAGACAGCATAAGCCGGATAAACGCCGCAGTGTTTCGCGCTCGGCAAAGAAGCCCCTTTCGCCCCACCCGACCAAGCCCGCGCAAACCCTCGATCCGGCGACGGTGGAGATGGGTGAAAGGGCATGGGAACAAGCCCGTTAGAGGAGCGTCAACTCAACGGGCAGGCGGATCGGCCGCGCGTCAAACCAACTCCAGGCGGATCTGGCGGCCCACCGCCCCGGCGGCCTTGCGCAGCGTCGCAAGAGTAACAGCGTCGTTGTCCGGATCGAGAAACCGGTCAAGCGCCGCGCGGCTCGTGTGCATACGCCGCGCCATCTCCGCCTTGCTCACCTTCTGTTCCTTCATCGCGGCCTCGACCTGACGCGCGAGCACGCGCTTGATGGCGGCCGATGTGGTCTCTTCGTAGATGCCTTCCTCGCGGAGCCAGCTATCGAAGGATGATCCGATGTTTTTCTTTTTCATGCGCCACCTCCTCCCTTCTTTCGTTTGAGCGCCAACGCCAAATCCTGTTTCGGCGTCTTCCGTGTCTTCTTGATGAAACCGTGCAAGAGCACCATCGCACCGTGCTCCACCGTGAAAATCACCCGAGCGATCTTGCCGCCAGTGAGATCGCTGCGCACTTCCCAAAGCCCATCGCCCAACCCGCGAACGAGCGGCATGCCGATCGGCCATGCGAATTCCACGTCCCGGATGTCCTCACCGATGATCTTCCTGTCTTCCGGGTCCAGCTCCTTCAGCCATTCCCGCACCGGCTCGCGTCCGCTGTCTAGACGGTAGAAACGGGCGGGCAGGCGTTTGAGACCTGCGTTCATGGAGTACAGTACCATTTTCGGTACATGCCGTCAACACGATCTTCGACGAGACGATAAAGGCTGTGAGCGTCTGCCACTTCAGTGCACGCTTCGCCACCGGCCTGAACAACCTCAATGTGAAGACGTAGCGGCGGGCGCTATGCATCGCGCCAGTTCACGACACGCAGAGAGACAACGCCAGTCCTCTGAATGGAGAGGAAGTCGTTTGTGTTGCCTGTCACCAGAGGAACTTCAAGTCGACCCGCAACGGCGGCAATCAAAGAATCGGGCAGCTCGACAACCGCACCTTGCTTGCGCGCCGTGGCCTTGATCCTGGCCGCAACCAAATAGTCGGCGCTGTTCGGCGTGATCTGTTCGTTTTGACTGAGCCACACCAGCGCCTTCGTCAGTTGCCCCCAGGCGCTCTTGCACTCGAGTCCGAAAGCAATCTCATGCACGGTGACGCTGGTGAACGTGAAGATCCCATGCTCACGGGCGTAACCGGCGGCATGGCGGACTACGTTCCGATCATGCCCTTTGAGGTATTCCGAAAGAATATCGGTATCGAGAAGACACTTGCCCATGCTCAGAACAATGCCTCAGAGAACGGAAGGCGTTCCGCTTGGGCGTCGCCTCTCCTCGTAGGCCAGGCTCACCACTTCGTCCAGAAGGGCGGAATCTTCCGGACTGCCAAACAGCCCCAACCCTTCTTCGAGAACCGTCCGTGTGCTCTCGGGGGTTGCAGGCTGTGCAACTTTCGAAGATCGGAGAGCATCGAGGACAACTTCTTCCGGGGTTGCGAACGCACCACTTTGCATGCGCTGTTGGATCAGAGCTTCCACTTCGGGCTGAGTGATCTGGATGGTCATGGCGAGCAATTCCTTCTCTTCTCACTTTAACGACTTGAATTGTTCTTGTCATTCACCTCGCCTAGGCGGCTTCCCTCGTGGGACCGCGCCCGCACAGCCACGACTTGGCGGAGACAATGACGCGATGCGGCACTTCGGCTCCACGGAGCTTGGCGAGTTGTCCGGTGACATAGGTGGGCGTGTGGTTCCAAGGGAGAGCGACTTTGTTGGCGGGGAAGTCGGCGGGTCCGTGGAGGAAGAGGCAGGAGGGGAGGAGCGGCTCATCGCGGACTTCACCGGGGCGCGCGAGTTGGGCGATGGGGAAGGGCGTGACTGCGCCACCTTCGGTGGGGGCGAAGGCGAGGGCGGAGTTGGTGGTGCCGAGGTCGATGCCGACGATGAATTGCATGGACGGGTGAACTACTATTGTCGCCTGGGTGCGGACGCGGGAGTAGTATCGAGATCCGTATCGCGTTGCGGCGCGCGGTCAACCTGCGCCGGTTTGGAGAGTTGTCGACTGTGCGCTGATTCGCGCTTGGTCCGTGCGGGAGGAGCGGGATTCGGAGCTTGAGTGCTTGAGATTCGACATAACGCCGGATTCTCGGAACCGCGCGGTCTACATGTGCGTTAGACCAGTTCCAGGCGAATCTGGCGACCCACCGCCCCGGCGGCCTTGTGCAACGTCGCAAGAGTGACTGCGTCGTTGTCCGGATCGAGAAACCGGTCAAGCGCGCGGCTAGTACGCATGCGTCGCGCCATCTCCGCCTTGCTGACTTTCTGTTCCTTCATCGCGGCCTCAACCTGACGCGCCAACACGCGCTTGATGGCGGCCGATGTGGTCTCTTCGTAGATGCCCTCCTCGCGGAGCCAACTATCGAAGGACGATCCGATGTTTTTCTTTTTCAAGCGCCACCTCCTTTTTCCGTTTCAGCGCTGCGCTCCGACAGCGCCAACTGGGGTGCTCTTCGGAGGTTGCAGGGTCCAAGGGACACGCGTGGACCCGCTGAATGTGACATAGCGCCTGCTTCTCGGAAAGTGCGGTCTGCGCCAGGGGCCATCGGACCTCGCAGCAAGCGTTACTGGCGGAGCGCATCATAGATCGATTCAACTAGGTCAGGAAGTCCTCGACGGCACTTGCGTGGCCGCGTTTAAATCGTGGTTCGCCCCAGCCGCTCTAATTCTCGCCGCTCAGTGCGAGCGTGTCGGCCTCGGCGACGATCGAACTCGCGTCGCCCCACACGACATTATCGCTCCAGACGACATTGAATCCGCCCGTTCCGCTGGCTCCCCACACCACGTTGCTGCCCCATACGACGTTCGTGCCCGAAAGGATATTGCTGCCCCACACTACGTTCGAGCCCCACACCACGTTGGATCCCCAGACCACATTCAAACCCGACGCGCTGAAGTCGAGCACGGCCCGGGAATTGACTGCATCCCATACCACCGCCGGCGACAATGCCGCAGCTGATGCCTTGTCCGTATTGGCCACGGCGGCTGCAATATCGAGATAGCCTGCTCCGATTGTGAAAATGTCATGCGTACTGTTGTAGGTGGCGCCAGTGGCTGCATCAGTCGCCGTTGAAGTCAGCGGAAAGCCCTTCCAGGCCGTCTTCATCAGCCGCGCCTTCACCTGGTCTGGCGTCAGCGTGGGATCGCGTTGCAGCATCAGCGCCACCGCGCCGCTCACTACCGGAGTGGCCATGCTGGTGCCACTCAGCCAATAGTAGTAGTCACTGCGTTGATTCGTGGCCGTGACGTTCTTCTGGAAATACTGCAGCAGCACGCCATTCGACGGGTACGCGTTCCGCATGCGCCCTCCGCCAGCTAGCAACGCGACCATCTGGTTCCCGGGTGCCACGATATCGGGCTTCACCACGTGGTCGAACTGCGTGGGGCCCTTCGAACTGTAACTCGCAATGGCGTCGTCGCTGCGGCTGGTGGTGCCCTTCGTTTTTGCCGCGCCCACCGTGATCACGTAGGGGTCGTTGCCCGGCGCCGCGATGGTACCGTAGCCTTGCGTTCCCGCCGAGTTGTTGCGGCCTTCGTTGCCCGCGGCGGCGACCACTACGATTCCCGCTTTCCAAGCCTTCTCTACCGCCTGGCACAACGGGTCGGTCTTATAGCTCTGCGACACGCCGCGCCCCAACGAGAGGTTGATCACTCGGATGTTGTACTGCGACTTGAGACTCACCGCCTTCTGAATGGCGGCGATTACGTCACTGTCTTTCCCGCTGCTGAAGCGGTCAAGAGCCGCCAGATTGATGATGTTGGCCTCGGGCGCGATCCCTTTGAACGTTCTCGTATAGGTCGTTCCCGCCGAATTGGCGCCCCGGCCGGCGATGATGCCGGCCACGTGCGTACCGTGACCGGCGAGATCGTCAGTGGTGGTGTCGGTCCGGAAGTATTGGTTGTAGACCACGCGTGAGCTTCCGCTGGAATTGTATAGGTCAGTGTGGTACGCAACGCCCGTGTCGATCACCGCAATGCCGATTCCCTTACCGGTGAGCCCATAGCTCGACCAAGCCGACGGAGCTCCTACCGTGGCTGCCGTGACATCCATGGAGGCCTTCACCTGCCCATCGCTCGAGATCCGCACCACCTCCGGCAAGGCCGCGAGCTTTTCGATCGACGCGGCGGGAACTTCGTAGGCGGCGCTGTCGATCAGGGCCAGTTCCCGGCGCAAGACGCCTCCGTGGCGTGACACCAGTCCGTGCAAACGCTTCGTGGGCTTCCCGGCAAACTGGACAATGACGCCCACCTTGCGTGTCTGCGCGAGCCCAGCTAGCTCTGGGGCGATCTTTTGATCCATTCCAGCCTGGACCACACCGGCGAACAGGCAACCGGACAAAACGGCCGCGATTGGGTACTTCATGCTATCGAACCGTGCATGTCTGAGACCACCTTGGCTGGTCCGCAACGCAAAGAAAACGCACAACGTATTGAAATCAGGGCACTTCTGTAAATCAGACAACCTGTCCAGGAAATGGACAAAATGTCTCGGGAGCGGCAGCTCACGAACGAACCGCACCCCGCTTTTGATAGACGATAAGGCTGTTATCGTCCCCTATTTCAGCGCGCGCTTCGCCATGCGGCAGCCCGGCCTAAACCGGCGAACGCTAACTCTACTGACCCCACCGGCCAGACCGGTGTGACATTCTGAATAGCTGCACCATGTCCATCGCCCTTCTTGCGTTGCTGGCGGCAGTTCCGGATTGGTCCGCCGTCTACCCGGAACTCCTCCGCCATTTCCAGGCCCTCGTTCGTTTCGACACCTCTGACCCTCCGGGTCACGAAGCCGAAGCCGCCGAGTACCTGCGCAAGGTTCTCGCCGGCGAAGGCATTCCGGTCCAAGTCATCGCCATCGACCCCAGGCGCCCCAACGTCATCGCCCGTCTCCGGGGCAGCGGCAACAAGCGTCCCCTGCTGCTCATGGGCCACACCGACGTTGTCGGCGTCCAGCCCGACAAGTGGAAGTTCCCTCCCTTCTCGGCCACCCTCTCTGACGGCTACGTCTATGGCCGCGGCACGCTCGACGACAAAGATAATGTTGCCGCCGGTTTGATGACGATGATTCTGCTCCAGCGCCAGAAAGTGAAGCTCGACCGCGACATTATCTTCCTCGCCGAAGCAGGCGAGGAAGGCAGCATGCAATACGGCATCGCCCATCTTGTCGAGAAGCACTGGCCGCTCATTGACGCCGAATACTGCCTGGCGGAAGGGGGCGGCGTGCGCCGGCGCAACGGTCGCGAGCACCGCATGCTCGTCAGCACCACCGAAAAGAACCCCACTGCCGTCAAACTCATCGCGCGTGGCACCGCTGGCCACGGTTCCGCACCGCTTCCCGACAACGCGCTCGAACGCTTGGCCGGAGCCATTGGCCGCATCTCCTCCTGGCGCACACCGATTCAGTGGAACGACACAACCCGCACTTACTTCGAGAAACTCGCCCAAGTCAGTCCCCCGGAACAGGCCGCTCGCTACAAAGCCCTCCTCGACCCCCAGCACACAGCCGCCGCCCAGGACTATCTCCGCCAGCACGAGCCAGCGCACTACTCGATGCTGCGCACCTCCATCACCCCCACCATCGTCCAGGGCGGTTACCGCGTCAACATCATCCCGTCCCAGGCGGAAGCCGTCTTCGACGTCCGCACCATGCCCGGCGAGGACCCCGAGACCTTCGTCGCCTCCCTGCGCAGAATCGTCAACGACTCTTCCATCGAGGTCATCCACACGCCGCGCCGTGATGTCCCCATCGGCGCGCCCTCGCGTCTCGACACGCCGCTCTATCGCATCCTGGAAGAAGCACAGCGCCGCATTTATCCCGGTGCGGTCACCATCCCCACGATGTCCACCGGCGGATCCGACAAAGCATATCTCCAGGCCCGCGGCGTTCAGTGCTACGGCATCGGCCCCGCATCCGACGATGAAGACGGGCCCAAAGGCTTCGGCGCCCATAGCGACCAGGAACGCATCCTCGAACAGGAACTCTACCGCTTCGTCCGCTTCAACTGGGACGTCGTCACGTCACTCGCCGCGCAGTAACGAACAGCCATCGCTACGGGAAGGCCATTGTCTGTCAGCGCCACGGCTCGGCCCGATCTCGCGGGGGCGGCTGCGCCACGTTCCTTGGGCCGCTCCATCTATCGCGCACGCAGTGCGGCCAATGCGGGGCCAGATCCAGTCGAAGGCGATGGCCCATCGCAAGAGCGGCGCGCTACAAGGTGTGCAGGGTGACGCTCGTATTTCCAGGATCGGACAACCGATCGTGTGCGCGGCGGCTGGTCCGCGTCCGGGCACCATGGCAGACTCCTTTCACCGCCTGAGGCATCGGGGTGCGTTCCACGAGAAGCCCATCGAACGGCGAGCCGATTTTGCCCTTTTTCTTTCAACGCCAACCAACGCTCGACATGACGCCGGACTGCCGAACGTGGGACGGGGGGACGAAGAGGTTCCTTTTCCCATTCGGAGAACAAGCTCTACAGTTCCCGGCTACACGCGACCTGTATGTGCTGGAGGTGCTTTCAGCGCGTGGTCATGTCCAATGGCGATGCGCGCAGCTCGGAGATTTGTCCCATCGTTGCATGAGTCGGGCATCTTCAAAATCGCAACTCGGTGCGCCCAAGCATCTTGAGGAATGTCTGCATGGAGGGTCTGCCCGGCAAATAGGCAACAACTCGGCCCTGGCGGTCATAAATGAAGCTGTGAGGAAGTCCGGCCACTCGGAACTGCTCCTTGATCGCGCCAGCAGGATCGATCAACACGGGGTAGTTCATTTTGCGCTCTGCGACAAACCTCCTGACGATTGAAGCGTCCTCATTGGAGATCGCCAGTATCACTAATCCTTGTGCCGCGAAGCGCCTGTAGATCTCGGCCAAGTCAGGCAACTCCGCCTGACATGGCGGGCACCAGGTGGCCCAAAAATTGACAACCACTACCTTGCCCTCGAGGCTCTTCAAGTTCCACCGCTTTCCGCTCGAGTCAGACAGCGTGAAGTCCAGATCAGCCCGATGCTTGTCGTTGACGGCAAGCTTCTCCATTGCCGCGGTGTAGTTCGAATCATCTAGCGATACCGCCAGACCGTGGTAACGAACCAGTTCCGCCAAGGTCAAGTAAGCGGCGTGCTCGCGACCGCTGGGCGACTTCCTCAGCGCGTCGGCCAGAGTGTTCGCGATGTCCAGCAGGGTACTGTCCTCACTTCCATCGACCCCGTCGATCGCGAGATTGTGGGCCAGCGCAACTGCGAACTCTTTGGGCTGCTGGCGTATCCTAATCGCGAGTTCTTTGATGGCTTTTGCTCTCTCCCCGTCTGGAAGTTTCTTCAGCCCCGAGATTTCTTGATCCAGCGCCTTTGCGACAGCCAGCCTGCTAGCCTCCTGAGCGCCGAGGATAGCAGTCGCGCAGACGACAACCACAATTTTGGAAATAGAAGCCCGCATAGAAGCCATGGATATCTGCGACCAGTATAGGTCCAAGGCACCCGAAGGGTCTCACGGAGTCCACAACCATGAGACGCCACAGGCCCGGAAAGATCCGTGCAACGCGATGGCTCGTACGCGGGGGTGGATCGGCCATTCAAGGCTCTCCACGAATCGCGAGGACAAATCCCGCGAGAACTGGTGATCTTCTTGACGGCGCGCCGATCGGCCACGCGAATCCCAAGTCCCGGGACTCAGCCATCCCGTACCGGCTCACGCTCGCCGTCCTGACGGTAGGAACCGGCGGGCAGGCGCTAAGAGACCTGGGCTGCCGCGGTGTATCAGCGATCGCTTGAATCGAGCTCGACGCAGACACTCAACCCATCGGAACTGGCAAAGTTCGCGTTGGCGCGGCTCTCAGCACTACTGCACCGTCTGCGGCACCGGCGCCGCGGCAATGATCGCGATCACCGCGATCAGTCCCAGAAACTCGATGAGTGTCCGCGTGTCATTCTCCTCGGCCGTGTCCTTGGTGAAGCACCGCCATGCCGAGCCGAGCGCAACCAGAAAGAACATCCCCTCGCCGCTCAGGATTCCGGACACGAACAGCGCAACCGCCACCGCGATCCTTCCCGCGCGCGACAAGGCGCGAGTAGCGCGCGCGCCATCCAGCGTCCAGATCGGGATCAGGTTGAACAGGTTTACCACAGCGCCGAAATGCGCGATCACCAGCATCACCGGCGCCGCCGTCAGCCAATAGAGCACCAGCGCTGCGATGGCCGCTCCGCTTCCCCATCTCGGACCCCCCAGCCCGATCCGCGCATCTTCCACCGGGTTCACGGGCGACTTCAATCCGATGAACGCGCCCATCAGCGGAATGAACGCGGGCGCCGTCGTCGGGATGCCGAGCCGGCGGGCTTCCCAGATGTGCCCCATTTCGTGAACGTAAATCGAGAGCACCAGACCGAGCGCGAAGGGCCAACCGTAGAGCGCCCAGTATGCGCCGAAAGAAACAAACATCGTCGATAATGTTCCGAGCTTGCTGAAGCCGAAAAGCAGCAGCTTTCCCTTGCTCGCCACCAGCAGCAGCGCGCCCTTGAACTTCCAGGCGAGCGCGCCGAGCACACTGGCGGGTCCTGCTGCTTTCTTCGCCCAACCGCTCTTGCCCGAAGCCTCTGTCGCCGTGGCATCGGCGCGATCGGCCTGTGTGCTGAGCTCGGTGACGCGGGCGGCGATGGTGGCGTACTGCGGCGCATCCGTTGGAAGCAAACCCAGCGCTTCGCGCCACCGCCGCAACGCATCGGCTACCTGGCCTTGCTGCTCGAAGCTCTGCGCCTCTCCCGCGAGGATCTTCAGTTGCTCGGCGAAGATGAGCGCGCCACAGATGGGGCAGCGGCGCGAGCCCGGCGGCGTACCGGCTTGGCAACTCGGACAAGCTAACGAAGGATTCATGTGTGTGCGGGGCTCAGGCGGACGCGTTGAGTGAGAACGGCCCGGTGACTTCCGGCGGCGGTTTGCGATTGATCCGCCAAGCCTCGAACAATCCGAACGCGATGATCAACAACCCCAGGATATTCGAAAACCCGCCCATGAAGGGAATCGCCAGGGTGAGGAAAAACAACATCACCAGCGCCACCAGGAACTGGCCAAATGTGACCGGACCCTGCGGCTCGCTCTCATTCTTGGCGTCCTTCGGCGGATCTGTGGCCGCGCCCTTGACTTGCCCGGTATTGGATTTTGCCGCGACAGCCGAAGCCTGTTTGCCCGAAGCGAGTTCCTTGATGCCCAGCACCAGATAACTTCCCGTGATCGAGAGATAAGTAAGCCCCACTGCGATCCACTGGAGCTTCCGCCCGCCTCGGCCAAAACCTCCATGCCGAACCGCACGGCCCACCAACCAGCCCACGCCGATCGCGAGATATCCAATTTCGTAACCGGTAGTGGCGAGCACGATGAAGTAGACGATCATTCCCAAGAATGCCGCGCCCGAGCCGAACAGCAGCGCGCGCAGAATTCCGCGCGCTCCCGGACCGGGAGGAATCGCCGCGAGCGCAGTTTCGCCGCACGAAACGCAAAGCACTTCCTGCGTGGCCGTGGCGTAGTAATTCTCCACCACCGGATTCCCGCATCGCGGGCAAACCCTGGCCGGTTGCTCGGCGGGTGCGAGCGGCGCGGGTTGGTCAAAGCTCAAGTCCGCCGATTGCGCCGAAGGATCTGGCTCCGGATTCAGTCCGAGTTGCTGCATTTCTCGATTATCGTCTGATTTGAGGTAACACGATAGAGTTCGGAGGCAAGACCGCGATATCGGCGCGCACCAAACGGAAGATTTCGAAGATCGGTTCGCCCGTCGAATCGGGAATCACCGCCAGTACTTCCTTGCGAAGTCCATTCCCGCCACCCATGCGCTTGTTCTTGCCCTTCAGCGCTTCCCACTTCTCCGCGTGCCCCACCAGCGGCCAACCACTCTCGGCCGCCTTCACCGGATCGAGATCGTAACTCAGCTTCATTTCGAGCGCTCCGCGTGAAAGCACCGCCAGCGGCTCATGGATACCCCAATCGTTGATCCACACCTGCCCATAACCACGCGCCTCCAACTCGCGATGGACCCCGTAGATCGCATCGGACCACGGCGGATCCGCACCATGATGCGTGAGCAGCCAGTAGTAGCGTGCATTCACTCCCAGCGAACATAAGCACGCCAACGCAGCGATGCCCAGCGCGGCTCCGCGGCTGCGGCGATACAGCGCTCCCAGCGTTACCGCGATCGCGCACAGAGGCCACGGCCACAGCAGCACAATGTGATGAGCTGACTCGCCGCCTCCAACGGTAAGCGCCATCGCGAGCCACGCCCCGAACGTCAGCACAACAAAGAAGCGCGCTTCCGCGATCCAAATCGACGCAAGGACAGCCGCGGCGAAAAGCACCCCGTTCAGTCCGGAGCGCGGCAGCCATCCCGGCGCACCGCGATCCCGCACGAGATAGCTGTACAGCTTCTCCCCTCCGAGCGTTCGCGTGAACTCCTCCGCCTTGCTCGGAAAATTCGAAGCCGAGAAGTGCGCCGTCTGATCCGCGGTCTTTCCGCGAAACGCCACGTTGTATCGGATCAGCGGATACGCGCCAAGCGCGAACATCGCTACCGCCATGACGACCGCCGTGCGGCCAGGAAGCTTGCGCACGCACGCCACCCACGCCACCGCGAGGCCAGCCGCCGTCCACGCGAACACCGACTTGTCCCACATCGCCAATCCGAACAGCAGAAACCCGAGCGGCACTCGCCTCGCCGCGATCGCGCAAACGCCACCCACGGTGAGCAAATGCTGCACGGCAACCGGACCCCAATCGCAGCGCGTGGTCCAGACGAAGCTCGGATCCACAGCGAGCAGTGCGGCCGCGAACAGCGCCGCCACGCGACCCGCCATCCGCCGCATCAGCCACCATGTCAGGAACACGGTGGCCGCTCCGAACACGAGCGACGGCGCGCGCATCGAAGCCGCCGACGCGGGCCAGATGCGGAACACCGCGCCGTGGATCCACGTCTCGAGCGACCCCAAATACGACATCTGCATCAGCGGCACCTTACGGCCGAAGACGCTGGCGGAAAGCCCGGCCGTCTCTGGCATGTAGACGCTCGCCGCGAGCATTGACTCGTCCGCTTGCAGCCCAGGCTTCGAAATCCAGAGGCTTCCCAACGCGAAGAAGAGCAAACTCAACAGGAGCGCAACGGCCCGGTCTTTCATGCCGATCCGTCTATTCTGCAACGTGTCAAGCCCGATTTACAATGGGATTTGCGCAGTATCATCGCCGCCCTGTCGCTGGTGTGCCTTTCCGCCGCCGAGAAGCCCGCCCCAGAAAAGCCCGCACCGGAGAAACCCGCCGCGCCAGCTCCGCAAGCGCGCGGCCGCATGCAGGCAGGCGGAATGCGGAACGAGAACGTCGCCATCAACCCGATCGATAACAACGCGATCAAGGAAGCCAACGTCCGGCTCGGCACCAACATCACCCCGATCACCGAAGCCAAGGTGGAGAGTAGCTACGTAGCGGCGCAGTTCGGCCGCCCTGCCGCCGGCGGACCCGTTCTCGGCGCGGCCGCTTCCAGGCCCGGCGCCTGGCACGCCGATCTGTTTGCCTCTCTGCAGAACAGCGTCTTCAATGCGCGTACCTTCTTTCAATCCGGTCCGGTGAAGCCGTCTCATAACGCAAGCTACGGCGGAAGAGCCACCGGTGCGCTGGGCAAGTCCACTTGGTTGACCTTCACGGGATCGCAACGCAAAGTGCGCGGCATGGTGAATGGCAACGTGCTCGTTCCCCTCGCCAGTGAACGAACTCCGCGAGCCACCGATCCGGCCGCGCGTGCCTACGTTGCGCGATTGCTTGCCGCATATCCGGCGGAGTTGCCGAACCGGCTCGACTACGATCCGCGTGCCCTCAATACGAACTCGCCGCAGCGGATCGACGAGATCGATGGCACCGCGCGGCTTGACCACGACATGGGCCGCTGGGGCAAACTATCCGGATTTCACCAGATCACGCGGCAGTACATCGACGCCTTCCAACTGGTGGCCGGCCAGAATCCCGACAACTCCTTCCACACCCATCGCAGCCAACTCGCCTGGCGAATGGCCGCGGGGCCGCGTACGGACGTAGCGCTGGGATTCACGTTCACCAGAGCCAAGTCGGTGCTGACGCCCGAACCCAATGCCGTGCCGATGCGCACGCGGGTCGGATTCGCGATCGAAGAGTTGGGTCCGGATAGCGAGTTTCCGGTGGACCGTGCGTTGAGCGCGTTCCGCTACGGCGGCGTGGTCACCCACCGCACCGATGGCTCGCGGCACGAGCTCTCGTTCGGCGCCGATCTGACGCGCTACCGGCACAACGGCATCGAGACCGCGAGTTCCCGCGGATACATGGCCTTCAGCGCCAACTTCGGGCGAAGCGCGATCGAGAATCTGCTGGTCGGGACGCCCTCCTATTACGAGATCACGATCGGCGACCTGTCGCGCGGATATCGCCGCTGGGCCGCGAACGCCTTTTTCGCCGACCGTTGGAAAGCCACTCCGCGGCTGCAAGTGTACTGGGGGCTGCGCTACAACCTGGTGACGGCGCCAACGGAGGTGCATGGCTACGAGCGCGACCTTTACGCATGCGACTGCAACAACTTCGCACCGCGGCTTTCGCTGGCCTGGCAGATGGGCGGTGGCTGGGTAATGCGGCCATCTTACTCGGTTTCGTTCGCCGAGATTCCGGCCGTGACCTATCAACAGGTGCGCTTCAACCAACCGCATGTGAAGTTCGTGCAGGTGCAGAATCCCGACCTGCTGCACCCTCTTCGCGACATTGATCTGAACGCGCCGAACCTGCGTGTCTCGCCCACCTATCTCGCGCATAACCTCGTCTCGCCGTACGAGCATGTAGCGACCCTGACGCTCGAACACAAACTGGCAGCGGGCTCCATGCTCCGCTTCGGCTACATCGGCAATCGAAGCCTGAAGAACATGAACAGCTACATCATGAACCGCGCGGTTCCTGTGCCGGGCATTCCGTGGACCCTCGACACCGTGGACCAGCGGCGGCCAGACCCGGCGTTCTACGAGATTCGTTGGGTGGTGAATGGCGGCATCGGGACCTTCAACGCGGGCCAGGCGAGTTTCGACTTGCCCTCGTGGCGCGGTATGCGGGCCACGGCTACATACACGTTCAGCAAAGCGATCGACAATGGCACAGACTTCACCAGCACCGCCGCCAATCGCGACTTGAGCCGCTCGCGCGCGCAGTCGCAGTACGAGTCCCTGCTTGACCGCAAGGGCCTCAGCAACTTCGACACAACCCATTCGCTGCTGTTCAACTACTCCTACGACGTACCGGCGCTGGCGCGTACAGGATTTGCAGGCGCGCTGTTCCGCAACTGGCAGATCGCCGGTGTCGCGCTGGCCAAGAGCGGAACTCCCCTCACGCTCTACATCGGATCCGACGCGCCGGGATTCGGGAACGTGGATGGCGGTCCGAGTGACCGGCCGAACATCGTGGATCCGTCGATCCTGGGCAAGACCATTTCGCATCCGGACGTGGCGCCGGGCATTCTGAGCCGCGACAAGTTCGCCTACATCCAGGCCGGGCAGTTACGCGGATCGTTGGGGCGTAACACGTTCCGCAAAGCGCGCATCGCCAACTGGAACGCGGCGGCAACCAAGCAGTGGCACCTGGTGCCGCGGCACGAATGGATGGCGCAGTTCCGCGCGGAGGTGTACAACCTGACGAACACGCCGCAGTTCGACGAACCACAGCGGAACTACAGCGCACCGGCGTTCGGCAAGATCACGAATGCGTTGAATGACGGAAGGGTGTTCCAGTTAGGACTGCGGTTCACATTGTAGGCAAGCGCTCGCGGAGCACGTCCGCGGAACACGGACCTGCGAGCAAGCCGAACTCGTCGATCCGATCTACTTGACGACGCAACTCTTGGCGCGCTTTCCTCCTCGCGCACGCTCCGCTCATGCCTATTGTTGTGCCACTCCCTCTCGGCATGAGGCAACCCGCTACCCTCCGGCCGCCCGGGACTTCAGTCCTGGACTTTCGCCCCGCCCCCAATCCCATCACGCAACCGGCCGACCTATTCCGGCTGCCCGCACCACAAAGTTAGAATACGAATACCGTGCAGCGTCCGCCGGAGGCATCCACTTCACAACTTCGTATCGCCATCATCGGATGCGGCTGGGCAACGCGTAACCTCCATCTGCCCGCCTTCGGCCGAACGGCCGCCTTTCGCGTAGTGGCCGCCGCCGACCCGAGCCCACGCCTCCGCTCCCTCCCCGGCCTCTCAGCCTCCGCCACCTTCGCCGCCTGGCCCGACATGCTCCGCGAAACCGAGTGCGACGCGGTCCTCATTGCTTCTCCTCCCGCCGGACACGCCGCAGCCGCCATCGCATCGCTCGAGGCCGGCCACCACGTCCTCGTCGAAAAGCCCGTTGCGGTGAACCTCGATGACGCGCGCCGCATGGCCGCCGCCGCAACCACTGCGCAGCGCGTGCTCGCCACCGGATTCAACCAGCGCTGCCATCCCGCTTTCATCCGCCTGCGCCACCGCATCGCCTCGGGCGATCTCGGCGCTCTCGAAAGCATCCATGTCCGTTGGTCCACCGGCGCCGGACTCGGCGCGCGCCCCTGGATCGGCGACCGCGCGCTCGGCGGCGGAGCTCTCTTCGACCTCGGCTCCCACATCGTGGACCTCTGGCGCTTCCTGACCAGCCAGGAAATCGCCGAGCTCCGCGCCGAGTCCCGCTCCCTCGTGATCGACGACGAGACCGCCGTGCTCGACGCGCGTTTGGAAGGTGGCGTCCGTTGCCGCGCCGAACTCTCGCTCGTCGATGACGACGAATTCTCCGTGACGATCGCCGCCGCGAGCGGACACGAGACCATCCGCCCCTACGGCCGCGCCTTCGCTCGCGGATATGATGAGCAGTGGCGCAGCTTCGCCGCCGCCATTCGTGGCCAAGGCTCGCCGCGCGGCTCCATCGCCGACGGCATCCGCTCGCTCGAACTCATCTCCCGCGCCGCCGAGCCTCTGCCCGTCTGCAAGCGCGAAACCCCGCTCGCCTCTGCGTATCCGTTTTCCGCCATCTGCGCGACGCCTACCGGCTATCGCGACATTCGCGCCACAGTCACATGCCTCCGCCGGCAGACGATCGCGCCGGAAATCGAGCTGGTCCTCATCGGCCCGGACATCGCCTGCCTCGCCGCGCCGCCCGAAGAACTCGAAGGGTTCGCGCACGTCGAGTTGGTCGCCATCGGCGCTGCCGCCGAGTCTAAAGCCCATGCCAACGCAGCCGGGGTCCGCCATGCTCGCGGCCGCATCGTCGCCCTCACAGAGGACCATTGCTTTCCCGATCCCGATTGGGCCGCCGCGCTCCTTCACGCCCACGCCGCCGATTGCTCCGTGGTCGGCCCCGCCGTCCGCAACGGAAATCCCGGCACCGCAATCAGCCAAGCCGACTTCCTCATCGGCTACGGTCCGTGGATGGAGCCCGCAGCCGCCGGAGAAAGGCCCTTCTTACCCGGCCATAATTCCAGTTACAAACGCGAAGAGTTACTCGCGCTCGGTGGCCGCCTCGACCGCCTCTTCGAATCGGAGACCGTGCTCCACATGGATTGGTCCGCGCAAGGCCGCTCCCTGCTCCTCGAGCCCGCCGCTCGCGTCAGGCACATCAACTTCTCGCTCTGGCGGACCTGGATTCCCGTGCAGGTCCTCGCCGGCCGCGTCTTTGCCGGCGCGCGAGCAGCAGCATGGCCGCGCTGGAAGCGTTGGTTCTACGCGGCGGCCAGCCCGCTGATTCCCGCGGTCCGGTTGTGGCGCAGCGTACGCACTTGCCTGGGCGAAGGCCGGCCGCGCCGCGCACTCCTTCACGCAGGTCCAGCCCTCGTCATCGGACTCGTGCTCGACGGCTTCGGCCAATTCCTCGGCTATCTTTTCGGACAGGGCGACTCCGCCAACCGCCTCGCGCCCTTCGAGTACAACCGCGTCAATCACGTGCGTCCAGAGGAGCGAGGCCTTTGGACTTCACCGTAATCGTCCCCACCTTCAACCGGCCCTCCGAACTCGCCGGTTGCCTCGAGTCGCTCCTCGCCCTGCGCGACCCCGGCGGCGGATTCGAAGTCATCGTGGTCGACGACGCCGGAGATGCCACGCTCGAGCCCGTGGTGCAACAGGCGGCGGCCCGCGCCTCGGCGCCGGTCCGGTTGCTACGCTTGCCTCGCAATCAAGGTCCGGGCCCCGCGCGCAATGCCGGCGCGGAACTTGCCGAAGGGCGCTGGCTCGCCCTCACCGACGATGATTGCCGCCCGCGCCCCGATTGGCTCGCCGAACTCCGGCCCGCGTTGGCTGCTCCCGACGCGCCACTCGCCGGCGGCCGCACCGTGAATCAACTGAAGGCGAACCCGTACGCCGAAGCCACGCAATTGATCGTGGACGCGGCATACGCGTTCTTCAATCCGGATCCGGAGAACGGCCGCTTTCTCGCGAGTAACAACCTCGCCGTCGAGCGCGAGCGCTTCCGAGCCTTGGGCGGCTTCGACCCTGCATTTCGCATCGCCAGTGAGGACCGCGATCTCTGCGATCGCTGGCGCTGGCGCGGCGGCCGCATTGCTTATGCGCCAAACGCGATCGTCGAGCACCGCCATGATCTCGACCTCTCGGGCTTCCTCCGGCAACACTACGCGTACGGCCGGGGCGCCGCGCAATATCATTGCACTCGGCGGGTCCGCGGTTCCGGACGCATGTGGGACGATCTCTCGTTTCGCTGGCGCTGGCGCGATTTGATTGTGCGGCCTGCGCTGGCCACGCCTTGGCCCGCGCGGATGCTGGCGCTCATGGCCTGCTGGCAACTCGCCAACACCGCCGGGTTCGCGAGAGGCGCACTTACTTTGCCGGGTAGGGCGGCCTTTTAGCTTTGCAGCCCGCGCGTTCCTACTCCCTCACCGCCGAACCCGCATTCTGCCCGCACGCCTGCACCGAAATACGCACATTCTGCGATCCAAGGATACGATATCCACTTGCGTAAGTCCGCAAACTCCCTCTGGGCTCCACCCGAAGACAACGTAGCGGCCCGGGCGCACATGCGCGAAGAATGCCCGAGTTCCGGAGATCTTCGCGGACCGGCCGAATCCGTCGATTCGCTCGAACATCGGCATCAGGAAAAGGCGCTCAGACTGCGGACCGTTCGCCGGCGAAGTGGCCAAATGGAAAGCCACGGGATTCTCCTAGACCTCGTCTTCTTCCCGAAGCATCAACCGCATGCCGATAATCAGCGAACCAGGTTCATCCTGGACCGTGAGCTCCCGCCGCATACGCGCAAAGTTGACCGAGTCCAAATCCCAGACGGCTCCAAGTTCACACGGATTCTCCCATCCTTTGCCCCGCGAGGCACTCCCGGAAGAAGCGTGCAGCGCAACGGGACGCATCCGTCGCGTAAGGCGTCTTGTGAACGGGGATTGGCATCTGCGACAGCAGGCCGTTGACGCCCAGGAGCAGCGCGCAAGCAGCCGGAAAGCGGCGGAAAAATAGGTCGAGTGCCATATGTTTGCCCGAATTCATCATAGTCGAACCCTCATGATCAACTCCCCGCTAGCCTGCAATTCTCACCGGGGATTGATGGAGTGCCGGATGAACGACTGGCGAAGTGTACTTTGTGATGCAAAGAACAAGTAGACATAAGGTGGCGGCGAGTAGACACACGACCGCCTGATTGTTCCGAGTTCATCCGTTGAAGTTGTCAAAGATCGGTGGCCGCAGGGTGCGGCCGCAGGGTCACTGTCGAAGGTGCTGGAGTACTTGCGCAAACAGAGTTTGCGAAGGATAACTGGTGGCCATGCGGACCCAAACCTTGCGCACGGTAACCCGGACCAGCGCGCCGATTTTCAACAGCTTCAAACGGATGGTACCCACTTGGGCAGTGGCCAGCGGCGTGGCTCGCAGGCCCAACCGTCGCAGGCCGTTGATCAGCGTGTAGGCGATCACGGAGAAGTAGATGCGTAACTGATTGGCCCGCATGGTAGAAGAACTCACCCGGTCGGCGAACAACACGAATTGCTCTTTGATGCGGTTCTCCATGTCCCCGCGGGCGCAGTAGGTGTCTTCGTAGAGGGCTCGCTTTTCCCAGGTTTCTCCGGCCAACGACGTCACGATGAAACGCGGGTTGGACTTGCCGTCGATGTGCTCGGCTTTGGCCACCACGCGCCGCTTGCGGTTCCACGTGCCGCTCACCGTTTCATGGTCGAACTCGACAAACACACGAGCCGGTTGTTGCGTGGTTTCCCATTGCTGCTTTGCCTCCTCCAACGCCTCGGAGACCAGCGCTTCCAAGCGCTTGTTCCTTGCCAAGCCCAAAACGTAGTCCACGCGGTTGTCTTCGCACCAGGTCATCAGTTCATCCACACAAAAGCCCGAGTCGCCGCGCAGGATGATTCGTACCGCCGGCCAGCGCTCGCGGATCTGTTGCACCACACGCGCTACTTCCTTTTGAGCGCCCACGGCAGGCCCGATACTGCTGGGTCTGAGCCGTGCGCGCAGTACGTGATCCCCACAAAAAATGAACAGTGGCAAGTAACAGTAATGACCGTAGTAGCCGTGAAAGAATCGGCCCTCTTGTTTGCCGTGCAGGGCCATGTCGGTGGTGTCGATGTCCACGATGATCTCCGACGGCGGCGATGTGTGCGCTTCCAGGAAGACGCTCACCAACAGATCGTCCACGCTGTCCCGCCAGAAGTTGATCTTTTTGTAACGGTCGGGCATTCCGCTGCCCAACTCCATCCGGTTCAAGGTGCTCTTGCCCGCCAGCGGTTCTGAGCCTGGCTCGGCCTTGCCTGCCATCACTTGTAACAACGGGTCCTGCCGCAATTGCTCGTGATCGTTCAGATCTTCATAGCCCAGCGCCAACGCATAGACGCGCTGCCTCACCATCTGTTCCACACTGTGCTCGATCTGTTGGGGATCCCGTCCATCTACGAAGCACTGGCTGAACCGCGCCAGCAGGTTCAGCTTCGCGTCGGTCTCCCGCAACAGCAGACCGCCGCCATCGGAACTGATGGTGCCGCCGGTGAACTCGGCGACTACTTGGCGCGAACCGCTTCCGCCCCCAAACTCGAACCGATCTTCGCTACACTCTGTAATGACCAAGGCCGTTTCCTTTCTCGCCGCAACATCTTTTGATTGAAATGTTTAGGCGCGGGCAAGCGGCCTTTGGTTATGACCCCCGTGAGATTTTCAGGCTAGCATCTGAACATCGGTCCGCCTGCCGCTATGCGCAAATTGCGTACATTGTGCCGGGAGCGCCCATTCTGGCGACTACGCGGCTCGGACCGGGCTGCCGCGAAAGCGGGTGTCGGCGCTACCTTCACTCACGAATCGTCCGCGTTGTGGCCTACTCGCCGCGTGGCGTATGCATCCAGCGCAGGAAGAGATCGTGCGTGGCGGTGTCAGTCAAGCCATCGACATGAAAGTGGTAACGCTCCCCCGTGTGAAGCAGGACGCCGTTCTTGTCGGCTCTTTTGATCTCGTCACGCGCTACGGTCAGGTGCCACTCGGGGTGCCCTGGAGACTCGAAGATGAGTTGGCCATCCTGAAGTGTCAATTCCCCGGGATGATCCCTACCCCTTTTGTCATGACGGGCGCGAAAGTGAACCTGCTCTGGCTGGGGATTTGGCTCAGTCTCGAGAGGTGAATTGGGCGCGGGGCGGTCTGGCGCAGTGGGCGCGCCACTGCCTACAGCCGGATCGAGGCGCTCTTCAAAATGCGGTTGCGCTTGAACCGAACGTGGGTTGTCGTGGGAAACGGTTTCGCGCCTGGTTCGGTCACCGGTTGGCACCGCTGCCTGTTCCGGCGTTGTGCCGGTCTCTACACGAGGTGAGCCGGGCTTGTCACCGGACTTGAGATTTGCCAGCCAGAACCAGGCAAGGAATAGCCCGAGGCTCCACCATATCCAGGCTACGCGGCCCGGGGATTTTTTCGTGGGCGCGATTCGGTGCGTTGCTGAGCTGCACCGGCTGGGAATGCCGCCGGCATGCGCCTGTTGTTTCTGCACCGGCAGGGTGCTTGCAGCCGCGTTGTCGGGAAAGGTAGGTGGACGTCTGCTGCTTCTGGCGAGCGCACCTTCCAAGTAGGCGCCGGCGTCGAGGTCGTGAAACGGCGGCAACCAGCCGTTCTCCCCCGCCCGGCGGGAGATTCTTGCTGCTTCTTCACGGCGCAGCCCCTCTTCTCGCTTCTGGGCCTGCTCCTCGTCGTGACGGATCCACGCCTCGTTTTGCCGGCGCTGCACCTCTTCGTTGTACCGGCGGGTTTCTTCGCGCTCCTGCTCCCGGCGCTGCTCTTCCTGATAGCGCCGCCGGCGCTCCTCCTCTTCGTATTGCTCGCGCCAATAGTCGTCCATAGTGCGCTCTTTCCCTCGCTGCGATCTTATTCTTCAGGGCCGATACAATCCGGAGTCGCCGGGCTTTCTGCGAGATTTCGTCAAGCGCCGGGTCTTCAGTTCGCGGTGTATGTTCCGGAGAACGGCGTATTGATCTTACCGATCGAACTGACCAGTTCAATCGTTCCCGAAAAGCGGCCACTCGTGGGCGGGCCCTGCGGGCTCAGAGTGAAGGTCAAAGTGGCTGAGGTGACTTGCGCCGTGGTTCCTTTGGTGTAGTCAATCATCGGACTCAGACCAGGCATCGGAGTACCTGAACAGGTAACGGTCAGGTCTTTCACCGAGTAACTCGTCCAATAGGCGACCCCCGATAGAAGAGAGCTCCCAGCTCCTCCCTGGCAGGAAACGGGATTGCCGCCAATATTGCCCAGGCCGATTTGGACGTGAAAGCCAGTTTGCCTGTCGGACTCCACGTCGCTAGTCGCTGTCAGACTTGAGAACGCCGGAAACCCGCTATTGGCCGGAGGCGTCACGGTGAGTCTCCCCTGCACCGGCGAGCCCGCATAATTCGCTGTCACCACCACATCCTGTGCCGACACCACCGCCGACGTACTGACATCGAAGGTCACCGACGTGGCGCCATCCCCGATCACTACCGTCGGCGGAACGCTGACCGAACCCGAACTCGACGAAAGCGACACCAGAGCCCCTCCGCCAAGCGGCGCGGGTTGGGAGAGCGTAACCGTTCCCAGAAGTTTGTTCCCCCCAATTACCGTGGTGGACGAAAAACTCAAACTACTGAGCGTAGGCCCCGCCGCCGAGCCGCTTCCCACGGCCAGATACAACGTCTGTAGCCCCGGCACACCATTCAAAGTAAGAGTGACCGCCGCCGAATCCGAACTCGTGATATTCGGCACCACGACGTTGAACTGGTACAGTCCCACCGTATTCGGAGCCAACCCCGCATACTTGACAACGGCCGGAGCCCCCCCGATATTCAACTGGAACGTCTGCGCCAGCGAATTGCTTTGCTGAGTGGTCTGCCCTGCTGGCACGTTTGGAGTCACAGGTCCGAACCCGACTCCATAGAGGGTGATCGTATCCCCGGGTTGCGCCCGCTTCGACGGCACGCCCGGGATCGATCCCGGTGGCAGAACGTAGGTTCCACCATCGGGGAAGAGCGCCACGGCCTGCTGCCTACCGGCCACCGCGAACGAACTGGGCGCGAGCAGGCCAGGCTGGACGGAATTCACAGACAGAACGTGGGCCGCGCTGGATCCCTGAGGTGTGGTCACCACCAACTGCTGGGGGCCCTGGTTGATGCCCGTCGGTACCTGCGCGTTGACCTGGGTGGGACTGATATAAGCGATGAAGGCAGGTTGTCCTCCGATCGTCACCCTTGTCCCATCCAGCGCAGTCGGCGCGGTCGTTCCATTGAAATCGCTCCCCGCCCACGGCCTGGTGCTGTTCGCCAGGTTGGAACCGAAAATCTCGATCCAGGATCCCGGCGCAACAGAGGAGAAGCCACCGAAGGCGCCGGCGCTCTGCACGCCGTTCTGACGGATCACCGGCTGTGCGCAACACAGACTCACAACCAAAACAGCTATCAGGATTCGTGTCATGTCAAGTGGATACTCCTCTAGGCCGGGATTTCCATTTTTGGGCCTCCAGGCCAATCTAGTCTACCTCGAGTCTTACCGGAAAGCAGCGAGCAGAGCAGAAGTCGCGATCACGCGAGCGGAAGTCTGGCTCCTATTGCTTGCCACCTGTGGGCTCTCGCCCCAGAGTTCGGGGCCGTCGGATAGAGTTGGCAACAGCCATGTTCGGGTTTACTGCCAACTGCCCGATCTACCGGAATGCACAGCGCCGAATTCCAGTCAGTTCGGGAAACTCGACGTTATTTTGTCGCCATCCAACTCACTGATTCCAAAGCGAACTCAGACCCACTCAGACCTATACGCGGCTCATTTCCTTGGACCCCCATGAGATCCTAGAAATAGGAGGAGCCATGCCGATTTCCCAGCGCAAACTCGAAGCCAACCGCCGCAACGCCGCCCGTTCCACCGGACCCCGCACCCCTTCCGGCAAAACCCGCTCCGCCCAAAACTCCCGCAAACACGGGCTCCGCGCCAATCCCGCTAACATCCCCACCCTCGATGGCGACCCCGCCGAATTCGCCCAATTCCGCCAATCCTTTTTCGACGATCTCCGCCGCACCACCCCCGCCCAAGCCGTCACCCTCCACCTCCTGGTCGCCTCCGCCTGGCAAATGCGCCGTGCCCAACAAATCGAAGCCAATCGGCTCAACGAGCTCTACGCCGAGTCGCCGTACCCTGATCCAAACCATGCCTTCGGCCACGCCGCCGCTCAACACGCAGCCTCCGGCGAGCTCGACTCCCTCTCCCGCTACGAGACCACCCACCGCCGCGCCTTCTATCGCGCCCTCGACCAACTCCAACAGCTTCGCCAAAACGTGAATCTGCCGAACGAAGCCACCGAAGCGCCCACAGCAATCCCCCCACCGCAGCGGTATCATGTAGCCAGACCATTATTTGCACAGAGGGTAATCCATGTCCCGATTCTTATCCGCTCTCCTCGTTGCCGCCGCGCTCCTCTCCCAGGACCCCCGCGGCAAAGTCGTCGGCCGCGTATCTGACTCCACTGGCGCCGTCGTGCCCAATGCCGAAGTCCGCATCACCAACGAAAGCACCGGCGTCGCCGCCGTGGCCAAATCCACCGCTTCCGGCGACTTCGTCCTCCCCTATCTCATCGCCGGAACTTACACCTTGAGTTGCGAAATGACCGGATTCAAGAAATGGGTCCGCCCGGCCATCCAGGTCCGCATTCAAGATAGCGTCGAGGTCAACGTCGAGCTCCAGGTCGGCACCACCGCCGAGATCCTCGAGGTCAAAGACACCACGCCCCTGCTCTCCACCACGGAAGCCTCGCTCGGCCAGGTGATTGACGAGCGCCGCGTGCTCGAGCTCCCGCAATTCGCCGGCAATGCAATGGACCTCGTCCATCTCGCCCCCGGCACCGTCAACGGAACCAACCTCCGCCTCCGCAAGGCCGGCTTCAATTCCGCCCCCTCCACCTTCTCCACCGATGGCGGTGGTAACAACCAGAACGAATTTTCCATCGACGGCGTCTCGAACACTTACTCCGATGGCACCGCGCCGCGCGTCGCCTTCTCGCCCCCGCAAACCGCCATCAGCGAATTCAAGGTGCAGACCTCGGCCTTTGACGCCTCACTCGGACACACCATGGGCAGCACCGTCAACGTGTCCACCAAGTCCGGAACCAACCAGCTCCACGGCGAAGCGCACGAGTGGTTCCGCCACTCCGCGCTCGATTCGCCCACCATCTTCCAGAATCGCTCCGGCCAGAAGATCTCCATCTATCAGGACAATCGCTACGGTGCATCGGCCGGTGCGCCCATCATCATTCCCAAGCTCTACAACGGCAAGAACAAGAGCTTCTGGTTCTTCGCCTATGAGGCCAATAAGTTTGGAAATCCGGACTCCGGCGGCAACGCCACCTCCACCGTGCCCACCGCCAAGATGCACGCGGGCGATCTCTCCGAGTTCCTCGCCCTCGGCACGGGCTACCAAGTTTACGATCCGCGCAGCACCGTCCTCACCGGCGGCCGCTACGTGCGCACGCCTGTGCCGAGCAACGTCATCCCCGCATCGCAGCTCGATCGCGTCGGCGTCGCATTCAACAGTCTTTATCCGCTCCCCAATCAGCCCGGCACGCGCGACTTCCGTAACAACTTCTATCGCTCCGGCAAGGCCCTCGAGGACTACTGGGTTTGGCTCACCCGCCTCGATCACGCCTTCAGCGAGAACCACCGCATCTTCCTGCGCCTCCATCGCGACTTCTGGGAAGAAGACAAGAACCGCGTCTTCAACAACAGCACCAATGGCGTCATTCTCAATCGCAACAACAAGGGCATCGCGTTCGATGACGTCTACGTCTTCAACCCCACGTTCCTGCTCAACTTCCGCTACGGACTCACGTTCCAAGACTTCCCCGAACGCCGCACTTCGCAAGGCGCCGACCTCGCCGCGCTCGGCCTCTCGTCCAACCTGATCTCGCAACTCCCAGACAAGCCTCGCGCCACCATTCCCAACGTCAGCGTTGGCCAGTTCACCGCGATCGCGCCTTGGGAATCGCAGGATGGATACACCGCCTCAACCACCAATTCCTTCGTCGGCAATTTCACCAAGCTGAAGGGGAACCACAGCCTTCGCTTCGGTCCGGAACTGCGCGTCTATCGCGAGAGCCGCAACCGCTACGGCGCCGCTCTCTCGCCGCAGTACAACTACAGCGCCAACTTCACCAAGGCGAACGATACCGCCGCCAATCCCACCGCCGGAGGCGAGCTCGCGGCCATGCTCTACGGCATCCCCGCCGGGAGCATGAGCCTCGTCGATAGCTACGTCGAGCAGGACAAGTATTGGTCCTTCTATATCCATGACGATTGGAAAGTGAACCGCAAGCTCACGCTCAATCTCGGGCTCCGATACGAATACGAGTCGCCCATCACCGAGCGCTTCAATCGCAGCGCCATTCACTTCGCCGGATCCACGCCGAACCCGCTCAATGAAGCCGCTCGCGCCAACTACGCGCGCAGCACGAACCCGGTCCCCGAACTTCCGCTCGCTCAGTTCCAAGCCCTCGGCGGACTCACTTTCGCCAACGTCGCGCCCAACGGCCGGAACTACTGGACCGCCGAGCGCAACAACCTCCAACCGCGCTTCGGCTTCGCCTATCAGCTCCGTCCCAAGACCATCGTGCGCGGCGGATACGGCATCTTCACCGCGTCCATCGGCGTCAACTACACCAACACCAACCTCACCGGATTCTCGCTCTCCACGCCGATCCAGGCGAGCCTCGACAACGGGCTCACCTACGTCGCCACCAACGCCAATCCGTTCCCTGGCGGCTTGCTCAAACCGGCCGGAGCCTCGGCTGGCTTGCTCACCAACATCGGCCAAGCGATCTCGTTCTTCCCCGATCATCGCCGCCATCCTTACGCGCAACGCTGGAGCTTCGGTCTGCAGCAGGAGCTTCCCGGTAAGTTCATGATCGAGGCTTCGTATGTCGCCAATCGCGCAACTCGCCTCAACATCAATCGCGAACTCAGCTACACGCCCGCGCAATATCTCAGCACCTCGCCCGTACGCGACCAGGCCAAGATCGACTTCCTCGGCGCCAGCTTCCCCAACCCCTTCGCCGGACTCAATCCCATCTACGGCTCCGTCATCTCGCGCGCCAGCATCCTGCGCAACTATCCGCAATTTTCGAGCGTGCAGATCAACGGCGACCCGGCCGGATACTCGTGGTACCACTCGCTGCAGACGCGCATCGAGCGCCGCCTCGCCAATAGCTTCACCGTGCAGGCGAGCTACACGTGGTCGAAGTCGATGGAAGCCGTCGAGTTCCTCAACACCGCCGACCCCATGCGTTACGAGAGTCTCTCGGGCCTCGATCGCACACATCGCCTCACCGGCTCCGGCATCTGGGAACTCCCCTTCGGGCGCAATCGTCACTGGGGTTCGAGTTGGAAGGGCCCCATCGAGTTCATCGCTGGCGGTTGGCAACTCGGAGGCATCTATCAACATCAGAGCGGAGCGCCGCTCGGCTTCGGCAACCGCATCTTCACCGGCGACCTGAAGAACATCGTGCTGCCCAACGACAAGCGCAACGTCGACCAGTGGTTCACGCCCGCCGCCCAAGCCGGCTTCGAAACCAATGGCGCGCGCCAACTCGCCTCCAACCTCCGCCGCTTCTCGCTCCGCTTCAGCTCCGTCCGCGGACCCAACCAGGACCGTTGGGATTTCTCCCTGATCAAGAGCTTCCGCATCTCCGAGCGCATCACCACGCAGTTCCGCGCCGAGACGTTCAACGCCCTCAATCACCCCAATCTCTACGATCCCAGCACCGACCCCACGTCCGCCGCCTGGGGCACAATCACGGGTCAAGACACCCCGCGCTCCTGGCAAATGTCGCTCAAACTCATGTGGTAACTCAGAGTCCCCTGAACTGAATCAGCTTCAGCCCGCATGTGGGGCAGGCTTTAGCCTGCGCGGGACTTCAGTCCCGCTGTCGACTTTCGCATCAAGTCCCGGCAAAACATGCCGCTTCCGAAATCAGCACGGACCTTGCCGTGTAGGGCGGGCTTTAGCCAGCGCGGGACTTTAGTCCCGCCCGTTCAGTCGCGCCGCCCCCCCTACAAACGCGGCCCCCAAGCTCCAGTCAATCCCTGACCACCGCCCTAAGGTTTCGCCACCCGATTGGGTAGTCACCGGCCACGATCTCGAGTGTGTCCCCGTGGCCTTCACTTGCGGCAAAGCTCCGATCTATGGTTATCCCATGAACCGGAGTTTCGCCGTCGTTTGCGTTTCTGCCCCCATTGGAGGAGTCCGATGATCCTTGCGCCTGGACGAATCGAAGAACCCGTCGCCGCTGCCGCCGAGCAGCACGAGCCCGCACCCGCGCAAGCGGAGAGCCCCGTGGGCGACCGCTGCCGCGTCTTGCTCGCCGACGCCAACTCGGCCGATCGCTACGTCGCCGCCGAAATGCTCCGCGCCCTCGATTGCGCCGTCGAAACCGCCGACGCGCCCCTCGACGCCGTCGACATGTTCACCACTTCCGGCGGCGATTTCGACATCGCCATTCTCGACTTCGACGCCGCCGAGTTGATCAGCTTCCGCGCCGCATGGGAAATCCAGCGCCGCTCCTCCACTCGCAAAACCTACGTCGTCGGCGTCGGCATCCGCGACGTCCGCGATGCCTACGGCAATCATGAAGCGCTCCCGGTTGACGACTTCGTGGTCAAGCCCTTCGATGCCGAGAAGGTCACTGCGTTGCTCGATCGCTGGGAAGCGCGCCACACCGCCGAGACCTCCGGCGCGTCGCGCATCGAGCCCATCCATCGCTTCCTCAAAGCCGCGCTCGATCGCCGCGGTCAACGTCCCGCCATTCCCGAGCCCAAGACCCCCAAGCTTCTGGAAGCCGCCGGCGCCGATGACCCGAGCGCGCTCTACGAGATCTGCCGCGCCACCCAAACCGCGTCTCCCGCCCCCCCCGATACCGAACCCCATGCGCTCGAAGCGCCTACCACGCTCGATGATCTGCGTATCGAGATGCTCCGCGTCCGCGCCGACATGCACCGGCTCGCCTCGCTCTTTCAGTCCGATCGCAACGCCGAGTTCACCGCGCCCAGCCGCCTCCGCGCCATGGACCTTCCAGCCGACTCGTCGATCTATGCCGAGTTCCAAGGCTGGAGCTTCCTCACCTGGGGGCTCGATGCGCGCCTCTCGAATCAGCTCTCGCGCATCACTTCCCTCTACGGCGCCGAAGTCTCGGAAGTGCCCAAAGACGGATACGGCTCGGCTCGCACTGACGAGAAGAAGCTGCTCGTGGTGCGTCTGGCCGGAGACACAGACGACTTGCTCGAACAGTGCCGCCAGTTGCGCAAAGGCGGGCTCCTGATGCCGATCCTCTTGATCGCCGAGCGCGTCGACGCCAAGCTCCTCCACAGCGCCGCCGATCTCGAAGCGGAACTCGTGCTCGAGCCAGCCACGCTCTCTGAGCTCATCGTGCGCTCGTATCGCCTGGTACACCGCGCCGCAGCCAAGCCCGAAGAGCCGCGCACCAATCGCTTGCTCGTCGCCGAAGACGACCCGCTCACCGCGCGCTTCCTCACCAACAGTCTGCGCACCGGCGGCTTCGAGGTCACGCACGTGTCCGATGGCAAGGCCGCGCTCGATGCCATCCAAGAGTCCGGCTTTGACGCCGCCATCCTCGACATCAACATGCCGCATGTCGATGGCTTCGGAGTGCTCTCGGGCATTCGACTCAATCCTGCCCGCCAATCGATGGGCGTGCTCATGCTCTCGGCTCGCACCAAGGAGCAGGACAAGCTCCGCGCCTTCGAACTCGGCGCCGATGACTACGTCACCAAGCCCTTCAACCCGCTCGAACTGGTGGCTCGCGTGCAGCGCCTCACCAAGCGCGGCGCGCGTCTGGTGCTGCGATGAACCTCCACTCGCAACTCCGTGGACTGGTGGCTCGCTTCACCACGTCGGCGCCCGCCATGGCCACGGCAAGCTTTGCCGTCTTCGTCGCTCTAGTGGTCGCCGTGGGCCGCTCGTTGCCGTGGTTCTCCTCCGGGCTCGGACGCTATGCCGCGGCCCTGCTGCTCGTAGAAGCCGTGTTTCTGTTCGGACTCACCGTGGCTCTCGTCTTCGCCAAAGCCGCAGCCGTGCGGCGCGCCGAGGAGAAGCAGCGCCGCATGGCCGCACTCGAAGATGCGATCTCCGCTCACGCCACCAGCCACAAGCCGAATGAGGACGCGGTCCGCATGGCAGCGCGATGGCCCGATGAAGCCGCCGCCGTACTCTGCCATGCGCTTCGGAACTTGCAAGGCACCGCGTGGAAGCGCGCCAAGGCGCTCGTGCTTTCGAGCGGCTTGTTCGACACCATGGCTCGCCGCGTGCTCGACCCAGATCCCAATCGCGCCATCGAAGCGCTGTCGCTCATCCGCGGACTCGACTCGCCCGAAGCGCGCGAACTCATCGAGCGCGGTCTCTCCAACACCTCGGCCGCAGCACGTCTCGTCGCGCGAATCGCCATCCTCAACGGCGAGGACGAAGCCGCCTGGCAGCGCGTGCTCGACGACGTTCCCGGCTTGCCCTTCTGGCAGCGCATGGTGCTGCTCGAACAGGTATCGAGCGAATCTTGGGCCCTGCGCGATTTCCTCGATCGCTCACTGCGTTCGGGCGACGACACGCGTATCCTCGCCGCGCTCGAAGTCCTCTATGGGCGCCAGCGCATGTTCCCGGTGGAAGCGCCGCAGTCGGTGGCGCGCTCGCAGAACGTCGAAGTGCGGATCAAATTCTACAAGGCGTTCCCGTTCCTCGCCAACGGAATCCCCGATTCGCCGCTGCTCTCGAACGGGCTCATGGACGCCGACTGGCGCGTCCGCGCCATGGCCGCCAGCGCATGCGCCTACATGCGCGCCACCGGATTCACCGCGCACCTCACTTCGATGAGCATTCGCGCAACCCATTCGAGGTCAGCCACGCGATGCGCGCCTTGGCCGCGATCGGCGGAGCCGCCGCCAGCCGTCTGGAACGCATGGCTTCGAGTCACGGCTCCATGCAGAGCCGCATCGCCGCGCAAGTGATCGAGAGACGCTTGCTCGCAAACGAGGGCTTGGCATGACTCGGATATCGTCCCTTTCTAGGGCGGGTCCCGTGTGGGGCAGGCCAGCCTGCGCGGGACTTCAGTCCCGCCGCACCCGAGCGCCGCATCAAGGCCCGTGGAAACCCGCCCGGTTCCCGCATCGGCCAGTTGCCTTGCCGCGTGGGGCAGGCTTCGGTGCGTGGGACTTCCAGTCCCGCCACCCGGGCTAGCATCAAGGCCGTGGAAACCCGCGGTTCCCGCATCGGCAGTTGCCTTGCCGCGTGGGGCAGGCTTCACGTGCGTGGGACTTCCCGGTCCGCCGCGGCCGCATCAAGGCCTCGTGGAAACCCGCCGGTTCCGCATCGGCAGTTGCCTTGCCGTGTGGGGTGGCTCGCCTGCGCGGGACTTCAGTCCCGCCACCCGAGCGCCGCATCAAGGCCCGTGGAAAGCCGCCGGTTCCGCATCGGCAGTTGCCTTGCCGCGTGGGGAAGGCTTCAGCCTGCGCGGGACTTCAGTCCCGCCCCCCGGGCGCCGCATCCATGTCCGTCGAGGCCGCCTTATGAACTGGCTCTCCGGTATCCTCTCCGGCTACGAGACCGCCATCCTCGTCTACCTGCTCGCCGTCAACAGCGTCTACTTCATCCTCGTCCTGATCGGCTTCTTCGACCTCTACCGCCGCAAGTTCACCGCCATCACTCCCGGTCTCGCCGAGGTGGTGAAGAACTCGCGCCTCTCGCCCCCCATCTCGATCCTCGCACCCGCCTTCAACGAAGCGGCCACCGTGCGCGACAGCGTGCGCGCCATGCTCAGCCTCGACTATCCCGAGTACGAAGTCGTCGTCATCAACGACGGATCCACTGACGTAACCCTCGACGTCCTCGTCCGCGAATTCCACCTCTACAAGTCCGCCCGCTACTACTCCGAATCGCTCGCAAGCAAACCCATTCGCGCAATCTACGAATCGCTCGATCCCGTTCGCCTCGTCATCGTCGACAAAGACAACGGCGGCAAAGCCGACGCACTCAATGCCGGACTCAACGTCGCCCGCTATCCGCTCGTCTGCGCGGTCGATACGGATTCGCTCATCGAGCGCGACGCCTTGCTCCGCACCGTCATGCCTTTCGTCGAAGATCCGTCTGTGATCGGCGTCGGCGGCATCGTGCGCGTCGCCAACGGTTGCGACGTGTCGGGCGGTCGCGTCACCTCGGTCGGCCTACCGCGATCCTGGATGGCGCGCTTCCAAGTGGTCGAGTATCTGCGCGCGTTCCTCGGCGGCCGCGTGGCGCTCAGCTCGATGAACTCGCTGCTGCTCGTCTCGGGCGCGTTCGGCGTGTTCAGCAAGAAGGCCGTGCTCGAGGTCGGCGGATATCGCGCCGACACCGTCGGCGAGGACCTCGAACTCGTCGTGCGCCTCCATCGATTCTCGCTCGACCAGGGCCGCGACTACCGCATCGTCTTCCTCCCCGATCCCGTCTGCTGGACCGAAGTCCCCGAGTCGCTCGCCTCGCTGCGCCGCCAGCGCAACCGCTGGCAGCGCGGAACCATCGAGACCATGTGGCAACACCGCTCGATGATCGGCCGGCCTCGCTACGGCGTGCTCGGGATGTTCGCCATGCCGTACTTCCTCCTCTTCGAGATGCTCGGACCTCTGATCGAAACCGCTGGCTACGCGCTCACCATCGCCGGACTCGCGCTGGGCGCGCTCTCCGCCGAAACCGCGATGCTGTTCTTCCTCGCCACCATGGCCTACGGGATCCTGCTCTCGGTGGCCTCGGTGACGCTCGAGGAGATGACGCTCCGCCGCTATCCCGGTGTGCGCGACATGCTGACCATGGTCGTGAGTGGAGTGGTCGAGAACCTCGGATTCCGCCAGATGGTGACCGTATGGCGAGCTCTCGCGTTCGTCGACCTCATTCGCGGACGCACCGGCTGGGGCGCCATGGAGCGCAAGGGATTCCAGCGCCTCGCCGACGCCGCTGCCGAGGCTCCTCGCCTCCCTGCCCCGCAAGCGCCAGACCCCGTCCCGGGCTTCGACACCATCTGAACCCCAAAACAAAATCCCGGACCCTTGTGAGGTCCGGGATTCTGCCTACTTCGATTGCAAACTTACTGCGCAGCAACCGCGATCGTCGGAGCGTTGCCCGGCGTCACGGTCTGGCCGTTGGAGCGAGTCATGAGCAAGCCCAGCGGCCGCGCCGGACCCGTGGCGGTACCCTGCGGGATCTCCATCTGGATCTCGTAGACGCCCACCTGGCCTACCGCGTAGGCCGCCGAAATGAAGCGTGCGCCTGCGTCGTTGAGACCCACCGTTACCGGAGCGATGACGTTCTGTCCAGGCACGCCCGTTGATCCGGTGAACGCGTTGGGCTGTACCTGACCGAGGCCGGTAGCGTAGAAGCGAATGATCTCGCCCCACCGCGCCGGATTCTCAGGCGTCACGTAGCTGCCGTTGGGCCGGAGTGCTACTGCATAGCGGCGGCCCTGGCCGTCTTCCGTTTCGAACGTACCAGGCTGCAGGTCGGTCACCTGCACGCCGTTGATCACGCTCGACCCGGCATTGACGCGCACCGTCACCGCAACCGCTCCGCCCGGAGCGAGTTCGAACGGCACCTGGATGCTGACCGACTCCTTCCCGTTCTGATTGCAGACGTTGAAGATCGGCGCCAGCGTGGATCCGAACTGCACCTCCACTCCAGCCAGCCGCGTCGGCAGCGTGCCGATGAGCGAGGTACCGGTCTGGCAACCGCGGATATCGGTCGCGATGCCGGTGCCGACGATGGTGTAGACGCTACCCGGCACGATCGCTCCGCGCTCGTTGCTCGCCTGGTTGTAGAAGTCGAGCGCGTTGATCTGCGGACCGGGCAGTTGCGACGACAGCGTGAAGATCTGCTGCGCGCCCGTGACGCTCGGCAGTTGCGCCCGAACCCGAATGGCGCCCGGTTGCGCTCCGGCGCGTACGGTCATCGAAGCGCGGCCGGTGGCATCGGAAACCGAAGTCGCCGCGGCGATCGTGGCCGATCCGTCGAGCACCGCCCATTCCACGGTCTGGTTGGCGAGCGCCTGACCGCGAGTGTCGAGCACCTGTACGATCAGCGGCTGTCCGAACGAAGATCCGGTGAAGGTGTTCTGCGTATCGCCGGAAACCTTGTTCAGCGATCCAGCGCGCACGTTGACGGTTACCTCGAACGTCGCCGTCGGCAGAGCCGCCGAGCTGAAGGCGGTGGCCTGAATCGTCGCGCTGCCCGGGTTCTGGCCCAAACGAACCGTAGCGAAGGCTTGGCCGTTGAGATCCGAGACCGTCGTGCTCGACGCCAGCGTGGCTCGTGAGGTGTCGAGGCTGGTCCAGCGGATCGGCACACCAGCGAGAGGATTGCCGGCGCCATCCACCACTTGTACCCGAAGTTGGCCGGGCAAGAGGGCGTTTGGCTCGCCGCTTTGTTTGTCACCGTTGATGACTTTTAGCGCAGCCGGGTCGCCAGGTTCGATCACCAATGTCAGCAGGCGGGCAGAGTACCCACCGATGAGAACCTTCAAGACTGAGGTACCCGCCGCGCCGGTGAGTCGCAGATCGCAATTGATGAGCCCCTTGTCATCGGTGATCGGGATCGGTGCTGGCGAACAGGATGCCAAGCTCGGATTGAGCGGTCTGTCGTCCTTGCTACATGCCGCATCTTCGGAATCGGGTTCGCAGTTCGCGTTGGTACCGGGAAGATAGGTGAACGTCTCGAGGCCGACGGACCTCATGACTTGACCGCCCTGAGTGAGCGCGGCGTTCTGAACCCGTAGTTGAATCGCGCCCTGAATGATCTCACCTGCTCTGCCGCGGATCGTGGGCCGGTCCGTCACAGTGAAGTTGGGTGTGACGAAATTGACGGTTGGGTAAGGCGTCGGAAAGCCGTCGATCTGCGACGCGAGCGTCGTGTAGTAGATAGCCGCCGTCGACAGACCGGACGTCACCGTGCCTTGGCCTTCGAGGAACGCCGTGCCGAAACCGACGTTCACATCGCCGACGAGAATATTGGTGGAGATGCCGTTTGCGTCGGCGATTGTATTGAACTTGTCCGGAGCATCGGCCGAGATGGTGCCGTTGCGCCAACGGGCGCGGCCCTGTGTGACCGCCCATTGGACCTGGGCTCCGCCGATCGGCTTACCCACTGCATCGGTGATCTTGACGGTGACCGGCCGGGAGAAGTTGCCTTCCTTGATCACCTGTCCGTTTCCATAGAGGATCGTAATTCCGGCGCTCGAGGTTCCACCACCGCTGCCACCGTTGCCGCCACCCGTGGAGGGGTTGCCGGCGGTGAAGGTGAAATTCTGGGTCAGGTTCGATCCGCCCACGGACGCCTGGATAGTGAATTCGCCTTGCGTCGCCGGGGCCTTGGCCACCACCATGGCGATGCCGTCTGCGTTCGTGTTGACGGTCTGGAGCCCTTCAATGGTTGCGCCCGCGGTGAGGGCCGTAAAGATGACGGGAACGTTGAACATGGGCCGGCCGGTGTTGCTGATCACGCGCAGGCCGAAAGGAAGGGTCTGTCCGTTGGCGGCAGGGTTCGGCTGCCGAAAGTTGACGGGATCGCGGCCGCCGACCTTGTCGCCACGTTCGATGGTGGATGCCGGCGTCGCCCAGCCGACCAGTCCCGGGAGGAACGTGAAGGGGAGCGTTCCGACCACGGTCGGGTTTTGGCCGGAAAGGTCAACCGAATAGACCGTGTTCTGCGCCAAGGGTTGCGCCAGGTTCAGCGGCGCATTGACGTACATGCGGAAGGTTCGATATTCGTTGCTCAGCGCAAGCGAGTCAGTGACGGCCACCGCACCGAGCGATCCAAAAAAGGCTTCCTTCACCGTCGGCGCTTCAAACGGCGCGCGATGTTGCCAGATGCCGGAAGCGTGAGTTCGTAGAGTCCGCGCTGCTTGGTGGAGAGCTTGGAGGTGATCGCGTAGGCGCGAGTGTTGCTCACGGTGAATACTTTGTCGAAAAGCAACCCGGTCAAGACGTCTGTGTTCTTCACCACGGAGCTGGCGTTGCCGCCGTTGAGGAGATCGAGATGGAAGAAATAGAAAATATCGCCGCTCGCTGCCGCGTTGAGGTTCACGGCAACGGCGCGAGTTCCGTCGGGAGTGAAGGAAAGCTTTCCGACCTTGGCGCCGTTGCTGAAATTGAACTGGCGGCGAATGTTGGTGCCGTTGATTTCCGACCCACGAGGATCGATCTCGAGCACGCGGGACTCGACGCTGACGTAGATAAGGCCGTTGGGGCCAATCGTGAGTGAGCCGGGCGTGGTTGACGTAGTGCCGGCCAATTGGATCGACCCGACTACGCGCGGGCTCGGATCCAAGTCGACTGCGGTCACCCTCTGCGCGGCAACGCTCAGTACGAAGATCCGTTTGGAATCGACAGTAAAGACCACGTCGGAGGGATCGAGGCCGACGTCAATGAATTGCGTCTGAATTTCGGAGGTATCGGCAGCGTTGAAGATCTTCAGGTTGGTTTGGCCGTAGGTGGTCACCAACCGGCGGCCATCTGGGCTCACGGCTGCGCCTCGGACATTCTGTCCCAAGCTCAGCGGGCTCCCCACGACCTTGAAGTCTTTGTCGAGCGTCGTAATGGAGTTGCTACCCGAGCTCGAAATCACGAAGTATCGTGCGTCGTCTGGCTGCAGGGTGGGTCGGGTCAGGACCGCGAAAGCGGCGGTGTCAGCGGTGAAAGTCGAGAGTCGTTGGAGCGTCAGGCCATCGAAAACGATTCCATCCCCGGTCGTTGTGCTCTGGAAAGCCGGAAGCACCAGTAGATTGTTGGCCTGCATCGATGTCTGCACGAGGGCACACAGAGCCACGGCCAGCACCAGTCGGTATTTGGAAACAAACGAACCTCCTATGGTCGGTACACGAGCGGCATTACAAGGTGGGACGCGGGGGACGCACCCATTAGTGTAACACGCTAGGAGGGAAGTAGGGTCGCCCAGGGGAACGGGGGTATTGGTAAATTGCGGAGGGAAGTACCAAAAAGCAAAACCGGGGAGCCGAAGCTCCCCGGTTTCACATTCAAACGGACAGGACTGACCCTGTACCGAAGCGAGGGTTTAGTGGCCCAGGACTTCGGACACGGAGCCGGTGCGCGAACCGATCGCGGTATCCATGACCAGGGCGAGGTAGCCCATCGCCAGCTTCGAGCGCCGAGGACGTTGACGAAAGCGAACCCGTGGGCGAACTGGAACTGGCAAGTGGCGATCACTACGTAGCCCCGAAGCCACGCCGTTGCAGCCACCAGACCGCCGCTCGACAGCGCCCACACGAAGTGTTCGCCGCCGGTGATCGACGGGGACGGATAGCTCAAGCAGACCTTGGCGTTGGCGATCACACCGTAGAAGTTGACCGTGCAAGCACCGGTTTGAACCTGAGTGCCGAACGGATCCTTCGAGGTGTTGGAGATCGCGAGACCGGTATCGAACCCAGCTCTGGTTAGACACGAACGGGAACAGCAGGTTCGTGCGGCAGGAGCGGTCAGCACGTTGCGGCTGACGCCGGAGTCGATGAAGCGAGGCAGCGGGGCCGAGGTGCTGGGCTGTACCGTGCTGATCGGACCCAGACCGCCGTTGCCGGTGGCCGTGCCGAGGCTGCGAGAGCTGGCTGCCGTGTTCGCCTTGTAGGCAACCACGAGCGGATTTCAACGCGGCGTTCCACCGCGGTGGTGTCGGCGTTGATGATTTCCCACGTCGCCTGGCCGGTGCCGCCGATCACGGAGATCTCGATGCCGCCGTTGACCGACGTGCCTGCCGGAGTCGCCGAGAAGGGACCCGCGCCGTTCGGATCGGTGGCCGCGCGAGGCTGACCGTACCGGTCCGGGGGCTGGATGCCCTGAGGCGTGTAGACGGTGCCGTTGTTGCCGACCCACAGAGCGAGACCGTTCTGAACGTTCGCGAAGCGGACGATCAGGCGGGTGCCGTGGTCAGCCAAGCCAAGGGTTCCGGAGTTGATGCCGGAGATCACCGACGTGTTGTTGATGGAGGCGCTGGCAGCGAGCTGCGCTTCTACCAACGGGTACCATTCGAAGCGGCCTTGTAGAAGCCGGATTCCGACTGGTAGATCACGCCGAGGACGTCTTGCGAAGTCGGGGTCGGCGGATGGTGCCCGTGGTGGTGGGGCTGGGCTGCGCATTGCTGGTGGCGGCGGAAGACGCTCGGGAACAGTTCCGCGGAAGCGGAGGAGCGTGGGAGCCGTCGCACTTGAGCCGGGCGTGGTGAGCGTCTTGAGTCAACAGCAAAGTCGCTGTTGGCGCTTTGGCACTGCAAGCACGTCACCGCCCGTACGGGGGTTGATGATTTCGAACAGCAGTGAGTTCTGAGCCAAGGCAACTACCGGCTGCGGGTTGGTGATCGGCACAGCGATCGGGTTTTGAACGCCCGACGCCGACGTGGAGATCAGCAACTGAACGTTGGCGGTGGAACCGGCCGGAACGCCGAGCTGGCTGGCGTTGATGCGGATGTTGGTCAAGCGCATCGTGCGGACGCCGCTGGTGCCCGGAGGATCGAACGGAACACCTTGCCAGATCAGCGACGTGTTCGAGGCCGAACGGGCCTGGAACGCGTTGCCGCGGGTCGAGGTGCAGGTGGCACCCGTGCCCGTGGTGCAGGTGATGCCCGCGCCAGGAGCGCCGCTGGCATAAGCAGTCGGGTTGCCGATCGCCGGAGCGGCTACGGTCGGATCATACGTGCCAGCGCCCGTGCCGGTGCCGGAGATCTGACCGCAAACGCCACCGATGATCTGCTGGAACGGCTGGTCAGACGGTACGGAGTTCGGGAAGTCCGTGCTACCGCAGATCGTCTGCTTGTCAACCGTCGTCGCCGACGTGGTGGACGGGTCGTCCATGATCAACAAGGCTTCCGTGAAGTTGTTCAACGTTCCCGAGCTGAGAATGCGGCTCGTGATGTTGACAGCCGGTTGCGTGAAGACCTGGATGTTGACCTGTTTCAGGCTTTGGCCCACGGGCGTGGGCGTTCCGCCCGTGCACTGAATCAGCACGTCGCCGACGAGTTCGGTGACGCCTTCAGCGCGGATGGACGGAGTGCCAGCCGCCTGTGCCGTGCAGGACAGGGGCGTGGGGATCTGAGCGAATGCGGATACTGACGTGATCGCCAGAATCGCAAGCGCTAGGATCGTCTTGCGAAAATCAAGCATTTCCTTCTCCTTGTGCATTGTGTGAGGATTTGAATTGTGGGAAGTCTCTATCAACCTGAGCCTCAATTTCCCGCTCGAACAGAAGGTTTGGAGACCCGGAGGCAAACCGGCAGGGAGGCTAGGGTACTGGTGGGCACCGCGATCCGACCTTCAGCTTGGCGTCCGTTCATCTGCACCTAAAAAACTTCAGAAGCTCAACTCTCTTGTTCTTGTCTTTGTGGTTCTTGTTCTTTTTGTTCTTCGTGCTCTCGGGATTCATTGGTTCATGAATGCCAGTTCTAAAACTCAGTGGGACGCGGTCACACTATTCTTAGCACTACGGCCGAGGTCGTGTCAAGCGTCATGTACTGTGTCTGCAACCACATAGGCTAGCTCAGGATCAAACCCCCGTACTGGCTCTACAGGTTGCTAGTCCTCCATCTAATCATGGAAGACATGTCTTGTCAACAGCTTGGACCCCGAAATGCGACATTCTTCATTGAACGGAGACCCCAAGCCGGTTCGATACCCGCCCTCCCTGCTCGATCCATACCCGCAAATCCAGGCCCGGAGCCACCTCGGCAGGAATCCTCGCATTCACCTGATAGAGCCCAGGATACCCCGGTGCAGCCCCCGCAAATTGGATCTGCAAGTCCCTCCCCTCTACCTTCACTTGTACGGGGGTACGTACTACGTCGAAGTTCCCACGCCGGTCTGTCGCGCCCAGCCCCGTCACGTAAAGCACCACCACCTCGCCCCGCTTCGCCGCCGCCGTCGAGCTGTTGATCGTCCCGTTCTGGTTCACCGCCGCCGCCCGGCCTCCTGGCAGCGCAAAGATCGCCGGAGCCGTTTCGAGTATTTCGATGGACTGCTCCTGCGTCCCGAATGGCGACCGCACCCGCATCGTATGCGTCCCCACAGTCACGCTCGCCGGAATCTGGAAATTCACCTGGAACGGCGTAGCCGCAACCACAGGCGCCGCCGTCCCGTCGATCTCGATCGCAGTCTCACGCCCCGCAATCGCCAATCCCGACCCGAACACCGACGCCAGCGACCCCGGCGCCAACTCCGTGGTAAAGCTCGCCCCATTCAGCACGTTCGCCGCACTGAAAGCCAGCGTCTGCGGAGATGCCGTCCAGTTCGAAGCCGGCCGCGACAACAGAAACGCCGCCGGTAGCGACGGAGCCTGCTCCGTCCGCCCAGCCACGTTCCCCAGATCCGTCAGCACGAACCGCTGCTGCCCCGTCCCCGTAAGATCGAGCTGATACGTCGCCTGCGTCCCATCGCAATACCGGAACGCCGTCGTCCCAGGAGCCCGCGTAGGCGCCGTAGCGCCCGCGGCCGTATCCGGCCACGCCACACCGAATCCGCATGGACCCTGCGCCGACCCCACCTGCGCACCCGCGCCCGCCGTCATCACCAGGAACCCGAGCGCAGACGAAGTCCGCCCCGCCATCTCGAGCGCCGCCGCAAGCGTCGCCTTATAGGTTGCGCCGCCCACCGCAAACCCGTTCGTGTACTCCGCCAGCGCCCCCCGGTTGAACGCAGGGCTCGGATCGAGAATCACCACGCCCCCCCCGCTATCCACGCCGATGCCCACCACGAAGTGCGACCCCATCGGAGCTTGCCCGGCCGAAATCGCCAGCGCCAGCAGCACCGGACTCCCCCGCCCCAACGCATCCCGCACCGCATCCAGCCCACCCGCTACGGTCAACGAAACGATGTCGAGCGATCCGCCCGCAAAAGCCGACAAGCGCCACGGATTCACATTGCGTTCCGGAGCCTCGGCCGGAGCCGTGAACCCATCGCACACCTTCTCACCCGCCGCATCGAACAAGCACAAATCTTTCAAGTAGCGATTCAGCGCCAACGGATCGGCCGGGCCATTCGGACTCGCCAGCGTCCCCTGATTCTGCAAATGCCGCACGATCGCGGCCGACGCCACCAGCAGCGCGCCCTTCTGCGCAATCGTGGAGCTCTCATTCCCGAGCTTGGTGTCACCGCCCGTTCCGCCCTGCGAGAACTTCGGGAAATTCGCCAGCGACGAAGCCTGCGCACGAGCGCTGAACGTCACCACCTGCCGGCCCGCCTCTGCCGTAGCGAGCGCGGGCAACTCCGCGAGCGGTAACCGCATGTAAGCCTGCGCTTCGCCCTTTTCATCGGTGGCCGCCGTCGCCTCTTCAATCTGCGTTCCCGGCGATGGCGTGAACTTCACCGGAACCCCGATCAGCGGATTCCCATTCTCATCCTTCACCGAAATCCGGATCGGCTGCGGCAATCGCGCACCGGGCAGCCCCGTCTGCAAATCGCCGCGGATCTTCGCGAGCTTCGCCAACGTCTCCGCCGACGACTGCACGATGTACGAGCCCACCGCCAGCGCCTTTCCATTCACATCGGCCGCACGCAGCGTCACCACTTCCGAAGCCGCATTCGCCGCCACCGCGGCTTCCCACGCATATGCGCCCGTCTGCGTCTCCACAATGAAATCCGCCTGGCCGCCGACCGAAATGCGCAACGTCGCGCCCACCGGGAATCCACCGGCCGCGATCCGCACCCGGCTTCCCGCAGCCACCGTTCCCGGCGTCGCCGAAATGCGCGGCGTCCGGTCGCGCTCCTGTACATCGGCGCTCGCGCCGGGCGCGTACTCGATGAGGCCGCCTTCGAAATCCTGCCTGCGCTTTCCGCCCGTGGGATACTCGTCATCCACCGGGAGCCCAAGCGTGCCGCCAGCTCCGCCGATCGAGTTGTACTTGGCGAGAATGGTCCCGTTGACGAGGAATGCCTTGTTGATCGACGCGCCGGTAAGATGCGCCAGGATCACGCCGCCCGTGAACGGCTGCACCGAAGCGAGCGTGGCCTGGAAGCTGAGCGCACTCTGCGCGGGACCCGTCGGAAGGCCCGCGGTTCCGGCTTCGTAATTCTGCGCCGCCCAGCGCGTCAAGATCGGACCCGCAACGGACTGCGCCGGATCTCCCGCGAGCGCACCTCCTTCGAACAACTGGCGTCCGCGCGCGGTGGGGTCGGCCACTGGGAAGCCGAGCGCACCAGCAGGTCCGCCGAGCGCGCTGTACCGGACCAGAATCGCGCCCGACACCACGAATGCCGAAGCCAGCGAATCAGGCTTCGCAATGAGGAATCGCAGCGGCGAGCTCTCGTCTTGCGGCAGGAGTTCCTGCACGTATCCGTTCCCGATGCGGCGCACGGGCGAGGGCGACGGGATCTTCACCGCCAGCCGATTGCGCGAAGCCGCATCGATGAACAACTGCTGGATCGAGGAACTGGGCGCGCCTTCGCCGATCTGGCAGCACGGCGCTACCACGAAGAAGGTGAGCGCACGGCTGCTTTGGCCCTCACTGACCGCGGTGATCACAGCCGTTCCGCCACCCACGGCTTTCGCGTTGACCTTGAGTCCGGAGGATTCCACCGTGATGACGCGACTGTTGCTCGAAACCCAAGTCACGGCGCGCCCGGTGAGCGGCGATCCGTTGCCGGCGAACGTGGACGCGGTGAGTGTGAAGGTCTCGCCGAGGTCGAACCGATCTTTGGTGGCGGAGACGTTCACCGAGACCGTGGCCACGGGGAGCTTTAACTCGGGCGTGGCGCCGAGCGTCCATTCGATGGCGCCGCCTTCGAAGGTCTGACGGCGGCGGTCGGCTGCTTGGGTCAGTTCGTCGCTGGTGGGGAAGCCGAGGAAGCCGGTGGGTCCGCCATTGGCGATGTAGGTGTCGTAGGCCGGCGAGCGCACAGTGATCAGGCGGCCATTGTTGGTACCGGCGGTCATATTGTAGATCGCGCCGAGCGCAAATCGCTGGACCGTCGCCGTGGCTCCCGTGCCGGCGCCGGAGGTGAGGTTCTCTTCGGCATTGGCGACCGACCCGAGCGCACCGATCCCACCGAGCGTGCGCCACTTGGTGAAGAAGGGGTCGCGGACGAAGAAGTTGGCGCCGTTGACCGTGGCTGGACTGTAGACGAAGAGCGCGTAGTTCTTGTCGAACAACTGGAAGGTGCAGGTTCCGAACGTGGACGCGCCGCACGTGGAGGTGTGGGTGGTTGGGTAGCCGGAGGTGCTGACGCCGATGGTGCCGAGGTAATCGTACATCGAAGGGTAGACCTGGAAAACGGTCTCGGCTTCGGTCCCGTTGTCGACGGCGTTGGCTTTGATGAGAGCGTACTTGACGTTCTGGGTCTTGGCGGCGTCTGAGAATTCCTGGACGAGTCCGGTGGAGCCGTACTTGCGGACGTCGCCGAGCGGGGGCAAGGCGACGAGGCTGTTGAAGCCGTTCCGGAAGAAGGCGCGGAGGAACTCGGCGCGGACCCCGGCGTTGATGGGGCCGGAGCCGACGTCCTGGCCGAAGGCGCTCAGGGCGAGCAGAAGCAACGGGATACGGCGAAGTCGCATGTTCGAGTGGTGCTCGCGGGGGCCGAGCAAGGAACTATCTTAAGATGAAACCCGTGGGCGGTGGGGGAGTTTCGAGGGGGGAGGGGGCGCGACGTCAGACGGAGGCCCGCGTGCCCTCGGCACCGTCGTATCAATATCACAATCATTTCGACCGGAGCCCCTCTCGACGGCACGCCACCCATGGATCTTCACAATGCGGCCGAGCGGCAGTCGTTCGCCGGGTGCGGACCGCGGGCACTATCGCTGGCTGCGACTAGCTCATGCTCTCCATGGCCTCCTCGCTCCAGGCGTGAGAGTAAGGCGCTGATCCTATAGGAGTCAGTTGGAGTCTCGGCTCAGGTAGAACGCTCGTCCACTCATGTACCAGAATCCCGGCTTGGTCAAGTCACCGGCAACCGCTCGAATTTCTGAATCTTCGTTGTCGAAGTCGGGCTCGCCCTGGTCCTCAATTTCCACAATAAACCCATCCATGTCACTCCATACATACTCTCTGACCAACCGAACAGCCTCCGCTTCCGTCTCCGCCGTAACGCCGAACCGCTGAAAGTAGCCCTTTGGGCGCCGCTCTCCTGGGGGCGTGATGACTCGAAGGCCAATTCTACGTCCACCAATATTAGTCTGGCAATCACTGAGCAGGCTCCGGTTTGCGGCAGCCTTTGCTGAGTACTCCAGATGTCACATCCAGCCTCGGCTCTGGCTGGCGAGGCTCGGGCTTGGAAGGCGGCCGCGGCGGATTCATTAAGTACTTCTCGACCCAGCTAGAGAGCGAGGGAATGATCGCCTCATCCATACAGTGTGGAACCTGTGGAACCCATTAGGGTTGTTTCCAACGTACGAATAGAGGTTCTAACTCTGAGGTCCTCGTCATCTTGATCTGCAAAGGGTTCGTCGGGGCTCGTAAAACGCCCCTGAGCGCCTGATAGATATCGCGCCCCAAAGTAGTCGAGGCTGGTTTCTGAGTCGCGTTCTTTGCCGGTGAAGCGCTGCGAGACCCTCTCCATAGCGCTATCCCGGCGATCTCCTCACCCCGGGCTGGCATCCTCCTTCCAAACGAGCTTCGCGTGCGCCGCTGCAATGTGGATGAAGCTGTTCCAGGGCGGCAAGAGGTACAAGCTCAAGAACTGGCGCTGGACTGCCAATGGAAGGCTCGAAAAGCCAGGGTAGCGCTCATCTGATGTCTGAATGCTATCAATGCAAATTGGACTACGTTTTGAATTCGAGGCCGCAGGCCCCTCGATGGTGAGGGCCGCAACATCAAAAAGCTGAATCTCGGCCTCACGATAGATCGGCTCCTCTTCGCCTCCTTCGTGTATGCTCAACGCCAATACAGCCGTCGCCTCACAAAAGGAGATCGACAAAGCCGAGAGATAGGCATCGTGGAGACCGTTCGGCAGAGTGGCTTCAAGTTCGGACAGTGTCATACAGTTATCCTATGGAATCGCAAGGTTCGGAATAATAGTGGGCCAAAGGGGTGGAAACAGTGAAGGCGCAAGTCGGATTCCTCGATAGATCAAATAGCCAGCACCGATTCCAACGGCAACCTTTCCGCCAGTCTTGAGAGACTCGTCGCTAATCATTCTCCGTTCGGTTTGAGGTTCAGGAACTGCGACGGGAGCCTCGGGTGACTGAGGCTCGGGTGTCCATTCCGGCAAGTCCACTTCCGAGCCAGGCTTAAGGTGCTTCTTGCCCCTCTCGCCTTCTTGATCAACGTGCCAATGATCCCTCCCACGCTCACCTGGTTGGCCGGGCTGTCCCTTATCGAAATCGAGAAACCGGCCATCTGGTCGTCTCCAACGGCTACCATTGGGATGCCGGAACGTCGGGTCGCGCGTCCATTCTTTGCCTAAGCCAGAAGGGTCATTGGGCAGGACGAATCCAGCCGACTTTGACCTACACCCTCGCGCACAAGGATCGAACTGCCGGGAAGAGTCCTTCCATTGTTCGAATAGCCTCCTGGTCTCATCGTCGCCCTCGACTGCCATCCCGGTCGGATCAGTAAACTTTAAGGGGTTGTTGCGAGCATAAGCATAGAGGTTCCAACTCTGCGGCTGTGCGATCTTTTGGTCCGCGAACGGCCGGTCGGGACTCATAGACCGCCCCTGCGCCGAACTCATGTACCGAGCCCCGAAATAATCAAGGCCGGTTTCGGCGTGTCGTTCTTTGCCGGTAAACCCGCTCACGTCGGCCCATGAGCCCCCTGGCTCCGAACTTCCTCAAGGTAAAGCCGAAGCCGCGCTTTTCCTTCCGCGCTACAGTACTCATGGCGATCTGTGGGGGGGTAGTCGGTTCGCAATTGTCGACAGAAGCCTTGAATCGTCGTAACCATGGGGTCTCTTGGAGGGACCGACAAAAAGTCGTCCCAACCCCACATGTTGCCTGTTCCATCGAGGAACTCTTCAATCGTAACAATGGCATCTCGCATTTCCGTTGTCATGCCTCACCGCCGCCACAGATTGATATGAAGAGTTCCCTTGTAGAGCCCTGGCACCCAGCTTGGCAAAGGAACGTGCTTGCTGCCTATCGCGATTCTAAACACGGGGCCACCGGGCGCAAACCCTTCTCCGATTCGAAAATAGTTGTTACCGTTGAGCCAACCTTGGGGAATGGTCGTATTGTTGGACTGAGCGAAGAGGCGCAGGTATACTTGGTTTGCCACTTGAGGCACTTGAGCGGCAAGCCGCTGGATAGCCTCTATAGACAACTTCCCGGCGGCCACGAGCCGAGCTAAGACCACCGGGCCAAGCGCGGCCAGTTGCTCTGCCGTGTAGGCGACACCATCAATAACAGCCGCCACCGTCCCTGTCGCCGTCGCCACACCACCAGCAACCCCAGCTGCTGCTGACCCCGCGCCTACCGCAGCGATCATCTGGTTCGACGCCTGGCGCCGATTCGACATTTCGTTGAAGAACATGTTCCCCATCGGCGAAAGATCGTCGAAGCTCGTTCGCTGGTAGGTTCCGATCTGGTTGCCGTCATTGTCGTAAATGACACCGTTCTTCGAGGTTCCGCTCAAGTTCTTGTCGAAGTCTGCGTCGGAGTAATCCTCGTGGCAGTTCCCGCTGGTATCGCAGATCGTGTACCGCATCCCACTTGGATCGGTATACAAGAGCGGATTGTTCCGCCCATAAGCGTACTTGTTCCAGCTTTGCGGATCGTCGGCCCAACCACCCAAAGGATCGGCGGACGTAAACCTTCCCTGAGCCGAACTCATGTAGCGCGCTTCAAAGTAATCGAGGCCGGTTTCCGCATCCCGCTCTTTGCCGGTGAACTTCACCGTCTTCCCATCCCCCGCCCCCGGATACGAAGACGCCGAATACTTCGCCGACCTCGCATTCACCCCCGCCCCAATCTCCCACCCGAACGGCCGATAATCATACCTCTGCTGCACATCCCCGTTCGACCCGAAGATAGCCCGCGTCGTCCCCAGATGATCCGGCACATAATACTCGAGCCCGCTCGCCGTCGCCCCGCTCTGATACTCCGCCTCCAACTGCCCATCCGCCGAATAGACGAACACCGTCCTCTTCACTCCGCTCGTCGTCTCCAGGCACGGACCCGGCGCCGTGCACGTCAGCTTCTTCACCCGCCTTCCCGCTCCGTCGTAGAAGTACGTCGCCGATTCGTCCCAACTCATCGCCCGGATCCGATTCTCCGCATCATAGGTCAGCGTCATCGAACCGAACTGCACTTGGTTTCCCGAAGCGTCGTAGGTGACGTTGGTCATCCGGTTGTTGTTTGCACTGAACCAGTCCGAACCGCTCGGCATCCCCTTCCCCGCAACCACGCCCGCCGACAACCACCGGTTCCCGTAGCGGTCGTATTGATTCGTCTCAACCGTCGTGTTGTTCTCCTTGAAATCCAACAGCCGGTTCACGCGGTCATAGGTGAAGTCCCAAGTCAGATTCAGCACGGCTTCCCCAGGAGCGGAATGGCTGATTGTCTGCTGGACCATGTTTCCGTTGTTCCCATTGGAGACGGTGCAGCTTCCATTCAAGCAGTACTGGTAACCGAGCGTCAACAACGGAACCGAGCTCGCCGCCGCCTTCACCACTGACATTCCGGTCTGCTGCAAGAGACTGTTGTAGCTGATGGTGTGCGTCAGCGCGCCCGTTCCATTGCCGAGGGTTGTCTGTAGTGGCGCGCCATGCGGCGCGAACTGCGTCACCGTGGCGAAGGGGACCGCGGCCGCTCCGTCGGTCCGGACTTGGTACGGCCGGCCGGCGATGTCGTAGTCGTAGTTCAGCTTGCGCAAGGAAGGCGGCGTCATCTGGCTCATTCCGATGTCGTTGTACGCATAGCTGAAGGTATAGGCTCCCGTCACGTCGGCCACGGTCTGGGAGCTGCTGAGCGGCCTTCCCATCGCATCGAAACTCCCGTACGTCACGGTGGCGTGCGAGTTCTTCACCATCGTCGTTGCGCCGAGCATGTTCTTCGATTTGGGATCGGCGTCGGTAGGCGCTCCCGTGCAGTCCGCGCCGTTGGTGTTGGCGGAGGTGTCGCCGTCATAGCAGTACGAGACCGCCGGGGTGTTCGTGTCCGTGTAAGACCGAAGCTTGATGCGGCTCATTCCGTCATAGCGGTATGAAGTGCTGAAGCGCCCGTCCGTCTTTTTCGTAACGTTGCCCGATAGATCGTATTCATAGGTGATCGGGGTCGTCGAGCCGGTCTCCGGGTTGGTGGCCGAGGTCAGGCGACTCAGCCCGTCATAGTCAAACGACCGGTTCCGGTCTCCCTGCGTTACGGTCTTCAGGTTCCCGTTGGCGTCGTACGTATAGGTCGTTTGATACAGGGGACTGAACGCAGAGACATTCGTGTAGTCCACGCCTAGGACATTGACGCCTGTAAATGTCGGGTCCTCGGTGACGCTCACGAGTCTCCCAAGTCCGTCCACCTCGGTGCGTCTCCATTTGCTGCCCTCGTCCCTGCTCGTGGTGGTCTTGCCACTGTAGTAAGTCAGAGCTTGCGATACACCGTCCGGCCTGACCACCCGCACCGGCCGGTTGAGCTCGTCGAACGTCGTCTCCGTCCAGTGGCTCGGAGTGCCGGACTCGGGTGGCGACACTCGCCACAACCGGCCCAGGGCATCGTATTGTCGATCGACCGTGCCTCCGCCGACCTGAACGCTCCGCTTTTCCCGGCCGAGACCGTCGAAGCTGACCGTCGTGGTCACCTTCTCGTTGGTTCCGTCGCTCTTGCTGGCACTGGTTGTCACTTGGTTGTTCCCGGCAGTCGAATCATACGCAAACTCGATTGTGCCTATCGGGCGCGTGACCTTCTTCAGCCGGTCGAGCGGGTCCACTGAATAGGAGAACGAGGTCGTCTTCAGGTTCGCGTCAGTGAAGCTCTTCGGCTTTCCCGTGCCGTAGTCGTACTTCGCGGTTGTAATGTGGCTCGCGGGCTGGCCGGTTCGTGTGGTGGTTGTCGGGAAGCCATAGGTGGGCGTCGCGGGCAGCAGGGTGCCTTCGAAACTATCGGCGTACGAGATCGTGGTCTCGGCGTTTGTGATCTGCTCGGCCGCTGCCCGGTTCACGGTGGGATGCTTGATCTTGATGGCATTCCCGGCAATGTCGTGTTGGTATGCCGAGTAGCTCCACTCAGAGCCGGTGATCCAACTCGCGATCCAACTGGGGTTGCCCCGCCGCCGATAGGAGTCTGACCATCCGCTGTCGTGACCCGAGATGGATCCATAGTTGCCCAAGGCGTCCGGGGTTTTCCCGGCCGGCGCGCTGTCGTCGTAGTAGAACTCGGTTTGGCTTATGGTCGCCGCGGCGCCGTCTTTCACGGTTTGCTTCTTCACCAAGTTCCGGAGATGGGCTGCGGACGGAGGCGTCGTCTTCCCGCTCGGGGGATTCACGTAGCTGGCTGAAGCCTCGTAGTCAATGGCTGTCTCGCGCAATAGGGCGTTGTTGAAGTTGTAGTCCTTGATCGACGTCTTGTTATTGAACTGATCGTAAGTGAACGCCTGCCTCGTCGCCTCGGCAGTCCCGTTCCAAGTAATCGTCGTCTCCTTGATCCGAGAGTCGACGGCCGGCGACCCGTCCAATGTTTGTTGACTGACATTCGAGGCGTCGCACCTCGGGCTGCTGTCAAGGGGATACCATGACGGGCAAGGGAGGCGTTGCTCCCAAACATGATCCGTCGTGCGCGTCGGGACGAAGGCGGCACCGTTGTCCTTGCCTTCCTCAGTCTTGTACTCTCGGCCGATCTTCCACCAACTGTACCCGTACGCGGGTGCTGTAATCATGTTTGGGTGGCCGTAGAAGTAGTGTTTCTGTCGCGCGAATACACCCGTACCATCAGCCGAGGTTTGAGAAGCTGTAACTACCGTTGGGTTGCTCTCGCCCGACTCCGAGAACATCGTCTTCCCTTCCACATTGGAGCCGTCCGCTTTGACCCGGCGCTCGAGCACGCGCCGGTAGACCATTCGCGTACTTCCTTTCACCACGATCCCGCTCGCACTCGCGCCCGCTCCGGGGCCGTGGGTATACTCGATGACCCCACCCGTCGGCAGCGTTATGGAAACCAACTCACGATATTCGTTGTACTTGAAAGCGTACTGCCTCCCGTCCGGCAATTCCACCGCACGGACCACCTGGAAATTAACTTCCAACGGATTCGTAGGGCGATTGGCAGGACTCAAGTGCCCATTCAACTCGGGCTGCGGGAAGAGGCAGTCGAATGTTCGAGTAGACTTCATGGCTCCGCAGCCTACCACTGTTGGAGAGAGTGCATCCTGAAGGTCGGAGTATCGCACTCTGATTTGGCGCTTCTGTCCTTCCGCCCCGTCGAACGTAATTTCATCGTAGACTCCGGTCGCATCGGACTTGGCATACGCAAAGTCGACCTTCCGCCCAAGTGCGTCCTCCGCCTGGGTCACTCTCCACGGGGTCGATGTCAAGCCATAGGTCAGGGTGATCCGGTTGCCGTTCCGGTCAATGATCTTGTCTACGTTGCTATTGGTGAAGTGGTACATCACTCCGGACCGAAACGCCAGCACTCCTCCAGAAGGGCCCGGGCCATCGAACGACTCCGTCCCGGGATCGGAGACTCCAACAGCCGCGCCGTCGCTCAACGGGAGATCGGCGACGTACGTCGCCGCACTGCCATCTGCCGTTATCCACACATTGCCTCGGGAGAGCGGCGGCGTGCTATTGCAGTTTGCCGCATTGTCGTTGCTGGCATTGAAGAACGGTTTGCCGGCGTTTGCCTGGTCCCTCAACTCGTACTCAGTGCCATCCCCACCCGTATAGGTCAGCCGGGTCAAAACGTACCTTTCTACGTTCCCTCCTGAAGTCGCACAATTCGCTAGGTCCGCACCCCGCCGCCAGCGAATATACCCGGGCCCATAGTACACTTCCCTTGGGTTTAGATATGGCCCCGGCAGGACCATGTGAACCGAATCGGCATTCGGGTCACATCCCCAACACTGAACTCGGGTGTCGATGGGCCATGAGTTTTCGATCTTTAAGGTAACCGTGTACTTGCGCTCTCCGCGCCCGCCGACCTCCAACAACGGGAGGGCGAAGTTCAGGTGCCCGTTGAACAGGTTCACCGACTCGAATCCGCTGAGAGCATACGCCCCGGCTGGTGCGCCCGGAGCCGCACCCGGAGGCGTCGTCCCGTCAAGGACGGAGGTCGTATATGCAGTCTGGCCGTACACCATTGCAGCGAACAATGCGCTGACAACGATACGCAGTAGTCGAATGGATGAGTTGGATGAGTTCATCGTGGGGCCTCGAAGATAGCCAAAGGGGTTCATTTCGGAACAACTGTCAATGAGAATGTCCAGGATGGCGACTCCCGAACTGTGATCTGATAGGTTCCGGGCGTGACGTCAATGACCTCGCGCCATGCCTTCTTGTTCTTTGGAAGAGGTGTTTCCTTGATCTTCTGCGCCGGTGCGTTTCCAGGATTGAGCTTGTCCAACTGGAGAGTCACGTCGGGCAGAGCCGTCCGGTTGAACACCGCAAAGAAGGCTCGGCCGTGGGTAATTGTCGCCGATGTTGGCCGAAAGCCGTCCGGAGTGATCACCAACGGGAGCGTGTGATCCGGAATGGGTTCCTTTGCGTTGCCCTGTCCGTTACCCTGCGCCAGCAAGAACATCCCACTGAACACGGATCCGAGAACCGTCGCAAGAAGCGTCGCCCTTCCAATCCTTCGCATGCACACCTTCAGTTCCAGCCCCCGTTGCCAAGTCATGGTTCCAAATCCTTTACTTTGTATTTCAACGCCTTCGCCCCCGGCCCTTCGCCCTTTCCGACCTTGATCTTATCCGGAACGTCGTCCACTTTCACGCGCTTCGCTTTGTCGTCTTCGATCACCAACTTCTTTCCATGCACTCCCAGTCCGATATCCACCTCGAACGGCACCAGCACCTCTTGATCCCGGCCCTTCTTGTCGCGCCGCGTCACTCCGGCGGGAAGAAATGTCCTCCCCGGCGTCCAGACTCCCACCAGCAGCCGGACCCCAGTACCCGGCTTCTCATTCTTATCAAGGAGTTCCTTGGGATCGTCGATCTCGAACCGCAGCCGTTTGCCCCGTTCCATCGAGATCTCGAGTCCTCCTGTTTTGCCGGGCAGAACATCTAGAATTCGAGGAGGATCCCACTCGCACGTGGGCAGCAGATCCGTCCCTTCCGCTGTCACGCAAATCGCCAGCCGGCCAGGCTGAACGCCGGAAAGGGAGAACATTCCGTTCGTACCCGTATATGTTTGAGCCGAGTATGGCGCCGGATTCGCAATGGGCGCGCCAACCCGCACCACGCTGACCGTGGCCCCGGCAACCGCCGAGGACGAATTCTCGATCACCACGCGGCCGACGATCTGGCCCGGCGATTGCGCCAAGCAAAGCAGCGGCACCATCGCCGCCGCGGCACCCACAAACACTCGTGCCGATAATCGCATTTATCCTCCGGAACTACTGCGGAAAACTGAATCGTACTGCGATTTCCAAGCGGAGTCAACATGATTGACCAATTTCGTCTTGAGTCATAAAACTCTAATGCGGGCATGCAAAGAAGGGCCGCAAGTTCTCCCAAGCAGCGTGTAATCATGGGATTTCGCCGCTTTGGACAGAGGGCCTTGCATCCCTGCAACTGAGGGTATCTTCTGCCGCTTAACCGGTTGACTGCCTCCGTGACCACGTGATAATCTCACTCTTCGCTCAGATTCGTTCGACAAATTGTTTCTGTAGCCGGCAGAGGTATCTTGCCCGCTTCAGTGGACTTCGCTAGATAGCCCTTCCTGAATTGTGCGGCGTCGACCGCACTTGCGCCCGAATCGGCAACGCCTCCCGGCCATGCAGACCGAAAGGGATTGCTGTGTCTAATCGGCGCGTTGCTCAGATCTTGACCGCTCTTGGCTTCTGTTTGATGGCGATGTTCTCGCAGACGCTGCCGCCGGTCGACAAACCCTCGGCCGAATACATCCGGCTCGGCGGCAGATTGGTCGCAATCGAGCGCCGTTCGTCCGCGGCAGCTTCCAATACGGCCACAGTCACCATTTCCTCGGTGCCCCCGGGCCGTCAGATCGTAATCGACAACGAGACCACCGCCCGTGTCACTCCGTTTGACGTGAGTTGGGACAAGAACAGCACCGGGCACACGCTCAAGATCGCCACTCCGACGCAGCCTTCGGCTCCGGGTCAGCCCCCGAGCCGATTTGTATTCTCCCGTTGGGACGATGGCACGGCCCTTACGACGAGGCCGATCACCGTACCGAACTCCGATACAGCGACGTTCACCGCTACCTTCGATCAGCAGTTCGAACTCATCATGAACACGAACGGCCTGGGGCGGGACGTAAGCGCCACCCTCTCGCCAACGTCAGGTTGGTATGCCCCCACCCCCCCGATCACGTTAGGTGTCACTTCACCGGCAGGGTACACGTTTACCGGATGGACGGGGGATGGATACACAGGCACGAACACCGCGGCCTTGTTCAATATCGTAAAGCAGACCACCCAGACCGCGAACTTCCGCTTGGCGGGTGCGGTCACCGTCACCATCACGGTCACATCAACTCCGCCTGGCCTCACTTTCAACAGAAAAGTAGGATCCTCCTCCGCACCAGCAATAACATTCGCCACACCTTCGACATTTTCAATGACGGCCGGGGATTACCTCGAGATCAACACGCCAGCGACGCAAACTCTGGCCACGGGGAACTATGACTACTCCTTCTGGGCAGACTCTTCGAACCCAAGCGCGACCCCGCCAGGCCCAAACAGCCCGCTCATCGTGCGGCCAGGAACCGACACGACATACAACGCAGTCTATAGGAATGCTTCCATCCCGGCGGACTTTCAGTTGGATGTGGGCGCGATCGTTTATCAGGGAACCGCGGATGTCGTCAAGTACCCGAGAACGCCACTGACCCTCTCAGGCACAAGTGTGCTCGCCCCTCAAAATGTAGCGTGGTCGCTCGAGGCGCTCGACGGGCTTGCTTTGGCCGGCAGAGTAGAGTCGGCCGGGCCCGGGAGCGGCCTGCCTCAAGGCACCGGCGTTTACTATCCGCCCGGCTCTTCTGCGTCTGGCGCTAATACAGGCGTATGGAACATCACCCAGACTCGAAGGCTCAGAATCAATGCCAGCTACGGTTCCTCTGGAGTTGTCAAAAGCGCTGATCTCACGCTGCTACCAGGGGAGAACGCGCCACCGGCGATGGAGCCGGGAATTACCCGTCTCTCCGGCGATGGCACCGCTACTCCAACTATTCAGGCAACCGCAGGCGACCCTAACGGTCCATCCGACTTGCAGTTTGTGCAAATGCTTCTTCGGCAAACTGCCTCTCCTCTCGAGTTTCCCACGATAGGACAATACAGTATTGGCAGCAGAACTCTAAGCCAGAGTCTAACGAGCAACGAGCCATGCCACTACGTCATCGACTATCCCTACCGTCTGCTCTTGATGCCGCAGCCTTCAGGCCCCGTCAGCGTAGCCAGTTTGGACCAGATAGGGTCTTTAGGTAACGGCAACTGCTCGATAGCGCCCTCCGCAATGGAGACGTGGACCTTCGACAAGTATCTGACCATTCGATATCCATTGGTTTTCAATACATCGACATTCAGCGGGACGAAGCCGGCGTTCTTCAGAGCTCACGACGCCTCATTTGCTTCGAGCTGGATGTACGCGGGTAATCTCTCAATTCCGGGCCCACTTCAGATCACAATAATCCCACCGGAGACCCAACCGATGAAGGTGACGACAACAGCGGACTCGGCCACTTTTTCATGGACGACCACTGACTCGCGAACCACTACGTCCATCGTCGAGTATTGGCGAATTACCCCGTCCGGCCAAGTGGTTACGTCTGCACAAACACAGAGCTCGAGTCATTCTATCACGGTCCCGAATCTCCTCCCGGGTACAACCTACAACTATCGGGTGAGCACCAATGAAGTAGGCACCTCCGAGTCGGTGAGCTACTTGGGTACATTTACGACGCAAGGGAGCATTCCAACATTCACAACGCGCCAAGTCAACCTCGGAGGGACTGCTGACGGCGATTGGGAGGCCAGTTCCGGATGCAACGGCGGCAGCCCCACGAACGCGCTCCGGACGTTCACCGCACCGAACATCTACAAAACCCAGCTCTTTGGCATGACGAACTGCCAGTACGCGGTCCCCGACGGCAAACCCTACTTGGTGACCCTCAAGTTCGCTGAAATCTTCTATCCGCAAACGTCTCCAGGCAATCGCCGGTTCAACGTCTCGATCAACGGAGTTCAAGTACTCACGAACTTCAACGTCTATGAGGCCGCCGGCAATCTTGTCGACAAGCCGGTTGACAGAACCTTCGCAATCACGGCGCAGCGCGGCATGATCGACGTGCAGTTTACCTCAATCCAGGACAACCCGATCATCAACGCAGTCCAGATCACTCCGGCTAGCCCATCGGCAGTGAGGCGAATCAACATCGGCGGCCCCTCACTCACCACGTCCGACGGAAAAGTCTGGGAAGCGGACCCCGCTGGTGCCGTGGCGTGTCCTTCCGTGGCCTGCACCACCAACACGGCCGTTCCTGAGCCGTACCGTTCTCAACGGTATGGCAATATGACACTTTCCTACTCAGGTTTCCCCGCCGGAGCCTACGACGTTACCCTCAAGTTTGCGGAAACCTACTATGGAACTGTCGGCGCGGCCGGAGGGCGGCGTATCGACGCGACGGTTAACGGCTCAAACTTCCTGAAGAGCTTCAATCCTGCTGCGGCGGCTGGCGCTGTGAACACGCCCGTTGACCGGACCTTCCAAGTCTTCGTTGACACGGGGACCATCCAAATAGTTCTGTCCAGCGCCGGCGATGCCGCGATTGTGAACGCCGTGGAGATCCAACCTTCTCGCTTCTGGGCTCGCAGAATCAACGCGGGAATGACCGGGCTCGGTACACATAGCATCACCGACACCGATGCTGGAAAATTCTGGGGGCCCGACGAGTACTATGTCGGGGGCTCGTCCTTGGGCGACACATCCACTCAGAATCCTGCGAGCACCCAGCGCTATTTCGCCGCATCCGGCGGAGGCTACCGCTTTCCTGTGCCGCCAGGAACCTATTCAGTCCGGCTCCGTTTTACGGAAATCTACTATCCATGCCCGGCCTCTTCGAGAGCCTTCAACGTGAAGATCAATGGGACCCTGGTCCTGGGTAACTTCAATCCTTCCCTGGCGAATCCCTGCACCACCGTAGAACGGGCGTTTCTGGTACCCGTCGACCAGTCCTCCCTCATTGACGTAAAGTTCGAGTCAGTGACGGGTGACGCGCCGATCGTGAGCGCAATCGAAGTGGAGTCGGTCAGCGCGTCTGCCTATCCGGCCCTGTCGCTCAACATTAGCCCTGGGACTGTCACGGGTTCTCAGGGTGCCACCGGCACACTCACGCTTGGATCCCCGGCCCCGGGCGGCGCTGTCGTCCAATTGCTTACCAGCGACTCGAGCGCTGCATCGGTTCCCACATCTGCCACGTTCCAAGCCGGAGCAACCAGCACCACCTTCCCGATCGCTACAGCCGGTCAGGCTGTTCAAAAGGTAGCCGCGATCACGGCGAACTACGAAGGTGTTCTCGCTACCTATCCGATCACGGTGAATCCTGCGAGTGCGTCGCCGGTGATTACACTGAACCCGGCATCGCTCACATTCTCCTCTTCTGGATCAAACCCGCCGTCGCAATCGTTTGCAATCACGAACACGGGAGGCGGCACCCTGAACTGGAGCGCGTCCGGTCTCCCCTCCTGGCTATCGTTCAACCCGACGAGCGGGACCGCGCCAACTACCGTCACAGCGAATGTATCGGTCGCCGGGCTGTCTCCGGCTACGTACACCGCCAACGTCACGATTTCGAATGGGGCAACTTCAGCAACACTGCCTGTCAGCTTGAGCGTCAATGCTGCGGGGGGGACGCTCATATTCCGGGAAGACTTCGAGGGCGCCAACCCCGTGGTCGGCGGCGAGTATACCTTCGTCGCCGATACACCGGGAATTCGAACCGAACTCTACCCCGCCGGCTACTATTCCATCGCTTCGAATCCCAACGACGTCCACGACGCCTTCTGTACCATAGCCGACCACTCCGAACCCGGCACCAAGATGATGGTCGTAAACGGAAAGGGCTTCGCGGCCGGGCAAACCTTTACAACTGCCTGGGAGCGCTCTGTGCCCTTGACCCAAGGCACGAACTATCGGTTTTCGGCATGGGTGACGTCCGCATACTACGCATCGCCAGCTCAAATCCAACTGCGTGCGGATGGCCTCAACGTCGGGGCCGTGGTAATCGCACCGTCAGCATGTGCGCCATGGATACAGGTTCAAGGAACTTTCCAGGCGCAGGGCCCCAACGCAACATTGCGAATTCTCGACCTAAACAGCAGCGGCGACGGCAATGACTTCGCCCTTGATGACATCGAGCTCTCCGTCGTCACCGCCGCACCCACCATATCGGCGACGCCAGCATCGGTGGCCCTATCCGCAATCCAAGGCGCATCGACCCCCGTCACCCAAGCCGTAACCCTCACCAACTCCGGCAACCTCGCCTGGACCGCCGCTTCCAACCAATCCTGGCTTTCCGTCACGCCCACGTCCGGAAGCGCCGGCGCTTCCCTCACCATCAGCGCCAATCCAACCGGCCTCGCTGCAAGCGCGACTCCCTACAGTGGAACCATCACCGTCACCGCATCCGGAGCCGGCAACTCTCCCCTGTCGATTCCCGTCGCGTTCACCATCAACGCGCCAGCCAGTCCGACGATCAGTCTCTCGCCTGCGTCGTTGGCCTTCACTGCAACCCAGGGAGGCAACCCCAGCCCCGCATCCCAAACGGTCACCGTCTCGAACTCCGGCGGTGGAACGCTCACTTGGTCGGCAGCGTTTGTCGGCACGGCACCGTCATGGCTCACCCTCACTCCCAGTGCGTCGAGCCTGACCGCAACGGTGAATTCCACAAGCCTTGCAGCCTCAGCAGTACCCTACACCGCCACCATCGCGATCACGGCAACCGGCGCCACCAACACGCCGCAAAACATAACAGTCAGCCTCAACGTAAACACCTCTGGCGGCATTTCGACACCGCTCGTCGGCTGGTGGAAGTTCGACGAGGCCCCTGGTACTACTGTGCTCGACAGCAGCACCACCAGCCCGCCTTCTAACGGGACCATCGCCGGAACCACCTACACTCGTGTCCCCGGAAAGTTCGGATCCGCACTCAGCCTCGGCGCGGCGTCTTATGTCGACCTCTTGAATCCGCCCGCCTTGCGCAACTTCACCGCCCCCTCGTCCGTGTCGGTCTCGGCTTGGGTGAAGTCTACAAGCGCCAACGGATGGCGCTCCGTCGTCGCCTGGGACTCGGGATCCGGCGACTATTACCGGCTCAACTTCAACGCTGGCGGCAGCCTCCCTGCAAGGGGAGCAGCCTTCAACGTACTGACCGCGGCCGGCAACCGGGAAATCATTTATAACGTCAACATCACCGACGGTAACTGGCACCTCTTGACCGGCACTTACAACGGCGCGACTCGTGTCCTGAGCATCTACGTCGACGGTGCCCTGGGTAACTCGACAGTTCTGCCGGCGGGAGAAATAATGCAAATCGGCGGAACGGGCGACCAAAAGGTCTATATAGGCGGCCAAAAGGACAATTCCTCGCCTCCCGTCTGGGAGTACCTGGACGCTACGGTAGACGACGTCCGCATCTACAACGGGGCCCTCACCGCAGCGGAGGTCTCCACACTCTTCACCGGCGGTGGCGGGGGCAGCGCGCCTGCAGCCCCAACGGGTCTAACAGCCACTAGAGGCAACGGTCAGCTCACCCTGAACTGGGCCGTGAGCTCCGGCGCTACCTCATACAACGTGAAGCGCGCCACCGCGAGCGGCGGCCCCTACACCACCGTCGCCACTGGCGTGACCGGTGCCCCTTACACGAACACCGGCCTCACCAACGGAACCAGCTACTACTACGTCGTCACCGCCGTCAACAGTTCGGGAGAAAGCACCAATTCCGCTGAGGCGTCGAACGCGCCCTTCCCCCCAATCAAAGACGACTTCGAATCGCCTCCGCCCTTCGGGTTCACGAGCGGATACACCTACGCAGCCCCGAATGGCACGAACACGCTACTCAATGAAGGCTTGTTCTCGGTTTACACCAATCCCAATGGCCTCCACGGTGCTTTCTGCTCCTACGGGGACCATACTTCGGGCGCTGGCAAGATGATGGTCCTCAACGGGAGCTCAACCAGGACTCCGGTCTGGAGCAGAAATGTAACCGGTCTCGCCGTTAATCAAACCTACACCCTGAGCCTCTGGGTTGCATCCGCGTACCACCTGAACTTGGCCCAACTTCAGTTCAAAGTGAACGGCACACTTGTGACCCCATCCATCACGGCTCCATCCATTCCAGCGGGCTGTCCCACCGCGATTGCCAACCCGTGGCAGAACCTCCAGGTCACTTTCCCGGCGACGGCCACTTCAGCCACCATCGAGATCGTGGATCTGACCAACGCCACCCAGGGCGACGACTTCGCCGTGGACGACATCGAGGTCAAATAGCTCCCAAATCACCGAACAAGGGGCCGCCTTTCCGGGCGGCCCCGCCACTTCGCGGCCCCCAAACGTGCCATCACGTGTCAGGAAAATATTTTTGCGTACCCGCAATCGGCTTCTCCATCAATACCTTCCAGCCAATTCTTAAACTTTAGGTTGTGTTTGGTCAAAACCGCTCCAAGCGACCATCGGATCAGAAGCGCACCGCTCCGCGCGCGCTTCGGAAAGGGCACAAATCCGATGTCATCGCTTCGCCGCATCCTCTCGTCCCGCCGCAACGGCCGCCTCTCGCACGGACCCAAAACCCCCGAGGGCAAAGCCGTCTCCTCGAAAAACGGAACTTCCCACGGGCTATACTCGAAAACCATCGTCCTTTCCAATGAATCCGCGGAACGCTACGACGAACTCCTCCAATCCCTCGTGGACGAATTCGACCCGCAAACTCCCGCCGAGCACCAATGCGTCGTTCAAATGAGCGCCGCTTCTTGGCGCCTCGAGCGCACCTGGGCCATCGAGACCGCTCTCCTCGATCATCGCCTCGACGCCACTTCCCTCGAGCATCCGGATTGCCGCCAAGTCACCCGTCTCGCCCTCGCTTTCGAGGACCTGCACGAAAATGGTCGCACCATCGCCGCACTCGGCACCCACCAGGGCCGCCTCCAGCGCGAGTATGATCGAGCCTACCGTCGACTCTGCCACCTCCAGGAGTCCCGAAGCCAGGAAACCGAGCCCGAAAACTCGCAAAATCACGAATCCGAACCCAAATCACCCCCTCCTGTCGCGCCCGATCCCCCCACTCATCCCTCCCATCCCCCCATTTCTCCCTTCGCCTCGGAGTGCGAGCCAGGAAGACACGACTAACTACCAACCGAGCCATTGGAGAAACTCGACCCTTCCGAAATCTGCAGCGCCCTCGCCGTGTAGGGCGGGCTTCAGCCAGCGCGGGACTTCAGTCCCGCCATCAATTCAGAAAGGAACAACCATGCGCTACCCAGCCACACTCACCATCGATGAGATGCCCGAATCCGAGCGCCCCAAGCGCTCCTTCATCGCGAAACCCGCCGTGAAAGCGGAAGCGGACATCGCGAGAGCCGCAGCGCAAGCCGGCGTGGCGAGAGCCGCAGCGCAAGCCGGCGTGGCGAGAGCCGCAGCGCAAGCCGGCGTGGCGAGAGCCGCAGCGCAAGCCGGCGTGGCGAGAGCCGCAGCGCAAGCCGGCGTGGCGAAAGCCGCGCCGCCGGACCTTGAAGCGGCGCCGCAAGCGGTGCCTCAGCCCAAAGACCCCGGCATCTCCCTCGAAGACTGGAAAGCCTTCAAGCAGCTACTCTTCGACGCGCTCATGCCATTTCCGGATGCCCGCGCGTCCGTCAACGCCGCATTTGCCAAAATGCGCCAAACCCTGGAGTCCTCCGCGTAGGGCGGGCTTCAGCCAGCGCGGGACTTCAGTCCCGCCATCAAATCCGAATCGTCACTTTCCATATCCAGGAGGAGTAACATGAATCTGCAAGACATTCTCGTCGACGTGGCCGAACTCGACCCGATCGCGTTCGTGCGCACACACTTCGGCTTCCACCCCGACCCGGCGCAAGCCCGTGTCCTCTCCGGTGCCATCCGGCGCGGACTCCTCAATTGCTGCCGCCAATGGGGCAAATCCACCACTACGGCCGCCGCTGCCGTCTATCACGCATACACAAATCCGGAATCGCTCTCACTCGTCGTGTCCCCGTCCGCGCGCCAATCCGGCGAGTTCCTGCGCAAAGTGAAGAGCTTCCTGCACAAGCTCGGCATCGTCCCGCGCGGCGACGGCGACAACGAGATGTCCGTCATCCTTCCCAAGAATCGCTCCCGCATCGTCGGACTCCCCGGCAAGGAAAACACCATCCGCGGCTTTTCGCGCGTGTCGCTGTTGTTGATCGACGAAGCCGCACGCGTGCCGGACGAACTCTATTTCGCGCTCCGGCCCGCGCTGGCCACATCGCCGGACGCCACCATCTGGCTCATGTCGACTCCGCACGGCCAAGACGGATTCTTCTACGAAGAATGGGCCAACAAGAAGGCCGCCTGGGAGCGCATTCGGGTCCCGGCCACCGAGTGCCCGCGCATCCGTCAGGACTTCCTCGACGAGGAGCGCCGAACTCTCGGCGATCGCTGGTTCGCGCAAGAGTATCTCTGTAAGTTCATGGAGTCCGAGAGCGCGCTCTTCCGCACACAGGACCTCGAGGGGCTCTTCTCCAAAGACGTCCGCATCGTCGACCTCCGCATCGGTGGCTCCCTGGTGATCACCCCGGACCCGAATCCCGGCTACGATCCCTACAAGCCCCGCTACCTCAACATCTACTAGCGATGTAGGGCGGACCTGTGGTCCGCTGAGGGGCCTGTGGCCCCTCGAGCTTGGTCCGAACGTAACCTTCCGAATCACCCGCCCTACACGCCACACCTCCGCGCACAGCGCAGGCCATTCCGTGTAGGGCGGGCTTCAGCCAGCGCGGGACTTCAGTCCCGCCCAGGAGTCGGTATTTCCCCACTGCTGCTGCGGCGGCATTGAGGTGACCGGAGAAGGAGACCGAGATGAGCGACCTGTTCGGGGTGTTGGGTGACTTCGACGCAACAGCGTGACCAGATCCAGAGCAGAGGGGCCGTTTGGCGCGTTTGCGCCAGTTAGAAGGTGGCAGGTCGAACTTCGCGCTCTCCGGGCCGGCCAGCAGAGAGGACAACAGCATCGTACTGTAGCCGCATGACAGCAAAAGCAGGCTGTCTGGGAACGGCAACCAGGTTCCACAGTTGATATTCGAATCGACTCCCAGGCGTGTCCTTCTCTTCGCGATGATTGACTTCGATCCGCCAGCGGTCAAAGTAGATCTGGAGCAGTTGGGTATTGGCCACCAGACGGTGGTGAGCAGCAGTACGCTGGCGATAGTACATCCGGGAGCTTTTGCGCTTTCTGCGATAGGGAGTGGCGCGCACCACGAACAAGCGCAGGGCGGCGTGCGCCGCCTTGCCATAACACCAGCCACCTGTTTGTAAAAGACGTCGCGAAATCGAGCCATAGAAAATGGGCCTGCTTCCAGGGGCTGGAGCCGTCTTGGCGCACCTGCTCGGGAGTGAACTTGCCGGGGATCGTAGACACGGCGGGAACCGGCAGGGGCGGGAAGACACAACACAATGTTCTTCTTCGCGCGGGCAATCAACTCCACTCCGTGCACGGCGGCGGCGGTGAACACGGTGCGATTGCAGAAGCTGTTGTCGACAGCGAGAACCAGAGTCCGGGCAGCATTGTCGCAGGCATCGAAAGCATCGCGGAGGTGCTTCATCAACTGGACAAAGCAAGTGGAGAGGTTGCAAACCTGCGGGCGGCTTTGCATTGCTGCCATTCCTTTTGCAACTCCTGGTTGGCTTGCTCGGTCTTGGTGTTCCTTTCCTTCGGCGTTGGCTTTGCCCTTTGACTTGGGCTGGGGGTTGCGCTTGGGTTTTTTCACCACCGGTGTTCGAAGGCGATGGGCAGGCCCGTGCCCCCACTGGGGCCTCTTGTACAACGGCACCAGCAGCGAAGCCCGCAGGAACTGCAGAGCGAACATCAGATTGGGTGAAACTTGGGAGAGTGGACGTGCTGATAGGAGGCTTGTTGGATGCGAGGTCCACTTTTGCGCAGGTGGGTGGCGTCGACGGCGACGCCGACATAGCCGTCCGGACAGTAGGGAAGGCGCGGCGCAGAATGGGAGCGAACAACTCAGAAGGGTTCCATTTGCAGCGAGAGAATGGTAAAAGCACTGGCACGCCAAGGTTTGTGTTGCTCCTCCGTTGGTCCAGATAATCCGGGAGATCGTCCGCCGGCCCAGACAGATCAACCCTCCCAGAGCCTGCCGGCTGCGCGCAGATAGGTGCGCCAGGAAACACGTTTTGCCATTCCGAGACGATCGAAAGGAAAGCGGCCAGCAAGGCCGCCGCTGTGCCGGTGGCCGGAGTCTGCGCCGCGCTTGCTTTCATGAGGGAACTGCTCGGCTTGGGCTTGGCGTTCCCCTTACTCTTCTTCCTGGCGTTGCCGCGCTTGTTCTGGGTCGCGCTGCGCTTGCCGGTGGTCATCCAGAGATAGACTCCTTTCCGTGTCACACAACTGGCTTTGCCAGCCGCGTCGCAGCGGTGCAGGAAGATTTTCTCCGGACCTTCGGCTTGGCGCGAGCGATCCATCCGTCCCCGTCCTTGCGTCATCCCCACGCTGATCCAATTGGCCGCTCGATAGCAGGTCCCGGCGTGCAGCGCCGCGATCCACCAGCGTCTTCCATAAGCACCGGCTGGATCACCACGCCCGGCCAATCCTCCACCAACCGCTTGCCGGCCATCGACAGTACATGGCTGGCCAGGTTGGCACCTGCACCCAGGCAGGATGAGAAACCGGCTGTTGTTGATCACTCGCGGCAGATTCCGCACTGGGCCGGTTGGCTCCAGCCGATGTAGCCGTCGCGGCGCCATCTTCCACGCCCACTGGTGTACAGCAGGCACCCCAGCACGGGCTGATTCTGCTGCCCGCTTCGCATCAGGTACCGCAGTTGTGCGCCGAACGGCACGCAGTAGCCCAGGTAGTGATACCGCTCAATGCATGCTCGAACAGCTTTCGATCGCTCGCCGTGTCCACCAACTCCAAGCTCACCGGCAACCATTGGCCGCAGCGCACCTCGCAGCGTTGTTGCGGATCGCTTGCCACATTGAGCCGGGTTTGATGCCCACCTCGGGCCTTCGGCGCGCGGCGGCAACCACGGAAGCTCTCCTTGCCCTTGGGCAGGGTTTGCAGGAACGAATAGCATTCCTGGCTCTTCAGCTTCCTGTTGGGACGCCCACCCAGCAGTTCGCATACTGTGTGCGCCAAATTCCGTCAGCGCCAACTGCCGGAAATTTGTCGATTCGCCGATCCCCTCAATTTGTCCAGCGGAAAATGTACAAACTCCAGCGCGGGACTTCAGTCCCGCCGGCCGTAAGCGAAGCAAGCGGCCAGACTAACTCAAAAAACCAACCAAGGAAAGCTCCGATCAATGCCACGAATCACATCTCAATCCTTTTTCCTCGGCCTCGACCTCGGTCAACGCCGCGACTACACCGCCGTCTGTGTCGTCGAATCCGCCATCATCACCCTCGACGCCCGCAATCCCGTCTCTTTCGCCTGGCTCGAGGAACACCGCCTCGCCATCGCCGGCCTCCACCGCTTTCCCCTCGACACACCGTACCCCGAGATCGTCCAGTACGTCTCGCGCTCCGTCTGCGCCGAACCCCTCCGCCATAACTCTACCCTGGCCATCGACGCCACCGGCGTCGGCTACGCCGTCTACGACATGTTCCGCGAAACCCGCCTCCCCGTTCGCACTCTCTTCGGCGTCCAGATCACTTCCGGCGAACATGTCTCCCGAGACGCCTCCTTCGAGCGCATCCCGCGCAAACTCCTCCTCCACAACCTCTACGCGGCCACGGTCAACAGAGCGTACTGCATCGCCGAGGGCCTCCCGTGGGCACCCGATTTCCTCCGCGAACTCGCTTGCCTCGAAGTGCGAATGGACGACGCCGGCAACGAATCCGTCGGGCCCGCCAAGCGATCCGGACACGATGACCTCGTCTTCGCCGCCGCTCTTGCGCTCTGGTTCGCCACTCGTCCAGAATGCAAAGGCACCCGCTTCAACGGACCCGTCCCCTACGCTTACTCCCCGCACCATCTGTAAGATTGGCCTGCTGTCCTAGTACTGCAGCCCGTGGCTAAAGTCGCGTGGGCCGCGTTGCCAGCGCCCAGGTCTGGGGATGTCGCCAGATTCGAGGCGTGGCCAGAGACGCAATGCGGGCCATTTCGAAGGAGCCGCAACGAAGCAGAGGGCCCCATGCCGCCGCAACCGTCTCAGCGGCCGGGGTTTGTGCCCGCATGCTTCGTTGCTCGCCGCTCCAGATGGGCAGGCATCGCTTCCTTCTCGCGCCTCGCCTTCGGGCACAGATCCCGCGCCGCGCGGCCCACGGGACTCTAGCCACAGGCTGCTAGCTAGCCCGAGATCTTTGAAAATAGAATATTTCCTGGAACGTGGAGCATCTAGCGCCCGATTACTCGATCCGGATCGCTTTCGGCCGTGAGCTTCATACTCAGCTTACAGCGGAGACGTTAACCCAGACCTTGGCATAGCAGCCCGTGGCTAAAGTCGCGTGGGCCGCGTTGCGAGCGCCCACGTCTGGGGATGTCGCCAGATGCGAGGCGAGGCGAAGCACGCAATGCGGGCCATTTCGAAGGAGCCGCAACGAAGCAGATGGCCCCATGCCGCCGCAACCCTCTGGGCGGCCGGGTTTGTGCCCGCATGCTTCGTTGCTCATCGCTCGAGATGGGCAGGCATCGCTTCCTTCTCGCGCCTCGCCTTCGGGCACAGATCCCGCGCCGCGACCCACGGGACTTTAGCCACGGGCTAGAGGGCTGCTCTACACGGCTTGGTCGAGGAAGATGATCGGCGCTCCCGGGAACACCTCGCCGCCTTCCACCACCGACGCATAGAATCCGCTCATGCCCCAATGCGGCGACGTGGGATCGCCTGCCTTCACGAGCTGATCGTGGATCTTCGGGCGCAGATCCGCGCCATAGACATCCAGCGCTTTGCACGGACCGCGCGGCTTGGTCAGCTCGATGATCACGTCCGAGCCAATGCGGTATCGCTGTCCCGCGCGCAGCGTCCGCCGATCCAGCCCTTCCACCGTGAAGTTCTCCCCGAGCGCGCCATGAAACAGCGGATAGCCGTGAGCGATCAACTCGTCGATCACTTCCTTCGAAATCAGCAGCAACGCCTGTCGCGGGCCGCCATGAATCTGCGGATGCGCCTGCGCGTCTCCTTCGAGTCCGAACGGCGTCACCACGCCGCGCGAGACGGGCCGCTTGGGCAATCCGCCTTTGGGAGCGATGTGGATCTGGATCACTCGTGCGCTCATCGGGAATCCACAGGATACCAAGAGCAGTACAATGTCCCCCATGCGCACGATTGTTCTGGCAATGTTGCTCGGCGCCGCCGCCTGGGCGCAGAAGAAGACGGTGTTCCTGATCACCGATGCCGAAGGCGTGGGCGGCGTCTGCCGCCAAGATCAGACCGATCCGAAAGATCCCGAGATGCGGCAGCTTCTCACCGGCGAGATCAATGCCGCGGTGGACGGCTTCTTCGATGGCGGGGCCGGCGAGGTGATCGTGTGGGACGGTCACGATGGCAGCCAAACACTGTCGACGCTCACGATTCATCCTCGCGCGAAGCTGCTGATGGGCGGGCTCGGCGCGTCGATGCTGATGGAGCGCAAGTTCACCGCGGTCGCCTACGTGGGCCAACACAGCAAGGCGGACGTGCGCGCGGGCATCATGGCGCATAGTTACTCCTCGCTCGGGATACAGACGATGAAGCTCAATGGGAAGACGGTGGGCGAGATCGACGTGATCGCTGCGATGGCGGGACACTTCGGCACGCCCGTGATCTTCTTGAGCGGCGATCAGGCCGCCACGGATGAGTTGCGCGAGATCGTGCCTGATGCCGAACTCGTCGCGGTGAAGGAAGGCCTGGCGCGGTATGTGTGCATCAGCATGTCGGCGCAGGAGGCACGCGGTTGGATTCGCTCGGGAGCGCGCAGAAGCATGGAGAAGATCGGAAAGATCAAGCCGTACACAGTGCCCGGTCCGGTGACGCTCGAGATCGAATACACCACGCGCAACTCGCTCTCGTTGAACGCGCCGGATTTCGCGGGCGCGAAGGTCCTGGGCGATCGCACGATTCAGTACACGGGCAAAGACGTGCTCGACGTCTGGCGGCGATACCGGGCGCGTTGAAGCCTCAGGGAAGCATGGACGTTCTCATCGTTCTGGCAGCGCTCGCGTTTCTGATGGTGGCGGCCTATCGCGGCGCGAGCGTCATCGTGTTCGCTCCAGTCGCGGCGCTGGCCGCCGTGATGCTCACCTCGCCGGCCATGGTGTTGCCGTTCTACTCGGCCGTCTTCATGGAGCGGCTGGCGGGCTTCGTGAAGCTGTATTTTCCGGTGTTCCTGCTGGGCGCGGTGTTCGGGAAGCTGATCGAAACGTCGGGCTTTGCCCGTTCGATCATCGCCGCGGTGACGGGCGCGGTGGGCAGCGAGAAGGCGATGCTCGCGATCGTGATCGTGGGAGCGCTGCTCACCTACGGCGGAGTATCGCTGTTCGTAGTGGCGTTCGCCGTATATCCGTTCGCTGCGGAGCTGTTCCGTGCGGCCGACATTCCGAAGCGGCTCATTCCAGCCACCATCGGGCTCGGCGCATTCACGTTCACCATGGACGCGTTGCCAGGCACGCCCCAGATCCAGAACATCATCCCTTCGTCGTTCTTCAAGACCGATGCCTGGGCTGCGCCGCGGCTCGGGATCATCGGTGGCATCTTCGTGTTCGCGGCGGGAATGGCGTATCTCGAATGGCGCAGGCGGCAGGCGCGCACCGCGGGCGAAGGATACGGAACGGGTCACCGCAACGAACCGGAGTCGCCGGTCTCCGAGCGGCTGGCGTCACCGTTGGTGGCGTTGGCTCCGCTGGTGGCTGTGGGCGTGCTGAACAAGATCTTCACCGCGGCGATCCCGGCCCGATACGGCGCGAGCGTCGATTTGAGCGCGGCCGGCGTGACGGCGGAGAAGATCGACGTGAGCAAGACCGCGGCGCTGTGGGCGGTGGAAGCGGCCTTGGTGGCGGCGATCGTGCTGGTGATCGTCACGGCGTTCCGGCGCGTGCGTCCTGCGTTTCATGCGGCCATCGGAGCGGCGGTTGCAGGTGCGATGCTGGCGGCGATGAACACGGGATCCGAGTACGGATTCGGTGCAGTGATCTCGTCGCTCTCGGGATTCCGCGCCGTGAACGATTTCCTGGTGGGAGCGATTCGCGATCCGCTGCTGAGCGCGGCCATCACCACCACGGCGCTTGCGGGGATGACGGGCTCGGCATCGGGCGGCATGAGCATCGCGCTGGCGGCGATGGGCGCCGCATACCTCGAACAGGCGCGGACGGCGGGGATCCCGGCCGAGGTGCTGCATCGCGTGACGGCGATGGCGAGCGGAGGCATGGACTCACTGCCCCACAACGGCGCCATCATCACCCTGCTGGCGGTGACCGGGCTGACGCACGCCGAGTCGTATCGCGACATTTTCGCGCTGACGCTGATCAAGACGGCAGCGGTGTTCGTGGTGATCGGCGTCTACTATTTGACCGGGATCGTCTGAGCGGCGCGGCCGTCACCGCCCGGTGGCCCTCCACGGCCGATACGCGCACCGCATTTGGCGAGCACGAGTTCACGGTCTCTCCCGGCGGCCTCCAGCGCGGCGTCAATCACAACATCGCGGTCGACGGCGTGGCGGCGGTGAATTCCGCGCCACTATGTCGGCAGCGCCGGATCCACCATCGAGAGCACCGGGCCCAAGTGGAACAATCCGCATCCGTATCCTGAGAGCCGTGCAGGCGCGCCAGGCGTTCCCGTTCGATGGAACCATCCGGCGCCTGCAATCGTGGCCGGTGAAGAGCCAGTAATCCCCGAATTCCAACCCGGGCCACGACCCTACGAGCCCCTACGCGGAGGGACAAGTGCCAGGCAAAGAGATCGATTCAGCGCCGCCCCATACAATAGGAATGTGCTCCGCTTCTGGGTGGCATTGTGCGCCGTCACGCTTTCCGCCCAAACTCAATTCTTCCCGCTCCGTGAGGTCCGCGCCGGCCAACGCGGCGTAGGCCGCACCGTGTTTTCCGGCGACAAGATCGAAGAGTTCCAAGCCGAGATACTCGGCGTGCTCGAAAATGCGGGTCCGAAACAATCGATCATTCTGGCGAAGCTCTCCGGCGGACCATTGGCGCACTCGGGCGTCCTCCAGGGGATGAGCGGAAGTCCCGTGTACATCAGCGGGCGTCTGGTGGGAGCGGTGGCGCTTGCCTACGCGTTCTCGAAGGATCCGATCGCGGGCATCCGGCCGATCGAAGAGATGGTGCAAGCCTCGCGCACCTCGCCTCGCGCGGCGAGCCTGCAGGAGTTGGCGCAAGGCAAGCGCGAACTGGCGGCGGGGGGGGCGAGGCTGATCGAGATCGCCACGCCACTGAACATGGCGGGCTTTACGGCGCGAACGATCGAGGCGTTTCTGCCGCAGTTTCGCGCGCTCGGACTCGAACCCATGCAAGGAGCGCTCGGTGGCCGAGCGCGGGGGGGGGCTCCGGGCAAGCTCGAACCGGGATCGATGATCAGCGTGCAACTGATCACGGGCGATCTCGCCATGAGCGCCGACGGCACAGTAACGCATATCGATGGCCAGAAGGTCTATGCGTTTGGACATCGGTTCCTGTCGATCGGATCCACCGACCTACCGTTCTCGCGGGCCGAAGTGCTCACGCTATTGCCGAACGTGAACCAGTCTTTCAAGATCTCGGCGGCGAGGGAATGGATGGGCTCGATCACCGCGGACCACACCACCGCCATCGCCGGCGAGCTCGGCCGCAAGGCGCGCATGGTGCCGGTGAGTGTCTCCGTGAAAGGCCGCGACCGCTACAACGTGGAGGTGGTCCGTGACCGCCTCATGACGCCCTTCCTGCTGCAGACCATGACCTTCTCCGCGCTCGACGCGACTGAGCGTCTCACCGGCTCAGCAACCGTGGCGATCACCGGCACGCTCGAGTTCGAGAAGGGTGCACCGATCGCCGTGCGCAACATCTACGCGGGCGAGACCGCGGTCCCGATGGCGGCGTCGCTCGCGGGCGCGGTTCCGCTGAGCTACGCCATGCAGAGCGGATTCCCCGAGTTCGACGTGAAGCGCGTCTCGCTCGAAGTGACTCCCGTCGAGGAGAAGAAGCAGATGCAGGTGGAGCAGCTTTGGCTCTCGCGCAACAAGGCGAAAGCCGGTGACTCCGTGGATATCTACGTCATCGTCTCCGGACCCGCGGGCGACCAGCGCCGCAAGTTCGCTTGGAGAGTGCCGCAGCGAGCCAAGGCCGGAGCGCTCACGGTAACTGCCATGGACGCCTCGGCGGCCAACTTGGCCGACTACGCCTACATACTCGCGCAACAGCCTCCGAACGCCGAACGCGTCCGCGAAGTGTTGAACGGGCTTCGCGCGAGCGACACGGTGGCGGTGCGTATCTCGAGCACCGAGCCGACCTACGTAGTGCAAGGACAATCCATGCCGGACCTGCCGCCTTCGATGGCGCTGATGCTGCGGAGGAGCCCCTCGGGCGCGCTCATGGGGCCAGCGGCCAAGCTGGGCGGGTTCGAGTTCCGCATCGATGGTTTCGTGGTCTCGGGCTCGAAGAGCGCCCAATTGGAAATCCAGGAATGAAGCATCTTATTTTGGCCGCGGCGCCGGCGGTGTTACTCGCGGCCAGTCCGCAGTCTTGGGAATTGACGAGTTACCAGGACTTTCTGAAAGGCCGTTTCAGCGGGATCGCGCTCAGCAAAGACGGCCGGATGCGGCTGGCTCCGAAGCTCGACGTGCTGGCCGGCGACGCCGAGCCCGCGGTTTGGAGCGTGGCGCGCGCCAGTGACGGCACGGTCTACTTCGGTACGGGACACAAGGGCAAGCTCTATCGGATGACGCCGGGCGGTAAAGCCGAAGCGATCTTCTCGGCGTCAGAGGCGGAGATCTTCGCCGTAGCTGTCGATGGCGCCGGGCGCGTCTACGCGGGCACGTCTCCCAACGGCAAGATCTATCGGGTGGAAGGCGGCAAGGCGAGCGAGTACTTCGCGCCGGGTGCGCAGTATATATGGTCGCTTGCGGTGGGTTCCGATGGCGCGCTCTACGCAGGCACGGGCGGCGAGGGCAAGGTCTTCCGCATCACGGCAGCGGGGAAAGGCGAAGTCTGGTACGACACCGGCCAGGGCCACGTTACGGCCCTGCTCCTCGACGAGCAAGGGCGGCTGCTCGCGGGCACGGAGCCGAACGGCATCCTGTATCGCGTCACCGCGAAAGACAAGGCCTTCGTGCTCTACGATGCGAACTTGCCCGAGATTCGCGCCCTCGCGCTCGGTCCCGATGGTTCGATCTATGCGGCGGCGATGGGCGGATCCATCGCGAAGGCCACCGCGGCGGCGGGCGCGGCAGCCGCGGCTTCGTCCACCATCTCGGTGACAGCCACGAGCACGAGCATCACCGTCACGGACCAATCCGCGCAGCCGCAAGCGGACCAGCCGAAGCCCGCGGCTCCCGCAGCCACTCCGGCGGGACAGCCTGCTGCGGCATCGGCGCCGGTGACCGAAGTGGCAGGGGTCGAGAAGAGCGCCGTCTACTGGATCCACGCCGACAACACGGTGGACACGCTGTTCAGCAGCAAAGAGGAGAACGTCTACGATATCGCGGTGACGCCCACCGGGCTGCTGCTCGCCACCGACAACCAGGGCCGCATCTACTGGCTCGACCGCACACGCAAATCCTCACTTTTGGTTGAAACAAAAGACAACGAAGCTGTTCGATTGCTCGGAGCGCCCGGGGGGGTATTGGTTGCAGCGGCGAATCCGGGAAAGCTGTACCGCCTCGCGGCCGAAACCGTTGGCACGGGCACATACGAATCCGGAGTGCACGATGCCACCACGGCGTCGCGCTGGGGCAAGCTCTCGTGGCGGGCGCGTCCGTGCAGCGGGTGCGGGGTCAGCTTCCGGACACGGTCTGGAAACTCCGCCGTTCCGGACAAGACGTGGAGCGACTGGTCAGCGCCGCTCGGTGATGCGGCGGGTACTGCCGTGGCGAGTCCCGGAGCGCGCTTCGTGCAATGGAAAGCGGAACTGACGGGCGCGGGCGGACAGTCTCCGGAACTCGATTCGGTGCGCCTTGCGTACCTGCCTCAGAACCTCGCGCCGGCCATGAAGAGCGTCACGGTAAGTGCGGCTACGGCATCGGCGGGCGCGAAGCCGGCGGCAACGGCGGGCGCTGCCGCCACTCCCACCTACAGCATCACGGTCACCGATACCGGCGAAGCAGGCGCATCTTCGGCAACTGGCACGGCCACGCAGCCGCTGACTCGCGCGTCAGCCGAGCAGATCGTAATCAGTTGGCTCGCTGAGGATCTCGATGGCGACAAGCTGCTCTATTCGGTGTTCGTGCGCGGCGAGAACGAGTCCGAGTGGAAGCCGATCAAACGGGACATGACAGAGACGCTCGCTACGATCGATGCCGAGGCGCTGGCGGACGGGCGTTACTGGTTCCGAGTGACGGTGAGCGACCGGCTGGCGAACCCCGCGCCCTACGCGCGCGAAGACGAGATGACGAGCGCGCCGATTCTGGTGGACCGCACCCCCCCCGCGGTAACTCTGTCGCAGCCAACCCGATCGGGGGGGGGAGTGGAGATCCGCGTGGAGGCCAAAGACGCTACATCTCCGCTCAAGTCGGCCGAGTATTCAATCGACGCAGGCGCATGGATGCCGCTCGCGGCGGCGGACGGCGTGGTTGACTCGGAAGCCGAGAGCTTCGTGCTGCGTCTGGATCCGGCGCCGGCGGGCGAGCACACCGTGGTGGTGCGCGCGGTGGACGCGGCCAACAACGCGGGTCTCGCGAAGCTAGTGCTCCGCTAGCGCGGCGGCAGCCGGTTCACTGCTAAACTAGATCGAGCGCTTCACGCGCACACTTCCCCGGAGAGATGGCCGAGTGGTTGAAGGCGCACGCTTGGAAAGCGTGTATAGGGGAAACTCTATCGAGGGTTCGAATCCCTCTCTCTCCGCCACCTTCCTCTCACGCTAACGGCACGACAAGACCTCCAGGGCCGCTGCATCGTTATCGGCCGCGATCGAGATGCCTCCTTTCAGGAGCGCCAGTGCGTGGCCCCATCCGGCGGGTTGCGCACGCGGAGCCTTTGCCTGGACAGCCAAGAACTGGGTGTGCCGAGGGCGCAGCAAACCCATGCCCCTGTTTTTCAGCAGCGAACAGGGAGCCGTGATTCGGGCGGAGTTTGGGTTTCCAACTGGGATGATCCACCCGCATCTGTGCCCTCGGTGTCCAGACCGGCCGATGTTCCCCCATGGGTCGTCGAACTGAGCTTCTCCGCTCGTTTTCTACCCCATTCTCAGTCGTTTACCGGACAGGCGTCCAATGTCGCCGGTGGTATACTTCCGTTATGCCGGAGGGGTTCCCGCAACCCAACACCGACAGCCGAAGACTGTTCTGGATCCTTTTCATTACAGTGACGATAGCCGCCGTGCTGTCGTGCTTCTTCGATCTTGGCCGTCACCGATTGACCGGGTGGGATGAGTCCGCCCACACCGAGTTCTCTCGCGAGATGGTCGAGACCGGCATTTGGCTCGACACCCTGAACGAAGGGCGGGTGTTCTTCGACAAGCCTCCGCTGGTGACGTGGATCACGGCCGGATTCTTCGAGATCCTGGGGACCTCGGAGGGAGTAGCCCGGATTCCCTCGGCTCTCGGCGGCGTGGGTACGGTGCTGGCGGTGTTCCTGATCGGGGCCCGGCTGATGAGCCCCTGGACTGGATTTCTTGCTTCGCTATTTCTCCTTACTAATGCTGTATTTCTCCAACAGTCGCGGCAAGTATCTCCCGACGGGCCGCTTTCGTTCGTTGTAATTCTGGCGATCTATTTCTGGGTCCGCTACGGGAACACGGCCGCGGGCCTGGCCGGATACGCGCTCTGCTTTGCCGCCGGCCTGATGATGAAGCACGTGGGCGCGGCGCCGCCGTTCGGAGCCATGTTCCTGGTGATGCTCTTCGAGGCCTGGCGGCAAGGCCGGCCTTGGGGTGTGGTGGCGGCCGCTTCGACGGGTGTCGCGCTGGCCCTGCCGTGGCACTTACTCATGTGGGCTCGGCACGGCCGGGAATTCTGGGGACCTTACTTCGTCAGGGAGCTGTTCGGCCGGATCAAAGCTCCGGTCACCGGCGGCGACCATCGCTGGTATCAGTTCTTCTCCTGGCTGGCGTTGCGATATCCGTTCTCATGGCTAACGGCGCTCGAACTGCCCGGGGCCCGCTTCTGGATTCTCGCCGCCACCGCGGCCGGAACCGTAATCGCCTACTCGGTTCCCGCGAATCGGATTATCTGGTACATGTCGCCGGCTATCCCGCCGGTGGCTGTGTTGGCGGCGGCGGCAGTGGAGTCAGACTGGCGGCGGCGCCAAGGTCTCGGGACGATGCTGGTGGGCGGGCTGGTTGTGGCATGGGAGATGAATGATCGCTTTCACGAGCCGGGCGTTGCAATCACCGCAGCCGCGGTGATGCTAGCCTGGGTCGCGGCGCGCAAATGGAACCTGGCGCGGCCGGCGGCGGTTGCGTTGCTGTCGGTCGTGCTGATGCACGAGTTGCGGATCGGCAGCCGCGTTTGGAGCAAAACACCTACCGAAGCGGATCAGGTTGCGGACGTCCTCATGTCGGTTCGAGCGGAAGAGAATCTCGACGGGCAGCATTGGCAGATGACTCCGATCGTCGCGATGGAGTGGCATCCCGCCGGTTACTATTATGCACGCCGGCCCGTGTTTCCGCGGGAGCGCTGCCGGACCGCTGCCGGCGACTTACTCGCGTGCATCTCGATATCGCGGCCATTCTACCTGCTCGGCAGGCGCGTGGACGTCGAGCGGATCGAGGGTTGGCAGGCAAAGCTGGTCAAGCAGACCGGCGATGCCTTTGTGCTTCGTCTCGACAACGAGCCGTCTCCCAGCGCGGCGATGAGACACTGACGGGAGTCCTCCGCCAGCAAGCGAATCTACGCACTTCAGAAACGGCGCCCCACCCCCTCTGCCCCGCCACACCTCATGCGGCGCATGCGGAAACCGGTACACTGATACGCGATGCGATTGACTCTCCTCGTGCTCGCCGCGATGGCGGCCCAGACTCCAGTGCGAGCCAAAGTGGCGCTCTATGCCGCTCTCGGACCCGAGTTGGCCACTTACGAACTCGACGCCGGCTCGGCGTCGCTTGCGAAACATTCAGCGGTCACGCTTCCGCAGAACGTGCAGGAGGCTTGGCCGCACCCTTCGCGGCGCTACCTGTATGTCGCCTGGAGTAACAACGTGGCAGGCAGCGCCGGCCATCACGGGGTAACCGCGTTTCGGATCGATCCAGCGACAGGCGTGCTCGCGCAGCATGGAAAGCCGATCACCCTGGCGGCGCGCACGGTCCACATGACGGTGGATGCAGCGGGGCGGCATTTGGTGGTGGCATCCAACCAGCCGAGCGGCGCAACCGCACACGCGATCGCCGCTGACGGCACTCTGGGCGCGCCGGTTCCGCAACCCGCGGGGCTCGATTTCGGTATCTATGCTCATCAGGTTCGCGTCGATCCCACAGACAAGATGGCGATCGTCGTGACGCGCGGCAACGTCGCCGCCGGAGCCAAACCCGAGGAGCCGGGCGCGATCAAGGTGTACGGCTATCGCGACGGCGTTCTCCGCAATCGCGCATCCGTGGCGCCGGGCGGCGGGCGGAACTACCAGCCGAGGCACCTCGATTTCCATCCATCGCGCCCTTTCGCTTTTGTGACGCTCGAGGCACAGAACAAGCTCCAGGTGTATCGCGTGACCGAAGGGCCTTCGCTTGGCCCCGAACCGCTCTTTACGCGCGAGACCCTGGTGGATCCGAGCCGCCTCGCGGGGCAAGCGGCCAGTGCAATCCATGTGCATCCGAATGGGCGGTTCGTCTATCTGGGAAACCGCGGACTATCCGTAGCGGGTCCACGAGGCAAGAAGGCAGCGGGCGAGAACTCGATCGCCGTATTCGCGATCGATCAGGAGACCGGGGAACCGAAGCGGATCCAGAACGCGGATACGCACGGTTCGCATCCGCGCACGTTCGCCATCGACCCCAGTGGCCGGATCTTGGTGGTGGCGAACATAGAGTCAGTGGAGTCTGGGCCGGCGACTCTTTCTGTGTTCCGCATCGGCGGCGACGGGAAACTCGAGTTCGTGCGTAAGTACGATCAGGATGCCCGGGGACGGACGTTGTTTTGGACAGGGATGGTGGCTCTGCCGTAGCGAGGGGGGACTACTCGGGAGCGGTATTGACCATCCAGTGCGAGAAATCGCGCAGAAATGCCCGGAAGCCGTCGAGATGCTCCGCCGGGAACGCGTACTTTTGCGTAGCGTCGGAGAGCACCGCGTCAAAGCACTCCAGCCAGACCTGGCGCGCGGCGGGATCGATGGGGAACTTGGCGTGGCGGGCGCGCATGGCGGGGTTGCCGTAGCGCTGGTGGAACAGGGGCGGTCCGCCGAGCACGCCGGCGAAAAAGGCGGCGGAGCGCTCGGAAGCGGCCTGCATGTCGGCGGGGAACATGGCGCGGATCGACGATTGTTCGAGGGCTGAGTAGAAGTCGGCGAGCATGCGAAAGATGTTGGCTTCGCCCATGGCGGGATAGATTTCGGGGCTGGGCGGAGCGATGGTTCGAGGGTCGATCGGGGGGACGTACATGGGTCCGGTCTCGCTTCGATGGTAGCAGCCGATTGTAAGGCTTTGCTAACCGGGCGGGCCTCCCGTTAAGCGCATGAAAAACATCGATTAAGAACGTAAACCTTGGGCATCAAAAGCATTGGATTCGGCGTCTGATCCGGTATAAACGAATCGAGGAACGAACATGGCGCACAAAGCGGACAACTACCGGTGGTTCAAAATCTGGATCGGAGCAGGCATCGTGGCCGGCATCGGGCTGGTGGCCAATTCCATCTCGAACTACCGGTTCGTGGTGCAAAAGGTAGCGGCGGATAGCATTCATCGCGAGCTCTCGGCACAGGCGGCCGCGGTGGACCGGCAGTTCCGCGACTCGAACCTGGCCAGCGCCCGAAGCCTGGCGACCGTGCTCGAGTCGCTGCGGCAGCACGACGCCGAGCGGATCGCCTTCGCGCAGATCCGCGACATGGACGGTAACATCCTGGCTCATGCGGGGATCGAGTCCGGCCCGGTGTTCTCGCGCGATGTCATCCGCGCGAAGATGGACAAGCGTGAGCCGATCACGACTTCGGTGCCGACGGCGGAAGGCGAGGCCTTCGTGGAAGCGTTTCCGATCCGGCTGCCGGCGGCGGTCAGCCCCACGCTGTATCGTCCGGTGGCGATGCAGCAGGGTCCGGGCCGGCGTAACTTCGGGATTCTCGAAATCGCGGGTTACATGAAGAGCGCCGATCCGGTGTTTTGGCCGCTACGCCGCAACTTGGCGATCAATGTGACGGCGGGCCTGGCTCTGCTGGCTTCCCTGGCGCTGATGGCGCTGCGGTTCCGCTCGTATGTGGCGGCGCGGCAAGTGGCGTCGCAAGTGGAGCTCGCGCGGCAGGTACAACAAGATCTGCTGCCTCCCTCTGGACAACAAACTTGCGGCGATTTCGAAGTGGCAGCCGATTCCACGCCCGCATCGCAGATGAGCGGCGACTTCTTCGACGTGCTGCGGCGGGGCGAAGGGCTGGCGTTCGTCTTGGGCGACGTGTCAGGCAAGGGCGTCCCGGCGGCGCTGCTGATGGGCGTGCTGCACGGCGCGGTGCGGACCAGTTCCTGGACGCAGTCAGAGTCGAGCCATGAGCTTTCCACGGCGAAGATCAACCGGCTGCTGTGCGAGAACTCCTCGCGCGAGCGCTTCGCCAGCATGTTCTGGGGCTACACGGATTCCGAGACCGGCATGCTGCACTACGTCAATGCAGGGCACTTTGCACCACTCGTTTTCCGCAAGGGCGAGAGCACGCCGATCCGGTTGGAGGAAGGCGGTCCGGTGCTGGGGCTGTTGCCGGGCGCGCGGTATGAGCAGGGATCGGTGAGGCTCGAGGAAGACGATGTGCTGGTGCTGTACTCCGATGGCATCATCGAAGCGGCCGGTGCGGACGGCGCGATGTTCGGCGAACAGAGGCTGGTCCGGATCGTGGAGCAGAATCTGGATTTGTCGAGTGAGCAGATTCGCGACAGGATCCTGTCGGCGGTTTCGGTGTTCACGGGCAAGGCGCAATTGGAAGATGACCGGACGTTGCTGGTGATCAAGCACCGCGCGGCGGCGGCGGCTCGCGACGTGGTCCGGGAAGAGGTGGTCGTGGTGGCCGGCGAGCCCGTGGCGGTGGCGGCGTAAGTAGCGTCTCGAGCCGCGCGGACAGCGCGACAGGCCGGGGTTCAGAGATCAGGTTGGATTTGCCGCGCCCGGCGCGCGACACTGGCAAAGTGAAGCTCGAAGCCCTCCATGGCGGACTCTACCTGCGCCATCCCCTCTTCCCCGAGACCCGCTGCGGCGAGGCCATCGAGCTCGCCCGCGCGTTCTTCGCGCTTTCCCTGCCCGAGAAGCGCCGGCTCGGCATCGAGAACTCCCCGCATTTTCGCGGCTACAGCGAGATGCGTAACGAACGCGACTGGCGCGAGCAGATCCACTTCGGCCGCGAGGAAGCTTCCGCACACGGAGCGGCCCATCAGCAACTGCGCGGACCCAACCTCTGGGCCCCGATCCCCGATTGGCGCGAACGAATGCTCGCGCTCATGGCCGACCTCGAACTAGCCGGTCGAGACGCACTCGACGTTCTTGCGCGCCAGGCAGGACTCAGCGGAAAAGATCTGCTGCCCGCGGACGAAGCGCCCTACCTGCTCCTCAAACTCATCCACTACCTCGAGCCGCCTTCCCCTGAGGCACGCAGCGGCGTGGCGCCGCACGTCGACTTCAGTTGGATCACACTGATCCTCCAGGACACGGCCGGCGGCCTGCAAGCGCTCTCGCCCGGAGGCGGCTGGCGCGATGTTCCGCACGTGCCCGGAACTCTGGTGCTGCAGATCGGCGAGATCTTGCAGTCGGCCTCGCGTAACCATTTCCCGGCCACGCCGCATCGCGTGGTGAATCGCCCCGGCGCCGGATCGCGCATCTCGTTGCCGTTCTTTTTGAACCCCGCGCTCGACCGTTGGATCGCGCCCGCAGAAGGCCTGGCGGAGTCACCCTTTCCGAATGACCCCGAGCACGTGCACCGCGTCTTCACCGAACCGCGCCGTGAGCCGTTCTGTTTCGGCGGCGAGGAATGGAAGCGCAAAGGGCTCGGCGTGTGGTGCGCCTCGTGCGTCAGCGCTTCGACGTACGCGTGAAGCGAACCAACGCATCCGCGTCATGGTGCGGATGGAACAGCGGAGTGCCCTCGAACCGGAACATTTCCCGTGCTTCGTGTTCTTGCCAGGCGAGCGCCGCCATGAATACGGTGCGTACCGCCGCGCTACGCCCAGCCGCGGCGTCGACGTACCATTTGCGGCCGTGATAGACGCGGCGTTCGCCACTCGCCGCATCCTCCGTCTCCATGCAAATCTGCACTAGAAATCCGCCTGGAGCTTCTTCCATCAGGAACCGTGCGTGCTCGAAGCGCACACTGTCGAGAATCGATCGCAGCGCTCCCGCATCGAGCGGTTGGGTGGCGCGCTTCACCAGCGCGATAGCGTAGTCCACCGCTGCGGCGACATCGGCGAACACAGGCACGCCGTGCTCGGCCGCCATCGAGCGGACAAAGATGCGTCCGCGATTGAGATCGTCGCGCTCGGCTTGCGTCAGCTCCGGATTCGTTACGTCAGTCACAGCCAGCGCCAATGGCCGGCCCGCTCCCAGGTAATAGGAGGCTTCGCCGACGGTGGCCACGCCGCGTGTCTCGCCATTGATCACGAACAGCAGCACCTCGGCTTCAGCCTTGGCGCGCATTTCCTCCGCCTGGCAGGCTTCGTTCCATTCGCCCACTCCCAGTTGCGGATCGAAATAGCTGACGCCGGCTCTTTCGAGCGCGGGAATGGCGATGTCGCGGCGCCACGTGGACCTTCCGCACGCCCCCCCCAAGAACACCTGTTCGGCCATCAGCGAGCTGACTCTCCTCGCTTCCATTGTCGCGCAGAGGGACGGGTTAGCGAATCAGGAGGTGCGCTGCCCGTGTCACTTCCGGCTGAGAACCATGATCAGCACCAGCAGCAAGCCGACCGTGAACAAACACGCCGCCACTGCCACCACCGCAGTGGGCAGTCCAGGCTTCTTGACCGCAACCGGCGCTTGCGGAAGCGGCGGCATTGCTGGCAACGCTGCAGGAAGCGGAGTCATCGGAGCCGGCATCGACGGCGCACCCGGAGGCTGCGCTTGCAGCGATGGCATGGGCGGAGCGCCAGGCATGGCGGGAGCAGAGGGTAAAGGGGGAGCGGCAGGCATCGGCGGCATCGCTGGCATTGCCGGCATACCGGCCTTTGACGCCGCAGGCGGCGCTGGAGGAGTCGCCGCCTGCGGTCCACCTAATCCGCCCCCCGAGATAATTCTAGTAAATTCTCCAGGGCCCGATGGAACCGGCGGAAACGCACTCGGCCCCGGCACGGGAGAGTGCTGTTTCGTCGAGAACACTTGGGTGGCGCCCGCGTCCATCTCGAGGTTCGACTGCAACGGCGAGCCGAGCGGCGAGCTCAACAAATCCGGCTTCAGCGTAGGCTTGTTTACCGGCGGTGGGACGTTCTTGGCGAAAGGATCGGGAACAGACTCCCTTCGAGCCGTGAACGGAGCGCTGCCGCCACCGAGTAACTGCGTCAGTTCTCCCGGAGCTTGCGAAGGCGGCGGCGCCGATTTCGGCAAGGGTGGCGGAGCCAACGGCGATGACGCGGCGCCCAACGGCGGCGGAGTCATCAACGGATCCGCGGCCTTCTGCGGCGTAAGGGGGTTCGCGAAGAATCGCGTGAACTCTCCCGGACCCGCAGGGGGCGGAGTCTTCGGCTCCGGCAGCGGCGGCAAAGGCGGAGCAGTTACGGCCCCCACAGCCGGAGCCGTGAAGGCTGCGGGCGGAGCCGGGGACGGAACCCGCGGCAACTCGGCCGGCGTGGACTTCACCGCGTCCGGACGGAAGAACATCGCCGTCTCGCCAGCCCAATCGGCTGGAGCACGCGGCGGCACCGTCACTCCCGCTGTGGCCGGCGCCTCCACCGGCGCAACTGGCGCGGCAGATGGCGCTCCACCCGGTGCTACACCCGCGAACAATCGCGTGAACTCACCGGTGTCGGACGCCTTCGAACTCTGGGGCGGCAGCTTCACACCCGCGGGCGGCGTCGGACCCGAAGCGGGCGGCGCCGGAGTTCCGCCTCCGAACAGCTTGGTGAACTCGCCCGTCGGCGTCGTTGGTTTGATGGTGCTCGGCGGCGGCCCGGAAAATCCCGCACCGGGCATTCCGGCAGGAGCCGGCCGGTCAAGGAAGAACTTGGTGAACTCGCCCGGGCCCGGAGCCTTCTTGCCTTGCGGGGCAGGGGGCGCACCAGCGAGAGGCAGCGGCGGCGCCTGCGGCATAGGCGCTGTGGGAAGTGGCGGCGGCATTGCGGAAAGCGGAGGCGGCGCTACGGGAGCTGGCGGCGCTACGGGAGCGGGTGGCGGTGCGGCCGGCGCCAGCGGAGCTGCAACACCCGATGGCTGCGGAGAAACCGCGGGTCTGCCTTCGCCCAGCGCTCGGCGGAACCACCCGGGCAGATCCTTGAATTCTTCGAGTGGCCAAGATACCAGGAACAGAAGCCCGTTCTCCTCGCCCGCGTCCAGGAACCAACGCCGCGAGTCGTCAGAGAGCCCTTCCAGCCAAGCGAGAGCCTGCGCGCTTTCTTCGCTGCCCTGCGCGCCCAGAAAGTGCACCATTATCTTCTGGTTCAGGAATCGGTGGCGCCCGATGTGGCTCCGCCCACCGCTCGATGCGATCGGCTCCAGGATTTCGTATTTGCCGGCAATGATCATGATCTTGTCTCGCGCCGTTCCACCATAATCGCAGAATTCCCGCCCGTTCGCCCGTGGACCCGGCGCCGCCCACACTCCCCTGATCGGTCTGGCGCACCGTTTCCGTATTGTTTTCGATCGGCGCCTCTTTCCCCGTACGCGACACCAGAGCCTCGTCCGGGTCACGCCGTGCTATAACTAAGAAACTTCGGTGCCAAACATCAGTCGAAGATCGGCAGTCTGGAACCGGCCCGTTAGCGGCGTTTCCGGCGGCGAAAGGTGGTCTCGGTGAAGCTGCTTTCGCGCGTTGTCTGGTCTGAGGGGATGCATCTGGCCCCCCACCATTTCCAGACCCAGAGCCGCTACTTCGAAGACGCCATCCACTTCGCGGCCTCCACGCTCTGGTTCAAGCCCTACGGTCTCGCCGCCTGCCAAATGGACGCCGAAGCCCTGGAAAACGGCACTCTGGCGCTGCTCCACGCACGCGGCGTGCTCGACGATGGCCTCCCCTTTCAGATCCCGAGCCCGGATTCAGCTCCCTCCGCGCGCGCCATCGCATCCATCTTTCCTCCTACCGCCGACTCCCAAATCGTGCTGCTCGCCATCCCCTCAGTGGCTCGCAACTCCCGCATGGTTGGCGATGGCGAGTCCATCCAGTTCCGGTACCTCACCGAAGAACAAGTACTGGCCGACGAAACCAGCGGCACCGACGAAGCCAAGGTCGCGCTCGGCCGCAAGAACTTTCGCCTCGTGCTCGAATCCGAACCGCACGACACTCTCGCGTCGCTTCCCGTGGCGCGCGTTCGCCGCGATGGGTCCGGCCGCTTCGTCTACGACGAAACCTTCATCCCGCCTTGCCTCGAACTGAGCGCCAGCCCGCGGTTGAACACGCTCACGCGACAGCTCGTCGAGATCATGACGGAGAAGAGCGACGCTCTCGGAGGCGGAGCTCGCGCTGCCCAAGGCGAAGCCCTCGCCGACTATTTCCGGCGCGATCTCGGTAGCTTCTGGTTCCTCCACACCGTGCGTTCGAGCCTCGGCGTGCTGCGCCATCTGCTGCTCACCAAGCACGGCCACCCCGAAGAGCTCTATCGCGAAATGGCTCGCCTCGGCGGAGCGCTCTGTTCGTTCTCGCTGCAAGTGCATCCGCGCGACTTGCCGCTCTACGATCACGACCGCCTCACTGACTGCTTTCACACGCTCCACCGCCAGATCCGCGAACTGCTCGAGCTTCTCGTCCCCACTTCTTCGGCCACCATCGCCCTGGAGCCGGCGGGCAATTACTTCTACGCGGGTGCGGTCGCTGATCCGCGCTGGCTCGACAATTCGCGCTGGCTGCTCGAGGTCCGCGCCTCGGCGGGAGAAGCGGAGGTGATCACGCTCGCGCCGCGTCTGGTGAAGCTTTGCTCGGAGCGCTTCGTGCCCGAACTCGTAAAACGGGCCGTTCCCGGCCTTACCTTGACCCATGTGCCGACTCCGCCGCCGGCCGTCCCGGCGCGAGCCGACGCTCAATATTTCGGAGTAACCAAACAGGGACCTTGTTGGGACCATATCGTTGCCACCCGCCGCGTCGGTGCGTACGTACCCGGCGACCTGCCAGACGCCCGCCTGGCATTGTGGGTCATCAACGACCGCTAACGCCACTGAACGTCGCGTACTATAGAGGAGTTCCATGGGTACTCCCCGTGCGCCTTCTCGGGCGCCTACTGGCCCTGGGTAGAGCCCTGGCCGCGCGAGCCTACTTTGGAGAGAGAAGAGGACTGACAGCCTATGTCTAGCGGAGGCACCGCCGTTGCGAGGACCCAGTCGCTGGCCCTCGTGTTTCAAGAGCTGTTGACCGTCATTGTGCGAATCCGGGCCGGCCGGCAGCCCGTCACTGACGCCGAAGTGTTCCGCGCCCAGGTGCGTGATTCCCTTGCCAAAGCCGAAGACTCGGCGGTTCGCGCGGGGTACTCGAAGGAAGATGCGCGCCTCGGCCTGCTCGCCATCGTCGCCTTCCTCGATGAAACAGTGCTCGCCTCTTCGAACCCCGTCTTCCGAGACTGGCCTCGCCAGCCGCTCGGCCCGGACTACTTCGGAAAGTTCGTCGCCGGCGAATCGTTCTTCCTCTACCTGCGTGACCTGCTCACGGCCGAGGACTCGCACCGCGTCGCCGACATCCTCGAGGTCTACCAGCTCTGCCTTCTGCTCGGATATCGCGGCAAGTTCGGTGCGGGCCGCGAAGGCGATCTCCAGATGGTCACCAATCGCGTCGCCGAGAAGATCTACCGGATTCGCGGAGCTTCCCCTTGGATCGTCCCGCCGGTGGAGCGCCAGGAGGCCGTCATCCTCGACAAAGACCCTTGGAGCCGGCGAATTCTCATGGGTGCGGGTGCGTTTTGTGTGCTCGCTTTGGTTCTGTTTTTCGCTTATATGATCATGCTGAGCTCGGCCGTCTCGAGCGTAAGGAGCGCCTGAGCCATGACGATCGTCTATGTCATCGCCGCTGTCCTGCTCCTCGTGTGGGGCGTCGCAACCTGGTTCGCCGCCAACTGGCTCGGTCTCACCGGGAACGCGGTATGGCTGTTCCGCATCGGCCTCTGGCTCATGGGACTCGCCGCCGCCGTGCTCGCCGTGCTCTTGATCAAGAAGAAGAAATCCGAACCCGCGGGTACCGGCGGCCTCAATGACGAGGTCACCGCGCTTTCGAATGACGCCAATTCGCGGCTGGCTTCGTCGCAGCAGGTACGCGGCGGCGGAAGCCGCATCTCAGACCTTCCGCTGATCCTCTTCCTCGGCGAAGGTGGCTCCACCAAAACCACTGCGATCGTCAGCTCCGGACTCGAACCCGAACTCATCGCCGGCCAAGTCTACCAGGACAACGCCATTCTCACTACGCGATCCGGCAATCTCTGGATCGGCGCTGGCGCGTTGTTCGCCGAAGCTTCCGGAGCGCTGCTCAATGACGCCTCCGCGTTCCAGCGATTCGTTTACTACCTGCGCGCTCGCGGCGTGGGCCAGGCGTTCGGCAAGAGCCAGCAGGCCCCGCGCGCCGTGGTGGTGTGCGTGTCGGCAGAAGCTCTCACGCAGCTCGACTCGGGATCGATCACCGCGCTCGCGCGCAAGATGCAGGGGATTCTCGGCCAAGTGGCGCAGACGCTCGGCAGCCGCCTTCCCGTCTACGTGCTGGTCACCAAGCTCGATCGCGTGCAGTTCTTCCCCGAGTACGTGCGCAACATGACGCGCGAAGAGGCGAATCAGGTGTTCGGGACCACGCTGCCCTTGGTCGACTTGTCGCAGTTGGGCGCCTACGCCGAGAACGAAACCAGGCGCATCGGCGCCGCGTTCGACACGCTCTTCGCCGGGCTCGCCGAGAAACGCCTCGAGTATCTTCGCCGCGAGAATGACGCCGCGGTTTCGCCAGCCGTCTACGAGTTCCCGCGCGAGTTCCGCCGCACGCGCGACAATCTGGTCAAGTTCCTGGTCGATCTCGGCCGGCCGTCGCAGTTGCGCGCGAGCCCGTTCCTGCGCGGCTTCTACTTCACCGGCGTGCGCGGAGTGGCCGGCGATGGCGGCCGCCGCGTGCCGCAGTGGGTCTTTCTCCAGAACTTCTTCAAGCAAACGCTGCTCGAAGATCGCGTGGCGCGCGAAACCAGCGGCGCCAATGCGCAGGCGAGCTCTTCGCATCGCATCATCGGAGCCGTGGCTTCGCTGGCCGCGCTCGGGTTCCTTGGCGGCGCCACTGCGTCATTCTTCAATAACCGCTCGGTGATCGGTGAAGCACGCGATGCCTCGCAAGCGCTCACGGCGATGCGTCCGGCGCCGGGCGTCGCGCCCACGGTCGAGATGCTGCGCCAGCTCGAACGCCTTCGCGTTCCCACCGAGCAAGTCACCGGTTGGGAGCGCAACGGCGCGCCGTTCTGGCATCGCTGGGGACTCTATCCGGGCACCGCGCTCTACGACAATGTCCGAGCCAGCTACTGCGAGAACTTCCGCCGCCTGTTGCTCTCCGACACGCTGACGAGCGTGGCCGGAGCCATGCGCGTACTGCCGCAAACACCCGGACCCAACGATTCCTACGAAGCTCCTTACTCGGCCCTCAAGTCCCACTTGCTCGCCACTTCGCATCCGGGCAAGGCCGATGCCGGAAATCAGGCGTTCCTCGCGCAAGCGCTCTCGGCTCGATGGGCTGCGACGAAGAACCCCGGCGACGAGCAACTGAAGCTCGCGCGCGCACAATTCCAGTTCTACGCGCAGGAGCGCCCGGGAGACTACTGCCCGGCTCGTCCCGATTCCGATGGCATCCGCAACGCGCGGCTCTACCTGATGCAGTTCAAGCTCGTCGATCGCGCCTATCGCAACATCCTCGACGCCGTCGGTGCCCATGGCAAACCGGTTCGCTTCCTCGATCCCGCCGGCGCCGTGGTCGATCGCAAGGAAGTCCCCTATGCGTTCACGAAGACCGGCTTCATCGAAGTGCAAGCCGCCATCCGCAAAGCGCCCGATTACTTCGATCGCGAGCCTTGGGTGATGGGCGATCAGAAGGGTTCGGCGCCGGTGCAGAATGACGCCGAGATCGTGCAAGCGCTTCAGGGCCGTTATCGCGACGAGTTCCTCTCGCAATGGACGGAGTTCCTCAACGCCGGACAAGTCACGCCCTACGCGAGCCTCAAAGACGCCTCCACCAAGCTCTCGCGGCTGACCGAAGCCAAGACGCCATTGATGGAGCTGTTCTGCACCATCTCGAACCACACCGCGGTGGAGAACCCAGACATCGTGAAGGCGTTCCAGCCGATCCAATCGCTCGCTCCGCCCACGTGCCTGCAGAGCGGCCAATTCATCGCCGACCCCAACCGCGCCTACATGGGCAAGCTGGTGGACCTGCAGATCAAGATCGACCAGGTGGCCGCGCTCCCCGCCAACTCGGAGTACTCGCTCGACATGGAAGCCGGAGCAGCCAAGGCCGCCGCCAAGGTCACCGCGCAAACCGCCAATCTGATGGCGAAGGCGCAGAAGCTGCTCGAAGATCCGATCATCAACGCCGAGAAGTTCCGCCCAGATCCCAACGCCAAACCGAATGCGGCGGGCGCGGGTCTCTGCTCGGAACTCAATCCGGTGCTCAAGAAGTTTCCGTTCCGCGGAGCCGCCAGCGAACAGATCCGGCCTGACGACGTCAACGCCGTGTTCAATCCCCAATCGGGCCGGCTGTTCGCTTTCGTCAACGAAGGCCTGCAAGACGTGGTGTCGAATATGGGCGGCCACTTCGCCGCCAAGGCCGGCGGCAAGGTCACGCCATCGGACGCGTTTCTCGCGTTCCTGAATCGCGGCGGTGACATCTCGAAAGCCTTCTTCGCCACGGGTGGACCCAAGCTCACCTACACCGTGCGTGCATTGCCGTCGCCGGAAATCGAGAGCTTCGAGCTGACCATTGACGGCAAGAAGATGAAGGGCTCCGGCAAGGGCGGCGACACGGCCGAATTCCAGTGGCCCGGAGACGGCTCTGGAGTCCAGCTTTCCGGAAAAGGGAAGGACATCGGAAATACGTCCTCTTCCATACCCGGATCCGCCGCCCTGTTCATGTTCCTGTTCAAAGCCGCTGACCGCAACTCGGGATCCACCTACGAGTGGGACCTGAAGGCATCCACCTCGATCGGTAGGATGGGGTCGAGCTCGGCTGCCAAGGCGACGCTGAAGCTCCAAATCGAGTCCAAGCCCGTGAACGTGCTCCGCCCAGGCGCCATGGAGATGGTCTGCACCGGCAAGGTGGCGCGCTGATTCGACTATCCTAACGAAGGAATCCCATGCCCGTCCTGAAAGGCAGGTACGAACTCCGCAACGTCCTCGGCGAGGGCGGAATGGGAGTCGTGTACCGCGCCTTCGACCTCGAACTGCGCCGTGAAGTGGCCCTCAAGACCATTCGCGATGCGCAAGAACAAACCATCCTGGAATTGTTTTTCAAGGAAAGCGCCGTGCTGGCGTCGCTCCAGCACCCCAACATCGTCGACATCTACGACCACGGCGAGTTCGAAGAAGCCGGTATCCGCCGTCCTTTCTTCGTGATGCCCCTGCTCGGCGGAGCTCCGCTCTCGAAGCTGATGCAGACAGCGCCGCAGCGCCTCACGCCTGACCGGGTGGTCTCCATCATGGTGGCGTCCCTGCGCGGCCTGCAGGCCGCCCACGAGCGCGGCCTCGTCCATCGCGACCTCAAGCCGAGCAACATCTTCGTGATGGAAGACGACTCGGTGAAAATCATCGACTTCGGCGTGGCCCACCTGGCCGACTCGCATTCGAGTCTGGGCATGAAGGGCACGCTCTTCTACATGGCGCCCGAGCAGTTGCGCCTCGAGCCCGTCACCGCCGCCTCGGACATCTTCTCGATGGGCGTCGTCTGCTTCGAATTGCTCACGCGCCAGCGCCCCTTCCGCGGCTCGAATCAGGAAGAGATCGCCGAAGCGATCCGCCGCCACGTGCCGCCTCCGGTCTCGGAACTGAATCCGGCCGTCAGCGCGATCATGAGCCAGGTGGTGCATGCGGCGATGGCCAAGCAGCCGTATCACCGCTTCGCTTCGGCTCGCGAATTCGCCGATGCGCTCCAGAAGTCCCTTCACGGCCATACCGTGGAACGCTTCGACTCGGCCAAGATCGCTCCCCGCATTCGCCGTGCCGGAGCCGCGCTCGAAGACTCCGAGTACGAACTGGCCGACGAGATCCTGCGCGAGCTCGAGTCCGAGGGTCACATGCATCCCGAGTTGCGTCCCCTGCGCAAGCAAGTGGACCAGGCGATGCGCATGCGCACGGTGCGCCAACTGCTCGAGAGCGCGCAGCGCCGCGTGAAACAGGAAGAGTATCAGCTCGCGCTCGAGAAGGTCCATCAGGTGCTCCAGATGGATCCGGGGAATCCGGAAGCCGCGGCCCTGCGCTCCACCATCGAGAGCAGGCGTAGCGCCAGCCAGGTGCAGAACTGGCTGCAGTTGGCCGAGCAGCACATCAATAACTACGCCTTCACCCATGCGCGGCAAGCGCTGCAGAACGTGCTGCAGGTGAGCCCCACCGACGCGCAAGCGCTCCAACTGCTCGATTCGGTCAATCGCAAAGAGCAGGAGTACATTCAGGTCAAGCGCGAGAAGGAGCGCGACTACCAGTCCGCTCTCGACAATCTCAATCGCGGCGAAATCAGCAACGCGCTGAGCAAGATCGAGCGCGTGATGGAGCTCGAAAACAAAGCGCCGGACCGCACCGATGTCGACAAGGCCGCCTCATACCACGATCTCTACAACAAGGTTCGCTCCGAGCACGACGCCCTCAAGAGCGCGCTCGCCGAGGCGAAGAAGCTGCTCGAAGACGGCAACCACGCCGCGGCCGCGCACGTTTGCGATAGCTGGCTCGAGAAGTATCCCAACCACGCGCTCTTCCAATCACTGAAGTTCGATATCGGCGAGCGCCGGCGGCAGGATCTCTCGGCATTCGTCGCCAAAGTGGATGGCGAGGTGCAGGCCACGCCCGACCTCGATCGCAAGGTAAGCCTGCTCGAAGAGGCTCTGGTCCGCTACCCGGGTGAGTCGCATTTCGAACAGGCGCTCAAGGGCGTGCAAGCCCGCCGCGACCATATCAACGCGCAAGTCGCCAAGGCGCGCAATCTCGAAGACCGCGGACAGTACGCCGATGCGCTCGCGCAATGGGGCATCGTGCGCAGCGTGTATCCGCAGTTCCCTGGGCTCGAATACGAGATCCAGCGGCTCGAGACCCGCCGCGACAACCAGACTCGCCTCGAACAGAAGGCTCGCGAGGTAGCGCAGATCGAAGCCGCCATCAACCTCGGCGACTACAAGCACGCACTCAGTCTCGTAACGGCCGCGAAGCCCGATTTCCCCGATGACCAGGAAATGCTGGGCCTCGAGCGCGTGGCGAGCGAAGGGGTGGTCCGCGCCGAGAAGGCCCAAGCTCTGGTGGATGAAGCGAAGCGCCTGGTGGACGAAGGCAAGTTCGGCGAGGGCCAAGGCAAGCTCGAAGAAGCGTTGCGCCTCAACCCGCGCTCGAACGTTGCCCGCGCCCTGCTGGCCGACTCGTTCATCAAGTGGTCATCGAAGGAGATGAACTCCGACCCCGGCCGCGCCGACGATCTGGCGCGCCGCGCACTCGAGCTCGATCCGCTCAATCCGCAAGCGCGCAATCTGCGAACGCTGATCTCGGACCGCCGCCGCGAGACCGTCGTCAACGAGATCCTCACCTCCGTTCGCCGCCATCAGAACGACGGCGACATCGAAGCCGCACTCGCCGAGACTCGCCGCGGCCTCACCGAGTTCCCCAACGAACAGCGACTGCTGCACGCCGACCAGAACATTCGCGCCGTGCAGACCGAGACCATCCGGCAGCGCGAGAAGGCGAGCGGCATCGAGCGGATCCGCCAGACCCCGGCGGGCGATCTGCCTTCGATGGAAGCGCTGCTCGAGCAGACGCGCACGATGCAGAAGGAGTATCCGGGCGATACCGAGGTAGAGGAACTGGCGCGCGCCATCGAGCGGCGCAAAGCTGAACTCGTGCCGCCACCGCTACCGAAGCCGCCTACGGTCACGCCTCCTCCTCCCGCGCCGTCGCCGATCGCGGCGGCTGCTCCGGCGCCCATCGTTCCGCCCACGGTCGAGACGAAACTTCCGCCGCCGATGCCGCCACCGCCAAAGCCGGCCGCAACAGTGGCTGTGCCTCCGGTTGCGCCCGTGGTCAAGAAACCCGGAACTCTCCCCAAGGCGCTCATCGCGATCATCGCGGGCGCGGTGGGCTTGATCGGAATCATCTTCTCGGCCGTGATGTTCTTCTCCGGCCGCCGCGGCGATACGGACATCAAGGCCACCGTGCCCGTGGAGATCCGCAGCAATCCGCCCAGGGCGATGCTCTACCACCGGGGACAGTTCCTCGGCGAGGCTCCCTACACGGCGCAACTGCCGGCAGGCGAGACCGAGATCGAAGCGCGCCTGGATGGCTACGAGAACAAGCGCGTGCCCGTGAAGGTCGCCGCTGGCGGAGCGCCCGTGGAAGTAACGCTGGTGCCGTTGGGCGCGCAGTTGCGATTGACGCTGCCCGGTTCCACGGCCACGATCGATGGTTCCCCCGTGACCCTCGAAGAAGGCGCCGCTGTGGTGCCGATCGCGCCGGGCGATCACACGCTGGTGATCAAGGCGGCCGGCGGCACAGCCACGGTTCCGTTCGCATCAGAGATTGGCAAGCCTCCCGCGGTAGGCAACGTGTCCTCTGGAGGCGTGCAACTGACGGTGGCCGCCACGCAAGGCAACACCGGGTCGCTCTATTGGCCGCGTTCCTTGATCGTGAATGGCAAGCCGAACGCCACTCCCGGCAATGCGGCCATTCCGTTTTCGATCGGAGACAAACCCGAGATCTCGGTAGTGGAAGGCAACACGCAACGCACGGTAGCGTTGGCGCAACTGCCTTCTCCCGCGCTGCACGTCGTGGTGAACGATGTCAATCAAGGCACCCTTGTCATCTCCTCCAACGCCGAGGATGCTCGCGTGGTCGTGGACGATCGCACCATGCCCGGCAGGATCTTCAAGGGCCGCTGGACCGGTCCGCTCGCGCCCGGCAAGCACGTGATCCGGCTTCTGAAAGACGGCTTCGAAGGCAAGGACCAGACGGTGATGGTCGCCAAAGGGCAGCCCTCGAACGTGACCTTCCAGTTGACAGCCAAGACTTCCACAGCCAAGACCGATCAGCCATCGGTGCAGCAGCCGCAGACTCCTACGTTCGCGAAGCTGCGCGTTACCGGCGGCACGCCCGAAGCCGAAGTCTCGATCGATGGACGCAAAGTCGGCAGCATCCCAGCCGACGGCATGTTCATGGCGGGAGAGCTCTCGCCCGGATCGCACAAGATCGGCTTTGGCAAAGCCAATTTCGAAAGCAAGGAAGTGGAGCGGCAGTTCAGCTCCAACGCCGAGACGGTGATCGCCGGCGCCGATGCCGCGCTCAAGCCCTTCGGCCGCGTGGCGGTGTCGCGCAAGCCCGCTTACTTGAAGGTCAACTTCTCGGGCGAGGGACGCTCGGGCGAAGTAACTGGCGACGTTTCCCTGAAGGAAGGGAACTACACGTTCACTGCAGTCGCCGAGGGCCAAACGGAGCAGAAGACCGTAGCCGTCAAGTCAGGACAGACAGCGCAATTGGCTTTCGACTTCACCTCGAAGCTGGCGCCCACCACGATGGGGATCGAGTCTCTCCGCGGCGTGCAGCCTCCGCGCGAAGGTTGGAGCTCGGTGAACAACGACGCCTTCGCCATCCTCGAGCTCGATCGGCCCGAAGGCCGTGTCACGTTCACCGCCAAACGCGGCGGCATCTCGCTCATGCGCAAGCCGATTCGGTGGGTGCTCAACTGGCGCGGAGCCCGCGACTACGTCCTCTTCGAACTCGACCAGAAGGGACTCGAGATTCGGGAGTTCCATGGCAACGCAGGTCCGAAGCAGGAGCAGAAGTTCGACTTCGGCAAGTGCGAGCAGTTCAACGTCGCCATTGCGATCGAGGCCAACGCCGCCCAGATCAATACAGCTTGCGGAGGGACGTCGAAGAGCTTCTCGTGGCCCGGCGCCATCAGTGGTAAGTTCGGCATCGGCGGCCCCACTCAGTTTCAGGGTTTCCAGTTCGTACGCAAGGTTCCCGGGAAATAGCCAAGGCGGGGCCGAAGCCCCGCCCGTGCCACCCTGCGATCGGAATCGATGGTTATCGGAATCGATGGTTACTCGCCGTAGATCAGTACATTCAAGCTCTCCGGAGTGACCTTTGACGCGTCGCCCCACACCGCGGTGTCGCCCCAAACCACCGTGTCACCCCACACGGCGGTGAAGCCCTGGGTAACCGAATCGCCCCAAACCGCACCATCGCCCCAAACCACCGTGTCACCCCACACCACGGTGTCGCCCCAGACGACCGTGTCGCCCCACACAGCCGTGCTGCCCCACACGGTCTTCGAATCACGCACCAGCGACACTGTCTTGGTGGTCGCGTCATAGCGGACCAGCGGCGATGCCGCCGAGAGCTTGGCGATGTCGCTGTTGTTCAGCGCGGCCCAGATGTCGAGATATCCGGCGCCCACTGTGAAGATGTCGTACCGGCTCACGTATTGCTTCCCTGTTAGTGGATCCACCGCCACGCTCGTCCGTGGAAAACTCTTCGTGGCCGTCTTCATCAGGCGCGCCTTCACTTGGTCCGGAGTCAAATCCGGGTTCTTCTCGAGCATCAGTGCAACCGCGCCGCTGACCACAGGCGTGGCCATGCTGGTGCCGTTCATTCGGTAATAGGAGTACGAGTCGCCGCTGGCCGTCGAAAAATACGAGTTGGACACGATGTTCGCCGGATAACCGTTCGAGAGGAATCCCGTCAGGCTGATCAGCGAGATCACCTTGTTGCCCGGAGCCACGAGATCGGGCTTGGCTACGTGGTCGATCCGCGTGGGCCCCTTCGCGCTATAGCTCGCGATCAGGTCGTCGCTACGCGAGAGCGTGCCCATCGTCTTCATCGCGCCCACCGTGATCACCAGCGGGTCGTTGCCCGGCGCGTGAATCGTCGCATACCCTTCGTTGCCCGCCGAGTTGTCGCGCCCCGAATTGCCCGCCGCGGCAACGACCACGATTCCAGCCTTCACTGCTTTCTCGGCGGCCTGGCAAATCGGATCCTGCTTGTAGCTCTCGAAAATCGGCCGCCCCAGCGAGAGGTTGATCACGCGGATGTTGTAGGTCTTCTTGAGGTCGATCGCCCGGTTGATCGCCGAGATCACGGCGCTGTCTTTGCCAAGCCCGTTCTTGTCGAGCACGCGCAGGCTGATGATACTCGCCTTGGTTGCCACGCCGCGGAAGCTCCGGAATCCGGCCAGCGAGAGCGTACCGTTGCCAGCCGCGATCCCGGTCACGTGCGTTCCGTGCCCGAACGGATCGTACGTCGAGCTCTCCCCGGCGACGAAATTCTCGCGGTACACCACGCGGCTGGACAGTGTGCCGGGCACGCCGAGATCCGCATGAAGGCCCACGCCGCTGTCGATCACCGCGATGCCCACGCCATCGCCCGTCCAGCCGTACTTGAGCGCGATGTCTGCTCCTACCGCGGGCGACGTGTAGTCGAGGAGACTCTTCACATCGCGGTCTGGAGTCACGTAGTCGACATCGGCGTCGGAGGCGATTTCGGCGAGCGCACTCGCCGCCGCCGAATAGACGGAAGTGTTGGCGTCGCCGAGGTCGAACTTGTGCTTGCCGCCCTTCTTTCCCAGCCTCTGGTGATTGTCCGCAGACGGCGCCTTGTGGAATCGGATGAGTACTTGGACCTCGTCCGTTCCAGTACGCGAAACGAGGTCTTTCGATAGCGACCCAGCGGTCAATAGCGCGCTCGACGTGACCAGCGCGCCGGCGAGAATTCCGTGGAGTTTCATGACGACCTGACATTTGCAAACTTGCACCCAAAACCTCGCCTCTTTGCCTTCAACGAGATTTGACGAACGTCACACGGACACCTTTTCGGGGACCGGAAATTTTGTCGGCAGCGGGAGTCCCTTCGCGACGGCCTAGGCTCGCTCCGCGTCGATGGGGAGTCTCTTTGGGCAATTCACTCGATGGGTGGGCCACTGATGGTCGCGGTGGGCTGTCTGACTGAGCCAGCGGAGCTCCGAGCCTCGCCTGCAGGGCACTGGACGAGAGCAGGGGGGCGGAGTGTTGCACGCAGTTCGTTCTAAACTGGGAGGTGCGCGGCGCGCCAGGAGTATCCCTTGTCTTCTGCGAACGACTTATTGGAACTCGAAGAGCTCGAACTCGAGGCGGAGGATCCCACGCCGGACGAGCCGATCAGGCAACCGTTCGATCCCTCCAAAATCCGCGTCGAAACCAAGCAACTCTCCATCGATTCGCTGGTGGCGCGAATCGAACACGGCGAGATCATACTCCAGCCCGAGTTTCAAAGGAACGAGGTATGGAAGGACGGCGCGCGCAGCAGGCTGATCGAGTCCATCATCCTGCGAATCCCGTTGCCGGCCTTCTATGTGGACGCAACTGACGAAGACAAGTGGCTGGTAATCGATGGGCAGCAACGGCTGAGCACTCTGCGACGATTCGTCTTGGATCAAACACTGCGGCTGTCTGGACTCGAGTTTCTGACGAGTTTGGAGGGCGCGACCTTCGACGACTTGGCGCGTGCTTACCAGCGGCGGATCAGAGAGACCAACGTCACGGTGCATCTGATCGAGAAGGGCACGCCGCCGGAAGTCAAGTTCAACATCTTCCGCAGGATCAACACAGGTGGGTTGCCACTGTCAGCTCAGGAAATCAGGCACGCCCTCAATCCGGGTCCGGCCGGTGAGCTCCTCAAGACGCTGGCTTCGTCAGATGAGTTCCTGGGCGCGACCCGGGGAGGAATCCCATCCAGCCGCATGGTGGACCGCGAGTGTGTCCTGCGCTTTTTCGCTTTCTATCTTTTGCAGCCGGTCGCTTATGAAAGAGAGGAATTCGATCAATTTCTCAGCGAGTGGATGTCGGCCTTGAATAGCCTGGTCAGCGCGGAGCCGGCGAGTCTCGAACATCCATTTCGCCACGCAATGGTGCTGTCGTCCCGAATTCTGGGCCCCTTGGCTTTTCGGAAGCGGCGCGGAGCGCCCGTCAACAAGGCCCTGTTCGAGGCCTGGAGTGTCAACCTCGCCAATCTCGACGACGCACAGGCTGACGCCTTGGCGGGACGCAGCGAGCGCCTCCAGCAGAAGTTCGCTCAGCTCATGAACGACACCGCGTTCGATCGCGCGATATCGCAAGGGACGAGCCACCCAAGCCGCGTCAGGCTCCGCTTCAGCGAGATCCAGCGGATCATCGCGGAGACCCTGAATGATCAGTAGCCTCCGGCTGCGGAACTTCAAGGGCTTTCTCGATCAGTCATTCGAGTTCGCGCCACTCACGGTGCTCACCGGTTTGAACGGCTCGGGAAAGTCGTCCCTGTTGCAAGCCTTGCTCCTGTTGCGACAGTCCTACGACCCCTTTCAGCTCTCCCGCCTGATTCTCAACGGAAAGCTTGCCCGGCTCGGGAACTTTCGGGATGCTCTGTTCGAATCTGCGCGGCAGGAGGAGATCGCGTTCGAGATGCGAACGGCGTCTGGGAGTGAGGGATCTTGGAGGTTCTCCTTCGCGTCGCAGCAAGACCGAGTGAGCGAACCGAGTGGCGGACACCCAATCGTGGGCGGCCCGCTTTTCGGCGGTGAGGGCTTTCGCTTTCTGTCCGCTGAGCGCCTCGGTCCCCGGCATTACTATGGGACGCCCGACGATGCGGATCCACTCGGCATCCAGGGCGAATGGACTCCGCACTGCCTCGCGATGCATGGCGACCAGCCCATCGGCGTTTCCGAAGTTCATCACTCCGGAGTTGAATCGGCGCACCTGATTCGTCAGACCGAAGCCTGGGTACGAGAGATCTGCCCAGGGCTGCGGATCCACATCGATCGGGATACGGCGACAGATCTGGTGAAGCTCGGGTATTCGTTCGAAGGGCAACGCGACGTCTCGAACCCGTATCGCCCAACCAACGTTGGCTTCGGTGTGTCGTATACGTTGCCCATCGTCGTATCGATTCTCGCGGCTAGACCCGGCGACCTGATTTTGCTCGAAGGCCCCGAGGCGCACCTGCATCCCCGGGGTCAGGTGAAGCTGGCCGAGTTGATGTGCCGCGCGGCCCGAGGCGGTGTGCAGCTCATCGTGGAGACGCATAGCGATCACGTGATGAACGGAGTGCGGGTTGCGGTTTACAAGGACTTGGCGAAGCCTTCCGATGTGTGCTTCTACTTTTTCGAGCGGGGCCCCGATTGGCTCTCCGAAGGTGTGCGCGCGCGGCGGCTGGAAGTCGATCGCAACGGCAGAGTCGCCGATTGGCCTGAAGGGTTCTTCGATGAAATGGACCGGTCTCTCGAGATCCTGTTGACTCCCAGAGGCGAACCACCCAAGACATGATCGAACTCGTGGTCAACGAATTGTCCTTCCGGAACCTGGACGATTCTAGCCGCTGCGCTGCCCCGGATCCCGCTGTCGCGCGTGAATGGATGGCGCAGTTCATCGAAGTTCTCGTTGCACTGCGCCGGGGAGGATGCAATGGTCCTCTTCGGGTGCCTTCCGCTTTTCATGCCCAGGAACTTGCAGCAAGCTATGCCTTGATCAACTGGCTCAGTGATGGGCGCACGGATCACGACAAGCGGAGGTATTGGTTGAGGGAAGTGACCCGGTATCCCTTGCTCGACAACCTACCGGATTCGCTTGGATACGAGGCCAAGTTCGAGGGCCATAAAGCCGAAGGTCTCCTCGCTGCCCACCTGACGAACGGCCTTGCCCTGAGTTGGGCCTCGCACTCCCGATGGTCAAAGCAGGTTCTCGGAATCGTGCTGTCTTCCCTTGGGGCCGATGCTGATGTGCAGACGGAGATCGTTTCCGTTCGGAGCGCTTCGACAGCAAGACATGTTCAAGCCGAACATGCCACCTGGATCGAAGCGCGTCGGCGAACAGTGGCTGACGGAGGCCGGGATCTGTACCAAAGGCGTTCCGCGCTCCTGCCGCTGTTGGAATTCTGCGACAAGGCAGTGTCTCAACTGGAGGACCTGGATCATCGCTACTTCCACAAAGTGAGCGAGTGCCTGTTCGATCTCAACCGCGCTTGTGAAATCTGGGAGCCGCCGGGCCAGTTTCCGCACGACACTCTCAGGACGCGGCCGACTCGGGAGAGCCAGGAGACGATGAAGCAATACGGTGATTTCCGAACGTTTCGATGCTCAGGAAACGTCACCGTGTTCGAGTGGCACATGAAGCTCATGGGCTTCAACCAGCGCATCTACTACCGGCCGGTCTCCGCAAGCCGGCGAGTGTTCATCGGCTACATCGGCAAGCACCTTCCGACCGTTCAAAACCCCACTCCGTAGCCGGGCAGTGCCCGTCTAAGTTCTAAGGCGCGCACGAGAAGAATTACCGGATCCTTACAATCTCGAGATCGTACGCTTGCACCCGCATGATCACCCTGCGTGGGCAGTCGAATGACAACCGTATCTGGGCGCGTGACCGGACTTCTGTGCGAGAACGCCGCGGTGCGCTCGATTCGAGCGCCCGCGAACGCAGTCACGGTTCTGAATGGCACAGTGCGGGTGGTAGCCGATGCTCGCGGATTCACACCCGCGCGCCTCGAGCTGACGGAGCCCGTCGCGCTCGCGGTGGAGCGCTCACGCGAGCCGAATTTGCGCGGCCAAGTCGTGTTCCTGCCCTAACGACAGCGAAAAACACGACCGGCCGAAGCGGCGCGGACCGAGTGGACGGCGGATGCTAGCATCGGAATTGCCCGCATGCTGAACATCCGCAAGGTCCAGGCCTTTCTGCTCTCGTTCCCGATGCCGGAACGCGTGCATCTCCCCTACTACGGCGGCGACCGGTACATCGTCAAACGCGACGCGCTCCTGGTGCGAGTGGAGGGCGAGAACGGACTGGTCGGTTGGGGTCCCGGCCAAGGCAGCCAGGAAGCGTGCGACCGGATCAATCGGGTAATCGCGCCATTCCTCGAAGGCCGCACGCTCGCCGATCCCGACGCCTTGCGGGTTTTGTTTCAAACAGGACCAGGCACGGATGTCGAAGTCCTGAAGGCCTACTGCATGGTGGAGGTGGCTCTCTACGATCTGCTCGGCAAGTTCCTGGGCGCGCCCGTTTCGGAACTCCTGGGCGGACGGGTGCGCGAGTCTGTGCGGCTCTACGGCAGTGCCGGCATGTATCAGCCACCGGAGTCGTACGCTGCGGAAGCGGCGGGGATCGCAAAGCTCGGATTTCGCGCATACAAGATGCGGCCCGCGCTCGGACCCGAGGACGACTTGAACACCGTGCGGCTGATGCGGGAAGCCGTGGGTCCTGGCGTGGACCTGATGGTGGACGCGCACTCGTGGTGGCGCATGGGCGACCGCAGTTACTCGCCCGAGACAGTGCGGCAGTTGGCGAAGGAGATGTCCGAGTACGACATCGCGTGGCTCGAAGAGCCGTTGCCGCCCCACGATCACGAGGCCTATCGGAAGCTGCGTGAAGAGGGCTGGGTTCCCGTGGCGACGGGCGAGCACGAGCCCAACGAAGCGGGCTTCGAGGATCTCATCTTCAACCACTGCGCCGACTACATCCAAATGGACATCGTGTGCCAAGGCGGATACGCGATGGGCCGGCGGCTGTTCGGCTCGATTGCGCGCGAAGGGCTGCGGTTCGCGTTTCACAGTTGGGGGAACGATCTCGAAGTGCTCGCCGCGGCGCATCTCGGTGTGTGTTGGCCGGAAACGGTAGTGGAGTGGCTCGAGTATCCGGTCTACACCACGCCCGCACTAAAGACGATGTACCCGTTCCCGCTCGCGACGGAGATCCTGAAAGAGCCTCTCGAGATTCACGAGGGCGAACTGGTGGTTCCGAACAAACCTGGGCTCGGGATCGAAGTGAATGAAGCCGTGATCCAGAAGTATCCGTGGATTCCGGGTCCGTGGTCATACTTCACGTTGTTCTCGCCGAAGCAGACGTTCGCCGTGACCGCGGATCACAGTATGCCGTGGGCGGGCGAGATCCGGCAGGGCTGAGGTCCCCGCTGCCGATACCGCGAGCCATCGCTTCGAGAACAACGCCGGCTCGCGGAGGCCGTAACGTGTATTTGAAAATCGCCATCTCCTTCCTCCTCAATCGTTTCCCCGGATCGATTTTGCTGCTGCGTATCGCCCTCCCGCTACAACGGGACCATGATCACCGACCGCAAGCTCGAAGCCAACCGCGCCAACGCGCAGCACTCAACCGGACCGCGCACCTCCGAAGGCAAGGCCATCTCGTCGCAGAACGCCACCACGCACGGTCTCTTCTCCGCAACCTTCGTCGTCACGCCGCAAGACCGCGACGAGTTCGACATCTTCCTCGAACTCCAGCGCGAAGAGCTCCGTCCTCAGGGCATCAATGAGCAGTTGATCTTCTCGAACCTCGTCCAAGCCGCGTGGAAAATCGAAGCCAACCGCCGCCTCGAGGCGCAAGCTCTCGCCGAACAAAACGAAGCCAACCTCGACAAATACGCCAAGTACGCAGCCCGCTTCGAACGCGCCTACTATCGTGCCCTCGCCGAACTCCGCAAGCTGCAAACTGAACGCGCCCTCCGCCGAGAGTCCACGCAACCTGTTGAAGACACGCCGCCGCTCGCCGACTCGGCCAAGCTGAAAAAACGAAGCCAACCCTCTACGCGCGACCCTCTCACGGACCGTCTCAACGCCGAATCCCGCTGGACCATGGCCCAACTCCGCGCCATCAAAGCCGGTGTCGCCCCGCACCCGGTGCCTGAACCTGCTTCAGCGGCCCATTCTTGATATGCTGAATTCGCCTTCAACCATGAGACTCGTTTACCTCTTTCTTTGTTGTTGGCAACTTGTCGGCGAGGCTCAAGAAATCCGCCCTCTCGTCTTCACCAAAGCCGACAGGGCTCTGCGTGTAGCGACGCCTCGCGGCGAACAGGCCATTCCCGTCCGGACCTTCGATGCCGATTTGACTTACTCAAATGGAAGGTCGGCTTTGGGATATTTCACCGTCCTGTATGATCCTACGAGCCGGCACTTTTTATGGAACTACGACGAACTACCGGCTGACTATGCATCAAGCGAAAAACGCCCCCATATCGAACATCCCGATGGCTTCGCTCATGGCTGGACGCATTACGTGACCGATCAGCGGATTCTTCTCTACCATGGTGGGCCAACGATGGTGGTTTTCTGGGAATCAGGCCCTGACGTCGCAGCTACGCTTGACGAAGCGGAAGCCAAGGCGTTGGCGCAGGCTCGGGTGGATCTCGGAAATTTCCCGGCTCGTTCCAGACGCAACTTCAGGCTCTTACCAACGGTGAAGGTAGGCTTACAGGGAGAGCTCTCGAAGGAGTTCTTCTACAAGCCATGGGACTCGTTTCCCAAGGTCCTCGAAATTCTCTCTTTCGCTCAACTGCCCGACGGGAACTTAGAATTGACGGTTCAGGCTTACTGGAAGGAGAAGCTTGTCCTCGATCCGCGGTTCAAAATCTTGTCTCACCAAAAAGTCCCTTGACCAGATCAACCCAGGACCTCTCTCACCACCCGAGCAGCATACTGATCCGTCAGCCTCTCCCGCAAACTATGCCGTTCGAAATACAGGTCCCGGTAATTCATCCCCAGTAAGTGCAGCATCGTCGCGTGGAAATCATGCACGCTCACCCGATTCTCCACCGCCCGGTACCCGATCTCGTCCGTCGCCCCATACACGGTGCCGCCCTTCACACCGCCGCCGGCCATCCACATCGTGAACCCCGCCGGACCATGGTCGCGGCCCGCCCCCCCCGCTCCTTGCCGCACCTGCGAGATCGGCATCCGCCCGAACTCGCCGCTCGAGAAGAGCAGTGTGCTGTCCAGCAGCCCCCGATCCGCCAAGTCGCGGATCAGCGCCGCAATCGGCTTGTCCGTCTTCGTGCAGCAGTACTTCAGGTCCCGCTCGAGGTCCGAGTGGTTGTCCCAAATCTGCCGCTCGATGAAGATCTGCACGAACCGCACGCCGCGCTCCACCAGCCGCCGCGCCATCAGGCAGCGCCGGCCATATGACTGCGTCGCCTCTTCGTTCAGCCCGTACATCTCGCGCGTCGCCTCGCTCTCGCCCGTCAGGTCCAACGCATCAGTCGCGGTCAGTTGCATCCGCGCCGCCAATTCGTAGCTCGCGATCCGCGCGTCGAGATCGGGAACGCCCGGCCGTTGCGTCCGGTGCGAATCGTCCAGTGACCGCAGCAAGTCACGTTGCGCTTCCACCAGCGGAGAAGGCAGTTCCTCCGATGGCTTCAGGTTCAACAGCGGCAACCCCTCTGACCGGAACCGCGTGCCCTGATACACCGGCGGCAGCCAACCCGATTGCCAATTCTGGATCCCGTTTACAGGCAACTGTTTCGGATCGTCCAGCACCACATACGCTGGCAGATTGCGATTCTCCGAACCGAGCCCATACGTCACCCAAGCGCCGAGCGTAGGCCGCCCTGGCAGCGTGCGGCCCGTGTGCATCAGGTAGAGCGAAGGCTCGTGATTGAAGTGCTCGCCGTACATCGAGCGGATCAACGCCACGTGATCCGCCACGCCGCCGAAGTGCGGCAACAGCTCCGTCATCTCCATGCCGCATTTGCCGTACCGCTTGAACTTGAAGGGCGACGGCATCATCACGCCGATCTGATCGGCGAACTCGATCTGGTTCACGATGTCGCGGCTCGGCTTCGAACCGGCGAACTTCTCGAGCGCGGGCTTGGGATCGTACAGATCCACCTGGCTCGGACCGCCGTTCATGAAGAGGTGGATCACCGCCTTCGCCTTCGGCTCGAAATGCGGCTTCTTCGGCGTGAGGTCATACTGGCGCTCGGCCAGTGCGCCATCGCCCATTAATAAGGATGCAAGCGCCGCGCCGTGTACGCCATCGATCAGCCGCGTGAAGAACCCGCGCCGGGAAACATCAATCGACATATGCAAACTCCGCCGAACTCAACAGTGCATGAACCGCATCGGCCAGCGCGTACCATCGCGCCGTCGCCGCCCGTGGAGACAAGCTCCGCTCCTCGCTCAAGTGCTGCTCCCAGTGCCGCGCCAGCTTCTCCATCGATGCCAGCACTCGCTCGCTCTCCTCGGGCTTTGGCCTGCGAGACAGCGTTCGCTCGAACGCCTCTTGCACCTGCGCCGCGCGATCGTCGGGATGGTTGTCGATCAGCCGCGCCGCCAGATACCGCGCGTGTTCCAGCACCACCGGACTGTTCCGCATCTCGAGCGCCTGCGTCGAAACCGTGGAGAGCGCGCGCTCCGTGCAGTTCGGCGACATCGGCGGCAAGTCGAACACTTCGAGCATGGTCACGGGAGTGGTCCGGCGTTGCAGCACGTAGATCGCGCGCCGCCATTGCTCCTTCGCCGATTGCTGCACCACCTCGCCGCCAGCCTTCGTCTCCACCGTCACCGGCGGGCCGAACTGCTCCGCCGAAAGCCGCCCCGTGGCGCGCAACACCGAGTCGTGCAACTGCTCGGAGTCCATGCGCCGCAGAGGCATGCGCGAGAGCAGCGCGTTCTCGGGATCGGCTGCCTGCGCTTCCGCGCTCACGCGTGACGACTGCCGATACGCCGCCGAAGTCATCATCAGCCGGTGCATCGCCTTCACGCTCCAACCGCGACTCACGAACTCGGTAGCCAGCCAGTCGAGCAACTCGGGATGCGTGGGCGCGGCGCCGGTCTTGCCGAAGTTGGCGAGCGTGGGCACAATGCCGCGGCCGAAGTGATAGCGCCACATCCGGTTCACCATCACGCGCGCCGTGAGCGGATGATTCGGTTGCGTCAGCCAACGCGCCAACGCCAGGCGCCGGCCACTCGTCCCTTCCCACGGCTGCTCCACGCGATACGCGTCGAGACCGCCGCGATCGAGCACCGAGAGCACTCGCGGCTCCACGCGCTCGCCCAGCAGTTGCGCGTCGCCGCGCTTGAGCAGGAACACGGGCGAGGGGTCGCCGCCCATGTCGTAAAGCGCCCGGATCTCGGGCTTCGCCCTCAGCTTCTTCTTCGCATCGGCGATCGACTTGCGCAGCGGATCGAGCACCGCCTTGAACTCGGGGAACTCCTTCGCCAGCGCGTCGAGATCCTCTTTGCCGCTCTTATCTTGATACGGCTTCGCCTTCGCCTTGATCTCGGCTTCGAGCTTCTTCACCTGCGCTTCGAGCGGCCCGTTGTGCTTCTCGGCCGCTTCCCGCTCGTGTCGCAGAGCTACCTCGATGTTGCGCTCGGTCGGCTTGGTCCAGTCGAACGGATCGTACGAGGTCTGCAGGATCGCACCCAGCCGATAATAGTCGCGTTGCGGGATCGGATCGTACTTGTGGTTGTGGCACCGCGCGCATCCGACAGTGAGCCCCATCGTCGACGAGGCGAGCACCTCGATCTCATCGGCGATCACGTTCATCCGCTCCGCCACCGAACCGTTCGCAGGCGAGTATGTTCCGTCGGGCGCCATGCGCAGGAAGCCTGTCGCGGCTAAGCGATCGACGTCGGCCTGCGTGGGATTGTCGAGCTTGCGATAGTCGCTCGCCTCGTCGCCCGCGATCTGATCGATCAGGAACCGGTCATAAGGTTGGTCGCGTTGGATCGCCCGGATCACGGAGTCGCGATAGCGCCACGCTTGCGGGCGGAGCTTGTCTTCATCGATGATCCCTTCCGAGTCCGAGTAGCCCGCCGCATCGAGCCAGATCTTGGCCCAGCGCTCTCCGTAGCGCGGCGATTCGAGCAGCCGGTCGATCAAGCGCTCGTACGCGCCTGGCGCGGTGTCCTTCTCCCAGGCATCGATCTCTTCGGGCGTGGGCACCAGTCCCGTGAGGTCGAGATAAGCGCGCCGCATCAGCTCCGTGCGCGAGGCCTCCGCCGAGAATGAGATCTTCTTGGTCTCGAGCTTCTGGAGCAGGAGTGCGTCGATCGGGTTGCGCACACGCGCCGCCGCGGAAACGTTTGGAACGCTCGGCCGCTTGGGTGATTGAAACGCCCACCACGACTTCTGTTGTTCGGTGAACGTCTCTTCCACGATGTGCTGCTCCGGCGCCGGAGGCGTTCCCGCAGAGATCCACTCGGTGAGCGTAGCCACTTCCTCGGAAGACGGCGCGCGCACGAACGACTCGGCGAACAGCTTCGGCGGCGGCATCTCGCCTGCATTGATCCGCTTCAGGATCAAGCTCTCGCCGGCCTTTCCGGGAATGATCGCCGGACCCGACTTGCCGCCCTTCAACCGGCTCGCTTGCGTGCGCAGATCGAGCCCGCCTTCCTGCTTGCGCTTGCCGTGACAGCCCACGCAGCGCATCTGGAAGATCGGGACCACGTCGGCTTCGGTCACCTGCGCCGTGATCGGCTTCTGCGAGTCGATCCACTGCCGGATCACCGTGGCCGTCGCCGCATCGAGCGGCTTGCCCGGCGGCATCTGCCCCGAATTGATCTTCGCCATGAGCATGCTCGACTCGGCGGATCCGAGCTTGAGCGCGGGTCCGGTCTTGCCGCCCTTCAGCGCCGCCTGCAGTGACGAAAGGTCCAGGCCCGCCTGCGCGCTCTTGCCCGAGTGGCATGCCAGGCAGTTCTTCTGGAACACCGGCAGCACCGCCGAGTCATAGTCCGCGGCACACGCGGCCGCAGCCAAGCAGAAATAGAGTTGTCTCACCCGCGACATGGTCTTCAGTGGATACTCTATCTCATCTCAGCCCGCCATCCTCGCCGCCGCATCGCCGACGACCCCGCCGGAGTCAACGGAGGCCGGCGAGACGTGGACGCCCAATCTCGCCTCCGCCTAAGGCCGGATAGCCGCATTGAGGCATTGGCCGTCTCGCCCCGCGCTCCCTACCGGCGCACCATTGGCAGCTCGATAAACGAAGGCTTGGCTCGGTCGCGGCCGATGGTCAGCGTAGGCACGCCGGATTCCGGATAGCGCGCAAAGACGCTCGCGTCATGACCAGCAATCGCAACGCGGATCCGATGCCCAGCCGGGATGAGCACCGAGACCGGTTGCATTTCGATGCTGACCTCGGCCATCACGCCCTGCGCCATCGGTAGCGCGACGTCCTTACGGAACGTGTGGAGTTCGCCTCCGGATGCCGGCTGCCGGTGAATGAGCCGCAGCATCCCCTCGGTCAGATACGGCACCGTCCCATCGGGCGCCACGTCTTCCAGATAAACGAACACCGCGCCGTCGGCGTGCGTCGACGCAAGCTGCAGCTTGACGATCGGGCTCCCCGTGACCTCGCGAGCAAAGCCGAGCGGATCGCTCGTGTAGGCCAACAGCCGTTCGTCCGCTTCCGCGCGATCGCCGTAGATCACGTCGCCGCCGCCGGCTTGCGTCACCCAGCGGTTCGTCATGCCCGTCGAAGCGTCGAAGTCCACTTGGTGGTAGTCGATTCCGCTGCTCGAAGGCTCAGACGTCCCGAGCGACTTGCCAGCGTCCAAATACCAGCGCTCTGTTTGGAAGCCCCGCGGCGGCCACACGCCGGTCTGCTTCCACCTGTCCTCGCCGAGCGTGTAGTAGCGCAACCACCCCGTCTCGATCTTCGGCGCGCCGTCTTTCATGTAGGCGTCGAGGAACTGCCGCTGCAGCTCGAACTGCTCGGCCACGCTCATGCTCAACGGAGCATCCGCGGCGTGATAAGGATCGCTATCGAGCGTGCTCCCGTGATTCCAGTTCCCGATCACTCCGATCTGCGGGTTCGATACCGGCTGGAATCGCCGGATCACACTTTGCGCCGTAGCGCCGTCATGCCAACTGCCCCACCCGAACATCGGGATCCGCGAACGCTGGATCGCTTGCGCGTAGGTGTGAACGCTGAACTCATCGATCACGAGGCCGTGCTTCGATCCCGCCTGATCGCGGAACTCCACTTCGCTCACCGCTTCATAGAGGTCACGGTTGCGCCGGTGGTCTTCGAGCGCGCGAGCGAGCAGCGAGCCATCGCGATCTTCGTCCACTCGCCGCACGCCCAGTACGACCTTCGAGAGCGCCGCGCATTCTTCGCTCTCGTCATCGCAGAGGCGGTTCCGGTCGAGCACCTGATTGGCGGCGCTCCAGGTTCTGAGAAACCAGTCGTTGCGAACACCGCCTGGAAACGCGATGGCGCTGTACACGTCCCATTCCATCGCCTGCGGGATGATCGCCTTCACCGCTGGATGGCCGCTGATGGCCAGGTTCTGCGCCGTGGTTCCATCGTAGGAAACACCCACGCCCGCAACGCGGCCGTTGCACCAAGGCTGGCGAGTCATCCATTCCACCAACTCGTAGCCGTCGCCCACTTCCTTCTTGCTCCACGGATTCGGATGCTCGCCGAACGACGCTCCCGTTCCGCGAACGTCGGCCACCACCACTGCGTAGCCGTTCGCTGTGAAGTAGCTCTTGAACTCGCGCATGGTGTCGTACTGCTCGGGGTCCGGAACCCCCGGCGCGAGCTGCATCCCACGCCAGTAGCGAGTCTGCACGAGGATCGCAGGCAGCCTCTGGCCGTTGGCGCGAACGGCCGGCAACGCGATGTCCACGGCGATCCACACACCGTCTTTCATCGGCACATAGACCGATTGCAGCGAGTAGTTCGAACTCGCCGCGAAGCTCGTCGACGCGGCAATCAGCGCCGCCACCGTCATCATCAGTTTGAGTTTCATGGTCGTCTTGACCTCCCTACTGGCAGACGCGTGGATCGCGGTGGCCGCGATTGACCGCTCACGCCAAAGCGTTGACCGGATGCGACACTGGTCAGAAATGACCGTTCAGGCCCGAGCTGCCGAGAAGATCTTGCGGAGACTGGAGGCTCTCGGTATTCCGGCTGACACAGCGTGCGCGAAGTGCGGATTCGCCCCCGGGCTCCTCGAAGGCGCCGAGAACCGCATGCCGTTTCGCCAGTTGTGCGAGATGTACGAGACCGCGGCGGAGCTCTGCGGCGATCCTGACTTCGGGCTGCATCTGGCCGGCATCACAGGGCTCGAGCAGTTCGACGTGGTTGGATATGCCGCATCGGCAAGCCGCGACATCGGCGAAGCGCTGACCCGAATCGTCCGCTACTACCGGATCTGGTGCGATGGCGCCGAGATCGAATTCACGGCCAGCGCTAACGGCGCCGAAGTGAAGTACCGTACGCTTCTCGATGGACCGCCATTCCGGCAGGACGCCGAGTTCACGCTTGCGCTGGTAGTGAACTCGATCCGGAAACTCACCGGCAACCAGTGGCGCCCGGTCGCCGTGAAGTTCCGCCATGACGCACCTCGAGAGCTCGGAGAGCACCTGAAGGTCCACCAGTGCCGCCTCGAGTTCGGCGCTCGCGAGAACGTGGTGGTCTGCCCGAAAGGCACCGGACAACTGCCCATCCTGTCGGCCGATCCGCACTTGGTCCGGATGGTCGACCGCCACGCCGAAGATCTGTTACGGGCCATCCCGCCACCGGACAATCTTTGCGCGCTCGTGCGCGCGGCGATCCTGCGCGCGTTGCCCGGAGGCGATCCGAGGCTCGGTGCAGTTGCCCGGATGATCGGCCTCAGCGCGAGAACCTTGCAGCGGCGGCTCGAGTCGGCGGGGGTCTCGTACGAGGCAATGCTCGATTCCGAACGGCGCGACCTCGCGCTTTCGTATCTGCGGCAGATGCAGCTCTCGCTGGGCGAGGTAGCGTACCTGCTCGGGTTCTCCGAGCCCAGCGCGTTCCACCGGGCCTTTCGCCGATGGATGGGAGTCACCCCTGCCGAGTACCGCAAACGGCCCCCTACAGCCGAACCATGTAGCTCAGCTTGACGAAGACCTGTCGTCCTGTTTGAAACGTAGGGCGGCCAAAATAGTCGAGCCGCGATGGATCGAGGTTCTCCCGCCGGTCACTGTAACCCGCGTGGATCGCCGTGCCCGGATGCACGAGATACGTGAAAAGCAGATCCGTGGTCAGGCGCTGGATCCGGTCGAGGTTCACCAGACTCTGATCGGCCTGGACTCCGTTGTAGTCGATGATCGCCCGGAGCGAAAGGGTCCGGTTGAACTGGAAGTTGATCTTCGATCGCGCCACGTGGTTGGTGAACACCGCCGGACCCGACGGCAGCCGCAGCGCCGAGTACAAATACGACTCATCGATCCGCAGGCGCTTCGTGGGGCGCACTGTAATGCCCGCGCGGCCTTCGAGCGAATCGGCTGCGAACGGCGCGAGGCCCCGCGCCGGATAGTAGTTCACGCCACGGCCTGCGAAGATCGAGCCGTACACACCGAACCAGCGCAAGCGATCCGTGTAGACGTCGGCGTAGTTGCCGTCCTTTCGAAATCCTCGGCCGCGATAGACCTCGTAGGCGGCAGTGCGGCTTACCTCCACGCTCGTCGGACCGCGAAACTCGAAGCGAAACGGCAGTTCCGCATACCAGTCCTGCAGCGTGCCGCGCATGTCCCAATTGGCGTACAGATACGCCGACGGTCCGAAGCTCAACAGCGGACCGCTTTCCGGGCGCCAACGGTAGCCGGTCCCCGAGCGCACTTGCCGCAGATCCACACGTGGGATGTAGCCGAGCGCCGTCTGAAACTCGGGATCGCGTTGGCGAAAGGTGGTGTAGTGCGTCCAGTGCCGGCTCGCGTGCCGCAGCGCCGCGTAGGCCGCCGTGCCGTGCATCGCGGCTTTGCCGGTGGTCGTATCGGAACGCATGAATTGCCCGCTGAATGACCACGTGTCGCTGAGGCGCAGCCTCGTATCGGCCGAGAACACGCGATTCGAGATCCCGAGAAAATCACGGCTCGTGAACAGGAAGCCGGCAGTCGACTGCCGTCCGATGTCGCGCTGCACGCGAGCAACACCGATGGTCGCGTGGTCGCGATCATCCGCGGCGAGCAACCCGACAGACCAGCCGCCTGCCTTTCCCGTCAGTCGCGACCCGACTCGTGGGTTCACGATCCGTCGCGAGAAGAACAGCGTCTCCGGCGTTTCGAAGTATCCCGCATTCTCGAGAAAGAACGGCCGGCGCTCGGGGAAGTAGACTTCGAAGCGCTGGTTGACGGTCACTTGGGGCTCGTCTGATTCCACTTGACTGAAGTCGGGATTCACAGTCGCATCGAGCGTGAACGAATCCCGCAGCACCACCTTCGCATCGAGCCCGGCCCTGAGCTCTCGCTGAATTTCGAACGACGGACCCGTGAACCGCGTAGACTCGTCGAGGAATCGCTGATTCGCGAAGAAGCCGTAGGGCGTGAGCCGAATGTTGCGGCCCGGCGAAACATGCTCGAGCGCGGCGAGCGTGGCGAATTGGCCCACGTAGGAATCGATGGTTTGCGAGATGTGGGGAAACGTGACGAACTCCTTCGAGTCCGGCGAATAGCGGGTGAGTGCGATTCCCCAATCGCGCCCGCCTTCGACTGGAAATCGAAGGCTCTTGAACGGGATCGCGAACAGCACCGTATAGCCGGTCGCCGTGACTTGACCCCACGAGTGCCAGACGGTATCGAAGCTGAAGTCGTCTTCCTGACCTTCGGTGCTCATGCCGTCCATCTGAACTCCGTAAGGATTCGAGAAGAACATGTAGGCGCGCCGCTTGTCGTGAAAGGTGTCGAGACTCACGCTGACGGTCTCGTCGCCAGAGATCTGGTCACGCCTCGTGAATCGGGCGCGCAGCTTGGCCGGATCGGCTTCGCATTCGAATGCGACGTAGAGGTTGACGCTGTCGTAAGAGAGGTAGGCAGCTGTCTTGCGAGAAGCCGGCTTGCCATCGCGGGGCTCGCGCTGGCGGAAGCCGGTGACGCGCGTCTCCGATTCGCGGCGAGTGGAGGAGAGGAAGTCCGCGAGCTTCGGCGCGTGTTCCACGCGAGGGATGCGAACGGTGGCGTTCTGCGGGGCCGTTGCAATCGCCTCTCCCGCCCACGCTGGAAACAAACAACCCAGGAGGAGCAGGAACGGGAGTTGCCATGACCGGAAGAGTGCGTTCGACATGGCTCGATCTCCCGTTCAAGCTTTCCTGGTAGGGAGGCCTGATTAGGCGATTCGGCCGCCCCGATTCCGGCGCCGACCGTGATCGTCGTTCGGTTCGGCTTCACCCTTGCCACGTCCGCGATCATCGCCGGGCTCGGCTTCGCGAGCGATCAGCTTGCCGCCGCGATTGCGTCCGCGATCGTCCTTCGGTTCAGCTTCACCCTTGCCGCGGCCGCGATCATCGCCGGGCTCGGCTTCGCGAGCGATCAGCTTGCCGCCGCGATTGCGTCCGCGATCGTCCTTCGGTTCAGCTTCACCCTTGCCGCGACCACGATCATCGCCGGGCTCGGCTTCGCGTGCGATCAGCTTGCCGCCGCGGTTGCGACCGCGATCGTCCTTCGGTTCGGCTTCACCCTTGCCGCGGCCGCGATCGTCGCCGGGCTCGGCTTCGCGTGCGACGAGCTTGCCGCCGTGGTTGCGACCGCGATCGTCCTTCAGTTCCGCTTCACCCTTGCCACGTCCGCGATCGTCGCCGGGCTCGGCTTCGCGTGCGACGAGCTTGCCGCCGCGGTTGCGACCGCGATCGTCCTTCGGTTCGGCTTCACCCTTGCCGCGGCCGCGATCGTCGCCGGGCTCGGCTTCGCGTGCGACGAGCTTGCCGCCGTGGTTGCGACCGCGATCGTCCTTCGGTTCCGCTTCACCCTTGCCACGTCCGCGATCGTCGCCGGGCTCGGCTTCGCGAGCCAGCTTCACGGACTCCCCGATCTGCAGAGCCTCCACCTGAATCATCGCGCTCCCCGCCAATCCAAGCGAGATCGCGCCGGCTGTCAAAAGCTTAGAGTAAAACATTTTCTTTCTCCTGTGTTTTATTGATCCGTGCGGGCCGTCCCCTTGCCTCATCACTTGACTGGTTGGACAACAGGGAGCAAGAAGCCGGAACAAAAAAACGAAGGCGCCATCCCATCACGGAATGGCGCCAGGAGAAGTTTACAGGTCTATCGCTGGAAGGCTTCCCAGAGTCCGCCGTCCACCGGGATCACGTGCCCAGTCGTGCGCGAACTTCGATCACTGGCGAGGAACAGAATCGCTTCCACGCAATCATGCGGACGCACCGGCAGCTTCGTCAACGTGCGGCTCGCGTAGAACATTGCAAGGCGCGTGCGCAGCGCTTCTGAGGACTCGCTCTCGTCGGCCGGTAAGTTGTACTTCTTCAGGGAAAAAATTACGCGGTCGCGCGGGAACATGGCCGAGCCTTCGACCACGGTCGCCGGAGCCACGCCGTTCACGCGCACCAGCGGAGCGTAGCCGAGCGCGAGTTCGCGGATGAGATGATTCACCGCGGCTTTGCTGACGTCGTATGATTCGGAACCGCTCTTGGGCACTACTGCGTTCGCCGAACTCGTCAGCACGATCACAGCCGGCAGCGCCTGCTTTTGCAGCACAGGTTTGGCCGCGTCGGCGATGATGAAGTTCGAGATCGTGTTCACTTCGAGCATCGTTCGCCATTGATCTTCAGGAAGCTGGCCTTCCTTCAGAGGACCGAGCGACATCGCCGCAGTGTTGATGATTCCATCGAGTCCACCGAACTCGGCGATCGCAGCGCGCACCGCGGCCTCGAGGCTCGCACGCGAAGTGATGTCAGCGCCGATGGCCGCCACCGCTTCCTTGCCCGCGATCTTGGCCGCTTCCGCTTGTGCCTCTTTGGCGGCGTCTTCGTTGCGATCGGCGATCACGAAATGCGCTTCGAGCCCAGCCAGACGCTTGGAAGCTTCGCGGCCAATGCCGCTGCCGCCGCCGAGCACCAGGAACACACGCCGCGCGAACTCCTTCTCGGCGGGCATGCGCTGGATCTTGGCTTCTTCGAGCGCCCAGTACTCGATGCGGAAAGCCTCGCGCGGAGGCAATGCCACGTAGTTGTGGTAGCGCGTGAAGTCGGAGGTACGCTCGGGCTGCCGCGAGTGCGGAAGCACGGGCGCGTTGGAATTGCCGTCTTCCATGGCCGTGGCGCCGGCCATCACGCGGATCGCGTTCGAGTAGAACTCGCCCGTGATGCGCGCTTCCTTCTTGCTGCGTCCGAACGAGAACATGCCCACGCCCGGGATCAACACCACTGACGGATTGGGATCGCGCAGCTTCGGAGACGCGGGCTCGGCGTGAGCCTCGTAGTATTTCGTGTAGCGCTCGCGATAGGCTTCGAGGCCCGAGTCGATCGCGGCCTGCAACTGCTTCTCGCCGTCTTTGGCAGGATCCCACTCGACGTAGAGCGGAGCGATGCGGGTGCGGATGAAGTGATCGGGGCATGAGGTACCGAGGAAGGCGAGGTCCTTTGCCCAGGCCGAGTTGGTGAACTGCGCATTCTCGGCGTTGATGGTGAGGTGCCCGATCGAGCGGCGCTGCGTTGCGATGCGGCCCCGCACATACGGGAAGATCGAGAGCGCCAGTTCCTGCGCGTCGGCGCGCTGCGCGTACTTCGCGCCTCCGAACAATTTGTCGCCCGCGCGTTGTTGGTGCTCGAGCACGAACTCACCCAGTTCGTTGATCACCGCGAGCGACGTTTCGTAGCACTCGGTCTGTGTGTTGCCCCACGTGAAGAGCCCATGGCAACCGAGGATCAGCCCCTCGGAGCCCGGTGCTGCTTCCACGGCTTTGCGCAACATCAGGGCGAGTTCGAAGCCCGGGCGCTGCCATGGAATCCAGATGAGCTTGCGGCCGTAGCGCTTGTTGAACTCCTCCATCTTCTCTTTGCCGTTGGCGCTAGCGGCCATGGCGATGGCCCAGTCGGGATGCAGGTGATCCACGTGGGGAAACGGCAAGAACGCGTGGAGCGGAGTATCGATCGAAGCCGGCGCGGTGCTGTCGCCGAACGCGCATGCCGGATACAGGCCTACCATTTCGTCTTCATGCGCTTCACCGCGATAAATGGATGTGAGCTGATCGAGCCGATCCATGTAGAGGAGCGCGAAGCCCTTGCGATTGATGCTGCCGATGTCGCCGCCGCTGCCTTTCACGGCCATGACGCGCGTGGTCTTGCCGGTCATGGGATCGACGGCATCGTACTTGGAACTGGTGTTTCCGCCGCCGAAGTTGGTGATGCGGAGGTCGGCGCCGAGCAGATTCGAGCGATACTGCAGCGTGTCGAGGTCATCCATGCGGCGGGATGACACGGCGGAAGCGTCCCAGAGGGACTTCAAGATGGCTGTTTTTACGGGCATGTAGGAAATGTGAGGGGAAACCTCGATTTTAGCAGCCCGGAGATTGCGAGGATCTTACAGACCCGATGCGAAACCGTGATCGTAGCGGCCTTCGAGTATGCCTTCGATATGCATCGACACCGAGACATGCCCGGCCTTGCCGTCGAGCGAGTAGACGTGACGCGTGTATTCGAACGCCTGCGGCATGCGCCCGTAGAAGATCAGCCGGCGTGGGGCCAGGAGCGCGGCAGCTTCTGGGAGATCGGTGTACCGCAACACTCCGAGAAACAACGGACCCTCGGCATGCGATGACGGCGGATCGAGCAGCAACACCTGCAGGACCGACGGCTCGAGAATCGCCGCATAGAGCGCCAGCCCTCCCGCGATGCCCCTTCCCATTACCGTGATCCGCGCTGCGTCCACGCCTGGTTGTGCGCGAAGGTAGCGCAGCGCAGCAAGCACGTCGCCGAGGCGCATCGAATCGACCGTGCGCCCCGTGTGCATCGCGTTGCGGAGCGTGTCTTTCCAGAACGACTTCTCCCAACCGATCTCGCCTACACCGCGCGGATACACCACCATGCGTGCGGCCGTGCTGCGCCGGTTCACGCCGATCAGCATGGCGTTGATGGCGCGCGGATCGTCACCATCGGAGGCGGCGTAGAGCAGCGCGGGCGCCTTCTCGATGCTGGCCGGCGCCGGGCGGAACAGCGCTCGCACGGTGATTCCTGGCTCCGTGTCGAGTTCCAGGTCGTCGAAGCCCTCGGCCTTCCCGGTGACGCGGCTCGCGGGCACTCCATTTTCCGGTGGAAGTGTTTGAAACACTTTCGCCCGGAGTTGTTTCATGAGTCCGGTTCGGCGCCCAGCCCACTCGCTTGCGCTGGCGTACCGAGGCGACGGCGGCCGGGTGGTGAACGTCTCATGCACGCGGTAGTTCTGTGCGCCGGCCGGAGGCGCATCCGCGAACACGGCCAACTGCTCCGGAGGTGCGTTCGAGTAATCCATGTCGAGCTTGCGCTCGGCAACGCCCACCAGATGCTTGTCGAACCAGCGAATCGCCTTCTCGCGCAGGAAATTCGAGTCCTCGTGCCCCGTATCCACTACGACGTTGCCGAAGCTTTCGGGCATGCCCTTTGCGCGATACATCGCCCCGACGCGGTTTTCGAACTCGGTGTATCCGGGAACGGGGAACAGCGAGTCCTTCTCGCCATGCATCATCAGCAGCGGCCTCGGAAAGATCAACGCGCCCTGATGCATCATGTCGTGGCTCCAGTGGTTGATGGGGAACATGCAGTCGCAGTGCAGCCGCTGGGTGTTGGCCTTCACGTTGGCCGCATAGGTACTGATTCCCATCACCGGCGCCACCACTTTCACGCGCGGATCCACGGCGGCGGTGAACCAGCTCATCGCCGCTCCACCCGAGCGCCCGGTCATTCCGATCTTGTCTTTGTCGACCTCGGGCCGGGTTTCGAGATAGTCGATGGCGCGCATGGCATTCCACACCTCGACGCCGGCAGGCGTGTAGCCGCGGGCGTACCAGTCATACATCTCCTGCCAGCCCACGCCGTGATGCAGCGCAAATGTTTCGGCGATTTGGATGGAGTCGAGAATGAAGGCGACGTAGCCATTGCGCGCGAACGAGATCCCGTGGCGCTGATAGTAGGTCTTGTCGCCTTGCGGCGAGTAGGCGTGCCCGCAGACGTAGACGATGGCCGGTTTGCGGCCCGGGGACTTCGGTATATAAAGGTTGCCGGTGACGTAGATCTTGGGCAGGCTCTCGAAGGCGATGTTCTCTACCCAGTAGCTGCCTTTGTCGAGTCGCGCGGTCACGCGAGCGCGCAATGGGGTTCGCGCGGGCCAGGGATCGAGCCCGAGCATGTCGCGCATCTCGAGGAGCCGTTTGGCGCGGACCTTCTCCCAGGCGTCCGGTGACGCGATTTCGGCCGCCGCGCGATCGGTGATCTCTTGGGCGCGAGCTTCGAGGTACGCCGTTACCTGGCGCTTGCTTTCGAGCATGCGGCGCCAAGCCGAGTCGTCTGTTTGGGCGTCCAGACAGAGACAGGCCGTCAGTAAGACGATGGCGATTCGCGCGTAGCTCATGTGAGCTACTGTACTCGATCAATGGCGGCTGTTCGAGAGGGGGCTCGCGACCGGTGGCGGGCGGACCCGAGATGGGGGGAACTCGCCGGGCGCGGTTCCGACGCGGGTACCGGGTGTTGGTGCGTGCGCCGGCAGCGGGACTGAAGTCCCGCGCAGGCTGAAGCCTGCCCCACATCTCGGCAGAGCCGCAATCCGAGAAGGGAGCGTTCCAGGAGCGGATGGGGAGCGGGCACTGAAGTGCCTGCCAGCACGCTGAAGCGTGCGCCACACTGGGTCTGAAATCTTCGCGGCAGGCGAAGAAACTGAAGGATAGGAGTACATCACGGATGAGCGGCAATCCCAGTCGATGCTCAAACCTGATTGCTCCGAAGCGAGACTGCAGCCCCGCGCTTGCTAGAGCCCGCCCTACACGGGCTGGTCTGCGCGCAGAACGGCGTCGAGATCGGCGACGCGAAACGGCTTAGAGACGAACCCATCCATGCCGGCTTCGAGGCAGCGTTTGCGATCCTCCTCGAGGGCGCTCGCGGTCATCGCGACGATCCGCGGCCGCTTGGAGGCGAGCCTGCGGCGGAGCTCGCGGGTCGCGTTCAAGCCGTCCATGTCGGGCATGTGGACATCCATGAGCACCAAGTCATAGGGATTGCGCACGGCCATGTCGAGCGCTTCGAGACCCGTCGAGGCGAGGTCTGCTTGGTAGCCGAACTTGTCGAGCATGCGCAGCAGCACCTTTTGATTGACACGATTGTCTTCGGCGACGAGGATGCGGAGCGGATTTCGTTTGGCCAAGCCGGGGTCTATCACTGGCGCCTGAGGTCTGCACTCGGCTGCTCGAGCATTCGGATTCAACAACCGGGCGAGCGCGTCGAGCAGCGAGCAGACGCGAACGGGCTTGGGAAGCGAGGCTCGGGCGTGGCGCGGCACGGCGTCTTTCGCGGAGGCTGTCAGAGCGATCACCGGCGCCGATCCGCCCAAGGAGCCGGCCCAGCCAGCCTCGGAAACAACGGCATCGCACTGCCCGCTGGCTACGACTGCCGATGCCTCGCTACTCGAGGCGGCGTGCACGGAAGCCGCGCCCGTGGGCGCGAGCGCTTCGGCGAGAATGCGGCGGACCTCTGCATTGGCGGCGGCGACGAGCACGCGCTTGCCCCGGAGATCCGGAATCGCAAGTGGAGGCGCGGAGCCAGCCGGCGCGGAGATGGTGAAGAGGAATCGTGAACCCTCGCCTTCGCGGCTATCGGCCCACATCCTGCCTCCCATGAGTTCGCACAGGCGTTTGCTGATCACCAACCCGAGTCCGGTTCCACCGAAGCGCCGCGTGGTCGATTCATCCACTTGACTGAACGGCTGGAACAAGCGGTCCATTCGTTCGGCGGGGATCCCGATGCCGGTGTCGCGCACTTCGAATCGAAGCTCCCAAAGTCCACCGGGGCTTTGCGCGGCTGAGGTTCGCAGCACCACCTCCCCCTTGGCGGTGAACTTGACGGCGTTGCCGACGACGTTGAGCAGGATCTGACGGAGACGCGTACCATCGGTGCGGACGGTGACGGGAACGGAGGGGTCCATCCCGTTGACGAGTTCGAGGCCCTTTTCGGCCGCCTTGAAGGCGAAGATCTCGAGGCTTTCAGCCACGCAGGTGCGAACGTCGAGCTCACGTTCTTCGATCTGGAGCCGGTTGGCGTCGATGCGCGAGAAGTCGAGAATGTCGTTGATGATTTCGAGCAGCGAGTCTCCCGCGGTGCGGATGGTTTCGAGCAGATCCCGGTGCGCGGGATCGGCTACCGAGTCAATGAGCACTCCGGTCAGCCCGATGATGGCGTTCATGGGAGTGCGGATCTCGTGGCTCATGTTGGCGAGAAAGTCGCCCTTGGCTTGCGAGGCGCGTTCGGCGGCTTCCTTGGCCAGGCGCATGTCGCGATTGGCTTCGTGGAGTTCGCGGGAGCTGAGCTCGAGGGAGCGTTCGAGCATCTTGCGGTCATCGTCGGCCTGGCGATAGGCTTCGTCGACGGACGCCAACAGCCGGGCAAGCGGCTCGCCGAGGTTCGCCCAGTCCACGCCGTTCCGCTTCAATTGGCGGCGCAGGAGCGAGTGCGTTGGAGAGGTGTCCATGGCGCGCTTCTAGTTTTCGCGGAAGGTGGTGATGGTCATCGTCTGGTTGTGGAGCTCACAACTGCCTCCGGCGCTGAAGGGCGAAATCTCGCCGTAGGAGTAGAAGCCCATCAAGCAGGGATCGGGCCCGAGAACCTCGCGCACTCCCTCGATTTCTTCCTCGACGCGCTGCTTGAGGATCAGACGCCGGCCGACGCAACTGATGAGTAAGGCCAGTTCGGCGCGCCGGGAACCGAGCTCAGCCTGGCTGATGCGGGCGGCGCCCACGGCGCCGTCGATGAGCCGGTCAAAATTGGCGCGCATCAACCGCGCGTACTGGCCTTCGGGAACGTCTCCGGCGAACGTCAGGCTTTGCCGCTCTTCGTCCACCGCGAGGATGGTTCGCACGACGATGGGCGCGTCTTCTCCGGCGCGGATGCCGAGGGGAAACAGCAGCCCGGAGGCAGGCAGTTGGCTTGCGTGCTCGCCGAGGTAGGTCTTGTAGAGCGCCAAGGCCGACTTTCCGTCGAGCTCGTATAAAACATTTCCCGCCGACTTCGTAATCCTGCGTTCGAGCCCGAATTGATCCCAGCCGCCGAGCGAACCGCAGCCGATCTCGAGCCGGTCCCCATAGAGCGCCAGCGCGGCCACAGTACCGGTGGAGAGCGATCCGCGGGCGACCACCAGCGTCTCCTCGAATGCTTCGCCGTCGGCGGAAAGCCCTCCGGTGATCACCACTTTCTTCGGAATCCGCCCGGCTAGCCCGCGTACGAGCTCCGTTCCATTGACGTGCAAGCCGTCGGAAAGCACGAGCAGGTGCGCCAGATCTCGCGGATCGATTGCAGCGCCCAAGGCGAGGCCCGCATCGAAGCTCTGCCCGTTCACCGGAACCCGGTGAATGACGGCGCGCGTGTTCGAGAACTTCACGAACGTCGCCACCACGGAGTCATCGGCGACCTGATCCCCGTGGACCTCACCCGCGGTGGAGCAGCCGAACAGTGGCGTGTCTGGTAACTTCCGCCGCAACTGCGCCAACCCGCCGCCGCGTAGTGCGCGCCGTGCTCCGAAGACGAAGATCACGTCCGCCTCGCGCGGCCATTGCGCCGCGGCTGGTGTCCAACCGTGAGCGCGGGTCCACTGGGCCTGGGCAGTCGTCAAGGGATGTCTCCACTGCTACTTATCGGGCTCCGGCGCCAATCTTTGAACTCTTTCGAGCACGGGGTGCTCCAATGGAATCATGACCGGCCTACGACTGGACAAGTGGCTGTGGGCAGCGCGATTCTTCAAGACGCGTTCTCTCGCCGCGCAGGCATGCGAATTGGGGCGCGTGCAAGTGGCTGAGCAGAACGCGAAACCCGCGCGCGCGGTTCAGCCGGGCAACATGCTGCGCATTGCAACGCCCGGTGGCGAGTTCGAGGTGCGGGTGGTGGCGTTGAGCGAGATGCGGGGTCCGGCGGCAGTGGCGCAGACGCTGTATGAAGAGACCGATGCCAGCCGCGCAGCGCGTGCGAAGGCCGCGGAACTGCGGCGGCTCAACTGGGAGCCAGCGCGCGTGCCGGGAGGACGCCCCTCGAAGCGGGATCGCCGAGTGCTGTCGCGGTTCCAGGCGGATCTCGAATAGTTACTTCAGCAGGAGCAAGGTCGCGAGCGGAATCGCTACGATGCGCGGGTCGTCCACGATTACCGAATCGTCTGGCGTGATGAGCAGGCCGAACGGTGCGCGGTAGTGAGCCTTTTCGATGAATGTTCGCAGGCGATGTGTGTCCGCGAAATCGATTCTCCGGTTCCGAATGCCGTACGGGGGCTGGTTCTGACGATTTTGTCGACGCTGACAACGTACCGGCATCATTTCATCGATTTGACGGCGGGGCTCTGGACTGGAGTGTTTTGCGCTGTCCTGATTTCCGGGAAGGGCCGCCCGGCGCAGCGAAGCTCTCAGTTACTTCTGCTGTTCGCTCTGGGTGCAATTCTGTTCGGGTGCGCGTCATACTGGGCGGGCACCATGCGATGGCTGATTCTGTGGCCGGCCAGCCTGACTTTGCTGGTCCTGTATTTGCTCCGGGGCGGCCGGAACGGCGCGGAAGAGCGGAGGGGCGAAGCGGGGTAAGAGTTGCGGACAAGCCGATGGCTCCCGGTGGATCCGCCTTCCGGATTTGCGGGAGGCCGTCGAACTGGATGCGCAGGACATATCGGCGCACCCGCCGTCTCGAGGAGATCCTGGATGACGTGCGCCGAGATCGCGGCCTTTGCGGCCGCCGCAGCCGTCTCAGAGCCGTCGCGGGAGAGAGGCCATCGCGAAGATGAACCGCATGAACGGAGGAACGTTGCCGAGGCTTCTTCGTGCCGCGAAGGGTTGGCTCGCAGAAGAAGCTGCTCGAAGATGCAATCGAGTGAGGACGGGGGGGGACTTGGGTCCGCACCTGAGCCAAAGCCCCACCTGACATGCATTCGAAATCCGGCCAGGATATACTCGTACCGAGATTCCACTCAGGGAGTATTCATGCTTTCAACCTGGTCTTCAACTCGGCCTGCCAGCCGAGAGTCTCGTTCTTTCCTTACCGTTGCGACACTGGCCATCGCGATCGCGTCGATGCCTGTTGCCGGGCAAGAAGTCACAGCCGGCATCTACGGAGTCGTCCAGGATTCGTCCTCGGCGGTGATTCCGAACGCTATCGTTCACGCGCGCAACACCGGAACTGGAATTGTGCGTGAAGCGAAATCGGACGAGTCGGGCAACTACCTGTTCACCTTGATCCCGATCGGGACCTACGAGGTGACGGCCGAGGCGCCCGGATTCAAGAAGTCCACCGTGTCGAGCGTACAGCTCCGCGTCAATGACAATCGCCGCATCACGTTCACCATGGAAGTCGGCCAGTTGGCGGAGCAAGTGACCGTGGAGGCCGCGGCCGTTGCCGTGAACACCGCCACCGGAACCACGTCACAGCTCATTGACGGCAAGGACATGATCCAGTTGCCCTCGCGCGGACGCAACGTACTGCCGTTCGCGTTGTTGATGCCCGGTGTTGTCTCCACCACGCCCTACGATCGCCGCAACAATAACTCCGCGGTGAACGGCGTGAGGCCCACGCACAACGCGTGGCTGCTCGATGGCGGCTACAACATCGATACCGGCGGAAACTGGGGCACGCCGCTCGCGCCGAACATCGAGAGCGTGGCCGAGTTCCGCGCCATCCGCGGCAACTACTCCGCCGAGTTCGGAGTCGGCGGCGGATCGCAGTTCAACGTGATCACCAAGGGCGGCTCGAATGATCTGCATGGATCCGTTTACTACTTCCACCGCAACGACAAGCTGAACGCGCGCAACTATTTCCTCTCCTCGCGCGCGCCGTTCCGCGGCAACGACTTCGGATTCAGCACGGGCGGTCCGGTCTTCATCCCCAAGGTCTACAACGGCAAGAACAAGACCTTCTTCTTCGTGTTGCTCGGCTGGATCAAGGAGCGCCGCCAGGAGAGCTTCTTCAACATCGTTCCAAGCGCTGCCCAGAAGACAGGCAACTACTCAGCGATCAGCCGCGCGCTCTACGATCCCGACAGCGGCCAACCGTTCCCTGGCAACATCATTCCCACGTCGCGCATCGATCGCAACGCGCTCGGATACGCCAAGATGTTCCCGGACCCGAACTTCCTCGATGCCGCGGGACGCAATTCGTTCTTCCTGCAAGGCCGCAAAGACAACACCGACGAGATGAACTTCCGCGTGGATCACAACTTCAACGAGAACCATCGCGTGATGTGGCGTCTCACTCCGGAGTTCCGCCTCTCGAACTTCGCTACGTCGTCTGGCTTCTCGTTCCTGCGCCGCCAGGACGAGACTCCGGCTCGCAACATGACCGTGAACTACAACGCGACATTCCGGCCGACTCTCATCATGGACTTCAACTGGGTGCGCAGCCACAACCGCATCAAACAATTTCCACCCGATTTGAGCGGATCGAGCTGGGGCATCAACATTCCGCAGTTGTTCGCGGATACGGACCAGACGTATCCGCTGCAGAGCCTGAACCTGTCGAAAGTGCCCGATCGCGTGCCGACGATCTCGCTCACTGGCTACGCGGCCGTGGCTCCGAGTTCGCCCTGGAGCAACTACCAGACGATTTACGAGTTCCGTGACTCGTTCACGTGGATCAAGAACAAGCACACGATCAAGTTCGGCGGCAACTATTCGTACGAGATCAAGTTCGAGCCCACCAACACGGACGTGTTCGGACGGTTCAGTTTCGATGGACGCAGCACCCGCCAACCGGGCGTCGCCTCCGGCGGCGATGCGTTCGCCGACATGTTGCTCGGCCGCGCAGCCTCTTACGACGAGACGAATACAGTGGCGTTCAATGACAACCGCCGCAATTCGGTAGAAGCCTTCGTCGACGATTCGTGGAAAGCCACGCGGCGCCTGACCCTCAACCTCGGTCTGCGCTACTCGTACTTCCCACCGGCGCACGAGCCCAACAATCGCTTGCGCGCGTTCGTGCCGAGCCAGTACCTCACGTCGAAGGCTGTCAGTGTGAACTCCGCCGGGCAGATTCCGCGCGGCGCGGGCGACCGCTTCAACGGCCTCGTGGACCCCACCGCCTTCTGGAAGACGCACAAGAAGAACTTCGCGCCGCGGTTCAGCTTCGCTTACGATCTGTTCGGCAACGGCCAGACTGCGATCCGCGGCGGCTACGGACTCTTCTTCAGCCGCGAGATTCTCGGTGCGTTCATTCTGATGTCGGGTAATCCGCCGTTCTCGGAACTCCTCACCATCGACAACACGCGGCTTTCGGCGCCAGGCGGCGGCGCGTCGCGCAACTATGATCTGCCGATCGCGCTGGGCTCGATCGACATGAACCAGCTCACGCCGTACTCGCAACAATGGAACCTCAACATCCAGCACCGGGTGGCCAACAACACCGTGCTCGAGGTGGGATACTCGGGCAGCCGCGGCACCCACTTCATGCGCACGCAAGACCTCAATCAGCCGACGCCGAATGCGCTCATCCCCCAGGGTCTCGCCAACGCCAACCAGCTTCGCCCCTACCAGGGCTGGGCTTCGATCAGCCATCGCGAGCAAAGCTACGCGTCGAACTATCACGGGTTGCAGATGGGACTCAACCGCAGCTTCTCGAAAGGGCTGATGTTCCAGACGGCATACACGTGGTCAAAGGCGATCGACAATGCCGACTTCACCGGCGGCATCTACGGCAACTATCCCGACACGCGCAACGCTCGCGGCGAACGCGCCTTGTCGAGCTTTGACGCGCGTCACAACTTCATCGGCAGCGTGATCTACGAGATTCCGTTCCTCAAGGGCCGCAAAGACATTCTCGGACGCGCCTTTGGCGGATGGCAGGCGGGCACGGTGTACACGCTCCGCACCGGACTGCCGATCAGTCCCGAACTCGGACGCGACGTTGCCGGCGTTGGATCCTCGACGCGGCAGCGCCCGCTCGCTTCCGGAACTCCGCAACTGTCGCATGACCAACGCACGCTGGCGCAGTGGTTCAACGCGTCGGTTTACTCGCTGCCCACTTTGGGAACGTTCTCTCCCGTGTCTCGCAACATCGTGGGAGGCCCGGGCTGGAACCAGTGGGACATGAACTTCATGAAGGCGTTCGCGCTCAAAGAAGGAGTTCGCATGGAACTGCGCGCCGAAGGATACAATTTCTTCAATCACACGCAGTTCAGCGGCGTGGGCACCAGCTTCACAACGCCCACGACGTTCGGACGTGTGACCTCCACGCGCAATGAACGTAACTTCATGGTTGGCGCTCGCATTCAGTTCTAGCGCGCTCGCCTCGGGCGTGGCCGACTGCAGGCCATGTCATGCGGCGATCGTGGAAGCGTTCTCGAAGACAGGCATGGGCCGCTCCCTCACGGAGCGGCCCTTCGTTTCTGACGGCAACTTTTATCACCGGACCTCGAATCGCCACTACACGTTCGCTGCTGGCAAGCTGAAGCGGCATCAACTCGACTCGCAAGGGCGCGAGATCAACGCCGTCGAGAAATCAGTGGACCTCGCCATCGGGTCCGGCAATCACGCCATCACCTATGCGAACCGTACCGCGGAAGGCAGGCTCCTCGAGTTGCCGGTGAGCTGGTACAGCCAAGCCCGCGCATATTTCATGTCGCCTGGGTACGACTCGCCCGATCATCCCGACATGCGGCGCGAGATCGCGGACGATTGCCTGTTCTGCCACTCCGATTCCGTGCAGCCTGCGGCGATCACTTGCCGGCGGTGCCACGGCGACTCCGCCGCGCATCTCGCCAAGCCGGGCCGAGGATCGATCTTCAATCCGAAGCAGTCGATCGAGGTGTGCCTGCAGTGCCATCTCGAAACCGTCTCGCAGGGGATCACCGATTCGGTGCGCAGGCCGGGTCGCGCGGCGTTCTCGTACAAGCCCGGCGAGCCGCTTGGGAACTACAAGATCTACTTCGATCGCGGGGACTCTCCCGAGCCTCGCTTCGAAGTGAACCACGCCGGATACCGGCTGATGCAGTCGCAGTGCTTTCAGAAGTCGGCGGGGCGGATGACGTGCGTCACTTGTCACGATCCGCACACGGCGCGGGCTCGGAATGCGTGCGGGAGTTGTCATGAGTCCGAACATGCGCGCCAGAGCGGGGCGGAGTGCGCCAGTTGCCACATGCCGAAGCGCACCACGCAGGATGCGATTCATGTTTCGATGACGGATCACTGGATCCAGCGCCGGCCGCATGTGGAAAATCCGGATCGCGAGAATCACGCTCCGTATCAGGGGGTGGTGGTTCCCTTCTACACGAAGGCGGATCCGGTGACGTTGGCGCTTGCGAACATTCGCCAGCCGAGCCAGGAGTCGGCGAAACTGCTCGAGCGCCATCTGGCGCGAGCCCCGCGAGACACGGCGGCGCTCGTTGCGCTCGGGAAGACGCTGGTGCAACTGGGTCGGCCTGCCGAAGCGGAGCGAAGGCTGCGCGCAGCCACTGCGCTTGACCCGATGCACTCGGGAGCGCGAGTGGCGCTCGGGGTCGCGCTGGCGCAGCAGGGGAAGCTGCGGGAGTCGCTCGAGGTGCTGGTGGCGGCTACGGCGTCGAATCCGGATGACGCCTTCGGGTGGTTGAATCGCGGGTCCACGCATCGGGCGCTCGAGCAGTTCGACCAAGCGGCGGCGGCGTTCCGTGAGGCGATCCGGCTGCAGCCGGATTTGGCGGCGGCGCGCATGGCCTTGGCGCAACTGCCGCGGTAGTAGGGCGCCGCGAGTCCGCGGATTCAGTGGCGAAGGACTGTTTCTCGCCAGCTTGGCGAGGCGGACCTGTGGTCCACTGCTTGCGGCATCTTCGGTCCCACCGGCCACTTGGGTCACTCTCTTCGGGCGGATTTGGAGTACTTCAGCCGGTGACGTACCAAACTCCCCTACACATCGCTACTCGTTCCTTATCGGCCTGAGCATGCCGTTTAGGGCCAACTTCCGGATTGCCGACAATCCGCCCAGAGTCCTTGGAACGAACCATCCCATCAGGCCGCTGTTCAACGCCATGCCGGAGGAATTAGGGCCTCACCTTCTCGCCAGTCTGCCACTTGGTGAACCAAGGGAATGCTACTCCAAACGGAATCGGGCGCATGCTCCAAGACAATCACCTGGAGCCGCCCCGAGGTCAGTTCGATGGCCTTGGCCATCCCGGCCAAAATATGCCGGACAGCCTCGACATCCTGATCGCGGAGCGTTGGCTCCTCAGTCTCGTCGTCAGGCTTTGCAGCGAGGCGTTTGGGAAAGTACACCTGGCTCGGTTGATCGTAGACAATGAAGGCCGGAACTGGGCACGCTTCAAGTGTCAGAAAGTATTGCTGGAGCGCCAACGAGACCGCCACATGGTAAGAGAGCCAATTTGAGCCGCTGCCCATTTCCCAAAGGAAATCCTCACGGTCTTTGCTCTGTATTCGAATAGTTAGTTCCGTCTCGGACAGCGAAATCGGGTTGTTGGGCTCTTCGGCGTCCAACAGCGGCACGAGTTGGCCAGCGCGGAGATTCACAACAGCCAATGCCCGCTTCAATCGCGTCTGTACGTCAGCTTGCGCCACACGACGCTGAAGCAGTCGCACCCGTTCACGCAGGCGTTCGACTTCCGCGGTTAACTCCCCATCCTGGCCGATGCTCTCCAGAACCTTCAAGTCGGACTCCAATCGACCAATGAACCGTGACGCGGCAAGGCGGCTGAACTGCTGCTTCTTCAAGTCCTCCGATCGCGTTTCCAATGCACTCTGCCGAATTCGAATACCGGCCAGACGGTCGGTGTGGTGGGAGACCTGGACTCTAATGCGCTCCATCTCGCGATCAAAGCTCGGCGGAACCGCGTCGATGCGGCCTGCCATTTTCTCAAGCTCCTCAAGGCTTGTCACGAGCGATTCGAGTTTTTGATTGGCTTGATCGAGGCCACTCCCGCAAACCGGGCACTCGTGGTCCGCTGAAGCCTGGCTCTTGATCCAACGGCTGACGTGCAAACGATCCCGCTGAACTCGGACAGCGTCGCGGTAACCAGCAGCATTGGAGCGAAGTTCCTCCATCTCGGCGAACCGCTTCGTCAAGCGCGACAACTCCAGTGAGAGGTTTTCTTCCTCGCTGTTGAGTTGGTTCAGTTCATCAATGCCTTCTTTGAGAGACTCTGCGGTTACGTCCAATTCTTTGCGCGGAGCATCAATAACCTCGCGAAGCAATTCAACACACTGTTCAAAACCTGTGGGTCGCGGGGTCGTCGGCGAAATGAGGCCCAGGTTCCGAGCCTCGGCGACCCGCGAGAGAGCGGTTGCCCTCCATCTTTCAGAAACCTGACGAACTTCGCCTAGCTCCTGTTCCTTACGCCTCAGTTCGCGTTCCAACTGAAATAGCTCATGGCGAGCGGCCAAAGTATCAGCGTTGATCGCGCCGAGAACATACGGGAAAATGTTCCGCAACTTCTGACGATGCTCAGACGTGTCGGCCTTATAGAATAGGACGTTTGGGTTCGCGACAATATTCTGCGGCTGGAACGTGAATGCTGCCATGTCCCGAAAGCTGGGACGGCCGAGGCCACCTGTCGGATCGTCCGCTGAAAAGCTCAGCTTGGTGAGCCCAGCCAAATGATCAAGACGCTGCTTTACAGCATCTCTAGCCACGTTCTTCTGGATGGCGACGGGGATTTCCACCACGTTTTCCGCTTCGGCAATGTACATGTCGTCAGTGGCTTGTTGTTGTTCGGGTTCCCGTCTAGCAAACAACTTCTGCCCCTCGTCGGTCTCCACAACGACGCCGAACCATGCGGTTTTCTGCCGTATGATCCCCGTAGGGATCGTGCATTTGTCTGAACCTAGGCAGTAGTCAATGATTGGAATGATCGCCGATTTGCCAGTTCTCGATACACCACTGATGATATTCAACCGGCCAGGTTCGAACGTAACCGTCCGAATGTCTTTTGTCCTGTCTTTGGGCCACAGGATAACCGTCCTGATATCGAATCGCATCAGAAACTCACCTGTAGGAAGAGTGCGGTCTCGTACAACGACAGTCCAGAAAACCACGCTCCAAGCTTTTCAGCGCCGGATAGCATCGGCCTGACGGGACGCGGAATGCCTGACGACGCGGGAGTCTTCGAAACGGCAATTACGCGACCAACGTCCTCAACCTGAATGAGGTTGCCCAACACCGCAAGCCCAAGCGACTCCGATGAAAGCCTCCGCATCACCTTCGCTCTCGGCCCAACCGCTAATAGCAGGTCGGTCTTGCCATGCTGTCCTGGGGCCTGGAATTTCTCGATAAACTTCCGAAGTCCTGAAGCTCGATAGGTTGACGTTACGATTTCAGCCGTGTCCTTGTGAAACATGATTGGGAGGACGAGATAGAGCAACGGGAGAGGAATCGGCTCAGCTCTCTCATGCGACGCGGCGTACCCGACCGCGCATCGCCAGAGCAACATGGCACCAAGGGCAGGGTTTTGCACCGCGCGGACCTCGTTAGTGAGCGCGTTCGCCATGTTAAGCCGCCTGCCCAAGGAGATTCTTGAAATCGGGGTGCCATCCGATTTCCGGCTTGTCTGCCAACGCGTGAAAGCTGCCACACGTCAAGAACCGTGGGATATCCAATCCCTGGAGGCGTTGGTCGTGAAGAGCACAGTCGGTTAGTAGCAATTGACCTTTCTGAATCGTGTCGTGACCCGGATGGGTGAGGTTGTTTTGACGCTGCTTATTGCGCCAGAACGAGACCAGGGCGCCCTTGAAGTCTTCGAAGCTTTCTTCGTGTACGATTCCCTGCTCGCTCAGCCAGGTTCGCGCGCTGGCAGCACGGAGGTAGTCATTGATCGCCTCCAGAGTGCCCTCGTCTTCCAACTGAATGAGTTCCAGTTGCCGGACGTAGGTAGGAATGCGGATCCGCTCCGCCTGAATTTGGTCAGGGCTCGGACGGCCCGCCATCGTCACCAGCATGTGGCGATAGTCACAACGGGGAAGAAATCGGCGCATCTCCTCGTTGAACTCGTCTGACGAGACGATTGCGGGTTTGCGTTCCTGTAGCCGCCGATCCGTCTGTTCCTTCAGCCACCCATGTGCGTGTTGGATGAGGATGTCCGTGCTTGCTTCCGGTGCCCACTTGACTGCCATCATTGGGCGGAGGTCGCCCAGCGGGTCTCTCATAGCAGCACAGATCTTGAAGTTCTTGATGATCTTGGTGATGACCGCTCGGTCAGCTTCGAAGACTCGCTTGACTGGAGTCGCTAGGCCCGTAGCGAGTGCTCGTCTCCCCTTTCCAATGAGAATCGCGCGGGCGTTGTCAAGCGCGTCCTCGGCCTCATTTATCGTCGTGGCAGCAGCGAACGACTCGGCGATTGCGCCACGATGATTCTTCGCAAGATAGATCTCAAAGATCGTTGTCTCAGGGGTCAAGTCGCCATCCTTGACTGCAACGACCCAGTTCGCGAACGTCTTCCACAGGTCCACTGCGCGATCAGCAATCGGATTCTTGACCAGCCCGGACTTCACCTGCGACGCTAAAGCACCAGCCTCGCCAACGCGCCCAACATCTTCAAAGACCTCGAGACTGACATGTACGCCAGGCCCAGATTCTAAGAGGAGATGGAGGAGGCGAATCGCCTGCAGCGAATAGCCGAAGTACTGATCCGGCACCTGAGACCGGTGCCGCCGCTGTACCCGATTCGACGATCGGCCACGCGATCCATTGGGAGACTGTAATCTTGGCATTTTGACGAATAGACTGAAAGTTTCTAAGTAAAGTCTATCGCGTGTTCTTCCCTTTGGTTGGCCCCCGGCCCAATGACCCAGGGATGCTGCTACCCGCATGTGTCCAAAGCGCCCATGCTGCAAAATGCTGCAAAGGTTCGCCGATGCGACCTGTGGTTATAAAGCAACTCCGAGTGGATCACGCGCTATTCGGAAAGTGAGCTTGCGCTTGAGCTCCTGAACGCCACTGCGTAGAGCGAGCCTACCGCATCACCGACCATGCCATTCCATCCGGCTGTTTCCCCGCATCGAGCTTGCCCGCCACCGTCAACATCTTCAAATCGATGATCGTGACGTAGCTATCGGGTGTGCATGCAACGAAGGCTCGCGCACCACCGGGATCCATCTGGATGCCCGCGGCGCCGCGTCCGATCGGCAGCCGCTTCACCGTCTGCCGGGTGGCCGCATCGAGGATCGTCAGATCCGCGTTCGACAAGCTCGAAACCAGCACATGTTTTCCATCCGGCGTGAACTTCAGACGGTTCGCCCCGCGCACATTCGCATCGAGCGTCGCCACCACCTTCTTCGCCGCGTAGTCGATCACAGAGATGGTGCCGTCTTGTGAGTTGGCTGCCCAAATCTCGTTGCCGCCGGGCGACACATCGAAGCCTTCGACCCCGCGCCCCACCGGCACCACCACCTCGTCCCAATCCTCTCGCGCGGGCATGCCCGGCCGCGGACCGGGTCGCGTCACTTTTTCGATCAGCGTCATGGTCGCCGAACTGACGTTCGAGGTGATCATGCGCTTGCCGTCATTCATCAGATAGATCATGTGCGTGCGATTCTGCCCGGTGCCGAGCACCCAGTCGATCTTCTTTGAACCAGGATCGTAGCTGCCGATCACCTTGGCCCCTTCGGCGGTGAACCACAGTTTGCCAGCGGCGAAGTCGAGGCCGTGCGGTCCACGTAGCGGTCCGAGTTCGATGGGCGCGAGCGTCTTCTGTGCAACTAGGTCCACCACGGTGATCGTGGCCAGCGAGCCGCCACCGTAATTGGAGATATACGCCAACTTGCCGTCAGCCGAGGCGATGACCTCGTGCGGATCCTGGCCCGAGGGCATGCGCGCGATCACTTGCATCGTCACGGGATCGACGATCGAGAGCGTGAGGTCGCCCTTGGATAGCACTAGAAGCGATTGCGATGGCGTGGTCGCGGCAGAGGCTAGCAAGGCACACGTGCACAGCGTGAGCGACAGGGTTCGAAGCATGACCCACTATAGAACACCGTCATGCTCGCGTCCGCACTACTGGAGCGCGTAAGCGAACAGCGTGTTCCCACCCGGCGCCAGCACCCATTGCTTGCCATCGAGCTCATACGTCACCGGCGCGCCACCCACGCGACCGATATTCTCATGCCATAGCGAAGTCCCATCGCTGCTGCGAAGGGCCAGCAGGTTCCCCGCGCTGTCACCGGTGATCGTCAGGCCCGACGCAGTGGAAAGCACCCCAGCCGAAGCGCTGCCTCTGGGGTACGGATGCTCCCACGCGATCTTGCCGGTGCGATAGTCGATCGCGCGGAGATAGCCCTTGCCAGCGAGCCCATAGTCCGCGCCCGCCCAGCCGTAAGCGCCGTGCTCCGGCTTGAAGAAGTAGATGCCGTAGCCGTCTTTCGCATTCACGATCAGCAGGCCCGTTTTCGGATCGAAACTCGGCGGCCAGAAGTTGGTGGCCCCGCCTTCGTCCGGCGCGATGAGCACACCGTCGCGGTTCGGCTCCTTGGCCGGATCCGGAATCGGACGGCCCAGCGCATCGATGCCCTTGGCCCAGTTCACGGTGGCGAACGGCTTCGTGAGCAGGCTCTTGCCGTTGGTCCGGTCCAGCACGAAGAAGTAGCCGTTGCGCGAGGCTTGCAGCAGCATCTTGCGCGGCTGCCCGTTGAAGTCGCCGTCAACCAACACAGGCACCTCGGCTGCATCCCAATCATGCGTGTCGTGCGGCGAAACTTGAAATCCCCAGGCGAGCTTGCCGGTATCGGGATTCAGCGCCACAATGCTGCACGTCCACGGGTTGTCCCCGGGCCGCGCCGCGCCATTGAGCACCGGCGTGGGATTTCCCGTGCCCACGTACATCAGATTCAGTTGCGGATCATAGGTGCCGGTGTTCCACATTTGGCCGCCGGTGGCGCCGCCGCTTTGCGGCTCGGTCTGCCCGGGAGGCGGCGTGCTGTAAAAGGTCCACTGCGGCTTGCCGGTATCGGCATCGAAGGAGCGCAGGATGCCGGGCAGATTGTCGAAGTCACCCGCCACGCCCACGATCACGTGATTCCGCACCACCAGCGGCGCATTCGTGGACCAGTGGCCTTTGCTCGAGTCGGCGATGCGAACATCCCACTTGATCTCGCCATTCTTGGTGCTGAGCGCGATTAGGTGGCAATCTGGCGTGGTGAGATAGACGGTGTCTTTGTGGATCGCCGCGCCGCGATGGCCGATGTGGAACGCGTTGTTCTTGGTGTGCTCGTGATGCCAGAGCTGCTTTCCGGTGCGAGCGTCGAGGGCCCACAGATGGTCGGGCGCGGTGATGTAGATGGCGCCTCCGGCCACGATCGGCGAAGCCTTGATCGTCTGGCCCGCTTCGAAGCGCCACGCCTGTTTGAGGCGGCCCACGTTCTCCGGCGTGATCTGCGCGAGCTTGCTGTGCCGCTGGCCGTTGTACTCGCCGTGATAGGTGAGCCATGTGTCGGCCGGGGGGCTCAGCAGTTGCTTCGGATCCACGTTCTGCGCGGCGATGGGCAAACCCGCAAGTACGAGTGTCGCGATGGTGATAGGGATGCGCATATGTGCCTACTTCAGGCTCTCCAGATACGCGTAGACGTCATGCATCGCCGCGTCAGTGTACTTGCCGAGTTGTTCGAAGTGCGCGGCCAGCGGATCGTCCACCGTCACCTTGACCGCGTTCTTCTGATAGGTCTGCCGCGCGCCCGTGGGATCGAGCACAGTCACGCTGAACTCGTCCTCGCCCACCGCCGGCGCCACAACCGTCTGGCCCGAAGCCAGCGTGAACGTGGCTCTCGCTTTCGAGGAACCCGGCCGCTCATTCGGATACAGCATCCGGCGGATCAGGTCGAGCCCCTGCAGCCGCTTGCCGATTCCGGCCAGATCTCCCGTGGCGGAGTGGCACGACGAACACTTGCCTTGCCCATTGAAGTAGTCGCGGCCCTTGCCGGCGTCGCCAGTAGCGAGGTCGGCCGGCTCCACCGAACGGCGGCCTCCGCCCAACTCGGCGAACCTGTCCATCTGGCTATGCATGAACGCGACGATGGCGGTCATGTCGCTCTCGCTGAGATTGGGGAACGCGGGCATGCCGTTGTTCGGCCGTCCCGCGCGGATCATGGGCGCGAGCTTGTCTCCGCGCACGTCTTGCGCGACGAGTTCGGCGCGGGTCAAATCCGGACCGGACTCTCCACCCGCTGCATCCTTGCCGTGGCAGAATCCGCATTGGGCTCCGAAGCGCACTTCCCCTTCGCGGAGTTGCGCGGGCGTGTAGGTCTGGGGCGTCGCGGACTTCGGACGAGGTCGCGATGCCGGGCTTTGGTCGGTGCGCCGGGGCCGGGCTTGCGGGGGCGCCTGGGCCCAGACTGCCGAAATCGAAGAGATCGCGATGGCAGCGATCCAGATGCAGGGAGAGATGGCTACAGCTTTCATCGACGGGAATTTGGATGATACCAACTTCCAGCGAATCCGCCCGGGAACTGAGCGTGCCCTCAGTCATGCCAACGCAACGATCCCACCCAGCGCCACGGAGCGGGACTGAAGCGTGTACGGCGGGGCGCCGATCCAAGGGGCTGAAACTCGCTGCGCTGCCCGGCCAGCGGGACTGAAAGTCCCGCGCTGGCTAAAGCCCGCCCTACACGGAGGCTGATTGCTTGATCGCGAAACTATCCTTGCGCCGGGACGCTCACCTTCCGCGGCACCATTCGCTCCCCACTCGCACCCTGCTCGCCCGCCGACCCGGACTCGTGATACTCGGCATCCTGGTTCACTTCCCAGATGTCCCAGACCTGACGGCCGGCGATGATGTTCTCGGCCGCGAGCATCGCGGTCATCATGGCGTGGTCCTGGTTGTTGTACTTGTGCATGCCGTTGCGGCCCACCAGGTGCAAGTTCGGATAGTTGGCGCCCAGGTCCTGACGGATCGTGTCCACGTGCTTCGAGTACATGTCGTCGTAGACCGGGTACGCCTTGATCTGGCGCACCACGCAGCCATCCACGATGTCGTCGGCTTTTGCCAGCCCGATCTTGGCGAACTCCTGCCGGCCCAGGTCCACCAAGTCGCTGTCCTTCGCGGTCCACAGGCCATCGCCTTCGAAACAGAAATACTCGAGCCCGTAGCAGGAATAGGCGGGGTCGGGAACCATCTCCGGCGACCACGACTTGAAGTTCTGAATGCGGCCCACCTTCACTGACGGCTCATGAATGTAGATCCAGTTATCGGGGAACGCGTCTTGCCCCTTCAGGATCAGCACCACCGTGAGGAAATCGCGATAGCGCAGACTCTGCGCCGCCTTCACGGCGTTCGGCGAAGCTTTCGGCTCGAGCGACGGAATCAGCTCGCGCATCGGCGCCGACGAGATCACGTGCTCGCCGCGGACGGTGATCGCCTGCCCGTCTTTGGTCTTCGCTTCGACAATCCATGAGCGCGACGCTTTGTCATAACGGCATCCGGTGACGCGCGTGCCCATCGACACTTTGCCGCCGAATCCTTCGATCTTGCGCTTGCACTCTTCCCACATCATGCCCGGACCCTTGCGCGGATACCGGAACGTGGTGATGAGCGTCTTGACCAGTTCCTTCTTGTCCTTCGGCGTGGGCTTCAGCCCGGCGAACAGCGCGTTCTTGATGGCCGTTCCGAGCGACAGGCCCTTGATGCGTTGCGCGGCCCAGTCCGCCGAAATCTCCTTGCAACTCATGCCCCACACCTTCTCCGTGTACGTCTTGAAGAAGATGTTGAATAGCCGCTCGCCGAACTGGTTGGTGATCCAGTCTTCGAACGACTTCACGCTCGGCTTGGGGAACGCGCGGGCCTTGGCGTACGAGAGTACGCACATCGCCGACTGTATCGGACCGAGGTTGAAGAATGCCTCCATGGCCTTCAACGGGTACGAGTAGAACTTGCCCCCGTAGAAGATGCGCGACATGCGCGGGCGCTCCAAAAAGTCATTCGGCAGGATCTCGGTCCAGAGATCTTCCACCTGCTTGGCTTTCGAGAAGAAGCGGTGGCCGCCGATGTCGAAGAGGAACCCCTTGTAGCTGGCGGTTCGCGAGATGCCACCCACGTATTGCGGGTCGGCTTCCAGGATCATGACCGGCTGTCCCGCTTTGGCCAGGCAGTAGCCCGATGTCAGTCCCGCCGGTCCTCCTCCAATGATTACTGCTTTGTACGAATTCGTGGTGTTCTGTTCCATCGCTGAGCCGTGAAGGCTCCTCCCCCGGATAATGTTCTGGTCGTCTTCCGGCGCTGTTGTTCAGGTTCCGCGGCCCGGACGCGGGAAGGCTGGAGGTCGGACGAATGCCCCGCGTAGAGGCAAGCCCCAGCCACTTTCGAGTATACTGCTAATGCTGGATGCTTGCCTCCTTATCGGTCGTTCTTAGGCGGCCCGTTACGACCGTTCTACTGATCGCGCTGATCGTGAACGTGTCGATCCTTTCGATACTCGGTCCGGGCCGGCCGGTCGAGAGCGACACCGTTTTTTACGTAGATATCGCTCGAAATGTGGTGGAAGGCCGCGGCTACGTCAACCTCCGTAGTCCCTGGCCCGAAGCTCCCACCACCGACAGGTTGCCGGGATGGACCGGAATGATCGCGGGGGCCCTGCTGCTCAATGGGGGGAAGCTATCCACCCCTCTGCTGGTTCGAGGACTCTCGGGGCTGCTGAACGTATTGGCTGCAAGCCTGATTGCGGCCCTAGCACTGCGCGTAACACGAGACCCAGCCGTAGCCGTGCTTGCGGGCTTGGGCTACGTCTTCTACCTGCCAGCGCTCTACTTGACCGATAACGCCCTTTCGGAGATTCCGTTCGTTTGCCTGCTCTGTGGGGGCGCGCTGCTGCTGCTGCGCCATCAGTGGTTGCCTGCTTCTTTGCTGCTCGGCGCGGGATGCCTGTTCCGCGGAAACATGCTCTTTCTGGGACCGGCTCTCGCCATCGCCCTGTTCGTATGGTTTCGCTTGCGCCTGGCAACCGTGGCCGCCTGTGTGCTCGCCTTCGCGGCCGCTCCCGGCGCCTGGATGATCCGCAACGCGCTTGTTGCGCCCGGCTGCGCCGGTGTACTTACTTCCGCATCGGGAGAAGTCGTGCGCGGAGCCCTCAACCCGGTAGTGATGTACGGCTGGGAGAATTGGGGCTACTGGGTCTTCCCCAACGAGATTCCAGGAGAGCCCAAGCTGCGTGAAGTTGCGGCCACCCGGAATCAGTGCGAAACCGCGAAGTTCTACCAGGCTCGGGCCGTCGAATTCGCGAAAGAGAACTGGACTGGCATGCCCCTCCTGATGGCCGGCCGCATCGCGCGAGCGTATCTGCCCTTCACCACGCATCCCACCGTTGCCTCCGTCTTGGGATTCGGTGTCCGCGGCGTACTTCTGGTCTTGGTTCTGGCTACTTGGAAACGGTGGCGCCAGGCCATCGCAGGAGATTATCAGACTCTGTTGGCCGCCTTGTTCGGCGTGAGCCTGTTCACCACGCTCGCACTGGTGGCGGGCGCCAGACACTCGTTCTGGCTCGAGACTATGGTCATTCCCTGCGCGGCGACGGGCCTGCTTTCGTGGTGGAGGGCGCGATCAGCCGCGGATGGACAGGCAGCGAAAAGCGCGGAAGTCGTCACCGACAGCCGCGCTTTCCGTTAGGACGCGGACAACAACTTCTCCAGATTACACCCAACGCCCTTTCCTTTGGACCGCGTCTCGCACCTGTCGCGCACGCGCCGGATCCGTGAGAACATGCCGGCGCCTGGCATCGGCAAAGGCTTGCAAGCGCGAGTTTCAATCGCAGCGGAGCGCGGCGACTGGATCGACGCGGGTGGCTCGCATTGCGGGCAGCAGAATCGCGAGAGCAGCAATCGCCGTCAGCAGCACCGGGACTCCGGCGAAGACAAAGGGGTCACGCTGCGTGACTCCGTAGAGGAACGCGGCCAGAAACCGGGCCAGACCAAACGCGGCGCCCGTGCCTACCGCGATTCCGGCTAGCGCGAACTGCATCCCTTGCCGCAGGACCATGGTGCGGACCTGCCCCGTCTGCGCACCCAGTGCCATCAGAATCCCGATCTCTTGGGTGCGCTGCTGCACGGAGTACGCCATCAGTCCGTAGACTCCGATGGCAGCGAGGAACAGCGCAGTGAGCCCGAACACGGTCATCAGCAGCATTCGAAAGCGGTCGCGCGAAGTGGAGCGATCGATCACTTCTTCCATGGAGCGGATGTTGGCGAGCGGGAGTCCGCTGACTTGGCGCAGTTCTTCGCGGGCGGCCGTAGCCACCGGGGTTGGGTTGCCGCGCGTGCGAATCACCCAGGCGAGCGGCGAGATCCGGACGTTGAGGGCGTTGAGCGCATCGGGGATCTGGCCGTTGGGTACGTACATTGTGGGCCCGGGGTCGCGATTGAGCGAGCCGTCTCGGATGTCGGCTACGACGCCCACGATCTGCCGCGGAACTTCGGTGGCGAGTTCGCTCATCACACCCTTGCCGATGAGGATCTGGTCTTGCAGCGGATCGCCCTTCGGCCAATACTGCTTGGCCATTGCTTGGTTGATGATGACCACCGGCGGTCCGGTGGAGCTGTCGCGATCGGTGAAGGTGCGCCCTTGGATCACGGGGATCTTGAAGACTTCGAAGAATCCGGGCGAAGGCGTTTGCCAACCGCCGCCGCCGTGATACGGTGCGTTGCCTTCGAGTGCGCGGCCCATGATGCGGAATGGCAGACCGTAGCCGCCTTCGAGCGGGATGCAGCAAGAGGCGCTGGCCATTTCCACGCCCGGGATCCGGTTCAGGCGCTCGAGTCCGGAGCGCACCAGTTGTTCGAGCGCGGCGGATTTTTCATAGCGCGGCCCGGCGAGTGACATGCGCATCGTGAGCACATTGTGGGCGTCGTAGCCGGGCTTGACACCAGCCAGCGCGAGCGTGGTTCGGATGAGCAGCGCCGCGCCGATCACCAGCACCACTGCCAGCGCAAGCTGCGCCACTACGAGCGCCGTGCGGGCTTTGTTCTGGCGGAAGCCGGAACCGGTTCGGCCGCCGCTTTCCTTGAGCGTGAGGCCGAGGTCGGCGCGCGAGGATTGGAGGGCGGGGATGAGTCCAAAGAGCAGGCTCGTGAGTAGCGACAGCGCCACGGTGAAGGCAAGCACGCGCCAATCGACGCCGACGAGTGATCCGTCTTCGCCGACGCGCGGAAGTCCGGCGGTGTTCACGGCGAGCAGCGCGCGCATGCCAATGACGCCGATGACGAAACCGGCGATGGCGCCGGCGCTACCGAGCAGCAGGCTCTCGACGAGCAGTTGGCGAATGAGTCTTCCACGGCCGGCGCCGAGGGCGGCGCGGATGGCGATTTCGCGCTTGCGTCCGATGGCGCGGGCGAGCAGGAGATTCGCTACGTTGGCGCAGGCGATCAACAGCACCAGGCCGACGGCCGCCGCTAAAACAAGAATCGAAGATCGCGCATCGCGGACGAGCACTTCTTGGAGTGGCTCCACGCTGAAGCCTTGGCCGTTCTGGAGCATCCGCGGAAACCGGCGCTGAAACTCGGCGCCTGACTCCTTCAGCCGCGTCTGGGCTTGTTGTAGAGTTACGCCGGCCTCGAGGCGCGCGGCCGACTGGAAGTAGTGACCTTGATCGGAAGTTTCGGGGTCGAGTTGAAAGGGGACATACACATCACCCTCGTTGGCGAGGTCGCGAAAATCGAACGCCGATCCTACCACGCCGATGATGGCGTGTGGAACGCCGCCGAGTTCGATGGTCTTGCCGAGAATGGCCGCGTCCGCCTTCCAGCGCGTGCGCCACAGACTTTCCGAGATGAGCGCCACTGCGGGGCCCTTGGGACGATCCTCTTCCACGCTGAAGCCGCGGCCCATGATGACCGGCGCGCCGAAGAGCGCGAACAATTCGCGCGTGCACTGCACGGAGCGGAGTTGCTCGGGCGCATCGGTACCGGTCCAGTTGATGACGTTGCCGCGGTAGGCTGCCGCGTGCTCGATCACGTCTGTCTGGCGAGCCCAGTGAGCGAACTTGGCCGGTGAAGCGGCGGGTCCGGAGCCCTGCGGCGATGTGTTCATGAACACCACGATCCGGCCGGCCTCTGGGAAGGGAGGCGGGTCGAGCAGGATCCGGTTCACCAGGGAAAAGATCGCTGTGTTGGCGCCGACTCCGAGGGCCAGTGCGGCGATCGCAGTGAGCGTGAACGCAGGGCTCTGGGCGAACATGCGGAGCGAGTGCTTCAGGTCCTGGAGAAAGGAATCCATGTAACCTGCATACGCAGTCGCTGCCCTTTCGTTTCGGCAAATTTGGCTCAGGAGCGCTTTTCGGCGAGGAGGACGATGGATTGGCCGAGCGGGAAGGAGCCGCCGATGCCGATCCAGGCGGCTTCGAGCGCGAGCGGGGTGTAGAGCAGCGTGTCGAGCCACTGTGGCACGGGTTTCACACCGCTCTCGGGTTCGCTTGCGGTGAGCGGCTCCCAGACGCGGAACTTGAACAAGGCCACGGGAAGCAGGAGCGAGTTCGCGTAGGTGGTTCGCAGCGGGCGGAAGCCGTGGCGCGCGGCGAGATCGAGCAGGCGCGATCGGGTGAAGCGCTGGCGCTCATGCGCGAACTCGGAGTGCTGGCTGCGGAGGATATCGAGCGCGGAGACTCGGATGGCGGCGAAGCCTCCGGGTCGCAGCACGCGGGCGAATTCGGACATGGGTTTGTCCTCTTCACCGCGCGGCAGGTGGACGATCACGTCCATGGAGACGAGGGCATCGAGCGTTCCGGTGGCGTAGGGAAGGCGGCACATGTCCGCTTGCACGAGGCGCTCCACGCCATACTGGCGGGCGTAGGCGAGGCCTTCCCAGCCTAGGTCGAGCGGAAACATTTTCCAGCCGTAGCGTTGCTCGAGTTCGCGGGCGAAGTGTCCGGTGCCGGCGCCGATTTCGGCGACGCGGGTGAACTTGCGCTGGTGCGCGATGGGATCGAGCATGCGGAACATGATCTTCCGCATGCCGCGATACCACCAGAAGTTCGCCTCGGACTCGGCGATGTTGGCGAACTCGGCGGGGTTCATCATGTAGGGCTTACTCGAGGTCCGCTGAGGGGCCTGTGGCCCCTCGAGTCGCGAGCCTCTGTGATTGGGGCGGGACTGAAGTCCCGCGCTGGCTGAAGCCCGCCCTACACGGAGAAAGCACTACTTCTTGAGTCCCATGATGCGGCGATTGCGCGCCGTGTCCGATCCCGCGCCGGCGAAGTCATCGAACGCTTTCTTCGGCACATCGATCAGCATGGAAGCTATGAACGGCGCGCCTTCGGCTGCACCCTGCGCGGCGTCTTTGTAGCAGCACTCCCACTCGAGCACGGCCCACGACGAGTAGCCCACGGCGGTGAGCCGCGTGAAGACCTGCTTGAAGTCCACCTGGCCATCGCCCAAGCTGCGGAAGCGGCCCGGACGATCCTTCCAGTTGGCGTATCCGCCATAGACGCCGGCGCGGGCCGACGGCCGGAACTCGGCATCCTTCACGTGGAACGCCTTGATGTACTGGCCATAGACGTCGATGAAGCCGACATAGTCGAGCACCTGCAGGATGAAGTGCGAAGGGTCGTAATTGATGGCGACGCGCGGATGATTGCCGGTGGCTTCGAGGAAGCGCTCGAAGCTGAGGCCGTCATGGATGTCTTCGCCGGGATGGATTTCGTAGCAGAGGTCCTGGCCCATGGAATCGGCGTAGTCGAGGATCGGCTTCCAGCGCTTGGCGAGTTCCTTGAAGCCTTCTTCGACGAGCCCGGCGGGGCGCTGCGGCCATGGATACACGGTGGGCCACAAGAGCGCGCCCGGGAACGTGGGAACGGCGCTGAGGCCCATGTTCTTCGAAGCCTTGATCACATACTTCATCTGCTTCACGGCCCACTCGGTGCGCGCCTTCGAGTCGCCGCGGACCGACGGATCGGCAAAGACGTCGAACAGTTCGTCATAGGCGGGGTGCACGGCGACGAGTTGGCCTTGGAGGTGGCAGGATAGCTCGGTGATGGTGAGTCCGTTGGCTTGGCCCTTGATGTCGTCGCAGTAGGTCTTCGATTCGGCGGCCTTCTTGATGTCCATGATGCGGCCGTCCCACGACGGCAACTGGACACCGAGGTAGCCGAGCGACTTGGCCCAGGCGGTGATATTGGGCAGGGAATTGAAGGGTTCGGCGTCGCCCATGAATTGGGCGAGGAAGAGTGCGGGACCTTTGATCTGTGACATAGGCTTCCGATTATGCTAGCAGTCCTTGGCGAGGGGCGGGATTCGAGGGCGAATCGCGCCTCTTCTGAGGAGTGCGGCCATGGCGCGTGGACTCCGGCGGCTGTGCATGACGGGAATGATCCAGAGCGGATTCTCATCCGGGGCTCGTCAGATCTTCGCGGCGATGCCTTGGTGAGGGAACCGTACAGGCGCTTCGAGTGCCTCGTGAATCCGCTCGACGACGCTCAGGTCGCTTGGTTCTGACGTTGCCTGGCGGGCTTGCGCACTCCGCGCGCGCAGCCGGGCAAACACTTCGTCACCGGGGACCAGCTTGACTCGGCCGGTCTTGATTTCGTCGTAGCGGCTGTCGAGAGTCGCGCGCGTATCGGCGAGATCGTCGACCATGACGGCTACGGCGTCTTGAACCAGAGCACGGGTGACGCGGTGCTTGTCTTGCCACCCTCCGAAAACCGCCGAGCCCGCGGCCTACTGGACGTAGTTGAGCTCTTCCGGCAAGAACTCCGGAGTCTCGAACAGATCGCGCCCGAACAACGGCCGCACGAGCGAATTCGCATCCGGGACCGCCAGCCCACCAGCCGCCAGAAATCCGACCGCTTGTTGCAGCGCGGCAAAGCCGATCGCTTGTTGCGCTTCCGTTCCGAGCGGGATGAGAAATGTGTGCGGATTCACGGGCAGGGTGGGCGCCACGGCGCGAGCGAGATCGTGCCGGTACATCACCGTGCGCTCGCGCATGTTGGCCGCGCGAATCAACTGCGAGTTCACCGGGTTCGGCACGGTGACGTCGCCGCGAGCGATTTGGAAGAGAACATTCTTGATTGGCGCGCCGGGAAGAGTCGCTTGTTTCAGATGCGGGGCCAGGGCCATGGGCGCGGAAAGATCGAGCCATTCGGCACGCTCGAAAAGATCGCGAATCGCAGCAGATCCCGGCTTGGTGGCGATGCGGACGCTCTGGTAACGCAGAGGGATCTCTTCATCGAAAGACTGCCCGTCATTGAGCAAGTTCGGTTGCCGCGCGCCGAGCGCCAAGGCTCCTACTGTGCCTCGAAATCCTGGCGAAAGCCGGAATGCATCGATCAGGCTGCCTGGACCCACGTTGAGCACGGCGTTCGTAATCGCCGGCTCGGTGGCCACGAGAATCGTTCCATAGGCGGAGCCGAGCGATTGGCCCACGAAGCTGATCTGCGCCGGATTGAGGTCAGCGCGGCCATCGCCGTCGAGATCCATGCCTTCGCCGATCGCGCGTACGAGTTGGAAGTAGTCCGAGACGGTTTGGCGGAAGCAATCGCGGGTACCGATCGGAGCGCCAGGCGCGAGGATGACACAGCCTTCCGAGGAATCGATGCGGCCGTTGCCATCGATATCGAGTCCGCGCCCGCCACCAGGGAACTCCACGGTGTCGCCATTGGCGAGCGTTGCGCGCACCGTCGATCGCGCGCCGAAGCCGTGCCCGAACGCGTTGAGCGAAACCACCGCGAAGCCGGCGGCATTGGCGCTCGCCATTACGGTGGGCATTCCGAAGCGGCTATCGCCGATGCCGTGCCCGGCGATCAACACCGGATAACCGCCCGCGGGCATTTGACGCGAAGGCAGGAAAACATGAAACGCGAGTTCCTCGGTTTGTTGCGGCGTAGCGATCGCTTCTCCGGTAGGAGTGTTGGCAACGGTCAGCGTGGGCCCGAGGAACCGCGGTGACCGAATCGACGCGAAGGCGATACGCCCCACGCCGAACAGCGCGAGCAGTTGCGGCGGAGCGGGGAGATCGGAATCGGTGAATTGACCGGGTGAGGTTTCGGTGTGCAGCGTGATCGAGCGCAGGGTCGCCGCTGTCAGCACGTTGTTTGCGCCAGCGCGTTGGAATGCAACCGGGACCCGCGCCACGGTGGCGCGCGCTTGCTCGTACCAAGCCGTTGCGCTCAGCGTGGTGAACAAGCTGGCGGCCATCACGCGGCGGCCACCGAGCGATCCGGTGACCGAGTTCAGCGCGGCCGTGAGGCGCCGGCAATAGTCGCTGCCCGATTGGCCGTTGATGCAAGCCTGGAAGGCCGGATCCATTTCCACGGGATCTCCCGCTGTGTCTCGCACGCCGTCCGTCACCACGATCAAATAGCGGCGCGAAGATTCGAGCACGTTGTCGGGCTTGGCGCTCGCGATGCGCGTCGCGGGATCGTAGACGGGCTGATTGATCGGAAAGATCGTGCCGTTCGGATAGAGATGAAAGCGTTCGGGCACGAGCGAATCCGACCAAACATAGAACACGCCATCGCGCAGCGTTTCCGGATTGATGGCGCCGCTGAACTTCACATTGAGGCGCGGGTTGGTGGAGAATCCATCGAGCTCATTGAGCGAGCGAATCTCGCCGCAATCGCTCGCGGCGGCAGCGCAGTCTGGGAAGGGGAGGTTCACGCGGATTCCCGTGCGCTGGCGCGCGTCGCCGGTGGTGAGCGAGTCCGTGGGGAAGGGGCCCACGGCCGGATTGGCCGGATCGAATTCGGCGCGGACGCCGCGAGCATTGGCGGTGGGGGCCAACAATGTGACCAGGAAAATCGCAGAGAGTCGACGCATAGGGTCTCTCTGCATCATACGAGGTCAAGGCCGCGATTGGACTCGTAAAGATCGAATACGGAGGGAATGTCCGGCGGCGGAGGCGAAGCCCGGCTTGCCGTCAGCAGCCGCGCCCTTCGCGGTCGCCTCGGTGTGCTGGAAATCGGTGAGCAGCCTTCCGTTCAACCAATAGCGAATGCGAGCCGGTTGGCCTTCGATGCGCACTTCCGCGCTATTCCAACCTTCTTTGCGGATCGCGCGAACTCCCTCTGGATTCGGATGCACGGCCGGAATGCTTCCGTCGAGTGCGACCTCGAGGCCAGGCCCGTCCTGACCCGCGTGGAGCAGCACCCGGCCCTCGGAAGGCGCATCGAGCATGAACTCGAAGCGCATGAGGAGACCGCGCATCGGCTGATCGCGAAGAATGAGTCCCGAGCCGGAAAGCACGCCGGCAGCGGCTCGCCATTTTCCTTGGCGCTGCTTCCATCCCGAAAGCGATTTGCCGTCGAAGGCGCTCTGGAAGCCTTCTTCAGAGGGCACGCGCAATCCCGCGCTCGCGAGCGCCTCGCGAATCACGGGCGCGATCCCTTCGGCCATGCGGAGGAAGCCGAGGTCCGTGGCGTGCGCGCCGTCCACCGTGTCTTCGCCATCGCCGCCGTAGAGCTGCCACGCGGGAACGTAGAAGATGCGTTGCGCGCCGGCCTTTTTCAGGTTGTCGAAGATGCCTCGGAGCAGGGCATTGGCTTCCGCCACTTTGGAGCGACGCGCTTCCACCATGCCGCTGTCGGTGTAGTTGACGTTTTCGGCGAACACGATCGGCGTATCGGGATGCTTGGCGCGCAGCTTGCGCACGAAGGGCTCGACTCGTTCGCTCACTTCCTGAACGCTCAGGTTGGGAAGGCTGTCCATCACGTAGAGGGCGGGGTCGAGCTCGGAGAGAAGGTCCGCCATTTCGGGTTCGGTTTTGCCATTGCCCGAGAATCCGAGGTTGATCGTGGGCCAATCGAGCATGCGGCCCACGATTGCCGGATACGCCATGCCGGGACGCGACGCGCAGCCGCCCTGCAGGATCGACGTTCCATAGAAGACGACTGGTTTGCGGCCTTGGTAGCGCGTGGAAGCCTGGAGCGCGAAGCCTTCGGGAAGGCCGAGTTCCACGGACTCGACGCCGTTGTAGAGCGGCAGGTAGAGCGCGAATTCGCGTGGGCGGCGCGGAAGGTCGCGAACGAGCGTTTGTTCATTGGTTCCGGCGGTAGGGCGGCCGTTGGCGAGCCAGCGCCAATCGCCGGCGTCGAGCACGTAGAGATCGAGTCCGCTGACGCCGGTGGCGGGCATGTGCGGCATGGCGAGGCGATCGGGCTTGCGGAGCTTCCAGCGCGCGCGGATCAGTGGAGCATCGGTCGAGAAACGATACAGCATCCCGGCCGAGTCATGCGAGAGGTTCCAGACGGGCGCTCGGACCACACCTTCGGCTCGCGCAGGCAGCCGGTCATAGAAGTGCTTGGTGTCGCTCCAGCCTTTGCCTTCGATGGGAAGCGAAGCGAGATCGTGCCAGCGGACCGGGATTTCGGCGGTCGGGTTCTGGGCGAACGCCACGAAGGCGCCCGCGAAAAAGAAAAACTGGCTGCGAGTCATTCGCAACCAGTTTATCTGGAGAAACTGCAGTGGAGCGGGTTCAGCGTCCGCGCCGCTTGAGATACAACGCACCGAGCCCGGCGGCGATCAGAGACACCGTGGCCGGTTCCGGGGTCGAGGGAGGGGGGGGATCCGAAAATGGATCCGCTGTGCCCGAGATTTCCACGCGGAGGCCGGTTGGGTTGGGGTCGCCCGTGGTGTTGAGCACGTCGAACTCGAGCGAGTTCGTTCCGGAGTTGAAGAATGCGGCGGTGCTGATCAAGAACGGCGAACTGAAGGCGTTGAAAGCCGCATAGGTGAAGCCGACTGTGTTTCCATTGAGGCGGACGGCGGTGATCTCATTGTCACCGGCGGCGCGGAATGTCAGGCTTGCAGTCGACGCGATCAATCCGGCCAAGCTGAAGGTCGTGCGGTAGGTGTAGGGCGAGTTGGTGGGGTGAGTATCCACCGTGGCTCCGGCGGGCTCGATCCACTTGGAATTGGCATCGTTGGCAATCCACAAACCAGCCGCGATCGGGAAGCCGTCAGTCACTGTTACGAAGGCGGAGCCGCTCGGCGAAGTGATGCTCCAATTCGGATCGATGGAGCCTTCCGCTACCGTTTTCCCAGTGCCGACAATGTTGATGGTTGCGGCGTTCAACATGCATCCGAACGCTGCAACGATTACTGCGAGTTTAGACACGTCATCCTCCTTGTCATGGGGGGACTCGACGGAGTGGCAGTCTCAGGGTATCCCGAGACACCCGTCAGAGTCAATGATTATTCCACGAATGATCGAAGTTTAACGGCAAATCGTAATGCTCCATACATTCTAAAAGTACTGAGTTGCCCGGTACTGTAATAGCCATTACGGGAGGTGGCGCTACCGGTGAGGAAACGACCTCGCGCAGCGGAACCCGATGGTTGGGCTCCGCTCCTGTTGCCGTGCCCAACTGCGGTAGGAATTGGTCAGGAAGAGGGGGGGATCATCGAACCACGACCCGCCGCGCAGCACACGATACATCCCCGAGGAGGGTCCGGCAGGGTTGCGTTCGGGGGATTCCGCGTAGTAGCTTCGCTGATACCAATCGGAGCACCATTCCCAAACATTCCCGATCATGTCACAAGTGCCGAAGCCGCTTTTCTCCACGCTGCATACGGCCTTTGGACCGTCCGATTGGCCGTAGACGGCTTGCTTCGCGGTGATCTTGTCGCCGGCCCACGGGAACATCCGGCGGGCGGCTTCGCCTCGCGCAGCGCGCTCCCATTCGGCTTCGGTGGGAAGGCGCTTGCGGTCCCAGGCGCAGAAAGCCGCAGCGTCATCCCAGCTCACGTTGACCACGGGATGCTTCGCTTTACCTTCGCCGAATTGTCCTCTGCGCCACTGATAGGGTGTGCGATGACGAGTGGCTTTGGCGAATGCGGCGTAGCGTTCGTTGGTGACCTCGGTTTCGTCAACGTAGAACGGATCGACCGTGATGGTCTTGACGGGCAGGTCATCTTGGTGCGAAGCCGGATACCATTTCACGTCCGCGTCTGACCATTCGAATGTGCGGCCGCGTTCGAACGCACCGCCGGGGATGAAGACCATGCCCGGTTCGACGGAAAATGCGGCGGAGGTGAAAGCAAACAGCAGAGCGCGGACCGTCACGCCCCGTAGATCCCGGTAATGTCGTCAGTGGGGATGAAGCCGTTGGCGCCGAGCTTGTCGACGTAGAAGTACGAGCGCCCGGAGGGCAAGCCGCGCACTTCTTTTGACCAGTCGATTCCAAGCGCCGAATAAATGGTCGCGATCACGTTTTCGATCCGCGGCTGTTCCTTGTGGTTCCAGCCGGTGTCGGCCGGTTTGCGGCCTTCCGCATCGCTCGAGCCGAGCACCGTGCCGCCCTTCACGCCCGCACCCGCGAACATCGCCGGGAAGACGTACTTGTGATGATCGCGGCCGAGGATGAAATTGAGTGGTCCTGGCGTGCGGCCGAACTCGCTCATGAAGACCACCAGCGTTTCATCGAGTAGCGTCTTGCCCGGCGCGGCCTTCGAAGGAGTGGCGGCCAGGTCTTCGATCAAGCTGCCGAGTGCGGGGTCGAACTCGGAGATGAGCTTGTAGTGGTTGTCTTCAGTGGTGCGATCCCAGATGCGGCGGTGGTGATCCCAGCCGTGCTGGCAGACGTGGATGTAGCGCGTACCGGCGTCTTGCAGCAAAACGTTCCGAGCCAGCGCGCACGAAAGACCCGGACCGGTGTTGCCGTAGCGTTTGCGGTCTTCTTCGGTGAGGCGGAATGCGGCTGGCCAGCGCGGATCGGTGAGCAGCTTCTTCGCGGTGACGCTGAAGCTTTCGTAGGCATCGATCTCGCGGCCGAAGCTCTTCATGCGCGAGCGGCTGATGTCGCGCAGGCCTTCGAGCACTTGCCATCGCTGCTCGATGAGCTCGACGGCTTTCTGATCGAGCGACATTCCTTTCAGCGCTTCGGCGGGATTCAAGTCGAACACGGAATACTGCGGCGGAAGGAAGCCCGTGGCGAGCGCGCCTACCTGATTGGTCTCGAGGTTGAACGAAACATAGGTGGGGAAGGTGTCGGCGGGGCGGCGGTGTTGTTCGAGTTCAGATGCCACCACGCTGCCGACAGACGGGATTTCCTTGGCGAAGGCAACGTTGAGCGGCCGGCCGGCTTGCACGTAATACTGTCCGCGCAAGTGGACCTCTTCATGGCTCACGAACGATCGCATGATGGCGACGCGATCCATCACCGGGGTGATGCGCGGGAAGAAGTTCACCGGGAAGTGGATCCCGGTGGGGAGCTTGCGGACCTGAAAATCTTTCGGGGTGGATGGATTGTCTTTGAAGTCGAACGTGTCGATGTGACTGATGGCCCCGGAGATCTCGTAAAAGATGACGTTGCGCGCGGTGCCGCGAGGCTGCGCTTTCACGCCTTCGGCCGCGGAGAGTTTCCGCGGCGCCAGTGGATGGAGCGCTGCGCCGAGCAGGCCGTATCCGCCATAGCGGAGCAACTCGCGGCGAGTGGGGAAGACATCGGCGACTGTGAAACGGCTCATGCGGCTACCTCAGAAGTTGTAGAGGAACTCGGCGAGATTGAGCAGCGCCCACTCGACATTCTGCGCGCCCTCGACACGGTTCTTCTCCATGACGGAGAGGGCGAGTTGCTTCTCCTCGGCGGCGGGCTCTCGCGAGAGCGTGGCGAGGAACAACTCGTCGACGACTTTCGCGTTGTCGGCGTAGCTGTCGAGCAGCCGCTGTACGCGGCTGTCTTTGGCGGCGAGCACACGATCGTTCACCACGGGCGAGCGCATCAGCATGATCGGCTGCAAGGGTGAGGCGGAAGGCGGGCGAGGCGGTGTTCCGCGGTTGGCTTGTCCGAACGCCTGCATGAAACTCTTCAGTTCGCCCGTGCCGCGCGGCAGGCTCAGTTGCATCGCCATGTTGACCGAGGGCGCGGACCCGGCCTCATCATCCGCGGCCTTGCGCTTTCGAGCGGCGGGAGAGAAGCTTCCGGGCCGCCCCGTAGCCGTGGCGATGGCGTCGTGTAGTTCCTCGGCGCCGAGCATGCGGACGAACTTGCGCGCGTAGTATTTCGAGTAGCGCTCGTTCCACTCGCCCGGGAAGCGCGCGGAAAGTTGATAGGCGCTCGAATTGCAAATGAGCGCGAAGAGCTTGTGGACACTGTGTCCGTTCTTGCGGAAATAGGCCGCGAGTTCATCGAGCAACTCCGGATGCGACGGCTGCAGTTGCCATCCTTGCGGTACGTTGTGCGGATCCTGGCGGGCGAGATCGAACTCGTCGTAAGGATCGACGATTCCCGCGCCCATCAGTTTCGCCCAGAACAAATTCACGGCTGCGCGTGCAAACTGCGGATTCGAGGTGAGCATGCGCGCCAATTCGTCACGCTCGTTGGCGCCGGGCTTGGGAGCTTCGTCAGTGAGGATGAACTTGGGCGAATCCGGACCGCCGAACCGTGTGATCCGCAGCATGCTGTTGGCCTTGGTGTCATAGCCTTTGCCGAGATCGTCCACGGTGAAGTGGCCCATCTTGGCCTCGCGCCCTTCCACGTGCGGGATGTAACGGGCATGCCCCATGAATGCGGCTTGCTGGAAGAAGTCAGAACGCTTCCTTTGGCTCAGGTAGACATTGATTTTCTCGAGGTGGCCTTTGCCGTCATGGCAGGCGATGCAGGAAAAATTGATGCCGAGGAAGATCTTCCCGAACAGGATGGTCACTTCGTCGTGCGTGTCCATTTGATGGATCTTGCTGAGGTCCTCGGGGTGCGACGCCTCGCCCGGCTTGCCTTCCACGTGTTCGCGCACGATGGGATTCGCCGCCGCCACCACGTAGTTGCTCTTGCCGGAAGCGGCAATGAGGCTGCGGGCGAGATCGTCATAAGGGCGGTCAGCCGCGAAGCTTTCGCGCAACACCTGATGGAACAGGCTCACGCCGCGCATCATCTTGCCGTTGGCGCGGAAGATGTCCATGAAGAAGTACGACCATTTGTCGGCGAACTCGGGACTTTCGATGAGGCGCTGGACGAGCTTCTCGCGCTTGGACGGATCGCTGTCGGCAAGAAACGCGCGCACATCGGCGGTGGAAGGAATGCGCCCGGTGATGTCGAGCGTGACGCGCCGGAGGAACTCCTGGTCGCTTGCGAGCGGAGCGTGCGGGATGCGGTCTCGCTCCATCTTGCCGAAGACGTGATTGTCAATGAAGTTGCGGCGCACGATGCGGTTCGACGCTCCGGGTGTTTGCGGCAATCCGGCGGCTAGGCGATCGGTGAGTGCGCCGGCGGGATTCGGCGCCGTTGGCTGGAAGAGCGGAGCATGCTCGGCGGAGGACATGTTCGACATGTCTTTGGGAGCGGGCGGCGCGGCTGTCTTCTCAGCGCAGAGACAGATCGAGGCGAACGCGGCTGGCAGGAGCCGAAACATCGAGGTTTTCATAAAGTGCGGCGCTGAGGGAAGTATATCTCGAGCCGTTGCGGGCGGTGGACTCGGGCCAAAGCACGCGTCTGGAGCAGAGCGTCGCCCGGCAAAGCAATCGCTATTTCTGCAGGCTGTGGCACTGCTTGCAGGCGGCGTCGCGGGCGAGCTTCATGTGTCCCGCAGCAGTGGACCCATGCGGGTTGTGGCAGAGTTGGCAGTCGGGCAGCAGGTCCATTTGATGGGTGTGCTTGGCGGGGAACGTTTCCTTCGAGTGGCACTGCGAACAGACGTTCGAAAGCGATGCCCGCACGAACCGCCAGCGGCCGTTGCGCACCGCGTGGCAGGTGGTGCAGGAGTTCGATGGGGGATGCGGGCGGAACGCGGTGAAGCCATCGGCTTTGCCCACGGCGAAGCGGACCTTCTGATCACCGAGCGTGATCTCGTGCGTGCCGGGAGCAGGCTGTAGTTCTGCGGTCACCACGCCCGGATGCGGCGACTCGACCTTCACAGCTTCGCCATCGAGCTTCACCGCGCTCTCGCCGGCAACGCGCGCGATCAAGCGCACCGGTCCCGGTGGGAAAGCGGAATCGGGTGGGGGCGCGAGGATGAGGTTGTCCTGGGCGAAGGCGATCACCGGAGCAAGCAAGAAAACTCTACTCATGGGAGCGGTTCCATTTTCTCTCATCCGGCTCCGGCGCTGGTAGACTCGAAGTATGGTGCGACTACTGGTCGCGGCCTCGGCGTTCGCTCTGCTTGCCCAACAAAGTGCTCCGCCGCAGCGGCCGGTTCCGGCTGCCAAACCGAAACCGACAGCGCCGGCGCCGCAGACGGAAATGCAAAAGGCCGTGGAGGAGTTCAAGGCCCAGACGCGGAATCTCGGATTGCGCGCGGATTCACCCGTGCGTGCGCGCTCGAACGGCGCGGCCAAGCCCAAGTGGCACGGACGCCTGTTCGAGAACCTGCGCAATGACGTGCTCGACTCGATTCCTCATGAAGTGGCGCAGCGGGGCGGAACCAAGGGAATGCTGCGGCGCAATCAGTTCGGGTTCAACGTCACGGGTCCGGTGATCGTACCCAAGCTCTACAACGGCGGGCGGAACACGTTTTTCAGCTTCACGTACGAAGCGATGCGCGAGCGCATCGGACGAAGTTTCCTGCGCACCATTCCGACCATGCCCGAGCGCAGCGGAAATTGGTCCGATACGGTGGACCTGGCCGGCCAGCCGCTGCCGATCTACGATCCGCGGACGACGGCGGCGAATCCGCGGTATGACGCGACGCAAGCGGTGTCGACGGACAATCTCCAATACGACCGTGCGCCGTTCCCGGCCAATCGGATTCCGGCGTCTCGGCTGGACTCGGCCGCGCAGAAAGCGATCTCGTACTATCCTGCGCCGAATTCCGACGCGGGTCCGTTCTTCCGCAACAACTACTTCGTGTTTGCGCCGGAGGTGAACAAGGCCGATGGCGTGATCGCGGGCGTGGACCACACGGTAAACGAGAAGCATCGGGTGCGGACCAACATCAACTACTCGAACGGAACCGATGGTGCGGCGCCGTGGTTTCCGTCGATCGCCAATCCGGGATCGGTGCCGCGGGACCGAGCCAGCCGGCGAGGAACGCTCGAGCATGTGCTGACGGCGTCGTCAAAGACGGTGAATACGGCGACACTCGACGTGTCGATGGACCGGTCAGTCAACAAGCCGCTGCTCGAAGGGGACGGGCGGGCGTTTCCGCGCTATCAGTTCCAGCCTTATCTCTCGATGGGGACGTCGTATCCGATTTCGCGCAACGCGCGCGCCACTTGGGTGCTGACCAATGGATACTCGACGCGGCACAAGGACCATCGGCTGCGAGTAGTGGGGCAGTTCATCCGGGAACAGGTGAATACGTTCTGGCCGCAGTATCCTTCGGGCAGCTATCGCTTCTCGGCCGGGCTGACGAGCCTGCCGGGAATCGTGAACACGGGGCATGCGTTCGCGAGCTTTCTGCTGGGGGGGCCGGAGTATGCGGAGATCAGCTTGAACGGCGCTCCTTCGTACTTCCGGCGGAGCCGCTACTACGTGGGCTTGCGCGACCAATGGGAGCTGCGGAAGGGATTGACGCTTTCGCTTGCGTTCAACTTCGACGGCAGCACGCCCCGCGTGGAGAAGTACGACCGGCAGTCGACCGTGTCGCTGACGGAGGTCAATCCGGTGAACGGGCGCGCTGGCGCGATGATCATCGCCGGACGCGGGCGGGCGCGGGCCTTCCAGCCGTTCAACCTGAAGGGCGAACCGAGCGCGAGCATCGCATGGAACGCGTTCGGGAGCACGCGGAACGTGGTCCGCGCGGGCTACTCGCGTTCTTACTCGCCGATTCCGATTTATCTGGGGCAATGGGGGACGCAGGCTTTCAACGGGAGCCCGACATGGGTGTCTCCGAATCCGCAACTGGCGCCGGCGTTCACGCTGGCGAATGGATTGCCGCCGAGCGCGCAGACATTCCCGGACTTCCGGCCAGAGTCCGCCAACAACACGCAGGCGGATTTGATCGAGGCGAGCGGACGCCAGCCGACGTATCAATCGGCTTCGCTTTCACTGGAGAAGCAATTGCCTGCCGCGGCGACATTGACCATCGGCGCGGGGCATAGCGAGGGGCGGAATCTGCTGCTGTCGAATTCGGGCTCGAACCCGAACGCGATTCCGCTTTCGACGCTCGAGTACCGCGACCGGCTGAACGATGAACAATTCAACCGCTCCGTGCGGCCGTATCCGCAGTATCAGAAGTTCGATGTGTACAGTTCATGGCCGGAGGGCAAGTACAAGCGCGATGCGGCCTATGTGCGGCTCGAAAAGCGCACCTCGGGCGGGCTCTCGATGTCGGCCTACTACGAGTTTTCGAAGCAAATGGACAATTACTCCGGTCCATACGGGATTCAGGATTATTACAACCGGCGGAACGAATGGTCGCTCACCTCGTCGAACAATCCGCATCGGGTGACGTTGACCTATATGTATGAGCTTCCATTCGGAGCGAACAAGGCGCTGTTCGCGGTGACGGATTGGCGGCGGTATCTGGTGGAGGGGTGGTCGATCAGCGGAGCGTCGACGGTGCTGAGCGGCGAGCCGCTGGCGTTGCGTCCGCAGTTCAACAATACGGGAGGCGTGGTGGATGTGCTGAACGTGCGGACGGTTCCGGGCGTGGATCCGCATGTTCCGAATGCGGGTCCGGATCTTTGGTACAACCCGGCGGCGTTCGTGCAGCCGGCCGATTTCACGATCGGGGACGCTTCGCGTACCCATCCGTCGCTGCGGATGCCGATGAACCAGAATCACGATCTTTCGGTGACGAAGCGGATTCCGGTGACGCCGGAGAACAGCCTCGAGTTCTCAATGGTGGGCTTGAACTTCGTCAATCACGCGGACTGGACGGATCCGGACACGATCATCGGTCCGGCGTCGGCGCCGAACGTGAACGCGGGCAGAATCATTGGCTCCCGGGGCGGCCGCGTGATACAAGTGGGATTGAGGTTGAATTTCTGATGCGCAGCTGGATGGCGGTGGCGGCGGCTTCGGCGTTATTGGCGGCTCCGCCGGCGGGGAAGACACCCGAGCGGCTGCGTGTTCCGTTCTGGATCGTGGGCGAGAGCGGCGCGGCGACGGTACAGGCGAAGCTCAACGGCGATCCGGCGAAGGTGCTGCGGCTGCAGGGTCCGGGTGACGACCTGGTGGTTCTGCTGATCCTGGACTTGGCGGGCGATCTTTCGCTGGTGGATCCAGCACGGCACTCGCTGATCGAGAGCATGCCGAAAGCGCTGGACCGGGCGGGCATCGCGCTGATGAGCTCGCAGGACGGGGCGTTGAAGGTGCTGGCCGATCCTGGTACGGCGCATGAAAAGATCGGGCCGATCATCGAAGGATTGAATATCGCGGGGCGCGCAGGCCTGCTCGACACGGTGGAGACGGCGGCGCAGTTGGGCGACTCGATTCTGGGCAAGGCGAAGGTGAGGGTGGCGGTGTTCTACGTCACCGATTCGAGCATCGGCAACTATCGCGAAGACTATACGAATCCCGTGGTGAACTCGGGCGACGCGCGCGATCTTTCGCGGCGCTTTCCCGAGGGGATCATCAAAGAGAAGTTCCAGCAATTGCGGGCGCGGATCGCAGCCACCCAAGCCCCGCTATTCATCGTTCATCTGGACCATCGAAATGACCAGCTCAACGAGGCCTACCAGACAGGCCTGCTCGAGCTGGCTACTGTAACGGGGGGGGCGGCGGAATTCTGCCGCTCGGTGGCGGATATTCCAGCCACCATTGAAAAGACCCTGGCGACGATTGCCGCCATGCGCAGCGCCGAGATCGAGGGGGCACCGGCGAAGACACGTCAACTCCACGTGGAGTTGACGGCCGAAGGAGGAGAACTGCGCTACCGGAACAGTTTCGCCGCGAAAGGAAAATGAACATGCGTTCCTCGGTGGCTGTCATTGCGGGCGTGGCAGGGGCCGCGCTGGGAGCGGGGTCGGTTTGGTTCCGATATCAAGGGTTGGAGCGCGATTTGGCGGCCGGGCGGCAGTCGATCGCGGCGCTGGAAGAACGGGCGCGCGGGTTGGAGCGCGAGCGCGATTCGCTGCGGCAGGCCCAAGGCGCGGTAGCTCCGGCTGTGGTGCGGGAGCGCACGCCCGAGCATCCCAGGGCGGCTGCGGCGAAGGTTTCGGCGGACGATCCGGTGACGCGGCAGGAGTTGATCCGGATGCTGAACGAGAAGAACGACAAGCTGGCGGCTGCGGACGATGCGGTGCGCGAGGTCCGGGCGAAGCTGCAAGAGACCGAGGCGCGCACGGCCGAGTTGACGCAAGGGCATGGCAAGCTGACCGAGGCGGAAGCGGACCTGAAGGAGCGATTGTCGGCTTCGATGCGGTTGACCGAGGCGCTGCAGTTGGAGGTCAAGCAGCGCAACGAGCGGCTGGCGCAGTTGGAAGTGGCGAATCAGGATCTGCGCAAGCGCAGTGAGGATTCGACGCGGAAGGTGGTGAAGTCGGCGCAACTGACGGGCGAGATGCGCGACTTGGCGCTACGGCAGGAAGCGTATCTCGACAACATTTTGCGGCGGTATCGGGAGGCGACGGATCAGTTTCGCACTCTGGCGGTGCGGCTCGAAAATCCACGGGATGGTGCGGTTCCGGTGGGAGCGGGCAGTGATTTGTCGCGGATTCAGCAGACGATCGCGATGGCGGAGGACGATCTGCGGCAGTTGCGGTCGCTGAATTCGCAGGCGCGGAAGCTCGAGCGGGAGATGGCAGCGGCGCGGTAGAGCAGAGTAGGTGCTCGCGTATGGTTGAGGCTGAATCCGTTGGCCTCCTCGCTAGCCTGTCGCTAGCTTAGCCAGCTAGAAACGCAAAGCCCTACCACATCGTTGTGACCCGGCTCTTGTCTTGGTTCACCACCAAGCGTAACCGGGCAAACTGCGCCTGCAGTAGCTCCCACGCTTCGTTCGCCCCATGCTCCGTTCGCGCAAGCAGCGCCAGGTAAATAGGCCCGGGGAATCTCACCCCGAGCCCCGCTCAGAACCGTACGTGAGCGTCTCCGCTCATACTCATACGGCTCCCACCACGGAACCGCGTCGTTGTCCCATACGCCAGTGCGCCCACAGTTTCGGATCGGGTCTCGAGATGCGCGCGATCCACTGCGCCGCTCTTCGCATATGCCGCCTGAGCTTCTCGTACTTCCTCGATGCCCAGCGCGCCAGCGTTCGGTCCAGGTGCTTCATCACCGGGTACAGCGCCGAGCGGCAGTACCGCCCGTAATATTGGATCCACCCGCCAACCACTGGATTGAACATCGCGACAGATCGTCCACGTCTTTGTCGCTGCGTAGATGCAGCTTGGTTAACGATGCTGAGACGATGTTCACTCATGTTGCGGCCCGCAGGTTCGCCTCGCCTTGCTGCCGACACTTGGAGGCTTCGTCATCCCGCTTTTCCTTCGTGGGTTGCCCATCGCTGGAAGGGATCAGGCTATCGGGCGAGCGAATCATTGCCCGAGTTAGTTCCTTTCATCTAGCAGGCTCACTAAGTCTTCTCGGACGCACAACCCCGCAGCCCACCTCTTCTTACTGCGCGTGCACCTTCGCCACCGCGAAGTCACTATTCGGACCATGGCACACGCTGCAGCTCTCGCCCAACCTCGACGTATTCACTGCCGCGTGGCTCCACGCCGGCGTCTCGTTGTGGCACGAGAGACAGGCGTTGGTGGCCGGAGGCGCCGGAGTCATCGGCGCTGCCGGATTCGTCACGTTCATCAACCCCTCGCGAAGCGGCAGCAGTTGCGTGTTGTTCAAATGGCACTGCGTGCAGGTGGTCACGTTGCCCGGATACCGAACCTCCTCATTGTGGATCCGGTGGATCAGGTTCGTGAAGTTGTAGCTCTCGTTCGGCGTTCCCGCCACCAGCGTCGGATTATGGCAGAAGCTGCACAATTGGATATTGTTGCGCGCCCCGCCGTGGAACCCGAACTGCGTGTGGCAGGCCATGCATTTCTCCGTCGCGACAATCGCCCGCCGCGCCTGAACAGCCTTGCCATCGGCGGTCACAGCCATCACCTTCGCCGGAGCCGATTCGCGCACGGTCCGCTGCTTCGTCGTCCCTGCCATCAGCGTCAGGTTGCGATAAGCTTCGATGCCGAATTGCCATGTGCCCTTGGTGCTGTCGGGCAGCGCCACCGTGAACGTGTACATGTACCGGCCGCCGCCTGCGTCTTTCGCCGTCTTCGCGTCTTCGCGCGTGTAGCCGGGAATATCGGTGGTCGGCCCCGCCATGTAGAGCCGCAGCGTCGTCAGATCCGCCGCCGCAACTGGAGTGCCCGCGTTGTTCTCGAGCGTGAAGGTCACGATCGGCTTCTTACCCGGAGCCACGCTCTCCACTGACTCGATGTTCGCCACCAAGCCTTCCAGCAGGTGCGAACGTTGCGGCACCATGTGCGCACCCGGTACCGAGGCGTCGAAGTCATTCACCGCCGCCGGGGTGTGGCACTGCGAGCATTGCGTATCGGAGTTGAACGGACCCGCCGGATGCCCTTGACCTGTCGTGAAATTCACGTTGTCATGGCATGATCCGCACGCGGCGCGAGACGGCGCCGTCATCCAGTTGTCGGCCTGCGCGGCTCCGCTCGTCTTCTGCGGTTCGTGGCACACCGCGCAGTCCTGCCCCGGCGCCGGATTCACGACATCGGAGTAATCAGCGTTGCCGATGAAGTACTTGCCCTTCGCCACCACGCTCGGTAGGCTCGCGCCACGGTGGATCTTGTGAACCATGACCTTCAGGTCAACCGTGTTCCCGCTGGCGGGATCCGTGGTTTGCGGCGTATGGCACACCACGCAGACCTGCACGCTTCGCCGATTGCCCCCGTGCAGCGCCAGTTGATCGTGGCACTTGTTGCATGACGACGTGCGAACCACATCGCGAACCTTTGTCAAAGGAGCCCCTGACGGCACGAAGTCCAGCCATCCATCGGCGCGGCTGGTCCCCAGATTGAAATCGGTCAGCGTACGCGACCCGTAGATCGCCACCCGATGCGTTGCGTTGCGATCAACGTTCGCCGGAGCCTTGCTCGCGAATGTGTAGAGGTACTCGCCATCGGCCGTTTGCGCCTGCCAAGTCCCGTTGTTCTCTCCTGTCGCCTGCGTCGCCGTATTCGCGCCCGACACGCGCTGCCGCGTGATATACGATACGAACTGCGGGCCGTCAGCCGGCAGGTACGCGATCAGAAAGCTGACCGTAATCGCGCCCGGGGTTTGCACTCCCAGCCGGTCAAGCCCCCGCCCGGCTGGATCGGTGAATTGGACCCACGCGCGAATGGTTCCATCCGTCGCGATTTCCGCTCGCGTCACTTTCATGACGAGCCCAGGGCGAACGAAATCGACCGTTCGTTCGTCGGCATAGAATGCCTTCTCGGTAGGAAGGAACGAGACTGGATTCCGGCCCGCGACCGCTGCCGAAACCACTACAATCAGGACCGCAAGGATTAGTTTGAAATAGGTTCTTCTTTGCATAGACCTCCCGTTCGGACGCTGCCGGACCTCGCGGCAGAGACAACAAGGACCATGGCTGCACGCCGTGTGCCACCACGCACCTGTTCCTTTATTAGGCCCGCGCAACAATCCTCTCCGTTGCCGCCACCGGACGTGGGGCAAATCCCCCACCCATCGCGTGAGCACCCGCATCGATCCGGTCCGTACTATGCTTCAAGTGCCTTCGCCAGCCCGCGAAGGTTCCCGCGTTCAGCGCCTGACTCTACGCCGCTTCCTATCCGAGCACAAGGCTCACAGATCGCACCCCTTGTTCACGCCCCGTTCTAGCTAGCTAATAGCTAGTCCTTGGCGCGTCGTTGTGCCAAGGCTGCGATCTGCGGCGCGCTTCACTTGCCTTCCAGCAGGGCTCCAGCATCAATTGCCCGGATACGCCAAACACGCCGGAAAGCGCATTTGCCAGCTCCACGTTGGTGTCTTCCAGCATGCAAGCCCGCCTGCGGCCTTCTCGAAAGGAAACACTGCGGTCGCGGCTGCCGCCAGCGCAACGATGCCGGCCGCGGGAACGGCAAGAAAGATGAGCCGGGTCAAAACGCGCGACCTTTCCGGGTGGGCTCGCGCCCGTGCTGGAACTGCCTCACACACGATGACTCGACGCTGCTTTCGTCACGGAACCTGGAAGCGCCGCGGCCCGTAACATGGTAAGAGGAAACATGCGCTGGCGTTGGCTACTCATCGCGACCTGCGCGGCCGCCATTCTCCTGGCAGGGTTCTGTTTCGCCGCTTCCGGACCATCGCAAGCCGAAGCCGCCGGGCTCGCACGGCTTCTCGACTGGAAACCTGGAGACAGCGTTGCGGACATTGGCGCGGGCTCCGGTGGGATGGCTTTGGCCGCAGCACGCATCGTCGCGCCGTCTGGCCGAGTTTTCGCAACCGAGATCGACTCGGACAAACGGCGCAAGCTCACCGAGGCGGTCAAGCACGAAGCCCTCGCGAATATCACGGTGCTCGAAGGCGCGGCGGCGGCGGCGAATCTGCCGAACGCATGTTGCGAGAGCATCCTGCTGCGGCGTGTCTACCATCACATCGCCGATCCCCATGCCTTCGACTCGAGCCTCGCGCGCGCCATCAAGCCCGGCGGCAAGCTCGCGATTGTCGACTTTCGGGCCGAGCTTCTTCCTCGGCCTTGTCTCGCCGGTGAAAAATGTCCCCGCGAATCGCGGACACCATGGAATCGCACCGGAAATCGCCGCCAGCGAACTGGAAGCCGCCGGATTCGTCTTGCTTCATCGAGAAGACAAATGGCTTGGTGGCGGATACTGCCTCGTGTTCCAACGGCCCCGATAGCGCACGCGTTCCGAGCCGCCAATGTTGGCAGCCACGAAGCCCCGTTGCTGCCGTGCCGGCGGCAGTGCAACCATGGTGTGCACGATGCCCTTCCTGCATCGGCGCCCGCGCCCGCCTCTCGACTCCTCGATCGATTCGCTCTGGTTCTGCCGCAACCCTCGCTCGCCGCTTGCCCTCGAGCGGGTGCTTCCCACCGGTGCTCCGCAACTCGTCATCAACCTCGCCGAGGACCAAACTCGCGTCTACGAAGCCGGTCCGCGTGGAATCGCGTGCACTGTTTCCCCGGGGTCAACTCTCACCGGCATCACCACACGCGCCCTGATCATCGATACCGCGGAGCAGGAGCACGCCGCCGGAGTTTGCTTCAAGCCCGGTGGGACGCTGCCGTTTTGCAACACTTCGGGACTCGAACTTGCCAACGCGGAGATCCCACTCGAATGCCTCTGGGGCCGCAGCGCGATCCAACGTCTCCGTGAGCAGTTGCTGCAGGCGCACTCGCCGCACCACGCGCTCGACACTCTGGAAGCGAGCCTGCTCGCCGCATGCAAACCTCGCGTGCTTCACCCGGTCACCGCATTTGCTCTGCGCGAGTTCGCCGCGAGCCCATCGCTGGTACGCACGCGAGCGGTCGCGGACGCGGCCGGTCTCAGTCCCAAGCGATTCATCGAACGCTTCAAGACCGAGATCGGCATCACGCCCAAGCAGTACTGCCGTCTGCTTCGTTTCCAGGAGGCCGTCAGAGCGGCACACAGCAGCAGACTCGATTGGACGCGGCTCGCCGCCGACTGCGGCTATTATGACCAAGCCCACTTCATCCACGACTTCCGCGAGTTCTCCGGACTCACGCCCAGCGCCTATCGTGCCGCTTCCACAGAATTCCAGAACCACGTCACATTCTTACAATCCCCGGAGAACAGGATCGGATAAGCTGGACGCCATGGCTGACAACATGGATACCTACCGCACCATCACGCCCTACCTCGTCGTCCCTGACGCCGATGGAGAACTCGCGTTTCTCCAGGCCGCATTCGGAGCCCAACTGAAGCATTGCCAGCGCACACAGGCGGGCGCCATCATGCATGCCGAAATCGAAGTGGGCAATTCGCTGCTCATGATGGGACAAGCGGGCGAGAACTGGAAGGCGCTCGGGGCAGCGCTGTACGTGTGGGTTCCGGATGTGGACGCCACGTATCAGCGCGCCGTCGAGGCGGGCGCCACCTCCCAGTCGGCGCCCGAAGACAAACCATACGGCCACCGCAATGCCGGCGTGGTGGACCGCAATGGAGTCTCCTGGTGGATCGGCTCTCCTATTTCGGCGGCGCGATGATCGGGACCCAGAGTTCCAGCCCGCCGTTGCCTGTCGCGGGATCGAAGCGGGCGCCGTAGAGTTCGAACGCGGGTCCATCGGCGGCCTCGAACCCGGCATCGGAGAGCGCGTGCTCCCAGATCGCTCGCCACGCAGCTCCGACTGTGGAAACGTGCTCCTGGTGTTCGAAGACCGCGTAAGTCTGGGCCGGAATCCGAAGCTGGGCGAAGTCCCCGGGCTGCGCAGGAAAGGTGCGTACCTCCACACCGGCGGTGTAATCGAATCTGCCGGTTTCGCTGGTATTGTGAATTACTCCGTAGGCGTTGTTTCCCACTCGACCGGATATCGCTCCAATGTAGGGAGCAAAGCGCTTCCAGAGGCTCGGAATCGCGGGGTCGCCCGCGGCGGGACACGGCTGGCTCAGCCCGAAAATCAGCTTCGGCTCGCTCGCGACGATGCGGGGAGCAGTCAAGCTAACAGTCGTGGATCGGTTCATCGGATGGCTCCTGTTCAGATTTGCGCGGGATCACCGCGCAAGCTCAGAATACGGTTTCTGCGCTCAGCGCACTTGATATTTCTTGCGCTGGTCAGGTATAACTGAGCCACCAATCGCGACGGCGGCGCTTCACTCCCGCGAACCAGCGGCACGCCGGATACATTGTCAAGACGACGAGCGCCCAGACCACGTAGACAACCGCGAGGCTCCAGCCGAAGTCCGCGGGAAAAAGGTCGCGGGACCCACCCACCGATGGCGGAGCTCGCAGAACGAACGCCGTGGCGCCGTACCGAAACCAGACGCAGATCGCCAGGAGCACGTGCGCCCAATAGAAATGGCCCACGAAGTAGAACAACGGCACACGGCCGAAGACCAGCAATGGGTTGCCGTCGCTGAGGCGAATGCGGTCCAACCACGCCAGCACGATCAAGGCGGGCCCGAGCGTCATCAGGAGGAAGTCGAGTGACGCCGGATACTTCGTGCAGTTCAGAAATGACAGCGCTGTCATTACGGCCGGCTTTTGCGATGCCCAACGCGACGGGTCGCCGTAGATGTTGATTGCGCGCAGGATCACGAACGCCAAAGTCATCGCCGCACCCAATCGCGCGAAGGCGCGCCTCCGCGTGTCGCCGCTTGCTGCGTACAAATGCCCGGCGCAGAATCCAGCGGTCATTGTTGCCACCAGCGGGAGGAGCGGATATCCGACCACGACAATCGCTCCACCCACACGCAGAACTCCGGGCTGATGGAGCGCGTTCCACACCCACGACCATGAGCCGAAGGCCTGCGCCTGTACGCCGTCGAAGAGATTGTGCAGACAGATCACGGCCACGCTCGAGGCAGCGAGCACCTGCACGGGGAGGTAGATCAAGCCTGCGAGCAGAATCATCGATCCGCCCAATGCCCACAACGTGATCAGCAAGACCGGAAGCGCGCCGCCCAAGCTGAAGTCGAAGGCGAACCGCATCACCACGAGTTCGACGAAGATCAACCACAACCCGCGCGTTACCAGAAACCGCGAGAGTTCGCTCCTGGTGCGCCCACGCTGCATCCAAAGGTACGCGCCCATTCCCGCGGTGAACAAGAACACGGGTGCGCAGAAATGCGTGATCCAGCGGGTGAGGAAGACGGCCGGCGTGGTGGTGGCCATGTTGGTGGGCGATTGCGTCATCGCCGCTGCGTGAAAGAAGTCACGCACGTGGTCGAGCGCCATGATGATCATGACGATCCCGCGCAGCGCGTCAACCGCCGCGATCCGCCGCTGTCTGTCTTCCATCTGGACTATCCTCGCACCCTTAGTGCCCTCTCGAAGCTACCATGTTACTGGTACATTCGGAAGAGCCATTTTGTGGCATCTCGATTGGACCACTTTGCATGCCCAAGATCGCCAGTTCCCTCGAGCTCATGCTCGCCCCACCTGCGCCTGGCCAAACACTCGGCGCGTGGCTCTATGGCGAACTCCGTGAAGCGCTTCTTGCTGGGCGGCTGAAGGCGGGCACGCGGCTTCCGTCTTCGAGGGAGCTGTCGCAACAACACGGCCTTGCGCGTGGAACCGTGGTGGCCGTGCTCGAACGATTGCACGCAGAGGGCTACCTCGATTCGCGGGTCGGCGCCGGAACGTGGGTGAGCGCGGTGATGTCGTCAGATCGCGCCAGCGAGCCGTTTGCGCGCACGCCTCGCTTCATTCGGCAGATTGCCGCAGCTTACGAGCGCCCCAAAGCCTTCGCCGGGCTCACGGCATCGCACCCGCCGCGCCCCTTCAGGATGCGCGACGCCGATGTGACCGAGTTTCCCGGAGAACTCTGGGCCACGCTCGCGAATCGAAGATCTCGCAATTTCCGATCCTGGCTCGAGGGCGAAGACGATCCCCGGGGATACAGGCCTCTGCGCGAAGCGATCTCACGGTACCTCGGCTCTTCTCGCGGCGTTCGTTGCTAGGCCGATCAAGTCATCATCGTCTCCGGCGTGCAGCAAGCGTTGGACCTGCTCGCGCGCATTCTGTTGAAGCCCGGCGATGCGGTGTGGATGGAGGATCCGGGGTACTTCGGCGCCTCCATCGCGTTCGAAAATGCGGGTGCGCGAATCGCGCCGGTGCCTGTGGATGGCTCGGGAATCGACGTCGCCGCTGGCATCCGAAAGGCGCGCGCGGCGAAAGGAGCGTACGTCACTCCGGCGCATCAATTTCCGCTCGGTTTGACGATGCCGCTCGAGCGGCGCATGGCGTTGCTGCAATGGGCGTCGAACGCCGGAACCTTCATCATCGAGGATGATTACGATAGCGAGTTCCGTTTCGAAGGCCGGCCGGTGCCCGTGCTGCAGAGTCTCGACAGGGCATCGAACGTCATCGTCACCGGATCATTCAACAAGCTGCTGTTCCCGTCACTGCGGATCGGTTACATCGTGGCGCCGCCCTTGCTCGCCGATTTCATCGTTGCCTTTCGCCATGGCACGGATTTTCGCTCGCGCTCGTTCGATCACGCGGTGCTGTGCGACTTCATCGAAGGCGGCCACCTGGCGCGGCACCTGCGCCGCATGCGCAAGCTCTACGCCGCGCGGCTCGACTGCTTGCTCGAAGCTGGGCGCAAGCAACTCGGCGGCGTCCTCGAGATCTCGAGCGTTCGCGCGGGACTCTACACAACGGCGAAGCTGATCAATGGGATGACATCGCGCCAAGCCGAAGCTGCCGCGCGCTCGGCCGGCGTGGAAGCCCTGGCTCTCGACCGGTACACGTTCCAGGCGAAGGATCCCGGCGGACTCCTTCTCGGCTTCGCAGGTTTCGACGAGCGCCAGATCCGCGATGCAGCCAGCAGACTGTCTCGGGCCTTGCGCTGATCGCGCGCGCCGTTCGCCAAACCTCAGGGCCGGCCCGCGAACTTCTCGTACAACTTCGTGTGCCGCGACTCGAGGCTCACCTCGCGGCCGCGAATGAACATGCGTTTCACCTGCGTGCGGATCTCGAGCGGGTCGCCATCGGTCACGATGAGGTCGGCCCACTTGCCTTGCTCGATCGATCCGAGCTTGTCGTCCACGCCCCAGATCTTCGCGGGCTCGATCGTCACCGCTTTCAGCGCCTGTTCCGCGGGGAGTCCAAACGGAACCGAAGCCGCAGCCTGGTAAGGAAGATTGCGCACATCCGAGGATCCGAACGTGGCAAAAGCAAAGGGGACACCCGCGCGATGGAGCTCGCCGGGGAGCGAATACTGCGCGTCGTAGGCGTCGTCTTCTTCGAGCGGCAGCGACATCGTCTCGCCGAGGATCACGGGAATCTTGCGCGCCTTCACTCGTTCGAGTTGCGCTCCGAAGCGGCGCGGACCCGCGAGGATCACGCGCACCTTCTCCTTCTCGGCGAAGTCGAGCGCTTCGCGAATCTCGCGCTCGCGCACAGCCGAGACCAGCAAGGGCAGCTTGCCTTCGAGCACGGGCTGCAGCGCTTCGAGCTTGCGGTCAATTTGAAATCCAGCGCCGCCCTTCGCCTTGGCGTAACGGCGCGCGTCCTCGAACAACGCACTCAGCTTGCGGAGCGTCTGCTCGTGCGCCGTCTTCGCCTCCTTATAAGGAATGGTGCGCGGACGCTCGAAGAACTCGCCGGGCACGGTGGTGCGCAGCACCGGGAACTTCAGATGCAACGCGGCCGCGCGCTGAATCGCCATTTCTTCCCATGTCCACCCGTCGAGATGCATCAGGCCCGCTTGCCCGCCGATGACAGCGCCGTCCGGCAGCACGACCGCCGAAGTGATCCCGTTCGCTCGCGCCACCGGAATGTGCTCGCTCGAAGGGTTGACGGCGATGATGGCGCGGAGCTGCGGGTTGTAGTCGCCGAGTTCGGTGGTGTCCTGCGTTTCGCGCACCGATCCGATTTCGGCGAGGCCCAGCGTGGTCGCCGAATCGATCATGCCCGGGTAAACATGGAGCCCCTTGAGGTCGAGCGTACGGGTCGTCTTGGGCGCTGTGATTTTCGCACCGATCTCGGCGATGATGCCGTCTTTGATGAGCACCGACGCGGAAACTTCGGGTCCAGCTACGGGATGGATCGTAGCGTTGCGCAGCAGCAAGGCATCCTGCGCGAACGCGCCCACTGCGAGAAACAGGGCGAAGCGAAGCATCACTTGCCACCTCGCAGTGCCATCCGGCGAACCTGGCGCTCGCCGCGATCCGTCATGTCCTTCTCTCGGTCAAAGTAAACCTCGCCATCGATGATCACCTTCTGCGGCTTCGCGTACGTCGACAGCGGATGCTTGTCGAACAGGACGAGGTCGGCGTCTTTGCCTACCTCGATGGAGCCCACGCGATTGTCGATCTGGAGTTGCTTTGCCGGGTTCAGCGTCACCGTCGCGAGCGCTTCGTCTTCGGTGAGTCCACCGTACTTCATCGTCTTCGCGGCTTCGGTGTTGAGATGGCGAATGAGCTCGTCAGAATCGGAGTTCAGCGAAACGAGCACGCCCTTCTTGTGCATCAGCGCGGCGTTGTAAGGGGTGGCGTCAAACGCTTCGATCTTGTACGCCCACCAATCGCTGAACGTAGAGGCTCCGGCACCGTGGGCCGCGATCTCCTTGGCCACCTTGTATCCTTCGAGCACGTGCTGCAGCGTCCGGATCTTGAATCCCACCTCGTCGGCGACCCGAAGCAGCATCAGGATCTCATCGGAACGGTAGCAGTGCGCATGCACCAGGCGCTTGCCTTCGAGCACTTCCACCAACGGTTCCAGCTTGAGATTGCGCGGAAGTTTCTCGCCGGCGGCGAGTCGCGCTTGATAGGCCTTGGCTTCCGCGAACGCCTCCCGGATCACGTCTTCCACGCCCATGCGCGTGGCGGGATAACGCAGTGCGGATGCTCCGAAGGCGCGCTGCTGTCCGCGGCGCTTGGGATTCTCGCCGAGCGCGAACTTGATTCCCGGCTTCGCGCCTTGGAACACCATCGCCTGCGCGTCTTTGCCCCAGCGCATCTTGATGACAGAACATTTTCCACCGATCGCGTTGGCGCTCCCGTGAAGCACGTTAGCCGTGGTGGTCCCGCCTGCGAGCGCGCGATAGATGGCGATGTCTTCGGGGTCGAGCACGTCTTCGATACCGACCATCGACGACACCGAAACCGAGCCTTCATTGATCGACTCGGCGGCGATGTGCGAGTGGCAATCGATGATACCGGGCATGAGGTATTGGCCGGCGGCGTCGATGATTCGCGCCCCTTGCGGTACCATGATGCGCTCGCCGACTTCGGCGATCTTGCCATCGCGGACGAGCACAGCGCCTTCGAGGCGGCCCTTCGACACGGTGAGGATCTTCGCGTTTTGAATGACGAGGTCCGCCGCGAAGAGCGCGGGCACGAGCAGAAATAGAGCTACTCTCACTTCTTCTCTTCCTCCTTGGGCGGCTCCGGCGCCGGTTCGTACTTCACGCCATCGATCAGCACGTAGCGAATCTTGGTGCTCTCCTGAAACAGGTCGCCGCCGATGACGACGAGGTTCGCGATCTTGCCGGGCTCGATCGATCCGGTGCGGTCGGCGAAGCCGTAGATCTCGGCCACCGAAAGCGTCAGCGCGCGCAACGCCGCGGCAGGCGACAGTCCCGCATCGATCGCGCGCTTGACGGCTTTGCGAAGATCCGAAGGCTTCTCGATGCCTCCTGAATAGAATGCGAACTTCGTGCCGGCCTTGTCGAGCGCCGCCGGACCACTCGGCGCCTTGTCCCGCATCTCGAGCGTGCGCAGCGAGGCTTCCGCTTCGGCCTCGGGATCGGCGTCTTTGTTCGCCTTGGGCCAGTTCAAGCTGATGAGGATCGGAGCGCCAGCGGCTTTGAGCAAATCAGCCGACCGATAAGCCTGGTGGCCGCCGTAGAGCACGAAAGGCCGCTTCAGTTCAGCGCCGAATCGGAGCATGCGATCGATCTCGACGCGTCGCGAAGCAGGCAGCAGCACGCGCGGCGATTCGATCACGCCTTCGAGCGCGCGATCATAATCGGGCCGGCGAATGCCGCGTGCGTTGTCGCGATAAGCGCGCTGCGAAGCCATGTAGTGATCGGCGTCGAGATAGATCTGGCGCACGTAAGCGATGGCGCCCATGAGTGACCCAGGAAAGCTTGTGAACCCGCGCGTGGCGAGGCTGATGTACTGTCCCGTCGATGACGCCACCACCATCTGCCCCGTCTTTTCGCCAGCGAGATTCATCGCCGCACCTTGGCCCGCGAAGATCCCGGCATTCGGGAAGACAACCGCAGTGGTGTACCCGGTGTCGCGCGCAGCCGCGATGTTCTTGTCGGCAGGCTGCACGAGTTCCTGTGCGTGGACCCAACTCGTGTTCGCCGGCCGATCTTCGGGTCCACGAGCGGGCGGTGGGGCAGCAGCAACGGCGGCAACGGTTCCTGGTGGAGGCGGCGTGGGCGCCGGAATCCCCCAAGTGCTGAGTCCATCGATGAGTCCTGGGTAAACGTGCAAGCCCGCGCCTTCGATCACCCACGCATCGGGCGGAATCGCCGCGTTCGCGCCCACGGCTTCGATGAGGCCCTTGCGAACGATGACGTTTCCGTTTTCGATCACCGGTCCCGAGGCGGTGTGGATGCGCGCGTTGCGAACGGCGATGACGGAAGGAGTTTCCGCGAGCGCAGTGGACGCGATGAACAAGGCCGCGGCGAAAAACCACGGGCTATCATAAGAGTTTCTTCTCGGCATGCCCTCTCGTTCTCAAATCTCTTATCGCGACGCCGGTGTGGACATTGACGAAGCCGATCGCGCGGTGGCTCGCATCAAGCGCCTGGTTCCTGGCACGTTCAACCAGAATGTGCTCGCTGGGATCGGCAGCTTCGGAGCGGCCTACCAGCTACGCGGCTGGAAGAATCCGGTGCTGATCAGCTCGGCAGACGGCGTAGGTACAAAGTTGAAGGTAGCATTCCTCGCCGGGGTCCACAACACGGTGGGCGAAGATCTGGTGAACCATTGTGTCAACGACATCATGGTGCAAGGCGCCGATCCGCTGTTCTTTCTCGACTACATCGCGACGGGTCGCGTGAAAGCGGGAGTGGTGGCGGATCTCGTGGAAGGAATGGCGCGCGGATGCCGCGCCAACAAATGCGCGCTGATCGGTGGAGAGACGGCCGAGATGCCGGGCTTCTATGCCGACGGCGAGTATGACGTGGCTGGATTCATCGTGGGCGCGGTGGAGCGCAAGAAGATGATTACCGGTGACGGCATCATGCCGGGCGACCTGCTGATCGGCCTGCCTTCCACCGGCCTCCACACGAACGGATACTCGCTAGCGCGCAAGTTGCTCTTCGAGGTGGCGGGCTACAAGGTAGAGAGCCACGTAGCCGAGTTGGGAACCACTGTGGGGAAAGCGCTGCTCGCGGTGCACAAGAGCTATGCCAAGCCGATCCGCGCACTGCGCAAGGCTGGCCTCCTGTTGGGAGCTGCGCATATCACGGGCGGCGGAATTACAGACAATACGCCGCGGATCCTGCCCGAGGGCGTCAGTGTCGAGGTCGCGGCCACGAACTGGGAGGTGCCGCCCTTGTTCGAGCTGATGCGCAAGATCGGCAATGTTCCAGAAGACGACTGGCGGCGAACCTTCAATCTCGGGATCGGAATGATCGTGGTGGTATCGGAGACGAAACTCGGTGAGTCCCTGAAGGCTCTCCGCAAAGCGGGCGAAGCTCCCGTGGTGATCGGACGCGCGGTGAAACGGAAGAAGTCCGCGCCGCGAGTCGAGTACATATGAAGAAGCTCGGGATCCTGCTTTCGGGCCGTGGATCGAACTTCGAAGCGATCACTCGCAACGTGCGCGAAGGCAAACTGGCGGCGGAGATCGCGGTGGTGATCTCGAATCGCCCGGAAGCGCCGGGCCTCGAAACGGCGCGGCGGCTGGGGCTAAACGCGGTCGCGATTCCATCGAAGGGGATGGACCGCGAAGCCTTCGATGCGTTGGTGTCGGCCGAGCTCGAACGGCACGGCGTGGATCTGGTGTGCCTGGCCGGATACATGCGATTGTTGAGCGCGGCGTTCGTGCGGCGGTTCCCGATGAGGATTTTGAATATCCATCCTTCACTGCTGCCTGCGTTCCCGGGGCTCGACGCGCAGCACCAGGCGTTCGACTACGGCGTGAAGGTGAGCGGCTGCACGGTGCACTTCGTGGATGAGCAGCTCGACCATGGGCCGATCGTGCTGCAGTCGGCGGTGAACGTGCTGCCGGGCGATACGGCCGAGACGCTGAGCGCGCGCATTCGCGCGGAGGAGCATAGGATATACTCCGAAGCGATTCGGCTCGTGCTGGCCGGAAGCGTTCGCGTGGAAGGCCGGCGGATTATCGTGGAGGCATCATGATCGCACGGCGGTATTTTCTGGCGGCCGCAACGGCGGCTTCGGCGTCACGGGTGATGGGCGCCAACGATCGATTGCGCGGCGGCATTATCGGATCCGGCGGCCGCGGGCGTTACCTCGTGGGCGAGTTCAAAGAGATCGGCGCCGAAGTGGCGGCCGTGGCCGATGTCTACGAGACCAATCTGAACCTGGGATTGAAGGCGGCTTCGACGGGCGCGAAAGGCTTCGATCATTACAAGAAGCTGCTCGAAGAGAAGCTCGACTTCGTGATCGTGGCGTCGCCCGATCACTGGCACGCGCAGATGACGATCGACGCGGTGAATGCGGGCAAAGACGTTTACGTCGAGAAGCCCATGGCGCACAAGATCGACGAGGGCTTCCGCATGATCGATGCCGTGCGCCGCACACGGCGGATTGTGCAGGTAGGAACACAACGCCGCAGTTTTGATTTGTTCCTCGAAGGCAAGAAGCTGATCGATTCGGGCGTGTGCGGCGACATTCAATTGGTGAGTTCGTGGTGGTACAACCAGACCTCGCCGCCGAAGCCCGTGAAGCTCGAAGGTAAGCTTGACTGGGAGCAGTGGCTCGGCACGGCGCCGAAGCGCGATGTGGATCCGATGCGGTTCCGCAACTGGTATTGGTATTGGGACTACTCGGGCGGCTTGATGGTGGGCCAAGCAGCGCACGTGGTGGACGCCATTCAGTGGTACATGAATTCGAGGTATCCGTTGGCCGTGACGTGCGCGGCCAATCGCACCCAGATCAAGGAATGGGAAGTTCCGGAGACAACGGTCATGACGATCGAGTATCCGGAAAACTACATCGCCACGTTCACGCTCGGATACAAGGCGATGCGCTACAACCAGTACATCGATCAACTGAAGCAGTTCCATGGGAGCAAGGCGCGATTCGACGTGGGGCGCGAGTGGTGGGCGCTGTATCCGGAGTCGAACGCGACGGAGCTGAAGGCATCGCAGGAGAACCGCCAGCCGGGCAGCTTCCGGCGCGCGGCGCCGCAGCATATCCGCAATTTCCTCGACTGCATCAAGAGCCGCAACGAACCGAACGCTCCCGTGGAAGCTGGGCAAGCAGGCAACATTACTCTGTGCATGGCGATGGATTCGCTGCGCGCGGGCAAGCGGCTGCGTTGGAACAACGCGGCACGCAAAGTGGAAGGATGAAATGCATTCTCAACAGCCGACGAAGATCCAGGTGATGAACTCGCAGGACTATCGCGAGAGCTACGCCAACAGCGTGCAGGTCCGCGTGAACCTGTGGGACTTTTTCCTGATGTTCGGCACCATCAACCAGACTGCGCCCGACAGCGTAAACATCGCGAATTTCCAAGGCGTGTACCTGAGTCCGCAGCAGGCCAAAGCGCTGGCGAATTTGTTGAACCAGAACATTACGCAGTATGAGAGCGCGTTCGGGGAGATCCGGCTGGAGCCGATTTCGGGGGAGAGCACGATCCAATAGCGGTGAGCTTGGAGACGTCGTTGACTGACCCCGGCCCGCTGGACCAGCGGCGTTCGCCAGGGGCTGCTATTGCCGCAACTGGACCTTCGCTTCGATCAACACCTCCTCGAGATCCATTTCCATTACCACCAGCAACGCGTCGGCCAGATCGGGCGTCAGCCCTCGGGCGCCTTTCAATACGTTGTGGATGTGAGCCTGTGAGACGTTCAAGCGCCTGGCCAGTCCGCGCTCGGTCCAGTGGCCGTTGCGAATCCGGAGCGCCGCCTGAGCCCGAACGACGGCGAGCGCATGATGGAAGAGTGGCCTTTCCTGCAAGCTTTCGCCTCCCTCCAGCGATAGCTATTTGAAATATGCCGAAATCAAACCCGGATATCGGCTCCCCGATTCTACCACAGGCGATCTTGCCGGCATGCCCTAAGCCATTGCAGCAAAGAGTGTTGCCGAGACTGCGCTTCCAGACGGAAAAAAAGTTCTCTAGAAATGTTGACGTATATCCAGCCCAATTTAGGATAAGTACATGAGGGATGCGAGGCGCAAGGACAACACAAAAGAGACTTCGCACCCGGAGGATATTGCCAATGGAATGGACCCGATCCGAACACCTGGCGTTGGCCAATCACAACTGCACGTTCTGTCACGGCGTGGGCATGATGGTGGGTAGACGAGGAAAGGAAAGCACCTGCAATTGCGTGCTGCGCAGCATCTTCCGCTCCTGCTACGAGCGGTTTCGTACCTGCATCGAAAAGGAAAAGTCGATGAGCCAGGCCCGGCTCGAGGCTTCCCTCGGCGGCAGCCGCCGCAACTCGTGGGGCCGCAAAGACGAGGAATACATCGCCGACTTCTATCTCGTCAGCAAGCGCAGCCTCACTCCGGGCGACCTCCGCATTTTCCGCTATCATTTTCTGCTCGGTGCCGACTGGCGTCTGTGCGCGCGCCGGCTCGAAATGGACCGCGGCCAGTTCTTCCATGCCGTCTACCGGATCGAGCAGCACCTGGGTCGCGTGTTCCGTGACCTCATGCCCTACCCGCTCTATCCGCTCGACGAGTATTTCCACGGAACCACGTCTGAGGAAATGCTCTCTCGCGCGCGCCGCGAGCGGTTGATCCAGATGGGGCAGAAGCAGGCGCGTCCGGTGCGGCCGCCGGTTCGCCTCGCCGCGTAGCGGGCCAGTTCGATCCGAGGGGCCGGCCTGGCCCCTCAGCGGCAACACAGCGCTGCTGTCAGCAGGCCGATTCGATCCCGCGGCGCTGCTTCATCTCCACCGATACCGCCGCGAATTCCTCTTCGCTCAGCACGCGCTTGATAATCCCACCCAGCCGCGACTCTTCGAACGCAATGTGCTTCCGATATCCATCGGCCAGCGCCGCGGCATTCGCCTGCGACCGTTCAGCCTTGAAGCGATCGAGCGCCGCATCCAGATCTTCATGCTGGCGCGTCAGCTCGTTGAGGTACGCCACCTCATCCTCGCCCACCTTGCCTGCCAGCCGCGGAAACACGCTGTTCTCTTCGTCTTCGGTGTGCCAAGCTCCGTTGCTGTCGAGAAAGCGGAGCACCTTCGCGATCAGTTCCGCGGACTCTTCGGGCTTCTCGCCCGCCGCGGCGGTGGCGCGTTCGAGCATGCTCATGCGCTCGAGAATGCGCTGATGACAAGCGAGCAAGTGTTCCAGCGGTTTGTCGAGCGTCGCTTTCGATTCGCCTGACGATGGCTGCGCGAGTGCGCTCACGGGTAGCATGGTAGTATTGTCGCGCATCCGATGAGAGCCGCATTCGCCACGCTAATCGTCATTCCTGTTTTGGCGGTCGACTTTCGGCCCCCGGCCGGAAATCAACCCGCCGTGCTGCGCCCTGGAGCGTCGTCGATTCTTCCTGGCGGTCGCGTGATCTCGCCGCTCGGCAAACACTACCTCACGGGACCCGGACCCTTTGGCATCGCGATGAGCCCGTCGGGCAAGCGCGTGGTGACGGCCAACGGCGGTCCCAACCGATATGCGCTCACCGTGGTGGACCTTGGCAAAGACGGCGCCAAGACGCGGCACTTCGTGGCTCCGCGCAAGCGCGAAGAGGCCGAGGACGAAGATGACGCGGACTGGCGTAGCGTATTTCAAGGCCTCGCCTTCGTCGACGACAACCTGCTCTTCGCCTCGGAAGGCAACTCCGGACGCATTCGCCAAGTGGACCTCCGCTCCGGCAAGCGCAAGCTTCTCTTCGATCTGAACGGCGGCGGATTCGCCGACTCCTACACCGGCGACCTCGCCTACGATCCGCGCAACAAACGCCTCTACGTGGCGGACCAGGCGAACTTCCGTGTGGCAATCATCGACACCGCGTCGCGCAAGGTGGTCTCTTCGATTCGCACCGGGCGGCTTCCGTTCGCGCTCGCGCTCACGCCCGATGGCAAGCGTCTCGTGGTGACGCACGTGGGCATGTTCGAGTACTCGCCTGTTCCGGGCGCCGATCCGAAGAAGGCGCGCGAGACCGGACTCGCGTTCCCCGCGTTCGGATTTCCTTCGCCTGAATCAATGTCGGGTGCGAAGCGTGAGACGGCGGTTGGCGCGGTGGATGTTCCCGGGCTGGGCGATCCCAACGCGCCCGAGTCGAATTCCGTCGCCGTGATCGACGTCGCCGATGCCGCGTCACCGAAGATCGCCGGCCGCCTGCGCACTGGACTCCCGTTTCCCCAGTCGCTCGGCGGCAGCAGCCCCTCGGGCGTCACCGTAACATCGGACCGGATTTATGTTTCAAACGCGCACAACGATTCTGTAACGGTCGTCGACGCGGGCACGCTGCAGCCTCTGAAAGAGATCCTGCTGCGAATCCCGAGCCTCGAGCGCTACCGTGGGCTGATCCCGATCGGCTCGTACTTCGATGAACCGAGCGGCTGGCTGCTGGTGGCTTGTGCGGGCATCAACGCGCTCGCCGTGATCGACGCCAAGCAGATGCAGGTGATCGGATATCTACCCACGGCGTGGTTTCCCACTCGCGTGCTCGTGCGCGACTCCCGAGTCTTCGTGGCCTGCGCCAAAGGCAACGGCACTGGGCCGAACGCGAACCGGGGCGGACCCTTGCCCGGAAGCTTCCAGGGAGAGCGCCGGCGCGGGTCGATCGTCGAATTCGCGCTTCCCGATTCCGGCGAACTCCGCCAACTCACCGCGCGCGTGCTCTTCAACAACGGGATCTTTACGCGCAAGGAAGATCCGGCGCCGTTACCTGCGGAGATCGAGCACGTAGTGGTGATCGTGAAAGAGAATCGCACCTTTGACGAAGTGTTTGGTGACATCGAGACCGCCGCCAACGGACCCGTGGCGGGCATCCCGATCCTCGCCCGCTTCGGGAAGTACGGCGTCATCGGCGCCGAGCGAGGCGAATTGCAGCGCCGCCTGCTGGTCCGCAACATCAGCGTCACGCCGAACCATCACGCGCTAGCCGAGCGCTTCGCGTTCTCTGACAATTTCTACGCCGATTCCGAAGTCTCTGTCGATGGGCATCACTGGATGGTGGGCGCGTATCCCAACGCCTGGACTGAATCGACGCTCATGGCGTCCTACGGCGGCCAGAAAGACTTCCGCATGCCGACCACCGCGCCCGGCCGCCTTCTCTTTGCGCAGAGCAACTCCTCCGTGCACCCTGAGGAGCAGTTGGAAGCCGGGGCGCTCTGGCATCATCTCGAGCGCAACGGAGTTCCGTTCCGCAACTGGGGCGAGGGATTCGAACTGGCGGGCATGGATGAAGGCGAGGGGCTGAAGCCGACCGGCGGCCGATACATGACGAATGTCCCGATGCCGGATCCGCTGTATCGCAACACGTCGCGCACGTATCCGAACTACAACATGAACATCCCGGACCAGTTTCGCGCCGATCAGTTCATCCGCGAAGTGGACGAGATGTTCGTCAAGCCCGAGAAGCCACTGCCGCACTTTCTCTACATCCACCTGCCGAATGACCACACCGCCAAGCCTCGACCCGAAGACGGGTATCCGTTCCAGGCCAGCTACGTCGCCGACAATGACTACGCCTTGGGCCGGATCATCGAGTATCTCTCGCACACCAAGTGGTGGCCGAAGATGGCGATCTTCATCACCGAAGACGACGCGCAGGGCGGCGTGGATCACATCGATTCCCATCGCACGGTGCTGCTGGTGGTGAGTCCGTGGGCTAAGCGAAACTACGTGTCGCACGTCAACGCGAGCTTCCCTTCCATCTTGAAGACCGCGTTCCGGCTCTTGAAGATCCCGCCACTGAATCTCTATGACGCAGCGGCAGCGGACCTCGCCGACTGCTTCTCGAGCTCAGCCAACATGGAGCCATACAAGGTGCGAGCAGTACCGGCCGAGGTGTTCGACCCGGCGAAGGCGCGCGAGCCGATGGATCCCAAGCCGGGCCCGGCGATGGATGATCCCAAGGTGTTGCGCGAGCAACATCGGCGATAGGCAGCGTCTACCTGAGCCCAGACAACGCACTCATCATCAGTGCGAGAAAGCAAAGCAGCATGGCGCCGTAGGCCAGTGCCGACCACAGGAACTCCCTCCATCGCATCGATCCCATCGCGGCCATTCCGAAGTCGAGCATCAACAACGGCGCGCCCAGGATGCCCAACAAGCCGATATGGTCCAGGGCCCGGCGGGTCCACTGGCCGAGTCCCGGCCCCATCCAAGCGGGGTACGCGCCCATCATCACGTGCCGGTGCGTCGTCTCGTCCCAGTGATCATGCGGATGGAAACAACAGAGCTTGATCAGGATGCAGAGCGCCACTCCGCAAGCGAACGCGCGTCGGCCATTTCCAATAGCCCACGGGACCCCGTTCTGGACGCTTATGTTTCAAACAAATCTTTGACCCCTGCCGGCTGAGACCGGAGGTACTGATTCGGACCGCGCATCCGTCCCCCGAGCGCCGCCGCTGCATGCCACGGCCATCGCGGATCATAAAGAATCCCGCGCGCCAGCGCCACCAGATCCGCATCGCCGTTGGCGACGATCGCCTCGGCATGTTCGAAGCTCGTGATCAGCCCCACGGTGACCACCGGAATCCTCACCACAGCCTTTACTGCCCGAGCCAGCGGCACCTGATACCCCGGCGCCACCGGAATCTTCTGCGCCGGATGCAATCCGCCACCCGAGACATGGATCGCGCTGCAACCGCGCCGTTCCAACTCCTGCGCAAAGGCGACCGTCTGTTCGATGTCCCAGCCGCCCTCCACCCAGTCCATACCCGACACACGCACCGAGACAGGCTTGCCCGCTGGAAACACCGCGCGCACCGCGTCGAACACTTCGAGCGGAAATCGCATCCGGTTCTCGAGCGGACCACCATACTCGTCATCGCGATGGTTCGAGAGCGGCGAAAGAAACTCGTGGAGCAGATAGCCGTGCGCGGCGTGCAACTGGATCGCGTCCAATCCGAGTCGCGCCGACCGCACCGCTGACGCAGCGAACCCATCGCGAATGCGGCGGAGCCCATCGCGATCGAGCGCGAGCGGAGCGGCATCACTCGCGAGAAACGGAATCGCCGAGGGTGCCACCGTCTGCCATCCCAGCGGATGATCTGGCGCGAGTTGACGTCCACCTTTCCACGGAACCTCCACCGACGCCTTGCGTCCGGCGTGCGCCAACTGAATCGCCACCGGCATGTCTGACCAGCGGCGAACGCTCGCGAGCGTTCGCGCCATAGCCGCTTCGTTCTCATCGCTCCACAGCCCGGTGTCGGCGTGGGAAATGCGGCCCTCGGGCAGAACTCCCGTAGCTTCGATCGTCAGAATCGCCGCGCCGGAGAGCGCGAGATGACCGAGATGGATGAGATGCCAGTCCGTCATCGAGCCGTTCTCGGCCGAGTACTGGCACATCGGAGCGATGACGATGCGGTTCCGAAGATGGAGATCGCCGATTTGGAGAGGTTCGAAGAGAGCAGGCCGCGCCACCAGCAAATGGTAACGCGGCCTCCCGCGTCAGAAGAACAAGCGCACTCCGAACTCCATCTGCCGCGGCGGCGTAGCCTGACTCGTCACCACTCCGAAACTCGCCGGACTGTCGATGTTCAACCCCGGGTTGGCCGGCTGGAAATGGTTGAGCACGTTGACGAATTGGAAAATCAGCGTAGCGCCGATTCCTTCCTTCACCTTGATGTCTTTCATCACCGCCATGTCGAGGTTCCAGAGCGGGAAGCCACGAAGCGGACCGGCGCCGCCCACTCGCGAATCGACACCGAGAATGACGCGGCGGAAATTCGAATAGACCGCACTGGGGTCCTCGAACATATTGATGCCCGAGCCGCCGCGCGCCGGATTGCCGCTCTGGCCGGCAACGCCGTTGGACACGATGTTGTAGTGAGCTTGATTGCCACCGGTAACCGGCCCGATCGCGATGGCCTGCTCCGTGCCGCCGAGATAGCTGCAATTCGCCTGTCCGAACGACTGGCAGTTGCTCGACGAAGATACTCCCAGCGGAACTCCGCTCTGCGCGGTGAACAACGGCGCGAATCCCCAGCCCCCCACGATGTGGCCGAGAACGCCGCGCTTCTTCTCGAGGAACTTCGGCTGATAGTACATGCTGAGGTTGTAGATCCAGTTGATGTCGAACGGCTGCCGGCCGTACATCGAGCCGATATTCCACAGATCCACCGGAACGCCGATTCCGGAGCCGTAGCCGCCTGTGCCGAGCGACCGGCTGAACGTGAGGTTCGAGCTGGCCGTGAGGCCGTGCACGTCGTTCACTCGGGCCGACAAAAACACTCCGTTGTAATTCGAGTAGCCGAAACTTGCCGCTTGCGGCAGCGCCAGCACCTGAATGGGATTCGAACTGGGCATCGTGCGGCCCAGTGTCCAGCCCGGAGCGGCATTCATCGCAGCCCACAGGTTGTAGACCGAAGTGGTGAGGAACGCGCTTCGCTGCTTGGAGACGAGCGCCGCCGTGCAATTGGCGAAGCCCGCACAGTAGGCTGAACTCGGCCCGCCCAAGGCGGTTTCGAAGAACGGTTGCGCACCCGGCGTCTGTCCACTGCTGAGCGCCAGGTAGCTGTTCGCGAACGCCTGCGAAAACGCCTGCCCGCCCAGCGTAGTCATGTAGGGCACCGAATCCAGCGAGTACGCCAGTTGCTCATCGCGGCTCCGGGTGCCGATGTAGCCGAGCTCGAGCCGGATGCGAGAACTGATCTCACGCTGGATTGTGAAGTTTACTTGGTCGATGTGCGACGGCTTCAGGCTCGGATCGTCAGACCACGCCGTAGCACCCGAAGCGTTCCCTCCCACGCCCGGCAGGAACGGTTGCGGCAGTTGCTGCGAGACCGTCGGCAGCGGCGCCACCAACCCGTCCACTCCGATGCGAAATGCATTGGTGGGGTCCACGCCGGCCACGCCGAGGCACTGGCCGTTCCGGCTGACTCCCGTGCACTGTACCGTTTGTCCGATCCCGATGCCCTGCAGCGGAACCTGGATCACATTGATGCCGTTGATGCGCCCGTAACGCCGCGAGTAACCTCCGCGGAACACCGTCTTGTTCACGCCCAGAAGCATTCCCAGCAGTCCGTCAGTGTACTTCGGATTCCACGCAACCGACACGCGCGGACCAACGCCACGGTAGTACGGATTATAGGGGTAGTTCGGGCTTCCCACTACGTTCTTGATGGTCGCGAACCCGAGCGTCGGATTGTACACTTGCCCGCTCAGGGCGGCCGCCTTGCGCCTGGCGAGATAATCTTCGCCAGTAAACGCGTTGCCTTGCGCGTCGGTGATCATCGGAACGTTGCCATTCACTTCCCGCACCGGCATCTGGATCTCATAACCCAAGCCGTAGGAGATCGTGAGAGTGGGGCGCACGCGCCACGTGTCCCCGAAATAGACGTTGTAGTTGGGGATGATGTTTTGCGAGAAGATCGGGCTCCCCGCCGGAAGCAACGCGCCGCCTTTGCGCGCGTACATCAGTTGCGTCTGAGCCACCATGCCGAGGGTGATCGCGTAGAGCGAACTATAACTGCCAATCTGATTCGCCGCCACGGTCGACGGGATGTATCCCGTCGGCATCACGATCCCCGCGCCCGACGTGATCTCATAGCCGGCCTGATTGTAGATGTTGATCCCGTTGTCGTTTCGCTGGTGCTTGATATTGTTCCGTTGATACTGCCCGCCGAACTGGAACGAGTGATTCCCCTTGATCCAGGTCAGATCGTCGCGGAACGCGGTATCCATTCCATCCCAGTAACGCGCCAGTCCGCTGCCGCGGTCCACCTGGATCGGAATGAGTTGTCCGCCGCCGCTGCCGCCGATGAGCGCAGCGCCTCCGAGCCCCGGCAACTGCACCGGACCGCCCGCGCTGATCCACTCCCACGCGTTGCGCAGAAAGTTGAAATGGAAGTCATTCACCAGATGCGGCGTCAGCACACCCGATAATCCGGCCACCCAGTAGGAAGGCGTCTGCCGCCGGGGCGCCGTGGCCACCGCATTCCCGAGCGTATTGCCGGAAAGAAATCCACCGATATCCACCTGCTGGTTCGTCATCTGCAGGAACTTGTAGTATCGATAACCCGCCGTAAATCGCCAGTTGACGCCGAAGTCGTGATCGATGCGGGCCATGGCGAAGTTGGAATTCTGGGGGAGCGCGAGCGTGGTGAAGAAGCCCTGCGTGTTGAAGCGATCGCCGAAGTTCGGATCGTTCGGCAACGGCATGTACTTGTTCCAGATCTGCGAGACGATCGGGTTGAGACCGGCGCCACGCGGATCGCATGACCCCGCCGGGCATACGGCCGGCTGGTACGTCACGCCATTCACGGTGACGGGAGCCGCATTCAAGTTGTAAGGAGTCATTTGGCCGGCGCTGTTGGCTACCTGGATCACACCGGCTCGCATCAGGGGCGTTGGCACGGGCCGCTCATAGGTGGCGACGTTGGGAAAACGCCTTCCTTCGTAATTGAAGAAGAAGTAGGTCTTGCCGCCCCAAAACGCAGGAGTCAGCGGTCCGCCAATCGAAGCGCCGAAACGGTTCTGGTGCGTCGATGGCAGCGGCGTGTACTTCAGTCCGGCGGAAGGCGTGTGATTGCCCTGCCACGTGTTCGCGCCGATGTTGCCGGCGAAGTAATGGTCATAGGCAGCTCCGTGGAACTTGTTGGTGCCGCGCTTGGAGACCATCTGCACTTGGCTTCCCGCGGCGCCGTTGAAGTCCGCTGCTTGATTCGAAATGCCGACCTTGAATTCCTCGATCGTCTCCACCGGTGTCGGCATCACGCCGGTCGGCACGGCAGTGCTTCCGTTTCCGATGTTGCCCGGCGCCAGGTTGTAGCTATGGCCGCCTTCCTGATCGTCGCTGTTGTTGCCGCCGTCGAGTTGGAACTGGCTCTGGTCCTGCACTACGCCAGCCACTTGCCCGCTCGGCGTGACGGCCGGCTGCAGCGCGAGAAAAGCATTCGCATCGCGACCAAGATTAGGGAGATTCATCAGCGCCACGCCCGACACCGTCCCGCCGACGGTGGAATTCGAGGTCTGCAACTCGGCGCCCGCCATCGCCTGAACCTCTACGGCCGTTGTGACGGAGCCAACTTCGAGTGTCGCGTTGAGCGTCAACTCCAACCCCACCGCCACAGTCTGTTCGCGCAGTCTCGCCTGAGAGAAGCCCGCCATTGAGAACGTCACGTCGTACTTGCCCGGATCGACGTTGAGAATGAGATAGCGGCCGACTTCGTTGGTCACCGTCCGCAAGGTGGAACTGGTTGCGGTATTGGTGAGCACCACATCGGCGCCTGAGACGACGGCGCCTTGCCGGTCAGTCACCTGGCCGCTGACGCGCCCCGTGGAGGCCGATTGTGCGGTAGCTCTTGGAGTGACTGCCGTCATTGCCATCAGGCACAACATGACTGGCAAGAAACGATGAGACAGACGGACGGCGTGAAGGTACATCGAGTTCCCCTTTTCGAATTGATCGCAGTGTAGGCAATGACGTATATCACTGGGGAGGACCGGTGTCAAGGCCGTCATGAGTGCGCATCGCGAAATCTCCGATGTGGGGACCGCTCCGAATCCGTCTTAGCCATGGTGTGATGCGCGTGGGATTCACTTCGCCCGGCCCGGCCGCGAGCTGACACGCGACGGTACGCCTGCCCGCGCCACCCGGCCCATCGTTTGGGAGATCCGGTTCTCGCTATATTCCCAGGATGCCTTGCTGACTTCGGCGGCATGAAGGAAGCTCTCGCAACCGGAATCTTGCGTTCAGGAATTGCGGAACGCGTTGCCTGGGCGGCTTTGCTTTGGGTGCGAGCGTGGGTCGCGAGCCGGAGCGGGCGGCGTACCAAAGGTGGGAGAGCTCGCGGATGAGCGTGCGCGCGTGGGGGAGCTTGCCGGAGATTTTGTGGTGGCCGCCGATGGTTCTCGAATGGAGATTGTGGAGAAGCGCGCGGCGTGGGATGTTGCCGGTGTGGCCGGAGCGCGAGGGGCGGTCGCCCGAGGTGATGATGACAGCGCGGAGGTCTTTGACGGGGAGCCGGCAGTTGCGGAGGAGGTCAAAGACAGGTTGGCCGACGCCGGCGGCGTCAATTGCGAGGAGGCAGTTCTTCCAGAGGCTCTGGTGACCGGCGGCCTTCTCGATGTAGCCGGCAATGGTGGTGTATGGGATGCCGAGTGGGAGTTGCAAGAGCGCGGTGACGGAGAGGCGGTGTTCTTCGAGGAAGGCGAAGCTGACGGGGTCGCGTTCGTCACGGATAAGTGTGGGCGCTTTCGATCACGGCGAGCGACGTGTGGTCGCGGGGGGGCCCGAGGTCGACGCCGGCGTCGTCCATGTGGACCTCGAGCTGGGCGAGTTCGCGGAGGAAGATGGACGCCAGCGGGATGCCTTCGACGATGCAGTAGGCCCGGTTGACCGTGGCGGCGTGGAGATTGTGGAGCAGGAGCTTGCGCGGTACGCGCTCGAAGGAGGCGTCGCGGGAGACGTACTCGCCAGAGGTGATCTGGACGCCGTAGAGGGTCCGGACGGGGAGACGGTTTCGCGGAACATGTCGTAGACGGCTTGCCCGACGCCGATGGCGTCAATGGCGAGTGTGGCGTTGTCGCGGAGGGCTCGGCGCAGACGGCGCGTGAGATAGCTATGGCCTAACCGTGAAACTGGTGACCCCGGATCCTCCCGCCGCGTTCGACCACGGTCCCCAACCCGCATCCGACCCGAACGCGCAGGTTGCCCCCGCCGGACACGCCCGAACAATTCCGCTGTAGTTCGTATTCGCCGTCACCGGGAGGGGCACTTGCACGAGAAGACCGGGAGTCACACCCCGCGCGCTCGCGTTCGGCTGGCCGGTCACCGCCACGAAGTATTCATAGAGCGTCGCGCCCGGGACGGGAGTCCACCCGAGAGTCACGTTGCCAGAAGGGATGGTGATCGGCATGCCGGGCGCTACGTGAGCCGGCTGCACCATCGTGGGCGATGCCGGGCTCGCGGCAATCACATTGAATCCCGCGGGCGAACCCACCACCTGCGATGGCGAGCCGGGGTTCGCCACCACCACAGCGTCATAGCGCGAGCCCTCGCCCCGGAACGCGGCGGCGTAGAAGTTGGCAGTAGTGTAGACATCGAGCGCCGGAGCGGCACGCGAGAAATCCTGCACGTAGAGCCGGTAGACGGTGTTCGAGCCGTTATCGCCCGGAATCCGGTTCCAGGAGAAGAACACCGGATTCGACAACACCACCGATCCGGGGACAGGATTGCCGAGTACCGGGCTCGCCGGATTTCCCGCTGCCGCGTTGACGCTGGCTGCGGAACTGTAGGGTCCGCAGCCATTGCCATTGCATCCGGCCACGATCGCCGCCAGCGGACCATCGGGGACCAGCATCGGCGGTTCGGGATTGGCGGTAGTGAGGGCTGTGGTCCTGCGGCTGGCAACGGTGAGTGCGCCGCCGTTGAACGCCGTCGGATGGATCGCATGAATGGTGTAGAAGTCGGCGTTGGCGACGCCGTTCCATGAGCAGTTGAGGCGATTGCCGGTGAGCGAGCACGATGGAGCGGCGGGTGCTGCTGTGGGCACGGGCGGAAGCGTCACGGAGAAGTTGACGGTGGCCGACCACGGTCCGCATGCCGGCTGGCATGCCCGCACGCGCAAGGCGTAGTTCGTCGAGGCGTGCATCGAGTAGATGGTGTCAGTGGCCGGCGGATCTCCCGAGTTGGCGAGCGAGAGTTCGACGGCGCCGATGGCCTGGTCGCGCAGTTCTACTTGGTAGCTGCTGACGTTGGCGACCGAGGTCCAGGAGAAGGTCTGCGTGGATGAGGTGAAGTTCTGGCCTCCCGCCGGCGAGGTGATGGAGGGAGCTGAGGCCGGCGCCGTTTGCGCGACGGTGAACGTCACAGTAGCAAACGCTCCACAGGTGGACGCGTCGAACGTGGTCGCAGAGCATCCGCGGACGGCGAAGATGTAAGTTCCGTCGGGGAGGGTGATGAGGGTCGAAGTCGCGGATTGGCCGAGGAGGTTGCCCTCGAAGACCGTGTTGCCGCTGCGGGTGATGCTGAGGTTGTATCCGGCGGCGAAGGGGAGGGAGGTCCACTGGAAACCGATGCCGCTCACGTTGAGACTCTGGCCAGGCAGCGGCACCGCGATCGAAGGCGCGGCCGGAAGGTTATCGAATACATAGGCTGCTCCGCTAGCCGGCGCAGAATTGTCGGCCCCGTCTCCATCCACCCTTCGGGTGTTGCTGGACTCGGCGTCGGCCCCTACAATCACCTTGTCGCCCGATGCTGCAACCGCAACGCCGAAATGGTCGAAACGGTCCGCATTGGAAGCGTTCAGAGATGTTCGCTGCGCCCATACACCACCGCTGCGAACAAATACATATGCTGCTCCGCTTTCCTTCGAGGCGCTCTTGGCGCCGCTCGCTCCAACGACTACCGTGTCACCCGAAACGGCAACCGATTGACCGAACCTGGCATAGGAATCAGCGTCCGATGCTTTCAGATACGCCTGTTGCGTCCAAACACCACCGCTCCGGACAAATACGTACGCGGCTCCGCTGACTTGCGCAGCGTTGTTGGCCCCATCCCCATTCACAGTTCGTGCGCTGCTGTCCTCATCCGAGGCTCCCACTACTACCGTGTCGCCAGATACTGCGACCGAATCGCCGAAAGTGTCACCAGCATCCGCATTGGAAGACTTTAGATAGGCCTGCTGGCTCCACGACCCGCCATTGCGAACAAATACGTAGGCAGCCCCGCTAGCCAAGGCAGCATCGTTTGTCCCATCCCCGTTCACAGTTCGTGCGTTACTGCCCTCGAGGCGCGCTCCTACCACCGCCGTGTCACCCGATACCGCAACCGAGGTACCGAACCAATCGAGTGGACCCGCGTTGGAAGCCTTCAGATACCCCTCCTGGGTCCAAACACTGCCGCTACGAACGAAAACGTAGGCGGCTCCGCTGAGAGGCGCGGCGGGCACGCCTTGCAGAAGAGCTCCCACCACTACCACGTCGGCCGACGCCGCGACAGACGCACCGAACTTGTCTCCCGCTTCAGCATTGGAAGCCTTCAGATATGCCTGCTGGGTCCAGACTCCACCACTGCGAACGAACACATAGGCGGCTCCGCTATCCGGTGCGGCATTGTTTGCGCTGGCCCCGTTCACCGTTCTCGCGTTGCTATCTTCAGAGGGAGCTCCGACGACCGCAGTGTCACCGGATACTGCGACTGAAGACCCGAAATCGTCGAACATGTCAGCGTTGGCAGCCTTCAGATAGGCCTGCTGCGTCCAGGCGTTGCCGGTGCGAACAAATACGTAAGCGGCTCCCGTCCTAGTCGAGCCGTTGAGTGCTTGATCTCCATTCACCGTTTGCGCATAGCTGGCTTCACCTGGTGCACCCACCACCACTGTGTCGCCCGCTATGGCCACCGAAGATCCGAAAAAGTCCACGGCGTCGGCATTGGAAGCCTTCAAATACGCCTGCTGCGCGATCGGATCCACGGTAATCGGATACCGCGCACCTCGATCATCCACCCGCACCAGGATCTCTCCGCCATTCCCACGCATCCGAGCCGGCACCGGCCGACCCTCCGAATCCCACGCTTTCAACCCGGAGTATCTCATTCGAACCACACCTGACCCGTCGAAGAACTCGAGACCCTCGCCCTCGCCTCGCGCCTGCAACGAACCGCACACCCGAAGCCGAATCTCCAGCGGCTTTACCAGAGTGAATCCGTGCTCCAAGCCGCGGGTGTCGTTGACAAACCACTCGTCCACACCATCGCCCCAGTGGTAAGTCAGGCGATTGACGTCCTTGGAGAGGCGCGCGCGCAGACCGGCTGCGGTGACCCTTTCGAGACCCCAGGTCCAGCCGCCTGCGTCGGGCTCCACCACGAATCCCCGTTCATCGAAGCGGCTCATCCAGCGCTGATGGAAACTTCGGGCATGGAACCCCGCGGCGTCCGGGAAGAAGGCGTGGCGATGGCGCTCATACTCGGCGCGGATCTGCTTCCAATCGACAAGATCGAGACCCGGCGGCAATACCGTGCGGGCTCCGCCGGAACCCGCACCCATCCGCGCCATGAGACACGGCGTCGGCGAAAGGAATCCAATGAGCCACAGAGCCGGGATGAGCAGCGAGGGCCGCACGCCTCATACTATACAGCGGAGAGATCGGCCTGGGGAGCTAGAAGACGTACTTCAACCCGAACTGCATTTCGCGATTATTGATGATCGTGCCCGAGATCCGCCCGAAGTCCGCCGCCCCCAAGCTCCGCGACGGCGCCGAAAACTGCGGCGTGTTGAGGAAGTTGAATGCCTCGTATCGGAACTGCACCTTCCGCCCCTCCTTCACCCGGAACTCCTTGAACAACGCGAAATCCCAGGTCTTGTGCGCCGGCGAATCGAACAGCGACACGCCCGCGTTGCCGTAACCGCGGCCGCCGGAGAACGTCCCCTCGCCCGCGCAGCCATCGCACTTCGACCGCACGAACGCCGCAGTGTTGAACCACCGGTCAATCGTGCGGCCGGGCATCGCGCGATCCACCGTCTGCCCTGCAACCACATTTGGGCGCGGATTCGATTGGGGTCCGGTGTTGTGCGAATCGCCGGTCTGCGCGATCGACACCGGTAGCCCCGAGCTGAGCTGCACGATCCCGTTCACCGCCCATCCGCCCAACACGAATCCCTTCGCGCCTTTGGCCTGCCGCAGCCACGGGATCTCCCAGATCTGCGAAAACACGAAGCGGAAACGTTGATCGATCTGCGAGCGGCCGTAGTCGGCGCGGCGGTCGCGCGGGTCCTGCGTGTAGTTGGTCCCGAACGGACCGCTTTCATTCACGCTGTATCCGATCGAGAGCGCCTTCTGGAAATTGAACGAGCCGTTGAAGGTGAGCCCATGCGAATAGCGCTTCTCGACGCGCGCCTGGACTGCGTGGTAGTTCGAGTTGCTCCACGACTCCAACCGCCGCACGGTACCGAGCGCGAGCGGCGCGTTGGGAGTCCGCGAGTCCGTGTAGAACTGCACGGGCCGGCGATTCTGCACGGCGCCCAAACCCGGATCGGGATTGTTCGCGTTCTGCACCGGCATATCGATGTGCGATCCCGCGCTGCCGACATAGGCGAGGCCGGTCACGAAGTTCTGGCCGAAGCTGCGTTCGAGCTCCGTGGTCCACTGCCAGATCTTGTTGTTGAGGTATTTCGAGCGGTTCTGGTTACCCGCCTGGAGCCAGCCGAGCATCACGAGCGCCGCCGGACCCGCGCCCACCGGAGACCCCGCGAACGGATTCTGAATGGTCGCAGTCGGCCGCGTGGTGCTGTTCGAGAACACCGTTGATCCCGAAAGCGGCGGGTTCAAGCCGAGGATGTTGAAGTTGTTGCTCTGCTGCGGCGAGAAGAACAAGCCCGAGCCCATGCGGAGCACGGTGCGGTCGCCGAAGCGATAGACGAGGCCGAGCCGCGGCATGATCTGCTTCCAGTTGACGTCATAGAGCTTCTGCACCACGAACGGGTCGGGCACCAGCACCGGGAACTGCTTGCCGGGCTCGAAGTAGAGATTGCGGATGCGGCCGCCGGCATCGGTGACCGCGCCGTACCAATCCCACCGCAATCCGTAGTTGATGGTCAGGCGCGGCGTGGCCTTCCAATCGTCGAGCGCGTAGGCGCCGAATTTCTGCTGGTGCATGTCATTGGTCGGCACGCCCTCGGCCGAGTTCGCGTTGAGCGGAATGCCGAGCATGAACGCGGCGAACGCATCGGGCACGCCCGTGATGTCGCCGGAAAACGTGATCTGTCCGCGTGGCAGATTCGAGGCTTCATTCACGACGGGCGAGTTGCGCCATTGCCCGCCGAGCTTGAAATTGTGGCGTCCGCGATTGAGCGAAATCGAATCGGCCACCTCGGCGGTCTCGTTCACGTTGAAGGTCACGTTGCCCGAGCCCGTCCCCGCGAAGTTGGTGATGCTGATGTTGGGGAGGCCTTCTTCGCGCGGCTGAAGCGTGCGGTTGTTGTCGCCGGTGACGCGGAAGTCGAGACCGAGTTCGCGGTGCGAGAAGTCGGTGTTGGTCTGAATCGCAAGTTGATTGGCGCGGATGCGGTTGTAGCCGACGCGGAGTTCATTGAGCACGCGCGGGCTGAGGATCCACGAATGCCCCACGCCGAGATTCTGCGCGCGGAAGCGCGTGGTGAACTCGGTGGTGCGCTGGAGTGGCGAGTTCAGCCAGCGCGATTGCACGATCACATATCGCGCGAAGATGCGGTGATTGTCGTTGAAGCGGTGATCGAAGCGGCCGAGTTCCTGATCGGAGTTGAGGATCTGGTCATTGGTGCCGGCGCGGTTCAGCGTCGAGGCCGCCGCACGCGCCTGATCGTCGAAATTTGCGGGCGGGATGAAACCGCCTTCCGGGAACGGACTCGTCTTCTTGAAGTTGAGCACATTGAGCGAAACGGGATTGAGCAGATTGCGCGGGATGATGTTTCCGGGGAACGGAGCAGTGTCGCCAGGGAGACGGATGGAGCGCTGCGCGGCCGGATTGGTGTCGCGCGGATACCAGCGGTTGCCGGGGATGAGGAGTTCGGAGAAGTCGCCATTGCGCATCGCCGCCGTCGGCACCGCTTGCCTTCCAGGTGACGCGCGCACTTCGCGGCGGCCTTCGTAGTTGACCAGCCAGAAGGTGCGGTCCCGTTTGAGCGGTCCGGAGAGAACGCCGCCGAACTGATTGCGGCGCAGTTTGTTCTTCGCCGAACCGGGTGGGAGAAAGAAGCCGCGGGCATCCAGCGTGTCGTTGCGGAGAAACTCGAACAGCGCGCCGTGGACGCTATTGGTGCCCGAGCGGATTGCGACGTTCGCTTGCGCGCCGGAGTTCATCCCGAACTCGGCCGAGTAGACAGCGGACTGGATCTTGAACTCCTCCACGGCTTCGATCGAGGGGACAAACAACATCGCGGATTTGAAACCGTCGACCGCGGCCACGCCATCGAGCGTGATGTTCTGGTTGGTGTCGCGTTGGCCGTTGGCGGAGAGGCCGACGATCTGTCCGGGCATGGCGCGAGTTCCGATGGTCTGGCCGCCATCCACGCCCATGCGCGACGATCCGTAGACCACGCCGGGCATGAGCGTTGCGGCTTGGGCGAAGTTGCGGCCGTTGAGCGGGAGCTCGACGATGCGGCGGTGTTCGATCACCGAGCCGAGCGTGGCGTCTTCGGTCTTGAGCAGCGGGATCGAGGAGGTGACTTCGATCTTCTCGGCTTGCGCGCCGAGCTGGAGCTGGAAGTCGAGACGGGCCTTTTGCTGGAGTTCGAGCACGATTCCGCGCCGGACCTCGGTCTTGAATCCCGCGGCGGTGCAGGTGACTTCGTAGCCGCCGGAGTCGAGCAGGGGGAAGATGTAGTTGCCGGTTTCGTTGGATGTGGTGGAGCGCGTGTCTCCGGTTTCCACGCGCCGGGCGGTGATGGTGGCGTTGGGGACCACGGCTCCGGTCGCATCGGTGACGAGTCCGAGGATCTGGGTGGAGACGGTTTGGGCCGGCAAGACGGCGGCTAAGACCAGAAGCAAATTGGCGAGTCGCACGGAGGACAGTATATACACTTCCGCGCCCGGCCGAATGGCCGGTCAGCCAGTCTCGGTGCGGTGCCGCATCGCGAATGGTGGACGGGCTTCACGGCGCAGTTTTCAACACTAACTTCTGGCCATTCGCTCCCGCCGTCACAGGAAGATAGACGCGCTGCTTTCGCCCATTCACCGGCGCTATCGTCCTCGCCACCAGCCCCGTCTCAGAAGAACTCGTCAAATACCTGTCAACCAGTTCCGTGTTCCAGTTGTACGAAGAAGAACTGCCTCGTTGAGTCACATCCATCCGGAAGAACTTCCTCGGAACAAGAGCAGACGCCTGAACGTGGGCCTCATCGGTTCCTAGCGCATTCCACTTGTATCGCCAGCGGACGCTTCCACGGCCGCCGCCCCGGAAGTGTGCCCTTCACGAAGAGGTCGCCAATCGCGCAGCGGGCTGGAGTTACACACCTTCGCACCTGCCTGGGGCGCGCAGCGAGCAGCGGTCCGTATCAGGGTGCCTGAGCAGTACACGCTGCCACCAGAATAGAACCCAAAACCATGGGCCTCATGACTCTTCTCCATGGAGTCCGGCAATTATACTCCGAATCCTCTCGGAGTCTGAGTTCCCCCGTGCGAATGTTCCCCCGTGCGAATCAGGCGAGTTCGTGTATTGGAAATTTCTTTACTTCCTTGTTTTCAATCGATCACGGGTTTCGATTTTGCTGGCGCGAACGTACCTCGCGCTAGCGTAGTGGTCGAGGAGCCGGGTACTGACCGCACAGGTGTCGAGTCAGAGCATTGCGCCACGCGCACGCTCGGAAAGGATAAATCTGCAGTTCCGCGATGACTGGAATGAGCCGGGGCGAAAATCACCGGCCCCAGGAGGGAGCCGCGAAATTTGCAAAATTGCACCAACGAACCTAATCCCAGAAACGGACACTTCACCTGCGAGGCTCCGGATCCAGCACTCGGAGAGCCGCGAAAACTTACCGATTTGACGAACGAACCTAACTCGGGCGAAACTCCCCGTAACGGATTCGCCCTCCAGCGCGGGACTTCAGCCCCGCCATCAACTCAGAAAGGAACCATCCATGTCCACCTGGACCATAGACGACATGCCCGAATCCCAGCGCCCCAAGCGCAACATATTCCGCAAAGATTCGGCGCCGCGAGCGCAGCAAGCGCCAACGACATCATCGGCGCAGCCACATACATCCGAGGTCCACCCGCCGGCGCCGGCGAGCACCGCTCCCGAACCCAATCTCAACGACTACATCCACAAATCCACCTTCAACCGTTTCCGCCTCTTCATCATGGATGCGCTCGCGGGCTTCCCCGCCGCCCGAGCCGCTGTCCTCGAAGCCGTCAGCCGCGCTCTCGAAGAACCGCCTCCCTATCCGGAAGGAGCACTCGGATGAACCGTTCCACCACCGCCCGCGGATCAATCCACCAACCGGTCAGACTAACTCACTGACTCGAAGCGCCGTGCAGGCTCGCGCGTCGCACCGATCTTTCACAACTGAATATTTCACACCGCGGGAGAAGCAACCCGTGTCGGCTCACGGCGCCGGAACGTCACCGTCACCGTGGTCCACCCCGGGATACAACGATGCCCCCACGGGGCCCGCCACCGGTACGCCCGTATCGGCGTCAGCAGGGGGATTCAAGATGAAGTCGCCGGTCCGGGCGCCTCCGGTGGGGAGAGATGGGTCTGTGCATACGCTGGCGCGCGTGGATACGAAGGGCGGGCAGATCTGGTCCCGATGTCAGGCTGATTCATCTCCGGGGTCGAGTAGCACCTGCGCTCCATCGAGCATACCCTGGCACTTTGGGTGACGGACATACTGTCAGAGGAAGATGTCCGAGACTTGGCGGGGCGCGAGATCGAGAGGCTGGACAATCCGCCGTTGGCGCTGGTTGATCTTTGACGAGTATGGTACTGAGAAGAGTTTCCGCTCCGCGCTTTGGCTACGGATCTCGGTTCGGAGAACCTGGGTGATCATCTCGATGACTCGATCCTCTTGGATCGGGCAGAAGCGATTGATCTCGTGCGGCGTGAGTTGCCTTCGTTGTTGCCGCGATGCCGCTCCATCGCCGAGCCATTTCTAGCCGGTTCGCTGCCCGGCGCGGGACTGAAGTCCCGCTCTGGCTGAAGCCCGCACCACACGGAGGCGCCGGAGCCTGACTTGCTACAATCACCCTCGCATGCGCTATCGATTGCTTGCTGGCGCCGCGTTGTCGGCGTTCGGCTGTCTCGGGCAGGAAGAGAGTTCGGCCTCGATCAAGAATCCGTTCACGGCGCCGCTTGACGTGAGTGAAGGCGGCCGCATTTTCCTCTCGCAGTGCGCGAGCTGTCATGGCAAAGATGGCCGCGGCGGACAAGGCACGCCGGACCTGACCACCGGTCGATTTCGACGTGCGAGTTCCGATGACGGCTTGTATCGCGTGATCGCCAAGGGCGTGCCAGGAACGGTGATGCCGGGGTTCAATCTCGCGGGTCGCGAGATCTGGCAGACGCTCGCCTATGTGCGATCCCTGCATGTGAATCGCGCAGCGGAACTCGCCAAGGGCGATGCGAGCAAGGGCGCGGCGCTCGTGAAGACGCACGGCTGCATGCGCTGCCATTCGCGGAACGGCGAAGGCGGGTTTACGGGGCCGGACCTCGGTGGCATCGGTCAACAGCGAACCCTTGCCGAACTCAGGCGCTCGATTCTCGATCCACAGGCGGAAGTTTCGCCGGATTATTGGCGGATCCGCGCGGCGACGCGAGACGGGCAGTCGATCGCGGGGATTCGGTTGAATGAAGACACGCACTCGATCCAGTTTCTGGATTCCACGGGTCAATTGCGATCGGTGGTGAAAAGCGGTCTTGCGAAGTACGAACTGATCCGCACGAGCGCGATGCCATCGTTCCGAGAAAAGCTGAGCGACGCCGATCTCGAAGATGTGGTGGCGTATCTGATTTCCGGAGGTGGGCGATGAGAGTGTGTTTCGTTGCGATGTTCGGAGCGGGCTTGCTGCTGGCGCAGGGCGACTGGACTACATATCACGGGTCGAACCGCAGCATCCACTACAGCACGCTCGATCAGGTGACGGCCGCCAACGTCAAGCGGCTCGAGTTGGCTTGGGTGTTCCAGGCGCGTTCGCTCGAGAAGTTCCAGGCCACGCCGCTGGTGGTGAACGGCGTGATGTATGTAACAGAAGCTCCTAATAATGTTTGGGCGCTGGATCCGGCCACGGGACGGCCGTTCTGGGTATACGAGCATCCGCTACCCGAGGTGACGTATCCGTGCTGCGGCAAGGTGAATCGCGGCGTGGCGTATCACGACGGAACCATCTTTCACGGAACGCATGACGCGAAGATGGTGGCGCTCGATGCCCGCACGGGCCGCAAAAAGTGGGAGACCACGCTCATCGACTATCGGCAAGGCTATGCGTTCACGCACGCGCCGCTGGTGGTGAAAGACAAGGTGATCATCGGAAGCGCGGGCGGCGAGTTGGGGATCCGCGGGTTCCTCGCAGCGCTCGACGTGAAGACGGGAAAAGAAGTGTGGCGGTTCCAGATCATTCCCGAGCCCGGACAGAAGGGTAACGATACGTGGGGCGGCGATTCGTGGAAACACGGCGGTGGCTCGATCTGGCTCACCGGTTCCTATGACGCGGAAACGAATCTGACCTACTGGGGCACAGGCAATCCGGGTCCGGATTGGAACCCTTCGGCGCGGCCTGGCGACAACCTCTACGCCGATAGCGTAATCGCGCTCGACGCCGATACGGGCCAGTTGAAGTGGCATTTCCAATTCACACCGCATGACCATTGGGATTGGGATTCCGTGCAGACGCCCGTGCTGGTGGATCTCGATTGGAAAGGCAAGCAGCGCAAAGTGATGCTGTGGGCGAACCGCAACGGGTTCTTCTACGCGTTCGATCGCAACACTGGCGAGTACCTGATGGGCGAGCCGTTCGTGAAGCAGACCTGGGCGAAGGGGCTGGACGAGCGCGGGCGGCCGATGGTCATTTCGGGGCGGGGTCCGAGCCCACAGGGAACAAAGACGTGGCCCGGCGTGCAGGGCGGAACGAATTGGTATGCGCCTTCGTACAGTCCGCGAACGGGCTTGTTCTATTTGACGGCTTGGGAGGATTACCACAGCACGTACTTCACCTGGGAGCAGCAATACGAGCAAGGCAAGTGGTATGCGGGCGGAGGCGTGAAGGCTCCGGTGCCGCCGACGCGGCGCGAGGCGATCATGAAGCGGACCACCGAAGATGGCTACGCGGCGGTGCGGGCGATCGATCCGAAAACGGGCAAAAAGGTCTGGGACTTCCGATGGCCGACATGAGCGAGAGCGGCCTGCTCACCACGGGTTCCGACCTGCTGTTCAGCGGCAATCGCGAGGGACATTTCTTCGCGCTCGACGCCAAGGCGGGGAAATTATTGTGGGACCGGTACTTGGGCGGACAGATCATCGCTTCGCCGATGACCTATTTGGCGAACGGCAAGCAGTACGTCGCGATCGCCTCCGGGACGGTGTTATTCACTTTCCGGCTACCCGAATAAAATTCAATCGCAAGAAATTGCAACGCTCGCGTTGCATCTGTCACTATAACCTTCTGGATCTTTCAACTCGAGGGTGACATGCGACTGATTTTCCTCACTACACTGAGCGCGAGCCTCGTGCTGGCGCAAGGCCTGCACTCGACGCATCTGTTTCGGGCCGGCGGGAGCCTCACCGAAGCCAAGCCCGGCGAGCCACGAGATATCGCGGCAGAGTTCCTCGGCACTGTTGCCGCCGAGCGCAATCTCGATGCCGCCGCCGTCACTGCCGCGGAATTGATCAAGGAATACCGCACTGCTCATAACGGAGTGACGCATCTGGTCTATCGGCAACGATTCGGCGGACTCGACGTCACCAACGGCGAGTGGACCGTAAACGTCGATCGCGAAGGGCGCGTGATCAACGCGGGCGGGCTACTGTTCCCTGAGCCCGCGCGAGGTACTGTCCCACCGGCTCCCTTCTCTGTGACGCGTGCGGCCCGCGCAGCCGTGGCTTCGGTGAACCCCGCGTTGGCCGAGCGATTCCGCCCGGCGCTGCTCGCCCCCTCGATCGTGAATGGCGCAAGCGGACGGAGCATCACGGTGCAACGGTTGGCTGGCGGTGAGTTGGGAGCGGACATCGAAGCACGGCCCGTGTGGTTCGGTACGGCGAGCGGCGTGGTGGGTGCGTGGGAATTCTACGTGCTCGACGCGGACGGCGTCAACGCGTACAACGTGATCGTCGATAGCCTCAACCAGAAGATCCTCGAGAAGGAATCGCTCACGCGCTTCCAGGCTCCCCGCGGGCTCGTGTTCGAGCGTCAGAGCCCGCAGCCGAATCCGCAGCCCGGGTTCCGCGTGGAATCGACTCCTGCGTACGTGCCGCGGACCTTGCAGTCATTGGCCGGCGACAGTGTCGCGTCGCCTCGCGGGTGGGTCACGGGCGAAGAGACCGCCGGCAACAACGTGATTGCGGGATCCAATGCGCTGGGTACTGCGTTCGGTACTGCGAGGACCGCGCGGTCCGCCTCACGCGATTTCCAGTTTCCGCTGGAACTCGGCCCGGGAGCGCCGAATCCGAACAACTTCGCCGACGCGGCGTCAGTCAACCTCTTCTACTGGATGAATCGCGCGCACGATCTCTTCTACCAGTTCGGCTTCGACGAAGCGGCGGGCAACTACCAAGTGGATAACTTCAACAAGGGCGGCGCGGGTGGAGATCCCGTGGTTGCCTTTGCCCACTACGGCAGCGCCGGACCGTTTTTCGCGAGCCTCAACAACGCCTTCTACTCGACCCGGCGCACCGGCGAAGATGGCTCGCCAGCAATGATCGCGATGTATTTGGGCACCGGCGCAGACGTCATTACGGACGGCTCTTATGACGCGGAGGTGATGGTCCACGAGTACACGCATGGCGTCAGCACGCGCCTGGTGCGGCGCTTGATCGGGCATCACGGCGGATCGATGGGTGAAGCCTGGAGCGATTTCTTCAGCTTGGAATTCACGGTGCCGGATGGCGCACCGCCAGACGGTGTCTATGGGCCCGCGGAATATCTGTTCCAGGTTTTTGGGCCGGGGCTGCGGTCGCGCCCATACTCCACTGACATGAACGTGAACCCGGTTACGTTCGCCGAGATCGGCAAGGTGATCACCGTTCCTGAGGTCCACTCTGACGGCATGGTGTGGGTGGAAGCCCTGTGGGAGATGCGCGCCAATCTCATTCAGCAGTTCGGTGAGCGCGAAGGCCGCCGCCGCGCGCGGCTGTTGGTGATCGATGGAATGAAGCTCTCGCCGCCCTCACCCACCATGGTGGATGCGCGCGATGCGATCTTGCTGGCCGATCGCACGGGATTCAATGGCGCGAGCCAACAGCAGATCTGGGCCGCGTTCGCCAAGCGCGGACTCGGAGCGCTGGCACATGCGCAGAGCGTCAACAGCGTGCACGTGGCCACGTCGTTCGATATGCCGTCTCCGCTTGCCTCGATGCGATTCTACGAGCCCGAGTTCGTCAACGGCGAGACAGTTCGGGTCGTCTTCCAGGACGCCAATGAAGTGCGGCCCACGGTGAACATCCAGCTCACGTCGACTTCGGGTGACGCGGAATCGATCGTTCTCCAGCGGCAAGGGTCGATCTACACGGGATCGATCCCGGCTGGGCCAACCACCGTTACGCGAAACAACGGAGTGCTTACGTCGACGGTGGGCGACGTGTTGAAGGCAACCTATCTCGATCCCAACACGGGAGGCGTCGCTGCACGGCAGGTGGAGGCTTCGGCTACCACGCGGCCGGCCTATGTGTTCCTGCAGGGAGCGCCTGCTCCGCTGCAGTTCCCAGGCGAGACTCCTTTGGGCTTCCGTGGGACGTTCGGCGCGTTGCGGCGTTTCGATCTTCCGTTCGAGTTTCCTTACTTCGGCAAGAAGTACAGCTCCCTTCGGATTTTCCCCAATGGCTTGCTCACGTTCGATCTGCCAGTGGTGACTCCCTGCACAGATGGAGCGGCGCTCGCCTCGTTCAACGCGATCGCCCCAATGTGGATGGAGATGACGACTCTCGGCCGGGCCCAAGCCGGAGAAGACGTCTACGTGAGTCGCCCGACTCAGGACTCGATCGCGTTCCGCTGGGCCGGTTCGACGGACCCTGGTTTCGGAACACCGGAGGCCGTCAATTTCGCCACGATTCTCTACGCGGACGGGCGTATCGAATTTCGGTATGGCTCAGGCAACAAGAATCTGGCGGTCGACAATCCCGCTGCGGGCTGCCCCGTATCGACGCCTACCATCGGAATCTCGAATGGCAACGAAGTCTTCACCCAGCTCTCTACGTTGCGCGGGCGCGGGAATCTCGAGAACGCTCCCACGGTGACTCTGTTGCCCGGTGACGGAGCGGGAGAGCCGGCGGTAACCATCACCCGCCCAGACGGCGGCCAGACGTTCCAAGGCGTCCTCAACGGACGCGCAGTCGTCAGCGACCCGGCCGTTCCGCTGCTGCGAGTGGAGGTGTACATCGACGGTGTGTATCGCGCGAACGCGGTGAGGCAGGCGGTGCGCCCGGCCGAGTGCGGCGCGATTCGCGCGGGGGACTGCGCCGAGTACCAGTTCAATCTCGACCTCGACGCGCTCGCGATCGCGCCGGGGAGGCACACGGTCCGGTTGCGTGCCGTGAACGCTCGCGCGGGCTACCGCGATAATCCGGAATCGCCGCTCTCGTTCAATGTGGAGGCTGGACAGACGCTGCTGCCCACGGCCGTGATCGAGGCGCCCACGAATGGCGCCGAGGTTTCGGGCCTGTTGCGAGTTCGCGGATATGCATACGGCGAACGCCTTCGCGTGAGTTTCGTGGAGGTGTTGATCGACGGGCTCACGGCCAATCGCGCGGCACTCACCGCCCGCCCCGATATTTGCAACGCCCTCGACCCGCGGCCGCCGAACTGTCCTAACATCGGCTTCGACATTCCGGTCAGCACGACGGGCTCCACGCCGCCGATCCCGGATGGAAAGCGAAAGCTGCAGATCCGCATTGTCGACGAGAGCGGGCGCATCACGCTGTATCCGGAAACGCCGCTCGAGATCAATGTCAACAACGGCGCGAACCAACTCCCGAAAGGAGCGCTGGTGACGCCATCGCAGAACGAGCACGTGAAGGGTTCGATCAATATCTGGGGCTATGCGTGGGATCCGGATGGACGGGTCGCGCTGGCGCAGTTGCTGGTGGACGGCGAAGTGCGTGCGACGATTCCTTACGGCGAAACCCGGCCGGGCGAGTGTGCGGTGCTCACGGGAATCGGCGCGTGTCCGAACATCGGTTTCGCGCTCGACTTCGATACGCGAAAGCTGCGGAACGGTCCTGTGGTGCTGGGAGTGCGCGTGATCGACAACCGGGGCGGCGTGACCGTGCTACCGAGCCCGAGTCCGAACGTGTCGGGAATCACGGTGTTCGTGGAAAACTGATCGGCATCGAAGATAGCGCTTGACACGCTGGCCGCCTAGTGCTATTTTTCTAGCATAGTGCTAGAAAAACAGCATACGAACCTCTCGCGCCGCGAGCGCGAGGTGATGGACATTCTTTGGCGGCGGGATCGCCTAGCTGCCAGTGAGATTCTGGCCGAAATGGCGGATCCGCCGAGCTACTCGGCGGTGCGGGCGCTGCTGCGCACGCTCGAACAGAAGGGCCACGTGCGCCACTCCGAAGAAGGGTTGCGTTACGTGTACTCTCCGGTGGCGCCTCGGGGCGCGGCTGCGCGCTCCGCGGCATCGCATCTGGTAGAGACATTCTTCAGTGGGTCTGTTTCCGGCGCCGTTGCCGCGCTGATCGACTGCGCTGACGGCAAACTGACGAAGTCCGAGTTGGACGAACTCGGCAACCTGATCGCGAAGGCTCGGAAGGAGGGCCGCTGACATGACATGGTCTTGGCTCGTTACGCTGGGCTTGAAAGGCGCGCTGGCAGTGATCGCGGCGTGGTGCGTGGTTGCGTTGCTCGAACGGCGGCCCGCTGCGATCCGCCACTGGGCGTGGCTGTTGTGCATGATGGCGTTGGTTGCGGTGGCGGTAGTGCCGCTGGTGACGCCCGAGGAAACGACGATCGTGCTGACGGCTCCGCTCGCGGGCACTCCGATGCAAGCGTCTCGTACCGCTGGTGTGGCGTGGCGCTCCTGGGCAGTGACGCTGTGGCTGTCAGGCGCCGTGGGATTCGCCGCGCGAGTGACGCTCGCGTGGATCTTCGTCTGGTGGCAATCGCGCAGGGCCACTCCGCTCGGAGCCGATGTCTACGAGTGCGCTTCAATTCCCGTTCCGGCAGCGTTCGGACTCTGGCACTATCGCATTCTGCTACCCTCCGAAGCTCGCCAGTGGCCAGCTAGCCAGCGCCATGCAGTGCTGCTACACGAACGCGCACATGCGGAGCGAAAAGACGGACTCACGCGGTTAGTCGCACAGGCTGCCTGCTGCCTGCATTGGTTCAATCCGCTTGTGTGGCTGGCCGAGCGCCGCATGTCGGCGGAACGCGAGCACGCCTGTGATGATCGCACGCTGGTGCAAGGTGTGCGCGCATCCGACTATGCCGAGCACCTTATCGTGATCGCCCGGAGATTCGCATCGCCTGCTTGGGCTGCCGCAACGGTATCGATGGCTGGCCGCACGCAGCTCGAGCAGCGGATTCGCGCGATTCTCGCCGTGGGGCTGCGGCGCGATCCAGTCACCGTGCGTCAGGCGTTTGCGTCGACGCTTCTGGCCGCGGGAGTGCTCGTGCCGCTTGCGGTGTTGCAGGCGCAGACCACGGGCTCGATCTCAGGAGTCCTGTCGGATCCCTCGCGAGCGGTAGTTCCAGGAGCGGAGTTGATTCTCGAGGGTGCCGGCGCGCCCGTCTCGATTCGCACTGGCCCGGATGGCTCGTACGCGTTCGACTCAGTTGCGCCAGGGCGCTACACGCTGCGGGTGCGTGTGCCTGGATTCGTCGAAGGACGGGTCTCCGGAATCGACGTGCGAGCGGGAGCGGAACGGCGCGTGTTTCCGCAGTTGGTGATCGGCGAAATCACCGAGCAAGTGGACGTGGTGGCCGACCGCGGTACGTCAGCCGGGGCGAAACCGGCTCCGTCGCGGGTGCGCGTAGGTGGCCATGTGGATCCGGTCAAGTTGATCGCCAAGACAAATCCGGAGTTTCCTGTTTCGGTGCGCGAAGCCGGTGTGCGGGGTGCGGTCCGGCTAGCGGGAACGATCGGAACCGACGGCGCCATGCATGGCTTGCTGGTGGTGTACGCACCGCATCCCGATCTGGGCGCTTCGGCGGTGGAAGCTGTGTCGAAGTGGCGATGGGAGCCTGCGAAGTTGAACGGCAAACTAGTCGCGGTATCGAGCGGCGTCACGGTGAACTTCGAGTTCGAAGGAGCGAAGCAATGAAATACGCGGTCTTCTTTCCTATGGTCCTATCGGCAGCGGCGATCTCAGGCCGTGTCTACGATGGCTCTGGCGCGGTAGTCGCCGGCGCGCCGCTTTTGCTGAGCAGGGGCGCGGAAGCTCCGGTGAAGGGCGCTAGCGGCGCAGACGGGGCGTTTCGCTTCGAATCGCTCACGCCCGGCGCGTATCGCCTGACTGCTGCTGTTCCGGGCTTTATGCTGTTTCAGCGCGGAGTCACGGTGGGCGAGAACTCTGACGCATCGGTTGCGGTGATTCTGAAATTGGGCGGCGTGGAAGAGACTATCGAGGTCCGCGCGCCGGGCCAAGCGAAGCCGCAGGTTTCGATGCCACACCGGACCCGGGTGGGAGGCAACATGCAGCCGGTCCGATTGCTGAAGCGGGTTCCGCCTGTCTATCCGGAAACTGCCCGTGCCGCCGGGATCGAAGGAACCGTCGTTCTGCGGGCCATCATCTCGACCGAAGGCAAGGTGCTCTCGACCGCGGCGTTCGAAGGAGCGGCTCCGGCGTTGGCAGCGGCCGCGCAAGACGCGGTGCGGCAGTGGGAATACGAGCCGGCCCGGCTCAACGGCGTGGCCGTGGAGGTGTTGGCGACGGTGGAGGTGCGATTCTGGCTGAAGTGAGTTACGGCCAGTACATCAACTCGTTCGAGCCGAGCAACGCCTGCGCGTACTCGACCCAGGCATCGCGGCCCAGCTTGCTGCCGGCCTTCGTGAGGAACGCCGTACCCAGTTCGATCTCGCGCGGTTTCGGCTCGCGACTGAACACGCTCCGGTAGAGCGCGCGAATCCGATCTTCGCGTTGGGCGCCTGCGGTCTTGTCGGCCAGGTGGCTCGCCTGATAGCGCATCCATTCGCTGTTGAAAACGAACAATTGCTGCAATGGAGTGGTGGTCGCTTCGCGCGCGGGGCTGTGTTGATTGACGTCAGGAAAATCGAACAGCCGCAGCAACGCTTGCGGACGTCCGCGGCTGATGCGTGCGTACACGGTACGCCGGGCCCCGTCTTTCGCATCGAGGTCTTGTGAGGGGCCACCCATCTTCAAGTCAAGCCGCTGGGCCGCGGCGAGCACCGTGTCGCGCCATGCTTCGATGTCGAGCCGCCGCGGATTCATGCGCCACAACCAGCGATTGGCCGGGTCGGCTTGATACGCCGTATCGATACCCGCACTGCGCTGACGGTACGCGGAGGACAGCATGATCTCGCGGTGGAGCCACCCGAGTGACCATCCGTTGGCGATGAATCGGGCCGCCAGATCGTCGAGCAATTCCGGGTGCGAAGGCTTCTCGCCTTGCGTGCCGAAATCGCTGGGGGTGCCAACCAAGGGCCGGCCAAAGTGCCAAGCCCAGACGCGATTCACCCAAACACGCGCGGCCAGTGGCGCGGCGTCGCCAAGGATCTTCTCCACCAGTTCGAGCCTGCCCGATCCGCGGCGGAATGGCTCCGGGTCGCCTTTGGAGAGTACGGTGAGGAATCGGCGCGGAACAATTTCGCCCGGTCTCGTGACATTGCCTCCGGCCCACACGGGCAGGTCACGCGGCGTGCCTGGCTTCAGATGGATCCAGGTGAGGGTGGGGTCCGATCCGTCGATCCACACGCCGCAATCGATCACGCCGTGCGCCATCGGGGTTTTCTCTTCCTTGAGCTTCGCGCGTAGCGCTGTGAGCTCTGCCTTGAGATCGGCGGCGACCGGGATCAGTTCCGGGCGGATGGTCTTCGTTTCGCTGAGCGGCGCGACGATGCCCTCCAGGCGATAGGCGCGTTCGAAGTCCCACATCAGGCGATCGGCCGCTTCGGGTTTCACGTCAACCACGGGGCGCTGCACCTGCCAGAGGCTCGCGAAAACGCCCGCGAGTGCGTGGTAGTCCTTGCTTGAGATGGCGTCGAACTTGTGATCGTGACAACGGGCGCAGGCGGCAGTGAGGCCGAGCAGCCCGCGCGATACGGCGTCCACGCGTTCGTCCCAATCGTCGGCGGCCAAGGTCTCGATCACGTCGGCGCCGAGACGGACATCCTTGTGATAGATGGGCGCGGTGCCGAGGTAACCAAGGGCGCGGAAGTCCTGGGGTTTCGCATTGGGAAGCAGGTCGGCGGCGAATTGCATGCGGAGGAAGCGGTCATAGGGCATGTCCGCATTCACCGCTTCGATCACCCAGTCTCGATATCGCCACGAATTCGGGTACGGGCGGTTGGTAGCTTCGCTTGTGGGGTTGTCTTCGGCCCAGCGCGCTACATCGAGCCAGTAGCGTCCCCAGCGCTCGCCGTATTGCTTCGAGGCGAGCAGCTTTTCGATCAGCTTCGGATAGGCTTCCGGCGAGGCATCGCGGGCGAAAGCCTCCACTTCGTCATAGCTTGGCGGAAGGCCCACCAGATCGAAGTAGGCGCGCCGGATGAGCGTGCGCTTTTCGGCTTCCGGAGATGGCTTCAAGCCGTTTTCGGCGAGCTTGGCAAGAACAAATCTGTCGATCTTCGTGCGAGCCCAATCCGAGGGGGGAACTTCGTGCTCGCGAGCTGGTTGGAACGCCCACCAGCGGCGGCCCTTCTCGAAATCGATGCCTTTCTTGGCCGCCGGCGCTCCGGCGGACGTCCGCGGATCGGGCGCGCCCATTTCGATCCAGCGCTCGAAGTCGGCGATGGCGGTGTCGCCGAGCTTGCCTGTGGGCGGCATGCGCAATTGCGGATCGCCGTAGCGGATCGCCCTGATGATGCGGCTTTCGGCGGGTTTACTCGGAGCGATGGCCGGACCTGACCTGCCGCCCTGCCGCAGCGCATCGCGAGTATCGAGTGCGAGGCCGCCCATCGGCGATTTTGCCTTCGACGAATGGCAGGCGTAGCATTTCTCGGCAAGTACGGGCCGGATCTTTTTCTCAAACAGCTCGAGGCCGGGATCCTGTGCCAACGCGGTCGCCGCGAGCAACCAAGCGGTGCGTCTCATGCCAGGATCTCCTTCACCACGCGGCCATGCACATCAGTGAGCCGAAAGTCGCGGCCGGCGTAGCGATAGGTGAGGCGCTCGTGATCGATCCCGAGCTGATGGAGGATCGTCGCGTGAAGATCATGGATGCTGACGCGATTCTCGACGGCTTGGAATCCGAAATCGTCAGTGGATCCGAACATCATGCCGCCTTGGACGCCGGCTCCAGCCAACCACATCGTGTAGCCGTAGGGATTGTGATCGCGGCCGTCGCCTGCCTCCGAAACCGGCGTGCGGCCGAACTCGCCGCCCCACACGACCAACGTTTCGTCCAGCAAGCCGCGGCGGCGCAAGTCGGAGATGAGCGCGGCGCAGGCTTGGTCCATGTCGGGGCAACGCTTGCGGAGGTTCTTCTCGATTTCCTTGTGGTCATCCCAGGGCTGTCCGGGACCATAGTAGACATGCACGTAGCGCACTCCGCGCTCCACCAGGCGGCGCGCGAGCAGGCAGCCATTGGCGAAAGGCGTGGAGCCGTACTCTTCGCGAATCTTCACGGGCTCCTTGGCTACGTCAAAAACGCCGAGCGCATCGAACTGCATGCGATAGGCCGTCTCCATCGCTTGAATGCGGCCTTCGAGGAAAGCGTCAGGCCCCGTTGCGTCGAGGTGTTCCCGATTCAATTGCTGCATGAGATCCACCTGCATTCGTTGCGCTGATGGATCGAGCATGCCGTTCCGCAGATAGCGAATCATCTTCTCCGGATCGGCTTCGCTGTTGTTCAGATGCGTGCCCTGATATTCGGCGGGAAGGAAACCGGCTCGCCACAGGCCGCTGCCGATCGGCGAAGGATTGAGCGCCACGAAGCCCGGCAAGTTCTCGTTCTCCGTTCCTAGCCCGTAGTTGATCCAGGCGCCCATCGAAGGGCGATTCGCCGCGATGTTTCCCGAGTGGATCAGATTGCGCGCCGGCGTGTGTGTGGGGTTGAACGTGTACATCGAGCGAATCACGCACAACTCGTTCGCTTGCGTAGCGAGATTCGGAAGCAACTCGCTGATGTCGATGCCACCGCGGCCGTATTTGGCGAACTTCAGGGTGGAGGGCAGGAGGCCGCCGGTGAGGCGTTCCGTGCGCAGGTTGACGCTGTCGGGCCGCTGGCCGGCGTGTTTGGCGAGCACCGGCTTGGGATCGAACATGTCGATGTGCGAAGGTCCGCCGGTGAGGAAGAGAAAGATGACGTGTTTGGCTTTGGCCGCGAAATGCGACCCGCGAACTGAGGCTTGCGCGGGCGCGAGCATTCCCGCGAGTCCGATCGACCCGAGGCCTCCGCACAGCGATTCGACGAACGAGCGGCGCGACAGACAAGGGCGACTCATGGGATCGCTTCCATTGTAATCGCGGCAGGCTAAACTGAGTTCATAACCATGAATCGAGCCGAATACGTCGCTACTCGTGCGTCCGATGCGATCCGGACGCAGCTTTCTTACGCGCGCCGAGGCATGATCACGCCGGAGATGGAATTCGTCGCGCGGCGCGAGCATTTGCCCGCGGAAACCGTACGATCCGAAGTGGCTCGCGGGCGCTTGATCATCCCGGCCAACTGGAAGCACACGGCCCTCGAGCCCATGTGCATCGGCGTGGCGTCAAAGTGCAAGATCAATGCCAACATCGGAAACTCATCCACCACTTCCGATATCGAAGGCGAGCTCGAGAAGCTCCGATACTCGGTGAAGTATGGCGCCGATACGGTGATGGATCTGTCGACGGGCGGCGACATCCCGCGAATTCGCAAGGCGATCATCGAGCACTCGCCGGTTCCGATCGGCACGGTGCCGATCTACGAGGCGCTTTCGCGCGTGCGCCGCGTGGAGGATTTGAACATTGGCGTGATGCTCGAGGTGATCGAAGAGCAGGCCGAACAGGGCGTGGACTACATGACGATCCACGCAGGCGTGCTGGTGCAATACGTGCCGCTGACCACCAAACGCATCACCGGAATCGTGTCGCGCGGCGGGTCGATTCTTGCCGAGTGGATGGTGAAGAACCACAAGCAGAACTTCCTCTACGAGCATTTCGACGAGATCTGCAAGATCTTCCAAAAACACGATGTCAGCTTTTCGTTGGGCGACGGGCTGCGGCCGGGCTGCCTGGCGGACGCGAGCGACGAGGCGCAGTTCGCGGAACTGAAGACGCTCGGCGAGTTGACGCGCAAAGCGTGGGATCACGATGTTCAGGTGATGATCGAGGGACCGGGCCACGTTCCGATGGATCAGATCCAGATGCAGGTGGAAAAGGAAAGGGAGATGTGCTTCGAGGCGCCCTTCTACACGCTGGGCCCGCTGGTGACCGATTTCGCGCCGGGCTACGATCACATCACGTCAGCGATCGGAGCGGCGATGATCGGCTGGTACGGAGCTTCGATGTTGTGCTACGTGACCCCGAAGGAGCACCTTGGGCTGCCGAACAAAGAAGACGTGAAGCAGGGGATCATCGCCTACAAGATCGCTGCGCATGCGGCCGACGTTGCGCGGCACCGGCCGGGAGCGCGGGATCGCGATGATGAACTGAGCCGCGCGCGTTACCGCTTCGATTGGAAGAAGCAGTTCGAGTTGGCGCTCGATCCGGAGACGGCGCAGGCGTATCATGACGAGACATTGCCGCAGGAAGGCTTCAAGGATGCGCATTTCTGCTCGATGTGCGGGCCGAAATTTTGTTCGATGAACATTTCGTCGAAGGTGGAATCGTTCACGATGGCCGAAGCCGAAGAGGTGCTGGTGCAAGTGAAGGGGTGAACTCTGAAGCAGGAGCTCGGAAGTCTGCTGCAGAGTAGCTTCAGAGTTCGCTTCAGAGTATAATTCGGGAGGTGAAGATTTCGGACCTGTTTTCCGGGCACGAAGGAAAGACTCTCGAATTCAAGCGAGATTTGTCCTCGCCGGAGCGCGTATTGGCGACGATCGTGGCTTTTGCCAATACTGCCGGAGGGACACTCGTGATCGGTCTGCAGGATGCGACGAAGGACGCCGTTGGAGTGTCCGATGTGCTGGCTGCCGAACTCCAGTTGGCGAACATGATCTCGGATTCGATTCAGCCGATGGTGATTCCCTCGATCGAGGTCATGCCGTGGCGAGAAACGCAATTGTTGGATGATTCGCGTTTCGGAAAGCAGCACGAGGCCTCACTTTCTCAAACGGCTGGGGCAGGAGAGGGGAACCTTCGTACGAGTCGGATCGAGCAATCGCAGCGCTGACCGGGCACAGATCCAGGAGATGAGCCGGCGCTGGCCGAATGATCCCTACGATGAGCAGCCGCTGCCGCAATTGCGCGCCGACGAGCTCGACGTGAAGGCAGCGGCCGAAGCGTATGGGCGGAAGATGACCGCCGAGACATTGCGGACTCTGCAACTCACCACGCGTTACCAAGGTCAAACCGTGCCGACGATCGGTGGGGTGCTTTTGTTCGGCAAAGAACGTTTGAACCACTTTCCCGATTCTTGGATCCACGCCGGGCGTTTTCGGGGATCGGACAAGTCCCGGATCATCGACTCCCAGGAGATCAAAGGACGCCTGCTGCGGATGCCGTTCGATGCCGAGAGCTTCGCGCGGAAGCATCTGTTCAAGGAAACCGTGATCGATGCGATAACCAATCGCGACGAGTGGACGGTTCCGTTCGTGGCCCTCCGCGAGGCGCTCATCAATGCTGTCGTGCATGCCGACTACGCCGAAGCCGGAGGACCCATCCGGCTGGCCATCTTCGACGACCGGATCGAGGTGGAGAACCCCGGAATCCTGCCATTGGGCCTGACGGTCGAAGAGATCCGCCGGGGACTATCGAAGTTGAGAAACCGGGTCATCGGCAGGGCTTTCCATCATCTCAAGCTGATCGAGCAATGGGGCTCCGGAATCCAACGCATGAACAACGCCTGCGAGGCTGCCGGACTGCCTCCGCCCGTTTTCGAGGAGCTCGGCAACCGCTTCCGGGTTACGTTCGCCACTTCACGGGAGGCGCCCTTGCGCGTCGACGCGAAAGAACGGGCGATTCTCAAAGCGCTCAACGACGGCCGCGGGCGATCGACAGCACAGATCGCCAAAGCGGTTGCGCTTTCGCCGCGGGCGACGCGAAGCCGTTTGGCCGATCTGGTGGAGCGCGGCTTGGTAACCGAACGCGGCAGTGGGCCGAACGACCCGCGCAAGCTCTACTATCGCACTGGTTGAGAGACTCTGAAGCAGGAGCTCGGAAGTCTGCTGCAGAGTAGCTTCAGAGCATTCTTCAGAGTTCCGTTCTCCGTGCCGGGCTCCGCTCTCGCCATGTTCGCCGACACGGTGCGATTCCGATCCATCTTCGCCGCTTCGAACTCGAGCGCCCTCGCTACTGCGCCCGTTGAGGAACTCTGAAGCAGGAGCTCGGAAGTCTGCTGCAGAGTAGCTTCAGAGTATCCTTCAGAGTTCAATTTTCAGCCACCGGCTCCGCTCTCACGACTCTCACGCGTACGATGCGGTTGCGATCCATCTCGGCGACTTCGAACGCGAGCATACCCTCGACGACCCGATCGCCCGTTTTGGGTATGACGCCGAGCCGAAACAGGATGAAGCCGGCGAGCGTTTCGAAGCCCGCGTTGGTGGGCAGTTCGATGAGATAGTGCTTCTCGAGGTCGCGAATGGTCGTGGAGCCTTCGAGATCGAGTTCGTCCCAATCGAGCGGCAGCGGAGGCAGCTTTACGTCGTGCTCGTCTTCGATCTCGCCGAAGACCTGCTCGAGAGAATCCTCGAGCGTCACCACTCCGGTGACACTGCCGAACTCGTCTACCACGAACGCCATGTGCGAGCCCGAGTGGCGAAACATGTCGATGAGTTGCGTGACAGGCTTGGTTTCCGGAACCACCGGCGGCTGGCGCAACAGACGCTTCAACTCGAATCGCGGCGAGGGAAGCCGATTCTCGCGGCTGTAGCGGCGTTGCTGCCACACATCGAGCAAGTCCTTCGCGTAGACGATGCCGACCAGATGTTCCTTTCCGCGCTCGTAGATCGGCAAACGCGAGTACTTGTTCTCGTGGAACAGCCTGAGCAAATCGTCGAGCGACGAATCAGCCGGCGCCGAAACCACCGAGTTGCGCGGCGTCATGATCTCGCGAGTGGCGAGATCGCGCAGCTCCAGGATGCGCAGCAGCGAGCCTTCTTCGAACGATTCGAGCTGCGCATGCTTGTGCGCCGCCGAAATGATGAACTTGAGCTCCTCGGCCGAGTGCCCAGCGGCGTGCGAATCACCGCGAAGCCCCAGCACACGGGAGATGGCGGCAGCCGACCGCTCGATGACGTTGACGAACGGACCCGCAACGTGCGCGAAAAACAGAATCGGAGGCGCCAACAGCACGGCGATCCGGTCGGCCTTTTCGATGGCGAGATTCTTCGGCACCACTTCGCCGAAGACGATGTGCAGGTAGCTGACGATCACGAACGCGACCGCGAAGCAAATCCCGGCCAGTACACCGTGCCATGGCTCGGGCACCTGAAAGTGCAAGATGTGGAACAGGAACTCCTTGAGCGTCTCCTCGCCCGCCCACCCGAGTCCGAGTCCAGCGCACGTCAGGCCGAGTTGCATCACCGAGAGGAACTTCTCCGGGTTGGCGAGCAAGTCGAGCGCGGCCTTGGCGCCGGAGTTGCCCTCATCGGCCATGTGCTTCAAGCGCGATTGCCGCACCGACAGCAATGACGCTTCGGCCGCCGCGAGAAACGCGTTGATGACGATGATCAGGCCGACGAGGAGGAATCGATATCCTATGGGAAGGTCCACAGAAGTTGAGCCGTTTTTTCAAATATATCAATATCGTCATCGTTGCCGCGTGCGCGCTATTCCTGGGGGCCGTGTATCGCTACGTCTGGAGCGTTCTGCCAGCAACGTCCGGCACGGTGCAGTCTCCCGTAAACGCCACGGTGAAGGTGGTTCGAGATGCCGGCGGAGTGCCCCATCTCCATGCTGCCAATGAAGAGGACCTCTTCTTTGCCCAAGGTTACGTCACGGCGCAAGATCGCTTGTTCCAACTGGAATTCGCGCGCCGCCAGGCAGCAGGCGAACTAGCCGAGGTGGTGGGCAACGCGGCGATCGAATCCGATCTCGAATCGCGGCGCTTGCGGATGCGGCGGCTCGCCGAGCGGTACGCGCGCAGCCTTACCGATTCCGATCGCGCACCGATCGCCTCCTATGCCCAGGGCGTGAATCACTTCATTGCCACGCATCGCGATCGCTTACCTGTCGAGTTCACGATGCTCGGATTCGATCCGCGCCCGTGGACCATCACCGATTCCGTCCTGGTAGGCCTGCAGATGTTTCGCTCGTTGACCACCACATGGCGCGACGAGCTACTGAAGCGAAATCTGCTCGCAGGCGGCGACGCAACGAAGGTCGGCGCGCTGTTTCCATCGGCCGCTGAGTCGCCTTCAGGATCGAATTCCTGGGTAGTGTCGGGAAAGCACACGAAGTCAGGGAAGCCGATCCTCGCGAGCGACCCTCATCTCTCATTCACTCTGCCGTGCATCTGGTATCAGATCCATCTGCAAGCGCCGTCGATCGACGTGGCCGGCGTTTCGTTGCCTGGATTGCCCGGGGTCTCGATCGGACACAACCAATCGATCGCGTGGGGCATCACGAGTCTCCAGTTCGACGTTCAGGATCTCTACCGCGAGCCCGCGGCTGCTGTAATTGGGCAAGACCTGGAAGTGGTCCGCGTGAAGGGTGGAGGAAAGGTCGAAGCGCAGATTCCCGTCACGCGGCATGGCCCGATATTCACCGCCGAGGGGAATCAATCGTGGACGCTGCGGTGGGCTGCCGCCGAGACTCCGTTCGCCTTCCCATTCGTGGAACTGAACCACGCTCGTAACTGGGAGCAGTTTAGAAAAGCCTTGTCGCGGCATCCTGGCCCGGGCTTCAACTTCTTGTATGCAGACGTGGAAGGCAACATCGGATACCAGGTGGCCGGAAGCCTGCCGAAGCGTGTTGGATGGAGTGGCGACACTCCACAAGACGGCATCGCCGCCAAGGAGTGGGACGGCTTCATTCCGTTCGACGAACTGCCGTCGAGTTTCAACCCGCCGGATGGCGTCTTGGTCAATGCCAATGAGAACCCGTTTCCGAAAGGTTACCCGTATCCCGTCAACGGCGCTTTCGCCTCGCATCATCGCGTGCGGCAGATTCGCGATCGCCTTCGAAGCCACGAAGGTTGGCAGCCGGAGGAAATGCTCGCGATTCAAAAGGACGTGTACTCGCCGTTCTCGCATTACCTCGCGCAGGGTATCGTTGCCGCTTGCAAGGCCCGCGGCGTCAGCAACCCCGCGCTGACTGACGCGATCGCCCTTCTCGACTCGTGGAACGGCCAGATGGAGATCGGGCAAGCCGCGCCGATGATAGCGACACTCGCTTACCAGCACGTGCGCAAGGCCATCGCCGATCGCGCAGCTCCCGGGAAAGGCTCACTCTACGACTTCAGCTTGGCGGCCGACGCGATCGAGTCGATCCTCCGGGCGCGCCGCTCCGAGTGGTTCGCCGACTTTGACGCGATGCTGGTCAAAGCGCTCGACGACGCAGTGGCGGAGGGAGTAAAGCTCCAAGGTGGTAACGTCAAGCGCTGGGACTACGGGCTCTACAACACGCTGCTCCTCAAGCATCCGCTGCTCGGAGATTATTCCTACGTGCGCTGGTTCACCAATATTGGACCACATTCCATGGGCGGATCCACCACCACCGTGAAGCAGACCTCCCGGCGTAGCGGCCCGTCGATGCGCTTCGTGGCGGACCTCGCCGATTTCGAAAACTCCCGGATGAATCTGACCACGGGTCAATCGGGCCAGATTCTCTCGAACCACTACCGCGACCAGTGGGACGACTATTACGCCGGACGCAGCTACCGCATGCAATTCCAGCGCGTGGAAGGCGTGGCTACGCTCGAGCTGGTCCCGTCGAAACGTTAGAAGGTGAACTTCAAAGCGAGCTGCATTTCGCGCGGCTTCGGGCTAAACGCCGTGGCCGTCACCACGCCGAACGTCGTCGATTGCACATTCGATACCGGGATCTCGAACACCGGGGTATTGGCGAGGTTGAATGCTTCGGCGCGGAACTGGATCGTCTTTCCTTCGCGGATCTTGAAGTCCTTGATCAACGAGAAGTCGATGTTTTCGACGCCATCGCTCGAGACGTTCGGAATCGTGCGCGACGCGTTGCCATAGGTGAACGGCGCGGGAACCGCATAAGCCGCGGTGTTGAACCACTTCGCGAGCGACTTCGAACCCGTGTACGGATTCTGGCCCGCTACGACGTTCGGCCGATTGCCGCCGCCCGCCGAGAGCGCGATCGTGCGGCCACTCTCGAATGTACCGATCGCGTTCAACTGCCAGCCGCCCAGGATGAAGCGCGCCGGAGCGGGACCGGTCTTGAACCACGGCAAGGCCCACAACGCCGTCAGCACCAGCCGCTGCGGCACGTCTTCGATGCCCTTTGAGCGATCGAGGCGCAGGTTGTACCAGTTGATGACGCCGGTGTCGGTGGCGCCACCCGGTCGAACTTGGCCGCCACTGCCTGCCGCTGCGTCGATCGTCTTGCTGAGGGTGTATGCAGCCAGCACTGAGAATCCCTGCGAAAAGCGCTTCTCGATCTTGAGGGCAAAGGCATGGTAGACGGAGTCACCCAATGATGACCAGCCGCCGGTGACGCTGTTGTACTGCGGATACGGCCGGAGCAGTTGCTGCCGTGGCACGGTGCTTCCGCTGAGTGGACCCGACGTGATGATGCCGAAAAACGGATTCGTCACCGATTGATTGAGCGCGTTGCCCAGCGAGAAATACGTGGGATCGAGCTGATTCAAGTTGCGGCTCTGCGAAGTCAGCACGTGTGTGCCTTTGCTGCCTACGTAGGCGCCCTCCAAGAGCCAGTTCGCCTTGGGCTCGAACTGCAGCGTGAAATTCCACTGTTGCATGTAGCCCGGCTTGGGATCGCGCATCTGCGTCTGGATGTCTCCGCCGAACAGAGTGGCAGCGCCGAGGCTGCTGCCGCTAGGCCGGAGCAGTCCGCCCGGGAACGGATTCGCCACCGTGTCGCGGGGCGTCAAGCCGCCGTCGAGCGAAGTGACCATGGTCGTGATGGCCGCGTAGCCGGGGTATGTCGGGATGCCGTTGCCCTTGACCGGGATGTAGACGATGCCGTAGCCGCCGCGGGCCACCAGGCGCTGGCGAAGCTGCCACGCATAGCCGATGCGTGGAGCAAACATGTCATGCTTCGGGTCTGTGATGTAACGCGTGCCGTTCGCGCTTCGGAAGACCGGAACGCCACGAATCGGGAAGCCGGGTACTTGGAATGGCGCGGTGAGGTTCGGATCGAAGTTAGCCCATGCGTCGAAGCGCTCGGTCTGCGGCGCTTCGAACTCCCAGCGCACTCCGAGATTCAGCGTGAGCGAGCGCGTGGCCTTCCAATCTTCCTGCAGGAACGCCGCATGATAGTGCTGGCCGATCGTGTAATCCGGGTTGAAAACGTTGCTCGCCGAAGCCGGCATGCCCAGCAGGAATGACGCCGTGCCGAAGCCGGCCGTCGTGCTCCCGGCGTTGGGATTCGGTCCCTGCGTGAAACCGCGGCTGAAATTGAACGTGGTGTTGCCCACCCCACTGAAGTTGAACTGCGAGAAGCGCTTGTCGTATCCGAACTTCAGAGTGTGATTCGACAGAATCTTGGTAGCCATGATGCTCGTGTCCCAAGCCAAGCCTGTGCGGATCTGGTCGGGCGTTCCGGCGCCGAAGCTCGTCAGGTCCGGAACGTTGATCACCGGGAAAGCTCCACGCGGAGTGAAGTGGCCGCGCTGCCGTTGATCGACGAATGACTGCGGGAATCCGAGCGCCGTCAGGTCGTAGTTCTTTCCAATGTCCTGGGAAAACGGACCGAAGCCGTTCTCGCCGTCGGTGTTGATCCCGGCGCGCGCTTCGAGCAGGAACGAGGGCGACAGCGAATGCGTGTACTGCGCCGTGCCGCTATGGCGCGGAATGGAAATGTACCGGCCATCGGTATCGATGACGCTATTGAAGAAGTTCGGGAATCGCCATGGCTCGAGCACGTCTCGCGTATAGCGAATCGCGAATCGGCTGGCAGCGTTGATCTGATAGTCGGTCTTCACGCCCCACGTGTAGCGGTTGATCGGGCTGCCGGCTTCCTGATAGAGATTCTGCGCATGGCTGTTGGCGAGGCCGGGCAAGTTACCCAAAGGCACTTGCCGTAGGATCTCCTTCGACATCTGCGTGATTCGGTTCGCCGGAATCACATTGCCTGGGAAAGCCTGGCGCGAAGGCGTGCCGGTAGTAATGGTGGTGAGTGGATCGTAAACGGTGATCAACTGGCCACCGGTGGTGAGCGTGCCCGAGAAATCGCCTGCCCGCTCCTGCGGGCTCGGCACCGTAATGGTGCGCGTCTGAGCGCGGCGCTCGCGGTAACCCTCGTAGTTGAAGAAGAAGAACGCGCGGTCTTTCTTGATCGGCCCTCCGAAAGTTCCACCGTACTGATTCACCGCAAGCGGAGCCAGCTTGGCGCCGGCAATGTTCGAGAAGAAGTTGTTCGCGTTCATGTTGTCGTTACGCAGGAACTCGAACAAGCTGCCATGATATTGGTTGGTTCCGGAGCGGCTGATCACGCTGATGACGCCGCCGCCGGTGCGGCCATACTCAGCCGACATCGAGTTGGTGAGCACCTTGAACTCCTGCGTTGCGTCCACCGTCAGATACGTCATCGCGCCCGCGGCATCGCCGATCTTGTCGTTGGCCACGCCGTCGATCAGGAACGAATTGAGCAGCGGTTGTCCGCCGCTGATGTTCACCGCCGCGGTACGCCATGTGGAAAGCACCTGTCCGCCGAAGTAGCCGACGCCGCGCACAGTGGGAATGAGGTTCGCGAGCCCCATCGGATTGCGGCCGTTGAGCGGGAGGTCAATGATCTTCTGCGAGTCCATCACCGTGCCGAGCGAGGAGGTGTTCGGCTCGAGCAAAGGGGTGCCGCCCACGACTTCGATCGTGTCGCTCACTTGGCCGAGCGAGAGCGTAATGGGCACTGCCAAGGAGCGGTCCGCCTCGACGAGAATGCCGTCGCGCCGGAAGGTGCGAAAGCCGGGGCTAGTCGCTTCTACCACGTAAACGCCCGGAGGAACGAGCAGGAACTGGTAGTTCCCCGAGTTGTCGGAAGTGGTCGTGCGCAGGGCGGCCGTTCCGGTGTTGGTCAGTTTGATATTGACGCCAGTGACGGCCGCGCCGGTGGCATCCAGAACGGATCCCGTGACGGAGCCGCTCGTCACCTGCGCCTGGGCACAGTGTGTAGCGGCGAGAACAAAGAAAGCGAATCGGAAAAGGCAGATCGGCTTCCGGGCGTGAAGCATTCGGGCACCTCGCATTCCTGATACGAAACTCGGGGAATTATACACGAACTGCGCGCCGCGTGCTGACCGGTGCGATCATCAATACCGAGGTATCCATGCGGATTCTGATCGTGTCGCCCGCGCCACCCGGCATCCCGACCGGTAACGCGATCACCGCCGGACGGTGGAAACGGATCATCGGTTCGCTGGGTCATTCGGTAGCGATCGCATCCGCGTATCGGGCGCAACGGTGCGACATCTTGGTCGCGCTGCACGCGGTGAAGAGCGCGGAATCGATCGAGCGATTTTCCCAGAGGCAGCCGGAGCGCCCCATCGTCGTCGCTCTCACGGGGACCGACATATATGGAGCCGAATCCATCGACCCTGCAATGCTCGACGCTGCGTCAGCACTGGTTGCGCTTCAGGGCGAGGTCGAACTCCCTCGGCGGTTCGCGCACAAATTGTGCGTGATTCCGCAGTCGGCCGAGCCGTCGGAGCGGAGACCAGCGGAGCGCGACGGCTGTGTCGCCGTCGTGGCAGCGCATCTGCGCGAGGTGAAGGATCCAATGCTGGCGGCGAAAGCCGCGCGGCTTCTTCCCGCAACATCGCGCCTACGAGTGGAACACTACGGACGTGCGCTCGACCCCGCGTACGCCGCCGAAGCAAAGCGCGAACAGCGATCGAACCCGCGCTACCGCTGGCACGGAGAACTGCCGCACGCCGAGGTGAGGAAGCGGATCGCGGCCGCCCGAGTGCTCGTGGTTTCGTCGAAGTCCGAAGGCGGAGCGAATGTGATCGCCGAAGCGGTGGTGGATGGTGTGCCGGTTCTCGCGACCAGAATTCCGGGCAACATCGGAATGTTGGGAAGGCGATATCCAGGACTTTTCCCACCCGGTGGTGCCCACGCACTGGCGGCGCTGCTCGATCGAGTCGAGTCAGACCCGCGCTTCTTGGCTCGTCTGCGAAGCAGCGTCGCCCGTCTCGCTCCCCGCTTTCATCCCCACCGTGAGATGCAAGCATGGCAGGATCTGCTTGGCCGGATGGCTGCCGCGGACGGCATCCCAAAGCCTCGCCCCGTTCGCCAGCGACCTCGCGGCGCGGTTTGAAGAACGAACCGTCGCCCGGTCACATGGCAAGTCACATTCGCTGCGAGACCTTTCAAACATTTCCAGGGGTTATGTTTTGGCAAGGTGGATCCTCGCTCGATTCCCGCCAAGCGAAGCGGAGGATCATGTGGAGCATGGTCCGGTCCCTGCGCAGCCGTAGGCGCGAATCGCAGACCCCGCTGTCATCCGAGCCGAAAGGGCCACACAGGCATAACAGCGGAAAGTCGAAACAGCGGCATAGTACGGGCGAAGCAGGTCATGCGGTTAGCAGCGCAAGCGCGGATGGGTACGGCGGCCCGGGTAACTGGAATCCCTACCGCGGCCGCGAGACTCTTCGCTCCGCGACCTCGGGCCCGCTCCTACTTCAACCCCGCGCGAAACCGGTGCAACGCAATCTTCTCCCGCGCCTGCCGCCACGAATCCCGCGGCATCACCAGCACCGACTTCACCAGATCCACGAAGGAATGCGGCGTCCGCAGCCCCGCGATCTCGAACCCCGCCCGCTCCTCCTTCCGGATCTTGTTCAAATACGCGTCCCCCACGAACCGCTTCGTGTACGCGTACGCCGCCGGGACTACAGGCATGATCCATTTCCCCGTCGCGAGCACCCGCATCGCCCACTCTTTGTCTTCCGCCGCCAGCAGCTTCTCGTCCACCTTGTGTTCCAGCCACACACTCCGCCGAATCACTGACCCCGAAGCCACCGGACCCCGCGCGAACACATCCTTCACCGCGCTCGACTGATCGAGCGGCGCAATCTGCCCCAGCTTCAGTAACTCGGCCGTGTTCGCCGCAATCGGAATCCGCACCGCCGCCACCCGCGGATCCGCGAACGGCTCCGTCACCTCTTCCAGGAAATACCGCCCCAACGGCACCGTGTGCGAGCTCAGCATCAACACCAACTCGCCCCGCGCATGCTCGAACCCGAGATTCGTCGCCCGCCCATAGGTGAACTGCCCCTCGGGCAAATGCACCAAGCGCGCTCCCATGTCCTCGATGATCTTGCGGCTGTCGTCAGTGGATGCGTTGTCCACCACCACCACTTCGAGCGGCTGCGTCCGCCAGATCTTCATGCGTTCCAGCAGACGGCGCAGGTGCTCGCCTTCATTGCGGTTGCGAATCACCACCGAGACCGAAAACGCCATACCGGTATTGTACGGGCCAAGTACCGCTCGCGCATTCGCACTCGGGTCATGACTTCGTGCGGGCAGTTCCAGGACCATCGTTCCAACACCACTACAAAACCCTTGACACACACCGCGCCCCGATCTACCCTAGACATCAAGGGGAAGCCATGCCAAACACACTGCTCCACGGTACTCTCGACCTCCTCATCCTCAAAACACTCGAGCGCGGACCCAACCACGGCTTCGGCATCACCCTCCACATCCAGACCGTCTCCGAAGGCCTGCTCGAAGTCGAGGAAGGCTCGCTCTACCCCGCCCTCCATCGCCTCGAACGCGACCGCCTCGTCGCCGCCGAATGGCAGACCACCTCGAACTCACGCCGCGCTCGCGTCTACAAACTCACCGCCGCCGGCCGCAAGCGTCTCCACCAAGCCCGCGACAACTGGACCACCATCGCCAAAGGCGTCGACAAACTCCTGAGGTTCGCATGATTCACCGCCTCCGCCACCTCTTCTCCCGCAACCGCGATCGCGACGCCGAACTCCGCGAGGAACTCGAGTTCCACATCCACGCCCGCGCCGAGCACAATCGCGAAACCGGCGTCCCCGATCCCGAATCCGCCGCCCGCCGCCGCTTCGGCAACGCGACCATCATCCAAGAGGACACCCGCTCCCAACGCGGCTTCCCGCTCCTCGAATCCATCGCGCAGGACGCGCGCTACGCCCTCCGCGGATTCCGCCGTAACACCGCCTTTACCGTCACCGCCGTCTGCGCGCTCACACTCGGCATCGGAGCCACCACCGCCGTCTTCAGCGTCGTCGACCGCATTCTCTTCCGCCCCCTCCCGTACCCCTCGAGCGACCGCCTCGTCTCCGTCGGCATGTTCACGCCGCTCGACCCCGCCGAATTCCTCCTCGCGCCCGACTACATCGATTGGCGCCGCGACCACTCCGTCTTCGAGTCGATGTCATCCTGGTTCGTCGGTGGCGGAGAGTGCGACCTCACCGAGCAGCCCGCCGCCCGCCTCCGTTGCCGGGGCGTGGGAGCCACCATGCTCGGCACCCTCGGCGTCGCCCCCATCCTCGGCCGCATGTTCACCGCCGATGAGGACCGCCCCAACGCACCCCGCGTCGCCCTCATCTCCCACGCGCTCTGGCGCACCCGCTTCGCCGCCGACCCCCACATCCTCGACCGCACCATCTCGCTCGACGCCGAACCCGTCCGCATCATCGGAGTCCTTCCCGCCGCTTTCGAATGTCCGCCCGGTGACCGCCCCGATATCCTGCGGCCGCAAGCGCTCGATCCTGCGCCGTCGCGCAGCGGACCCTACATCCTCGTGCGCGGAATCGCCCGCTTGAAGCCCGGCGTCTCGCTCGCCCAAGCGCGCACCGCGATGACGCCGCTCTTCCAAGCCTCGCTCGTTCATGTGCCCGCGCAGTTTCGCAATGAGGTCCGCCTCGCCATCCGATCCATGCATGACTGGCAAACCGGCGGATCGCAAAAGGCCGGCTGGCTGCTCTTCGGAGCCGTGCTCGCCGTGCTGCTCATCGCCTGCGCCAACGTCGCGAATCTCCTGCTCGCCAGGGCCGCCGCGCGCCGCCGCGAACTCGGCATGCGCCTGGCCCTCGGAGCCGGCCGCGCTCGACTCTACCGGCAAGCCCTCGTCGAGAGCCTGATCCTCGCGCTCACAGGAGCAATCGCCGGCATCGCCCTCGCCGCCATTCTCCTGCGCGCCTTCGTCGCGATCGCCCCGGACGGCATCGCCTTCCTCGCCGGAGCCTCGCTCGACGGCCGCGTCCTCGCCTTCACGCTTGCCGTCTCGGCCGCCGCCGCGTTCGCCTTCGGTGTGCTCCCCGCATGGGAATCTCCACGAGCTGCTCTCGGAGCCTGGAAACAACTCGGCCAAACTCGGGAACATTTCCGCCGTGTTTTGGTTGGAGTCCAAATCGCCGTCTCGCTCGTGCTCGTGTGCGCCGCCGCGATGCTCGTCGAGTCGCTCTGGAACATGCAACGTGTCCCGCTCGGCATGCAGCCGGAAAGCGTGCTCACCGCTCAGATTGCCCTCGGCTCCCACGTCCCGCCCCAGCGTCGCGCCGCCTTCTTCGAGCAGCTCGAAGCAAAGGCCGCGGCGATCCCCGGCGTCGAAACAGCGGCAGTCACTGACTCGATTCCGCTCACTGGCTCGGCACAAGCGATGATCTATTCGTTGATTCAACCCGAAGGCCGCGCGCCGCAAGCCCAAGGCACCGGAGGCATGGTGACGCACCGCACCGTCACTCCCGGATACTTCTCCGCTCTCCGCATTCCGATCTTGCGCGGCCGCGCCTTCCAAGACTCTGACCGCCTCCCGGGCCATGACGTCATGATCCTCGGTGACTCGCTCGCCCGCCGCCTCTTCCCTGGCGAAGATCCGCTCGGCCGCCGCATCCAAGCCGGCCGCACCGGACCATGGCGAACCGTGGTCGGCATCGCCGCCAACGTCAAGAACGCCTCGCTCGCCACCGAAGACGCGCCCGAGTATTACCAGCCCCGCAAGGTCTTCGCTGCCGCTCCCACGCCTGGCGCGGAAACCGCCCGCCGCAATGCGCTGCTCGTGCGAACGGCGCTTGACCCTGAGTCAATGGCCCGCGCCATCCGGCAGCAAGTGGAATCGCTCGACCCCACACTGCCCGTCGCCGTTGTGCCCTTCCGCCAACAACTCGCGCGGCACACCGAAGCTCCGCGCTTCGAAGCCTGGCTGCTCGGCATGTTCGCCGCGGCCGGAGTCTTGCTCGCAGCCATCGGACTCTACGGCGTTCTCTCGTTCCTCATCGCCCGGCAGACGCAGGAGATCGGCGTGCGCATGGCCCTCGGCGCAACACCGCCTCTCATTGCGAGACTCGTTCTCCGCCGCGCTCTGCGCTGGACCCTCGGCGGCGCTATCCTCGGCATCGCCGCCTCTTTCGCCGCGCAACGCTGGCTCGCGTCGCTCCTCTTCGGAGTCGCCTCACCCGCCGTTCCTGCCGCTCTCGCCTCGGCGCTTCTGTTCGCGGTCGCGCTCATCGCGGCTTGGATCCCGGCGAGGCGCGCCGCCCGCATCGATCCCCTCGCTGCCCTTCGTCAGGAGTGAGCTGCGGCCCATTCGCGCCACTGTTTTCACCGCCGGTGGAAACATGCCGATTCCGACATCAGCACTGCTCCTGCCGTGTAGGGCGGGCTTTAAGCCCGCGCGGGACTTCACTCCCGCTCTCACTCCGCGCCCATGAACCGCTTCACAGCCGCCACCGCGTGATCCAGTTCCTTGAACCGGTACTCCACCTCAACTCGGAACCCCAGCGCCCGAGCCAACTCGCTCACCCACGCCCTCCGCTCCAAACCGCGCACGATCACCTTTTGCGGAATGCGCTTGGTCTCCTCGATAACCCGCAACACAGCATTCTGCACCGTCTCATTCGCAGGCATCTCCGGCGACTCGAGCTTCGGAGGATGCGCGTGTCCGCCTCTCTGTTCCACGATCATCACCATTTGCGCCAGCGATGCACGCCTGTTCTCTTCGCCGATCTGAATAGCGAGCCACAGATGATCCAATTCCACGGCTCGGCCCTTCTCATATCCCGCCGCTTGGATCCGCTCCACGCGCTCCCGGTCCAACGGAGCGGGAACCAGAGTGGGCTCTTGCGGCTCAGGCGCCACGAAGCTCGTCCATGTATACTCGCCCGCACTCCCCGGCACCGCTTCAGCGCGCGGGTATTCGTCCTTCGACTTCCAATGCTTTTCGGCGAGCGCCCCGAAATTCCGGTCCGCCGCCAACACCACCCGCAAGCCCTCCGCCAATACCTCTGCTTCCTCGGCGTTCGGATACCAGGGCCAGTAGCCAGGCCGGGCCGATTCGAATCGCGGCAGTTTGCGCCCGGCCTTGACCTCCACCCCAAGCGCCTCCAGCAGCTCAGTCTGGTCAGGGGTGAAGTCTCGCGCGTGCGCCCACTCCACGCCGACGTACCGCGACCGCGAGTAGATCTCCGCAGCCCCCTCGAGCAGTCGATCCCGCATCATGCAGAATGTGCTCAAGCCCTGCTCACCGATATAGACGTGAACCGCGAAGAATTGCCCGATGCCACCCATGATGCAGCAATAGACCGGTTCTCCGGTCACTGGGTGCGTCGCCACCACGAGTTGCTGATCGGCGAATCGGTTCCAAGGTTCTGCTTTCTGAACCTGGTTCGCCAACTCCAAAAGCTCTCGCAATTGCTCTGTCGAAGGGGCGATCTCGCCGGGGAGGTATTGGGCAAGCGGAGACACGGCCATGGGCTGGAATCTGGCGGAGAGGGAGGGATTCGAACCCTCGGTACAGGTTTAGGCCCGTACGACGGTTTAGCAAACCGCTGCTTTCGACCACTCAGCCACCTCTCCGCGGCACAGTACGTGGTCTGCTGTCAGCGTAACATAATCCGCTGCCATGGCTCGACCCCCAATCGCTACCATAAACACGAGGTAACGATGCGCAAATCAATTTTCCTCGGTTTTGTTCTAACCGCCCAGGCCCAAAAACTCCTCATCGGTGACCCTGCGCTCTGCCCCGCAGCCGATCACGCCGCTCCCATCGTCGTCACGGACGCGCCCGTCAGCGTCGCCTTCCACGCCGACGGATCTTGCCTCGCCACTGACGACAAGGGCGGCACGCTCCGCGTCTGGAAATACGGGACCCTCAACCAACGCCTCGCCGCCCCGAACAAGTGGAAGATCACCATCGAAAAGGGAGACGGCGACCGCAACAGTTTCCCCATGCCCCTCAACTCCGTCGTCGGCATCGTTCTCCAGGAGAAGGACTCCGCCGGAAAGTGGAAGACCTATCGAGGATCGAGCAAGAACCCCATCGCGCTCACCCAGCCCGCGCTCTCGTTCACGCTCCGCAAAGCCACCCTCACCCGCCAAAGCCTGAAGGAGGAGTTCATGGTCTGGGAAGCGTACTCCACCGATCCGCTCTCCGGCGACAAGTCCACCAAGGATAAGCCTGCCGCCTACTCCGCAGCGCAGGGTCTCGAACTCCGCATCGCGGAGGTGTTGGTCTGGCAGGGCCTCAACCCCATCCCCAAGAAGCTCACCGTCGCCACAGGCAAGGGCATCGTTACGATCCAACCCGAGTAAGCCATGCGATCCTTCCTCAACAACACCGCTGCGAACGCCAACGCCACGCAAGCACGCGATCTCCACATCGCCGAACCGGCACCCAACGCCCGCGCCGCCAAAAGCGTCGCCACCATCCGACCCGAGTAAGCCATGCGCCACACTATCCTCATTGCCATCGCCGCCGCGGCCACCGCCTTCGCCTCGCCCGTCGAGGACGCCAACAAAGCCCTCATGCGCCGCTTCTATGAGGAGGTGTGGTTCAAGGGAAACCTCGCCGTCGCCGACGAAGTCTTCGCCCCCGCCTACAAGGCCCACGACCCCCGTTCCGAACGCGGCGCTGTCGACGAGAAAGCCGAAGCGCAAAAGCAAATCGCCGGATACTGGCGCGACATGGCCGACATCGGCGGCAAAGTCGAGTTCCAAGTCGCCGAGGGCGACCTAGTCACCACGCACTGGGTTTGGCGTGTCCGCCTCCATTCCGGCTGGCGGCGGATGCTCGCCGGAGTCGACGCCTTCGAGCTCCCGGTGGTCCAGACCGTTCGCATCTCTGGCGGAAAAGTCGTGGAAATCTGGAGCCTCCGCGACGACCTCGGTATGCAGGAGCATCTCGGCGCGCTGCGCATGTATTGGGTGGAAGGGTTCATCATCGGCCTGCTCGCCTTCGCCGTTGCAGCACGCATCTGGCGCCGTCCGCGCCCCACCTATAATGAGGATCGGAGCGAACCCGCATGACCACCGATCCCGCCTTCGAGCGCGAACTCAACCCCTGGCTCGCCGCCGAGCGCCGCTTCGACGAAGCCGCGGAAAAGCTCGGCATGGACGAAGGCCTCCAGAAAGTCCTCCGCTCGCCGGCGCGCGAGATTACGGTGTACATCCCCGTCCTGCTCGACGACGGACGCATCGAAGTCTTCACCGGCTACCGCGTGCTCCACTCGCAAGCCCGTGGACCGGGCAAGGGCGGCATCCGCTACGCGCCCGACGTCACGCTCGAAGAAGTGCGAGCGCTGGCGAGTTGGATGACGTGGAAATGCGCTGTCGTCAACATCCCCTACGGCGGAGCCAAAGGCGGCATCATCTGCGATCCGCGCATTCTCTCGCAAGGCGAACTCGAACGCCTCACGCGCCGCTACACCGCCGACATCATCGACTTCCTCGGGCCCGACAAAGACGGTCCCGCGCCCGACATGAATACCAACGAGCAAGTGATGGCGTGGCTGATGGACACGTATTCCATGCACGTGCGCCACACCGCCACCGCCGTCGTCACCGGAAAACCGCTCGACCTGGGCGGATCCCGTGGACGCACGGAGGCAACCGGGCGCGGCTGCATGATCGTCACGCTGCAAGCGCTCGAGCGTTTCGGCAAGAAGCCCGAGGAGACCTCGGTGGTGATTCAAGGCTTCGGCAATGTCGGAGGCATGGCCGCGCGCTTGATGGTGCAGCGCGGATTCAAGATCATCGGCGTCATCGAGCACGATGGCGCGGTCCACAACGCGAAGGGGATCGACGTCGAAGCGCTGATGAAGCACCGCAAGGCCACCGGCTCGATCGTTGATTTCGCCTCCGCGGACAACATCGATCGCGACGAAGCGCTTTTCCTCGATTGCGATGTGCTGCTGCCCGCGGCCAAGGAAGGCGTCGTGACTTCGAAGACCGCACCCAAGCTCCGCTGCCGCATCATGACCGAAGGCGCCAACGGACCCACCACGCCCGCAGCCGACAAGATCCTCGAGGACAAAGGCATCTTCGTAATCCCCGACATTCTCGCGAATGCCGGCGGTGTAACCGTCTCCTACTTCGAATGGGTGCAAGACCGCCAGGGTTTCTTCTGGAACGAAGAGCTCGTCAACACCCGGCTCGAAGAGATCATGGTCAATTCCTTCCGCGATGTCGTCAAGTACAGCGACGGCCACCGCGTGAACAACCGCACCGCCGCCTACATGCTCGCCCTCGACCGCGTCGCCTTTGCCATCAAGCTCCGAGGTCTCTACGCCTGATGCTTCGCTTATCTGGCAGTGATTGTGGGGCAGGCTTCAGCCTGCGCGGGACTTCAGTCCCGCTGCCGGCATTCGCGTCCAAGCCCGCGAAAACATGCCGGTTTCGACAACAGCACCTGCCTTGCCGTGTAGGGCGGGCTTTAGCCAGCGCGGGACTTCAGTCCCGCCGTCCCCGCTCCCCAAGGCGGACCCTCGCGTGAACCCCGAACCCTCTACGCCGCTCATGCGGCAGTATCACTCCGTCAAACAGCAAGTCCCCGGAGCCCTCCTCATGTTCCGCCTCGGCGACTTCTACGAGCTCTTCTACGAAGACGCGGTCACCGCCGCCCGCGAACTCGAAATTACGCTCACCTCGCGCAACAAGGAAAAAGGCGAGCCCATCCCGATGGCCGGCGTCCCGCATCATGCCTCGGAAAACTACATCGCGCGCCTCGTGCAGAAGGGCTACCGCGTCGCCATCTGCGAACAGACGGAAGACCCAAAGTTCGCCAAGAAGCTCGTCAAGCGCGAGCTCACCCGCATCGTCACGCCCGGCACCGCGACCGACGCGAATCTCCTCCGCTCCCACGAGAACAACTTCCTCGCCGCAGTCGCCCGCGCCAACGGCCGTGCGGGAGTGGCCTGGGTCGACGTCTCCACCGGCGAGTTCCGCGCTACCGAGGTCCCGCTCGACGATGTCGCGCCCGCGCTCGAAACGCTGAACGTGCGCGAAGTGCTCAACGCCGAAGGCGCGCCCGAAGCACCCGGACTCAACACGCGTCTCGAACCCTGGGTCTTCGCCGCCGACTATGGCGACCGCATCCTCAAAGATCACTTCAAACTCCTCTCCCTCGATGGCTGCGGACTCGCCAATCGCACGCTCGCCATCGGCGCGGCCGGCGCGGTCCTTCACTACCTCCGCGACACGCAACGCGCCGCCCTCGATCATCTCGACCGGCCCACTTGGTTCGAGCGCTCCGGCTACCTACTGCTCGATTCCACCACCATCCGCAATCTCGAGCTCGTCGAGCCCCTCTTCGCCGGCGAGAGCCGCGAGGTCACGCTGCTCAGCGTGCTTGACCGTACGCTCACTGGCATGGGCGGCCGTCTGCTGCGCGCGCGGCTCACGCGTCCGTCGATGGACACCGCCGAGGTCGGCGCTCGTCTCGACGCCGTTGCGGAACTCGCGCAGGGCACCATCCTGCGCGGCAATCTCCGCAAGAGTCTCGCCGAGGTCATGGACCTCGAGCGCCTGCTCGCCAAGGTCACCATCGGGTCGGCCACGCCGCGCGAGTTGCTCGCGCTCGCCCGCTCTCTCGCCAAGATCCCCGAGATCAAAGCTCACCTCGCCGCCGTACAGGCGGCGCGAATGATCGAATCGCGCGAAAGTCTCGATGAGATCGCCGATGTGCGCGACGCGCTGCTCGGGGCGCTTGCCCCCGAGCCCCCAGTCAACATCGCCGACGGCGGCGTGATCCGCGATGGATACAACGCCCAACTCGACGAACTCCGCGACATTCAACGCAACTCGCGCGAGTACATCGCCGGCATCGAATCGCGCGAGCGCCAACGGACTTCCATCTCTTCGCTGAAGATTCGCTTCAACAACGTCTTCGGTTACTACATCGAAATCTCCAAGGCGAACATGCATCTGGCGCCCGCAGACTACGAGCGCAAGCAGACGCTCGCCAATGCGGAGCGCTTCACCACACCGGAGTTGAAGGAGCTCGAAAGCAAGATTCTCGAAGCCGAAGAGAAGATCCTCACGCTCGAGAAGGAACTCTTCACAGCGCTCCGTCTGCAAGCCGCCGCCGAAGCCACGCGGATCCGTCAGACCGCCGCCGCCGTCGCCGATCTCGATGTCACAGCCGCACTCGCCGAGGTCGCCGTCGCAAGCCGATTCACGCGTCCGCGATTTTCCGAGACGGGAGAGATGCGCGTGCTCGCCGGACGCCATCCTGTGATCGAACGGCTCGCCGAGCGCGAAGTCACGCGCTTCATCCCCAACGACATCTATCTCGACCCTGCGTCGAAGTACCTCGCCATCATCACCGGACCCAACATGGGCGGCAAGTCCACCTACTTGCGCCAAGCGGCGCTGATGGTGATCCTCGCGCAGATGGGCTCGTTTGTGCCCGCGCAGGAGGCCCTGCTCCCAGTGGTTGACCGCGTCTTTACGCGCATCGGCGCGGCCGACAATCTCGCGCGTGGACGATCCACATTCATGGTGGAGATGACCGAGACCGCGGCGATCCTCAACACCGCAACGCCGCGCAGCTTCGTGGTGCTCGACGAGATCGGCCGCGGCACCGCGACCTACGATGGACTCGCGCTCGCGTGGGCCGTGGTCGAGTATGTCCACGAGCGCATCAAAGCCAAGACGCTTTTCGCGACACACTATCACGAACTCACCGAACTCGCCGATCAACTCGAAGGCGTAACCAATCTTCATGTCTCGGTGAAAGAAGCCGGTGACCAGATCATCTTCCTGCGCAAAGTGGAGCCCGGCGCCGCGGACAAAAGCTACGGCATCGAAGTGGCGCGCCTGGCCGCGCTGCCGGCCGAAGTGATTGAGCGTGCGCGCCAAGTGCTCGCGCTGCACGAGAAGAGCGAGCACGAAGTCACCGAAGAGCTCACGCCCAAGCAGACCCGGCGCAAAAGCTCGCCGATGCAGATCCAGTTGTTCGAGCCCGTCGGTTACCAGTTGGCGGATCGCATCCGCGGACTCAACATCGATGAGCTTCGGCCCATGGACGCGCTGAAGCTGCTCGCCGAATTGCAAGAGGAGTTGAAACGGTCATGAGAGTCGCCGGCATCATGAGTGGCACTTCGCTCGATGGCATCGACGTCGCCATCGTCGACATCGCTGGGCAGAAGATCCGCCCCGTCGCGTTCGCCTCCACGCCCTATCCAAAAGATGTCCGCGAAGCGCTCCACGCCGTCTCGAACACGCACTGCCACACCGCCGAGATCAGTCGCCTCCACTTCCTCTTGCCCGAGATCTACGCCGATGCCTTCCACGAACTCTGCCGATCATCGGGCTTCGGTCGCGATACGGTGAAGCTCATTGGCTGCCACGGCCAAACGATTTTCCACGAAGGCGACCCCGTCCGCATCTGCGGCCGAAAGATCGCGAGCACGCTCCAGATCGGCGACGGCAGCGTGCTCGCAGAACTCACCGGCATCCCCGTGGTGAGCGACTTCCGCACGCGCGACATGGCGGCCGGAGGCAAAGGTGCGCCGCTCGTCCCCTTCTTCGACTGGGTCTACTTCCGCCACGCCACGCGCAACCGCGTCTGCCTGAACATCGGCGGCATCGGCAACATCACCTGGCTTCCCGCCGGAGCGAAACAAAATGACGTGATCGCGTTCGATACCGGTCCGGGCAACATGGTGATGGACCAGCTCGTCGCTCACTTTACTCGCGGACGCAAGACCTTCGACGAAAGCGGCCGTGTCGCCGCCCGAGGCCACGTCGACCGTGCGCTCGTTGCTCGCCTTCTGCGCGATCGTTTCTACCGCGCGGCGCCGCCCAAGTCGGCTGGCCGCGAGCAATACGGCAAGGACTTCATCGAGCGCCTGCTCGCCACCGGGCTCCCGTTCGAAGACCTCGTCGCCACAGCCGGCGCGTTCACCGTGGCCACCATCGTTGCCGGAATCGAGTTGCTCAAAGCCACGCCGGACGACCTCATCGTCGGCGGAGGCGGCGCGCACAATCCGCAGATCATGGGCCTGCTCGCCGCATATCTGCCTCACACCAAGGTCAGCGTTACCACGGACCACGGTATCGACAGCGACGCCAAAGAGGCGATCGCGTTCGCCCTCATGGCGCACGAAACATGGCGCGGCAGACCATCCAATGTTCCCTCCGCGACCGGCGCCCGCCACGCCGTGGTGCTTGGAAAGATCTCGCGATGATGAAGCTACGCTAAGATCTACCCATGCAACGCCGCAACTTCGTCAAAGCGACCAGCGCCTTGTCCGCGCTATCGGCCTCGCGTGTGCTGGGCGCCAATGACCGGATCAACATCGGGCTCATCGGCTGCGGAGGCCGCGGTCGCGGTGTCGCCCGGTCAATGCGCGAGGCCCCGAATGTCACCTACTCGGCGGTGGCGGACGTCTACCTGCCGAACGCCAACATCGCGAAGGAATGGGCGGGTCCGGACACGAAGTCGTTCCAGGATTTTCGCCGCCTGCTCGAGTTGAAAGACGTGGACGCGGTCCACATCGCCACTCCGGACCATTGGCACGCAATCGCATCGGTGCTCGCCTGCCAAGCGGGCAAAGACGTGTACGTGGAGAAGCCCACGTCGCTCACGATCCGCGAAGGCCGCGTGATGGTGGATGCAGCGCGCAAGCACAACCGCATCGTGAACGTGGGGACGCAGCATCGCTCGGCGCCGCATTTTCAGAAGATCGCGGAGATGATCCAACGCGGCGACATTGGCGAGGTCAAGTTCGTGCGCGTGTGGAACTACGCCAACCACACGCCGAACGGAATGGGCCGCCGCGGAGACAGTGCACCTCCGGAAGGCCTCGACTGGGACATGTACCTCGGGCCGTCTCCGAAGGTGCCGTTCAACCGCGGGCGATTCCTGGGCACGTTCCGCTATTTCTGGGATTACTCGGGCGGCTACATCACCGATTTCGGCAATCACCGGCTCGACACCATGCAGCAGATCATGGGCGTGTCGGCGCCGCACACCATCAGCGCTTCTGGCGGGTTGTACCTGCTGAAAGACGGCCGCGAAACGCCGGATTTCATGACGGTGACTTACGAGTACGACAATTTCATCGCTACCTACGAAGGCTCGAACATCAACGCGCACGGCATCGGTGGCCGCACGCCGGGGCATCGTTATTACAACGCGCTCGGCGAGTGGGACCAACCCAACGGCATTGCCTTCCATGGAACCGAAGCCACCATTTATGCGGAACGCATCGGTTGGGAAATTTTCCTGGAGCCCGATCCGCCCGCCTACTTGCGCACACGCGATGGAGCGGCCAAGCGCCAGGCGAAAGTGAAGCGCATGTGGGAGAACGTGGAAGAGCCGACCAAGGCGCACTGCCTCAATTTCGTCGAGAGCCTGCGCTCGCGCAAGACGCCCAACGCCGACATCGAGATCGGCCATCGCGGCACGTCACTCGCGCTGCTCGGCAACATCGCGATGCGGTCCGGCCAGAAGCTCCACTGGGATGCGAAGAAGGAAGACTTCCAGGGCTCGCCGGAAGCTTCGGCGATGCTGACGCGCACTTACCGCAAGCCCTGGGACCTGATCTCGCTGTGAGCAAGTGACCAACTCGCTCCTGGGAAACTATTCGGATTTCAAACACCGCGTGGAGTGTAGTCCACCGCTCCAGAGTACAAGGCGGCGCCATATCCCATGCACAATCGTTCCCCGGATATGATTGACAAAGAAATGAGATCCTTTTTTCTCGAGACACGAACTGTGTAGGTCTCGACGGCCGTGGGAGCACGAAGGCCCGGGACAAGCCGCCCATGTATTCGGCGCGTAGAACTCAATGTTCCTTGCGAGGCCCCGCAGCTTCGAGTAGGCCGGCGTGGCCCAACGCATTGCCCTTTCCCGGATCGCCGCGCCCGCTATCCGTTGTTTTTCGGCTGCGTCATCCTGATACGCGACGGTCTTGGTGGCGGCCGTCGCCATCAGATACCGAGCCACCATACGGTCGGCGGACTCCTCGCGAGCCATGCCATCCCGATCGGCTTCTTCGCCGTCATCCAGCCGCCGCCGTGTAGGCTCGACAACATCTACTACCAGCGGATCGCGCACCATCACCAGGCAAGGCACATCCGGCCACATCCGCCGCACGAACTGCATCGAGAAGATCCCCGCGCTGGCGAATTTGATCACCAACGGCTCAGGCTTGCCAGTGTGATGATGAGCGGACGCAGCGAGCGTGCCGTGGAGCAGACACTGCGGATGCCGTCCCAGCGCGCGGCCAGGTAAGGATCGATTCCGGCAGGTAGCTCGAAGCGCATTGGCCACCCGCGCGGAGCCGCAACGCGAGATGTGGAAGATGAACGTGATCGTGAAACCGGCTCCTGGGGTGAGGCCTGGAACTCGAACAATCGCGATTGCCTTCCGAAAGGCGCCCAACTCCCTCAAAGCCCCTGAACGTCGGAACTATGTCCTTGGACCTCCGTGGTCCCAACGGGAAGAGGTGAGAATTTTACCCGTTCCCTGCTAGCCACAGCTTGCCTGGGCCGGAGTCCCCCTTCAAACTGATGCTCGCAGTCAATTTCGGCACCAATGGAGGATAATCCAGAGAGGCTACCGGCATGAACGAGAACTTCGAACCCGAACGCTACGAACTACGCGAGGCTCCGGCGTGGGAGTTCGCGCCCACCAGACGAGAGTTTGTGGAAGTGCTCGGAGCGGGCCTGCTGCTGACCGTGGCTGCTTCGGCGCAACGCGGAGGTGGTGGTGCGCGGCCGGCGCTCGCGGCGCGGCTGCATTTGGGCGAAGACGGGGTGGTCACCGTGCTCACGGGCAAGGTGGAAGTGGGGCAAGGCGCGCGCACCCAGATCGCCATGGCGACCGCCGAGGAATTGCGGCTTCCGCTCGAGCGCGTTCGGGTGACGATGGCGGATACGGACGTGGTCCCGAACGACGGGATCACAGCGGGCAGCCGCACCACGCCAGCGACGATTCCGCCCGTGCGGCGGGCGTGCGCAGCCGCGCGGAAGCTGCTCGAAGCGAGCGGCAAGCGAGATTTCGGAGAGCTGGCGAAATCCGGCGAGTTCGCCGCGGCGGGTGCGCGGCCTCCGGACGACGTGGAAGTGACGGCGGTGAAGGAGTGGCGTTTACTTGGGCAGGGGCGGCATCGCGTGGATGGGCGCGCGATCGTAACTGGGGCGCATCATTTTCCGGCGGACATCACTCGGCCGGGGATGCTGTACGGCGCGGTGCTGCGGGCTCCCGCCTACAACGCTACGTTGACCGCGGTGGATCCGGACGCGGCTCGCAAGGCGGGCGCGGTCGCCGTACGCGAGGGCGCGTTCGTTGCGTGCGCGGCGCCGACATCCCACAGGGCGCGGAAGGCGTTGGCGGCGATTGCGGCTACGGCGCAATGGGATCGCAAAGAACATGTTCCCAGTTCCGCGTTGTTCGAGCATCTGAAGAACACGGGCGGAAATCCGAGGACGCAGATGCGTGGATCGCTCGACGAGGCATTGGCGGCTTCGGCGCGGCGCGTGAAGGCGAGCTTCCGCGTGCCGTATATCCAACATGTGCCGATGGAGCCGCGCGCGGCGGTGGCCGACTGGTCAGGCGACAAGCTCACTGTTTGGACCGGAACGCAGAATCCGTTCGGCGTCCGGGATCAATTGGCGCAGGCGTTCCACATTGCAGCGGAGAAGATTCGGGTGATCGTGCCCGATACGGGCGGCGGTTTCGGCGGAAAGCACACGGGCGAGGTGGCGATCGAAGCGGCGCGGATCGCTCGCGAGGCAGGGAAGCCGGTGCGGCTGCGTTGGACGCGCTCGGAAGAGTTCATGTGGGCGTATTTCCGGCCCGCGGGGTTGTTCGAAGTGGAGGCGGGCTTGGACGCCAAAGGCCGATTGACCGCCTGGGATTTCGCCAACTACAACGCGGGCACGGCGGCGCTCGAGAGCCCGTATCGGGTGGCGAATTCGCGCACGCGGTACTACCAATGCGATTCGCCGCTGCGTGAAGGCTCGTATCGCGGAATCGCCGCGACGGCGAACAATTTTGCCCGGGAACGTTTCATTGATGAATTGGCCACGGCGGCGGAGAACGACCCGCTCGCGTTCCGCATGGCCAATCTCGACAATCCGAGGATGCGAGCGGTGCTCCAAGCGGCGGCCGAGAAGTTCCGCTGGGATCCGGCGAACCGGCTGGCGGGGCTCGCCTGCGGCACGGAGAAAGGATCCTACGTGGCGGCGTGCGTGGAGATCGATCCACCCACGGCTGGCGCCGCGCCCAAGATCCGGCGCATTGTGATGGCGTACGAATGCGGCGCAATTCTGAATCCGGCGGGACTGCGCGCGCAAGTGGAGGGATCGATCATTCAAGGGCTGGGCGGAGCGCTCACCGAGGCGATCACGTTCGCGGGAGGCCAACTCGAAAACGGCAGCATGGCGAAGTACCGCGTGCCCCGATTCCGCGATGTTCCGCCGATCGAGCTCGTGCTGCTGGATCGCAAGGATCTCGAATCCGTAGGCGCGGGCGAGACTCCGATCATCGCCGTGGCTCCGTCGATTGCGAATGCGGTTTCGCGGGCGACGGGCAAGCACTTGAGAGCGATGCCAGTCCGCTCCGCGTGAAGTAGTGTGGGGCAGGCTTCAGCCTGCGCGGGACTTCAGTCTCGCTGTCCGTAACTCAACGGCCTCGAGTCTCCATAAAGGAAGAGCGCGCTCACGGGCAAAGCGCCTCAGGGCGATGCCGGTCCGCGCAGCCTGATAAACTGACGCTTTCGCCTGAAAGGGGTCCTGCCATGGCCGACCAGAAACACCGCCCGTTTGTTCCGGAAAACATGGAGATGCGGGAGTTCACCGTGCGAGCGGTGTTGATCGGCATCGTATTGACGCTGATTCTGGGAGCGGCCAACGCGTACCTCGGCATTCGCGCCGGCATCACGATCGCAGCCACGTATCCGGCGGCGGTGATCGGCATGGCGCTGTTGCGAGTGTTCAAGGGCTCGATTCTCGAAGAGAATATTTGCCGCACGGCGGGCTCGATCGGCGAGTCCGTGGCGGCAGGTGCGATCTTCACGATCCCGGCGTTCGTGATGGCAAAGGCGTGGCCGTCATTCAGCTTCGGAGACGCGTATTGGAAGTCCACCGCGTTGATGATGGTGGGCAGCATCGTGGGTGTGCTGTTCGTGTCGCTGGTGCGGCGCGGGATGGTGGAAGATCCGGACCTGCCGTTCCCCGAGTCGACCGCGGCGGCAGAGATTCACAAGGCGGGGCGGCGCGGGGCGGAGGCGGTCAAGTATTTGTTCTGGAACATTCTGGTGGGGGGCGTGGTGTTCTTGTTGGGGAAGTTCAAGATGTTCGCGCTCGACCATCAGTTCTCCGGCATCGCCATCGGCGCCCTTGGCCGGAGCCGCGTGCGGCTCAGCGCCACGAATCCGAACATTGCTGCCAGCACGGGCGGATTCACATCGTTCGCTGCGCCGGAAGTGAGTCCGGCGTATATCGGGGTCGGATACATCATCGGGATCAAGCTCGCAGCGCTGCAATTCTCCGGCGGCGTCTTCGCCTGGGCGTTGATGGTTCCGCTGCTGGTGTTCTTCCTGGGGTCCGAACTGCAGCCGATGTACACCGGCGCTGACGGCGTCACCAATTGGGACGCGATGTCGACCGGCCTGTGGCGATTCATCGTGCGCCCGATCGCGGTGGGCGGCATGATGGTGGGCGCGGCGTACACGCTGTTCCGGATGCGCAAGACACTGACCAACGGACTGGGGCGAGCCTTCGCCGAGTTGCGTGGCGAGACTCCGGCGGCGGAGACGCTCGGTCGCACCGAGCGCTACATGAGCTCGAAAGTGGTGTTGGCGTTGGTCGCAGTGATGTTCCTGTTCATGATCGGCCTCTACTATTACTTCGCTGGTGACCTGGTGGCAGCAACGGTGGCAGCGGCAGTGATGATCGTGATCGGATTCTTCTTCGCCACCGTGTCCGGGAGTCTCGTGGGCGTAATCGGATCTTCGAACAATCCCATCTCGGGCCTCACGCTTTCCACGTTGATCATCGCGGCGTTGTTGATGGTGGCGCTCGGATTCACCGGAACAAAAGGTGTCGCTGTTGTTTTGGGCGTGGCGGCCGTGGTTTGCGTGTCGTCAGCGGTAGCGGGCGAACTCCTCCAGGATTTCAAAGTCGGCTACATTCTGGGCGGCACGCCGCGCACCATCCAGATCGTGGAACTGATCGCCGTGGTGATCGCGAGCGCCATCATGTTCTTTCCGCTGTGGCTGCTCAATGAGGGTGACATCAAAGGTGGTGGAACCGGCTTCGGCGGTGCCGCGCTTCCGGCTCCCCAAGCGGGCCTGATGGCGATGCTTGCCGAAGGCATCGTGGGAGGCGAGATGGCTTGGCCCCTCGTAGTGGTCGGGATGTTCCTCGGCATCGTGATGATCATGCTGCAGGTGAAGAGCCCGATGCTCTTTGCGGTGGGCATGTACTTGCCGTTCGGAACCACGTTCGCGATCTTCGTGGGCGGCGTGGTCCGCTGGATCGCCGACCAGATCGCGCACCGGCGTGGCTACAACCCGGCCCAGTTGACGCGCATCGAGAACGCGGGCATCTTGACGGCTTCCGGACTGATCGCGGGTGAGGCGCTGGTAGGGCTCATCTGGTCCGCCATGCAGTTCCTGCCGAAGGAAAGCATTCCCGATTTCGGAAACGAGACCTACGTGATCGGCGCCTTGGTGATTCTCGGGTTAGCAGCCTTGCTGTTGCTGCTGCCGCTCAAGAACGCCGGCAGCCCCGACGAACCCGCGCCGCCGGCAGCGATGGTCTGACACAGCCCTGATGCAGAAGGAGACGCAATGTCATTGATGCGCCGGATCCGCGAATTCGCGGTTCCGAAAGGAAGCGTTGCGCTGTGGTGGTTCGGCCAGAACGGCTACATCTTCAAGAGCGCCGAAGGAACGCTGGTTTCCACGGACCTCTACTTGACCCATAGCTGCGAGGGCCTGCATCCGGAACTCGATCTGAAACGCAAAGCGCCGATCCTGATCGAGCCCGAGGAACTCGATATCGACGTCTTCACCTGCACCCACAATCACCAGGACCACACCGATCCCGAAACGGTGCGCCGCGTGAAGAACAAGGATGCGATCGCGTTCGTGGGTCCGCACCCATCGGCCGAGGTGTTCCTGCGCGAAGGCGTCGAGTCCGGGCGCGTGCATGCGGCGTGGCCGAGTTGCGAGCTCGAGTTCAAAGACGTGCGGATCAACGGCACGTTCGCATTGCCCACCGACGACACCGACCTCAACCACATGGGATTCGTGTTCGAGTTCGGGAGCAAGGGCCCACGAGTGTACGTGACGGGCGACACCGACTACACGGAGTTGCTCGTGGCCGCGTCAAAAAAGCGCCCGGACCTGATGATCACCTGCATCAACGGCGGGTTCAATAATCTGTCGCATTGGGAAGCGGCGGACATCGCGGGGAAGATCAAACCGAGAGTGGCGATCCCGTGCCACTACGACATGTTCGCCGATAACCACGTGGATCCGAAACAATTCCGGGCGTCTCTGTGCTTGCGGGCGCAGGGCGTGCGGTATCACGAGATGAGCTACGGGGATCCGTTGGTGTTCGCGGCGGATTGAACCAAGCGTCGTCCGCCGGTCAGCTCACACAGAGCGCTTGAGCGACCCCGGTGCGACCCCGGCCGTTCGCTTGAATGCCCGGCTAAACGCGGCTTCGGATTCGTAACCGAAGCGAATCGCGACCTCACTCACCGTTGCGTTTTCCTTCGCGAGCATCGCGCCGGCCAAACGCATGCGTAGCCGCGTCACGTATTGCATCGGGGTTTCGCCCACGAGTTCCACGAATCGCGCGGCAAAAGCCGCACGCGACATCGACGCTGTCTCCGCGAGAGATTGTACCGTCCACTTGATGGCCGGGTCGCGATGAATGGCGATGATCGCCCTGCCCAGATGCGGATCCTTCAACGCGCCCAGCCAACCTGGCAGCGACGCCGCATCCTGCTCGAGCCACGCACGGATGGCTTGAATTACGAGCACGTCAGCGAGCCTGGTGACGATTGTCTCGCCGCCGGGGCGGAGTGCCCGCGCCTCTTCGGCCATCAGTTTGAGCGTGTTCTGCATCCAACCGGAGTGCGGCAGCCGCGACGACTCGAGGTGAATGATATGCGGCAGTATCGCCACCAGGTCTTGCGCCGCCGGATGATCGAACTTTACGATTCCACAGATCAAGGTTGCCGGAGGTCCCTTGCCGCCATAGCGGAGAAGAGCGTAGCGGTCGCCCACCATTGCGTGCGGCAGTTCGGTCACCACCGGAGTCGATACGGCTGCGCCTGCCGACAGCACATGCCCTTCTCCATGCGGCACGAGCACGAAGTCGCCCGAGCGGAGTTCGACGCGCTTGAACCGGCGGAACTCGCTTCGGCTTTCGATCTGGCAACGGCCTTCGGTCAGCATGTGAAACCACAGGCATCCAGCCATCGGCGGCATCTCCAGTCCCCACGGTTCCCGCAATTCGGAGCGGCAATAAAACGCTCCGGTCATGGAGAAAGAGTGGAGTGCCTCGGCGAACGGGTCGGCTGGTGTCCAGGATGGCTGCCGGGATTGCATTAGCTTCGTTATCCCATTCCTCGCGAGGCGGCGTCCACCTGGGTAGACGAACGAGCATGAGATCTGGCGGATCTGCCATGGAAACGAGCGCCAAGCCATGGCACTCTGGACGCACGCCAACAGGGCGAGCGAAGGAGCGCAAATGAAAGTCTTGGTATTGGGCGCGAACGGCGCGACGGGAGTTCTGGCGGTGAAGCACCTTTTACAACGTGGGCACGAAGTGACCGCCTTCACACGGCGGCGCGCGCAGATGGGCGAGGCAAAGACCGTGCTCGGCAACGTGCTTGACTCCGCCAGCGTCGAGCGAGCCGTACAGGGTCAAGACGCGGTTGTCGTCACTCTCGGCATCCGGGAAAATCCGCTGGCTGTGCGTCTGCGCGGCAGCCGAAACACCGCGATGGATGTGCGATCGAGAGGCACGCAGCATGCCGTGGACGCGATGAAGAAGCTCGGCGTGCGCCGCTTGGTTGTACAAACCACCTATGGCGTTGCGGAAACATGGCCCAGGCTCTCGTGGATGTGGAAAGCGATCTTCGCGCTGATTCTGAAGCCGCAGATCCGGGACACCGAGTTGCAGGAAGATGTGGTCCGCCGGAGCGGTCTCGAATGGACCTTGGCGCGACCCGTCGGCCTCACCGACTCCCTGGCGGATCAGCAACTCTCGGCATCACCAAACGGGGAAGTGGAAGGGATGCAAGTTTCGCGCGATTCGGTCGCACGCTTTCTGGCCGATGCGGTGGAGGACGCGCGATATGCGCGCCAAGCGGTGTCGCTCTCGTCGCGCCCGCGTTTGGATTGACAGGAATGAGCAGGCGTCTTCGGGCTCATGGCAGCAACTGCAGCCTGTGCCTGGGTTAGGAGGTGAGCTCTGCGGGTCTCCGGGTCTTCGAAGTGGAATCCGATCCGCCAATTTGGGCCCTCAGAAGGCCGAGCGCCGGAATGAAGTAGGCGTACATCCGAAACCAAAACTGCGACAATTCGAGTGCTCCGGCAGGGTCATGGGTCGATCTTAGAGATTCCATTCCATGAGCCGCAAGAATTCCCGCGACCTGGAAGCCCGCCATCGCCAGAACCGCGCAAACTCCAATTTCCCGCATCCATCCGGGCTTGCAAGTGAGCCACGCGAAGAGTCCGGCGAAGAACGGGATAGCGAGTTCGGAATTGGCCGCACAGCGAGCCAGAGCCGAATGGATCATCGGGGGAAGCGTCGCAAATAGTCCAGTAAAGGGGAGCATAGTCACCCAGACGATTGGCATCGCAACGGCAGCCATCGAGATCTTCAGTAGCGAACTTAGAGGGCGGCTCATGATAAGCGCCGATAGGGGGAACGCGAGGCCGCCCGCGAAAAGAACCAGGGCGATTCCCACGGCTGGCGCAGAACTGCTACCCAGCGTCACCTGGACCTCGAACGCCGGTTTTCCGGAGGCGGGCGCAACCCCAACCCAAACCTTGTCGCCCGGAACGCTCTCGCGATAGAGGCGAGCCAGCAAACCTTTCTGGTACGGCTTTCCCAGAACGGACACGATGCGGTCACCCCCGGAGATGGGAAGGTCACGCGGGCTCACCTCGGAGACGATATCGTCGCGAACCGCGTCGAGGCGCACGAATTCTTCGACGCGCCACCAGGGGTGAAACCGTCCCCAGTCGCAGAACTCGCCGATCGCGAGAATCCATGCGAGGAACGCCGGTCCCACCACTGCGGCGAACGCCAATCGAGTGAGCCACTGGCTGCGGGTAACGTTCGCATGTGGCGAGTGTGGCATCACGAGATGGCCGTCGCTTTGCGTTGAAGTTCGTTAGGGGGCGTCCGCAAGGCCGCGACCAGGATCGTCACGTAGACCCAAGATTGCAACCACGTCCGGTCCAGCCCGAGCGCACCGGCGTCGTGCTGGACCGGCTTCATCTGCAGGATCCCGTGATTCGAAAGGATCGCCGCGACTCGAAAGGCAGCCACAGCCAAGAACACGCCAGCGGCTGTTCGCCGCCTCCAGCCTGGCTTGCATGCCAACCAAATGAACGACCCGATACTGACCGCGAAGGCCGGTTCGACAGTGTAGCCATAGTGCAAGAGGGCCGTGCGGACAGTCCCAGAGAAGTTGGCGTACAGCCCCGTCAAATTGATCAGCGCTGTCCAGACGGCTGCCACCAAGCACCCCACTGGCGCGATGCGCAATGGTAACCTCTCTCGACGGCGCATCGCGAATACGGAAAGGATGAGCGCGCTTGGCATAAAGACGAGAGGTGTCAACGCCGCATAGCTATCGGCCAGCGTCACCTGGACCTCAAAAGGCGGTTTCCCAGACTTCGGCACAATCCCAACCCAAACCTGTTCTCCAGGAACGCTCTCGCGATAGAAGCGTTCGAGCAGTCCTTTTCGATAAGGCTTTCCGGCGATCGAAACAATGCGATCACCCACGGAGATGGGAAGACCCTGTGAGCGCACTTCGTTGACGACTCCGTCTCGAAATGCGTCCACTCGCACGAATTCTTCGACGCGCCACCAGGGCCGAAAGCGTCCCCAGTCGCAGAACTCCCCCACCGCGAGAATCCACGCGAGCAATGTGGGTCCCGCCACTGCGGCGAATGCGAGACGAGTGAGCCACGGGTTCATGCAGCCGTCTCCTTGAAAAGTTCCTCCGCGAGCACACGGAGCGCCAAGAACCGAGTGGGCAAGACGAAGCACTCGCGTCTCAGGCCCAGTGCTTCTGTCGCGGGCAGAGAAAGCCACCCGAGTCCCAGCGCGGATACAATGTCCACCGCCCAGAACACAGTCAGCAGTGAGCACGCGGCCGCTGCAACAATCTTGCTACTACGAGAGGTCAATTGAGTGGGAAAGTTCCAAAAGAATAGCCAGACCACCCCCGGGACCAGCGCCAGCAGGCCCATGCCAAACCAGAACAGCCCAGTTTGCAGCCAATCCGGTAGGCCCGCGAACATCCCTAGGCGACAGCTCACAGTGACCCAGAGGGCCTGCATCGGAATCGCGAGTTTGACGAAGCCTCGGGCATCCGCCTTGTACCGATTGCGGAACCCGATCAGCAAGGCCAGCAAGCCCGCACCGAGCACCAGCAATGCCGGGCCCGAGAGCCATTGCAATGGTTCATCCCCGAGCTTCACCTGGATCTCGTACGCAGGCTTTCCCGAAGCAGGTTGGACTCCGAGCCAGAGCATGTCCCCCGGAACGCTGTTACGAAATGTGCTGGCGAGTAGACCTCGCCGGAATGGCTTTCCAGCGATGGAGATGATCCGATCGCTTGCTTGCAGGGGTGTCCCGGAGGCGTGCACACGAGAGATCTCGCCCAGCGGTTGCCTTTTCGTCTCGATGAACTCCGGCACTCGCCACCATGGGCGGAAGCGCCCCCAATCGCACATCTCGCCCGCTGCGAGCAACCAGAGCGTGAAGCCGGTGGCAATGCAGACGTGGACCACGATGCGCATGCTGTCACTTCTTCTTGCCGAGGCGAGCCAGGCATCCGACGAACAAAAGGCTGCCAACCAAGTCATCGACGCTCGTGATCAGCCCGCTGAGTGCCACACCACTCGTTGCGGCGTATCCCCGATTGACCCCGAAAACCAGCGCTGCCAAAGCCAATCCCCACGCTCCAGCCCGATTGAGCGGAAGCCGTCTAGGAAAGCGAAAGAAGAAGCACAGGAGCATCGGCAGCCAGAGCGCCCAGATGAATCGCGCATAGTACGCAAACGACCGATAGAGCCAATCCGGAACGCCTCCCAAAATGCCAGACGCCATCATGATTCCCGCTAAAGCAAATCCACTGGCGAGGGCTATCAATGCGACCCCTTCCCAACGACCGTAAAAGCGGCGAAATGTCAACACACCGAATCCGAACGCAAGGAGGGGCTTCACCATCACGAGGAACAGAACTACGGCGCCCCAGAGTTTCGACTCCTCGAATTTCAACGCGAGTTGGTGAGACGGCTGATTGCCGCGCTGGATCGTGAGTTGCAGAGTACGGCCCGGCTCAGCATACCGGAGAAGATTCCACCAATCCCTGGGACGCGCCGCTTTGCCATCCACGGCGAGAATCACGTCGCCCGCGATCAAGTCGTGCCGCGCAAACGGCCGCTCCACGCGAACCGTATCTGGATCGGGATCGAGCAAGGCTATCGGCTTCACCGCCCACCAGAGCCGAAACCGTCCCCAGTCCGCCAACTCGCCCAGCGAAAGAATCCAAACCGCGACACTGGCGGCCGCGAGCGCGATCATACCGAGTCGATACATGGGACTTATTCGACTATCGGCAGGTGTTCCACGAAAATTCAGTCCCGCCCCGAACGCGGCTCAGTCGCGAAGATACCGGCGCGAAACAAAACCACCCGTTGCCGCATCGATTTCGTACACCAACGGAGCCGCCGGCGGCACCGGATTTTCTTCAATCCGCGAGCCTTCTCCGGCGCGGAGCAACTCATCCAACGCCTTGACCGTATTCCCGTGACACGCCACCAGCACCCGCGCGCCCGCGGAAATTGCCGGCCGGATTTCCTCCGCGAAAACGCGGCCCGCCCGCGCGATCAAATCGTTCACGCTCTCGCCCACCGGTAACTCCCGCGCGGCAACGTCGCGATAACGCGCATCGAGCGCCGGATGCCGCTCATCGTCCGCATCGAGCAGCGGCGGACGCATATCCGCATCCGCGCGCCAGCGCTCCAGCCACTCGAGTCCATAGTCGCGGTAAATATCCTGAATCACCAGTCCCTCGAGCTTCCCGAAATGGCGCTCGTTGAGCCGCCAACGAGGCTGGCTCGGAACCCACAACGCGTCCAACTCATCGAGCACGATCCACGCGGTATGAATCGCCCGCCGCATGCGCGAAGTGAAGACGAGGTCGAAGCCGAAGCCGAGGTCGCGGAGCAGCCGCCCGGCCGCATGAGCCTGCTCGACTCCTGTTTCGGTCAGCGCCGCATCGGTCCAGCCGGTGAAGCGGCCGGCTGCATTCCAGGTGCTCTCCCCATGCCGGATGAGAACCAGTTGGCGAAGTGACAATCCCCAGGATATCAGCGGGGTGCGAACGGCTCGCGCGGCGCGGGAAGACGCAGCACGAGCCACGTCGCAATGATCGCCATCCCCGTGAACGTAGCTTCCAACGGGATGAGACGAGTACTTCCCGAAGGCGGCCCGAACGACTTCAAGAACGAGTTCGCCACAGCGAGCCACATCAGCCACAGCAATAAAGGACGCGCGCGTTCCGTGCGCGCCGTGAGCCAGGCAACCGCGAGCGTGCTGAGCGCAACGGCCGCCCATGCCGTGGCATCGGACCACGCGCGGCTGCGCAAGAAATCGATCGAGAACGCGCAGTAGGTCAGAGTCACCGCGATCTGCCACGCGTCCCGCGCCGAAACCATGGCCAGCGCGATCAGCACGGCTCCCACAATGGTGTATTCGAACCGGCCGAGCGGAAGCGAGAGCACCCACAAAGTCACGCCGGCCATCGCGGCTCCGCGCACGGCCATCAAAAGGTTACTTGCGGGCGGCGGCGCATCGAGAGGATCGTCAAAAGCGTCGCACATTGCCGAGGCACTCTGCGCGTATGCGAGGCCCAGGCACAAGCCGAGGGTGAACTCCATCACCTTCCAATAACCGATCGCGATGTCGCCGCCGCCAGCCCGTCCCAGCACCTGAATGTATCCGCCCACTGCGAATCCGAACCCGCCGCCGAGCGCACCCCACAGCGCGAATCGCAGCGGTACACGCACCTCGGCCCGCAGCCAGATCCACGCAAGCAGCGCCGCCGCGCCCAGCAGCAATCCGAACCAGATCTCGGGACGCGGCCGGTCCAGGCGATTCGAAAAATAGATCAGCTTGGGCTCGTTGAGCGTCTTCCATCCGATCCACGTGAACGCGACCATCAACGCCAAAGCAGGCATGGTCCGCGCGGGCGGAAGCCGCCGCAGCACGAATGACCAGCCGAGCACCGCGCCGCCGAGCAGTCCCCAGATCGCGCCCTTGAGGCCAAGCCCAGTGAGTCCCCAGGTGCGCGTGGCGGGGTCCAGCGCGAGCCCGATCGTCTGCCCGTAGGTCATCTGGCCGCCGAAGCCAATCCCGACCGCACCGAGCGCGGCGATCACTCCGGCCTCGCGATCATTGCGGCCGGCCAGCGTGGCCAGCGCCAGGGCGGCGGTCGCGCCGGGGATCATGGCGCCGAGCGGTCCGCCACCGATGTAGCCTCGGAGTCCCCACCCGAGCGACAGCACCACTCCCGTGAGCGCGAGCCAGATCCATCGCTGCATCGTTTCCGCTCCTTGATGTGAGGAAGGGTTGGCCCGGAGGGCTCCCAGAAACTCGACGGCCCCCCTGGCAACTGCCTGGCCGTGGAGGGTGGGCTTTCATTCGCCTGGCTTCAGCCCTCCGCGGGTCTTCAGGCCTTCCGCGCGTCGAATCGCCGCGAGAATATTCGGATATCCGCAGCACCGGCACAGGTTCCCGTTCATTCCTTCGATGATTTGCGCTTCGCTCGGATGCGGATTCCGCTCGAGCAGCGCCGCGGCCGTGAGAATCATCCCCGGCACGCAATAGCCGCACTGCATCGCGCCCTCATCGAGGAACGCCTGTTGTACTGGATGGAGCTTCTCGCCCGATGCCAAGCCCTCGATCGTCACCACCGTCTTGCTCGCTGCCGCGCGAACCGGCGTCACGCACGAAGGAACAGCCTTTCCATCCAACAGAACCGTGCAGGCGCGGCACTGGCCTTCACCGCACCCATACTTCGCGCCAGTCAGCGCGAGGTCTTCGCGGAGCACCTCGAGCAGCGGACGGTCGGGCTCGGTGTCCACCTTGCGTGGCGTTCCGTTCACTGTCAGTTCGAATCGCACGTGGGCTCCCGGATCATTCTAGCGCGCGGTTCACTTCCTCGCGAACCTGTGGACCTGCCCGCTGAGCTGCGCGAAGTACACGTCGCCTGCACCCGAGAACCCCACACCGCCGTGCGGCAGCGTATCCGGCAGACGGCCGAGCGCTTTGCCCGTCAGATCGCGAAGCACGCTCCCTGTCCAGATGCGCTGATCGCTCGTGATCGCGAGCGTCGACACGCCGCCAGTGTTCCACTCGCTCAGGAACTTTCCGTTCGCGTCGAACACCTCCACGCGGCGATTGTCGCGGTCACTCACATAGACCAAGCCCTTGGCGTCCACCACCACGTTGTGCGGCAATCCGAATTCTCCCGGACCGGTCCCGCGCCTTCCCCATTCGAGCACATACTTGCCATCTCGCGAGAGCTTCACCACGCGCGCGCTTCCGTAGCCGTCACTCACGTAAAGGTCGCCGTTTGGGGCGAAGCCGATGTCGGTGGGCAGATTGAAATGGGTACGGTCCGTGCCGGACTCACCGCGCCGCCCCAGCCGCAGCAACTCCTTGCCCTCGGCGCTGAACTTGTAGATCACGTGTCCGCCCGCGTCGACGAGCCAGATGTTGCCGCCGCCGTCGACCCGGACGCAATGCGCACCGCACGAAGTGCATCCGGCCGGACCATAGACCGCCGAGTAGCCCGATCCGCCGGGCGCTCGGTCACCGGGCTTGATTGCCACCACCTTGCCTTCGGTGAAAAGTCCATCGCCCCAGGAGCGGACGAACTTCCCTCCAGGCTCGAACTCCATCACCGGATGCGCGCCACGGTGGAGCACGAGAATGTTTCCGCGGGCGTTGGTGGCAACGGACGCCACCTGAATGAAGTTCCAGGGTCCAGCCGGAGTACCCGCGGCGTTGCGCGCTTCGGTGGGCCAATCCACCTGGCTGTACGGCAAGGCAGGAATTGCGGCGGACTGCGCACGCGCCGCCGCGCACGCCAGCGCCATGAGAACGATCCTTCTGGAAAGCATCGCCAGGAAGTATAGTGCGGCCCGAGTTCGGGTTCAAGCGCCGGGTTCAAGTAGATGTTACAAACTTGCGCCGGCGGCGCGTTGTGCCCAGCCTCCCGTTGGCTTACAATTGGAGTCGATTCGACAAGGACGGGAGGTCTGGTCATGCAGCGTAGTTTTCTATTCATGATCCTGGCGGCCGCCGCCGCGCTGGCCCAACAGGGGGGTGCCCAAGGTGGTGGCAACGCCGGCGGAGCTGCTGGCGGTGGGCTGGGCGGAGGAACGACGGGAGGCGGACGCGGCGGAACCAGCATTCCCACCACGCCAGGCAACATCCCGGGCCGGCAAACCACCAACCCGAATGACCCGAGCAACCGCGGCCAGTTCCCCGAGTACCAACGCCCGCCCATTTTCCTCTCGGGCAAGGTGATGATGGAAGACGGCACTCCGCCGCCCGAGCCGGTGGTCATTGAACGGATCTGCAACGGGAATCCGCGCCCCGAGGGCTACACCGATAGCAAGGGCCGATTCAGCTTCTCACTCGGACAGAACACGCACATGATGGCCGATGCCAGCGTGAGCAGCAACGGCGATGTCTTCGATCAAACCCCCGGAATCGGCGGCTCGCGCCAGACCACCGGTCTCGGATCGCCGATGGGCGGCATGGGCGGACGCCAGATCACCGAACGCGATCTGATGGGCTGCGACATCCGCGCCGCACTCCCCGGCTATCGCTCCGATACGGTTTCGCTCGCCGGCAGGCGGTCGCTCGACAATCCTGACGTGGGCACCATCATCTTGCGGCGCTTGGCGGGCGTCGAGGGATTCGCCACCAGCATGACGACGCTCCAGGCGCCCAAGGAGGCCAAGAAGGCGTTCGAGAAGAGCCGCGAATTGGCGAAGAAGAACAAGACCGCCGAAGCGCAGAAAGAACTCGAGAAGGCGGTGGCGGCGTATCCCAACTACGCGCTGGCTTGGTTCACGCTCGGTGAAATGTACCGTTCGAACAAGAACAACGCCGAAGCCAAGAACGCCTACGAGCAGGCGCTCAAGGCAGACCGCCGCTACACCAATCCTTATCTTCCCCTGGCCCAGTTGGCTGCGGCCGAGAACAAGTGGGAAGACGCCGCCGATATCAGCGGGCGGCTACTCAAGCTGAATCCGATCGAGTATCCGTTCGGCCACTATATCAACTCCATCGCCAACTACAACCTCCAAAAGTATGACGATGCGGAAAAGAGCGCGCGCGAGGTGGTGAAGCTCGACACGCGGCACCAGATGCCGAAGGCGCAACATATTCTCGGGATTTTGTTGGCGATGAAAGACGACTACCAGGGCGCCGTCGAGAATATCAAAGGCTACCTGCAATTCGCGCCCGATGCGCAAGACGCCGAGCAAGTGCGCAAGCAGCTTGCCGACTTCGAAAAGCGCCTGCAAGCCTCGGCCGGAGACGCCCCCAAGACCCAGCAGCAGTAGAGCCGGCGGGCGGCCAGTTGCAACCGCCGGAAAAACGCGTTACCCTTTGTTTGAAATGGCTGCGATTCCTGATCGCAATTTCAGCGCCGCCGCGCGCCGGCTGGATGCCACGTTGGCAACCGTCCACCGCCTTCTCGATTTCTCTGATTTCGAATGGGTGCGCAACGAAGCCGGGCCCCGCGCCGCTGCCAGGCTCCGCAAAGAGCATCGTGCGGCGTTCTTCGTCTATGTGAGCGCGCTCGACGGCTTGGCTCGCGAAATTCGCCACGAAGCGAGTTTGACACGCGCCTTTCCTGGAACGCGTCATCCAATTCGACGCCGAGACCCGCTGGTTGCTGCTTCGTCTGCGAGTGTTCGGATGCCTGGCCTTCGCCGGGCTTCCAGGTCTCGACGAAGCCGTGCGTACGGTTCGCCGCTTTCAGGCGATTCTGTCTCCGTTCGCCGCGGCGCCTAGTGTCCAACCTTCGCGGTCTTGACCGCGTCGCGAATTCCATCCACGAGTTTCGCTGCTGCCGCTTCGGCGATCGAGGCGCGCTCCAGACTCGCTTCCTCGGGCTCGATCTCGCCTTCCCGCGTCAGTAGAACGCTCCAGGCAACGTAGCAGCCGGCCGTGCAAATCAAGTTCATGACGCTGAAGGCGTCGATAAGCTTGGTCCCCCCAAACCAGGCCCCCACTGTACTGATCACCGAGCCCACCAAAATGACCAACATGATCAAGCCATGAACCGCGACGTTCCGGCAACTCGGAGCTGGATAATATCGAAAGAAAAGCCACGTCGCGAGACAAAAGACGAGAAGCACGGAGTGTGCCAGGCGCCTGATCATGAGCAGAACTTGCGCAATTTCCGGCGCTTGCCCGGGTGATCCCGCAAAAGAAGAAATGGCCGTAACGATCACCGCCACCAGCACGGCCCCCCACAGAACCGCGCTCCCGGCCCAGGACAGGATTCGATAGCCTCCGATTCTTCTCTGATAGAGTTCATGTACGGCGGCGGCCAGAAGCAGCCATCGTGCAGGCTCGATCACCACATAGGCCCAGAAGTACGTCCAACTGCTAGGCAAACCCGCCAGCAAAAGCATGACAGATCCCATGGCTCCCGCCCACAACCAAGCCTCGAACCAGGGGTATGGCAGTCGCCGCAGCCTCACGGCTAACGCGGCGGCGAAATTGGCGGCAATGCTTGCAGACCATACCAGATGCAACATGAGCATCGCGGGGGCGCCCCACCCGCGAGCTAAGTGTACCACGCACTTCTAGACGATGCGAGCCGGCGGCGGACCCTGCGGATTCGGGAATGGATCATCCGCAGCGGCGCGAGCCGGCGGCGGACCCTGCGGATTCGGGAACGGATCGTCCGCAGCGGCGCGAGCCGGAGGCGGACCCTGCGGATTCGGGAACGGATCATCCGCAGCAAACAACGTCATCCCTAGACATGCCAGGAGAAAACTAGCAGAAACACACTTCATTTTGGAGGCTCCTTTTTGAGAATCGGCTTTGGGGACAGCTTTTGCGTACCGGGCAAGACGGTACCGGTACTATCATTACTTCCTGTGATTCAGAATACCGCCCTTTCGAGGAGGACAGGTCCCCCGCGAGTGGTAGTCTGGCATAGAATCGAATAACCTATGCCTTTACGGTATGCAATAGTACTATCGGCTATCGTTCTCTCCGCACAAGAGTGGCCGTTCTACGCAGGCGACTCCGGTGGGTCGAAATACGCACCCCTCAAACAAATCAATCGATCGAACGTGGCCCGTCTCCAGGTCGCTTGGACCTTCAAAACCGGCGAAATCTCTGACGGCACTGCGCACGCAATCCGCAGCACCTTCGAGGGCACGCCCCTGATCATCGACGGCGTGCTCTACATCACCACTCCCTTCAATCGCCTCATCGCGCTCGACCCCGAAACCGGCAAGCAGCGCTGGGCCTTCGATCCCAAGCTCGACCTCGACAAGCCCTTCAACCTTTACATCAGTCGAGGATCGGCCTGGTGGTCCGATGGCGTGAAAAAGCGCATTTTCTATGGAACGCTCGACGCGCGCCTCTATTCGATCGACGCCGCCAACGGCGAGCCCGACCCTGCATTTGGCGACAAAGGCTCCATCGATTTGCGCAAAGGAGTGGCCGACAAATTCCCGCGCCGCGGATACGGCATGACTTCGCCGCCAGCCATCTACAAGGATCTGGTCATCTGCGGCGCGCTCGCCTCAGACGGCGAACCGCAGGGTCCCGCGGGCGATATCCGCGCCTTCGATGTGCGCACCGGCAAGCTCGTGTGGCAGTTCCACACCGTGGCCCAAGGCGGCGAGTTCGGCAACGATACCTGGGAAGGCGACTCGTGGAAAGAGCGCGGCGGCGTCAACGCATGGTCGATCCTCTCGGTGGATCGCGAGCGCGGCATCGTGTACGTTCCGCTCACCTCGCCTTCCACCGATCTCTATGGCGGAGACCGCAAAGGCGCTAACCTCTTCGGCGATTCGCTGGTGGCGCTCGACGCGGCCACGGGAAAGCGCGTATGGCATTTCCAAATCCTGCATCACGACATCTGGGACTACGACCTGCCCGCGCAACCGAACCTCATCACCGTGCTCCGCGGCGGCAAGCGCGTTCCGGCCGTGGCGCAACTCACAAAACAAGGAATGGTGTTTACGTTTGATCGATACACGGGGCAGCCGCTGTTCCCGATCGAAGAACGGGCGGTGCCGCCGAGCGAGGTCCCGGGAGAGCAGGCGTGGCCCACGCAGCCGTTCCCGCTCAAGCCGCCGCCGGTAACGCGGCACATCATGCGTCCTGACGAGTTGCACAATCTGCTTCCGGAGACGCGCGCGTTCTGCGAAAAGCTGATCGAAGGCGCGGTGTTCGGAAATCTCTATACGCCGATCGGGCTGAAGCCGACGGTTCTGTTCCCATCGACGAACGGCGGCGTGAATTGGGGCGGGGCTTCGTTCGATCCCGAGACGCAGACGCTTTACGTGAACTCGATGGACATCGGCTTCATCCAGCGAATGGCAAAGCGGCCCGAGGGTTCGGTGATTCCGTATCGCGCGCAAGGAGCGCCATCGCCGAATGCGCGGTTCTGGGACAAGAACCTGGTGCCTTGCCAGAATCCGCCGTGGGGATGGCTGACGGCGATCGACATGAACAAGGGCGAGTTCAAGTGGCGGTCCGTGTTGGGGGTGATCGATGAGCTTTCGGCGAAGGGGATTCCGCCGACGGGGACTTCGAACATCGGTGGATCGCTGGTGACCGCGGGCGGACTCGTGTTCATCGGCGCGACGAACGATAGCCGGTTCCGGGCGTTCGACAAGTCCACGGGGAAGGAGTTGTGGGTGACCAAGCTCGCCGCGAGCGCGCATGCAAATCCGGCGACGTACGTGGGGAAGAAGACGAAGAAGCAGTACGTGGTGATCGCGGTGGGTGGGGGGAACAAGTACAACAAGTCGTACTCCGACGAACTCGTCGCCTACACTCTGCCGTGACGCCTTGTGCCACTGTGCTCGCAGATTCTCGGGTACCAGCTTCAGTCTCCGTGTAGGGCGGGCTTCAGCCAGCGCGGGACTTGAGTCCCGCTTCAGATCTAGGCACATGCGCCCGTAATGCGCTCCGCATTTCGCGTACGGGTTTGAGCGGCACCGCCGCGCGATGTGGGCAGACTTCAGTCTGCGCGGGGCTTCAGCCCCGCCGCAATCTCGCTCCGAAGCTCGAGTGCCTGCTCGAGACGCGGGTGGTTGGGTGGGAGCTTTTGCCGGAAGATCGCGATGGCCTAGTCGACCTCGGCGAGTGCACGCCCATCGTCGGATTGCCGATGCAGCACGCTCGCGACCTTGAACCGGTCGATAGCAATGTAGACGTGATTGAGACCGAAGCTGCGCAGGTGCGACGCCAGCGCCTGCTCCAACTGCTCGCGCGCGGCCTCGTACTCACCGAGATCCTTGAGTACCCAGCCGAGGTTGGGCCGCCGGATCGCCACATTCGGATGATCGGGACCGTAGAAATCCGCTCGGCGGAAGCTCGGCTTTGGCGTTGATTCTGACGGCTCGATACCCGGGTTGCCCATCTCGTGGCGCCACCTGAAGCTCCAGCCGCGACAGCTCGGTGGACTTGCCGCAGCCCGCGTTTCCGTACACGAATGCGTGAAAATGTTTCGAAGCTTCGCTCGTGTTCTCGAGCTCCCAGGCCAACCGTGACGCCAATGGGTCTCCGCTCCGCACCCTCTCGAGCGCGGGCTCGTACCACCGGTCAATCTCTTCTTGGGTCCACAGCGGCTTCTTGGCGAGGGCCTTATAGAAGTCCTTCAGCTTGTTCGCGGCTGCGGGAGGCATCGTTCGATCTATTATGGCTGCACGGAACCCACCCGCCCCACGCCATCGCTTCGCTCCGGAGACTCGAAGCCAAGTCAGGATCGAGCAACCCTCCTGCGCCGGACTTCGGGGTTGCAAACGATCGCCGGTCCCGGACGTTCGCAAAGACCACAGCGAAGGGTCGCCAAACCGGTTGCGGTCAGAAGTGGGAACGAGTCCAACGAGCCGCCTACTGGCGAACGCGCCCTACTTCGCTCAACTGGCTCGCCGGTGCGACGCAGCCGCGTGCGCAGCATCTGCCGCCGTGCCAGAGTCCCGCTTCAAAAGCGCGACACCGATCTCGCGTTCGATGCGCTTGATTTCCACGCGCTCTTGGCGCGTGTGGAACGTCGAAGCGACGCCCCGCGCGCCAGCGCGACCGGTCCGGCCCACCCGATGGATGAAATCCTCGGGAGCCTGAGGCAAATCGTAGTTCACCACGTGCGCGATGCCTTCCACGTGAATTCCGCGGGCCGCAACGTCTGTGGCCACCAGCACCCGATAGGAGCCGTCTTTGAATCCGGCGAGCGCTTGGTTACGCTGGTTCTGCGTGCGGTCACCGTGGATGCGGGTGGCGCGAACGCCCGAGTTGCCGAGACGCTTGGCCAAGCGGTCGGCGCCGTGCTTGGTGCGGGCGAACACGAGGAACGAGCCCTTGTGCTGCGACAGCAGCCGAGTCAGCAGGCCGAGCTTGCGCTCGTGCTCCACTTCGTAGGCGTGCAGGTCCACCTGCTCCACGGGCCGTGTGATGGTTCCGATCGAGACACGCACGGGGTTTTTCACATGCGCGTCGATCAAGTGCAGCACCGACTTCTCGAGCGTCGCCGAAAACAGCAGCGTCTGGCGCTGAGAAGGAACAGACTCGAGGATCTGACGGATCGCCGGGAGGAAGCCCATGTCGAGCATGCGGTCCGCTTCATCGAGAACGAACGCCTTCACTTGGCGCAGGCTGACGAGGTTGCGGTCGAGGTAATCCTGCAGGCGGCCCGGCGTGGCGATCAGCACCTGCGCTCCTTTTCGGATCGCGCGCAACTGCGATGATTCGCTCATGCCGCCGACGACGACGGCGGAGCGGAATCCGGTACCAGGAGCGAGCTTCGCGAAAGTCTCGTCGATCTGCATCGCGAGCTCGCGGGTGGGGCTGAGGATGACCGCCTCCACTTGCGTGGGCGCCGCTGCGTTGCCCTTCCGGACCGCGAGCGATTGCAGTACGGGCAGCAGAAACGCCAGCGTTTTGCCGGTTCCGGTTTGGGCGGTGGCCACCACGTCGCGGCCTTCGAGCGCTGGAGGAATGGACTGGGCTTGCACGGGAGTGGGCTTCACAAAGCCGTGCCGCGCGAGATTGATCCGCAAAGGGGAACAGAGAGAGAGTTGAGAAAATTCTTGCATTCAGTGATTCAGGGGGAAGACAGATCAGCGCGGGATTCGTTTGGAGTGCGCGTGCAGCAGGTAGGAAAGACTTGCCGGAACCAACTTCCAGTTTCTCCATTAGTTTACCACGCCGGCCGCGGGCATTGCGATATGCTCAGTAGTTCGCTCGATGATCCCACCTCTTGGCGCCTGGCAGTGGTGTTTGGGCGCGCTTTCCGTTTTCCTGGTCGGCGTGGCCAAGACCGGCGTGCCGGGCGTGGGGATTCTCTCCATTCCGATGATGGTGCTCGCGGTGGGCGATGCGCGATTTTCGGCCGGCTACATGTTGCCGATCCTGTGCACGGCGGACGTGATTGCGCTGTTCCTGTTTCGCCAGCACGCCTCGGCTACGCGCTTGATCTCGATGGTGCCTTGGGTGTTGCTCGGCATGGCGGGCGGCGCGTGGGCGTTAGGACTGCCGGAATCGAAGCTGCGACCCATGGTCGGCGCGATCATCATCGTGATGATCTCGATTCACATCTTGCGCATCTGGCGGGGAGGCGCGTTTCCCGCACAGGCGACGCTGCCGCAGTCGGTGGCCTACGGCGCGTCGGCTGGGTTCGCTTCCACGGTGGCGAACGCGGCGGGTCCGGTGATGAACCTCTACCTGCTGAGCAAGCAGCTTCCCAAGGCCGAATTCGTGGCGACAGGAGCGTGGTTCTTCTTCTTCGTCAATGCGTCGAAGCTTCCGATCTACATCGGGCACGGACTGTTTTCGCGAACCTCGCTTACGTTCGACGCGATGATGCTGCCGGTGCTCGCGCTCGGGGCTGGATGCGGGCGGGCGCTATTCTTCCGGATTCCGCAGAAAACGTTCGAGCGGGTGGTGCTGGCGCTGTCGATTGTCGCGACGCTGCTGCTGTTCTTATAGTCGTGGCGTGGGTTTGGTCAGGGCGCGACAGTGATGTTTACGGCGCGTGTCCACGCCTGGGTCTCCTGGCCGTTACCGCCGCGAATCACTGCCTCAGCCGAGACCGTTCCAGCTCCGCCACCGAACGGGTTCGGCCCGTGTGCCGGCACCGTGACAGGGTAGGGCTCGACACGCCCGGTAGCATTTTCCCGATCCATGGCCGCCGCTAGGCCGCCGTGCCCTGTGCGAGGGTGATGTCGAACTCCAGATGCGCTTGCCCTCTCACGGATCGCGATCACGTTCACCTCGGCAACCCGCAGGTTCGGTTTGGCGCTGACTGCTGGATCGATGTTCAGCGTAAGAGAAGGTACAGTGGTGGTCGTGGTACTCAACTGTAGAGTACCGAGTTGCCCAAAGGTGTTGTCACCCCAGCATTTGACGCTACCAAGGTAGTCCAGTGCACAACTATGGTGGCGCCCCGTTGCGAGGGTGATGTTCAAGGAACCAGGAGTAGGTACAGGTTGAAGCACACTCGAGTCCACGACAGACGACACCTCGTGGAAAGTGTTGGACCCCCAGCATCGAACGTCGTTGAAGCCGGGGAAGGCTGCGCATGAATGGCTGCCTCCCGCCGCGATCACCGTCGCGTTCAGCAAGGACTTCACCACGAGAGCAAGAGGCTGGGGCGACGTATCGAAGCCGGCGCCCAACTGACCCACGAGGTTCGCACCCCAACAGCGCGCAGTGCCGTCAACGATGATTGCGCAATTGTGTGCGTCGCCGCTCGCGATTCCGACGGCGGCACCGAGTCCGGCTACTGTAACGGGAACATTGCTCGGGTTCGTGCTGCCATTACCTAGTTGGCCGTTGGTGTTCGTTCCCCAGCAACGCGCCGTACCGTCTGCCACCAGAGCGCACGTATGGAACGCACCGGCAGCGATGGCAGTCGCATTTCCCAGTCCCTGGACAACCGTGGGAGTTCTGCGCGGCGTTTGGGTAGCGTCGCCAAGCTGACCGTTGTTATTTGCGCCCCAGCACCGTACCGTTCCGTCAGCGATCAGTGCGCAGGTGTGCGAACCGCCGAGATCCCCGCCCGTCGCGATGCCGACTACGTTTGCCAGACCCGGCACCGGCACTGGGCTGGGGCGGGTAGTGTTCGTGCCATCGCCGATCTCGCCGGAAGAGTTCTGGCCCCAGCAGCGGACGGTCCCATCTGCCAGCAGCGCACAGGTGTGAGCTTCGCCGCCTGCAATAGCGGTCACGTTCGTGAGGCCCGGAATCGCCTGGGGAAAAATAGAGTTGCCTCCAACGACGCCAGTTCCCACCTGTCCGGAAGCGTTCGCGCCCCAGCAAGCAGCCGTGCTATTGGCCCGCACTACGCACGTATGATCGCGCCCCGCCGCCACCGCTCGGGCAGTGATGCTACCGCCTCCACCAGCAACCGCGGTCAGCACGGAAGTCGGGAGCGTGCCTCCGTTGCCGAGCTCTCCGTGGCTGTTCGTGCCCCAGCACCGCGCTGAACCATCGGCGAGCAAGGCGCAGGTATGGGCGCCGCCGGCTGTGATTGCGACAGCGTTACCGAGAAGGCTCACGGGAACCGCAACCGGACTGTTGTTTCCGCTTCCGTCACCCAATTGATTCTGAAAGTTCCATCCCCAGCAACGCGCCGTTCCATCAGCAAGCAACGCGCAGGTATGAGACCCACCGGAAGTGATCGCCTTCACATTGGTAATGCCCAACACCGGCACCGGCGAGGACTGGTCCACAGTACTGTTATTGCCTAGTTGCCCGAAAATGTTCCGGCCCCAACAGCGCACCGAGCCATCGGCGATCAGCGCGCAAGTGTGGAACGCGCCGGTTTCGATCGCCACCGCGCTCGAGAGGCCCTGAACCGGGACAGGGATCTTGCTCGAAGTGGTTTTGCCGGTGCCGAGTTCTCCATACACATTTCTGCCCCAGCACCGTGCGGTTCCATCGGCGATCAACGCGCAGGTATGAGACCCGGCCGCACTGATGGCCGTCACGTTGGCAAGCCCAAGTACATCGACCGGCGTCCGTCGAGTAGTCTGAGTGTTGTCGCCAAGCTGTCCATAGTCGTTGGCTCCCCAGCAACGCACCGTACCGCCGACCCTGAGAGCGCAGGTGTGATCGTCTCCTGCGCCGATGGCCACCGCGTCCACCATGCCCAAGACATGGTCTGGATTCGCAATATTCGAGTCAGTGTTATTCCCATGCTGACCATAAAGATTACTTCCCCAGCACGATATCCTTCCATCGGGCTCGAGCGAACAAGTGTGCAGGCGCCCGGAGGTGACGGCTACCGACTGCGAGACGTTGTAAGCTTGGATCGGCTTCGGCTGGTCACCGAGTACTGGCCCAACTTCACCGGATGAGCTGGCACCCCAGCATCGGACGGAGCCACCTTCGTTGACCTGGCATGTGTGGGCCGCACCAGCGGAAATCCGTGCGCTCGCATCGTTGAGAACAGTCTCTGCCGTGAAGCGGGCGCGCACCGCCGCAAATCCGGCAGTTTGAGAGACGGCGAGTACACCGGCGCCCAGCAGGATCCCCAGGTAGCGCGCCGAGTACCGTGTGCCGTGGGTGGCGCTACGTCCAGTTTTCAATCGTTGCATATCGACTCCTCCTCGAGGAAGGGCGCGCTGCGCGCCTCAGCTCAGAATGAAGGGAAACGCCAGTCGCCCCCTCTACTAGCTGTAATCGCAAACCGGCGGACAAAAACGACAGGCGCGGCAAAGTTTTTCGCGGCATCCGGCCCGGGCCTCAGGCGAAAGCCCTCCCTATTGAGAAGTTGAACCTCGGTCAGCACCGGCTACGAATTCGCGCATCGGGGGTGTGGTGATACCGGCTTTGGGGGCGCGGAGGTGCGCCATGGTCCAAGTTGAAGCGGTCCGTGAGAGGGTCCGCGGTCGAGTGCAGGTTGGCTTTGGTTCTTTCAGCGTGGCTGGAGCCGGCGAGCGGGGGCTTGCAAAGGGCGGCGGAGCTGAAGTCCCGCGCAGACCGAGGGCTGCCCAGTCCAGGGACGAGGCCTCAAACGGGGTCTACCGGAGAGCGTCCTCGAGTTGCCGCTTCACGAACAGATTCCCAGGCCGCTTCTTGCTCCACGATTCCCAAATGGCTCTGCGCCGCTCGGTCATTGCCTGTGCGCGGTCGATCTGCCCCGTGCGCAGGTAGAGCCGGGCAAGGTTTTGGTAGATCTTCGATACAGCCTCCGAATGGCCGATGTCGTTTTCGGGATCGGGCGAGGATGCTTGCACCTTGGCGAGCAGTTCTTCGTACAGTCCGGCGGCTTTTCGGGGTTGGTTCATTGCCGTGTGATGATCGGCCAACGCGCGCAGCACATGGTCTACTTCGCTGTTTGGGGTGATCGTCGCCACCGGATAATCCCGAGTGGCCTCGAGCATTGCCAAGGCGGCCTCGATGCGTTGCTTCCCCTCGGGTTCCCGATTCAGTTTTCGCAAGGGATAGGAGGAAGCCGCCAGCAGTTCGGCCTCGCCCCGGCGGGCCTTGTTGCCGAGCTTGATTTCTCGCAGCCGGGAGACTGCGTGATCATACACCTCGAGGGCGCGCCGAGGATCGAGTTCAGCCAGGAGAGCTCCCAGTTCCCGGCCTGCCGATGCGAAAAGGGAAAGCCCCGTCACGTCGTCAGGGAACTTTTGCGCCCGCTCTTCGACCACATCGAAAGCCTCCTGATAGGTCGCGCGGGCCGCGTCGGTCTGCCCGCTGTCACGAAGGATCCCGCCTTCGCGCCACGCGACATTGAAGTGCCAGGAAGAATCCGTATTGTCAGTCGTTTTCCGTGCCTGCCGAATCGCTTCGAGCGCGCCGTCCAGATCTCCGGAGAGTCGCCTGGCATCGGCTTCGACACTCAACGAGTTGGAGAGAAGTTTACCCTCGTTCGAAGACCGCGCGAGCTCCGCTGCGCGCCGGGCGTATCGTATGGAGTCGGCATAACGATGAGCATTCTTGTAAGCCAGCGCTACATTAGACAGGATCTTTCCGGCCTTCCCTACTTCTTCCGGGCGAGTGCGAAGAAAAGTCTCCAGGTGCTCCGCGCACTCCTGGCCCCAACGCAAAGACTTCTGGCGCTGGGCGGCCGTATCGGCAAGGATCATCCGGCTCTCGTCTATTTTTCCGTAGGTGAAGTGGGCTTCGGGCATCTGCGGGGACTTCGCCAACACGGAATCGAGCAACGCAGCGCCTCGGTCGAGGCTTTCCTGCGCCCCTTCGGTTTCACCAAGACTCGGGCCAGTGGGAATGCCTTGCGCCTGGGCAAGCTTCAGATAGACGCCGGCTAGCTCGACAGCCAAATCCTGGTCGCCCTTGGCCTCCAGACTCAGAGCTTGCAGGTAGTCTTTCGACATTCCGATCACCTCGCGCCGGGCCTTGAGCGCGCCCGGCAGCGTGGCCAGCGTTCCATCGAGCGACAGGAATCTTCCCGCAAGCTGCCGCACGTCCTGAAAGCGCTTCTGTGCGATTCGCCTTTGCTGGTTGGCGACGAAAACACCGGCGGTCAGGCCGGCGATCGCGATACTCACCGCGGTGATGGGCACCCAGGATCGACGTAGGAACTTTCGCGTTCGGTACCAAGCGTTGCCTCCGCGTGCCCGAACAGGCCGCGATTCGAGGTAAGCTTCCAAGTCGCCAGCGAATTGTTCGACAGTTCCATAGCGATCCCGTGGGTCCTGACGCAACGCGTGGAGGAGAATGGATTCCAAATCTGGGCTCAAGTCGGGGACCCATTTGCGTGGGCGCGTGACTTCGCGGCTGGCTACCTCTGCTGCGATGGCCCCCGGCGCCACCGCGTCGAATTGATGGGCGTGTTTTCCGGTGAGTAGTTCATACAACACGGCGCCCAGGGAATAGATGTCTGAGGCTGTGCTGACACGAGCGCCCGCGATCTGCTCTGGGCTGGCGTAGGCGGGGGTCAGCATGCGGACGGCAGTCTGCGTCGATTCCGCCGCGAGATCGAGAATTTTGGCGATACCGAAATCCAACAATTTCGGCTCGCCCTGGGGAGTGACGAAAATGTTGCCCGGCTTCAGGTCCCGGTGCACCACCAGATTCTGATGCAGATAACTCACCGCGCTGCAAACTTTCAGGAACAGTTCAATCTTCTGCCGCCGGCCGAGCTCCGAGGCGAAGGCGTCGATCGGCTTGCCTTCGATGTACTCCATCGCGAGGAACGGCTGGCCATGCTCGGTATGGCCAGCATCGAGCATCCGCGCAATATTCGAATGAGCGAGCGTGGCCAGGATCTGCCTCTCTTGCAAGAAGCGTTCGCGGTGGATCTCGCCGGCGCTCGAGGGAAGAAGCTTGACGGCCACGCGTTGGGTGACCTCGCCGTCGGCGCGCTCACCCAGGTATACGGAACCCATCCCGCCGCGTCCGATCAGCGTGACTAACCGGTAGGGTCCACAGCGAAGGCCGGCGCCGTCGTCAAAATGATGCGGCGCGTCAGTGACCCCGTCTTCGAGAAAATGCTGGTCGATCAGCGCGCGGTGTTCGTCGAGCAATGCCTCGACGTGGGCCGCCGCCGCCGGATTCCGCTCACGCAAGGCGGCCAGCCAGGCGGCGCGCTCATGGCCCGGGATCGCGAGCGCCTCGTCGAGATACGGACTTACCTCGGCCCAAGTATCGGCTTTGGGGATCGGCATTGGTCACTCCGCCGGGTTGCCGCGAATGCTGTGGTACAAGTAGATCCGTGCCTTCTCCCAGTGGCGTTGGACCGTACGTTCGGAGAGGTCTAGCATTGCGGCGATTTCGACAAAGGAGAAGCCGCAGAAGAACTTCAGATCGACGATACGGGCAAGCGCCGGCTCGACAGTGTAGAGTGTGTCCAGGGCCTGGCCGACCTCGACCAGGGACCGCTCGTCAACCAAGTCCTGGGCATCGGAACCGATGGCAGTGATGACGAACTGGCCGCCGCGCTTTTGCGCTCGGCGCTGACGAGCGTGATCGATGACCAAGCCACGCATGACGCGCGAGGCGTAGGCCATGAATCTCGCGCGATCCGGAAACGAGCTCCGGTTGTGCGCCATGTCGAGGTAAGTCTCATGAAGAAGCGTAGTGGTGCCAAGGGCACCGCCTTGCCGTCTGAGCTCGCGCCGTGCCACCCGGCGTAACTCTTCGTAGAGCGCCGCGAAAAGCGCCGCAGGCGCGTCCGGATCGCCCTTTTCCAGGGCCAGGAAGAGTGAGGAGACGGTGTCCGCCCGAACGCTTTCCTCAACCACAGGCCAATAGTCTTGCAGGTTTGCAGTCGTGTGTCAAACCTAGCCCGTCCTGGTTCTTTGGTTGCCAGGATGACTCACTTTTGTCGCGGTCTGGCTTCCGTAACACCGGTTACCGCGACCTTATGGAGGTGCTTCTAAGTAACGATGGGAACCCAGATCTCGAAGCCGCCCATGCCAGTGGCGCCGTTGAACTGCTCTCCGTAGCGTTCGAAGGCGGGCGCGTCAGCGGCTTTGAATCGGGCGTCGGAAAGTCCGTGTTCCCAGATCGCCTTCCAGATCGGGCCGATCGCGGAGATGTGGTCCTTGATGTCGAACACCGCGTAGCTCTGCGCGGGAATCCGGACACGTTGGAACTCGGCGGGCTGCGAGGGGAAGCGCCGCACTTCGGCGCCGCAGATGTACTCGTAACTCCCGGCTTCGTCAGCGTTGTGGATCACGCCGTAGGCGGCGCTCCCGGCTTGGCCCTCGATGTGCCCGATGTGCGGCACGAAGCGATTCCAAAGGGCTGGAATACCGGGATCGCCAGCGAGCTTGCAAGGTTGGCCGAGTCCGAAGATCAGCATTTCCCCGGCGTGCTTCAAAGTTGGCGTGGGGAGAGTAGGTCGTGTGGCAGGGTTCACGCGAATGGCTTCCTGGAGTGGCAGTGCGGTTTCGCCCGGCGCTTCCCGGAACTCCTGGGGAGACAGCCCGAAGTGTTGGCGAAAGGCGCGAGTGAACGCTTCGTGCGAGCCGTATCCGGCTGCCAGGGCTACATCGAGAATGCCGGGAGCACCCGCGGCCAGAGTCTCCGCCGCGACACTGAGTCTCCTGGCTCGCACGTAACCGGCCAGTGACAATCCCGTTGCGGAGGCGAACGCGCGCGACATGTGGAATCGGGATACTCCGGCGGCTTCGGCGACGGCTTCGAGACTGACGTCGTCCGGAAGATGACTTTCGATATACCAGAGGGCTTTGCTTGTGACGCTCACTGTCACACCAGCATAGGGCGACTGGTTCGATGCGCGCTTGATCATCGTTGTGGTGAAGCGGCAAAAAAGAGATTGACTCGAGAACAGAAACAGCCTAAATTGTTCCAAGTAGGCCAGACGCGCTGGCTGAACGGGAGGTGCCCTCAGGTGCGAATACTCGCCGGTACGAAGAAGGGCGCGTGGATCCTCGAGACGGATTCCAAGCGCCGGGATTTCAAATTGTCGAAGCCGATTCAATTCGGCCAGATGGTCACGCATTTCGTGCAGGATCCGCGGGAACCGAAACGGTTGCTGATCGCGGCCAAGCCCGGCCATCTGGGTCCAACGATTTTTCGCTCATCCAATGGCGGCAAGTCGTGGGCCGAGCCCACGCAGCCACCGGCCTTCGCGAAGGCTGCGGAAGGCGCGAAGGGGCTGGTGGTGGATCACATTACTTGGCTCACGCCGGGCCATTCGTCCGAGCCGGGCGTATGGTTCTGTGGCTCGTCTCCCCAGGGCCTTTTCCGGAGCGAGGACCACGGCGCCACCTGGACCAGCGTGGACGGCTTCAACCAGCATCCGATGCGCGACAAGTGGTGCGGCGCGGGCGAGCAAGGTCCGCCAGACGGCGCGCGGATGCACTCGATTCTGGTGGATCCGCGAGACGCCAAGCACATGTACCTGGGTATGTCAGCCGGTGGAGTGTTCGAGACCACCGATGGCGGGTCGAATTGGGCTCCGATCAACAAAGGTTGCGACGCCGAGTTCCTGCCGAGTCCGGATGCCGATTACGGGCATGACCCGCATTGCGTGCGGCTCCATCCTCTGAACCCGGACCGGTTGTATCAACAGAATCACTGCGGCATCTATCGCATGGATCGCGCCGAAGGGCAGTGGCAGCGGATCGGGCGGAACATGCCGAAGAAGATCGGCGACATCGGTTTTCCGTGCGTGCTGCATCCGCGCGATCCGGACACGATGTGGGTGTTCCCGATGGACGGCACCACGGTGTGGCCGCGGACAAGTGTGGAGGGCAAGCCGGCTGTGTACCGCACGCGCAACGGCGGAAAGAAATGGGAGCGGCTCGACAAGGGGCTGCCGAAACAGAACGCGTGGTATACGGTTTTTCGCCAGGCGATGACGGCGGACGATCACAAGAAGACCGGCTTGTATTTCGGAACCACGAGCGGCGAGATATGGGCTAGCCGCGACGAGGGTGAAAGCTGGCGCAACGTGGCGATGCACCTGCCGCGGGTGCTGTCGCTCGAAGTGGCTCACTGAGAAATACCGGCTGGACAATGAAGGTCTACGTACCCAGTCCGCTCCGTTCGTATACGGGCGGAAAATCGGAAGTGGAAGCCGCCGGGCTGACGGTGCGAGAAGTGTTGCTCGATCTCGACCGGCAATTTCCGGGTATCCGTTACCGGATGATCGACGAACAGGACGGGATCCGGCCGCACATCCGGCTTTTCGTGGATTTGGATCAGGCGCCAAACCTGGATACGCCCGCGCGCCAGGACGCTCCCGTGCATATCATCTGCGCGCTGAGCGGCGGAATCGGGCGGCCGGCTTGGTGCGTCTGCTAGGATGTGTTGAGCCTGCCGAATCCAGGCGGTGGGATATGAACGTTTCGTAAGAAAGGGACAAGACTGTGAAGGTTTTCCGTATCGTTCTGGCCGGCGCCGTGCTGGCCGCATTTTCCCTGGCGCTTCCCTCCGAGGATGCGCCGGAAGCTCACGTCAAGACCATGAAAGACCTCGGCGCGCAGATGGGCAAGCTGCGGAAGAACATCGATGTCGAAGCCAACGCGAGCGCGATGGCCGAAACCATGAAGGACGTCGGCAAGTTCTGGAAGGAACGTCATTCCGAAGTTGCGATGAAGACCTGCAAAGAGAGCCGTGACGGCGCTCTGGCCGTGGCCAAGGCCGCCAAGGCTGGCGATCAGGCCGGCGTCTCCGCTGGCATGAAGATGATCGGGTCCGGCTGCAAGGGCTGCCACGACGCGCATCGCGAAAAAGTCTCCGACAACGTCTACAAGATCAAGTAAGACCGGCCGAATCCAGGCTGGCTGCTCTCGGTCGATCTACCTGCTGCCAGGCGCTTCGTTCCTTCACGGGGGCGGGGCGGCCTGGCCGCTGTGCTTTTAGGGCTTCCACATGCGGGGATCGATTTCGAAGGGCAGCGGATCATCGAACTTGTCGGTAGCGTGGAAGCCCTCGCGAATGAGACGTTACCATGGTTTCTCATGAGCCTTGAACAGGACCGTCAACTCCTCGCCTCCATTCTCAGCCGCATCTCCGTCAAGCGCGGGCAGGAATTCACGCTCGCCAGCGGCCGCAAGAGCAATGTCTACTGTGACGCTCGCGTGACCACCTGCAAGGCCGAGGCGATGCCCCTCATCGGGAGGCTGTTCCTGGCCAAGATCGCCGAGCGCGGCTGGAAACCTCGCGCCGTAGGCGGGCTCACCATGGGCGCCGATCCGATCGTGATCGCGGTGGCGCGCCAAAGCGTGGAGCAGGGTCCGGCGATCGACGCGTTTCTCGTCCGCAAGGAAGCCAAAGGACACGGTACGAAGCGGCAGATCGAGGGGTTGAGCGAGGAGGGTCCGCTGGATGTGGTGATCGTGGATGACGTCTGCACCACGGGCGACTCCACCATCAAGGCGATTCAGGCTTCTCGCGAAGGGGGATTAAACGTATTGGGTGCGATTTGTTTGGTGGACCGGGAGGAAGGGGCGAGAGAGGCGATCGAGGACGGGCTCGGTTGTCCGTTTGACCGGATCTTCCGTATACAAGAGTTGTAGCGGGGCGAGCGCGTGCCCACCCCGCCCAAAAGCTACTTCAGCGGCTTGATGCGGATGTTCTTGTAGCGGACCGTCGACCCCGGATCGTGGCCCTGCAGCGCGACCGTCCCGTGCGAAAGCACGCGGCCCGGCATGTCCTTGGGGCCCTTCCAGTCGGCGGGTTGGGTCCACTCGGTGACCTTCTTGCCATCCACGAACACGGTGACCAGGTTGTCCTTCACCACGATGTGCTCGGTGAACCACTTCTGGTCACCGGCGACGCTCTCCATGTTGTCCTTCACCATGTAGAGGCTGGCGGTCTTGCGGGGATCACGAACGAAGGTGTTGTTCACCTGCACTTCGAAGCCCTTGTCGGGCCAGCCCTTTTCCTGATAGCCGGTGTGGAAGTAGATGCCGCCGTTGGAATTGGCTTCGGTCCAGACATCCACCTTCAACTCGAAGTTCTTGTAGTCGGCGTTCGGGCCGGTGTAATAAAGGTGGCAGCGCGGGCCGTTGGCGACGATGGCGCCGTCTTTCACCGAGAACGTTCCTTCGTTCTCTTTGGCCTTGGTCCAGTTGGTGAGGTCCTTTCCATTGAACAATTGCTTGAAGCCCTTTTCGGTCTTGCCGGCGGCGGCCACGAGCGACACGGCGGCGAAGAATGCTAACGCGGTTCTCATATTGCTCATGATACGACGGCGGCCGCGCTATGCTCCGTGCTCCGCCCCAACCACCGCGCCCTCGAGCTATTCTTGACAGATCATGAAACGACTCGTCGCCGCCGCCATCTTCGGGATCCTGCTCTATGCCGTTCCCCAGTCCTCGTCGAACACAGTGCGGGAGTTGGCTCCCGGAGTGTGGGTCCGCATGGGCGACCGTGGACGCAATCAGCCGGCCAACTGCGGCTGGATCATTTTCAAGGATTATGTTCTGGTGATCGACGCCAACTATCCGTGGGGTGCCAAGGAGATTCTGCCCGAGATCAAGAAGACCACGCAGAAGCCGATCCGCTACGTCTTCAACACGCACTATCACGGCGACCACGCCTACGGTGGGAGCCTGTTCACCGATCAAGGCGCGCAGATCGTGTGCTCAGAGGCTTGCGCGGTCGAGTCGAAGAGCAAAGGCCAGGCCGGTTGGGACAGGAACACGGCGACGGGCGAGTTCAGCCTGAAGCCGTACAAACTGGCGCATCCCACCATCACGTTCGGGCAGTTCATGGCGTTCGACGACGGCGAGCACCGGGTGGAACTGCGGCTGATGGGTCCGGGACACAGCAAGGGCGACGCGGCGGCGTGGCTGCCGAAGGAGAAGATCCTGTTCACGGGCGATCTGGTGGTGAACTGGAAGTCCGGCAACAACGCAGCCGATGCCGACGCCGATCACGACAACTGGCTGCGCGCGCTTGACCGGATGGCGGCGATGAATCCGGCAACGGTGGTGGTGGGGCATGGCGAGTTGGGTGGAGTTGCGGAGATCCGGGCGCAGCATGCGTACATGGCGGACATGGTGGATACGGTGCGCAAGGGGTGAGGTGGACCCCATCGGTTGGACAAAAAAATCGACGTCCTTAGATGGTGGCGCGGGAAAGGGTGAGGCGGTCGCGGGACCGCCGTTCACTCCGACTTGCACGGCGCTCGAGTTCCATCCCGGAGAGCTCTATCCTCCGGGCAAGCAAATTGATTGTACGGGACTGGCGGGAAAATTGCAAGGGCAAAATGCAGCCAACCCGTCCACTCTGGTCCAAAGCGGTAAATCCCAGGGGGTTTGGGGGACAGCGTCCCCCATCAAGTCAGGCGTTCTCCTTCCTTTTGCGTTTGTGTGGGAACAGATCGGCTGGCGTTTGATAACCGAGCGCCTGGTGTGGCCGCTGATAGTTGTAGAAGCGGAAAGTAGGAGCCGAGGGCCGCATGGAGTTCGGCTCCGTCCTGGAAGTCGCCGGGGTAGACCAGTTCGTACTTGAGCGAGCGCCACAGCCGTTCGATGAAGACGTTGTCCAGTGCCCGCCCGCGGCCATCCATGCTGATCGCGATCTGGCGCTGAAGTAACGGGTTGAAGGAACTGCGGCGAGGTGAACTGCGCACCTTGGTCGGAGTTGAAAATGTCGGGCTGGCCGAAGGCGAAAGCAGCTTCCAGAGCGGTGAGGCAGAAGCTGATGTCCAGGGTGTTGGAAACTTCCCAACTCAGTACGTAGCGGCTGTACCAGTCCATGACGGCCACCAGGTAGAGGAAGCCTCCCGCATCGGGAGATAGGTAATATCGGTGCTCCAGACCTGGTTCGGCTTGTCGATCGTCACGCCGCGCAGCAGGTAAGGATACACCTGGTGGCCCGGTGCCGGACGGCTCAAGTTGGGTTTGGGGTAGTGCGCTTCGATACCGAGAATGCGCATCAGCCGCTGCACGCGCTTCCGGTTCACGCCCAGCTCGACGGCCAGCTTTCGGCTGCCGTAGAAGGGCCGCAGCATGTACAATTCGTCGAGTTGCCGCAACAGCTTCAGGTTCTCGGCGCTCTCCGGCTGCGGCTGGTGATAGTAGGTCGAACGCGCCAGCCCTACCAACTCGCACTGCCGCTGCACGGTCAACCGGGAATGTTCGGTATCGATCCATGGCCGTTTGTCCTCAGCCGAGGCCGCCTCTTTTTTTGAGAAAGTCCAACTCCACTTTCAGTTGGCCGATCTGCTTGTACAGTTCGTCCTTCTCGGCCTCGGCTTGTTGTCGCAATTGGTCACGGCCATTGCCGAACACGTCGGGCAATCCGGCCAACGCTTGCTTCTTCCACCCTCCGACCTGCGTTGGGTGCACGCCAAACATCTGTGCGATCTGCACCGTCGTCTTGTGTCCTTTGATCGCTTCCACCGCTACCTTGGCCTTCAGGCTCGGCGGATGATTCTTGCGGGTTCTGGGCATCGGATCTCCTTATTCTCCATGCCCGCACACCATCTAACAAGGGGCCTGTTTTTTGTCCAAGAAATGGGGTCCACCACAGGGATCGCGGCGGGCAAGAGCGCGGACGAGATCGCGGCAACGGATCTGACGCGGCACAAGATCGGGTCGGAGCGAGAGCGGAACGTGGCGTCGTTGAAGGCGGTGTACAAGAAGCTGTCCGGGATGTAGACCCGCCGGGTGATTTCACCCGGAACGCCTGCGAAAGCCCACAACTGGGGCTCCCTCTGAAACCGGCCGCCACCTAGGAACATACGGAATCGCCCCTCCTGCCGCGTCGCGCGCGGGTGAATCCGTACGTTATTGCGGTTACACAATTGCTTCCATACGAGGCAAGGAGGAGATATGAGAATCGACCGATTCATTCTCCGATGCAGCGCCATTGCTGGAGCGCTCGTCCTATTGCCAGCAAGTACGTACGGGGCTAACGAGGGAAAGCTTCCGGCTCGCATCGACTACGGCCAGTCGCAGCCGAGCGGACCGCGGGAGGCCGGAACCGCCCTGCCTTCGAACAATCCTCGATCTTTCACCCTTCCCTCGGTGTCACAGCCGACCCTGTTCACAGGCGACTACGGATTCATCGTCACCGTCCCCGCCGGGTCGGCAAAGCTCGAGGTGATGCTCACCACCAGCGCCACTGACGTCGATGTCGACATGTACATGCGGCGGAGTTCGGATGTCGACTTGGCCAACGGCCAGATCGTGGCTGACTTCGCGTCGCTCGGGCCCGGCGGAAACGAGACCATCACCATCCAAACCTCGGGATGGTCCAGCACGAGCGAAGGCGTGCGGTCAACGCCAGCGCTGCAGCCGGGCAACTACTACATCGGCTTCGCCGTGGTGACCACGAACCACACGGTCTCGGCATCGATCGTCGCCAATATCTCGACGCCAACCGCGGCGCCATCGGTTAATCTGACCGGCAACTGGGCGTGGTCGGCCACTTGTCCGAATGGTCCGCTTTCCGGCCAGTTTCAGATCCAACAGACCGGAAGCGCCCTGACCGGATCCTTCTCCGGCACTGACCAGGGAACGCTCGCCGGCACCATCCAGGCGAATCAGTTCAGCTTCACCCGCACGTGGAGCGCGGGCTCGCAGGTATGGTCCGGCACCGCCAACAGTTCGATCGGCGGGCAGATTACGATCCAAGGCACGGTCACCGGAACGGCTCCGGCGACGCAGTGTACGTTCACCGCTACACCTGCGCCATCGAGCGGCGGCGGTGGTGGTGGAAGCGGAGGAGGAGGCGGCGGGACCGTAACCGGTGACCTCACCGTCGTAGTAACGCAGGAAGACAACAGCGCCTGCCCAGCCCAGAAGAAGCTGGTGGCATCAGTGACGGACGCGCAGGGCCAAGCGGTACTCGGCCTTGGACCTTCCAACTTCGCGCTCACCGAAAACGGAAAAGCGGTCCAGATCGTCAGCGTGATCTGCACCACCAGCGGCGGCTCCGGAGCGGCCGGCTCGATCGCCATCATCATCGATCGCAGCGGATCGCTGTCGTCGCAGGACCTCGCGGCCGAGAAGGCCGCGGCGAAACAACTGGTGGATCAGTTGGGGTCGTCCGATGCGGTCGCGGTCTACTCGTTCGGGTCGACCGTCACCGTGCAGCAGGCGTTCACCACCGACAAGACCGCGGCAAAGACAGCCATCGATGCGATCGTGGGAGGCGGCAGCACGCTACTCTACCAGGCGATCATTGACGCATCGAACGCGCTGTCCTCGCGGGCGGGCCGCAGAGCGATCGTCCTCATGACCGACGGCGAGAACACGGGAACTTCGCCATCGGAGGCCGACGCAATCGCCGCGGCGAAGACGGCGCAGACCCCGGTGTTCACGGTGGGTTTCGGCAGCGGTATCAACCAGACAGTGCTGCAAAAGATCGCCACCGATACCGGCGGCGTGTTCCTGAGCGGCGCCAACTCTTCGTCGTTGTCGCAACTGCTGGGCCGCATCGGTACGGTGCTGTCGAGCCAATGCACCATCACCTACGTGCCGATCGCGCCCGCCTCGCCGGCGAGCGTAGTGGTGACTGCCACCACGACCTCGGGGGGATCGCCGCATAGCGGCTCCACGACCAGGACCGTTTCGGCCTGCACCGCTCCAGGCGGTGGTGGCGGCACTGGAGGCGGCTCCACCACGCAACCAGGCTGCGACTACTTCGTCCGGCCTCTCGAGTATTCGTTCGGCCAGCCCGGCGGAACGGCCGGCGGCAGCGCGCCTCCGGGAACCACGTTCAATCCGCCGGTGCTGATCACCACGCGTGCGGAGTGCCGATGGGGCTCCATCAGTAACGACGGCTGGATCACCATCGAAGCCGGCCAGTCAGGTCAAGGCGACGGCGCGGTGAGTTACCGCGTGGCCGCCAACTCCACCAACGCCGCGCGCACCGGCACGCTTACCATCGCCGGTCGCACCCACACGGTGCGGCAAGCAGCGGGAACCGCGTGCTCGTACACCATCTCGCCATCCGCGGCGACTGTAGCGGGCAGCGGCGGCTTCGGCACCGTGGACGTGACCGCGAGCGCAGCCGACTGCACCTGGACCGCAGCGGCGCAAGCCGACTGGCTGTCGCTCAACGGCGGGCAGCGAACAGCGGCCGGAGTCGGCACCGGACCAGTGCGCTACTCGGTGGGCGGCAACCAAGCGACAGCATCGCGCACAGGGACGATCCTGGTCGCAGGTCAGACCTTCACCGTCACCCAAAACGCCGCTGGAACCGCGGGCCAGCCGACAGTTCCCGACAACGGCGTAGTTCCATCGGGAAGCGGAACGCCTCCTTCATTGCCGGGAGGCGCCATCGCACAGGGATCGTTCTTCACCGTCTTCGCCTACGACGTGGGACCGGCGAATCCGGAGCAAGCTACCACCTATCCGTTGCCCACGAAACTCGGCGGAACGGAAGTGGAGTTGAGCCAAGGGTCCACCAAGGCGAGCGCGTACATCGCATTCGCTTCGCGCAGCCAGGTGAACGGCATCATTCCGTCGAACACACCCCTGGGCGATGTGGACATGGCGGTGATCTACAACGGAACGCGCAGCAATCCGGTGCGGATCCGGGTGGTGCGGAACAACTTCAATATCTTCACCACGCGAGCCGGATCGGGCCCGGGCATCATCACCAACTTCGTGACGGCCACCAACCAGCCATTGAACACGCGCACCACTCCGGCAATGCCGAAGCAGGTGGTCACGATTTGGGGCAACGGCGGCGGACCGATCACGGCTTCAGACGCCTTGGCTCCGCCGGCAGGCAACCTGCCGTTCGATTTCGAAGTGATCGTCGGAGGCAAACCCCAGCCCCGGCTGCTCTACTACGGCCGCACGCCGTGCTGTTCGGCGTTGGACCAAGTGGTAGTGGAGCTCTCGGCCGACGTGCCGCTCGGTTGCGCGGTGCCGGTGCAGGTCCGCTCAGGCGGATCGGGGGCGCCGTGGTCCAACGTGGCGACCATGGCGATCTCCCGCGACGGAAGCGCCTGCGTGGATCCCACCAACCCGGTGTCGAGTGTGCCGCAAACGGGCGGCAAGATAGGTGCGGTGCTGCTGATTCAGGGCAACGCGCTCATTCCGCTCAAAGCGAACGCCGCGCCGGAGGCCGTAAGGGCCGACCTCGGCATCGGGCTGTTCCTCAACATGCCAGCGGGCGGCGCGCTCGGCTTCAGTTCGTTCACCTCGTTCCCGCCCGTGGGGTCGTGCCAGGCGCTGGCCGGGAACCAGGATCTGTCGAGCCTGCTCGGCGGAGGCCTGCCGAGCCTGACGCAAGGGTCGGGAGGAACGCAACTCGACGCAGGCACGGAGCTCACCGTGACGGGTCCCACGGGGCGCGCGGTTCCGCTACCGCGATCGGACACGTCGGCCAAGACGGGTCCGTACGCCGGATTGCTGGGCGGCTCGATACCGTTCCCGGGCTTGACGCCGGGGGCGAACTTCCTCGACACGGGCAGCTACAAGGTGAGCGGTCCGGGTGGAACCGATGTCGGGGCATTCAACGCAACCGTCAACTTCCCGCAACTGGTGACGTGGACCAATCGCGCCCAGACGACCTCGATGAATCGGGCGCAGGGAGTGCTGGTGGAGTGGAGCGGCGGCGGTGCGGATGACCGTGTAGTGGTGATCGGCGCCGCGACGGATCAGCGGACCAAAGCGGGCGCCGGGTTCGTCTGCATCGCGGCCGGATCGGACAAGCGCTTCCAGGTGCCGCCATCGGCGATGTCGAATCTGCCGGCCACGCGAGGCGCGGCTCTCGAAGACTCGTTCGGGTTACTCGGCATCAGCTCGCTCTCGCTCGGCAGTCTGGCTCCGTTCACGGCGCGCGGGCTCGACATGGGCCTGATCGTGCCGGGAACGCTCGATCTGCGCACGGTGGAGGTCCAGTGAGGAGGGGCCCTGCCTGTGTGCTGTGGGGCTGCGCCGCATTGCTGTGGGCGCAGCCCTCTCGTTTTCCGGATGGCGTGGCGAGCGGAGATGTGACAGCTTACAGCGCGGTGCTCTGGACTCGCACGGCGCGGCCTGCGGCGGTGGAAGCGGAGGTGGCGGCGGATGCGGATTTTCGCCTGATCCGCTTTCGAGGGACCGCTGTCACGACCGAGGACGGAGGCTTGGCCGCGAAGCTCGAAGCGTGGCCGCTCTCACCCGCTACGCAGTACTACTATCGCTGGAAGAGCGCGGGTTCGGTGAGCGAGACGGGAACGTTTCGCACCGCGCCGGCCCCCGGCGAAACCACGGGACTTCGGTTCGTCTTTGCCGGAGACTCCGACGGCACGATGGTCAACGGGAAGCCCGCGTTCAACCGGTTCGAAGTGCTGGATGCCGCGCGGCGGGAGGACGCGGACTTCTTCATCTATCTCGGCGACACGGTCTACACCGATTCGGAGAAGCGTGGCAGCGGACCCGCGGCGACGCTCGACGAGTACCGGTCGGCCTACGCAGTGAACCGCTCCTATCCCGCCTTGCGCGAGCTGATGCGTTCGACGTCAACGTTCGCGCTTTGGGACGATCACGAGTTCCGCAATGACTTCTCTCCGGCGGGGCTTCCGGCTGGACTGTACGAGATCGGCCGGCGGGCGTTTCTCGAGTGGATGCCGGTTCGCGAGTCGCACATGCCGGCGGACCCGGGATGCGCGGGAAGGCCCATGTTCCGGATCATCCGCTGGGGCACGGAGGCGCTGTTGATCGTTCTGGATGAGCGAACATGCCGGAGCCCGTCGGCCGCTTCGAAATGCCTCGATCGCACGGGTGCTCCAGACCTTGCGCCCACCCTGCCGGCCGCGTTGCGGACCCTGGCCGGGTTGCGGGAGCCGGTCGCTCCGGGTTGCCTGGCGGCCATCGCCGACTCCTCGCGCACGATGATCGGGCAGACGCAGCGGGAGTTGCTGATGCTGGCGCTACGCTACTTTCCGGCGCGATTCAAGTTCGTGGTCAGCGAGGTTCCGGTAACGCAGCTCTACGCGCTGCCGTATGACCGGTGGGAAGGCTACGCAGCGGAGAGAGAAACGCTGCTGCGGTTCATTGACGAGCAGCGGATTCCGAACGTGTTTTTCGTGACAGCCGACTTGCATGCAACGGTCTCGAGCACGCTCTATGTCCAGGGCGCGGATGGACCCCGCAAGGTTGCGATGGAGTTGGTAACAGGGCCGATCGCAGTGGATCCGCTGCTGAAGACGCTTTCGGGATATGCTGGCTTCAATCCGGCCGCCTTCAGTTTCCTGCTGCCGCAGCTCGGGATCGCCTGCTATGACCTCGAGCGGATGACATATGGCGTGGTGGAGGTAGACGGCGGAACGGGACGGGTGCGGCTGGCGGTGAAAGACGAAATGGGGAAGACCGTGTGCGGGCAGCCGCCGGCAGGGCCCGGATTTTAACGTTCTTAACACCCATTTACCAACACTTTGCACCCCTTCCGCGCGAGAAACAGATACGCTGTAGTTGGAGCAATGACCACTCGGTTTACCCATCAGGCCCGGTTCGCCTGGCTCGCCGTAGCACTGCTGGCCGTACTGGCCTCCGCACTGGCGTACCTGCAATACCGCTGGATCGGCGAAATCAGCATCGCCGAACGCGAACGCCTCAAAGAGGGGCTCGACGCCAGCCTCTACCGGCTCAGCAGCGATTTCAACTCCGAGCTGCGAACCGCTGCCACCTCATTGATTCCCAACGAGGACCTCATCATCGAGGAAGGTCCCGAACAAGCCTACGCGATCCGCTACGAGCAATGGAAGGCCGGCGCGCAGCACAAGCAACTGTTCAGCCGTATCGCACGGGCGGTTCCCGAACCAGGCGGAGTGGCGCTGGAACTGCTCAACCTCGATACCGTGCGATTCGCCAAGGCCGAGTGGCCCGAAGCCTGGAAGCCGATGCGTGAGTGGATGGCTGACCGGGTGGCCGGCGGAGGTCCCTTCGGCGGTGGTCCGTTTGGCGGAGGTGGCCCGTTCGGCGGTGGACCCGGCGGGCCGGGCGGCGGCATGTCCAATCTACCGATGATGAATCTCCCGGTGATCGACATCCCCCGTTTCGGCGGCGGCCGCGATCGCGATGGCCGCATGGAACGCGAACGCCGAATGGAACGCGACCGCAGGATGGAAATGGAGTGGTTGGTAGCCGAAGTTGACGTGGACTACGTGGTGGCGAAACTGCTGCCCGAGTTACTGGCGCGGCACCTGGGCAAGAGCGCTCAATCGGACTACCATGTGGAAGTCACTTGGCGGCGCGATCCGTCACGCGCCGTGTTCCGGACGGCCAACACCGCCGCCGGAGACACGAAGAACGCCGATGCGGCGGTCTCGTTGTTCGATTCGATGATCGCTCCCGGATTTCGGCGCCGCGGCGAGCGAGGCGGCGGAGGCCCGGATGGCGAGCGGAAGTCGTTTGGACCGCCGCCGGGTCCACCGCCAGGATCCGGGCCGGGCGGTGGAGGTCCGTTCGAATTCGCGCGTGGGCGTTGGCAGTTGTCGGTGCGTCACCGGGCCGGATCGCTCGATGCCATCGTGGCGCGCGTGCGCTTGCGGAACCTGGGCGTGTCCGCCGTGATCCTCCTGCTGATGGTGGGCGCGGTGACGGCTCTCGTCCATTTCTCGCGACAGGCGCAAAAGCTCGCCGAGTTGCAGATGCAGTTCGTAGCCGGCGTTTCGCACGAGTTGCGCACGCCTCTTACGGTGATTCGCACCGCCGCCTACAACCTGCGCGGAAAGATGGCCGGCAATCCGGTACAAGTGGAAAAATACGGCTCGCTCATCCAGCAGGAGAGCGAAAAGCTGGCCGCGATCGTCGAGCAGGTGCTGCGGTTCGCCGGCGCGAAAGCCGGCCGCCTCACCCGTGAGCACGAACCGATCTCGGTGGAGATGTTGATCGACGACACGCTGGCGGCTTCCAAGGGCGTGATCGAGAGCAGCCGCTGCCAGGTGGAGAGGAACGTTCCGCAGAGCCTGCCCGTGATCATGGGCGACACCATGGCGCTCCAGCATGCGCTGCAAAACCTCATCCACAACGCGATCAAATACGGTACGGAGGCGAGCAATTGGATCGGGATTTCCGCCGAAACCGCGACGATGGCGGGCCGCGACGAGGTTCAGATCCGCGTGGCCGATCGCGGTCCCGGCATTCCGCAAGACGAGCAGGCCTCGGTATTCGAACCGTTCTTTCGCGGACGCCGCGCCGTGCACGATCAGATCCACGGAACCGGCCTCGGCCTCAATCTGGTGAAACAGATCGTAGAGGCGCACGGAGGTTCCGTTACACTGCGGAGTGAACCAATGAAGGGGACGGAGTTTACGATCCATTTGCCGGTCGCCCCGGTAGAGCACCAGGATGAATTCGCGCATATTGCTAGTCGAGGATGAACCGGGGCTGAGCCTCACGATATCGGATCTGCTTTCCGTGGAAGGCCACGAAGTGGAAACCGCCATGGACGGCATCACTGGCCTCGCCAAGGCCACCAAGGGATCGTATGACTTGGTGATCCTCGACGTGATGCTGCCCGGTAAGAACGGTTTCGAGGTTTGCCGCGAACTGCGCCAAAGCGGCCGCGACGTGGCCGTGCTGATGCTCACCGCCAAAACACAAGTGGTGGATCGCGTGGTGGGCCTCAAGCTCGGCGCGGACGACTACCTGACCAAGCCGTTCGACCCCTCCGAACTGCTCGCCCGCGTGGAAGCGCTGCTGCGCCGCGTCAAGAAGGAGAACCGGCCCGCGGTGACTCGCTTCGAGTTCAGCGACATCGTGGTGGATTTCGAGCGGGCCGACGTGCGCAAGGCAGGCCAGCCCATCGCCCTCGCGGGCAAGGAGCTGCAACTGCTGCAGTACCTGGTGGATCATCGCGGCACGGTGGTCTCGCGCGAGGAGTTGCTGCAAAACGTCTGGGAGTATCAAAGCGACGTCTCCTCGCGCACGATTGACGTGCATATCGCCTGGCTGCGGCAGAAGCTCGAGGACAACCCACAGAGTCCCCGGCATATTCACACCGTGCGTGGCGTGGGCTACCGATTTTCACCGTAGACATTACCGGCAGGAATGGCTCCCCTGCCCCGCTGGTCTACAATTGCAAAAGCCCGGATCGCCGGATGTAACCGCTGGCCGGGCAAGCGGCGCCTGCCAATCGTGACCGCCCCGAGCAGTTTCTGGGGATCGTGGAGTGGCTAAAACCGGTCGAGTTCTTGCCGATAACGTTGCAATGTACCGCCTGGGGATGACCTGGCGCCGCATCGCTGTCTTGACGGCAGCGGTGGGCGCGGTGGTGCTCTTCATTTTGGCGCGTCCGCCCCAGCAGTTCGATCCGGCCCGCGTCTACAAGATCGGCTACGATCACAATCCCCCTTTTCAAATCCGCACACCAGGCAACGACGGCCATCCACGTGGCGTCGCGGTCGACACCGTGCGGGCCGCGGCACGCCGGGCCGGAATCAAGCTGGACTGGGTGCTTGACCAAAGCCGCACCGCGGAGAGCCTTCGCGATCGCAAGGTAGACCTGTGGCCACTGTTGACAGACGTGCCGGAGCGCCGCGTCTTTGCGTATCTGTCTGATCCGTGGATCGTCTCCGACAGTTACCTCATCGCCTCTGGTCAGTCAGGCACCCGGCCGCCACCCGGCTTCAGCGGCGTCATTGACTACGCCGGGCCCAAGCTCTATGAGATCTTGATCCATCGAGAATGGCCGCGGGCGCAGATCCGCGAAATCAGAGGTCTCACGCGGCTGGCCGAAATGCTGTGCTCAGGGCAGAGTCCACTGGTATTCATTTCCTCGCACCAAGCCAATGGCTTCATGCGAGACGTATCGGAAGGGTGTCCGGACTCGCCCCTCGAGGCGCATCATTTGCCTGAGATCACCGTGAAGGCAGGCGTGGCGTCCACCTTCGAGTCTGCCCGCGTGGCTGATCGTCTGCGCGCGGAAATCTTGCAGATGGGTGAGGAGGGAGACCTCGGCGGGATTCTTGCGAGGTACGCCTATGTCGGGTTGACCGAGACCCGCGCGATTCTGGCTCTCACCGCCGTCGAGCGCCAATCGCGGCAACGCACGGTGGCGATGGTGCTGCTCGCCCTTGCGATGGCCCTGCTCGCGTGGCTCGCTTGGCACCTGCGCCGCGCCCGCAAAATCGCCGATGAGGCCAGCGCCGCCAAAAGCGAATTTCTCGCCAAGATGAGCCACGAGATTCGAACGCCGCTCGGCGGCGTAATCGGAATGCTCGAACTATCGCTCGACGCCCCGCTCGCCGCCGGACAGCGCGAAAATCTCGAGACCGCACACCAGTCGGCCAAAGCACTACTCGAAATCCTCAACGACATCCTCGATCTGTCGAAAATCGAAGCCGGGCGCCTCGAGATCGCTCCCACCGATGTCGACGTGCGGCAATTGGTATCGAGCGTCAGCCGCCTGATGGCGCCGGTTGCCCAGGCGAAGGGTCTCGAGTTTGCCGCGGCTGTCGACAGCGCCGTCCCCCGGTGGATTCGCGTGGACCCGGTGCGAGTCAAACAGGTGCTTCTGAACCTGGTGGGCAACGCGGTCAAGTTCACCGCCGAAGGCTCGGTGGAGGTCCGCGTGGGCTTCAGTGACCCCGCGAACGGCAAATCGGGCGATCTCGAGTTCCGCGTGCGTGACACCGGGATCGGAATCCCCGAGGCCAAGCATTCCCGATTGTTCGTTGCCTTTTCGCAGGCCGATGATTCCACCGCTCGCAAGTACGGCGGCACCGGACTTGGACTGACAATCTCACGGCAACTGGTGCGCATGATGCACGGCGAAATTTGGTTCGAGAGCGCGCCGGGCGTGGGAAGCGTCTTCGCGTTCTCGATTCCCTTTGAGCAGGCCGCGGGTCCGCCGCCAGCCGGGGAACCAATCGAGCCGGTGATTTCCGCCCCGCGCCGGATCCTGGTGGCCGAGGACAATCGCGTCAACCAGAAGCTCATCGCCGCTCTGCTCGAGCGCGACGGGCACACCGTCACCATGGCCGCGTCCGGTTCGGCCGCCCTCGACGCCGTGAAAGCGAACCCGCCCTTTGACCTTGTCTTCATGGATATCCAGATGCCCGAGATGGACGGCTTTCAGGCGACCGCCGCGATCCGTTCCCTTGATAGTGCCGTCAAGCGGCACGTTCCGATCATCGCTCTCACCGCCCACGCCCAGCTCGGCTACGAAGAAGTCTGCCGAACGGCAGGCATGGACGGCTACCTCACCAAGCCGATCGACCGGGCGGCACTCCGGGGGGCCATTGCCCGGCATCCCGCCCCCACGCCAGTGGCCATGTGAGCTGCCCCGGGCCCGGCACGTGCCATGCTACGATGACCCTGAGGTACCAGTACGATGATGAAAGCTACTCTGCTGGCGATCCTCGCCGTCGGAAGTTTCGTTCCCGCCCTGGCCGGTAATGGCGCAATCGGCATCGCCGAAGCACCGGGGCGCTTCAAGGTGAACGGTTCGGATGTGAGCGGTAACGCCACTCTTTTCAATGGCGCTACCGTCGAGACGGCGAGAGCTTCTTCCCGGTTGCGGGTTCAGGGCGCGCGCTTGGAGCTCAATCCAGGCTCACGGCTGAAGGTTTTCGAAAAGTCCGCCGCGCTCGAACTGGGCGCCGGTGAATTGGCCGGATCCGAGTACGCCATCGAAGCGCGGTCACTGCGAATCGCACCGGAAGGCCAGAGCACCGTCGCGCGGGTGAAGCTCGATGAAGGCAAAGGCGTGCTGGTGGCCGCCGCCAATGGCCCGGTCCGCGTCTACAACCATCTCGGCGACCTCGTGGCCAGCGTTCGCGCCGGATCGGCTCTGAGCCTCATCCCCGAACCCGCCCAAGCGGAGAACTCGAACCTCACTGGTTGCGTGAAGAAGGTCGACGGCAAGTACCTGCTCACCGACACCACCGCCAACATCACCGTGGAGTTGCGCGGAACCGATCTCGACGCCAATGTCGGCAAGCGCGTGGACATGACCGGCAGCACCTTCCGCACCGCCACGCCGGCCCCGGGCGCATCGAAAGTGGTGCGCGTGGTGCAGATCAAGAATATCGGAACGGACTGCGAAGAGCCGGCGGCGCCCACTCCCTCACAGCCCGCTTCGCCCACTACTTCGGTTCCCCAAACGCCGAAACCGCCTGCCGGAGGCGGAGGCGGCATGAGCAGCGGCGCCAAGATCGCACTGGTGGTTGCCGGTGCGGGCGGCGCAGCCGGAGCAGCCATCGCCGCGGCAAGCGGAGGCAGCAAGAGCCGCTAGTGTCGTCCTCTGAGACGGTCGATTCGCTGCTCGCCGGTGCGGACCCCGGCGCGGCATTCGAACAACTGGCCGAGCACTACCGCCGTGAAGGCGAATTTTCCCGTTTGTTCGAAGCGCGCATGATGCGTAGCCGCCACGCGCTGGGGCTCCCGTTGCTCGGCAATCTGCCCGAAGGCGTTCCTGAAGCCACTCGGCGCAATTATGACGCATCGCTCGCCGAGGCCGCGCGCGAAGCCGGATCGGCGTTTCTTGCGAGCGGCGATATCGGCCGCGCCTGGCCATACTATCGCGCCCTCGGCGACCCGGCGCCGGTTGTAGCGGCCATCGAGAACTTTCAAGGCGGCGAGCAACTTGACGCCGCAATCGAGATCGCGCTCAGCGAACGGCTCCATCCACGCAAGGGGATCGAGCTGATCCTCGAGCATCATGGCATCTGCCGTGCGATCACCTGCTTCGATCAATATCCGGACCCCGCCTCGCGTGACCGCACGCTCCTCGTGCTCATCGGCCACCTGCATAGCGAACTCGCAGCCAATCTCCGCGGCGTGATCGCCGCTCGCGAAGGAACCGCTCCGCCCGAAAGCGCATCCATCGCTGAGCTGGTCGCAGGCCGCGATTGGCTCTTCGGCGAATACGACTACTACATCGACACATCGCACCTCACTTCGCTCCTGCGCTACGCGCTCGATTCCGAAGATCGCGAGGTGCTCTCCAAAGCGGTGGATCTCACCGCGTATGGCGCCAAGCTCGGGCCGATGTTCCAGTACAAGAGCGATCCGCCGCTCGACCGTATGTATGAGGACCACCGAGTCTGGCTCCGCGCGTTGCTCGGCGAGGATGTGGACGCCGCAGTGGCGCACTTCAAGCGCAAGGCCGGCGAGGCCGATCCCGACCAGTTTGGCTCGTACCCATCGCAAGTAGTGGTGAAGTTTCTCGTGCGCCTTAGCCGCGTTCACGACGCCATCGAAGTGTTCGAGCGGCATCTGAAAGACACCGATCCCCGATATCTCAGTTGTCCGCAACTGGACGAACTGCTGCGGCTCGCGGGCGAGTATGACCGGCTGGCTCAGCACTCGCTCCACCGCGGCGATCTGCTCGGCTACGCCGCCGCGCGGATCGAGCGAGCCCGCCAAAGCTAGCCCGCGCTGCGAAGGGCTTCCACCACGCCCCGATAGGTCCGGCTCCCCGCGAGCCGCGTGCCATCCCGCAGCAACACCGAGTAGTCTCCGCTTGCCACCGGAGCCACCTCACGAATGCGTTCCGTATTCACGATCACCGACCGGTGTATCTTGACGAAGTTCCCTCCGCTCAACCGGCCGAGCAAACTCGCGAGCGTCTCGCGAGCCACATGCGTCACCCCGCCCGCATGTACACAGACATAGTTGCCGGCCGCCTCCGCCCAGTCGATTTCGCCGGGCGTCACCAGCACCACGCTCCGTCCGGTCCGTAAGGTCAACGGCTGAGTGGACGCGGGTGCCGGCCCGTTCCGCCGCAAAAGGGCGACCTGAGCCTTGGCACGATCGAGCGCCCGCCCGAACCGCTCGCGATGAAACGGCTTCAACACATAGTCGAGCGCTCGCGCCTCGAATGCGCGAATCGCGTATTTGTCGTACGCGGTCACCATCACCACCACGGGCGAGCAGCCGCGTGGGAGCGCATCGAGCACGGCGAAGCCGTCCATCTCCGGCATCTGGATGTCGAGGAAGAGCAGGTCAACCACTTCGCGCTCCAACACCTCGAGCGCTTCGGGACCATCGGCGCACTCGGCGGCGATCTCGATCCCCGGGTCGCTCTCGAGTAGCCGCGTCAGCCGCTGGCGCGCCATCGCCTCGTCATCCACGATCACCGCGCGCAGCTTTGGCTCAGGCCGCATTGCGCGTCTCATCCACTCGATCGGCTCCGGCCCGCCAAGGAAGGCGCCCGCGCACGAGCAACCCTTCCGGTCCGGCGAGCAATTCGAGTGCTTTGTGCCCCGGATACATGCGCTCGAGCCTCTCCCGGGTGTTGCGCAAACCCAACCCCTCCGAAAGAGGCAACGCGGGCGGCTGTCCGCCACCGTCTTCTACTTCGAGCACCAACTCGCCGCCCTCCGCACGCGCCCCGATGCGGAGCCAACCACCCGGTCGCCGGCATGCAATCGCGTGGCGAATGGCGTTCTCTGCCAGCGGTTGCAAGATCATGCCGGGCACGAAGCAGCTCGTGGCGCCGGAGTCCACTTCGTAAATTACCCGTAGGCGTTGTCCGAACCGCTGGCGCTGTATGTCGAGATAGAGCCGCAGGAAATCCAGCTCTTCCGCCAGCGGAATCTCAGGCCGTTCCCTTTGGTCGAGCGAGCGCCGCAGCAGGTCGCTCAGGTTGGCGATCATCAACTCGGCGGTGTCCGGATCGGAATGAACCAGACTCGAGATTCCGTGGAGCGTATTGAACAGGAAGTGCGGATCAATCTGGATGCGAAGGCTCTCGAGGCGCGCTTCGGCCAACTCCGCTCGCAACTTCGCCGCCTCGATTTCCGTCCGCCGGCTGCGGCGGGCCTGATCCATCGCTGTGATTCCGATCACCGCCATCCAGTAGCGCAGCAGGTTCGGCTGCAGCCCGGCCAACAGCGAACTACGAAACTCCGCCCAGGTGAATTGCACCGTCCATGGCGCCCGATACAGCGGCGTCATGGCGACATCCCACAGGCCTTTCAAGAGCAGCGCGAAGACGGCTCCTGCCAGCACGTGCGTGGGGATCGCCCGCAACCAATTTCCACGTGCCAGGGGGTATCGGCGGGCGGCCCAGAAGATGCCTGGGGTGAGCAGCGCGGCGATCGCGAACAGTAGCGCTTCGGCGCGCACGATGAAGTCGAGCCGGACCGGCTGCGCTGTGGTGTTGGTGAGATAGAACCGCCACGCCACCGATTGCAGTGCGGCAACGGCCCAGAATCCCGCAACGGCCCCGGCAAGGCCGGTGCGTGCGGCCCAGCTACCTGGCCTTGGGAGTGAAGACGAAGGTGGAGGTGGTGGTCCAAGTGGCGCCATCATCGATCGATCTCCGCGACGACTGGTTTACTGTGCCGCCGGCCTGCGCCGCGTAGACAATCTCGAGGATCGTCTTCTGTCCACCATTGTAGGAGACCTGCCGGAGCACCATGCCGTCAGCGGTGAACTCGCCGTAGAAGTCCTGTGCAACGCCGCTCGGATCCATCCAAACCTGCCGCCAATAGCCGGTGTACTTCTCGTAGAAGCTGACGCTCTGGCCAGTTCCTCCATTGGGACCGGTGAACGTCTCCTTGATCAGGCATCCCCCCTCGGCTCGCTCGATCTGCTCCGATCCCGACGGCTTGCCGTTCGCATCCGTCACGTCCCATTCGCCGAGCCAGAAATCGAACTGGTGGCGCCGTGCTCGTGGCGCGCAGGGCGCGAGGTTGGTTTGCATTTTCGTGATGATCTCGGCAAACCGCGGACTCTGTCGAAGAGAAGCGAACTCCGGATCGTTGCGGACCACACCGGCGTTCCCATACTCGAACTCGGCCGCCTCATCGAGTGCATCCAGTGCTTCATCGGTTTTCCCCATCAGCCCCAGGCACCTCGCGATCATCATCTTCGAGAAGGGCACTTCGTGGTGGAGCGCGATGGTCTTCTGGTAGCCCGTAATGCAGGCGGAAAAATTCCCTTCATGGTATGCGATCGAGGCCTCGATGAACTGCGCGCGGCCCGGCGGCTCCTGCGCCACGGCGGCCGCGAGAGAGAGCAGTAGAAACAGGTGTCGACATCTCACCCGAGTATGTTGTGGCTGGTTGCCGGGCAACGCTACCGCCGAAGGGACAAGACGATGGTCCGGCGTGACGAGACGGGAATAGAGAGGTATCGATGGTTACTACCGGATCGAAGGGGCGCCCCGTGCTGGGCATCGATCCCGTGTACTGAAAAAATCGTATCTCTTTTCTCCTCAGCCACTTCCCGGAAACGATTTTGCATCTCCGTACACCCTCCCCCCGACACTCGTCTGCAGGAGGCAACCATCATGTCTGCTGCAGCAACTACGTCCCCCATTACCGTGGACTCCATCTTCCAAACCCTCTGCGCCGAGCTTCACCCCTCGAGCGAAACCGACCGCATGCTTCTCCGCACTGCCGCCAACGCCCAGTTCCGGCTTCAACTCGCCCAAGCGCAATTACTCGAAATACTCACAAACGACGGTTATACTGACGAGTATTTTCGAATCCAACGCTCGGAAGCCAAAGACCGCGCCTGCTTTCTCGCCTGCCTCAACACTTTCTATAAGTCCGAAACCCGCCGCACCCGCATTGACGATCGCAACGCCCGCAAACTGAGTGCCATCCTCGACCGTCACGTTACCCCTGCCACGCCTCCACCTCCGCCGCCAGCACCTGAGCCGCCACCCGCTGAACCCGACGCCTGCGAAACACTCGAAACGCCACCCGCCCAGCAACCTCCCGCAGCCGAAGCCGTCACCCAAGCCCCCGAAACCGGCATCAGCCAAACCATGGACCGCCTCACCCAAGCCCTCTCCGAACTCTCCGCCAAGCTCGGCGCCCAGACCTCCTAACCTCACAGAACCCAACTACAATAGGATGCTGCAATGCCGACCCCTTCCCACGGAGGTACCCGCTCCCTCATGAACATCGCCACTTGTGGGGCAGGCTTCAGCCTGCGCGGGACTTTAGTCCCGCTCTTCTTTTTCCCGCTCCTCGCCCAATCCCCTCTCCCTAACTCCACCGCCTGGACCCCCGCCCCCCCCAAAGACCTCGCCCCCCAACAATACTCCGAACTCCGCCAATTCTACGAGCAACGCTTCATCGCCCCCACGTCCGCCCCCCCGACCGCAACTTACTCAAGAAAACCCTCGGCATCGTCGACGAGTTCACCGCCTCCAAACCCACGCGCACCAAGCTAGCCGACCTCGACGAGACCACCCTCTCCCTCGTCGAATGGCCCATCCTCCGCATCGGATCCCTCCCTGCCACCGCCGGAGCCTCCTCCAGTTGGCTCCGAATGTACGGCCTTCTCTGGGAACCCAAAGCCCCCGGGCCCTTCCCCGCCGTCGTCGCCTTCGGCGATACCGATCCCAAGCGCCGCTTCCTCACCCCGCGCGCCAACACCGTCACCTTCGCCCCCATCGTCCCGCTCCGCCGCAAGTTCGCCCAAGCCTGGCTCCCCAATGATCGCGAGTGGCTCATGCGGCTCGCCTACCAGACCGGTCGCCACATCATCGGCTCCGAAGTCCAGCAAGCGATCGCCGCCGCCGGCTTCTTGCTCACGCTCCCCAACGTCGATCCCAACCGCCTCGAAGTCGCCGGCGCCGGGCACGGCGGCATGATCGCCCTGTTCGCCGGAGCGCTCGACGTTCGCTTCAGCGCCGTCCGCAGTCAAGGCTGGCTCGATGACGCCACCCCTGAGTGGGACCTCCCAGAAGACCGCATCCTCTGGGGCTTCCGCGCGCACTTTACCCGCGAGAGCATCGCCGGCCTCATCCGTCCGCGCGAGCTCGAAACCAAGCCCCTCATCATCGGCTGGGAGAGCATCACCGCGCCTGAGCTCGATGCCGTCTCCATCGCCCAGTTCCGGCAGTGGGAAACATTCTATAGGAATCGTGTTTTGGAGTCCGAACGCCGCCGCGATGCCCTAGGGCCCGTCGAGCAAAAACAAGCTTACTGGGATATGGTTGGGCGCTATCCGCCCACCGAAGGCCCCCTCGAACCCGTCAGCATCCAAGTCATGGACGAGCCGCGCTTCACCGGACACCGTCTCCGCGTGCGCGTCTATGACGGCGTCCACGCCACCGGAATCCTGCTCGTCCCCAAGGATCTGAAGCCAGATGAAAGGCGCCCAGCGGTGTTCGTCCAGCACGGACTCGGCGGCCGCCCCGAAGACTCGATCGACGACCCCAAGGTCTACAACTCCTTCGGCCGCAAACTCGCCGAACGCGGCTACGTAGTCTTCGCCGGCATGATCTCCACGCAAGACGGGCTCGAACGCAACGCCCTCGTCCGCCGCTCGCACTGGCTCGGACTCACGCCCGCCGGAATGGAGATCCAGAAGTTCAACCGCGTCATCGACTACCTCGAGACCCTGCCCTTCGTCGATCGCGACCGCATCGCCTTCTATGGCCTCTCCTACGGCGGCTTCACCGCGCTCTGGACCGGACCCGGCGTCCCTCGCTTCCGCGCCGTCATCTCGAGCGGCCACTTCAATCACTGGGCTGCCAAGACCACGGATCTCACGCTCGGCACCTGTTACATGCTGTATCCATCGGTGCTCGACATGTACGGCTTCGGCGTGCTCAACGTGCTCGACCACTCCGGCCTCGCCGCTCTCATCGCGCCCCGCCCCTTCCTCGTCGAACAAGGCGACCTCGACGGCGTCATCGTCGAACCCCGCTCCCTCGTCGAGCGCGAGTTCGATCAAGTCAAGGCCGCCTATCGCGCCATCGGCGCCGAAAGCCGCGCCCGCATCGCCCGCTTCAACGGCCCCCACCGCGTCGACGGTGTCGAAGCCTTCCAATTCCTCGACGAGGTGCTGTCATGGACTCCGCGCTGAACCTAGTGGGGCGGGCCTGCGGCCCGCGCGGGACTTCAGTCCCGCCACAACCGATCCCTGTGCTAAATTGATCGCCAAGGTCTATCCCAAGTGAGGTGCACTTTGAACCGTCTCATCGCAGCCCTGTCTGTCTGCATGGCCGCGCTCCCGCTGTGGGCGCAAGTGGAACAAGGTTCGCTCGTCGGCATGGTCACCGACCCCCAGAAAGCCCCCATCGCCGGAGCCACCGTCGAGTTCCGCAGCGTCTCCACCAACGTGAAGCGCGAGGTCACCACGTCCTCGAGCGGCGAGTACAACTCGCTCCCGCTCCAGCCCGGCCGCTACGCGATCACCGTGCGCCAATCCGGATTCCGCGAGCGCACCGCTGAGGTCACGCTCGCCGTCGGCCAGCGCCTCCAGGTCGACTTCGCCCTCGACATCGGACAAGTCAACGAACAGGTCAACGTCTCCGAGTCCGCTGTCACCATCGAGACCGCGTCCTCGGAAATCGGCCAGGTGCGCGGCTCCAAAGAGATTACTGACCTGCCGCTCAATACCCGCAACTTCACCCAGCTCGTGCAACTCGCGCCCGGCGTCACCACCGGGGTCGGTGGCGCATCGGGCTTGCTCGGATACACCAGCGGCCGCGGCACCAACGGCGCAGTCATCAACGGCGCGCCCGTCGAAGACGTGGTCTACGTGATCGATGGCGTCAACAGCGTCGACACCGATGCCGGCGTGCTCATCTTCTTCCCGCCCGTCGACTCCATTCAGGAGTTCAAGGTTCAAACCAGCTCCGCGCCCGCGTCGTTCGGCGGCGGCCAGGGCATCATCAACGTGCTCTACAAAACGGGGTCGAATGACTACCATGGCGTCGCCTACGAATTCCTTCGTAATTCCGCGCTCGACGCCAAGAACTTCTTCGACTCCGGCGGCGGCAAGATCCCGCCCTTCAAGCTGAATCAGTTCGGCGGCAACTTCGGCGGACCCGTGCGCATCCCGCGCCTGTTCAACGGTCGCGACAAGCTGTTCTTCTTTACCGATTTCGAAGGCAAGCGAGTGCGCCAGGCGCAGACGTTCCTCAGCAGCGTGCCGATCGCCGCCTTCCGCACCGGCAACTTCGCTGACCAGAGCATCACGGTGATGGATCCCCGCAACACCCCGCGCACGCCGCTCCCCGGAAAGGTCATGCCGGCCTCGGCCATCGATCCAGTCTCGGCTCGCATGGTCGCGCTCTATCCGCAGGCCAATTTGCCCGGACTCATCAACAACTACCTCTACAATCCTGTCCAAACCAGCAAGGTGAACCAGATCAACTCGCGCGTCGACTACCGCACCGCGAACTCCACCATCTTCGGCCGCTTCAGTTGGGAAGACTCTGACACGTTCAACCCCGGCAACCTTCCCGAGCCCGCAATCGGCGCGGGTCCGGGCCGCCCAGGGCAAGTCGTGGTGCCCAGCAAGCAAGCCGTCATCGGATACGGCCGCTCGCTCGGGCCGTCGCGCTACTACGATCTGCGCATCGGCTACTCGCGGATGATCCAGGGCATCTATGACTCGGGCACCAAGTACGGCGCGATCGCTGAGAGCCTCGGCATCCTCAACGCCAACGCCGGCGGCGCCGCCCCCGGACTCAGCACCACCAGTATCACCGGCTTCACAGGACTCGGCGACGGCGCGGGCAGCCTCAACAAGATCAACAACAACTGGGAAATCGATCAAGCCCTGAGCCAGATCCACGACCGGCACGAGCTCCGCTTCGGCTTCAACTACATGTCGCGCCGCTTCGCCTTCTTCTCGCCCGGCGCGCCTTCCGGCGCGTTCACCTTCGGCGGCAACTACACCGGCATGGGTCTCGCCGACTTCCTCTTCGGCCGCCCCATCACCTCACGCTATGACGCCACCAAGTTCTTCAGCCTGAAGCGCTACTACTTCAGTTGGTTCGTGCAAGACAACTGGCGCATCAACTCGAAGTTCACGCTCAACATGGGTCTCCGCAATGACTCCATCACGGCCTGGAAAGAGCGCCACAACCGGCTCGCGGGCTTCGTCCCCACTGGCGGCGGAACCATGGTCACCGTGGGCAACGCACCCTTCACCTCAGGCTCCGTGCTCGATCCTCGCCCCTGGCAACTCGGCCCTCGCTTCGGCTTCGCTTACTCGGCCACGCCTAAGACCGTAATCCGCGGCGGCGGTGGAATCTTCTACAGCTTCAAGTCGGTCACCTCGGGTAACTCGCTCGCCAAGAACGCGCCCTTCAGCGGGACCTTCATCATCGCCAACGACGCGGCCAACTACGCCGCGGCCAAGCCCATCTCCGCCGGATTCCCCGCTGAGCGTCCCGAGCTCTGGCCCATCGCCGGCACGGCCTTCTACTACTGGCCGCAAGACAGCAAGACCTCCACGATGTACGAGTGGAACCTAAACGTCCAACGAGAGCTGCCTCGTAACTTCGTCGTCTCGCTCGCCTACGTGGGCGGCAAGGGAACTTACGTCGATGTGGTTGGCCTCAACATCAACCAGGCAGTCCCGGGCGCCGGCGCGGTGGCTCCGCGGCGGCCCTATCCGAACCTTAGCGACGCGATCGGCGTCACGCCCTGGGCCAACTCGAACTACAACTCCATGCAGACCACCATCGATCGCCGCATGGGCAGCGTTCGCGTCAGCGCGGCCTGGACGTGGGCGCACACCATCGACAACAGCAGTGGCGAGTCGAGCAATAGCCCCGTTCAGAACTCGCGCAACTTGGCCCTCCAGCGCGGCAACGCGACCTTCGACGTGCGCCACAAGCTCACGCTCAGCGGCACCTATGAATTGCCATTCGGCAAGGGACGCCACTGGTTGAGTTCGGCGCGCGGCGCGAGCCAGGCTGTGCTCGGCGGATGGCAGATCAACAACATCCTTACTCTCATGACCGGCCTGCCGTTCACGCCCGTGATGCAGACCAACGCCCTCAACACTGGCACCGGATCGCAGTTCCCCAACCGCATCGGCTCGGGCGTGCTGCCCTCGGGCCAGCGCACCATCGATCGTTGGTTCGATGCCTCGGCCTTCGCCGCGCCCGGCAACTTCATCTTCGGCAACTCCGGCCGCAACATCCTCTTCGGACCCGGCACCCATCAGCTCGATCTCTCGCTCTTCAAGAGCTTCCCCCTCGGCGAAGGCCGCCGCTTCGAGTTCCGCGGCGAGACCTTCAACTTCTCCAATACGCCCCAGTTCAACAACCCCAACGCGAGCATCGGATTCGCCGGCGTCGCCAAGATCACCAGCGCTGGCAATCCCACCATCTATCAGCGGACCTCGCGCCAGGTGCAGGTCGCGCTCAAGTTCTACTTCTAACTCGTGACTGGCAGTTACCGTGCCGTGTAGGGCGGGCTTCAGCCAGCGCGGGACTTCAGTCCCGCCATCAAATCCGAATCCTGGAGGAGTACACTGTCTGCATGCCAGAAAAAGTAGCCATCATCGGCTCGGGCAACATCGGCACCGACCTCATGATCAAAGTCCTGCGCACGTCCGAAGTGCTCGAGATGGGTGTGCTCGCCGGCATCGATCCTGACTCCGACGGCCTCGCGCGCGCCCGCCGCATGGGCGTCGCCACCACGCACGAAGGCATCGATGGACTCATGCGCATGCCCGAGTTCCGCGACGTGCGCGTGGTCTTTGACGCCACCTCGGCCAAGGCGCACCCCAAGCATGACGCCGTGGTCCGTGCCCACGGCAAGCAGATGATCGACCTCACGCCCGCTGCGCTCGGGCCCTACGTGGTCCCCGTCGTGAACCTCGACGCGCATCTCGAAGCCCCGAACCTCAGCATGGTCACCTGCGGCGGCCAAGCGACCATTCCGATCGTGCACGCCGTCGATCGCGTCGCGCGCGTCCGCTACGCCGAGATCGTCGCCTCGATCTCGAGCAAGTCCGCTGGACCTGGCACTCGCGCCAACATCGACGAGTTCACCCAGACCACCGCACGCGGACTCGAGTCCGTCGGCGGAGCCCGCCGCGGCAAAGCCATCATCGTGCTCAATCCCGCCGAGCCGCCGCTCGTCATGCGCGACACCGTCTTCTGCTTCAGCGCTCTCGCCGACTCGAAGCAAGTGGCGGACTCGATCAAGCGCATGGTGGCGGAGGTGCAGTCGTCGATGCCCAGTTGTCGGCTCCAGCAGGAGGTGCAGTTCGAGCCCTTCACCTTCGAAGGCGAAGAGGGCTTGAAGACTTCCGTGTTCCTCGAGGTGGAAGGCTCGGCGCACTACCTGCCCGCCTATCACCGGCAACCTCGACATCACGACCTCAATGCCGTTGGCAACCGCCAGGCAGCTCGTGGTGCGCAAAGCAACTGCTGCCATGGCCAATTGAGGACACCCTAATGAACAGCTTTCGAATGTGGAATAGGCTTCAGCCTGCGCGGGACTTCGGTCCCGCTCGCAGAAGCACTCGCATCGACGCCCATGGCTGTACCAGCTCGGCATCAGCGCTTACCTCGCCGTGTAGGGCGGGCTTCAGCCTGCGCGGGACTTCGGTCCCGCTGCCGACACTCGCGCCGAGGCCCGTGAAAGCTTGCCAGCTCCGGCATCAGCACTTGCCTCGCGGTGTAGGCGGGCTTCAGCCTGCGCGGGACTTCAGTCCCGCCTCGGCCTCCGCATCGACGCCCGCGAAAACATGCCAGCTCCGGCATCAGCACTTGCCTCGCCAATTGTGGGGCAGGCTTCAGCCTGCGCGGGACTTCAGTCCCGCCTCCGGTCGCAGTCTGTAGATTGAGGACACCCCGATGAACAAACTCTACATCCAAGACGTCACCCTCCGCGACGGCATGCACGCCATCCGTCACCGTTACACCGTGGCCGAAGTCGCCACGATCGCCAAGGCGCTCGACGCGGCCAAGGTCGACGCGATCGAGATCGCGCACGGCGACGGACTCTCGGGCTCGAGCTTCAACTACGGCTTCGGCGCACACCCGGACCTCGAGTGGATCGAAGCGGTCGCCGCCAACGTCAAGCACGCCCGCGTCACCACGCTCCTGCTGCCCGGCATCGGCACCATCGAGGACCTCAAAGACTCCTACGCCGCCGGCGCGCGCAGCGTCCGCGTCGCCACGCACTGCACCGAAGCCGACATCGCCAAGCAGCACATCGAAGCGGCACGCAACCTCGGCATGGATGTCGCCGGGTTCCTGATGATGGCGCACATGGCTCCGCCCAAAGAGCTCGCGCGCCAAGCCAAACTCATGGAGTCCTACGGCGCCTACTGCGTCTACGTGACTGACTCCGCGGGCGCGCTCCTCACGCACGAAGTCGCTGAGCGCTTCCAAGCTTTCAACGACGTGCTCGAACCCGCCACCCAGCGCGGCATCCACGCGCACCACAACCTGACGCTCGCGGTGGCGAACTCCGTCATCGCCGTGCAAAATGGCGCGATCCGCGTGGACGCATCGCTCGCCGGCATGGGCGCGGGCGCAGGCAACACCCCCATCGAAGCCTTCATCGCAGTGGCCAATCGCATGGGCTTCGAGCACGGTTGCGACCTCTACGCGCTGATGGACGCGGCCGACGATCTCATCCGCCCCTTGCAGGACCGGCCCGTGCGCGTCGATCGCGAGACGCTCTCGCTCGGCTATGCGGGAGTCTACTCGAGCTTCCTGCGCCACGCCGAGAAGGCGTCGAAGCTCTACGGCATCGATGCACGCGAGATCCTGGTGGAACTCGGCCGCCGCCGCATGGTGGGCGGGCAGGAAGACATGATCGTCGACGTTGCGCTCGACCTCAGAAAGTCCATGGAGCCTGTGGCGTAGTGTCCATCACTCGGCGTCAGGCGATCGCCGCACTTGCTTCGCCTGCGCTCCTCGACGCTCGAAGTGTGGACATCTGCTTCCTCGGTGCGCGCGAGATGGCGCGCCTCATCCGCACGAAGCAGCTCTCCGCGCGCGAAGCGCTCGAGGCGCACCTCACGCAGATCGGGCGCGTCAATCCCAAGGTCAACGCGATCGTCACGCTCGTCCCCGAGATGGCTAGGGAAGTGGCCAAGCGTGCCGACGAGCGACAGGCGCGCGGCGAAGCGCTCGGTCCGCTCCACGGACTTCCGGTAGCGCACAAGGACCTCGTGGAGACGGCGGGCATCCGCACCACGTTCGGTTCGCCGATCTTCAAGGACAACGTCCCGGCCGAAGACGAGCTCATCGTGCGGCGCATCAAGAGCGCGGGCGCGATCACCATCGGCAAGACGAACACGCCCGAGTTCGGCGCGGGCTCCCATACTTTCAACAAGGTCTTCGGGGCCACGCGCAATCCATGGGACCTCTCGAAGACCTGCGGCGGATCGAGCGGCGGAGCGGCGGTGGCGCTTGCCTGCGGCATGATCCCGATCGCCGATGGCAGCGACATGGGCGGCTCCTTGCGCAATCCCGCGGCGTGGGCGAACATCGTGGGCTTTCGCGTCTCGCCCGGCCGCGTACCGAATCCGAAGTCCGCTTTCGGATGGTTCACCTTGAGCACCGGCGGTCCGATGGCGCGCTCGGTGACGGATGTCGCACTGCTGCTCGGCGCGATCGCCGGACCCGACTCCGCGTCCCCGCTCTCGCTCCCCGAGCCCGGCTCCATCTTCGCGCGTCCGCTCGAACGGAGCTTCAAGGGCGTACGTGTCGCCTGGTTCCGCGACCTCGGCATCCCGTTCGATCCGCGCGTCCGAGCCGTTGTGGATGCGCAGCGCAAGACCTTCGAGAGCCTGGGTTGCATCGTGGAGCAGGCAGATCCGGACTTCACGGGCGCGGACTTCGCCTTCAAGACGCTACGGGCTTGGAACTCGGCGGCCACGCACGGTGAGCGCATCCGCACGCAACGGGACCAATACAAGGACACGCTGCTCGCCGAGATCGAAGACGGGATGCGAGTGACCGGAGCGGACCTGGCCAAGGCCGAAACGCTCCGAACAAAAGTCTGGAGAATGTTTCAAACATTTCTCTCGAAGTACGAGTACTTCATCCTGCCCACCACCCAAGTGCCTCCGTTCGATGTGGAACTGCCTTATCCGCGCGAGATCGGCGGTGTGAAGATGGAGAGCTACATCGATTGGATGAAGTCGTGCTGGTACGTCTCGGTCACCGGCAACCCGGCTATCTCGATGCCCGCGGGCTTCACGCCGGAGGGCTTGCCCGTGGGCTTGCAGATCGTGGGCCGGCGCCACGCGGACTTCAGCGTGCTGCAGCTCGCGCACGCCTTCGAACAGGCCTCCGGAATCGGCCGGAAGCGCCCGCCCACGGCGAGTCCCTAAGGCGAGCCTGTTCCGCCAAGCAGCCCCCCACCGGCCCTAGTCTAGCCGCCGCTTCCGCGCCCGGACCCTTCGGTCCAGAAAGTGCGCCACTGTTGCTTCCACCCCGGCCGCCACGTGCACCGTCAAGCCGACCCGTCCGCAAGCACGACGCCGCAGCAGACACCCGACCAAGCGCACTCGCCGACGCCGTCAAGCCGATCCGTCCGCAAGCGCGAGGCCGCAGCAGACACCCGACCGAGCAGGCCCGCCGTTGCTTCACCCCGGCCGCCACATGCGCCGTCAGGCCGATCCGTCGGAACGCGCGAGGCCGCAGCAGACACCCGACCGAGCAGGCCCACCGTTGCTTCCACCCCGGCCGCCACATGCGCCGTCAAGCCGATCCGTGCGCAAGCACGAGGCCGCAGCGGCCACCGACCAAGCGCACTCGCCGACGCCGTCAAGCCGATCCGTGCGCAAGCACGAGGCCGCAGCAGACACCCGACCGAGCAAGCCCGCCGTTGCTTCCACCCCGGCCGCCACATGCACCGTCAGGCCGATCCGTCGGAACGCGCGAGGCCGCAGCGGCCACCCCACCGAGCGCGCCCGGCGCTACTTCCTCGCCGCTGCTTCCACGCTCGTCGTCGGATCCGCGCCCGACCACGTCACGTCCGCTGTCGGACCATACGTGGACGGCACCGGCTTGCCCAAGGGACGCAAGTATCCGGTGAGCTGAGTCCGGTGATGCGCCGTGTGCAGCACGCGGCGCCAGAAGATCCAGATGCGCTCGCGGTGGACGTCGAAGAACGGAACCACCTCGAGCCACCACGCATCCGGGCGGCCTTCGAGGAATCCGGATCGCGGCGCAGCGAGCTCGAGGAATCGCGCAGTCAACGCCTCCACGGTGCGCTCGGCCGGCAGCACTTCCGGCGCGGCTGGCTCGGGGCTGCCGAGGAACTCGGCGAAGAAGCGCCGCTCGGACAGAAGCTGGTGCTTCATGATGTCGAACACGCTCGAAGAGCGCCGGTCGGGACGCCAGTCGAGATCGGCATCGCTGAACGAGCGCCACACCGAAGCGACCTTGGCCGTCTCGCTGCGATAGGTCTCGACGATGTGGGCGAGGAGCGGGTTCATGCCCGATGTGCCCACACCTTCTCGAATGCGGCGGCGTACTGATCCACCAGGTCTGGCGCTTCTTCAGTGAACAGCGGCAACCGGATCGCCGTGCGGTTCACCTGTTCGCAGCCAGGAAGCCGATCCGGCACTTGCGGTGCGTGATGCCACCACTCGGCTTCGCGATAGATGGCGAACTGGTGCTGCTCGGGATACGGCGCCGCGGATACGCGCACGCCTTCGGCGGCGAGCGCCTTCAGCAGCCGGTCTCGTGCGAAGCCCGCTTGCTTTTCGTTGAAGAACAGGATGTTCGAAGCCCAGTGCACGCGTTGGATCTCTGGCCGGCGCCGCTGCTCGGTGAGTCCCGGCAACTGGCACAGGCGCTCGTTCAGCCGCTTCGTCTGCGCCACAACCAGCGCATTACCGGCGTCGAGCTTCTTCAACTGCATTCGGGCGATCGCGGCGGCTAGCGGGTGAATCCGGAACTTGGGACCGAATCCGGTGTCGTGATACTTGCGGTACTTGCTCTCGGCTGGGAACGACGCAGGCAGGTCATAGTTGCCGAATGCGGTGGCGCGCTCGTAGTGCTCGTTGGATTTGTAGATCCCCATGCCGCCTTCCACCGCCGGCAGCACCTTGCTCAGTTGATAGCTGAACACTCCGATTTCGCCCCACGTTCCCACGCGGCGCGATGCGAATGAGGCTCCTTGCGCTTGCGCGGCGTCTTCGAGCAGCAGCAAGCCCTTCTCTTTGGCGAACGCCGCGACGGCGTCCATGTCGCAGGGCAGGCCCCACGCATGCATCACCACGAGAGCGCGGGTGCGCGGCGTGAGCACTTTGCGCGCGTGGTCCACGTCGAAGCAAGCAGTGCGCGGGTCGATGTCGACGAACACCGGAACCAGTCCGAAAAAGCGCATGGGCACGATCGAGGCCGAAGCGGTGTAGGAGGGCACCATCACTTCGCTGCCTGGCGGAAGTCCGATGGCGAAGAACATCGACATGAGCGCGCTGGTTCCGTTGCAATGCGCCTTGGCGTGAGGTGCGCCGATCCACTCGCGCGTCTCCTTCTCGAGCAGTGCGATCTCCGGATAGAAGCGGTTCGACTCGAGCAGTTCGAGCACGAGGTTCTTCTCTTCGGCTCCATAGCGCGGCCACTTGGAGATGGCGGAAGCGCGGTGCGGAGAGATGGTCACCGCTTTAGGACCGCCCTCGAGCGCGAGCGTTTCCACCTTGCGTCCGGCTGCGGCGGCCACGGCGGCGCTTTGCATGAAGGTGCGGCGGGTGGCTGGCATGACTCTGAGCGTACCACCGGGCGGCGGCCGTCAACTTGACCGCGGCCCGCCGGTTCATTAAGATGCACTAGTAAGGGAACCTGAGGGGCCCTTCAGGGAGGTCAGTCAGATGATTCGTAACGGGATCTGTCTTCTGTCCGTGTGCGTCATGGCTTTGGCGCAAACCACCGGACAGGCCACAATCGTTGGCAACGTCACCGACAGCACAGGCGCGGTGATTCCAGGCGCCAAGATCACTGTCGTGAGCACGGAACGCCAGTTCACCTACAACGCCACCAGCAACGGAGAAGGCTACTACGTAGTGCCTTATCTGCAGCCGGGCAAGTACAACGTGACTGTCGAGTCACAGGGCTTCAAGCGCGCGGTGCGCAACGGCATCGAGCTTCGCACGAACGAACAGCCGCGTATCGATGTCGCACTCGAGGTCGGTAACGTCGCCGAGTCGGTTGAGGTCTCATCGGCCGCGCCGTTGCTCGAAACGGAAACGTCGGTTGCCGGCGGCGTCATCGAAGGCGAGACCATCGTCAAGATCCCGGTCATTCAGAAGCTGACCTTCCGCATCTTGCCCTACCTGCCGGATACGCAGGTACTCAACGGGCTCCACGTCAACGGCCAGCGCGAGCGCTCGATGGGATATGCGCTCGATGGGCTGGGCGCGAAGGAACCGGTGACGGGCGCGGTGGGGACCACCAATCGCGTGGTGACGTCGAGTATCGACGCGGTCTCGGAAGTGAAGGTCTACGCAAGCGGCATGCCCGCCGAGTTCGGACACTCGGCCGGCGGACAGCTCTCGGTCGTGTTCCGCTCGGGCACCAACCAATTCCACGGGAGTCTCGAGGATCGCTACATCAACAAGAAGCTGCTGCACCGGAACTACTTCGACATCCTGCGCCCGACGCAGCCGTTCACCTATCACGAGCTCTCGGCCGTGGTCAATGGTCCCGTGTTCATCCCGAAGATCTACAACGGCAAGGACAAGACGTTCTGGCTTTTCGGATTCGCGCGCCATCACGAGAAGGCGTCGGAAACGTTCCTCGGCGACGTGCCGAGCGCTGCGATGCTTGGCGGCGATTTCAACTTCGGCGGGATCGGCTTGCCGATCTACGATCCGGCCACCACGCGGCAGAACGCGGCAGGGGCTTGGATTCGAGATCCCTTCGCCGGAAACATTGTCCCCCGCGCGCGTTTCGACACGGTGGCCAACAACTTCCTCGCGAAGAACCCGTTTACGCCGGCTAATGCGCCGGGCACGCTGGACCGCTTCGGTCCGCACCAGAATCTAGTGGATGCCACTGTGTATCGGTCATACCGGACTCGGTTCGACATCAAGCTGGATCACCAGTTCAGTTCGAATCACAAGATCTTCGGGCGCTATTCGCAGTCGCACCACACCTCGTTCCGCGATCGTTGGGTGAACGAAGCCGCCTGGCGTCTGATCGATCCGAACGCGATTCCGTTTCCGATCGACCAGCCGAACATCGTGGTGTCGGACACCTACACCATCTCGCCCACGCTCATCAACGAATTCCGCGTCGGCATGAATCGGCGCAAGACCACGCGAGACCCAGCGTCGGCGAACGGCGATTGGGCGAAGCAGTTGGGCATTCCCGGAGTTCCGGCTGACTCGTTTCCCGAGTTCCGCGGAGCGGGCGGCGGCAAGTACTATCGCACTGGTCCGGGTGGCGTTTCGTCCGAGGTTTGGGAAGACTTCGTGGTGCAGAACAACCTCACGAAGGTGTTGGGAAAGCACACGCTCAAGGGCGGGTACGAAATGCTGCGCACGCGGTACAACATCCTGGCCGAGGCGCTGCCTTCGGGCATCTACAACCTCGCCGGCACGGAGCAACCGTTTGGCGCGTCTGGCACCTCGGGTAACGATTTCGCGAACCTGCTGCTCGGCTACGTGGGCTCGGCGCAGTTCACGCGCGCGGTGGCGACGTGGCTGCCTCGTTGGACAAGCCAGGCCTGGTACATCCAAGACGACTTCAAGCCGGTGAAGAACCTCACCTTCAACATCGGACTTCGCTGGTCATACGAGTCACCGTTCAGCACCAAGTACGGACAGCAATCGCAGTTCGATCCCACGGCTCGCGACCCGATCACCGGCCGGCTGGGCGCGATCGTGCACCGCTCGGGTGCGCTGGCCAAGCGCGACCTGAACAACTTCCAGCCGCGTCTCGGCATGGCCTGGAACTTCCGGCCGAAGCTCGTGTTCCGCTCGAGCTGGGGCGTGATGGCGCAAGACGTTTTCGTGACCGGACTCAACCAGAACTTCGAAGAGTACTTCGCAACGGCGAACCTCCAGGCACCGGTGGGCGATCCGCGGCAGGCGTTCCGGCTGTCGCAGGGTCCCGGGCCGGTTGCGTTCAATCTGGCGCAGGACGGCAGCGTGCCGTTCATCGGAACCAACTTCTCGGCACGAACGGCATCGTGGATCGATCCGAATCTTCGCATTCCGTACATCATGAACTGGTCTGGCGGCGTGCAGTGGGAGTTCCTGAACAACCTGCTGCTCGAGGTTTCGTACAAGGGCTCACGCGGCGTGAAGCTGTTCAACGCCTGGGACATCAACACGGTTCCGTTGAACATCTCGAACGACTACGCCACGCTCGACAACATCCGCCGGAACTATCAGAACTTCCGCCCATATCCGCAGTTCGGGGCCATCACGCACTACTCGAACTACGGCGACAACACTTACAACGGAGCCACCGTTCGCATCGAGCGCCGCAACCGGAATGGGCTTTATGTGAACGGCTTCTACACGTGGTCAAAGGCGATCACGAATGCCGATGGCGATGGCGGCACCGGCGGCGTCACGTTCTACAACCGCGCTCTCGAGAAGGCGCGCGCCAACTACGACATTTCGCACCGTTTTGTGGGGATGTTCATCTATGAGTTGCCTTACGGCAAGGGCCGCAAGTACAGCGCGAGTGGATTCAAGAATCACTTGCTCGGTGGCTGGGACCTGACGTTCGCGCAGTTCTTCCAGTCGGGTCCGCCGATCACGGTGAACTTCTCCGGCGCGCCCAACGCAACGACGGTGTGGCTGCCGATGTCGCAACGGCCGAATCAAATTCTGTCGAACGATCAGGCTGTGACGCAGAACTGGTCGATCGGCCCGAACCGCTTCCCGACCACGCTGCAGAATCCGTATCTGCGCGCCGAGGCATTCGCTTATCCGGCAGCGTTCACCACGGGATCGTTGGGGCGCAATACGCTCACCTCCCCTGGCCTGATTTGGGCGCAGGTATCGCTTTCGAAGGAGTGGCAGATCTTCGAGCGCGCGCGGTTCCAGATCCGTTGGGACATGAACAATCCGTACAAGCGGAACAACTTCGCCGATCCGAACCGGAACTACAATGCTGGCTCGCTGCCCACCTTCGGGCGGTTCGGCGGAGACCGCGGCAGCTTCGGCGATATCGGCGGACGGCTGCACTCGTTCCTGGTGGCGCGGCTCGAGTGGTAGCTTCGTCTATCCCTCCTGCCATTTCGGGCTAATTGAGTTGCCATGCCCGTTGGTAGTAGGGTTCGGGCATGGCAGAGTTTGATATCACGTTCAAGGCGCTGGCCGAGCGCCTGCCACGTGCGGTGCTGGAACTCTTCGGGCACCGGAAGATCGGGAATCGGACGTCGTTCCGGGTCCTGAAGCGCGAGTTGACGGTCCCGCTGAAGTCCATGGATCACGCGTGTGTCGTCAGCGACGCGCGCGGCAGGTGGGCGGAGCACTTCGAGGCCGAGGTCGGGTTTTCGAGTGAAGACCAGCAGGCGATCCTCGAGCGGAATGCGCTACTGAAGATCAAATTGAAAACGCCAGTGTGGACGACGGTAATCCTCATGTCCAAGCGGCGGGGTCCGGCGAAGCCAGTTCGGCAGTTCGGAGACAGGTCGGGGTCTCTTACGTGGAAGCTGCGGCCGCGCTATATCCAATTGTGGAAGTTCCCGGCGGCGCTGTTCCTGGAGCTCGGGAATCCGAGAGCTCTGCCCTGGGTTGGTGCGACGCAGGCGACCCCGGAACAGATGCGCGAAGCGGTGGATCGCATTCGCGCGATTCCGGACAAGCGCGTCAGGACGCAGTTGGGTGCCGAGCTGGTGGTGCTGAGCACTCTCCAGTATGATGAAGAAGAAGTCGACCGGATCCGAAAGAGGTTAGCATGGTGACGAGCAGGGAGATCATCGAGGCTACCCCGTTGGGCGCAGAACTGAAGGAGCACGGATTCAAGATTGGGCACAAGGAGGGCTGGAAGGCCGGCCGTGCCGAGGGGCGTGCGGTAGGTCGTGCGGAAGGGGCCGATGCGCTCCGAAGCGGCATCCGCGCCCTCATCGAGTCGCGTTGGCCGTCCCTTCCGAAGTATGCCTGGCTCGATCGTGTCGCCGACCCTGGTCGATTGGAGAAGCTCTTCCGAGCCTTGCTTTCGGCCGCCGATGCGCCTGCGGCGCGCGCGGTACTCGCAAAGGAGAGGTCCAAGTAGGCGCAGATGTTCAGTCTGGAAGGCGGAACGTGAGTTCGATCTCCGTCTTCACGCGCACCGGCTTGCCGTCCACTTTGGCCGGGACATAGACGAACTTCGACACCTCGCGGTCGGCGCCACCGATCAAAAGCGGATGTCCGCTCAGGACCCGCAGCTTCTCGACGCGGCCGTCAGCGCCGATGGTCGCGTCAAACCGAACCACGCCTGAAACGCGCGCCTGGCGGGCCGCGAAGGGATAATGCACGAGGGGCCGAGTGAGCAGCCGCGCTGCCTGCACTTGCTTCGAAACTTCGATGATCCCCGTACCCGTCTCGGGCTGCGGAGCGGGGACAGGCGCGGGAGCTACGGGCACCGGCGGAGCCACTGGTTCGGCGAGGACCAGCGCGCCTAGCAATCCTTTGCCACCACCCGCCTTCTCGATCTCGCGCGCGGACTCGGCAGTGAGCTGGAACGTGACGCCGCGTGTCCCCACCGCGCGTTCCACCAAGGCCGACGGGGTTCCGCCGCGGAGCAGGCCCCCGATGTCAGTAGCGTTCAATGGCGGTCCGGCCAAGATTTCGTTCGAGGGAGGAGGCAGAAAGCTTGCATCCACGGCATCGATCACGCGCCGATCGAGTCCGGCGGCGCGCAGCTTGTCCCGGTCGTCGCCCGAAAGCCGGAACTCGACGCGGTGCTGGCGGACCAGCGAAGCGAATTCATCGGGCTCGAGGCCGCCGATCTCGACAGCGCGGAAGAATCCGTCGCGAGTGATCGGGCGCGCGGGAGAATCATCGGCGTGGAGCGCGATGCAGCTGGCAAAGGCGAGCAGCACAGTGAACCGGCTCATGGTTTCCTCCTCAGTCAAGGTCTATAGGCTTGGACCCAGTGTGCACCCGGTGAATCCTCGAGGCAATCAGGCGTTTGCCTCACCCGTACTCGCGACATATTCCGCGCCATCTATGAGTAGACCTCCTCTTTCGCTTAGGCGTCAGCGGGCTCACAATGAATCAACAGGCGTCTCATGCGTGTCCGACTGCTCATTTCGAAAGAGGGTTCCCCGTCCGTGCAACTGCCGCCGGTTGCGCTGGACGAAGTTCGCGCAGCCAACTCGGTGGTGACGAAGAGGAACCCGGACATCACTTGGGTCCGGTCAGGCGAGCGGCTGACCGAAGTCAACGGCGCGACGCTGCGGCGGCGGTACCAAGCCGATCTGGTGGACGCTCAGGCTGCAGTGCTCGTGAATCTGCGGCGCCACTTCGGAACGTGCGCCGACTTCGCCACTGAGATCCGGGAGCGTTTGGTGCAGTCGGGTGAAGATCCGATGCGGATCGTGTACCTGTTCTGCCTCATGCGCACCGATCAACGATGGGTGATGTGGGTGGATGCGGCGCAGTACACGCCTCTTTCGCAGATGGAGCACATGCCAGTAGCGGCGGCGGTGCTCGAGGCGACCGGTGCATCGGTGCCGGGCGGGACGTCCGGTGAGCGCGCATCGATGGCGGTAGAGGATTTCGGCATTGTGGTCATGGACAGCTTCGCCACCATGCCTTTGTGCGGCAGCTTTCTGGTAACGCCGCAGTTCGTCTTTCCCACGCGGCTGGACGACGGCGCCGATCCGAAAGCGTTCGAAGAGGCGGCTCTTGACGCCGCGCAACTACTCGAATATCTGTGCGGCAACATCGGCGCGTAGCGTGGGGAGATGCAAGTCTGGCGGCGCGCTGCGGCGGACACTGGCACCACCGAGTGTCTCCCTTCGCTGCCGAAAGTGATTCCGGCCTCAGAAGATGCAGGCAGGCGGCCAAAGCGGAGGCTGCTTGCGCTGGCCGCGGCGTTGGTGCTCGCGGCGCTCTTGACGGCCGGGCTGTTGGGACCAGGAGAGGTGCTCGCTATCACGGGGCATTAGCGCCGCGAGCTTCGGCGGGCGTACACTAATTCCGATGCGCACCGCCATCTTGCTCGCCCTGGCCGCCGTGCCCCTTTGGCCGCAGCACGGCCGCTACCTCAACGATTCGAAGAATCCCGCGATTGGAAATCCCGAAGCCATCGCCACCGGGGCCAAGCTCTTCAATGCTTCCTGCGCCGGGTGCCATGGGCAAGATGGAGGCGGCGGGCGGGGTCCGAATCTGGTGCGCCGATCGCTCTGGCATCCACTGAGCGACGAATCGATCTTTCAGGTGATCCGCAAAGGCGTGCCGGGTACGGACATGCCGCCCACCAACATCGATGACGAGAAGACGTGGGCGATGGTGGCTTACCTCCACGCGCTCACTGGTCCGGCGAGCGATCAGAAGCTCGCTGGAGATCCGGATGCCGGCAAGCTGGTGTATGGCAAATCGGGCTGCTCGAACTGCCACGCCATTCGCGGCAATGGGGGACGCGGGGCTCCGGATCTCTCGAACATCGGCGCACGGCCTGTGGCTGTGCTGCGCGAATCGATCGTGCAGCCGGGCAAGGATCTGACCTATCTCGGCACCGAAGCGGTGTCATTGACGCTCCGCAGCGGAACGCGGATCCAGGGCATCGCACGCAACCGCAGTAACTATTCGCTCCAGGTGATCGACTCGAAAGGCGACCTGCAACTGATCCGCATGGCGGACGTGAAGGAACTGGAGATCAGCGAGACGTCACCCATGCCCGGCGACTACGGCGCGCGCTTGTCGAAAGCAGATCTCCAGAATCTGATTTCGTACCTGGCGCAGCAGTCCACGCAACGCAAATAGAGGAATCTCATGCGAAACATACTCATCGCCCTGGCGGCGGCATCGGCCTTGCTTGCGCAGGTGGCACACGAAGACGTGATGAAGGGCGCGCAGGGCGAATGGGTCACCTACGCCGGAAATTATCAGGGCTGGCGCTACTCGACGCTGAATCAGATCACGCCGGAAAACGCGAAGTCGCTGGTGCCGAAGTGGGTGTACCACGTGCCGGGCGCGCGCGGTTTGCGAGCGGTTCCCCTGGTACACAAAGGCGTGCTCTACATCACGGGCACCAATTCGATCTATGCGGTTGACGCGCGCACTGGACGGCAGATCTGGCAATGGGCGGATCCGCGGGTGGAGCGGGGCGGGGTCAACCGAGGCTGTGCGATCTGGGGCGATCGAGTGTACTTCACGACTTCCGACAATCGGTTGATCGCGCTAGACCGGCGCTCGGGCGGGCTGGTCTTCGATGCGAAGTTCGGCGACGAGAAGAAGGGTACGTCTTCCACGGCGGCGCCGCTGATCGTGAAGGGCAAGGTGATCGTGGGCAGCGCGGGGGGCGATGGCGGCATGCGCGGATCGATCACGGCGCTTTCCGCGGATGACGGGCACGAGTTGTGGCGGACGTACACCGTACCCGCGCGGGGCGAGCCGGGATCGGAGACGTGGGGCGACATGATCGAGTGGGGCGGCGGCGCGGCGTGGCTTTCCGGAACATACGATCCGGACTTGAACCTGCTCTATTGGACCACGGGCAATCCCTGGCCCGACTACGCGCCCGCCGTGCGGCCCGGCGACAATCTCTACACCTGTTCGCTGCTCGCGCTGGATCTCGATACGGGCAAAATGAAATGGTATTTCCAGTTCACGCCGCACGATACGCCTGACTGGGACGCGCAGAGCTGGCCGGTGCTGATCGATACCGAGATCCGCGGGCAGAAGCGCAAGGTGGTGATGCATGCCAACCGCAACGGGTACTTCTATGTGCTGGACCGAGTGACGGGCGAGTTTCTGCGCGCCACGCAGTTGATCGACAAGGTGACCTGGGCCAAGGGAATCGATGACAAGGGCCGGCCGATCGTGGTCCCCGGTTCCGAACCGAAGCCCGAGGGCAACTGGGTCTGTCCGAGCGTCAAGGGCGCCACTAATTGGATGGGCCAATCTTATAACCCGGGAACGGGCTTACTGTATCTTCTGACGCTCGAGCAGTGCGGGAATTACTCGCAGTCATCGCAGCAGCCGAAACCGATGGCGAACTTCTCGGGCGGCGGCGCGACTGAGGAAGGGGGACAGGTGATTGTGCGGGCGCTCGATCCGAAGACGGGCAAGCGCGCGTGGGAATATCCGCTGGTGGGCGCGGGCCGTATGTGGACGGGGACGGTGTCGACGGCGGGCGGCGTGGTGTTCACGGGCGATGACGACGGGCACATGGTGGCGCTGGACGCGAGGTCCGGCAAGAACCTGTGGTTCTTCAACATGGGCGAGTTGTCAACGGCTTCGCCGATCACGTATTCGGTGGATGGGAAGCAGTATGTGGCGATGGCGTCGGCGACGGCGGTGTTCGCGTTCGGGCTGTACGAGCCGGTGCAGCCGGTGGCGGCGCCGGTGATCCGGATGAAGAAGTAGAGGCGCGTCCATCTCCAGGTGCTGTCCGGCGCGAGGTTCGATTGAAGGCCGCGGCTAGGAGAGCGGGACTGAGGTCGAAGAAACTAAAGGATCGTAAGTACAAACCTAGCAGCCCGTGGCTAAAGTCTCGTGGGCCGCGTTGCGAGCGCCATGGGGCCAGATGCGAGGCGTGGCGAGGCAGGCGATGCGGGCCATCTCTCAGGAGCCACAACGAAGCAGATGGCCCCATGCCGCCGCAACCCTCTGGGCGGCCGGGGTTTGTGCCCGCATGCTTCGTTGCTCGTCGCTCGAAATAAATCCGTATTGCTTCCTCCTCGCGCCTCGCCTGCGGGCACAGATCCCGCGCCGCGCGACCCACGGGACTTTAGCCACGGGCTGCTAGAAACGCGACTGCCGAGCCGGTTGCGCCGGCGCGACGTAGTCCACCAACTCGTCGACCGGTTTCTTCGCCGCCCACGCGATCCCGCGCAGTAGTGTCCGCTGGACCTGATAATTCGCGAAGTTCGTGTAGACGTGCCCTTGCATCCAAACGAACGCACGAGCCGGCTGCCCACCAGGCGCGGTGTGCTCGTAGGTCCAGATCTGCGGGACCACTTCGCCCTTGTGCTCCCCAGCCGCCTTCGTCGCCGGGATCGAGGTGTTCGCCAGCACATGAATCCCAGGGTCCTTCGCCCAGCTCAACCCATAGAAGGCTTCGTCGAAAATCGTGACGTCGGTGAGATCCTTCATGATCGGGTTCGCCTTGTCGGCGATCTCGTAGCGGATCGGCGCATCCAAGGTGAAGTTGACGTCGCCGTGCTTCTTGGCGCCGCCCACATAGGTCGCGAAGTACGCCGGGTCGGGACCGCACAACGCATCATGCAAGCTCACGATGCCGCCGCCGCGCTTGATGTAGGCTTCCCACGCTGGTTTGTCGAGGAAGTAACCGGCGTCACCTTTATAGATGACCACCACGTCAGTCTTCTCGAGATCCGCGGCCGTGGGAGGCTGCAGCGCGCCGTTCACTACCGCGCCGCGCTCGGTAAGCAGCTTGCTCCAATCGGCCAGGAACTGCGGATAGTCGTGCAGCCCTGCCGTGTGGGTCTTCAAGCCGGCCCAGAGGAAGATTCGCATTCCGTTGACGTTCTGCCCGGGAATTCGCGGAGGCGCCGGCGACTGCGCGAGCGACACTCCGGCGACCAGCAGAGACACGAGAGCGATGCGGTTCATGATTGTAGGCAGGGTAGCACGAAGGCAGTCCGGATACGGTAGCGTATGAGAATGCGCGTCCACGTTCTCCCAGGGTTGCTCTGCGCTGCGTCGATGATTGTCTCGGCTGCCGACTGGCCGCAATTCCGCGGACCCAACGGCGCCGGGCTCGGCGAGGCGAAGAATCTGCCAGTGGAGTTCGGTCCGGGCAAGAACATGCTGTGGCGAACACCGCTCCCGGAAGGCTACTCGTCGCCCGTGCTCGTCGGCCCGCGGATCTACGTGACCGCGGTGGAGAACGACAAGCTGTTCACCATCGCGATGGAGCGCGCGACGGGCCGGATCCTGTGGCGGCGTGAGGCTCCGCGCTCGCGCAAGCAGGAGATCCAGCGGGCGAATTCTCCGGTTTCGGCGAGCCCGGTATCGGACGGCACGAATGTGTGGGTGTTCTTTCAGGATTTCGGGCTGCTCGCGTATGGTCCCGATGGGAACGAGTTGTGGCGGATGGCGCTCGGTCCGTTCAACAATCCGTTCGGGCACGGATCGTCGCCGGTGCTCGCAGGCAACCTGCTGCTCATGAATATTGACCAGGACGTGAACTCGTACTTGTTGGCGCTCGACAACAGCAGCGGAAAGGTGGTGTGGCGAGCGGATCGGCCGATGGCGCAGCGCGGATACGCGACGCCGATTCTCTACAAGGATCAGGTGTTGATCGCGGGATCTTACCGGCTGACCGGGTATGAGTTGAAGACGGGTAAGCAGCTCTGGTACATCCGCAAGTTGCCATGGCAGATCAAGCCGACTCCGGTGCTCGATGGTGACACCGTGTATTTCACGACGTTTTCGGCCGAGTCAGACCCGGGCGAGCAGGAAGACGTGCCCGAGTTCGCAGCCGCGTTGGCGAAGCTCGACACGGACAAAGACGGAAAGCTCTCGAAGGATGAAATTACGGACAAGAAGATGAAGGCGCGGTTCGACGAGTATCTCGATCTCGACGACTCGGGGTTCCTCGAAGAGCATGACTGGGAGCAGTTCCGCGAGCGCCGGAAGGGCGAGAACGGGCTGCGGGCTTACGACATCGCGGGCGCGAAGGGCGATATTACCGAGAGCGGGTTTTTGTGGAAGAATGCGAAGTCGCTGCCGAATGTGCCGTCGCCGCTGATCTATCGCGGGGTGCTGTACATCTTGAAGGAAGGCGGCGTGTTCACTTCGATGGATCCGAAGACGGGCGCGGTGTTGAAGCAGGGGCGGTTGCAGGGGGCGCTGGGAGGTTACTATGCGTCGCCGGTTGCTTCCGATGGCCGGATCTATCTCACGAGCGAAGAGGGTGCGATTTCAGTGTTGCAGGCGGGTGCGCAGTGGGAGATCCTGGCGGTGAATGACATGGGGGAGCAGGCGAAGGCTACGCCGGCGCTGGTGGATGACAAGATCTATCTGCGGACTTTCAAGGCGCTGTATTGTTTTGGGGTCCGGTGACGCCGGCATCGATCAGCGCCCTGCGCTACGAACTTTGCTCGCCGTTGCGAAAGTAGGCGATGTAGCCTTCGAAGAGCACTTCCCGCTCTGCTCCCGCGAATACGGGTTCGAGCGTAGCCCGGCACCAATCCTGGATCTCGCCGCGCGGAGTTCCGGCCGCGATCGCCGAGGCCACGTTCGTCTCGGTCATCATGTAGCGCAGGTACGCTCCAGCGTCGAGCACGATGCCCGCGCGGAAGCGCTCGTCGCCCGCGGGTACGAACCGGGGCGCCGCTGTGGCGAGCAGCGCGGGGTCGAGTGGACGCGCCGAGCCCGTGGGTGGCGGATAGCGGCGGCGAAACTCGGCGAACCATTCCTCGAGCGCGGGCGAGTGGCGAAACCACCGCCCCTGCGAAAAGTCGTAAGCCACCAGCATCCCGCCCGGAGCCAGCACGCGCTCGATCTCGGCGAGTGACCGGTCGAGATCGGCAACGTAGTTGAGCGAGCCGGCCGCCGTCACCAAATCCGCGCAGCCGGCGCGAAAGGGCAACTGCTCGGCGAATCCGGCGACGAAGCCCGCTTCCGGCGCGACTCCCGAGCCGAAGCGCAACATTGCAAGCGAAGGCTCGACGCCCGCTACTGATCGCGCCAGCGAGGCCAGGGGCCGCGTGGAGAGTCCGGCGCCGCAGCCGACGTCGAGGGCGCAGCCGAGCTTCTGGCTCAGCCCGAGACGGCGCTTGACCATGGAGATCACCACTGGGTGAACGGGTGGCCTGGCGCTGGCGTATCCGGCGGCCATGTCCGCGGCCTCGAACGGGTTGGTCATCCTTTCCAGTTTCGCCCATGGACAGGCCGCCGCGCTGGTGGTCAACACTTTACTGACGAAAGTTACTGGCGGGAGTTAGTGGCGGGCTGCGGTTGGTGAGCGCTCAACACTCCCGCGAAGTTGTCGAGTGACGTTTCGATGGAACTTCCGGCGGCGCGGCACGCCAGTTCACCCAAGCCAGACAGATGAAGCCACAGCCGGTAGGAGAGCCCGGATTCGAGCGCCATGAGAACGCGAAGATGATCGGTGGTGAACGCGTCTGGCGCGGCGCTGTAGATCGTAAGCGCGCCCAACACTCCTTCAACCGTGTTCATGGGGATCGAAAGACTCGACCGCATCCGGAATTCCCGAGGCACGTTCTTTCCGCCGAATTCGGTCTGCGGGTTTCCGTTCAAGAGGGGCCGGCCAGTTGAAGCAGTCCACCCGGAAACGCCGACGCCGAATGCGATTCGCAGGCTGCCGAGGAGATCGGCTGACTCTCCCTCGGCGTAGAGGCATCTCAATTCGTTTTCGTGGCGGACGTGAAGAGCGGCCGCCTCGATGGGCACGAGGCTCCGGATATCGGCGAGCAACCGGCGAAGGCAGTCATCGATGTGCCCGGATTGGGCGAGCAGAGTTCGTACTCGTTCGATGACGGCAATCTCGGCGGAGATCAAAGGGGCGAGCGTGTCGCGTTGAATCGCCCGCTCGAGTAGGTAGCCTGCGTCAGGACCGCCGCCACGCTCCACGGTGAGATCGGTATCGATGCCAGTGGGCGCTTGATCCAAAGTCGACTTGGCCCGCAGTTCCAACTCCTCGTGATGCCGCTCGAGCGCCTCCACGACTCGAGGATCGAGTGCCCTCCCAGACTCTGCCCGCAGGATCTCCATCGCCTTATCGAGCGGCAGGGCCTTGCGGTATTGGCGATCACTGGCCAGCGCGTCGAAGTAGTCGACCGCGGTCAAGATCCGCGCCCCGAGCGGAATTTGCTCGCCCTTCAACCCGTCCGGGTATCCCGTTCCGTCCCACTTTTCGTGGTGCGCCCGGATCAGCGGCGCCACCGCGTAGGGGAATCGCACCTTCTCGACAATCGCCGCGCCCACCACGGGATGGATTTTCATTTTGGCGAACTCGCCCCGGGACAGCTTGGCGGGTTTCGAAATAATATCCTCGGGTACGGCTATTTTTCCGATGTCATGCAGGATCGCCGCCGCCCGCAGACCCTCGAGCTCGTCGAGGGAGAGTCCGAACTCCTCACCCAAACCCAGCGCATAAGTCTGCACGCGATGCAGATGCTCGCCCGTAGTCTTGTCCTTGGCCTCGATGGCGAGGGCGAGCGCTCGGATGGTGCGCAAATGCAATTCCGAAGTCTCCTGCGCATGAGAGCGCTCCAGTTCGGCTTTTTCCACCGCGTGGATGAGTCTGTCGTTCTGCAGAAGGAACGAGCGGTGAACCAAATACGCAACCGGTAGGAACAGGACCAACGCCTCTCCTCCGAGAATCCGCCCCAGCCAATCGCCGGCAACAGCCAAAGATGCGCCCAGCAGGTAGTGCGGAAAGGCCCAGAGGTAGGAGCTCTTCCATACCTTGGCCGGGCTCTCTCCTTCCGTCCACGCCACGATCGTCGAAACGATCCATGTGTTCAGCAGGTAGTAGACGATTGCCGCCGCGAGGGTCCGGGCACCTTCACTCACGATCAAACGCCTGAAAGGCTCCCAGGAGAATGCCGCATGCGCGCCCCAGATGGCGAGGCACATGGCGGCGGCGTTGAAGGCAATCTGGATGGGCTTGGCCTTCTGCCGCGCCCGCCACAGGCTTTGCGCGATCGCCGACGCCACGCCGAGGACCATCGTCTCCGCAAGGCTCAGATGGACGATTCCCCAAATCAGACAAACGTAATTCAGAGATAGGCTGGTTTCCAGGCGCGGCAGGGAAACCTTGAATAGGCTGGCCGTGGTGGTCACGGCGAAGGCGATCACGAATGTCTTCAAGTCCGGTTCGGTATGGTCTTGGACGCTGAGCAGGATGCTCAGCGCGCCTAGCCCGATGATGACAGCGACAAACGCCAGCGCCCGTCTCGACATCGATCTGAACCCGTAGATGGCCCCACTCTTAGATCGACTGGACTGGGGTCGAACTGTACGCCAAGCCACAATTCGGACCCATCGTAGAGCTGATTTCCGCTTGGGGCAAACTCGGGAACCTCGAGCGCGCCACCTAGGTTGAAGAGCGCGGCGCCGGCCACAACCGCTACATCGCCGGCCGGACGAGGCTCGCCACCTCCCTGGTCGGCGATGGGCAGCTTCTCCATCGGCTTCTTCCGGTGCGTATCGCCCTTCTCTACGCTGAGCCCCAACCGCGCCGCGATCTTCTGAAGACAAGAGCCGAGCGATGGGCGTGACAATGCAAGTGCCGATCCCGGACGAGTCGGTCCCGGTCCTCGATCAGATTGAAGCAAAGCAGCCTATATCCGGATGCAGCTAGCCGCTCTCTTCAAGCCGCGAGCCAGCACCTGAGAAGGATTCGCATGCGCTCACGCGCGGTCTTTCATTGCAGGGTGTTCCTGCAAGCCGTGCGCCGAAGATCCGAGCTTCTCCGGAATGTCTGTGGCCAGAGCCGAGCAAGGCGCAGTCGAATCGGGCATCAGCCAGCCGATACTCGATGAGATCACCAAGGCTTCCGATGGCCGGGCTGTATCCGCCAAACAATTACTGGGCAGTTACAGTAACTCAACCAGCGATGCAAGCGCGGGCCCTCGTGCCGCAGCCTCATGTGGCTGCCTTTCTGCCGAGGCTTGGCAGCCGAGTCCAGCCAGCACTCGGAGCAGTTGATCCGAAGAGACGCCTCGTGGAAGCCTCATGCGGCTTCGAGGGGCACGAGTTCATCGCGCACGTAGTGGAGGTGCACGAGGCGCGGCCGCAGTTCCGCTTCTTCGAAGTGCAGCGAGGCTACTTCGAGCACGTTCGACCGCAGTTCCTCCCACGTATCGCCCTGCGTGAAGATCGCGTGACCGAGAGCTCGCGCATAGAACCCGCCCTCTTCCGCGTCGCGCACTTCGAAGATCACATCCACGTTCTTAGAATACCCTCTACCCCATCCCCCGCTCCATCGCCAACCGGACCAGGCTCGCAACATCCCGCACTCCGAGCTTCTCCATCAGCTTCTTCCGGTGCGTATCCACCGTCTTGACGCTGAGTCCCAACCGCGCCGCGATCTCCTTCGGCCGCACGCCCTCCACTAACTGCGTGAACACCTGATACTCGCGCGCCGACAGCGACCCCACCGGATCCGGCGCCGCTTCCGTATCCAATGGACCCGGAAGATACACCAGCCCCGCCAGCGCCTGATCCAGCGCATGGAACAGCTCCGCCGCCGTGCCCGACTCGAGCACCACCGCGTTCGCCCCCGCCCGCAGCGCTTCGATCATGTCTTTGCGCGCCACTCGCCCGGCCAGCAACACGAAACGCGAACCGGCCCCCTCGGCTCGCATGCGCGCCACCAAATCGAGCGCCTGGACCCGAGGCAGGCCGGTTTCGAGAACTACCAATTGCGGAGCGGTCCGGCGGATTGCGTCCGCCAGACTGTCGCCATCGGCGCACCCGGCCACTTCGTAGCGGTCCGAGCGCTCGCACAATGCCATGAGCGCTTCCCGGATCAGATCCCGCCCGGCGGCGACGATCAGGGAAGCTTTCTCAGCGGCCAAATCAGAACGACGCTACCGCCTTGGCTTCGTCGTCGAACACCTCGAACACCGTGTAGAGCTTGGTGATCTGCAACAGGTCTTGGACGCGCTTGGTCAGGCTCAGCAGCTTCAGCTTGCCGCCCTGGTTGGTAACGGTGGTGTATCCGGATACCAGTTCGCCGATGCCGGAGCTGTCGATATAGCTGATGTCAGCCATGTTGAGCAGCACCTTCTTGTTGCCGGCGGCGACGAGCTTGGCAATCTGGTCGCGAAGATCGGACGAACCTTCGCCGAGAGTGATGCGGCCGCTGGCGTCGACTACGGTTACGTCGCCAACCTGCCGTGTGTTCAGTTTTACGCTCACTTGGGGTCATGCCTCCTGTGGAGTTGAATCAATTACGATAGCTGGAAAATTCCGCGATTGCTCGAGCCGCTCACGAGGCGCCTGGGGCGCCGCCGGGGTTCACGTACTTTACCATACGGACGCGCGTGCCAGACGGTTCTCTCGGCCCGATCTCGAACTCATCGGTATAGGCGCGAATCATCAGCAATCCCCGCCCGCTCTGGCGGAGAACGTTTTCGCCCTCACGCGGATCGGGGACGGCTTCGGGATTGAAGCCCACACCCTCGTCCTCGATCTCGATCGAGAGGCGGTTCCCCGTGGTCTCGAGGCGAAAGTGAACCTTCTTGCGCGCGTTGTAGCGATTGCCGTGAGCCACCGCGTTCACCATCGATTCGCGCACGGCGATGCCGAGGTCGTGCTGCGTGTCGACGTCGAATCCGAGTGATTGCGCTGCTTCGATGGTCAGAGCTTCGACGCGGTCGACGCTCGCGAGATTCGAGTCGAGCATGAGATCGGCGAATGGCTGAGCGCCTTCGGGCATGTACCTTGTCCTCCGCGGCGCCACGCCGGGGGTGAAAGGCTACCTTAAATCAAAACCTACCCTCGAGTCAAATGGCGTTGCGATTCAATGGCCCTGGACTCAACGGCAAAGGCGGCCTGCTCCCGCCCCTTGCGCTCCGTTACAATGGGCTCCATGAAATCGATCGCCCTGCCGGTAGCCGCGGCCGCGTTGCTGGCCACGCTTCCTTGCGGCGCCCAAACGCCGCCCAAACCCAAGCGCATCAACCGTGCCATCGAACTGCTCGAATCGGGCCAACCCATCTACTACACTGTGGGCCGCGGCGGCTACGAAGAGGGCAAGAAGATGGCCGCCACCAAAGCCGACTACATCAACTACGAGATGGAGCACGGCCTGTTCGACCTCAAGGAACTCCGCGACTTCATGCGCGGCCTCGTCGATGGCGGACCCACGCGCACCGGCCATCGGACGCCAGCAGTGATCGCCACGCTCCCCACGCTCGGCAAAGATCCCGCCGCGATGCGCGCCAACTATTGGGTTGCGCAGCAGGTGCTGGCGGCGGGCGTTCACGGAATTCTGCTCTGCCACGCAGAGAATCCGGAAGCCGTGAGGATCTTCGTCGAAGCCATCCGCTATCCCTTCGCCGAGAAGGTCACCGGACTCGACACCGGCATCCGCGGCAGCGGCAGCCAGAACTACGCCGCGCAGATCTGGGGCTTGCCGCCGAACGAGTATCTGCGCAAGGCCGATCCATGGCCGCTCAACAAGAACGGCGAGATTCTGCTCGGCGTGAAGATCGAGACTCCGATGGCCGCCGACAACGTGGAGAAGACGGTGCGCATCCCGGGCATCGGTTTCGCCGAATGGGGACCGGGCGACCAGAGCTTCTTCCTTGTGGGTCCGCCGACGGGCAACACGCGTGGCGACCGCGAGAATCATCCGGCCATGCAGAAGATGCGCACGCGCATCTTCACGGCGGTGAAGGCGGCGAACCTGTTCTTCCTCAACTCGTGCAATGAGACCAACGTGGTCGACATGCTGAAGGAAGGCGTGATGATCTGCACCGGCGGCGAGACGGCGGCGGCGGACAAGGGCCGCGAGTACTCGAAGCGGCAAGGTCCCTGGTAGGCTGTGGCCGGCGACGACAAGCGCGAGTTGTGGACGGATGCGCGGAGAGATCGTGGCGTTCCCGTTTCTCGGGTGGAGGCTGTTTCCGCATCGGGCGCGGTAGCCGCGGAGGCATGTGGTGGCGGCGCGGCGGCGGTTCCGGGCGATCACGGAGAGGTACCGGGCGGGGGAACTGGATTTCGACGGAGTTCGGAGCCGGGTGCTGCGGGGCGGGACATCTGTTGTTCTGGGAACAATCAACCTCGCGCCCGCGATGCTCGAGGCCGGGGCGAAGGTGATCGACCTCAAGTGGCGCCTTCCGCTTCTCTTCCGCCGAGACGTACACGCGCTGGAAGAAGGATCCGTACGCGCTCCTCACGGAAGGCGTGTATCCCGTCTTCGATTCGATCTGCGACGGCAGAGCGCCCACGGCGCCGTTAGCCGGCCGATCCGGCTCCGGCGGCTTCTCCCCCGCGGGGTGCCAATATTCAGTTGTGAAAGATCGGTGCGGCTCGCAAGCCCGCCTGGGGTGTCGACTTAGTCAGTTCGCATCAGACTGGCTGTAGATTGGCTGAACGCTCCGTTCACGCGAGTGCTCCTTCCGGATAGGCAGGTGGTTCCTCGAGGGCGCGGTTGACGGCTTCGAGGACGGCGGCTCGGGCGGCGGGGAAGCCGGCGAGTGCGTCCATGATGAAGAGGCGGAAGCGGTCAAAGGTGGATTTGTGGATGTATTCGGAGAGGTTGGGTTCGGGGGTGGTGGAGACGGGCGACGGCGTGGTGTTGTCATTCGGCAGCGCTCGCTCCGTCTGCGCTCCTTTTTGAGCCGCTCGCGCGGCTTCCTTTCGGAAGATGTTGCGCTTGGGGCGCTGGGATTCAGGCATGTCGTCTATGGCCCAGGTGGACATGGATGGTTTCCTTTCTGAGTTGATGGCGGGACCGAAGTCCCGCGCTGGCTGAAGCCCGCCCTACACGGCGAGGCTGGCGAAGTTTGAGAAGTCTGCGGGCTGATCAGACGATCGCGGCAAACGATGCGAGTGATTCAGCCAAGCATCGAAGCATGAGTCAGTTACGGGGAGTTTCGCCCGAGTTAGGTTCGTTCGTCAAATCGGCAAATTTTTCGCGGCTCTCCGAGTGCCGGATCTGGATGATGGTTTGGTCAGGGTCGTCGGCCTCGGCGGCGGGCTGGCGGCTAGGTGTGAGACGCGCATCAGATTCGCGCCTCGTTAGTGAAGTGTCCGTTTCTGGGATTAGGTTCGTTGGTGCGATTTCGCAAATTTCGCCGGTGGATTCCAGTCATCGCTCCGTTTCGGCAGTATTCCGCGCGGCCATTCCGAGCGGCGCCTGAGGCGATGCTGAGATTCGAGCTCGCGCCGGTGCCATGCGCAGGCCGTAGCCGCCTCCTCGACCCCTACGGTAGCGTGAGGAACGTTCGTGCGCGCAAAATCGAAACCCGTGATCGATTGAAAACAAGGAAGTAAAGAAATTTCCAGTACACGAACTCGCCTAAGAATGGGACATCCTCTTACTGAAAGGCCTGTTCGCCGCACCGGGCAGGACTGATCGATGCGTCAGCATGGGTGAGGGGATCGCTGACAGTCTGCAACGCGGGCGAGCCGGCCGGTCGACTCTCATGAACGCTTCCTGCTGGATACCAAGGTTGTCTCGGAGTTGGTTCGCCCCTTGCCCGAACCCAAGCTCCTGTTCCGGATGGCTGCCCAAGACCTCGGCTGGCTCCTCCTCGGCGTAGTGAGCCTGGGAGAACTGCGCAAAGGACGAGATCATGGCGCCGGCAAAGAAGTGAGTGGGCTCGCGGTTTGGCTGAATTCGGAGCTACTGCCGATGTTTGCCGGGCGCATTCCGCCGGTTACGAAGACCGTTGCACAGCGATGGGGCGTTCTCGAGGGCAGCGTCGTCTGCCAGGGCGGCCAATTCGTGCGCCTGACGCCCAGATTGCCGCAACGGCTCGACGGATTTCGAAGATCTCACGGGCGCGGTGTTCCGTCCATGGGACACATCTCTGGGGGACACATCTCTGGGGGACACGCCGCTGGGGTACACGCCTCCGGAGTGAGGCAGGGCTGGCCGTTGTATCATCGGAAACGCCGTTTCGTCTAGGGAAAGTGAATGTCCAGCGAACTCAACTATCTGGTAGCAGCCTGCTTTGTGGGTCTCATCAGCGCTTCCGCTCTCTACGTCAGGAAAACCGGGGAGTGGGCGCTGTTCGCCATCTGGATGGTGGCGCTGGTTGCTTGGGCGGCACTGCTGAACTCGCTGTTCGGATTCCCATTCGCGCCACAGGTGACCGGCAAGGGCGCGAATGACGACCTCGTCCTCGCCGCCGCACTGTTCCTGTGCATGCTGGCTGGCATGTTCGCGCACCACTTCTATCGCCGATTCGAGCGGCCGAAGCGCTATCGCACCAAGTGGGACTGGGGCCTCTTCTTCGCGCCCATTTTCGCGTCACCGATCGTTTTCATCCCGCTGCTTGCGGCGTTCAGTGGCTCCGACATCAACCTGAAGAACCTGACTGCCGCGCGCCTCATGATCTTTTTCGTCGCGTTCCAGAACGGGTTTTTCTGGAAAGAATTCTTCGACCGCAAGCAGAAAGAGGAAGTGGAAAAGAAGTGATCCGGTGAGCGTGCGCCGTGCCGGCGACGGTGATTGCGGCGGCGAGCGCTCAAAGCCCGGGCGTTACCGGCGAGAGTGAAAGGACCCGTGGCAATGGGTGGCGGCCGGTTATTCCTCGTACCGGTGCAAACGATTCTGCGACCTCTTTCAATGGAAGCCTCTCCACAGGCGCGCCGTTCCCCGCAGCGTGGCGTTGGTTGCCGGAGTGTCGAAGAGCGCGAGTCAATTGCGCGAGATCGAGTGGCGGGCTCGGATCTCGAGGGGCCGCGCAACTTCCTGCTCACGGGCGGACGTTTCGATACGGTGCTCGAGCTGCGCGAGGGCGCGTGACGTTAGCGGTAGGCTTCGCGGCGGTGGCGGACGCGGGTGACTTCGATGAGTCCGTTGCCGAGATCGCGGAAGAAAACGCGGTGGTCTTGGATGCGAAGTCTGTAGAGCGGCGGATCGACGCCCTGGAGGCGGCGAACATCGCCTTCCTCTGAGCTCAGGAAGCGGGCCAGGGTGTGTAGAATCTGAATGGCGATGTGCTGAGGGATGGCGCGGAGTTCGGCCTGGGCTTGATCGGTGAAGACGACGCGCTTAGCCATTCTTGCGGTGGCCGTTGAGCGCTACGTCCGGCGGTGTTTTGGCCATGTTCTCCCAGTCGGCCATGGTGAGGCCGAAATCGGCAAGGACCGCTTCCATGGGAATTGGCTGGTTGTGCTTGCTCCACGCATCGGCTTCGGCGATGGCCTGCCGGTCCTCTTCGGCGAGAGGCTCATCGTCGATGGGGGCCATGGCCAGTTTCATCGAGAGCGGATCAATCATGGAATGCAAAAGCTTCTCGACGGCGGCCAGTTGTAGGGGCGGCAGTTGATCGACCATGGCGTGGACGTTTTGACGGGTGTCGGGGTTCATGGTTGTTCTCCTGGGCGTCTGATTACTCGGGCATCGCCTGGTGCCTGCTGCAGCGCTTTGACGTGCGAATCGGGCACGAAGGCCAATGGCGGCGCGGCAACTACACTACTGCCAATATACGCTACCGCCAGACTGAGGCCGGCGTGTTTGGACAAAGGCGGCCGCTCTCCAGGTGGGACCCTGCTGACTTCACCGGAGCAAGAATCCGTCATCCCGCGCTGTCGCAGAAGACGAATCTGTGGCGCTGCAGGGCCAAGTGCAACGCCAATCCCGCCGCCGCCGTGATAGCCTGAATAACACCTCAGGAGCACAGTGATCCGCAGGTATCTCGCGATGGCCGTGCTCGTGTGGACCGCCGTGTCCGCCCGAGCTCAGGAGAAACTCCCGCCGGGGGTGAAAGGCCCAACCCACATCGGGAGCGGAGTGCAACGCTACGACCGCGCCGCCACGGCTGCGTATCCGAGTTATTGGTGGCAACGGCTGTTCGAACTCTTCGAGTGGAAGCCGGCCTCGCGTGCGCCCTTCCGCCGCAGCGTGGCGTTTCTAGCCGGCGTCTCGACCTACGAGAACAATTCGCTGCCGCGGCTGAAATGGGTGCCTTCCGACATCGCGTCGCTACGCGACTTTCTACTCACCGATGGCGGCTTCGACACCGTGCTCGAACTGCGCGAAGAGAACGTGACGCGGTCGACGATCGAGGACTACATGGCGACGAAGTTCACGTCGGCCAGTTCGCTTCTCGGTCCCGAGGACCGGCTGCTGTTCTACTACTCGGGCCACGGCGCGGACCAACTCGGGAAGATCGGCTACTTGCAGTTTCGAAAGGCTGCGCCGGGGAGTTTCTCGGGAGACCACGTGCTACCGGTGCGCGACTTTCAGCGCTGGGCGGCAGTGAATGTCGCGAAACATCTGCTGGTGGTGCTCGATGCATGCGCGTCGGGGCTGGCGGTGGTGGGGAAGAGTCCGCCGAACGCGGAGGCGCTGCTCGCGAGCTTGAGCGGGGAAGGGAGCGGGTTCCTGGTGACGGCGGGGTCGGGTGCGCAGAGCGTCTACCAGTATCAGATCAATGAGCGGCAGGGGTACAGCGTGTTGACGCGGGCGCTGCTGGATGCGCTTCGGGCGAGGGCGGCGTTTGCCGAGAATCCGGGCTTCCTGACGATTCACCAGGTTTTTGGGCAGGCGGAGTTGGACGTGAAGCGGTTCGAGGCGCAGCAGGGGAAGAAGATGGATCCGCAGCTTTGGGAGTTGGAGCGCGGGGATGGGTTGCGGCGCGGGACGTTCGTGTTTTTGAACGGCAATGGCGGGAAGCCATCGCTGCCGGATCGATACTCGGGCACGATCACTGTTGCGAAGACGGGCGCACGCGCTGCGACCAGTGACAACGTTCTGCTGGCGGCGTACCAGCTTGTGGAATTCAGTCGGCACGTTCCCACTCTGCAGGCGTTTGTGGACCAGTACAGGGATACGGCGGGAGCCGGTCCTTTCGTCGAGTCGATCAAATTTCGAATCCAAGATATGCAGCAAGCGGCCGCATCTGCCCCTGCAGAGAGCTCACGCCCGACGCCAACAGCAGAGTCACCGAGGAGGAGTGGGGTTGGCCTCTGGAATGGACCGGAGCTGAGCGCCGCGAAAAGTTTGATCGCTATGATCGACATCGATTCGGACGGCCGGCACCTCCAGGGAGCAGGGATCGTTTTTGGCGCCTCCGGGGATGTTGCCTACGTTCTTGCCCCTTATCACCTGGTACGCCCAAGGGGGTCTTTAGCGGCGAATGTGAGAGTCCGCTTCTTCAATGAGGTGGGCCCGGAGGTACTTGGGCCGTACGATGCCGAGCGTTTTGCACGCGCTCGAGTCGAGCACGACTTGGCGGTGCTCCGTGTCAAGGGCCCGAAGATGAGATTCCGATTCGAACGGTTGCTGGATGCCGTTCGGATGACCAGATCAGATCCAGTCTATGCAGTCGGGTATCCTGCGCGATCGGAAGGCTGGGATGTCCTGTATTCGCCAGGGTATGTTTCGGAATATACAGCTTCAAATCTCAAGGTGCAGTCCCCAATCATGTCGGCCGGGTACACGGGCGGCGCGCTGATCGATGCAGAAAGTAAGGTTGTCGGCATGATATTGGGTAGTGAGGGGACAACGACTGATGTGTTGCGTATCGACTTCGCACTGCAGGCGGCGCGGCTGTTCGGTTTCTCGATCGGGGTGCGCGAGCCCACCGGGCGAAGCGAGGAGCCCAAGGCAATACCCGGCGGAACGAAGCAGGTGAACGACAGAGACGGACTTGCCTATGTTTGGATCCCTCCTGGCCAGTTCACGAGAGGCGACGGCGCAGGGGCAAACCGCAGCCGCCAGATCAACATAACAAAAGGGTTCTGGATCGGCGAAACCGAGGTTACTCAGGAAGCCTATCGCAAGGTCACTGGAAAATCGCCGAGCCACTTTGCTGGCCTCCAGCGTCCAGTGGAAATGGTGAGCTGGAGCGACGCAGAAGACTTCTGTATCGCTGCGGGAATGCGATTGCCAACGGAGGGGGAGTGGGAATACGCTGCAGCCGACGCGCGGGTGGACGGTGCGTGGCACGAAGGCAATTCCAAGAGCAGCACACACGAGGTGAAGGGCAAGCCGCCGAACAAATGGGGCTTGCATGACATGCTGGGCAACGTCTGGGAGTGGGCGTCCGATTGGTATGACCAATACTACTACCAACGGCAACAGAACGATCCGCGCGGCCCCGCGTCTGGCGATGAACGGGTACTGCTCGGCGGCGGGTGGTTCGTCGCGCCCACCCATGTCGCGGTCTCTCAGCGCAGCAAGGGCAAACCGGACGCACGGAGCGGAGCGATCGGCTTCCGTTGCGCAGGCGGCGAAATCAAGACGGCGGGGGGCGCTCCATGAGGCCGGTTCTAGTCGCGCTGCTAGCGGCCTTTGGGACTGCTAAGTCTGGCCTTTCCCAAGGCGGGCTGCCTGCCGGCGTCAAAGGACCGGTGCCCGCGGGAAACGGGGTTCAACGCTACGATCGCGTTGCGGCGACCCGCTATCCGAGCTACTGGTGGCAGCGCCTCGACGAGCTCTTCAAGCTCTTCTCGACCACACCGGCTCCGCCCTTCCGCCGCAGCGTCGCGTTTCTCACCGGTGTTGGCAAGTACCGCTATCTCGGCGAACTCAAGGGTGTCGAGTCCGACATCAACCAACTCCGCGACCTGCTTCTCACCGACGGCGGCTTCGACACCGTCTACATGCTGCGCGAGCAAGACGTGAAGCGCTCCACAATCGACCGGTTCATGCGCAACGAATTCGCCCTCAACGGTCGACTGCTGGGCGTAGAGGACCGTCTCCTCTTCTATTACTCCGGGCACGGGTCCGATCAGCAGGAAAGCGTCGGGTACTTGCAGTTCTCCGAGGCGCAACCCGGCGATTTTGCGTCGGACTATGTCCTGCCGATCGGGGCCGTGGAGGAGTGGGCGCGGCTCAATGTGGCGCGGCATTTTCTGGCGGTGCTGGACGCGTGCGCTTCGGGGTTGGCGGTGAAGTCGCAGGATGGGTCCGGGTTCGATGGATTGAGCGGCGAGGGCAGCGGGTACTTGCTGACTGCGGGGACGGCCGACCAGAAGGTGTACCAAGTGGAGTTGAACGCCCGCGAGCAGCACAGCGTTTTGACGCACGGGCTGATCGATGCGATCCGGAGTGGCGCGGCGGACAGCCGGCCATATTTACCGATCCACTGGCTCTATGGGCAGGCGCAGAACTACGTAGGGAAGTTCAACTCGGCCAATCCGCAGAAGCGGATGGATCCGCAGTTGACGCCACTCATGCGGCGCAAGGGATTTCTCAAGGGGACGTTCGTGTTTCTGAATGGGAAGGCGCGGGATGTTCAGGTGCCGAATGTGGATTTGGGGCATGTCAGCGCGAAGTCGGGGACGGCGGGTCCAATCTCGGAGAGCGTGTTGCTGGCGGCGTATCGGCTGGTGGAGAACAGCACGCATCTGCCGACGTTGCAGAGCTTCGTGGATCAGTATCGCGATGTGCCGGGAGCGGGTCCTTTTGTGGAGTCGATCAAGGTACGGATTGAGGAGCTTCGAAAACCGGTTGTGGTTCCGCCGAAGCCGTCGGCGCTCACGGCAGGGACGAAGCGGGTGAATGAGAAAGACGGCCTTGGCTACGTGTGGATTCCGCCGGGCAAGTTCACGATGGGATGCTCGCCGGGGGATCAGCAGTGCGAGGATGACGAGAAGCCGGCGCATGAGGTGGAGATCATTCTGGGATTCTGGATGGGGGAGACGGAAGTGACGCAGGAGGCGTATCAGAAGGTGATTGGTGCGAATCCGAGCACCTTCAAGGGAACGAAGCGGCCAGTGGAGCACGTTAGTTGGGATGAGGCGAGCAAGTACTGCAAGACTGTGGGACTGCGGCTGCCGACGGAGGCGGAGTGGGAGTACGCGGCGCGGGCGGGGAGCAAGGAGGCTCGCTATGGCCCGTTGGATCGGGTGGCGTGGAGCTCAGAAACGCCAACGGCCGAAGTCGCGAGAGGAAGAAAAAAAGCCCCGAACGCTTGGGGACTGTACGACACTCTGGGCAGCGTGTGGGAGTGGGTCGCGGATTGGTACGATCCGAACTACCATCAGCTGGCGGTGTTCGCTCGGCTCGACCCCAGCAGGCGCGGCACAGAGGAGCGCCGGGGGCTTCGGGGCGGCTCTCGGGGCAGCGCTCCACGGAACGTCCGGGTGTCGGACCGAGACGGGATCGTTCCGTCGGTCCGGCTCAACGATATCGGGTTCCGGTGCGCTGGGGAATTGCGTTGAGTGCTGAGGGTTTTGGGTCAACGGGGTCCGGGAGAATCTTGGGGAACATAGCTGCTCCGACTGAGGCGACCGTGGTCCAGAAGGCATACGACTGGAATCTGTGGATCGTGCCGAAGGTGGAGAACTTTCCAAAGTCGCAGCGGTTCTCGATCGGGCAACAGATCCTGCAAAGCTCGCTGGACCTGCTGATGCATCTGGTGGACGCGACCTATCAGAAGAAGAACGCTTCGAACTTGGGCGGGGCGGCGCGCGATGTGAATCGTGTGCGGTATCTGATCCGGCTCTCGAAGGACCTCAAGGCGATCAACCTGGGTGCATACGAGTTCGCTTCGCAGAACTTGGACGAGATCGGGCGCATGACGGGCGGATGGCTGAAACACTCGCGGGAGCGGGGCGAATGAAGCGCGCCGGGAACCTCTGGCCACAGGTGACGGACTGGCAGAACCTGCTGGCCTCGGCACGGGCGGCCGCGCAAGGGAAGTGGTCGCGGCCGGATGTGGCGCGGTTCCTGGTGGATCTCGAGCCGAATGTCTGCGAATTGCAGCGAGACTTGCTCGACGGAACCTACACGCCCGGCGAGTATCGAACGTTCTGGATCCGCAATCCGAAGCCGCGGATGATTTCGGCGGCGCCGTTTCGCGACCGGTGGTCCACCACGCTTTGACACGGGTGCTCGAGCCAGTGTTCGAACCGAGGTTCACGGTGTTCTCGTTTCGCGTTGCGGAACGTAAGTCCTGCGCCGATGTTTGCAAACGTGACAGGATCGGCCAAAACCGCTAATGTGGAAAAGAGAAGGGAGTCGCAGCCCATGACCATCCAAATCACCAGTCCTGAGGTTGAAGCCTTGATCCGGCAACGCATGCAATCAGGAGCCTTCAACAGCCCCGAAGACTTGATTCGCGAAGCCCTTCGGGCGTCCGCGCCCGACGCCCGGACCGGCGCAGCCTCGATTGCGGCCATGCAAGCCTGCCCCTATCCCGAGATCGATATTGAGCCTGCTCGTGTGCCGTCACCACTGGTGCGGGATGTCGATCTCTGATGGCGTGGCTACTCGATACTGACATTCTCTCCGAACTGCGTAAGCCGAGGGCGAAAGAGAGGGTTCGGGAGTTCATTGCGGGGGCTCCGCTTTCCGGCCTCTATATCAGCGTGGTCAGCTTGGCTGAGATTCGTTACGGCATCGAGTTGAGCTGCCCCGCTCTGTGCCGACTCGCCCGATGAGCGGCGGCGCGGGTTGCCGAGCGTATATTTGAATCCGCTCGATCACTTCGCGATGCGGGACTTACACCTGCTGCAGCAATCGTCTACGCTGATTCGGAAAGCGGGACTCAAGTCCCGCGCTGGCTAACTAAAGCCCGCCCTACAAGAAGGTTCCGGTGCAACCGCGCTGACGGAGGAATGCACGAGTTTCAGGGCGGGAATGAAAGTCCCGCTGCAGGCTGAAAGCCTGCCCCACTGAGCAGTTCGAGTCGTGGTATATTTATTCACAGATATGAATAAATATACCGTGGGCGTCGCCGGCTTCCGCGGCTACAGCGGCGCCGAACTGGTCTCGATCCTCTCGCATCACCCCGGCGTCGAGCCCGTTCTGCTCGAACATCGCTCGGACTCCGAAGATCGCGCGCGACCCCGCTCCTATCGCGGACCACGCCGTGCCCCTTGCACCGCCGATGCGGTGCGCGCAGAGAAGATCGCCGCCGTGTTTCTGGCCACGCCCGCCGAGGTCTCGATGGAACTCGCGCCTGCGATGCTCGAAGCCGGCGCGAAGGTGATCGACCTCAGTGGCGCCTTCCGCTTCTCTTCCGCCGAGACGTACACGCGCTGGTACAAGGAGCCGCACACGCAAGCGGCGCTGCTGGCGGAAGCCGTCTACGGACTGCCTGAGTTTCACCGCGATCGCGTGAAAGGCGCGCGCCTGATCGCGAATCCGGGATGCTATCCGACGGCGGCGAATCTGGCCATCAAGCCGCTGGTCGAGTCAGGCTTGCTCGATGCGGCGGCCGACATCGTCTGCGACGCCAAGAGCGGCGTCAGCGGAGCCGGCCGCAAGCCGAGCCTCAAGACGAGCTTCTGCGAAGTCACCGAAAACTACTCCGCGTACTCGCTGCTCGATCATCGCCACGTGCCGGAAGTGCTCATTACGTCAGGCATCGAAGAGAGCGCGTTCAATTTTACGGCGCAGTTGATTCCGATTCATCGCGGCATCCTCGAGACGATCTACTTCCGCGCGCCCGGCGCATCGGCAGCGGCGATCCTCGCCGCTTACGAGAAGCGCTACGCCGGGGAACCGTTCGTGCGGATGTATGAACCCGGCAAGGTCCCGGACCTCGCAGCCGTGAATCACACCAACTTCTGCGACATCGGCTTCAAGTTCGACGCGGCTACGGGTCGCGGAGTCGCGGTCAGTTGCATCGACAATCTCGGCAAGGGCGCCGCCGGACAAGCAGTGCAGAACATGAACCTCGTGCTCGGCTTTGAGGAAACGGCAGGCCTCTTATGAAAGTCCTGGTCAAGCTCGGCGGAACCCTCCTCGACGAAGAAGCCTCGCGAGCGCGCCTCTCGGCTGAGATCGCGGCTGAGTCCAAAGGCGAAGGCGTGCGCATGACCGTGGTCCACGGCGGCGGCAAGCAGATGACGCGCTTCCTCACCGAGCGCGGCGTGGAGAGCCGCTTTGTGAATGGCCTCCGCGTGAGTACTCCGGAAGTGATTGACGCAGTGCTGAAGGTCTTCGCGGGAACGGTGAATCATACGCTGGTGGCGTCGCTCGTTGCTGCGGGAGCCGACGCGGTTGGGCTCACGGGGATCGATGCCGCACTCACCGAGGCCGAACAGTGGAGCGAAGAGCTCGGCGCGGTGGGCCGTCCCGTGCGCGCCAACGCGCGCTTGCTCGATGTGCTGACGGCGAACGGATACCTGCCGGTGGTCGCTTGTGTGGCGGGCGACCGCGCGGGGAACATCTACAACGTCAACGCGGACCAGATGGCCGCCGCCTGCGCCGCCGGCTTCGCCGCCGATCGCGTGCTGTTCCTCACCGACGTGCCGGGCGTGATGGATGCTTCGAAGCGCGTGATCGCGACCCTGCGGCGCGGCGAGAGCCAAGCGCTCATCGATTCCGGAATCGCCACCGGTGGGATGCAGGCCAAGCTCGAAGCCGCTCATCGTGCGCTCGATGGCGGCGTGGGGCAGATCGTGATCGCGCCGGGCGCCGAACCCGGAATCGTGGCGCGGCTGTTGGCCGGGGAAATCGCCGGAACTCGAATCATCGCGTAAGGGGAGGAAGCCATGTTGCTTCGCAAAGCCACCATGAACGACATCCCGGACCTGTTGACCCTCATCAACAGCTACGCCAACCAAGGGATCATGCTCCCGCGGACCGAGTTCGAACTGGCCGAGAGCATTCGCGACTTCACGGTCGCCGTGGTAGCCGGACGCACGGCGGGGTGCGCCGCGCTCCATTTCTATACGCCGACGGCGGCCGAGGTTCGGTCGCTGGCGGTGGATCCGGCGATGAAGGGGACTGGCGTCGGGCGGGCGCTGTGCGAAACGCTCGAAACCGAAGCGCGCCAGATGGGCTTGGCGTCGCTGTTCGCGTTCACCTACGTGCCCGGCTTCTTCAGTAAGCTGGGATACGCGCAAGTGGATCGAGGGGCGCTTCCCCAGAAGGCGTGGAAAGACTGCTTGCGGTGTCCGAAGTTCCAAAGCTGCGACGAGATCGCTGTCCACAAGCAGCTCCGGGCTGTGGAAAACTTTCGTACCTCAGTGGAACCCCTTAGGATTCTCAAGGATTCGGCTGTGGGAGCCCCTGTGAGAATCCCTGTGGAAAAATAGAGGAACTCGAATCTTTGCCTGCATTTTGGCAGAGAATTTCTTCGCCCTCCGGCCACTACAGTATAGAGAAGCCCCTCCACGTAGGGGTGGAATCGACACGCAAAAAAACCCTCGCGTAGGGCTTTCCATCTAGCCCACTTCTAGGGTAAGATCATCTAGAACTAGTAGTACTAGTTGCGTGAGGAGCCCCATTACTAAATGAAAGCACAGACTGTAGGAGTGAAGGAATCGGCTGGCCGGATCTTGTGCTGTACCATATTCAAGCCAGGCGGCCGGAAGTTGTTGGCCAAAGGACACGTGATCAGTGATGAAGACGTGAGACTGCTGGAGACCGAGGGGATGGAACAGGTCTGGGTCACCGAGCTGGAAGACGGCGAAGTGGCCGAAGACGACGCGGTATCGCAGGTGGCGCAAGCCATGGGCTGCGGCTGCGTGGAGGTGAGGTTGGCGGCTGGAGGCAGAGCGAACTTGTTCGCCACCGAAGATTGCTGCGTACTGGTGGACGACGAGTTGCTGAAGCAGATCAACTGCGCAGCCAGCATCGTGATCGCCACCGCCCTCAATTTCAGCTATGCAAAAGCGGGCACGCGAATCGCCACCGTAAAGAGCGCACCGTTCGCGGTGGCAAAGGCGCAGCTCGAAGCAGTGATAACCATACTCAAAGAACGAGGGCCGATACTGCAGTCGCGCCCGGTCCGGAACCCCCAGATCGGCGTTTTGTATACCGACCCCGTCAGCGGTGACCGCGCCCGCCAGTTGTTCGAGGGCATCATGCGGCAAAGGCTGGAACGCTTCGGCATCAACCCTGCCTATGTACTCACCGCCACCGAAGACGACCCCAACGTGATGCGCGCGCTCCAGCACCTGGTGCGCTCGCGCTCGACGGCGATTCTGGTTGCATCGACGACAGCTCCGGCCGGTCCGGAAGACGTGATCGGACGCGCGATGATGCAGATCGGATGCCACATCGAGAAGTTTCTGGCGCCGGTGGAACCGGGCAACCTGCTGCTGCTCGGCTACAAAGACGAGATCCCGATCGTGTCGGCTCCTGGCTGCTACCGCTCCGCCAAAGCGAACGTCGTGGACCTGGTGCTTCCGCCGATGATGTCCCGCTACCGTTTGTCGGGGTGGGAATTGGCGTCACTCGGGCACGGTGGGCTGCTCGGGTAGTAGTTTTCTTTCGTTCTCCTCCACAGATGCGTGGCCGGTCTCCGAGCCGGCTGCGCTATCTCCTCCGTAGAGAGCCGGGCGTACCCCCAAGACGCCCGGCTTTTTTTCCCAATTGCCAGATGGACGTTCAATTGCCATACTGATTCGAGTACCGGAGCATTGGACCACCGAGTCCTGGCCCGATACGGATCGAACATGAGGGAGATTCCCGTCGAGGACTCCCCATCCGCGGTCTTGCTTCGGCAGGGCCGCCTATTACTGACGCGTGGCACGGATCCCCATCGAGCATGGGCTGGGTGCATTCGTGGCACGTCCGGAGGATGTCTCGTGACTGCTCGAGGAAGTTTTTACGCGGCCACTGCGCTGCTCTGCCTTTCTTACACACCTGCCTTCGCTCAACAGGCGGCCCTCGTTTATCATCTCGATTCCAGTTGGGGAACGGGTCTCCAAGCAGGGATTACCGTCACGAATACCGGAAAGACCACTCTCAAGGGGTGGACTCTCGCATTCGACTATCCGCACCAGATCAATAGCCTTTGGGACGCAAAAATCCGAAGCCAGAAGGGCGCTTCCTATGTGCTCGAGGGTCCGGGTTGGAACAAGGACTTGGTGCCCGGCGGACAGGCGTGGATCGGCTGGGTGGCGACTCTCTCGGGCGACCCCAAGGCTCCGAGTGGATGTGCCATGCCCGGCGTCACGGTCACTGCTCCCACGTGCGCGGCCGGATCCACGGACAACGTGCCGCCGAGCGTACCGGCGGGGCTGCGGTCCACTGGGCAAACCACCACGTCGATCACGCTCGCCTGGGACGCTTCGAATGACGGCTCGGGCGGAAGCGGCGTGGCGAACTATGACGTGCGGATGGGCTCCGCGGTGATCGGCGCCACGGCGCAGACTACGTTCACCGCGACGAACCTCACCGCCGGGACCTCGTACTCGTTCGCCGTGCGCGCTCGCGACAAAGCGGGCAACGTGTCCACGTTCAGCCCGAACCTCACGGCGTCTACGTCGCAGCCGGTGAGCTGCGCGCAACCGCCCGCCACGCCCACCGGGCTCAAGGTAAGCGGCATCACGGCGAACTCGGCGACGCTCGCATGGACCGCGTCTCCGCCCATGGCCGGCTGCAACATCACGTATCGCATCTGGCTCAACGGAGTTGCGCTCGCGGCGTCGATTCCCGAGACGGGCTATCTGCTCTCCGGGCTGACGCCTTCTACCACGAACTCGGTTGCGGTGTCGGCGCAGGATCAAGTTGGGCCTTCGCTCGCTTCGCCGGCAGTGGTGTTTCAGACCGCGCCCGCCGTCACCACTGTGTCGAGCTTTCCGCCGCGCGTGTTCGCGCCTTACGTGGACATGCTCCTGTGGCCGACGCCGGACTTGGCGAACATCTCGCTCACTACGGGCGTGAAGTACTTCACCGCGGCGTTCGTGGTTTCGGGCGCCGGATGCCAAGCTTCGTGGGGCGGCATCGTGCCCGTGGCGCAGGACTTTCTCGTGCCCGAGGTCGATGCCCTGCGCAAGGCCGGCGGCGATGTGATCGTCTCGTTCGGAGGCGCGTTCGGAATTGAACTGGGACAGGCGTGCGGCACGGTCTCGTCGCTGCAAAGCCAGTATCAGTATGTGATCGACAAATTCCACGCCACGCGGATCGACTTCGACATCGAAGGAGCCGCGGTTGCCGACACGGCTTCGATCGATCGCCGCAACAAAGCGATCGCGGGGTTGCAGGCAGCGGCGCGCGCGAGCGGCAGGGCGCTCACGGTGCAGTACACGCTTCCGGCGTTGCCCACGGGGCTCACTGCCGATGGAGTGAACCTACTTCGGAACGCGGTTCAGAACGGGGTCGATCTCGGGATCCTCAACGTGATGGCGATGGACTATGGCAGCGCCGTGGCGGATCCGAACAAGATGGGACAAGCCGCCATCGACGCCGTCAATGCGACGTTCGCGCAGATGAAGCCGGTCTACGGCTCGGCCAAAACGGACGCGCAACTGCGCGCGATGCAGGGGGTGACGCCGATGATCGGGCTGAACGATGTGGTGCCCGAGGTGTTCACACTTGCAACCGACGCCGGTCTGGTGTTGAACTTCGCTACGGCGAACCGGCTGGGTCTGCTCGCGATGTGGTCAATCGGGCGGGATCATCCGTGCAGCGGATCTCCGCAAGTGTCGCCCACGTGTAGCGGCGTTCCGCAAGCCGACTGGGCGTTCTCGCGCTTCTTCTATCCCTTCACGGGCCAGTAGCACGTGCCGCACGAAGGGCTCCGTTCATGCGATGATTGTAAGCGGTGATCGCCGACTGGAAGGAAAAAATACGGCCATATTATTTGCGCTGGCTGTATTTTCCCCTCAAACCACAAGCGCGGCCGCTCCATTACGCCGATACTTGGAACGTTCCGCTGCACCCGCTAGACGAAGCCGGGGTGCGGTCCAACGTCGCGGTTGACTCGCGTCCGCCGGCGTTCCTGTTCCTGCCGATGAGCGATTGGCACGCGCGGATGTTGCGCAGCCAGCACCTCGCTCTCGGCATGGCGGCGCTCGGACATCCGGCCTACTATCTCAATCCGCACGTGGGCCGGGAGTATCGCAAGGTTCGCGGGGCGGATCCCGAGCCGCGGCTAGGCGCGCTTTCGGCCAACGTATCGGAGCTCCATGTTCGCCTGCCGCGCGAGCCGGTTTATCACCACAGGCGGCTGCGTGCATCGGAAGACCGGATCCTTTGTTCCGCTCTCGAGCCGTTGGCCCGCGTGTTCGGCGAACGGGTGGTGCAAGTGGTGAGCCTGCCCACGTGGACCGGCGCCGCTTTCGAAATGCGACGCCGCCACGGCTGGCCGGTGGTTTACGATTGCCAGGATTACCTGCCTGGGTTTGGCGCCATGTCTGGCGATATTCTCGAAGCCGAACAGGAATTGTTCCGCGCCGCCGACTGGGTTATTTTCGTTTCGTCGCTGCTCGAAGAAGGGACGGCGCGGTCTTGGCCGCAGGTGCGCGGGCGTTCGACCGTTCTGCGCAACGCCGCCGATACCGCGCACTTCGCGCGCGCCGCAGTGAGCGCGCCGGGCCGCACTGGACCGCCCGTGCTCGGCTATTTCGGCGCCATCGAAGACTGGCTCGATTGGGAGTTGCTCAAACAGGTGGCGCAGGGCATCCCCTCGGCGCGGATCGTGATGGCCGGGCGGGTGGAGAGCGCGGCTGCGGCAAGGCTTGCCCGCTATCCGAACGTGGAGCTCGCCGGTGAGATCCCGTACGAACGCTTGCCCGAGTGGATGAAGTGCTTCGATGTGGCGCTCATTCCGTTTCGCCGGAATCCCTTGACTCGGGCGGCGAGCCCGATCAAGCTCTACGAGTATCTCGCCGCTGGCCTCCCGGTTGTGGCCACGGAGCTCCCGGAGCTCGAACCGTGGAGCGACCTCATTTACGTGGCCCGCAGCGAACACCATTTTGTGGAGCAGGCGTGCCGGGCGATGGCGGAGTCCGATCCGGCGTTGCGGAGCCGCCGCATGCGCGCGGTTTCCGGGCACACGTGGGCCGACCGCTCGGAGCAGCTTTGCTCGCTGTTGACAGGGCTTCGTCCCGCGAGTCCCAGGGCCGTGGCCGCCGGCACCGCCCGCTGAACTTCACCCGAAAGGCCCAGCATGAGTCGTGGCAAACGGTTCGCAGGCATGGGCGTCATCCTGGCGGGATTGCTCGCTCGGGCTTCCGCGCAGTCTCCGAATACGGGCAGCATCCTGGTGGAAGTCATCGACCAGACCGGGGGCTCGGTTCGAGATGCGAACGTCACTGTGATCAACACGGCGACGGGAGCGGCGCGGAAGGGCGCTTCGGGTCCAGACGGCCGTGTACTGATCGCGGCTTTGCCGCTCACCGGAGCCTACGCAGTCACAGTGTCGAAGAGTGGCTTCGCAACCGAACAGGTGCTCGACGTCGTGCTGCGAGCTGGCGAGACAGCAACCGTCGCGATCACGCCGCGCGTGAGCGGCGAAAAGGCTGAAGTGACGGTGTACGGAACGGCGCGCGGAGTCAGCTCGGGCCCGGAGATCGGGCGCAGCGTGCATCCGGACCAACTCGATGAGACTCCGGTGTTGGGCCGCAAGCTGTCGAGCATCGCGCTGCTCGACGCCGCATTTCGCCAAGCCAAGGGCACGGGCGACTTGTTCGTGAACCAGACCTATGTAGCGACGGGAGCCGGTTCGCGCCGCACGGTGACGACCACGCTCGATGGCGCCAACAACGACGAGGCTTGGGGCAGACAGATTGCGATGGCGACGCTGCCGATGAGCGCGGTACAGGAGATGACGATTCTGACCAGCGCGTTCTCGCCGGAGTTCGGCTGGACCTCGGGTCCGGCGCTGAACATCGTGACCAAGTCCGGAACGAACGATTTCCACGGCACGGGGCTTTATCTGGGCCGCCCTGGCGGCTTGCAGGCGAGCACGTTTTCAGCCAAGAACTTTTGCCCGGCTTCGATCACCACTTGCTCGACGCCCTCGAGCTTGGCTTCGATCAGTCCGGTGGACATACCGGACTCGCTGAATCAGTTCTCGGGCGCATTCGGCGGGCGAATCATCCGCGACAAGACGTTCTTCTTCGCGGCCGGCGACTACACGCGCCAGAATCGAACCACGTTTCTCTCGAACACGCTCCCGGCGTTCGTGCTGCCAGCCAACGGCGATCTTTCCTACACCGGGAATTACCGGCAGTCCCTGTTCCACGGCCGGCTCGACCACCGGCTCACGCCAAATCAGAGCCTGATGCTGCGCGTCAATGCCGACCGCTTCTTCGACAACAATCCACAAGACGCCGTGGGTGGCACGAACGCGCCCAGCGTGGCTCGTAAGTACGCCAGGCGGTCCTGGACGCTACAGGCCAACCACTCGGCGGTTCTGACGCCGATACTCTACAACGAAGCGCGATTCGCATGGCTCGACGGAGATCCGGTGACGGAGTGGTCCGCGCCACGCCTTTCGACAACCTATACGCGTGCGGGCGCCGTACCTTTCACGATCGGGCAATCGCGTGTATCGAACCTCTACGGCCGCCAAGCTCAGTTCTCTGACACGCTCTCGTGGACTCGCGGCCGCCACTACCTTCGGTTGGGTACGAGCATCGTTCGGCATACATCGGGCGGGTTCGGGAACGAGCCGGGCACGGCGGTGTTGGGGACGTTTACCTTCAGGACCACCACTACGGCGCCGTTCGATCAACTGACGCTCGCCGATGTCCAACAGTATTCGCAGCCGATCAACTTCGGCATCAGCACCTACGAACTGACGCAATGGCTATACGCGTTTTTCGCGCAAGACCGCATTCGCGCCGCGCGGAACTTCACCATCGATCTCGGGCTTCGTTACGATCGCCAGACGTTGACCGATGCGAGGCGAGACTTCGCGCCTCGCCTCGGCTTCGCGTGGCATCCCGGTAGCGGCGGCAAGACCGCGATTCGCGGCGGGTACGGCATGTACTTCACGCAGATCCAGTCGAACCTCGTCGCCAACTATCTCACCGGCGGGCTCGATGGCCTCACCACCTACACGGCGACGCCCGGTCAGCTTGGATTTCCCGCGTGCCTGACGGGCGGGTGCCTTCCGCTCGCGTTCGATCCGAAGACGCTTGCGCCGTCGCAACTGCCTTCGCGCGACATCACCATCCAGGCGGGGCGGCACGCCTTCTACGAAGCGCAGTTTGCGCGGTACGGGTTGAACTTCGGGCTGCTGCCGGGATATCCGGCGAGGCTTGCGAATCCGCGCAGCCACGTCGTCTCGATCGGCGCCGAGCGGGAGTTCGCGAAGGGCCTGGTAGCTGGCGCGGACTACGTGCACCAGCACTGGACCGATCTGGCTCGCACGGTCGATTTGAACGCTCCGAGTCCGTTCCAGCGGACCGCGCCAGGGCAGGTGCGTCCGGTTGCGGCAGCGAACGCTACGCGCCCGATACTGCCCGTGGCCGGTGGCGTGCGGCAGGTGAACGTCCTGATGAATCTCGGTGTGGCGGACTACGATGGCTTGCAGACTCGCCTCACCTATCGCGGGCTGCGGCGGCTGTACCTCAACGCGAGCTATGCCTTGTCGAAGGCGACGAACACCACCGAACCCGACGGCAACGGGATCGCGCCGAACGACGCGAACATCGCGAGCCTCGGCGAGACCGAACGCGGGCGGAGTGTCCTCGATCAGCGGCATCGAGCCGTGGTGCTGGCGAGCTACGCGCTGCCGTTCGGCTTCGCGATCGGTACGCTGAGCCAGTTCGCGTCGGCGCGGCCTTTCAATGCGACCACCGGGGTCGACAACAATGGCGACGGACTGAACAACGACCGGCCGGTGATCAACGGCGCGGTGGCGAGGAAATCGGCGTTTCGTGGGACGCCGGCGGCAGAGGCGGGTGTGTTTCTCGAGAACCGGATCAAAACAGGCGAGCGAACTTCTGTTTTATTGCGCCTCGAGGGATTCAACTTGTTCAACCACGCGAATCTCCTCGGGCGCGGGCAGACGATCTACGGGGACACGGGCACACCGAGTCCGGCTTTCGGGCAAGTGGCGCCGGTGAGCGGGTCCACGGCGCTGCCGGCGTTCGCGAATGTGGATCCGCCACGGATGTTCCAGGTGCAGATTCGGTTCGATTTCTAGCCGGGCCTGCCCGGTGTTCCGCACTCACCTACGCGGATCGGATCAGTTCCGAAGGCCCCACCGGCGACGAGATTTCCACCACGAACTCCGAGCCGCCCGGTCCCGTCTTGTCCACCCGCACCGACCCGCCGTGGTCCTCCACGATCTTCTGCACTACCGTCAACCCGAGACCGATCCCCTTCTCCTTGCCGTGACTCACGAAGGGCTGGAACAGATTGGGCCGGATTTCTTCGGGGATGCCGGGGCCATTGTCGGTCACGCGGATCTCGAGACCCTTCCGGTTCGAGCGGCTGATCACGTGGACCACGCCAGTGTTCGGCGCCACCGCCTGGCACGCATTGAATAGGAGATTCTCCACTACGCGCTCCATCTTCGCCGGATCGAACACCCCCGCGCAGTTGCCTTCGGGCACGTAGTGGATTTGGATCGAGCGATACTCGGGCAGCACGCGGATGTTCTGAATCGCGCGCTCCACCACGTCTTCGAGTTGGCATTCGGCGAGCATCAACCGCTCGCCCTGCTTCGAGAAGCCGAGGAGCGAGTTCAACTCATCCGTCATGCGGTTCACGGCGATGCGGATCTCGCGGAAGAAGTCGCGGCGCTGCGCTTCGGTGATACGGTCCTCGGATAGAAATTCGGCATAGGCGAGGATCGCCGTAAGCGGATGACGCAGGTCGTGCGAAATCGTCGTGGCCATGCGGCCGATGGTCGCCAGACGCTCGGCGGCGAGCAGTTGTTTCTGCTGTTCCTTGAGGCGGCGGCGCATGCGATCGAACGCCGCGGTGAGCGTGGAGACTTCGCCGCGCCCTTCCGTCGTCCCTCGCCCTTCCATCGTCAATGGATAATCGAAGTCGCCCGCCTCGAGCGCGCGTACGCCCTGCACCAGTCTGTCGAGCGGACGCGTCACGCTCGACGCCACCAGGAACGCGAGAAATGCGCCGGCCAACACGCCAGCCAAACCCGCGGCGACGATCCAGCGATTGAGACTTGTGAGGAAGCGCGTGGCCCTGTCATACGACTCGAGCACGATCAGGGCAACGGGCGGATCACCGCTGGCCAACCGAACACGTGTGGCGCGAAAGCGCTCGCCCGCGAGGTTCAGATCCACTGGCGTTCCGTCGCCCGGCAACTCCGGCGACCGCGTCTTCAGGTCGAGTTGGTATCCCGGCTCGACGGTGGTCACCACTAGAGACTCGGCGGCGACGAAGGCGACCTCGCTGGCCGCGATGCCGGCGATGCTATCGGCGAGAGCTTGATCGGCTTCGAAGCCGAGCGCGAGCACGCCGATTTGCGCGCTCGTATCGCCCGAACCGAAGCGAACCGGCTGCAGGAAGATCTGGAACAAGTGGCCGCCCGTGTACCACCAGTCGCGCGATTCGCGCCGCTGGATGAGCCGGCGCAACGGAGCTTCCACTTGTTCCACTGGCAATCCCGGAGTAGAGGAATGCAGCGCGGAGATGTGCCCCTCGCTATCGGCCAAGACGAATAGCTGGCTCCCGGCCAGCGCCCAAAACGGCTTCGACGCATCTTGAATCGTGGCCGGGTCAGCAGCGGTCATTACGGCCATCACAGGCGGGAGCGCGGCCAGCAGTGCAGCCGAACTTTCGAGCGTGGCTTCCCGCTGTTTCTGCAAGTTCCGGAACGCGAGCAGTGACCTGTTCAACCCTTCGGCCACCTGCTCTTCGGCGTGCGCCTGCACGCGCTGGCGCACGATGAACAACACGGCCGACGTCAACAGGGCGGAGATCGCCCCGATGGCCATGAACAACCGAACTCGAAGGGTTACGGGAATCATGGGACGAATTTGTAACCCGCGTTGTAAATAGTGATGAAATGGACCGGATTGGCTGGGTCCTTTTCTAGTTTCTGGCGGAGCGTGAGTATGTGGGAATCGACGGTCCGCGTGGAGGGATAGGAGTTATAGCCCCAGACTTCGCTCAGCATCTGGTCGCGCGAGATGACGCGCTCCGGATTCTGAGTGAAGTACTTCAGCATCTTGAACTCCTGCGGCGCCAGCACTACCGGCGCTCCAGCGCGCGTGACCTCCATCTTGCCGAAATCCACCGTGATGTCGCCGAAGCTCGCGGTAGTGAGCGGAGGCGCACCGCGGCGGGTGCGGCGCAGGATCGCTCGCACGCGCGCCACCAGTTCCTTGGGGCTGAACGGCTTGATGACGTAGTCATCGGCGCCGAGCTCGAGCAACAGCACCCGGTCGATTTCGTCGGCCGAACCGGTGAGGATCAGAATGGGTACGTGCGCCGACTCGCGCCGGATCTGCTTGCACACGTCCTGGCCGTTCATCTTGGGCATCCGCAGGTCCAGCACCACGAAATCGGGCTGAGCCTTGCGGAAGGCCTCGAGGCCCTCTTCGCCGTTTTCCGCAAGTTCGAACTCAAACCCTTCCGTTTCAAAGATTTGCTGGAGGGCCTTGCGGGTGGCGCGATCATCCTCGATGATGAGAATCTTTTCCAAGCTCGACGGTCCTCTTCACCAACGGTTATACTACAGACACTCGGCGGTTCGGAGCGCCTTGTTCACACTTTGACAGGTTTTTGACAATTCGGGTCGCTTCAGGAAGGTCGCTCATGGGGAGTCGCACGCTTGCTGCTGCGGTTGTTGGGCTTGTCTTTGCCCAGTCCGCCAGTGCTCAAGCCGCTCCGGACGCTGTCGCTGCGCAGCTCCAGGATCTGGCGAAACAGATGGCGCAACTTCGGGAGGAGTTGGCGGAGTCGCGGCGTGAGTCGGCGGATCTGCGCCAGCAATTGACCGAGATCCGGCGGCAGGTCCTCCTCACCAAGGAATTGCAGCCCCAGCCGGTTTCCAGAGTTGCCAGTCCGCCTCCTCAGGTGGCGCAACTAGCCGAAGACCAGGAACTGCTCGCCGCCAAAGTAGAGGACCAGTATCAGACCAAGGTCGAGAGCGGCTCGAAATACCGCGTGAAACTCTCCGGGATGGCGCTCATGACCATCCATAACACCCATGGCGCAGCCGCCGGACTCGATGCTCCCGAAGTAGCCGAAACGCGCGGCCCAGGGGAAAGCCGTGGAGCATTCGGCGCATCGCTTCGACAGTCAATCATCGGGATCGACGTGGAAGGTCCCACGCTTGCCGGCGCCAAGACGCACGGCGAGGCGCGAGCCGATTTCTTCGGTGGACTGCCGGGCACCTCGGAAGGCACCACCTCCGGATTGGTCCGTCTACGCACGGCCAAGCTCGTGCTTGACTGGAAAAGTCGCACGCTCGAGGCCGGCCAAGACTCGCCCTTCATTTCGCCGCTGTCGCCAATTTCGCTCGTAACCACCGCATATCCAGGCTTGTGGGCGGCGGGCAACCTCTGGGCGTGGACCCCACAGGTCCACATGACGCACCGGTTCGAGGTGTCGAGCGGGACGAAGGTGCTGTTGCAGTACGGAATCCTCGACCCGCTCACAGGAGAGATTCCACCCGAAGAGTACGAACGGGCGCCCACCGCCGGCGAGCGAAGCCGAAAACCAGCGGTGGCGTTTCGATTGGCTGGCCAGCGAGACCTAGGCTCGCGCCAAGCAACGGCCGGCGTGGGCATGTACTACTCGCGCCAGAACTGGGGCTTCGAGCGGCGCGTGGACTCCTGGGCCGTGACTGCCGATTGGAACTTACCGGTCGGTCGCTACTTTTCGTTCTCTGGCGAGCTCTACCGGGGAAAGGCCCTGGGCGGCCTTGGAGGCGGGGCGGGCGCTACAGTGCTGATGAGCGGCCCTGTTTCGAGTGCGGCAACTCACGTGCTTCCCCTCGATAGCGGGGGGGGCTGGGCACAACTCCAGTTCAAACCGCACCCTCGATGGAGCGTAAATGGTGCGTTTGGCGGCGATTTTCCGTTCTACACCGCGGCCGCGAACGCTCTAACGTCTTTGGGGCTCGTCTCCGATCCGAAGAAGAACTCGAGCGGATTCACCAATGTCATCTATCAGCCACGGAACAACCTCCTCTTCTCCGTCGAATACAGGAAGTTGTGGACCTCGCCCTTTCTCGATCGGCAGAGGAAGGCGGGCCAGGTGGGACTGGGTGCGGCGATCCTGTTTTGAGCGCCGCGCCGCGGCGGCGGCACTCGTCATGGTACTGGCTGCCCCTCGCCTCACGGCCGAGGGCATCGAGGTGAGCGGCACTGCTGTAATCGAGCGAAAGGCCAAGGCCGCCGCGAAGAAAGCCGATTCGTCCGGCGTGGTGGTCTCCCTCCATCCGCTATCGGGTGCCGTGCGGCCGGCCGCGGCGCGGATGCAGAAGATACTCCAGAAAGAAAAGCGGTTCGAACCCCATGTTCTGGCCGTGTCTGTAGGCTCTTCGGTAGCCTTCCCGAACCTCGACCCGTTCTTCCATAACGTGTTTTCGATGTTCGACGGCAAGCGATTCGACTTGGGGCTATACGAAGCCGGCGCCACCAGGTCCACTGCGTTCACCAAGCCGGGCGTGTGCTACATCTTCTGCAACATCCACGCGGAAATGAGCGCCGTGGTGGCGGTGTTCGACACGCCCTACTTCGCGGTGACCAAACCCAACGGTGCCTTCACGATTCCGGGCGTGGAGCCGGGCCGCTATCGCGTGGAGGTGTGGCATGAGCGTGGCAAGCCCGAAGGTTTCCCGCTGGAAGTGACGGTTGGCGCTCAGAACCTGGCGCTCGGCGAGATCCGGGTGCATGACACCGGGCAGCTCAACGTGCAGCACAAGAACAAGTACGGCAAAGACTACGACACCTCGGCCGGCGGTGTCCACTATCCGCACTGACTCCGCGTTGCAGTTGTAACTTGTTTGCCCCCCCCCGCGCTTAAGATCAGTCCGGCGCGGGCTTACGATATTTCCCCGCGTACTTCAGTCCCCCTTCGCCAAGATCCATCCGAAGGACTATCCGTGAAATACCTGTGCTAGTGCGGCGGTACCGGCTTTTGACAAGTTCTTGACATTCTCCTGACAACTGGAGATCCAGATTGCCGCAAGATGGACTTCGTGAGCGGACATCACAGGTCGCACACAGGAGAAGGAGACGGAGGGTTCATGAGGAACACAAGAATCACCACAATGGTGGCAGTCGCGCTGGGTGCGGCGTCAGCCAGCTACGGGCAGACGGCGACCCTCGCGGGCGTGCTCAACTATTTCGAGATCATCAACAATTCCGGATCGCCCGCTCACGGGTTCGAGATCCAGTTGGAGGGCGCCACCACGGCGGTCCTCTACTACGCAACCAGCAACGCCCGCTACGGCATGCCCGCGATCGTGCCGTATTCCACTGGCGTCAACGTCCGCTATTCGGCCAACTACAACGGCGGTACCTGGAGTTCCACTACGCCGAACGGAACGGTGGGCGGAGCGTTCGGCTGGCAGGATTGCTACCTGGGCGGTTCCAACTACGTGAACTCGGGATGCGAGATCTTCGGACACTCGCTCCGCAGCAACGTGGGCATCACCCCGACGGGATACTGGCTGATCGAGGACCCGAACAACCCGGGCCAACTGATCCGCGGCGCCGCGACGCAGATTCCGTTCGTGAATCCGGTGCTCTTGTTCTCCAGTTCCTCGGCGCCGGTGGTGCAAGTCACCGTTCCGGCTCCCGTGCCTCCGCCTCCTCCGGCGCAGTTCTCCGATGCCGTCTGGATGAAGGTGTTCAAGACCAGCGTGCCTCGTTCGGTGAATGGCGATGAGCTGGTGCTCTCGAACACCGCTGTGGTGCCTGATTCGGCGTCCCAGATCGAAACCAACTGGGTGCTGCTCCAAAAGGCGCCTCCGGGAGTGCAGAATCGCCGCGGTAAGGGTGTCCACTCCGCACAGTCGACCCTGGCGATCAACGACGGCGCGCATGTGCGCCGCGCTGAGGTCTACAAGTACACCGGCGCCTATGATTCCCTCACGCATGAAGCGGTTTGCGCCGATGGCTTCTGCAACGCGCCGGCGGCCAACGAACTCGGCTCGGCGATCTCGGCTAACAACAACGCCGCCAACGCCGTAGCGGACTCGCTGACGGTGACCAAGTCCGGCAGCGCGCTGAACAGCGGCTCGGTGACAGTGGGCAGCGTGACTTGCAATGCCGCCTCGTGCGCCAACTACCAGACGGCTGGCTCGGTGGTTTCGTTGATCGCCAAGCCCGGCAGCGGCTCGGTGTTCTCGGCCTGGACCGGCGCTTGCACCGGTAGTGCGCTCTCCTGTTCGGTTACGGTGAACGGCAAGACAACCGTGGATGCGAGCTTCCTGAAAGTCTTCACGCTTTCGGTGGGACGCAGCAATTCGGGCACGGTGCTGGTTTCGCCCAACGGTATCGATCGCGCTCTGAACTGCGGAAGCGCCTGCTCGGCGAAGTTTGCCGACGGCACGGCGGTTGCGATCACGGCGGTTCCCGCGGCCGGCAAGACGTTCGTGAACTGGTCTGGCGCCTGCACGGGTACCGATCCCACCTGCACGCTGACCATCACTGACAACACGTCGGTGACGGCAGTGTTCAGCAAGTAAGCTCCTCATACGAAGGGCAAAACAGGTCCGGGAAGCTCGGCGCAGGCCGGGCTTCCCGGATCAGCCATTTCTGGCTGTCTTTTGGCTACGTAACGAAGAATTAACTCCATTCCCATTGCTCCGTCTGCCGCATCAGACTACACTCGGATCATAAGAGAGGGTCAATCGGGAGCCGAACCGCACGCCCAGCGGACTCCCAGGATCCGGAGAGAGAGTCCTGATGGGCATCCGAAGTATTTTCCGGGCCGCCGTGTGTGCGGTCGCGCTGAGTTGGAGCCTCGACGCAGCCGAGGTTTCCGAGCCATCCACAGGCGTCACTATCCGTGTGGACGAGAGCGGCGAGTGGGCGGTGTCGACGCTTGACCCGCGGTGGACCTTCGCTGGCCGCGTCGATGGTCCCGCAAGCTCGATCGCGATCCGGACGGGGAGCGATTCAGTGGGAGCGTACCGGGAGATCGGCTTCACCTTCGGCGACCAAGGCGTGTTCGAAGGGAGCATTCGCACCTACCTTGACCGCCGAGTAGTGCTGTTCGGGTTCAAGACATACGAGGACGTTCCCAATCGGACCCGCTTTCCGGTCTTTTCCGACTATCCCAACCTTCCCAACCGGCTCAGCTACGTCGGAATCTTTGCCACCACCGTGTTCTCATACCTGGAACCGGAGAGCCCATGGCTGTGGTTCGATGGATCGGCCAACGCGTTTCTGCTTTCCCCGGCGTCGCGCTTTCTGGTCTCGGCGACGACGCTCGATTCAGACAAGATCGCCCTCAGCCCCAATTCCCGCATCTCTACACTCCCGGCGGGCTTCGATTATTCCGCGATCCTGGTCATCGAAAACGGAATCAACAAGGCGTACGAAACCTGGGGCAAGGCGCTCACCGATCTGGGAGGCAAGGCGAGGCCGGGGAACGATGCCGACACCACGCTGCTCAATCTCGGCTACTGGACCGACAACGGCGCCGCCTACTACTATCGTCTCGACGAACGCCTCGGATACACGGGGACTCTGTTCGCGATCCGAAACGAGTTCGCCGCCAAGGGAGTTCCGTTGGGCTACCTGCAGCTCGACAGTTGGTTCTATCCGAAGGGGCCGACCCAGGATTGGGTTCGGGTTGACCGCGGCATCTACCGCTATGTAGCCGACCCGAAGCTGTTCCCGCGCACGCTGGCCGGGTTTCGCGACGACCTCGGTCTTCCGCTGGTCACTCACTCGCGGTGGATCGATCGCGAGAGCCCCTACCGCAGCGAGTATCGGGTTTCGGGTGATGTCCTGGTGGACCAGCGCTATTGGGATCGCATCGCCACATACTTGAGCGAATCCGGCGTCTCCACATTCGAGCAGGATTGGCTCGGCACCAATGCCAAGACCGACATGAACCTCTCCGACCCGCGCTCGTTCCTCGACAACATGGCCACGGCGATGGCGAGCAAGGGCATCACGATGCAATATTGCATGGCGACGCCGCTGCAGTTTCTGCAGAGCACTCGCTATCCCAATCTCACCACGATCCGCACCAGCGAAGATAGGTTCTCGCGCAAGCGGTGGGACAACTTTCTCTATGCGTCACGCCTGGCGTCGGCGCTTGGCGCGTGGCCGTGGGCGGACGTGTTCCCGAGCGCGGAAGAGGACAACCTCTTGCTGGCGACCCTTTCGGCGGGTCCGGTGGGAGTGGGCGATGCGCTGGGGAGCGTGAACGCGGAGAACCTGCGCAAAGCGGTGCGGAGCGATGGCCTGATCGTCAAGCCGGATGAGCCGCTCATCCCGCTCGACTCGAGCTATGTGGATGACGTGCGCCGGCTCGGGCGGCCGATGGTGGCTTCCACCTACACGGCCTACGGCGCGCACCGCACACGTTACGTATTCACTTACCGGCGCGACGGAGATCCTTCGTTCACTTTGACTCCCGCGACCCTGGGACTCAGCGGGCAGGTGTACGTGTTCGATTGGTTCACGCGGCAGGGAGAGCCAGTGGATGCGGCGCAGCCCTGGGCCCGAGAGATCAAAGGCGATCGCGACTATTTCGTACTCGCGCCGGTGGGCGGCTCCGGCATCGCGTTTCTAGGCGACATCGACCACTTCGTGACGGTGGGGCGTAAGCGGATCGCCGATGTGCGAGACGATGGAACCGGTGTCGAGGCGGAGGTACTGTTTGCAGCGGGTGAAGCGTCGCGCGTGATGTACGGATGGAGTGCGCGCGAGGTACAAGCGCTGGCCGTGACCGGTACGCTCGAATGGCTGGGGAAGGATTCTGCCACGGGACGGTTCGCGGTACGGGTATCCCCGGGCGAGGGCGGATCAGCGCGGTTGCGGATTCAGTAATCCCGCGCCATTTCTGGCCGAAGAGAATCACGAAAGGATCGTTTTGAAACCGATCATTCGTGAAAAGCTCGAGCGCTGCTCGACGCTGCCGACGCTGCCTTCGGTGGCCATCCGCATTCTCGAGCTCTGCCAGCAGGAAGCGCTCGATCTGAATCAAATCACGTCGGTGATTTCGAACGATCCGGCGCTGGCGGCGAAGCTGATCAAGACGGCGAACTCACCGATTTTCGCCCTGCGGAAAGAGGTGACGACCATCTCGTACGCGGTCAGTCTGCTCGGCGTGAGCGCCGTGCGCACGTTGGTACTCTCGTTCTCGCTATCGAAGGAGTGCCAGACCGGCAATCATTCGAGTTTGAAGAACTTCTGGCGGCGATCGGTGCTGTCGGCGATCGCGGCCCGGCAACTGTGCCGAGACGAACATGTAGGTCTGCGTGAGGAAGCGTTCCTGTGCGGTCTGCTGCAGGATATCGGGATGCTCGCGCTGTCGCGCGCCTTGGGCAGCCAGTACAACAAGCTGCTGACGATGGCGGGCCGCGACCATGATGCGCTGTGCGATCTCGAGCGCTCCGCTTTCGGCGTCAGCCACGCCGAAGTAGGCTCATGGCTTCTGGGGCGGTGGAGAGTTCCTCATTTGCTGGCCGATGTCGTGGGGGCAAGCCACGATCCCTCCAAGATCGAGCCGTCGAACGACGACGTCGGCCATCTGGCGTGCATCGTGGCGGCCTCGGCGCGTTTCGCCGACTTGTGGGCGGGCGATCCGGCCAAGGCGCCGGCGTCTCTGGGAGAAGAACTGGCACGCTGGCCGGCGGGCGCGGTAGACGTGGAAGGGGTGAACGCCCACTTGATCGAACAAGCGCCGCAACTGGCGCCGCTGTTCGACATCGTGCTCGATGTCACCGAGATGTCGACAGTGCTCGAGCAAGCGCAGGATGCGCTAGTGGCGATCAGCATGCAAGCCTCGCGCGAGCTCACCGATATTCATGCGGCGCTGGCGCGCCTCGAGTCGCGTACGGCCACTTTGCTCGCCGAGGCGCAACGTGACGCTCTCACCGGCGTTGCCAATCGCGGATATACGTCGAGCTATCTCGATGATGTCTTCCGAGCAGCAGTCGAGTCGTCGCGCCCGATCGGGGTGATCTTCGCCGACGTCGATCACTTCAAGTCAGTCAACGATACGCACGGACACGCGGCTGGCGATGCTGTGTTGCAGTCGGTGGCGCAGTGCATCACGCGCAGCTTGCGCGGTGGGGACTTCGTGGGCCGCTGGGGCGGCGAGGAGTTCGTGATCATCCTGCGTGCGGACCAACCGAGCGAGGTGGCGATGATCGCCGAGCGCATTCGGACGAACATTGCCGCGGCGCCGCATTCGATCGGCGCCGGGCGATCGCTTCCGGTGACGGTTTCCCTCGGATGCGCGTTGCTCGAGCCGCGCCGGCATCGCACGCCCGCCGATTTGCTGGCCGAGGCAGACCGGGCGCTGTACGCGGCCAAGCGGGGGGGGCGGAATCGGAGTGAGCGGGCAGACGAGGCCCTGCAACTTTCGTACTAAAGCGGGACTGAAGTCGAACGCAGGCTAAAGCCTGCCCTACTGGCGAAAACCTGCTCATTTCGATGCTTGCCCAAAATGCCGATGAGACAAGCGTTGTTCCCTTTCTCCAAACGATTCGGCTGGCTCGGAACGAAGCTGCTCCAAGCCGTGGCCACACTCGCTTTGGCCACCGTGCTGGGCGCAACGCTCGTGTGCCTGGCTCCCGGCTCAGGCGTGGATGAGCGCGAACTCGATCCGTCACTCGGCGCGGAGACAATCGCGGCGCTCCGCCAGCAGCGAGCCGAGGACCGCGAGCTCTGGCGCTTTCTGCCGCGCTATGCAGCCGGCGTGTGGCGTGGCGACTTCGGCCGATCGGAAGCCTTTCAGCAACCAGTGTCGGCACTCATCGGCGAGCGGCTTCCGGTGACGTTACGGATCGCCGCGCAGGGCCTGGCGCTCGCGTGGATCTTCGGGCTCGGCACGGCGATGCTCGTGGCTGTGGCGCGGCCTCCGGGATTAGCCGGCGCTGCGTCGGCGATGAGCGGAGCGCTGCTCGCGGTCCCCACGGGGCTGCTTGCCATCGCGCTCGTGGTGTGGCGGCTTCCGCCAAGCGTGGGCATTGCGGCTGGCGTGTTCCCGAAAGTCTACCGGTTCGGCGCGGAACTGCTCGCCGAGCAAGCAGGCTCGATGCATTGGCTCGGTGCGAAGGCGCGCGGCGTGGGAGCGCTTCGGCTCCTGAGCGCGCACTTGTTGCTGCCCGCGTCCAGGCCGTTGGCTGCGCTGGCGGCTGTGTCTGTGGTGGCGGCGTTGGGGCTCGCGGTTCCGATGGAGGCTCTGACGGACACGCCGGGCTTGGGACAACTCGCGGTCCGCGCAACGCTAGCGCGGGATCTGCGGTTGCTAGTGGGGCTGACGCTGGTGGTAACGGCAGTGGCGCTGGTGGCGAACCTGGCCGCGGATGCGATGGCTCCGGCGCGGCGGGAGGAGCCGGGATGCTGAACCGCGTACTCCGGACCACCGTGAAGTTCGAACTGGGCGCGGCGCTGGCGGTCGTATCGGTGGTGGCAGCACTGGGGCTCGCGGTTCCGATGGAGACGCTGACGGACACGCCGGGCTTGAGACAACTCGCGGCCCGGGCAACGCCGGCGCGCGACCTGCGATTGCTGGTGGGACTGACGCTGGTGGTGACTGCGGTCGCACTGGCCGCGAACTTGGCCGCCGATGCAATGACTCGGGGCAGGCGAGAGGAGCCGGGATGCTGAACCGCACTCTCCGCATCGCCGCGAAGTTCGCACTGGGAGCAGTGCTCGTGGTGACTCTCGCGGCCGACTTCGTGGCGCCACACGGATATGGCGAACAGTTCCGCGAATCGCCGGGCGCGGCGCCGAGCGCTCAGTTCCCGCTCGGTACGGACGAGCTTGGACGCGATCGGCTCTCGCGGCTGATCCACGGAGCGCGCGTTTCCCTCGTCTTGGCGCCTGCGGCGGCGCTGGTCGCGGTGGTGATCGCGGCGCTGGCGAGTACCGCCGCGGGCTGGTTCGGAGGGTTCACGGCGCAAGCCGCGACCGTGGTCACGGATCTGTTTCTCTCGTTGCCCGGGCTGTTCCTTCTGTTGGCCGCGCGCGCGATGCTTCCGCTGAACGCGGGTCCGTGGGCATCGGTGGGGATCACGTTCCTGTTGCTCGGCCTGCTCGGCTGGGCCGCGTCGGCGCGCGTGATTCGCGCTTCGGTCAGCGCCATGAAGGATTCGAACTTTCTGTTGCAGGCTCGTGCGATGGGATGCTCACCGTGGCGGCAACTCACGGTCCACGTAGCGGCGAATCTACGGCCGCTCGCGAAGGCGCAGTTCTGGTTGCTGGCACCAGCGTTCATCATCGCCGAGGCGAACTTGAGCCTGCTCGGGTTGGGTGTGGCCGAGCCGCTTCCTTCGCTCGGAAACCTGCTGCGCGAGCTCGAGAACTACGCGGCTATCGGCGACCAACCGGCGCTGCTCGCACCCGCGGCGCTGTTGATCGGCGTACTGGTGTGTCTGCAAGCCGCTTCGCCCAAGGAGACGAACTCATGATTTCGAGACGCCTGTTTCTCGGCGCGGCAGCCTCGCTCGCGAGCGCGGCCGAGCGCATCGAAAACGCCGGTGGCGTCCTGCGCATGGCGATCCACTCCGATCCGAAGACGCTCGATCCACTCGAGGTCAGCGAGGAAGTGGGCCAGTTGGTCCGCTACCTGACCGCGGGCGCGCTGTGGCGCAGCAATCGACGGAAGCTACGAGTGGAGCCGGAACTTGCTGCCTCATGGAAGGTACTCGACGGCGGCCGCAAGGCGGTGATCGAACTGCGGCCGGGCGTGAAGTTCTCAGACGGCTCGCCGCTCGAAGTGGAAGACGTGGCGGCGACCTTCGCTCGCGTGTTCGATGCCAAGCGAGTGGCGCCGGTGGGCGAGGTGCTGGCGGGAATGGCGGGTTCGGTTCGCGCCACGGCTTCGGGCAAGCATTCGCTCACGCTCGCCTTCGCAAACCCGGTCCCGGGCATCGAGCGCGTGCTCGACGGATTCCCGGTGGTCTCGCGCGACCGCGCCAATCGCGCCGTGCTCGGCGCGTTCGTGATCGATGACGCGAAGCCGGGGAGCCACGTGCGGCTGCGGCGCAACGCGCATTACTTCCGGCGCGACGCCAGCGGGCGCGCCCTGCCCTACCTCGACGGCATCCAATTGGACATCTCGCAGAGCCGCGATCTCGAGCTGGTCCGCTTTGGCCGCGGTGAGCTGCATGCGATCACGCAGGTGAGTCCGGACGCATTCGAGCGCTTGAAGCGCGACAACCCGGCGGCGGCGCGCGATGCCGGACCGTCATTCGATTGGGAGATGCTGTGGTTCAACCAAGCAGCGCAGTCGCCCATCGCGCCTTATCGCAAGGAGTGGTTCGCTTCCCGCGAGTTCCGCCGTGCGCTGTCTGACGCGGTAAATCGAGCCGACATGGCGCGGCTGGTCTATCGCGGCTACGCGACCGCAGCGGCGACGTCGATCTCGCCGGCCAACAAGGCGTGGGCGAATGCGAAGCTGCGGCCGCACGCCTACGATCCGAAGGCGGCGCTCGCACGGCTGACGGCGGCGGGCTTCCGCTATGACGGCTCGGCCCTCAGGGACAAGGCCGGCCGTGCTGTCGAGTTCTCGGTGGTGACGCCGGCTTCGAGCAAGACGAGGCCGCGCATCGCCGCGCTCATCCAGCAGGACCTTGCCAAGATCGGCATCAAGCTCAACGTGGTGACGCTCGACTTCCCCTCGCTCATCGAGCGCATCTCGCGCACCTTCGACTACGACTCCTGCCTGCTCGGCCTGACCAACGTCGACCCTGACTTCGACAACCAGGCCAACGTCTGGCTGAGCTCGGCGAGCCAGCACGGTTGGGCGCCGAACCAGACGAAGCCCGCCACCGAGTGGGAAGGCGAGGTAGATCGGCTCGTGCGCGCGCAAGCGGCGACGGGCGACATGGCCAAGCGCAAGGCCGCCGTGGATCGCATTCAGGAGATCGCGCAGGAGCAATCGCCCGCGCTGTTCCTGCTGCATCCGAACGCGCTGTGCGCGGTGTCGCCGGGTGTGTCCAATGCGGATCCGGTGCCGTTCCAGCCGCGCGTGTTGTGGAACGCGGAGCAACTGCGAGTCTCATGAACCCGCTGCTCACAGCCGAACTTACAGTGGCTTATCCGGGCCGCGCTCCGGTGCTTGATGGGGCTCAGTTCGAGGTGCGCGAAGGAGAGGTGCTGGGGTTGATCGGTGCGAGTGGATCGGGCAAGAGCACGATCGCGCTGGCGATCCTCGGGCTGCTCGGATTCAAAGGCGCGCGCGCCACGGGCTCGGTGTGCTTTCGCGGACGCGAGCTGCTCGACCTGCGCGAGCGCGATCTGCGCCGCATCCGGGGCCGCGAGATCGGGTTGGTGCTGCAGAGCGCGCAGTCGGCTTTGAACCCGGCGTTGCGCATCGAGAGCCAACTCGCCGAGGCTTGGACGGCGCATGCCATCACGCCGTGGAAAGAGGCACGCGACGAGGTGCGGTCGCGATTCGAGTCGATTGGCTTGCCCGCCGATGACGCGTTCCTGCGCCGCTATCCGAGCCAGATCAGCGTGGGGCAGGCCCAGCGCGTCTTGATCGCGATGGCGGTGCTGCATCGGCCCGCGCTCGTGATCGCCGATGAGCCCACCAGCGCGCTCGATGCTGTGACGCAGCAAGAGGTGCTCGCTCTGTTCGGTGATCTGAACCAGAAACAAGGAACCTCGGTTTTGTTTATTTCGCACGACCTGGTGTCGGTGGCTTCGTTCTGTCACAGGGTGGCGATCCTCGCTGGGGGCAAGGTAGTCGAGGCGGGTAGCACGGCCGCCATCTTCGAAGCGCCGCAACACGAGTACACGCGGAAGCTGGTCGGTGGCACGGGTTTGGTGCGGTTGCGGGAGGCGCTCGAGTCGCACCCGGCGCCGGTTCAGACAATACCTGAACCTCGCTGAAGAAGATTCGGCACGGAGCTTCGGCGGCGGGACTGAAGTCCCGCGCAGGCGGAAACCTGCCCCACACGCCGGTTGCAGTACGTTGCGCAGCGGACTACTTGATCTTCTCGTCCTTCTCGACGCGCCCGTCGCGGATGAACAGCACGCGGTGCGCGTTCATGGCGATGTCGTGTTCGTGGGTGACGAGAATGATCGTGTTGCCCTGCTGATGAAGCCGCGCGAACAGCGCCATGATTTCGTTACCGGTGGCGGTGTCGAGGTTTCCGGTGGGTTCGTCGGCGAGCAGGATCGACGGGTTGTTCACGAGCGCGCGGGCGATGGCCACGCGTTGGCGCTGACCGCCGGAGAGCTCGCTCGGCTTGTGGTACATGCGCTTCTCGAGATCCACTTGGCGAAGCGCTGTCTTCGCCATCTCGAGACGCTTTTCGGAAGTGAGCCCGGCATAGACCAAAGGCAGTTCCACGTTGTGCAAGGCGGTGGCGCGGGGCAGCAGGTTGAAGGTCTGGAAAACGAACCCGATTTCCTTGTTCCGGATACGGGCCAACTGGTCATCGGTCATACTGCTGACGAGCTGGCCGTTGATGTAGTAGAGCCCGGCCGTGGGCGTGTCGAGGCAGCCGATGAGGTTCATCAGGGTCGATTTGCCCGATCCCGACGGGCCCATGATGGCCACGTACTCGCCCCGGCGGATCTCGATATCGGTGCCGTTGACGGCGTGAATCTCCTGGTCACCCATGATGTAGGTCTTGCGTAAGTCATAGGTGCGAATGACGATCCCGTCCCGCTTGAGTAGGTCGCCTCGTTCGACAAGATTATCTGCTGCAGCCTGCGCCATGGTGGTGTGGAAAAAAGGTCCTCTCTGATTGTGCCTTGCCGGTGGGACGGTTGTCCACCTGGGGCGTCCTAAGGCAAGACGAAAACCGGGGGCCAAAAGTGTCGGGAAATGTCGATTTTCCTACGGCCCGGTGGCGAAGTCGACGTTTTCGTCCTGGTGCGAGCTCGCCAGCAAGCGCGAGTCCTTGCCGCGCAGGTGCAGGGCGAAGAATTCGCGAAGGTAGCTGCGGACGAAGCCGATCACACGGTCACCGTCACTGGTTTCGGGGATGCCTTCGCGCCGGGCGAACGCGAGCCGGCCGATGATCGGATAGTCGGTGAAGGTGACGTGGCGCGCCTTGGCGAGCACCATGCGATACCCGGGTTTGCCGTTCCGGTACAGTGCTTCGAGCTTCGCCGTGCCCGGCGACTGGATCACGAGCAGCGGCTTCGCGAGCGCGGCGTTCTCCACGGTGGCCAGGGGCGTTCCATCGATATCGGCGGCGGCGATGACGCGTTTGTCCTCGAGGGCCAGTTGCACGGCCACGTTGCCGCCGAGCCCGTGGCCAAAGGCGGCGATTTTCTTGGCGTCGATGTGTTTGAAGAAGCGATGCTTCAGTTCGAGGTCCCAATGCAGCAACTGATCGAGCGTGTAGCGCAAGTCCCCGGCCCAGAGCGGCGCGGCGACTTTGTCGAGCCATGAGGGATCGTTCGAGCGCTTGCTCGATGCAGCGACTTCGTGACCATCGGGGAAAGCCGCTTTGGCGGTCCAGGCGGTGGGAACGAGCCCAAAGACCATGTAGCCGAGGCTCGCGAGGTCTTCCATGTAGCTGGTGTAGTGGGTGGTGAAGATCGCCTCGTCTGGCGCGAAGAGCAGCACGGGCCAGCGCCCTTTGGCGACGAGCGCATCTTCGATCGAGTAGACTTGCACGCCTTCGATGAGGGCTTTTGCCGGGCCGGGCTCGAGCGCGTCCTCAGAGCCTTTGAGCGCGGTTACGATGAGCGCGGCTTCGGAATCGACCATGGTGGGCGGGACCCACGTCGACTTCTGTCCGCGGATCTCGCCGCGGACGTCGGGCTCGGCGGGGTACCAGGCGATGACCATGAACTCGCGCTTGGCGCCCTCTTTTTCAGAGACGGGATCGGTGCGGCTGTCGTCGGTGAGGTGGATCAGCGTGCGGCCGATGCGATATTTGCCGGAGGGCGGCGGGAGGGAGATCGATTGGGCGAAGGCCAGGGTTGAAGCGAGGAGTGCGACGGCGAACGTTCTCATGAGGCCTCGGCTTCGTTTTGCAAAATCGCTTTTTGCGGGCGCGTTTGCGGGGTTTTGCCTGCGCTCGAGGTTAGAGCGAGTTCTTCGAGATGACTGCGGTCCATGAGAGTGTCCCTGCGCCTGAGAGTAGTTCGGAGGGTGATCGCTCTTGCAAAATCGAAATTGGTGAGTGATTGAAAACAGGGAGGAAAAGAAATTCTCAATACACGAACATCACCGACGTGCAGGACATGGGTGCGAGTCTCGGGTGGCGGGACTGAAGTCCCGCGCTGGCTAAAGCCCGCCCTACAAGCGCGCGGAGTCATATTGCGCCACGGCAATTCGGAGCGCCGCACTGGCAGGGAAGCTTCCCGTCATGATGGCTCTCGCCGTAGTCGCAGGTGAGCTCTTCACCGGCCTTGATGTCGCGCCGCGCGTAGAACTCGGCGTGCGATCCGAAGATTCGAATGAACACATTCCCGGCGCAGGAGTGATTGATGTACCGAAACTCGTTGCCGTTCGTAGCATCGATCGCCTTGCCGTTGCCGAGCTCGACGATGGCGATGCGCCTGAAGTTCCGCGCGCGCCGCCGCGCCTCGCGCTGCGTGATCATTTCGCCAATCAACTCGCCGATCTTGCGCCGCGCCGGGATGCGTTTCAGAGACCAAAGGCCGAGCCCGTCGATGCGGCTCGGCCTGACTTCCAAGGGATAAACGAGAGCGTTCACTTCTTTTTGATGCTATCGAGAAACGCCATGATCTTCAGGATGTCGTCCTGCGAGACGCGATTTCCGAATGCCTGCATGGCGCCGGTTCCGCCCGCGTAGATGACTTCGAACTCGCCCACGTCGGTCTTGGCGCGCGGATAGGTCCACTGCTTGTCAACGAGGTTCGAGCCAATGCGGCCGGTGCCGTCGGCCAGGTGGCAGGCGGCGCACCATTGCTGATAGACGGTTTTGCCGGCGGTAATCGCGGTCCGGTTGCCCTTGTACGGATTCTGGCCGTTCTGATGGAACTGCCGCACTTCCGCGGTGATGGTCTCGCTGGGCATCATGTTCAACGAGATCGGCTTGTTGTCGAGCGGATGGCGGAACTGCGGCGCGCCGCCGGTGGAAGCCGTCTCCGCTTGCTGCGCCGCGCCAGTCACCACGCGAGCGGTCTCGGCTCCGGCAGGCACGCGATCGGCGGGGACCACGCGCCACAGCGCTCCCGCGGGATTCGCCATCGGCCCCTTGTCCGCCGTATAGAAGCAGTTACAATTCACGGCGATTACGTTTCCGTCTTCGTCATTGCCTCCGGCGGTGAACTGGAGGTTGGTGTGAAGCATGTCTTCGATCTGCCAGCGGCGGCCATCCCAGCCGATGCCGAACACGCGGCCCGAGCACCAATCGCCCACCAGGTAGACGCCGTTCATGCCGCCGTAGTTGGCCACGCCGAGACCTTCCACCGAGCAGCCCCAACCGTCTTTGATCGGCGCCGCGCCTGGATAGGGAATCTCGTGCGGATACTCGGCCACGGGGAGCGTGCCGACGAGCGGGCACTTGTCGTCAGGCCCGGTCATGGGGAAACATTTCGTGCCGTTTACGTGGTTCCAGCCGTAGTTCTCGCCGCCTTTGCTCGCGCCGGGCTGCCAGTCGATTTCTTCCCAGTGGTTCTGGCCGACGTCGGCGATCCACATGTCGCCGGTCTTCTTGTCGAACACGAAGTCGTAGGGGTTGCGCAGGCCATAGGCCCAGATCTCGGGGCGCGAGCGAGTCTTGATCTTCGAGAAGTCGAGCTCGCTGATTCCGAACAGCGACATCAACCGCTCGTTGCGCGCGGTGGCGAAGGGGTTCGTCGCCGGAATCTTGTAGGGCACCGTGTCGTCGTCTTGCGTGTTGACGTCGATACGCAGCATCTTGCCGAGCCACGTGCCGAGGTCCTGGCCGGACATGTAGGGATCGCCTTCCCAGCCGCCGTCGCCGGACGCGATGTAGAGGTAACCATCGGGACCGAATTCGATTTGCCCGCCGTTGTGGTTGTAGTACGGCTGCTCGATGCGCATGAGCACCTTGGCGGTCTTGTTGGTGCGCTCGGGCGTGAGGAAGTTCGGACTCGCCGGATCCACCTGGAAGCGCACGATCACTCCATCGCCATTGAAGGGGAGCGAGGCGTAGTGCGCGTAGAAGTATCCGTTCTGTTTGAAGTTCGGATGGAAGGCGATCGAGTAGAGGCCCTGCTCGACGAAACCGGTCTGCACGTCGCTGCCGAGCGGATTGATGTTGGTGAGGTCGAGGAACGGTTCCTTCTGAACGCTGCCGTCTTTGCGGACCACCTTGACGCGGCCCACGCGCTCGACGACGAAGATGCGGCCGGAGCCGTCATTGGCGATGGCGGTGTTGGTGGGATCATTGAATCCATCGGCGATTTTGACGAGCGCGATCTTGGGGCTGCCGGGAAGCTTGCCTTGACCGGGGCGAGCCACTTCATCGGCGGTGCGGGGGACGCGCTTGCCTTCCTGAGCGGTGACGATCCAGGCGAGGGCCACGAAGGCAAACGCGGCGGAAATCTTCTTCATCGAGGTCTCCTTGAGGACACGGGTCCGCGCGAGGCGGAGTGCGGTGTCGAACAACTTACGATACTAAAGGCGGTCGGGGCGATTCAAGCCGGGGAGGATGTCGAGACGCGGATTTCGATGCTACGCTGATGGCGAGTTTCCCCGATGTGCACTTTCCGGAGAAGTGTTCTCGCACTCGCATGTTTGCCCGTATGGACGGCGTTCGCCTGCTCGTGCATCAAGGACCCGACGACCTGCGAGTTCTTGAAGACGGCGCAACTGGTGTTCGTAGGAACGGTGGTGAAGGGAACCGAGAAACCAGGCGGTGGTTTTCACTTCGGGGATCAGCCGGCGCACGTCCAAGTGGGAACTGTGCTCAAGGGTATGGATCCCGCCACCCGGGAGATCCTTGTGGATACCGGGGTTGGGAGCAGTTGCTACTACCCGATGCAAGAAGGCGAGCGCTGGCTGGTGGTGGGCCGTTTGGAAGAACCTAATCTCGTTGTTTCGCACATGTGCCTGGGATCCAAGAAAATCGAGGCGGACGATACGTTGAGCGAGCGGCTCGTTCAGTCGTTCTCGAACGGACCGAACCTTGTCACCGGATCCGTGTCGCGTCGTGTTCCGGGGCAGGAAGACGACGTTCCTGCCGCCGGAATAGAGGTGAAACTTTCCGGCCACTCAGAAGCCGCCGTCAGAACATCCGCCACTGGACTGTTCGAATTTCGAGGCGTGGAATCGGGAGAGTACCGCTTGGATGTCAAAGCAGCAGGCGAGACCGCCACCGCACGAGTGAACCGAGATTCGGAAGCGCCCATTCCGGCGATCCAAGTGGAACCGCGCGGCTGTTCGCAAGTTTCGGTACTGCTGTTTCCAGACCAAAGCATCACGGGGAGAGTGACCACGCTGACGGGCCAGCCGGTAAAAGATGTGATGGTGGCTGCATACGCTGTGCGCCAGCTTCCCGGTCCCCTCTACAGCCGGGAGTTCGCGACTGATGAAAACGGCGTCTATGTCATCCCGAGATTGGCGAACGGGACCTACATTGTCGGAATCAATGGCCATGCGGACAGCGACTCCGACAAGTTCGCGGCAACGTTCTACCCAGCCGTCCACTCGGCTGAGCAGGCGTCGCGTGTTGTGCTCGATGGCAAAGGCGCTGCAGGCATCGACATTAGACTCGACCCTGCGCGGCGATTGGTCGAGACTTACATTCGCGTTGTCTTCGCCGATGGGAAGCCCGCGGTAGGGGCTCGAGTGGAGGTGAACCGAGACGACAAGAGAACGCTCCTCGTAGGCTCGAACAACATCACTTCCGACGAAGGCGACGTTATCGAGCGGTTGTGGGAAGGAGACGAGTACATCGTGACCGCCCGATGGGTCGACCCTGCAACAGCCGGAAGCAAGGTGCGCTCCATTGCTACCGGACGGAGCCGCGTGATCGTTCACGAGCGCGCAACCGCGGAGATCCGGCTGGGGCGGGTCGAACCTGAGCCGGCCCCTCGCCGATGACGATGATGAATGAGTTCTTCGAGCGACTGGGCTGGCGGTTCGAAGTGGAGGAGATCTCTAACTGTGTCTACGAAGCCCTCTGGCGCGACTTGACTGGTCGAATGACACGGCACACCGGGAGTGATCCTGACGAGTTGGTCGAGTTGTGCAAGCGAGACGTGATCCGAGCCGTCGCCGCCAGCTTCGAGCGCCAGTGCGCGACATTCGAGGGAGGTGCGTCTTCAGTGGAACAGCTCGAACGTATCACGATCGATCCCGTGCAGATGGGCGGTGTGCCGTGCATTCGCGGCCTGCGGATTCCAGTAGCGACGGTATTGCGATTACTCGGCGGAGGCTTGCGGGAGGATCAGATCCTCGCCGAGTACCCGGATCTCGGGCGAGAAGATGTTCGGGAATGCCTTCGGTTCGCAGCGGCGACTGTGGCGCGCGGCGAACCTTGATGCGCTTACTTCCAGGCGCGCGCCGTGAGCCCCATCATCATTACATTGACTTTGAATACCGGACGAGCGATGTGTCCCGCCAACTGCCTTGATCTCCTGTAACTCGACCGGCGTCTGGCGCGTTTCCGCTCGAGGACACCGACCTCGTCTTCTTTGGCTCGAGGGATTCGTCCGATCGAAGTCCCGGAACGGCTTTGCGAATCCGGACTGGCAGTCCAGGAAGGATCGAGGTGGTTCGGTCGTCTGATACGGCCACTACTCCTGGAAGATCTTGTTCACCCGCTTCAGCCTCGACTTCAACTCGTCGCTCGCTTCCACCATCTGGTTGGTGTCATAGATCACGCGCGGCGTCATGAAAATGATCATTTCGGAGCGCTCCTTGTCATAGCTTCGACTACCGAATGCGGAGCCCACGATCGGCAGCTTGTGCAGGATCGGAATTCCTCCGCTAGACGATGTGGAGCTCTCTGTGATGATTCCGCCGATGGCGATGGTGTCGCCGTCTTGCACAGTCACCTGCGTGTTCACGGTGCGCTTGGAGAACGACGGGGAATTGATGGAGCCGGGCGCGGGCGGCACGGGAGCGCTGACGTCCTGGTTGATCACCATGGTCACGATGCCGCTCGGGTTGACGCGGGCAAGGATGCTCAAGTTGACACCGGTGGAGCGGCTCGAAATGGAGTTCGCGAAGAGTGAATTACCTCCCGACTGCACGGGACTCACGGCTTGCGCGGTCAGGGTAGGAACTTCGAGTCCAACGTTGATCGACGCGGCGATGCTGTCCGTGGCGATGACGCTCGGGGCCGAGATGACCTTGGTGCGCGACGTGTTCTCGGCGAGGCTGAGGAAGGCCATCAGTTCCCGGCTGGCATCGACGATCATGCCGGCGGAGAGCGCGATACCTGCCGCGCCGGTTGTGCCGATCGCCTTGAGGTTCGTGGACGTGCCACGCTTTTGCAGGGCCGCGGCCACGCCACTCGCGAAGGCGCCGGTGAGCGACACCTCGTACACTTTGGCGTCAATCAGCACTTGCCGCGGTGGGATATCGAGCTCACGCAGAAGCTTGGCGATCTGCTGATACTCCTGGGCGGTGGCTTGAATCAGGAGCGTGTTGTCGATGAAGTTCGGGATGATGCGCGGGAATCGGGGGTAACCACCGCCACCGTTGAGATAGGAACCGGTCTGGTCCGTGGCCGCGCCCGCTGTGCCGGCCGCGCCGGTTCCCGCTGCACCTGCCGCGGTTTGTCCAGCGGCTCCGGCAGCGCCGAAACCTGGGGTCGGATATTGCGGCGCGCCATAGGTGAGTCCGGCGCCGCCCATGCCCGGGTAGCCCATACCGCCGTAACCCATGCCACCCATGCCTGGGTAACCACCCATGCCGCCGTATCCACCCATCATTCCGCCCATTCCGCCGTATCCGCCCATCATCCCGCCCATGCCACCGTAACCCATGCCACCCATGCCGCCCATTCCACCGAAGCCACCGCCCATCCCGCCCATACCGCCGTAGCCGCCCATCCCCCCCATTCCGCCCATCATCCCCATCATGCCGAATCCACCGAAGCCGAATCCGCCATAGAGCTGCGTGATCGACATGGCGAGGTATTCCGCGCGGCTGTACTTGACGCGATAGACGTAGACGTCTGTGCCGCCGGCGGTGACTTTGATTTCGGTATCGAGCTTCCTGATCCACTTCTCCACCTCGTCGAACGCGCCGGGGTTGGGCGCGACGGCGATGATGGTGTTGATACGGTCCACCGGCATGAACTTGACTTGATTCTTGTCGGAGAGCGAGATGGAGCGGAGAATGTCTTCCACTTCCTTGGAGATGGAAGACGGGGCTCCGTTCTTGACTTCGAAGAGCCGCACGCGCTGGCTGGCGAGGGTGTCCGAGTCGAACAGCCCGATGATTTCCATGGTGCGGCGGATGTTGCGCCGGCTGTCGAGCAGGAACAACAGATTCGCGGGGCCGTAGGAAATCGTGCGCGCGCCTTCACCGATAAAGGGTTCGATGAGCTTGGCCACCTCGCTGACGCTCGCGTACTTGAGGAAGATCAGGTTGAGCATGATCTGGTCATCCTCGGGGATGGAAGGCCCGGGCTGCGAGACGACGGGAAGCGGTTGGCGCGTGGCGGCGTCCATCTTCACGATGCGGAAGAACTCGCCCACCTGGACCATGGCGAATCCGTTGATGCGGAGTAAGAGCTCGAGCAGCGAGCGCGCGTCGATATCTTTGGTTTCGCCGTAAGTGTTGACGGTGACGGAGCCAGTGATTTTCTGGTCGACGATGTAATTGATCTTGAGCGTGGCGCAGAGCGCGTCCACCACTTCCGACAGCGCGGCGTTGTTCATCTTGAGGCTGCCGGTGGAGACCTTCTGTACGGGCGCGGTTTGCTTCGGCGCCGCTACTTTCGGAGCCTCTGGTTTCGGGGCTTCGGGCTTCGCTGCCTCGGGCTTTGAGGCGTCTGGCTTCGGAGCATCAGGCTTGGGCGCCTGAGCCGCTGCAGGCTGTGGCTGCTGTGCCTGGGCCAGCGGGAGCCATAGCAGAACGAAGCTGAGAAACAACGCAACGGGCGCTCGCATGTCGGGTGGATTACTCCTCGGCGGGGATCAGTCTTTGGCCGGCTTGGCAGCGGCGGATTGGCCGCGATTTTCGGAGGCGCGCTTCCACGCCAGCGACTCGCTCGGGTTCAGCTCGGACTTCTTGCGTTTCCACTCGGCCTTGCCGAATGGCGTCTTGCGCTCGAAGCGGACGGTGTCGCTGCCGTCGTCGAAGGCGGTGATGGTCTCGGCGAGCTCGCGCGTGTTGTCCTTTTCGATTTGGGGTTCGAAGCGGACGACGCCGAACGGGGTACGGCGGTAGTGCCACATCTTGCCGCTCGCGTCTTTGGCGGCGAAGGTGCCGGGCTCCACTTCTTTGGCGTCTTTGGGAATGGTGATTGCTTTGGCAGGCACGACGGCCTTGGTTTCCTGCTTGGGCTTGGCGGCGGCCTGCTTGGTCGCGGTTTGCTTGGGAGCTTGCTTGGTCTGCTGCGCGGCGAGCGCTGCGGCCAGAGCGAGCATGGTGATCGTGGTGCGGATCATGAGGATCTCCTGAATGAAACCTGTGAGCCTTGTGGGGCAGGCTGGCAATGTGGGTCAGGCTTTAGCCTGCGCGGGACTTCCGTCCCGCCTCGGATTTTGCGGGACTGAGGCGCGACTGGCGGGTCTAGGATCCAAGGGCACGAAACTCGCAAAGCGCGGTTCCCTCGCGCCCTACGGCGTATTGATGCGTGGGCCGGCAGCGGGACTGAAGTCCCGCGCTGGCTAAAGCCCGCCCTACACGGCAAGGCAAGTGCCGATGTCGGAACCGTCATGTTCTCATGGGCCTCTACGTGAGTGTCGGCGACATCGATGACTGAATACCCGAGTATCATCGCGAGCGCCTAGCGGGCCGGCTCCCAGAAGCAAGTAGTGCCGAACATCGAGGGCTTGGTCACCTTCCGGAACCCGTTGACGACCGCTCCAGCCGGTGTCTGGTCTCCCTGGGCGCAGGCGTGATTGGTGCCGCCCACGTTGACCCAAGGGTTGTTCCCGCTCTTTTCCTTCTGCACGTCGGCCACGGCTTTCGGATCCGTGATGGCACCCGATTTGTCGCCCTGCGGCTGCGGTGGCTGTGCCGCGGCCGGCGCTGCCTGCGCCTCAGCGGCCGCCTGCTGGACCTCTTTCTGCTTCAAGTCCGCCAGCGTCTTCTTGAACTTCTTGTCTTTCCACTCGAGCGTCAGTTCGTCGCCCTCGATCGCCGTGAGCTTGAACGGACCCACCGGGTCTCCAGCCACGTAACTCTTCTGCGGCGCGCCCGGCTTTTCTGACATGAAAACGCGCGGCGCCGAACCCAGCGCGAGGATCCCGAACGCCACCGGGAACGGTGGCACGGGATCTTCCTTGATCACTTCGGGCTCGATGATGACGGTGGGATTGCGGTCCTTCGAAAAGAGCATCCGCGCCGCCACGTCGGTGTAGTTGGTGGCGGTCACCGGCTGCAGGGCTTCCACCTTGGGCACTTGGGGATCGGCGCCCTGCGGAACACCGGTGGTCAGAAACGCTCTTTCCTTCTGGCGCGCTTCTTCCCAACGTTGGCGGATATGGTACCCGGCAGCGCCCAGCAGTGCGACCAGGATCAGATTGAGGAAAACCAGTCTACGGCTCATATCGCGGGACCTCGGCGCTCGGGCACCAGCTTTCGCGGCAGCACGGCGCTAATAGAAAGACGCACGTTGAGCGTTTTTTGTCTGGGGTCAGCCGCGTTTATTCGCAAGTCGTTGGTAGCAATGGCCTCGGGCTGCGAGGAGATGTCGGCCAACAGGTTCACCAACTGCTCGATCCGGCAGTTCATGCTCACCGCCACCGATGTTTCGCCATAGTCTTTTCCGAGCGCCGTGATGCTGCCGAGCTCGTTGGCGCCGATGTCGATCGGCGGCGACTGGCTGCGGGCTAGCTTGCGTACGATCTGCAGCAATTGCGCCTGCGCCTGAGCCCCGGTCTCGGCTTCGATCAGCCCTTTTTCGCGCTCCTTGAGTTGCGCGGCCAAGCCGTCGGCCACCTTCTGCTTGCCCGGAATCGTGGCGATGATCTCGCGGAGCTTGCGCACCCGAGCCTCCGCCGCCGGAACCGAGTTCGTCACCGGCGCCACCACGGCCACCGACGCGGTGGGCCAGAAGTAGATGATCGCCGAGAGCACGGCAGCCAAGCCGAGCATCGCCAGCGCTCGACGGTCGCGCGCTTGCAGGTTCATTTGGCCTCCGCTTCGGGTCCGGTACCCGGACCTTCGCGCTGCGTCCGAATCGTGAATTGCTCGGCGCCACCCGGTACGCGCGTCATCGGCTGCGAGAACGTGGAGTCTTTGAACAAGGGCGAACTGTCGAGCGCCTTGAGCAATCCGGCCGCGGAGTCGGACTCGCCGTTGAGATAGGCTTCGTTGCGATTGATCTGCATCGACCCGAGCCACGCCGGCGGCGCAACGAGCGTGGTGGCCTCGCGAAGCGCGTCAGCGTCGGCTTTGGAGCGCGAGCGGTGCCGGTCCAGCAGGGCCATTCGCGACTGCGCGGTTTGCGCGATCCGATCGAGTTCGCCCGCCTTGGCGGCCTGCCGTTCCAGCTTCGCAATCTCCTGGTTCAGCAGGCTCATGTATTCCTTGTCGTGATACGTCTGCTGGTAGGAAAGCGCCAGAGCCGCGCCCACGAGCAGCAGTCCCAGGATCGCGGTGGGCAAATAGAACAACGCCGAGGACTGCGTGCGGCGCTCCTCCGGCAGCAGGTTCGCGCTGAGGGAAAGGCGTGGACACGCGCTGGTCATGGCGGCGGCGAGCGAGAGCGCGGCGTCCGTTCGCGGGAACGATTCGGGCGCGGTCACGGTGGGCAGCAGGTCGGCGAACGTGACCGCGGGGAGGTCGGCTTCGATGCGGAGCTCGCTGAGCGCGAGATGACGCACGCGGTCTGTGAGTTGGTCGAAGAGGCCGGAAAATATGGGTTTGGCGGGGCTTTCGCCGTACGCTTCCACGGCGTCGCCATCGTGATGGAACGCGAGCACGCCCTCGGGCGGCGAAACGAGAATCCGGCTGGCGGAGTAGAGCGCCGATGAGGAGAACGTGAATCCGGCCAAGCGCACGCCCGCCTCCGAGAACAGGTTCGCGAAGTAGTCGATCGTCTCGCGCCGCGCCACGCCCACGAGAACATGCGCGGTGCCAGGCAGACGTCCCGCGGTCCAAGCGACGTCGTCTTGGGCGTAGGGATGCATCGAGTCGATCTGGTAGCCGATGGCGGCGGTGAGGTCGGCGTCTTCCACACCGGGCAAGCTGAGTTGGCGAATCGTGATGTCGCGGCGCGGCAGCACCACCACCGCGGGCACGCGATGCATTCCTGCTTTGCGCGCGAACGCCGCGTACTCGGCGCCCCATTCGGTAGCCGGGCGTGAAGTCCAGTTGCGGATCTCGGTATTCGCCACCACCGTCACGCCCGACGGGCGGACGCGAACAGCGGTGATGCGGAGATCGGCTGCGGCGATCTCAATGCCGATTCCCGAACCGAACGCGAGCCACTTGTGCGATCCCGTGGCGGGGCGCTTGACCACGGGCGCGGCCATCTCGGCGACTTCCATGGGCTTCACCTCCACAGACTCACCTCGGCGGGCGTGGCGAGCGGCGACTCCGCCTGATCCCACCAGCGAATGATCTGGTATGGCGGCGGACCCAGATCGGGCTTGCGGAACTTCACCTGCGCCGACACGGTTCGCGCCACTTCCGAGAGTGGACCGCCGGGCCCCACGTTCGGCATGTAGACGCGCGCGGTGGAGCGGAACGTATAAATGGTGTGGCCGCCCACACGCAGATTCGTCGTTGCGATGCGGGCGCCGGTGAGCGCGTTGAGATTCACCATCGGCTGTTGGCGGCGCAGCTCCACGATCTGCTGCACGGTGTCAGGCGGGATTCCCATGGCGGCGAGCAGCGGCGGTTCGGCGTGGTTCACGTCGAAGGGTCCGATGGTGCCCCAAGGCGAGACGCAGTCTTTGAATCCGCTTTGACGGATGAGGCGGCCCTGTGGATCGCGCGTGTAGGAGCCGTGGAAAAGTTCGGGCGTCATCCCTCGAAGGTAGAGAGCTTCCTCTACATCCTGGAATGACGCGTGGCGGGGCAAAAAAGACGGATTCAGCGACAAATAGTACTGGTCGAGCTGGCGGCTTCCGGAGCGCCAATCGACGATGGCGAGGGTGATGTCCTGCGCGCGCTCGGGCGTTGCGCCCAAGGCGATGAGCAGGCGAACGAACTGGTCCGGGCGGCCCTGATTCAGGCTGAGGCGCGCGGTTTCCGGGATGATTTCGACCATCGCCATGCCGGTGGGGAACTGCATCGGCAGCCGCGGCGGATACACGAATTGCGGCTTCGAGAGGAAGCTGCAACAGCGCGCGGTCCACGCCGGCTTTTGGCGAGATAGCGCGCGCGGATCGCGTCATAGAGCGGACGAGCGCTCGGTTCGCCGCGAACAGTTGTGGCGAGCGAGAAGAAATGGCGGCGAGCGCGACCGAAAGCCAGAGCACGGCGAGCAGAATCGCCGCGGCGCGCGCTGTCTCCTCGAGATCACGCATGGCCTCCTCTGGCAGACGGCCGGCGCGGACCGGGATGGTCATGGTGCTCATTTGCAGGCGGGAGGGATCGGGGACGAGCGGCGCCATCTCGATGCGAATTGCTTCGGGCATGACACGTCCGAAGAAGCGCGGGACCCAGGTTTTGCGGCCATTGCGGGGATCGACGACGAGATAGACGAGGCGGCAGAAGGAGAGCTGGTCGGCGACGACGAAGGGGCGTGGCCCGAGTTCGACGGGGCGCAGGCGCGGGGTGCCTTGTGCGTCGACGCCGGGTCCGGCGCAAAGGGGTTGGAGGGAGAAGGGTCCGGTGTAGTGGAACTCGTTGATCACGAGACGGACGCCTTGGCCGTTGGTTCCGGGGATGACGAGGTACTCGGCGATGCGGGGGAATCCGCGGGCGGCTTCTTCGAGAGAGTAGCTCGAAACAAGTCGCATGTAATTTGTTTCGCCTTGGAAGAAGAGGGAAATGTCGCCTTGGAGGTTGCCGCACTGGAAGGGGACGGGCATGAGCGCGGCGATTTGGTTTTCGAGGATGCGGTGTGCGCCGACCACGGCGGCGGTTGCCCGAGAGGCGGTCGTTGGTCCGCTCGAGGGCTTTGACGCCGGTGTGCATGGAGTAGAGGATGCCGAGGGAGAGGAGGCTCGAGAGGGTGATGACGATGAGGAGTTCGAGGAGGGTGACGCCGGCTCTGGCTTTGCCGTGCAGGGGCGGCTTTAGCCAGCGTGGGGCTTCAGCCCCACAGAATCCGAGGCGGACTGAAGTCCCGCGCAGGCTAAAGCCTGCCCCACATCGGGGCCAAGCCGCAATCCCAGGAGAGAAGTGTGCTCCTCGTCCGAAGCGGGACTGAAGTCCCGCGCTGGCTAAAGCCCGCCCTACACGGCAACGCCTTTGGCACTACTGCAGCCTCCGCTGCGGGGCGATCCGGAAGGCTTCGAGAGCAAGGCTCTTGCGTTGCCGGCCGCTCATCCACCACACTTCCAGTACGACGCGTTCGATGCTCTTTTTGTCTGGCGGAAGATTGGGCAGCGTCTCAAACGGCTCGAGGTGCGCGTGCCATCCGCCGGGCACCGCGGACTCGGCCGGAGTCCAATTCCGCGCGATTTCCTGTCCGAGCGGGAGCGACTGGTCGGTGAGCAGTTCGTCCATCACGCGCTGCGCGAGCACGGCGGCGCGATCGTGCTCGGTGAGCCGCGAGGCGTTTCCGAGTGACGTGGTGAGTGCCGAGAGCAGCGTACCAACCGCCACAGCCATGATCGTGGAAGCGACCAGCACTTCGAGCAGCGTGAATCCGCGGCGGGCTCGGCGGCGCATGGTCACATCGATTCTCCCGGACCGAGGCGCCGAATCAGCGGGGTGCCGGAAATCGGATCGACGGAGATGATGCGGCGCGATCCGCGGCCATTGAGCAGCACGATGGTGATGCGGGGAGGGGCTCCGCCGGGCAGGAGGAAGAAGCGGCGCGGGAGGCGCGGGTCGTAACCGGGGACGAGCGGGTACACGGCTTCGACAACCACGCCGGGCGGCATCTCGATGCGTTGAGCTCCGGAAGGATCGGAGGGCAGCATCACGACGGCTTGTTCCGCGGGAAGTACCGTGAACTCGACGCCGGCTTGGCGGCGTTCGGTTCGGGCGAGCGAGAGGTTGATGAGGGAGGCGATGCTGTCGGCGGCGCCGTTGATGCGGAGTGAGTCGACGCCGGCGGTGACGGAGGGATAGCTGACTGCGGCCATGAGGGCGATCAGCGTCACCACCATCAGCATCTCGATGAGGGTGACGCCTTTCTTGTAGCGGGACTGAAGTCCCGCGCAGGCTGAAGCCTGTCCCACATGGCGAGGCAAGTGCTCATGTCGGGACCAGCATGCTTTCGCGGGCCTCGACAGGAGTGCCGGCAGCGGGACTGAAGTCCCGCGCTGGCTAAAGCCCGCCCTACACGGCAAGCCCTGTCTCGAGCTAGTTGTTTCGCCAACTGACGATGTCGACATTGATGCCTTCGCCGCCCGGTTGTCCGTCGGCGCCGAGCGAAGTGATGTCGGGCTCGTCGCCATGTTCGCCGGGGAACTTGTAGAGATACGGATTGCCCCAGGGATCGAGCGGAATGTCCTGCGGCAGATATGGACCGCTCCAGTTATTCACGTTGCCCGGCCTGAGGCGGAGCGCGTTGAGTCCGAGCTCGGTGGGCGGAAAGACGCCCGTATCGAGCTTGAACGCTCCGAGCGCGGTGCGGAAGTTGCGGATCTGCTCGCGCGCGGCGGTCTGGCGCGCCTGATCGGCCTTCTTGAACAGGTTCGGTCCCACTACCGCTGCAAATAGCGCGATGATCGTCACCACCACGAGCATTTCGATCAAGGTGACGCCCGCAAGTTTCCGTCTTCTTTGTCTTTGCCTCATAGAGAATCTCCTGACAGGTCTCCTAGCCGGTCACGTCGTTCACGCTGGTGATGGCCAGCAGCATGCTGATGATAAAGGTACCCACCAGGATACCCATCACGAGGATGATCAGCGGTTCGAACAGCGCCGTGAAGCGCTTGATGGATTCACGCGTTTCGGTGTCGTAGATGTCGGCCATGCGGTTGAACATGGCGTCGAGTTTACCCGTCTCTTCGCCGACCGTGAGCAAGTGCGCTGCGAGTTGCGGGAACTGTCCCGTGCGGCGAATCGGATTGGCGAGGCCTTCGCCGCGCTTGACGCCGAGCGAAACCGCGTCGAGCGAGTTCGCGATGATCTTGTTGCCGAGGATCGCCTTCGAAATGTTGAGCGACTGCACGAGCGGCACGCTGTTGGCAATGAGCGTGGACATGGCGCGTGCGAACCGCGCGGTCTCGGCTTTGCGCAAAGCTTCGCCGAGCACCGGGATCTTCAGTCGCGCGGCATCCCACCACAAGCGTCCGGCAACGGTGCGAATGTAGGCGCTAAACGCGGCGAACCCCGCCGCGAGCAGCAGGGCGGCCAGCCATCCCCACGCACGCACGATGGCGCTGGTCTCGATGAGGATCTTGGTGGGCAGCGGCATTTTGAGCGTGCCGCCTTCGAAGATGGCGGCGAATCGCGGCACCACGTAGTACATCAGGATGATGATGGATCCGACGCCGACCATCGCGAGCAATCCCGGATAAACCATCGACCCGATGATGTAGTTGCGCAGATCGTCGCGCGTGCGCTCGAATTCGGCGAGACGATCGAACACCTGCGCGAGCGATCCCGACGCTTCACCCGCGCGGACCATGTTCACGTAGAGGTCGGAGAAGTAGGTTGGGTGTTGCGAGAGCGAGTCGCCGAATGATCGTCCGCCCTTGAGGAGCCGCAGGACATCGTTGACGACAATCTTGAACTCGGGTTGCGCGGTGAGTTCGGTGGTGATCTGCAGAGCGCGGTCGAGCGGGATGCCGCTCGACAGGAGCGTGGAGATTTCCTGGGTGAAGAAGAGGACGCTTTTGCGCTTACCGCCACTGAGCTTGGGGAGTTCGAATTGGAAGGACTTCTTGGGTTCGAGTCCGATGAAGACGGGCGTGAGGCCTTGGCGGCGGAGTTCGGAGGCGACGAGTTTTTCGGTGTCGGCGGAGAGGGTACCGTTGCGGATTTTGCCGTCGGTGGTGACTGCGCGGAAGTGGAAGCTGGTGGGCACTACTTGGCTCCCGCTGATCCCACTGAGACTGATTGTGGGGCAGACTTTAGTCTGCGCGGGACTTCAGTCCCGCCGTCCGAAGCGGGACTGAAGGCCCGCGCAGGCTGAAGCCTGCCCCACATTGGGAGCATGCAGTGAAGGGGAAGGCTGCAGAGCAAGGGGAGACTGGAGCATGGGGGAACCTTGCAAGTGAGCAGTGGTTTTGGAATTGAAGTCCGCACGTCAAAACTCCTGAGTCACTCGCAACACCTCATCCACCGTCGAAACCCCTCGCGCGACCTTGTCCCAGCCATCCTCGCGCAGCGTGGTCATCCCTTCCTTGCGCGCCTGCGCGGTGAGGATGCTCGCGTCTTCGTTCTTCATGATCAGCCGCCGCAGCTCATCGCTCAACTGCATCATCTCGAAGATCCCAACACGACCCTTGTATCCCGTGCCGAAGCAATTCTCGCATCCGCGGCCGCGATAGGTGAGGATCGTGTCGCCGGCCGGAGTGATCTTCTCGCCTGCGGGCTGCTTGCACTGCGCGCAGATGACGCGCACCAGCCGCTGCGCGAGCACGGCCACGAGCGACGACGTGATGAGATAGTTCTCAACGCCCATGTCCGTAAGTCGCGTGATCGCGCTCGGAGCATCGTTGGTGTGAAGCGTAGAGAAGACGAGGTGGCCGGTGAGTGCGGAGCGGATGGCGATGTCGGCGGTCTCGCGATCGCGAATTTCGCCGACCATGATCACGTCCGGGTCCTGGCGCACGATGTGGCGAAGGCCCGCGGCGAAGGTGAGCCCGATCTGCGGATTCACGTGGATCTGGTTGATGCCGTCCATCTGGTATTCCACCGGGTCCTCGATGGTGATGATCTTGCGATCGGTGAGGTTGATCCGCTTGAGCGCCGAATACAGCGTGGTGGATTTACCGCTACCGGTAGGTCCGGTGACCAGGAAGATGCCGTGCGGGAGCTGCGTGAAGTGCTCCATGCGGTCGAGCATCTGATCGGTGAAGCCGAGCTTGCGCAGGTCGTAGAAAGCCTCGCCGGCCGAGCGATCGAGCAATCGCATGACGACGCTTTCGCCGTAGAGCGTGGGGAGCGTGGAGACGCGGAGGTCCACTTCGCGGCCGAGCGTGCGAATCTTGATGCGGCCGTCTTGCGGCAGGCGGCGCTCGGCGATGTTGAGCTTCGCCATGAGCTTGATGCGCGAGATGACGGCGGATTTCAGCTCCTTCGGCGGCGGCTCCTGCAACTGCAGCACGCCGTCGATGCGGAAGCGGATGCGGAATTCCTTTTCGAACGGCTCGATGTGGATATCGCTGGCGCGCTTTTCGACGGCGGAGGCGATCATGGCGTTGACGAGCCGGATGACCGGCGCCTCCGAGGCCATGTCGCGGAGGTGCTCGAGGTCTTCGCCGCCCTCGGCGCCTTCTTCGAATCCGAGCGCGGCTTGGTCGGGGCGGGCCGATTCGCCGTAATAGCGATTGATCGATTCGAGGATGTCGCCTTCGCTCGCGAGGAGCGTTTGCACCTTGAGTCCGGTGACGTGGCGCACGGCGGCGATGGTTTCGAAGTCGAGCGGATCGGCCATCGCGAGCACGAGCGAGGAGTCATCGAAGCCCGAGGGGATGCAGCGGAACTGGCGCAGGAAGCGCGGGGAGAGGCGTTCGGTTTCGGGGGTGACGGGAGGAGGTCCGTCGAGCGTGGCGAGGCGGACGGAGAGCTGGTCGGCAAGCGCGTTGAGGACTTCGCGTTGGGCGACGAAGCCGAGGTCGACGAGGATTTTGCCGATCTTGTCGCCGCGCTCTTTTTGGAGTTCGAGAGCTTGGGTGACTTCGTCGGCGGAGACGAGTCCTCTGGCGACGAGCATCTCGCCTAGGCGCATGGGTGGTCTCCGTGTAGGGCGGACCTATGGTCCGCCGAGGGGCCTGTGGCCCCTCTAGTCTCTTGGTGACGCACGCTGTTGACTCACAGGCACGATGCCAGTTGTGGGGGCGGCGTTAGCCGGCGGGACTTCAGTCCCGCAAGAGCCGAGCAGGACTGAAGTCCCGCGCAGACTAAAGTCTGCCCCACAATGCGATTCGGTGCGGCTGACCGGATTTTGCGGATGAGGGCGACGTCAGTGCGGGCGTCAGGTCGGCGGGACTGAAGTCCCGCGCAGACTGAAGTCTGCCCCACATCCTGACGCATCAGTACACCTGCTCTTGGATCACGGCGTTCAACGCTTCCGCCTTGATGCGACCCGCCTCGAAGTCCACCAGCGCCTTGCGTGGCGCCGACAACACCAGCTGCGACGGTAGTCCGTTGGTCAGCTCCCAAGCGCGATAGAAGAACGTCACGCCGACCGACACTTGCTCGTTCTCGGGCATTGTCTTGAGCGACGTCGCGGAAGTGACCATCATGTCGCGCATCAACTGCTTCACCGCGCCGAGCCGAGCCAGTTTCTTCTGCCGCAGCCGCTCCTTTTCCTCCCCGGAAAGCTGCGGACGAAACGGCGTGATCGCGGTGACGGCGAGATCGACTTCGCACGTGAACACCGCGCCGTACTTCTCGAGGTAAATCCCGCGCGTGGCGCCGAGCAGATCGAGCGGATCGTCAATATTGGCCCGCTGGATTCGCTGGTCGAAGCTGCGCTCCATGGCCACGAGCGCCGACCGCGGCACTCGCGGAGCCGCAGCGGTCGCGAGCGCGAGAGCGACGAAAAAGAACCCCTTCATCGCGCGACTCCCGTCTCGAGGCTCGCTGTGTTGATCGAGACTGCCTTGCGGAGATTGTTGAACTGGCGGCTGAGCACGTCGAAGCTCGCATTCACCGAAGCCTGCATTTGGAGATCGCGCTCATCGAGCCGCTTCTCGAATGAAGCGAGCACCCGGGCGGACTCGGCCTTGTGGCGCGCATCGGCTTCGGCGAGCGCCTGCTTTACCGCGGCATCCACCACGGCTTGTACGTTCACGGGCTGCGCTACTGGAGCGACCGGAGTCTGCGCGACCGGCATCACCGGCGCGGGACGCGTGAATCCATGCACCAGGATCGCGGCTGAGAGCATGGCCGTGGAAGCCAGCGCGACCTTCGGCCAGTCGAACAGCCGCTGGTACCACTTGGGTTCGAAGACTTTGTCGGAGACGAAGGCGATGCGGCGCGGCATTTCCTCGTCGGGCAGCGCGCGGAGCGCGGCGTGCATCACGCCCAGTTGGTCGAGCTCGGTGCGGCAGGCGCCGCAGGACTCGACGTGCCCTTCCACGCTCCGCCGGGCGGCGGCATCGCACTCGCCGAGCGCGTAGGCTTTGAGATCGAACATTTCACAGTGTTCGTGTTTGGACGCGGACATGCTCCTCACCTCTGGGAAACGGGGGCGAGCACTCCCTTGAGCAGATCGAGCGCGGTGTAGAGGCGGGATTTGACGGTCGAGACCGGACACTCCAGGATCTCCGCCATTTCCTCGAACTTGAAGCCTTGGTAGACCTTCAACACGACCGCTTCTTTCTGCTCGGGAGTCAGCCGTTCGAGCGCCGCCGCAACGGCCAACGAAGTCTCCATGGGCATGAGGCGGTGGCCGGAGGGCGGAGCGCCAGGTGGTTCCTGGAACTCCTCCCGGTCCGGCCGGGGACGCCGCAACAAGGAGTAGGATTCGTTATGCGCGATACGGAACAGCCAGGGGCCGAATCGGCCGGGGTCGTCGAGCTTGGCGAGATTCTGGTACGCCTTGAGGAACACGTCCTGGGCGAGGTCCATCGCGTCTTCGCGGTCCCGCACCAGGCGCAGGATGTAGTTGAAGACACGGCGATCCCAGCGGGACACCAGGGCGTTGTAGGCGTCCACGTCGCCGCGGCGAGCCTTGGTTACCAGGTCGCGGTCCTCGACCTCTCGGAAGATCAAGTCCCTGTAAACTCCGTTTCCATGGATGAAGACGCGGGCGGTCCGGAAAAAGTCGGAGGGCCTGTCAAGGAAAGTTTAGCGGATCGGGAGACGGAAGGGATGGTGTATGCCTTTCTCGATGCCTTCGGACAGACCGTTGGTGTTTATCAGCGGTGGCCAAGCGACCGAACCCGAGAAGAACCTAGCCTTTCGCGGCAAGTGCACCCGGCGATCCGCTGGGGCCGAATGATACCTTCGCATCGGTTCGGCACGCCCGTCTGCTGGCGTGCGGCCCTGATGTCAAATGACTCGAGTCTCAAAACACCAATCCCGGACAGTGAGGCGTATAGTGTGTAATGGTGTGTAATAATGATTAGCAGTGCCGAGGTCATCAGGCGGCTCGAAGCAGACGGATGGTTCCGGGCCGCTCAGAAGGGTAGCCACGCGCAGTTCCGTCACCCGGACAAGCCCGGCCGAGTCACCGTCCCTCACCCGAAGCGGGACCTGCCGATGGGAACAGTAAAGAGCATTGAGCGCCAGAGCGGCCTGAAGTTGCGGTAGGAGTTTCAACCATGGAGACCGTCACATTTTTCGGCGTCGTTCACAAAGACAAGCGCTGTGACTATGGGGTCAGCTTTCCAGACTTCCCCGGATGCATCGCGGCGGAGTCCGAGTTCGATGCGGTGATTCGCTCGGCCAAGGAGGCTCTCGAGTTTCATATCGAAGGCATGATCGAAGACGGCGAGGCGATTCCGAATCCGTCACGCCCGGACCAGATCGCCGAAGAGGGGAACCCGATCGCCTTGGTTCCCATTGATGTGCAGGTGCCCCGCTCGCGCGTGAAGCGGTTCAATATCGCGGCCCGGGAAACAGACATCCGGAAGATCGATCGGTTCCTGCGGTCCCACGGACGGAACAAAGACCGCTCATCATTTCTAGTAAGTGCCGCACTGACCGAGATCAAGCGGTTATCGAGTCCGCGTCGCAGAGAGCGCCGTGATTCGCGCTAACGAACTTCCTTCTGCTCAGGGTCAGACCTTCGGGCAGAGTCTCGTGAGAGCGGACGGAAGGGAGGGCTAGGTCCTGGGCGAGATCCATCGCGTCTTCGCGGTCCCGCACCAGGCGGAGGATGTAGTTGAACACATGACGGTCCCAGCGGGACACCAGGGCGTTGTAGGCGTCCACGTCGCCGCGGCGAGCCTTGGTTACCAGGTCGCGGTCCTCGACCTCTCGAAAGATCAAGTCCCTGTAAACTCCGTTTCCATAGGTGAAGACGCGGGCGGTCCGGAAAAAGTCGGAGGGCCTGTCAAGGAAAGTTTAGCGGATCGGGACTACTTGCGGTCGGTGAAGGCCCAGTGGGCATCGCGGAGGTCGTCGTCTTTCGCGAGCAGCGTCGATTGCCCGAGATTGTTGCCCTGGATTGGAACTGAGCGAAGCTCGTCGTTGACGCGGTAGTAGACGGTTGCGCCTTCGACGAGGAGGATCTCGCTGTCGCCTTGATTGGTGCGAAGGGTGTACTGGCGACCCGTGGTGGAGTCGATGAGGAAGAGGACTCCTGGATAAAACGGAGCCGCCTCGTCGGCGAATCGCTCCCTGGTGATCGGCCTTTTTCCCGGCCGAGAGTTGCTCTCCGAACGGCCTCTGCGCTCTTGGTCGCCCGGGCTCTGCCTACCTTCTCGTTTCGAGGCAGCGGTCCCAATGATCCACTGGCCAATCAACTTGAATTCCGAACTGCCCCCAGGCACCCGCATCCTGGTCCAAGCCGTAACGCCAGAGCGCTGGACGAACACTGGCCCTGATCCGTCGCCAGCGTGATTCCTTTCCGGGTCCGGACTGTTGGCCTCTACCGCGATTGCCACTTCGTTGTTCCGATTGATGATCCAGGTCGTCGGAGAGCCTGGAGGACTCGTGAGCCCGAGATCTCACAGCGTTCAGAAGCTGTGTTGTGGCATAGTCTCCCCTCGCGTGCTTGCCCGCGCTGACTATCTGAAGAGCCGAGATTGAAATGACCAAACTGGCCTGCTGTTCGCACCAGATTCCACTCGTCGACAGAGACAGGAACTTCCGGCTGCGTACTCTTCAAAGTCAATGGAAAGCCAAGGAGTGCTCGGCCAGCAGCGCTGTCGAATCGCATTACCAGCCAAGGAGCGCCGCTCCTAACGATAATCCGGCTGTCGAGAAACCTGGGGCTCGGCTCCAACCCTGCTTTTCCGGCCTGCTTCAGCATTCCAGCAATTCTCGGGGACCAAGGCTCCCATATGGACTGGTTGAGTTTTGTTGTGTCGATTTGGCGGGAAGCTGGGACACCAGGCTCGTCCATGCTCACGAGCTCGATTCGGGTCGGCCTAACCGCAGGCATTTCGATTGCGATCATCCTGCCCTGATGGTCGATGCGAATTGCTTGGCTCCCCTCACCGGCACGGCCAATCCTCCGAAGCTGACGCAGGGGTTGATTAGGCGAAACCTGCAACAACAGTTGGTCATACCTGGCGTTGTAGTTGTTGCTGGGGCTCGCGGCTAAGACGTAGAGCGCCGCTTGGGCCGCATGGCTACCGGCGAGGACTGAGAGTAGAAGCCGTGCGGCTTGCCAATTACTCGTAAAAGGTCGGTCTGTGGTCACATTGTGCACGACGAGTGCTCCAGATACGTCGAACTTATGGAACTTCGCAGACTCGGCTTACAAGTTGAACGGAGCGCTCGGGGACGGAGGCGTGTTCAAGAGGTTGAATCTCCAGTACGGAACCTCTGCGGCGGGATTGACCAGGATACATAGTTCTCCGCTCGTTGATACTTGCGTTCAATTGCGGCATCGACATCGGCAGTCAGCCGAGCGCTGATAGCGCTGATAGGATCGCGCTCTGCCACCTGGAGGTACACGGTCAAGCCACCAACGATTCAGTACGGAATTCCCGCCGAAGGTCATCATGACAATGACATCCAACTGGCCGATGCGGCCGAAGGGCTGGTCCAAGTGTCGATCGTATGCAGTAGCGGGGAGCATGGCGCGTTCTCGTTCGGGCAGAGGAGAGAGCCCTTCAGCCCACAATCATCTCACCTCGTACACGGTCACGCTCGCCGGCGGGATCATCGCGATCCCGAACGCGACCGCCGCCAACGCCACGCTCACCGCGGCAGTCACCAGTCGGGGCGAGATGATCTGGAAACGATCGTTGTAACTGGCCCGGTTGGCCGCAACCCCCAACAACGCCCCGCCACCTGCGCCGGCCGCGGCGACCAGCCCCGCGTTGCGAAACCGGCGCTTCAGGCTTCGCACGCGAATCCTGCGCACATCGCTCGCTTGCGTCGTCTGTACGCGGTCCTTGCGCTCGATGTCGATCGAATCAGCGCGCGCCGCGAACAGCTTTCCCGAGATCTTCGCGCCCGTGCGCGTGCGCAGTTCCACTCGCTTGCCTGGCGTCAGCTTTTCCACACGCTCCCAACTGCCCTTGACTGGCTGCTGCGCCATTGCCGCGGCGCCAACCACCAGCGCACACGCGAAGAGCTTCATGATCCGAACATTCCCGGCAAGCCTTGTTTCACGTAGTCGGGAAGGTTACGCTGCGCTGTCACATTTTCAAAAAACTTCGGATCGTCGGCCACCGTTACGGGATCGAGGTCCACCGCCACGAATGGCTGCGGGCCGGCGCGAGTCACGGCCACTTGCCCGGTGGGCTTGCCGCGATACGGCGCCTTCGGACGCATGGCCACGCCGGGCGGTTCGGTGTGGTCGAGCACGATCGTCCATGATGGCCGTGCGCGGGTGCGCGATCTCGCCAACTCGGGAATATGGGCCATCTTGTCGCGCAGCAAGTCGCGCGCCTGGCCAAATTTCACCCCCGCCACAAGCGGATCCACCTGCTCGTCTGTGAGTTGAAACGCGCGCGGTTGCCCGCCAACTGTAACCTCCTCGGACAGTGGGCCGAGCGCGTTCATCAGCTCGCGTTTCCCGTAGCGGGCCACGCCGCGCACTGCCACCAGAGACACGTCCGTCTCGGCGGCGCGTAGCAGCGTCTCATAGGCATCGCCGGTTGCTTTGCCGATCACCAGCAGATCGGCCACTTTGCCCGCTTCGATGGAACCTGCCGCGGTCCAGCCGAGTATCTTCGCGGGATTGCGCGTGGCCATCGCCACCAGATCGAGATCGCGCAATCCGGCGTTGAGTTCCTGGTTCACGAGCCGCGCGACCTTCAACTCGCCGAGCAGATTCTTGCTTCCGGACGGCGACCAGTCCGAACCGACAGCGATGGTGACTCCGGCCTCGCGCGCCGCTCCGATCTTCGCCGTTCCGCCGTAGAGCAACAGGTTGCTGAATGGCGACCAGATCATGGAGCCGCCGAGTTCCGCCATCTTGGCGAAGTCTTCGGGCTCGAGTCCGGCGCAGTGAATCCCGGCGAGCGCCGGCGTGATGGCCCATTTTTCCAGAGGCCCGGGAATCCGCAGCGCGAGGAAGTGCTCCCGTGCCAGTGGTCCGAGCCCTTCGCTGAGGTGGAGCAGGCATGCGCCTTTCGCCCGCTTTAGCTGAGCCAGGAACGTCTCCGCCGAGCGGGCGTCTACATCGGCCACGCGGGTGGCCGCTTTGGCCAGGCTTTCGTCGTCCGGTTCCTCGGCATTGCGGACCACGCCCTTGTGAAACCGCTCGATGCCCGGAGCAGGCATGAGCCGGATTCCCTGCGAGGTAGTTACGCCACCCATCAGGCATTTACATTCCACGTAGCGCACGATGGCCGGCGGCCCCCCCTCCACTTTCTTGGCCAATACCGCCATTGGCTGCGAGACCAGCTTCTTGTACTCGCCGATGCCGGTCCATTGCCCCCGATGTACGAACTTTTTCGGGACGTTCCAGAGCGGCAGCACGTTGTAGGGAAGATGATTGTGCAGCTCGATCAACCCTGGGTAAATCGTGCCCCCGGTCTCGATCACCGGAGCCCCTCGGAATCGCCGCGGCCGTGGTCCCGTTGAGGGCTCCACCGACACGATCTTTCCGGCTTCCACAAAAACCGTGCCCGATTCGATTACCGTGTCGGACGCGTTCATCGTCACGATTCGGCCCGAGAGTCCATAATTCGTCAGCGGAGGATTCGGCATCTTATCGCTCCTCCGTTCTAACTCTTCGGCGCCGTCCAAATGATCTTGAAATCGCCCTGCCGGTCCACTTGGTTGTTATGCCGGGGACTGGCCTTGCGCCCCCAGGCGTCGTCACCGAGAAAGGCGGGAACACCGAAAGGCAGGTCGCGGTGCGGGATGGGCGCGTAATCGGCTTCCTTGATTCCGGTTCCGTAGTTGGGCAGCGAGGTGTCACCGTCGGGATCGGGAGTTACGATTGCGCGCAGTTGCGTGATTGCGTCCTTCCAAGCGGCCGCGAGTTGACCCGGATTTCGGCTGCTCGGATGCGGCACTTCGAACAGCGGCACGCCGGCCTTGCCCGGCCAACGCTGCGCAGCCTGTTGGGCCTGCTCGCCGAACGCCACGATCGCCTGGACGGCCGGAGTCTTCAACCGGTCCATCAATTGGTTGCGCCAGCCTTTGATCCCCGGGTCATTGTGCATGGCGGTGGAGTTTCCGGCTTGCGAAGGATGCAACGCGAAGAGAAACGCGTTGACGAGCACGTAAGATCGCGTCAGGCCGAGCTTGGCGAGGAACCCCTGGACGCGCTGTCCCGCATCGCCGACCAGCGTGCGATGGGCGATTCGCTCCGTAGGTCCGGGATCAGACGCGATGCATAACAATCGCGCCGAACCATCTAGACGGCCTCGATGGTAGATCGGACCCCAGTCAAACCACAGCAGATCTTTGAAAGCCGAGTAGTCGGGTGGATTTCCGAATAGGTCAGCGAGGGCGGGCGGCGGACCGGGGTCGAATTCGAGCATAGTGGGCACTCCTTAGGTACCTACTATACTCGACCAGGCGGAATTATTCTGCTTTGCCGATTAGCGTGAGCGCGATCTTGGCGTCGCCAGCCATTGCGTGGAGCGCCCAGTCATGCTCGCCCTGTTGCACCATGCCAGGCTGGAAACCGTCGTCCACCGGATACATGCTCAACACCGCTGGGTGCGGCGTGCCCGAGGTTTTGCGGCTCATCTTCATTAGATCGTCGAACACCTTCACGGCCTCCGGGGTCTTGTCGCTGTCGGCGGGCGTCAGCACCAGGAAATCCCGTTGCGGGGCAACGCCTTGGTGATCGCCGTTGATCGGGTGGAAGCTGAAGCGCAGCGTATAGACGCCGGGTTTGATGTTCTGGCCGCGCCGGTCATAGGCCGCGGCCGGAAACCGAATCGCACCGATCAGCGACCCGTGCGGCGTCATCTTCCACACCACGTCCTGCTCGGTGGTCGCCGTGCCTTTGGGAGCGGCCTTCACGAACCATAGTTCGCACCACACCTTGCCCGCGGGATCGGTCACCTTGATGCCCTTGTCTTGCAACAGAGCCGAGATTGCCGGCGCCAGTTCCGCCGGTGCGGCGCCGATCGCGTCCGCTTTGTAGCCGCCATTGGCCATCATCATGCCCGCTGCCGCGAGCGCCACACTCACCAGCTTCATCGTTGCGCCTTTCACCTCGTTCTCCAGTTTATCGCCAGACCGTTAGACGCGCGCCATGGCTTCCCGGATTCACATCATCAACCGGCATCGGGTACAATCACTCGAGCCGCTCATGCAAACCATACTTGTCATTGACGATGACGAAGAGCTTCAGGATACGGTTGCAGTCATGCTGGAACAGGAGGGGTTTCGCGTCGTTCAAGCCACCGAGGGCAAGACTGGCTATGAAAAAGCCTTAACGCTAAAGCCTGATCTGCTGGTGGTCGATCTTCGCCTTCCAGGGATGAGCGGCGTGGAGATCTGCAAGCTGCTGCGCGGAAGCAACATCCACACGCCGATCATCGTGCTCAGCGCGGTGGGCGATGAAGTGGATAAGGTGCTGCTGCTCGAGATCGGCGCCGATGACTATATCACCAAGCCGTTCGGACGGCGCGAACTGCTGGCGCGCATTCGAGCGGTGCTGCGGCGCGCGGCTCCAGAGAGCCATGCGGTGCTGCGCTTCGGCGACACCGAGATCGACCTCGAGCGGCGCGTGGTGACTCGCGCCTCGCAGGAGGTGAAGCTCACGCCTTCGGAATACAACCTGCTGGTGTTCTTTCTGCAGAATCCCGACCGCCCCCTCACACGCGACATGATTCTGAACGCGGTGTGGGGCTACGATTCTTTCCCGAACACTCGAACCGTGGACGCGCACGTGGTGAAGCTTCGGCAGAAGCTCGAACCAGACGCCAATGCCCCGCGTCATTTCACCACCGTTCATGGGGTCGGATACCGGTTCCTGCCATGAGCGAGTCGCACAGGCAAGTCCCGGGTTTAACAACGATTTAACATGTGCTCCCTCGCGTTGGCCGCCGTTGTGTCTAACAATCAAGGGTAAATGGTGTACACGGAAGTGCCGCGCAAGGTTCTCATCGTCGAAGACTCTCCGCAAATGGCGGCGAATCTCGAGATCGCCCTCACGGCGGTCGACGATGTCGAAGTCCGCGTAGCCGAATCGGCCGTCGAGGCGCTCGGCGTGCTCGAACAAGGCGACGCGCCGGACTTTGCCGCCATCGTCACCGATCTCGAAATGCCGCACATGACCGGCTTCGAACTGATCGAGCGCCTGCGCCGCAATCCCCGTTACCATTCCACGCCTATCATTGTTTCCAGCGGCAGTACGGATCCCGACTCTCCGGCCAAGGCGCTGCGCCTCGGCGCCAACGCGTACTTTTCGAAACCGTACTCGCCCTCCGAGCTCCGCAAGAAACTCCAGCGGCTGCTCGAGGAGAACCAGGATAGACGCCCTCGTGACACCTAACGCTTCTTACCGGTTGCTGCCTCTCTTGTTGGCGCCATGTCTGCTCTGCGCGCAGAGCCTCGATCAGGTAGTCGAGAGGCTCGACCGTCTCGAAAAGGAGAATCGCTCGTTGCGCGACGAGGTATCGCAACTGCGGCGCGAGCTCGACTCGATTCGCGGAGCGCCTGCGCCGCCGGCGTCGCCACCTGCCGAGGCCGCCGAGCAGGCGCCTTCGGTGCAGACTCTCGATGAGCGGCTGACGGTGCAGGAGCGGCGCACGGACGAGCAGGCTCAGTCGAAGGTGGAGGCGGCGCAGAAGTTCCCCGTCAAGCTCACCGGCATGTTGCTGGCCAACATGTTCCATAACGGACCGTCCGCCGCAGGCGTCGACACGCCCACCACCTCGGCCCGCGCGAACGGACGGCAAACCGGCGGAATCACGTTGCGGCAGTCGATCCTCGGTATGCAGTATACGGGCGGCAAGACGCTGCTCGGCGGGCAAGTCAAAGGCTCGCTCTTCATGGACTTCTTCGAAGGAACCAGCGAGACCACCGTGTTCTATCCGGTTCGCGTGCGGACCGGATCCGTGGAACTCGACTGGAGTTCGCGCTCGCTTTCGCTGGTGCTCGACAAGCCGCTGTTCTCGCAGCGCGACCCGAACACGTTCAGCTATAGCGGCGTTTCGCCGCTCACGGCTGCCGGTAATCTCTGGCGCTGGCAGCCGCAGGTTCGCTTCGAACAGAGGCTCGGCAACGAGACCACATCGGGGCGGGCGCAATTGGCTTTGGTGCAAACGTCGGAGGAGGTGAACTTCCCGGCGGCGGTCACCAACTTCGAACGGCGGCGTCCGGGGCTGCAAGGCCGGTTCGAGCTGGCGCATCGCTTCGGTGAAGGCCGGCGGATCGAAGTGGCGCCGGGATTCCACGTGAGCCAATCACACGCGCTCGGGCAAGACTACGGGTCGCACTTGGCTTCGGTCGACTGGTTGTTCGCGCCGATGAGCAAGATCGAATTTTCCGGACTGTTTTGGACCGGTGAGAACATTCACCACTTCGGCGCGCTGCGGCAAAGCTTCCGGCTCGACGGCACGCGGCTGGTGCCCGTGCAATCGAAGGGCGGATGGTCGCAGGTATCGTTCCCATTCACGAGCCGCATTTCGCTCAATCTGTTCGGCGGGATTCATGACGACCGCAATCGCGATTTGGCTCGCAACGCGATTGGAGCGAACCGCGCCGGCGCGGCGAACATCATGTTCCGCATCGCGCCCAACCTGATCATGAGCATCGAGGCGATGCAAATCCG
>JAXLQL010000009.1:0-340612 GCA_046331625.1 Bryobacteraceae bacterium
GAGTGGCGCGAGTTCCGCGCGGGTGACCGCGGAGAGCCGATGGGCCGCGCCGGCTGGGAACTGGCGTTCGAAGCGCCCGGTGGCCGTGCCGACATCGGAATTTTTCCGCGCTGGGATATTCGATATCTGTACACGTTCGATCCCAAGATGCGGGCGGTGGTGCAGGGCAGTGCCGCCGCCAGCGGACATGTCCCGATCCACTATCGCGAATCGCGAACGGGCCGCGCCTACTGCGACAAGTCGTGCTCGAACCCGAGTCCCGATGGTTTCGGCCGCGTCGTCTCGGTGGACACGCGGCCGACGATTTATCTGAGCCTACCCACTTCAGACGATCAACGCCCAGAGGACGCGACGCGGGAAGCCGGGCTCACCACATTCGGCGATTGGGGTCCGGACTTGGCACACTTGCCTGACTTTGCTTACATCGCCTATCTCACCTCAGGCGATTGGTACTTGGCCGAGGAGATCCGGTTTTGGGCGGCTTGGGCCGTGGGCTTCTCGAACCCTGCCGACACTTGCCACTGGTGCCGCCATCTCGACTACGGCTACACCATGACCGAAGTGCGCGGCTTGGCCTGGGCGCTGCGAGGCATCGCTCATGCGTCTGTGTTGAGCGAGAACGAGAGCCCGGAGAAAGATTACTTCACCGCGAAGTTCAACAACCAGGTGGCGGTGTGGGAAGGCCGATTCGACATCCAAACCGGCTCGTTCTACGAGCCGTGCCCAGCTGGCAAGGTGAATCCCTCGGCGGCGAGCCGTTGGTGTTGGGGACGCACGAACTTTGTGACGGTTCCGGGTCCGAATCCGCTCTACCAATTCGACCGGCGCCCGGCCGGGCCGATGGAGAAGATCCCGGCCTTTTGGACGCAAAGCGACTTCGGACCCGGAGGGAAATTGCCGAGGCCGGGTGCGGTGGCGGGCTATGGTGCGTTCGGCGAATGGATGCACTGGTACCACTACGTGGTAACCGGACACGCTCTGGAACTGGGCTTTGACCAGGTGGCGGAACTGCACGCACGCACGATCACACGACTGCTCACGCTATTGCGAAGTCCCAAGTACAATCCATACCTCGTCTGCGCCTACGTCACGCCCGAGTTCCGCTGCGAGCCGAAATACGATGGCGCGACCGGAAAGACCGTCTGCACGCCTGCGGGATACATTACCGATCCCGGCGAGATGCTGGCGGTCTTCAAAGAAGAGCGTGACAACCCGGGAGCCAAGGTACATCGCGGCGTGAGGGATTTTTCCGTGAATGAGGGAGATGCACAACATGGCTATGCGCAGATCGCGCGCGGCGCCGCTTCGTTTCTGGCGCCCTTGACTTGGGAAGGCATGAGCGGGCGTGAGGCGTGGGAGTGGATCCAGCCGAAAGTGGCCCGCGACGTACAGAACGACGATCCCCGCTGGGCATTCGTGCCGCGAGATACGAGCGACCTGGTGGCGGCGTACCGGGACCGCATCGAGGGGGGAAGCGCATCGAGAGCCGTGCCGGACACCGCTGTTACCGGGAACGGAAAATCCAAGAAAAAGAAACCGGTTCGGGACCGATAGTACATCGGAAGGAAGAAGACTAGTTCAGCAGTACCTTGCGCAGGCCGCATGGGGAAACCGATGATGGAAGCGGGTATCGGGGGCCCACGCAAAGGTCTGTGGAAGCCCGGTTTTGCGACGATTCCCCTATGCTATACTGGCAGCACTCATAAATGTGGAGGCGAGTCTGAACATGGCGCAAAAGCAGATCATCCTGCTTGAATTCAACGAGTTATGTCCTCCCTTGCTGGATCGTTGGATGGCACAGGGAGAGCTTCCGAACTTCCGCCGCTTCTATGATGACTCGGCCGTCTTTACCGCTCTTGCGGACGAATTGAATCCGGATTATTTGGATCCGTGGATTCAATGGTATTCACTCCACACAGGGCTCGCGTACAAGCAGCACCGCGTGCTTCATTTGACCGACGGGCCCAAAGCGGGTCACAACGACATCTGGAAAATGCTCATGTCCGGTGGCCACACGGTGGCCAACTGTGGCAGCATGAATGCGGCTTCATTCCGGTGCGGTGGCGGATTCTACATTCCCGATCCGTGGTGCAACACGGAGTCTCCGAATCCGGATGAGTTGGGGATCTACCACAAGGTGGTCACCAATCGCGTTCAGGAGAATTCCACAGGCGGTGAAGGCTGCTTGACGCGGAACGACTACAAAGCTTTCTTGCGGTTTCTGATGCGTCACGGCCTGACAGGCAACACGGTGTTCGCATTGGCGTCGCAGTTGTTCTCCGATACGATCATGCATGCGGAGAACAAGTGGAAGCGAGCGGCATTGCTCGACCTGATCCAAACCGACGTTTTCCTGCATTTCTGGAATCGGGCGCGGCCCGAGTTCAGCACGTTCTTCCTCAACAGCACGGCCCACTTCCAGCACGCCTACTGGCATTGCGCGTTTCCCGAAGAGTTCGACGGTCCGCGCGACGAGGCGTACATCGAGGCCCACAAGGGCGCCGTGCTCCATGGGTATCGGCAGATGGACGCACTGCTCGAGCGATTCTTCGATCTCGAGAAGCAGGGTGTCACGTTGATCCTGTCAACCGCGCTGAGCCAGCAGGCGAACGTGGGCACTTCGGACCAGTTCTACCGGGTTCGCGAGATTCGGCCGTTCTTGCAGAGTCTGGGTATCGAGCCGGTGGAAGTGTTGCCGGTAATGACTGAGCAGTACTCGGCTCAGTTCCGTGACGAGGCTTCGGCTCGCGCGGCACGGGAGAAGCTAGCGGAGTTGCGCGTGGAGGGCATCCGGATCATCGACTTCGGAAAGGCTCCCGAGGGCTCGTTGTACTTCGGCTGTGGCATCCGGTCGGCAGTGGGCAAGGAATCGACGATCGAAGGCCTGGCGGGTTCGCCGCGGTTCTTCGATGTCTTCTACACGATTCCCCATACCAAGAGCGCCCGGCATCATCCGGATAGCGTGCTTTGGTTCAAGACGGGCAAGCACCAGGTGCATCGGAAGAAGGTGTCGATTCTCGATATTGTTCCGACGCTGCTCGATATGTACGGCGTGGACCGGCGGAAGGCCGATCCCAAGGGCGAGTTGCAAGGGACGAGTTTGAAGCCGGTAATCGAAGGAGCGGCGGCCGAGGTCCACGAACTGGCTCTGGTGGGCTAGACTAGCAGCCCGTGGCTGAAGTCCCGTGGGTCGCGCGGCGCGGGATCTGTGCCCGAAGGCGAGGCGCGAGAAGGAAGCGAGGCCTGCCCATCTCGAGCGACGAGCAACGAAGCATGCGGGCACACACCCCGGCTGCCCAGAGGGTTGCGGCGGCATGGGGCCATCTGCTAGGCCAATTGCCGGAGCAGTTCGAGCAGCGCCTCACGGCGCGTAGCCGGTAGGGTCGCTCCGAAGCGGAGCGTTTTCCGCGTCCCCGGCTTGAATTCGAACACGATCACCTTTCTCCGCGCGCCGAATCCGTTTCTGAAAATGGTGTGGCCCTCGAGGATCGCGCGCAGTTCGCGCCAATCGAAGCGGCGTGTAATACCGGCGTCTCCGACGCCCGCGAACAGGCTTCCGATGTTGCCCGTGCGGCGGACTTCCACTCGGCCGAAGACGCCGATCGCGGCGGCGGTGGCCTGGAGCAGTGTCATGCCCAACAGGAGCGGCAGAAAGGCGTTCCACCGCGGCCACATCGCAGGGTTTGCGGCCACCACCGCGATCCACGCAGCGAGCGTCAGGCAGTAGAGATGGCCGGTGACCGAACGAGTGGACGCGCTGACAACGAAGCCATCGGGTGTTGGCCGGTACGCGATTCCGTCAGTTGGGCTCACACCAAGAGATCGGCAGATTACGGCGTAGCATCAGTGCGCGAGCACGTATCCGCCATCGGAGCGAACTACAGTGCCGGTGATGTAAGATGCATCGCTGCTGGCGAGAAAAGCCACCACGCGGCCGATCTCCTCGGGTTGGCCGAGACGGCCCCAGGGGAGCGCCGCGCCACCTTCATCGACGAACTTGTCTCCGAACTTTTCGCGCTCGCCAGGCGTGTCGATCCAACCGGGTTCCACGGCGTTGACGCGGATGCGATGCGACGCCAACTCGTTCGCGATCGAAGCGGTGAAATGATTCACCGCGGCTTTGGCGGCGTTGTAGAGTGAGGCGTTGGCGTAGGGCCGCGAGGCGTGTACGGAACTGATCGACACGATGGCGCCGCCTTCGCCCTGCTTCACCATCTGGCGTGCCGCGAACTGCGTGAGGTGGAAGGTGCCCCAGAAGATCACCTCCATGGTGCGGCGCGCGGTTGCTTCGCTGGCGTCGATGAAGGCGCAGCGCTCGCCGAACGCGGCATTGTTCAAGAGGATGTCGACGCGCCCGAACCGTGCCACAGCTTGCTCCACCACGCGAGCACAGGCGTCGCGATCGGCGACGTCGCATTCGAGAGCGATCGCCTGGCGGCCGAGAGCTTCTACTGCGCGCGCGGTGTCATCGGCCAGGCGGATATCCGCGAGCACGAGATCGCTACCGCGCTTGGCGAGTTCGAGAGCGCAGGCTCGCCCAATGCCGCGGGCCGCGCCGGTGACAATTGCGACCGTACTCATAAGTGCGCCAGGATGCGATCACCCATCTCGGCCGTAGACATGGTGCCGCCCATATCGCGTGTGCGATGAGCCGGATCGGCAAACGCGCGCTCCACCGCCGAGTAGATCATCGCGGCGCCGCGCTTGCACTCGTCATGCGGTAACCATTCGAGCATCATCGCCACCGAGAGAATTGTCGCGGTAGGGTTGGCGATGCCTTTGCCCGCGATGTCGGGCGCCGATCCGTGCGAAGGCTGGAACACGGCGTGGCGATCGCCGATATCGCCCGAAGGCGCCATGCCCATTCCGCCCACCAGGCCGGCCGCGAGATCGGAGATGATGTCGCCGAACATGTTCTCGGTGACGAGAACATCGAATGACGCGGGCCTCTGCACGAGGTAGAGCGTGACGGCGTCGACGTAGACGTGGTCCGCCGCGACGTCGGGATACTCGCGCGCAACCTCGTAGAAGATGCTGCGGAAGTAGGCCATCGAAGGGAGCACGTTGGCTTTGTCCACGAGTGTGACCCTGCGGCGGCGTTGCCTTGCGATTCGGAACGCCGAGTGGAACAGCCGTAAGGAGCCTGAGCGTGTGACGCGCATTTGATCCACTACCTCAGGAGCGTCTTTGGCGAACTTCTGCTTGCGCGAGGCGAAGAGTCCTTCGGTGTTCTCGCGAATGATGGCGAAGTCGATCGCACCGGGGTTCCGAAGCGGCGCATCGTTCGCGTGATACAAGCGAATCGGGCGAAGCCCGCAATAGAGCTCGAGGCGTTCGCGCAGGTCGAGTTGCGGCGCCATCTCTTGACCGCTGGGCCAACGGACATCCGGCAGGCCCATGGCGCCGAGCAGGATTGCGTCATGCCCAGCCGCGGCTTGAAAGGTCGCCTCGGGCATGGGGTCGCCCGAGCGCAGAAATTCGCCGGCTCCAACGGAGAACTCGTTGCACTCGAACCGCACGCCGCCGAGCCGCTGCTCCACGGCCCGCAGCACGCGAACTCCCTCGCGTACCACGTCCGGACCGATGCCGTCCCCCGGCAACAAAGCAATTCGAAAATGTTTCATGTGGAAAGGGGCCGCGCGATCCGCGGTCCATCTAGGAAATAATAGCCAAGATGCTCACCGAACAAGGATGCGGCGCGCGGCGGCGCCGGCTGCAAGAAGAGATGTCGCGCCGCGGCTGGGATGTCTTCATCACGGGCAACTACCGAACTGCGTACTACCTGGGCGGAAAGCTGCTCGGCGCGGAACAACCCTTGGCATTCGTGTTGTGGCAAGACGGCGCGTGGACAATGCTGCAGCCGGAGACCTATTCGATCCGGCGCGCGATCGAGACGCCGTTCCATGATCTGGTTCCGCAACTCGAGAACGAACTCAGCCGCAACCCCGAGGCACGGCGTGCGGTGGAGATGTCGTCAACGCCAGCGGTGATCGCGAACGCGGTGGGCCCTGCTGCCGACGCGACGATGGCGATCATCCGCATGCGCAAACGCAAGGAGCCGGATGAAGTAGATGAGATCCGCTTCAGTCTGAAGCTGGCGGCGACGGCGTATCGAACGGCGAAAGCAACCATCGCGCCGGGTCTCACCGAAGTGGATGTCTACAACGCCATGGATGCGGCCATCGCACGTGAGGCTGGCACAGCAGTCCCGTTTCCCGGAGATTTCGCGTGCGGCGAGCGTTGCATCAAACACGGAGGTCCGCCGACCAATCGTGTGCTCGCGAAGGGCGATCTGTATATCCTCGATCTCTTCCCGGCTCCCGCGATCTACTTCGGTGACGTGTGCCGCGCGTACACAGTGGGTCCAGCGACAGACTTGCAGATGCGTGCCTGGGAAGCAGTATGCAAAGCGCTCGCGCTCGGCGAGAGTATCGTGGCGCCGGGCGTCAAGGCACGCGATGTGTATGCACGCGTGAAAGCATATCTGGACTCGCATGATTTCGCTGAGAACAGCTTCTGGCACCACGCCGGACACGGAATCGGCCATCATGGCCACGAGGCTCCACGGATCATACCGGGCTGCGACGATGTGTTCGAGATCGGCGATGTGTTCACGCTCGAGCCAGGCATCTATTCGCAGGCACTGCAAGGCGGCATTCGCCTGGAGAACAACTACCTGATCACCGAACGCGGAGTGGAGAACCTGTTCAACTTTCCGCTGGACATGTGAGCCGCGCGTGACGCCGGATCTGTTCGCCATCAGCCGCCGCATCGCGCAACGCATCGAGAATGCCGAGGCGGCCGTTTCGCTCGCATGCGTGCGTTACGTGCTGCAGCGCGATCCACTGTCGCCTGTGACGATGCGTGAGATCGGAGGCGGAGTCGCGATCTTCTTCGGAGCCGGGTCGCCGTTGACGCAAGCGCTCGGCGTCGGCTTGCGGGGTCCCGTGGGCGCCGAAGAACTCGACCAACTCGAGCACTTCTTCTTCTCCCGTGGCGCGGCGGCAACGGTGTCACTGTGCCCGATGGCGGATGCGGGCCTGGCGCTCGCACTCGAACAGCGCGGCTTCCGGCTCGACCATTTCGAACACACGCTGCTCGGTTGGTTATGGAGTGCGCCAGTCGCTGCGGGTCCGCGCGATGCCGTTCGCGTGGGTCCGCAAGAGCACACGGAGTGGGCCCGCATGGTGGTGGCCGGTTTCGAAAGCGACGATCCGGAATTGGTGGATCTGGTTCGCGTGTTTGCTGCTAGCGAAGGCGCGCGGCCATACTGGGCGCGCCGCGAAGGCCAACCAGCCGGTGGCGGCGTCTCGCGCATCGAAGATGGTATCGCGATGTTCTACTGCGGGTCGACCGTGCCGGAGTTCCGCGGTCGCGGCGTGCAGACTGCGGTGATCCGGCGTCGCATCGAGGATGCCGTGCGCGCCGGCTGCGATTTCGCGGTCGCGTGCGTCGCGCCCGACAGCCAGTCGCATCGCAACTACGAGCGGGCCGGATTTCGGGTAGCCTATACCAAAGCGCTGTTCGTCAAGGAGCTTCCGGATGCAGCAAATTCAGGCTGAGGTCGCCGCCATCGTGGCCTTCAACGAAGGGCCCACGGCCGACGCCGAAGGCAGTGTCTATTTCACCGAGACCAAGACCGCGAAGATCATGAAGCTTGCGGTGGACGGAATGCTCAATGTGTTCCGCGAAAACAGCAACGCCGCCAATGGGCTGGTTTTCGATCGCGAGTTCCGCCTGGTGGCGTGCGAAGGGAATCCGAAAAATCCGCGTGTGACGCGGACCACCATCAAGACGGGCCGCGTGGAGACGCTCGCCGACAATTCGATGGGGCTCGGGCTTACCGCGCCGAACGATGTGACCTATGACGACAGCGGGCGCCTCTACTTCACCGATCTGCCTGGCGGAGCCGTGCATCGCATCGATCCTGGCGGCAAGGTGACGAGGATCCTGGCACGGCCCGACATTCAGAATCCGAATGGGATCACGATCTCGCCCGACAACAAAACGCTCTACCTCGTGGAGGCGAATCAAAAGGAAGGCGGGGCGCGGATGCTGCGCGCCTATGACCTGCGCCCTGACGGTGCGGTGGCGAACATGCGCGTGTTCGTGAACTTCTATCCGGGCCGAAGCGCGGATGGAATCACGATTGACTCTCAGGGCAACGTGTATGCAGCGGCAGGGCTGAATCAGCCGCGCGGAACGAGCGAGACGCTCGATACAAAAGCAGGCGTTCATGTTTTTTCGCCCCAGGGTACGCGGCTGAACTTCATCCCGATCGTGGAAGACACGGTGACGAATGTTTGTTTCGGCGGTCCGGATTTGAAAACGGTGTACGTGACCGCGGGCAAGTCCCTGTTCCAGTTCCGAGTGGAGATCGCCGGAACCCGGCGTTAGGCGCGGGTACAATGAGAGCCTATGTTGCGCAGACAGTTCCTGGCCAGCGCGGCCTTGCCCGCGTTCGCGCGTGTGGAAACAAGATCGCTGGTTCTCGTGTGGCTGGCCGGCGGCGTTTCCCAAGTGGACACTTGGCAGCCGCTGCCCTACACGCCCTTCCGTGGCGGAATGCGGGCGGGCGACATCCAGGGAACGTGCCGGAGCATCGAGACGAGCAATCCCGGTTTGCGCTTCGGCGAAGGCCTCGAACGGTTAGCCGAGTTCGCGCATCTTGGACGCCTGACGAAGACACCGGGCAAAGCGGGACTCTCCCATCGGGAGGCCACGGAACGGGCGTTGACGCTCGATGCTGCGCGAATCGATTTCCCTCGCATCGGCGAGGTCCCGGAACTCGTCGCGCGCGGCGCGCGTGACGTGATCATCGAGTTTCACTTCGAACCATTCCAAGGCTTCGACGTGCATGACCACGGCTCGGCTCGCATGAATCATCTCAAGCGCAAGATCGACGGGCCGCTCGCGAACTTGATCCGCGCAGTAGATCTGACCACGACGACCGTAGTGATCACTTCCGAGTTCGATCGCAAGCTTGCGCTCGATCCGAACGCAGTGCTCACTGACGAGTCGCAGTACGGCTATCATGCGCACGCACCCGAATCACGAACCTCACTGATTTTCGGAGCCCATCTATGAAACGAAGAAACGTTCTCGGAGTGCTCGCCGGCACGAGCGCACTTGCTGGCGCGCCCCAACAGGCACTGGCGCAGGCGAGTCGCGGCGCCGCGCCGCTCGAGATCACCGACGTGAAGGTGATCCTCACGCAGCCGGGCGCGGACAATCTGGTGATCGTGAAGGTGCTCACCAGCGAACCCGGACTTTACGGGATCGGCTGCGCCACGCATCGAGAGCGCCCGCTCGCTGTCGCCACCGCCATCGAGCAATACATGAAGCCGTTCCTCATCGGGAAGAATCCCGAGAACATCGAGGACATCTGGCAGTCGGCTTATGTGGCTTCGTACTTCCGCAGCGGCGTCACCTTGAACAACGCGCTATCTGGCGTCGATGGCGCGCTGTGGGACATTCTCGGCAAGCGCGCCGGAATGCCGCTCTACAAGTTGCTCGGCGGACGTGTGCGCGCCGCGGTTCCGCTCTACACGCACGCCGCCGCGACGTCGCTCCAGGAACTCGAAGACATGGTGCGCAAGTTCGTGGCCGAAGGCTATCGTCACGTTCGCGTGCAACTCGCGGTTCCGGGATTCGCCACTTACGGTGCGAATTCGGCCACGGCCGAGGCTACTCAGAAGGCGCGTCCACGCAACGTCGATCCATCGCCTGTGTTCGAGCCGACGCCATACGTGAACAACACGCTCAAGATGTTCGACTACTTGCGATCGAAGCTCGGCTTCGACGTGGATCTGCTTCACGACGTCCACGAGCGCGTTCCGCCGCCGCAGGCCGTGCAGTTGTGCAAAGCGGTGGAGCAGTATCGCCCATTTTTCATGGAAGATCCGTTCGCACCGGAAGACGTGCACTGGTTTGGCATCCTGCGTCAGCAAACCTCCACGCCGCTCGCGATGGGCGAGCTCTTCGTCAACCGCAACGAATGGCTGCCGCTGGTCCAGAACCGTTGGATCGATTTCATCCGCATTCACATCTCGGCGATCGGCGGATTGAGCCTGGCCCGCAAAGTACAATGTACCTGCGAAATGTTCGGGATCAGAACTGCTTGGCACGGGCCCGGAAATGTGTCTCCCGTGGGCCACGCCGTGAACATGCACCTCGATCTCGCCAGCACCAATTTCGGTATCCAGGAAGAGAACCGCTTCTCCGATGCAACGCGCGAAGTCTTCCCCGGCGCACCAGAAATCACGGGCGGATACATGTATGCCAACGACAAGCCCGGCCTGGGCATCGACGTCGACGAGCGCGTTGCCGCCAAGTTTCCCTACAAAGCTCCCGGTGGAAGCCGCGGCAACGACCGCCGCCTCGACGGGACCATCGTGAGACCCTGAGACCCATGAAAGCTCCACTGTTCGCATTCACCACCGCAACCATCATGACTGCACAAAACGGGATCGTCGTAGTCGATCCTTCTTTCACCAAGCTCATCGCCGCTGACGCAAAGATCGAAAAGCTGGGCGGCAACATGAAGTTCACCGAGGGCCCGGTGTGGATCGCCAACCCGCCGCATCTGCTCTTCAGCGACATCCCGTCGAACGCGATCATGAAGTGGACTCCGGACGGGAAGATCACCACATTCCGCAAGCCAGTATTCGCGGGCCAATTCGGTGAAGGCGAATTCGTCGGATCGAACGGGCTCACACTCGATTCGCAAGGCCGCCTCGTCGCCTGCGAGCATCGCAACCGCCGCGTGTCGCGAACCGAGAAAGACGGCAAGATCACCGTGCTCGCCGATCGCTTCGAAGGCAAGCGCCTCAACAGCCCCAATGATGCGGTGCACAAGAAGAATGGCGACCTCTACTTCACCGATCCACCGTATGGATTGGCGAAGGAAGATGCCGATCCGGCGAAGGAGTTGAAGTTCAACGGACTGTTCCGGCTTACCGCAGCCGGCAAACTCGAACTGCTCGTGCGCGACATGACGCGTCCCAACGGCTTGGCCTTCTCGCCCGACGAGAAGAAGATGTACGTCGCCAATTCAGATGCCGCAAAGAAGATTTGGATGATCTTCGACGTGGCCGCCGATGGGAAGCTGACGAGTGGCAAGGTCTTCTACGACGTGACCAAGGAGACCGCCGAAGGCCTGCCTGACGGAATGAAGATTGACCGGCAAGGCAACATCTGGGCGACCGGTCCGGGCGGCATCTGGGTGTTCTCACCGGCAGGCAAGCTGCTGGGCAAAGTGCAGCCGGCGGAAGTTCCGGCAAATTGCGGGTGGGGTGATGCCGACGGCAACACGCTCTACATGACCGCACGCACCGGGCTGTATCGCGTGAAGACGCTGGTGGGCGGCGTGCGTCCGTAGGACATGAAGTGCTCTTGACACTCCCGCGCCTCAGATGATACAGAACTATCGAATACCGCTATGAGCATCCGATTCCTACCAGCAATTCTGGCGGCTTCACTACTCTCTGCCGCCGACGAGAAGACTCCGCTTTTCCCCGATCCGAATCTCGAAGCGATCGTCCGTTCGCACGTGTTCGCCAAACGCGACAACAAGGAGCCACTCACGGTGGACGACGTGAAGAGCCTGTCTGGGATTTCCGGGCGCGGCAAGCCAATCAAGACGCTGGCCGGTCTCGAGAAGTGCGCGGCGCTGATGCAGCTCGATCTTCCCGAGTCCGAGATCACCGACATCGCTCCATTGCGCGAGCTCACCAACATTCAGTCGTTGACGCTCTCGCGAAACAAGATCAAAGACATCTCGCCTCTGGCCGGCCTCACGCACCTGCAGTATCTCGAGTTGAGTGGCAACCAAGTCTCTGACCTGAAGCCGCTGTCGCAGTTGACCGCGATGAACTCGTTGTACCTGTCGCAGAATCAAATCACCGACCTCGCGCCCATCGCTGGCCTCAACCGCGTGTGGTCACTTTACATCGACGGTAATCAAGTCAGCGACCTGAAGCCCACTGCCGGCTTGAAGTGGCTTTCGACACTCGACGCGCGAAGGAACAAGATCAAGGACGTAGCGCCGATCGCGCCGCTTACGAGCCTCAAGTATTTGCTGCTCGACGGCAATCCCGTGAGCGACATCGCGCCGTTGGTCGAGATGGCGAAGAAAGACACCGAAGGCGAGAAGCGGTTCGCGCCCTATTGGCTGGTCTCGCTGGCGGGTACCCCTGCTGCCAAGAGCGCGAAGGTGACCGACCTCAAGAAGTACAGCCACACGGTGACGGTCACCGCTCCGGCGAAATAGTGTCCCCTCAGTGCGACACCAGTTCCATGTGATGGAACTCGCGATGATGTACGTGCTGCGCTCCAGCCTCGGCGAGCGTCATCTGCACGCAGAATGTTTCGCCCTCGCAGGTGAACGGAACGATGGTCCAACCGGTCTTGGTCAGCGCCTTGGCCGAGACGCGCTCGCCGGATAGCACGGTCGGCGTACTCAGACCCATGGCGCCGAATCGGTCTTCGAGGTTGGTCTTGATGTTGCCGATCACCATGTTGGCGATCTCGCCCATCGCATCGAGCACCTCGCCGTCGATCCCCGCGTACTCGCCCATGAGCATGAGCGAGGCAGCCCGGCATGCCAGCGTCTCGCTGCAATTGATGCAACCGGTGCCCGAATACGGCCCGGCCACTCCGACCAGCGCGACCACGCCGGTGGCCGGCCCCACCACGGCGCCCAACCTCGGCTCACCCGGAACAGCTTCCAGGCCGAGCATCGTAGAGAAGACGCTCGTTGTTGCCGCCGCGATCTCCGATATCAGAAGTTCGTGAATCATGGTCTCCTCTGCCGGGCCTAGAACAGACCCACGAGTTTCTCCTTGATCTGCTCCGCCGTGAAAGGCTTCCTCACGTATCCCACCGCGCCAAGGTTCACGGCCTCCATCACCTTGGCCTGAGCTCCTTCGGTAGTGATCATCACTACCGGTACGCTTTGCAGTTCCGGGTTGCCTTTCACCGTGCTGAGCAATTGCAGCCCATCCATCTCCGGCATGTTGATATCGGAGAGAATCAGGTTTACCTTGTTGTCCCGCAGAAGATCCAAGGCTTCGACTCCGTTGGCTGCTTCGTGCACCTTTCCGATCGGCACATCGGTCTGTAGAAGCACGCGCTGCAGGATCTTGCGAATCGCCGCCGAGTCGTCGACGATCAATACGTCCACTGGCATGAGAGTCTCCCTCCCAGGAAATTTCGGTTACAAAAGCCCTTATCGTCGGGGCCGGAGGGAGTGTGAAGCGAAGTTCGGCCTATAGATGCGCGAGCACTGCGTCGGTTACCTGCCGCGTGTTGGCGGTACCACCGAGGTCGGCACTAAGAGCCTTGCCTGAGGCAAGCGCCTTGCGGCAAGCTGAATCCACCGCCGCGCCAGCTCCTGCCTCGCCCAAATGATCCAGCATCATCGAAGCCGAGAAGAACGTGGCCAATGGGTTCGCGACGCCCTTTCCATAGATGTCTGGGGCGGTGCCGTGCACGGGCTCGAACATCGATGGGAATCGCCGCGTGGGGTCGATGTTCGCACTGGCCGCCAAGCCGATGCTGCCCGCGACGATAGCCGACAAGTCGCTGAGGATGTCGCCGAACAGGTTCGACGCCACCACCACGTCGAACGTGTGCGGACGCCGCACGAAGTTCATCGCCGCGGCATCCACCAGCAAAGACTCGGTCTCGATCTCGGGGAACTCGGCGGCGATCGCCTGAAACGAACGGTCCCACAGTACCATGCTGTAGCCCTGCGCGTTCGACTTGGTGATCGAGGCGACCCGCTTCTTTCCATTGCGGCGGCGCGCGAGTTCGAAGGCATGGCGAATCACGCGATCGCATCCACGCCGCGTGAACACCGAGGTCTGCACGGCTACTTCATCGGGCTGCTGGTGATAGAGGAAACCGCCGATCTGCGCGTACTCGCCTTCCGTATTCTCGCGGACCACAATCATGTCGATCTCGCCGGCTTTGCGGCCTGCCAGGGGCGATGCGACACCCTCGAACAAGACCGCCGGACGAACGTTGGCGAACTGATCGAAGCCGCGGCGAATCGGCAGCAGCAGTCCGTTGAGCGTGAGATTGTCGGGAAGCTCGGTGTGGCCCACAGCGCCGAGCAGAATCGCATCGTGGGGCCGAAGTTGGTCCAGCGCATCGGCGGGCATCATGCGGCCGTTTTTGAAGTAGTAGTCGGCGGACCAGTCGAAGTGCTTCCACTCGAAAGCGAGTCCGAACTTGCGGCCGCAGGCTTCGAGAACTTCGAGAGTGGGCGGGATGACTTCCTTGCCGATTCCGTCACCTGGAATGACGGCGATGCGAAACGTTTTCATGATAGGATTCCAAATCATAGCAAAGTGCGAAAATTGTACCTGCTGAGCGCGATCATCTCCGGCGCCGTCGCAGCGCTTGGCGCGGAGATCTCTGAGGCCAAACCCGAAGTCGTGCACCGGTTGCCGGCGTTGTCCTCAGTGTTTCCGCAAGGGTCACGGCCGGGAACGAAGCTTTCCGTCGAGGTGCTGGGTCAGAACCTGGACCGCGTGCTGACAGCAGCGTTCATCGACGATTCGATCCGTGCGCGGATTACAGCCGCGTCTCCCACGAAGATCGATCTCGAGTTCGACGTGCCGGCAGCGGCCATGTTCGGACCGCACTACTTTCGAGTCGTTTCACCTCGCGGCGCTTCGAATGTGCTCTTGTTCCGCGTAGGCGATCAGCCGCATCACGACGAGCGCGAGCCGAACTCGGATCTCGAACACGCCGAGGCGGTGAACGCGCCTGTGACGATCAACGGCCGGCTCAACGTGGATGACGACTATGACTTTTTCCGATTCCACGCGGACGCGGGCGAGACGTGGATCTTCGACCTCAGGTCAGCGCGGAATGGAAGCGGACTCGATGCGGCGTTGATCCTGCTCGACAGCAGGGGCCGCAAACTCGAGCATGACGAAGACACGTTCATTTGGGATCCGTTCTTCGCGCACCGATTCAAAGACGCAGGGGACTACATGGCCGTGGTGCAGCCGACGCACACGCGCAACGATCCGGGGTTCGCCTACCAACTCGATATTCGTCGCGCAGCGCACGTCGAGACGCTTTCGCCGATTTCCCTCGTTCCTGGGGCCGAGACACGAGTGACGCTCTACGGTCACGGATTGGCGGACGCGAAGGCGGACCTGCGCTTCGATGCCGCGGAGTTCGGCGGTTCGATCGAGGAGGCAAGAGGTACGAGCGCGGTGGCGCGAATTCGCGTGCCGTCAGACGCCAAACCAGGCCCTCACGAGTTGCGTGTGGTCAGCAGAGGCTTGTCGAGTCCAGTTACGTTTTTGGTGGATGCGACTCCTGCGCACGCCGGCGGCGAATTGCGTCCGCCGGTTTCGATCACCGGAACGGCGCGCTACCGGCAGCCGGAGTCATTCACATTTCGCGCCGAGGCGGGGCAGAAGCTGGTGTTCGAAGTGCGGGCCCAGCGCTTCGGCTCGCGCGCGGACACGATGCTGCGCATCCTCGACGCAAAAGGCAAGCTCATCGCGAGCAATGACGACGCGACATTCGCCGGCGTGAACTTCAACAAGGATCCCCGTGTCCTGCATACGTTCAAAGACGCGGGCGAGTATCGGCTCGAGATCCGGAGCATGTGGCAGACGACCGGCGAGGATTTTCCATATCAGTTGTTGGTGAAGCCGCCCGAGCCGCGTGCCGAGTTGATGCTGGGCTCCGATCAACCCTACGCGTATCCCGGCGAGAAGGCGAAGCTGAAGGTCTCAGCGGTTCGCATCGATGGACACGACCAGCCGGTGAAGGTGAGAATCGAAGGCTTGCCGGAAGGCGTCACGGCTTCGGAAGCAGTGATCGAGAAGGGTAAGAATGATGCCGAGATCGAGATCGATCCGGGAACGGCGAAACCGGGCACGTATGCTGCTGTGCGCGTGGTAACCGGCAATGCGGCGCCGGCATGGCGCTCGGTGCGGATCTCGTCGGGTGGCGGTGAAGGTGCGGCGTTTGCACGTGTCGATCGAGCATGGTTCGCCGTGGTGGAGAAGCCGCTCTTCTCACTCGAATGCGCATCTACGAGCGTGAACCTGGTACGTGGAGGCGGCGCGGACCTGAAGGTGATGATCCGGCGGCGCCCGGATTTCGAAGAGAAGCTCGCGTTTCATGCCGAGAACTTGCCCGTGGGCGTGTCGGTTGAAACAGTGCTGTCGGGAAAAGACGAGGCCACCCTCCGGTTTCGCGCGACACCCGATGCGGCATTGGGGCGCGCGGCGCGCGTTGTGATCCTGGGCGATGGCAGAGGCCAGACGCACCAGGCGCCGAAGATTGCGCTGGTGCTCGACTGACCTCTCGTGGGGCAAGCTTCAGCCTCCGCGGGACTTCAGTCCCGTTCCGATGCGGCCAAAGCACACGACTGCCGCTTGAGAACCGCGCTGGTGCTCCACTGACCTCCTGAGCGACAATCAATGTTTATGCGCTCGATCCCTGCCGCCTCCGTTGCGGCTCTCAGCCTTCTCCTCGCCACGTGCTCTTCCAGCGATTCGGCCAAGGGCCCGGACCGCTACCGCGTGAAGTTCGAAACCACCAAAGGCGACTTCGTGGTGGAAGTGGTGCGCGAATGGTCGCCGCTCGGCGCCGACCGCTTTCACTCGCTGATCACCACAGGCTTCTACGATGGCGCCAAATTCTTTCGCGTGGAGCCCGGCTTCGTGGTGCAGTTCGGCTTGAAAGGCGACCCCGCCACCGACGCCAAGTGGGAAAACGCGATCATCGAAGACGACCCACACGCGATGTCGAACACGCCGGCAACGATCACCTTCGCCACCAAGGGACCGCGATCGCGCACCACTCAGGTATTCATCAACCTTGCCGACAACTCGCGGCTCGATGCGCAAGGGTTCACGCCATTCGGGCGCGTGACCGATGGCATGCAAGTGGTGGCGAACATTTTCCCCGGCTATCGCAGCACGCCGGATCAGATGCGGATCCAGCGCGAAGGCAACCCCTACCTCGATCGTGAATTCCCGCAAATGGACGCGATCAAGAAGGCCAGCATCATTCCGTGAGTACGGCTCGCTCGGTTGCGATGCCATTGGAGGCCGCATCCGCGGTCCGCACCTCCACGGGTGCGCTCCTGCTGCTCTCGCTCGGCCACTTCTTCATCGACATGTATTCGGGCGCGCTGAGCGCGCTCCAGCCGCGCCTTGTAAGCAAGCTCGGATTGTCTCTCGCTCAGGCGGGAATCCTCGGAGGGATGCTGATTTGCTCGTCGTCGCTACTGCAGCCGCTCTACGGGTATCTCTCAGACCGGTTCCACTCCAGGATGTTCACTGTGCTCGCACCGGCGGTGGCTGGTGTGTTCATCTCGGCGCTCGGGCTGGCTCCCTCGTACTCGATGTTATTGCTGCTGGTGTTTCTCGGCGGCGTGGGCATCGCATCGTTCCATCCGCAGGCGTCTTCGCGCGTGACGCATGGCGTCGAATCTTCGCGCGGAACCTGGATGGCGATCTTCATCAGCGCGGGTACGCTAGGAATGGCGATCGGCCCGACGTACTTCTCGTACATGCCGCAATGGCTCGGGCTCGACAGCATGCATTGGGCGGCGATCCCTGGCGTGGCGTGCACGGCGTTTCTGCTTCTCATGCTCGACGAGCAACCGGCGCCCGCGGCACGACGCGGGTTCGAGTTGGGTCCGTTGAAACGAGTCCAGCGTCCGTTGACGCTGCTGTTTCTATGCGTGGTAGTGCGATCGATTGTGCAGGTGACCTATGCGCAATTGTTGCCTCTGTACCTCTATCGCGAACGTGGAATGCCGATCGCGCGAGCTAGCTTCGTCCTAACGATGTACCTGGCATTCGGAGCGCTGGGAGGGATGGTGGGTGGGCGGCTCACCGACCGGATCGGCGGGCGGCGCGTGATCATGATCTCGATGATCGGCTCGGTGCCCTTTCTGCTCGGATTCTTCTTCCTCACTGGGCCGCTTTCGATCGCGAGCCTGCTGCTGGGGGGCCTGGTGCTGCTGTTCACGATTCCGGTGAACGTAGTGATGGCCCAGGAACTGGCGCCAGGGCAAACAGGAACCGTGTCCGCCCTGATGATGGGTTTTGCGTGGGGTAGTGCGGGCTTGGTGTTCGTGCCGCTGAGCGGTTGGGCTTCGGACCTATTTACGATGCATCGCGTGCTCGCTACCCTCGCGCTGTTCCCGCTGCTCGGATTCGTATTCGCCCGGATGTTGCCTGCGAAATTCGAGTAAACTGGGGCGGATGACTCGCCGCATCTTCCCGCTGATCCTCGCGTCTGCGCTCGCCGCCGCGACGCTGCCCAAGTCGAACCCCGAGGACGTGGGAATCTCGTCCGGGCGATTGCAGCGTGTGCACGCGATGCTGCAGCGCTACATCGATAGCGGAGAGATCGCCGGCTCCGTGGCTCTGATCGCGCGCAAGGGGCGCATCGCGCACTTCGAAGCGCAGGGCGTGATGGATCTCGAATCGAAGAAGCCGATGCGCACCGGCACGATCTTCCGCTTGGCCTCGATGACCAAGCCAGTGACGAGCATCGCCACGATGATGCTGCTCGAGGAAGGAAAGTTCCTGCTCGACGATCCAATCTCGAAGTTTCTGCCCGAATTCAAGAATCCGAAGGTGGCCGTGGCGAATGCGCCGAATCAACGCTTCGACGATGGGTTTCGGACCGTGCCCGCCGAGCGCGAGATCACGATTCGCCATCTGCTGACACACACGGCCGGTCTTGCGAGCGGCAGTGGCGGACCTACGCTTGCGATGTCGAAGCGGCTGGCGCAATTCAGCAAGCCCGAAAACACGATGGCCGAGTACACGGCCGAGTTGGCCAAGATGCCGCTCAACTTCCAGCCAGGGACGGCGTGGGAGTATGGCCCGGCGACGAACGTTTTGGGGCGCTTGGTGGAGGTGATCTCTGGGCAACCGCTCGATCAATTCTTCGAGCAGCGCATCTTCCGTCCGCTCGGCATGACGGACACGGCATTCTATCTCTCCGATGACCGCTTGCCGCGCTTGGCCAGCGCATACAAAAAAAGCTCCGCAGGACTCGAGAAGCTCACCGCGCCGGGACCCACTGCGCGCAACGGCCGCTACTTCGCGGGCGCGGGCGGACTCGCTGGAACCGCCGAGGACTATCTGCGCTTTTGCCAAATGCTGCTCAACGGCGGACAACTCGACGGCTACCGTCTGGTGAGCCGCAAGACGACCGAGTCGATGACCACGAATCACATCGGGCCGTTGACCTTGTGGGACGACTCGTTGCGCGGCTACGGTTTTGGGCTCGGGTTCCGTGTGCGCAAGGACCTGGGCCAATCGCTCACACTCGGCTCCAATGGCGAGTATGGCTGGGGCGGAGCCTATGGCACCTACTTCTGGGTCGATCCGAAGGAGCAGATGATCGGGATCCTGATGATCCAACTGATGCCCTACGCGCATGTGAATCTTCGGCCGGAATTTCAGAACGTGGCCACGCAGGCGATCGTCGACTAGCGCATGGCCAAGCTCTTTGCAGGCACTTCCGGTTTCGCCTACGCCACGTGGAAGCCTGATTTCTATCCGGAGAAGCTGGCGGCCAAGAAGTTCCTGAACTACTACGCCCAGCGGCTCAACGCAGTGGAAATCAACTACACGTTCCGGCGGCTGCCTTCTGCTTCGACGCTCGAGAACTGGGTGGCCGAAACGCCCGATGGATTCACGTTCGTGGTGAAGGCGCACATGCGGATCACGCATCTGCTGCGGCTGGCGCCGAGCGAGTTCTACGAGGTGTTCTTCCGCGCGATCGATCCACTGCGGGTGAAGGGGCGGCTGGGTCCGGTGCTGTTCCAGCTTCAACCGAACTTCGCGAAAGACGTAGCGCGGCTGGACGCGTTCCTGAAGGAAGTTCCCGAAGACGTGCGCTGTGCGTTCGAGTTCCGCAACAAAACATGGTTGAGTGAAGATGTTTACGAGGTTCTCGAGAGGTACAAGGTGGCCTTGTGCCTGGCCGAGTCGGACAAGCTCACCATCCCGCATCGGATCACGGCGGGGTTCGTCTATTTTCGGCTGCGCAAGCCGGAGTACTCGGCGGCGGAGCGGGAAGAGATCGCAGCCAAAGTGAAAGCACTACTCGCGGAGGGCAAGGACACGTACGTTTTCTTCAAGCATGAGGACACGCCGGCGGGCGCGATGTACGCCGAAGAGCTGATTCGCGCCGAGGTGGGTTGAGCACGAATTCTGCCATCCCGGCGAAGGTGGTCGTGATCGGTTTGGACTCGGCCGACCGGAGTCTGGTGGAGCATTGGTGCGATTCCGGCGACATGCCGGTGCTGCGAAAGCTGCGCGATCAGGGTGCGTGGGGACGTCTCGAAACGCCACCTGGCCTCGCCGACGATTCGTTGTGGGCGTCGTTCGCGACCGCTACGTCTCCGGGACGCCATGGACGGTTTTTCTGGCGAGCGGTGAAATCGGGTTCATACGAAACGGAGCTCTGCCGCTACCAGCCTCCGCCGGTTTCTCCATTCTGGGTGGCGCTGAGCGAAAGCGGCAAGCGCGTTGCCGTCATCGACGTGCCCAAGTGTCCGTTGACGCCGGGGATCAACGGGATTCAAATTTGCGACTGGCTGACGCATGGCCGCGATTACCCGGAGACTTGCAGCCATCCGGCCGATCTGGCGGAACAAGTGATCGAGCGCTTCGGCGCCGATCATACCGACCGCCCGCAAAGCGAATGGATGTGCTGGATGGAAGCGCTACCGCCCGAGCGGATGCCCGAGTTCCGCAGGCACGCAATCGAGAGCATCGAGCGGAAGACCCGGCTCTGCCTCGAACTGCTCGAACAAGGTGGATGGGACCTGTTCCTCGCCGTCTTCAAAGAAGCTCACTGCATCGGGCATCAGTGCTGGCCGCTGCTCGGGAGTCAAGACGACCCGGTGAAGGCGGTTTACCGGGAACTCGACCGTGCGGTGGGAGCTCTGGTGGAACGCGCGGGGCCGGATGCGCGCGTGATCGTGTTCTCCGATGCCGGGATGAGTAGCAACGAGACCGGGGAACATTTTCTGGACATATTGTTGCAGCAGTTGGAGTCGCATCTGATCACGATGCGGCAGCGGGTGAGGCGGAAGTGGCGGAGGTCCGATGCACATCCGCAAGCGGGCCGGCTGTTCTATCCACTGGAGCACAACGAGATAAGCGGGGCGGTCCGTTTCAACCTGATTGGCCGGGAGCCATCTGGATTGGTGCGGCGCGGCAGCGAGGAACAGACGCTTCGCCGGCGGCTCACCGCGGAATTGCTCGCGTTGCGGGACCCTGGAAGCGGACAGCCTGTTGTCGAGGCGGTGCTGGACTCGAACGAAGTGTTTCCAGGCGGCGAGCGAGAGCGACTCCCGGACGTCTTCGTCGTGTGGGCACGGCGTGGTCCGTTGGTGGGCGCCGCGTCGTCTACATTGGGCGAACTGCACGCGGGACCGCACAAGTTCCGGCCGGGCAACCACGTGTCGGGAGGATTCTACGTTGCGTCTGGTCCCGGAATCGCGAATGGCCGGTACGACGCTGCGTTGATCGACTTGGCCCCGACCGCGGCCCGAGTTCTCGGAGTGGATTTTATCGGGCGCGACGGACGTGCAATCGCGGCAATGACTGGGAGCGTCTGAGCAGGTTCGCCCGCGCTCCCTTCCAGCAATCCCATGCGTGGTTCGACTTGGCGCCGGCTGTGTCTCGGATGCGGAAGCGGATCTGGCCGGGCCGATAACCGGGAACGTCCGAGCAGGTTCGCCCGCGCTCCCGGCTAACAAACTGCAATCCCGGGAATCAGTAGCCGGAACTATTGGCTTCCGTCCCGAGCGCATCGCCGTTGCGATAAGTGTTGATGCACAGCGGATGCGTGAACGGTCCTGCGCCATCGGCGGCGCTGTACTTGATGTCGTCAGCCTTGGCTCCACCGGCGGGATTCATCGCGGCCAGGGCGCGAACGCGCTTGGCGACTTCGTGATCGGCGCACGAGGTATCTCCGCTGATGCCGAGTCCGCCGGCGATCTTGCCGTTGCGATAGAGCGGCACGCCGCCGCCGAAGAAGATCAAGCCGCCGGCGATTTTGCCCGGCTCTTTGTTGGCATCACCGGGCGCGGCGAGCTTCGAGGGGTCAAACAGGTTCGACTGGCCGAGGCTCCACAGCGAGTGTCCGGGCTGCGTGAACGTGTAGAGGCGGGCGGTGGACAAGGCGAAATCGTCGAGACTGAACGCGTTCGCGGTGTACGCCTTGGCCTTGGCGATCGCCTGGCTTCCGGGCCACACTTGCGTGGGATCGTTGGTGGATGCGGCGACGGCGCAAACCTCGCCGTTGCGGTTGACGACGGCGGCCCACATCCTGGCGCCGTTGAAAAGTCCTCCGATGGTGCCGCCGATCTCGGACGACACCGAGTTCAGGTTGTTGAGATGCGCCTTCAGTTGGGCGGCCGAAGGCAGGTCTTTGCAGTCCTGCTCCGCTGCGAGCGCAGCCGCTGAAAGGGCTACTCCGAGAGTGAGGATAGAGGTGAAATGCTTCACTTGGTTGTTTTCTCCGTTTGGGCGAATGCCCCGGTACGAATCCGGGGTCTCACCAGAACACGCGGAAAATCGGCGAGGGCTGGAAGCAGGAGAGAGAGAAATTTTGGTTTCGACGCGGGGCTACTGCCCGGCGCCGCGAGCCTCGCCGAAACCGGAACGGAGCGGGACCACGGGTTGCGGCGCGAGGACCGCTTCGACGAAGTCGCGCGTCTCGGCGAATGGCGGGACCCCGCCGAAGCGATCCACTGCGGTGGGACCGGCGTTGTAGGCGGAAAGGGCGAGGCGGAGGTCGCCGCCGTAGCGGGAGATGAGTTGCGCGAGGTAGCGCGCGCCGGCTTGGATGCTCTGGATGGGATCGAACGGGTCGGCGACTCCGAACTCCTGCGCGGTGGAGGGCATCAGTTGCATCAGCCCGAGCGCGCCTTTGCCGGAGACGGCGCAGGGATCGAACGAGGACTCGCGATTGATGAGGGCGCGCAGAAGGCGCTCGGAGAGGTTGTTTCGCGTGGCTGCGGTTTGAATTTCCGAATCGAGAGTGGCGGTGGAGACGGGTGGGCAGAAATTCCGAACGGCGGCGGAGGCTTTCGTGTCCCCGGCTTTCTCAGCCGCCGCAGGCGGTGGCGAAGGGACGGGTTCGGCGGGCGTGATGGGCGCGACGAATTCCTCCGACGGAGGTTTGGTCCAGGGCACGGTGAACCAGTCGGCGCCGGAGTCCGCCGATCCGACGGCGGTGCCGATCTGCTTCCGCACCGCACGCCGCTGTTTGGTGAGCCCCTGCTCCATGCGTTTGCGGATCGCGTCGGCGCGGACCGGCTTGTCGGGTGGCTTTTCGGCCGGTTTTTCAGAGGGTTCCTGCGCGGCCAGGGCCATGGCCATCAGAAGAAGGAGCAACCGCATCCGGGAAGTGATCGGCAAGAGGGGCGCGGGATCGCATCGGAGGTGGGAGTGAAACGGGCGCGAAAGGCCTGTATTCCGATACGGGCTAGGCCGTGCGGGAGAGAGTGTGGCGAAAAGAAAAGTCCGCGGAACGAGGCTATTCGCCCCGGTCCGCGGTAGATTGGGACCCGAAAAAGTGAGGAAGAAGAAATTACTCTCGAGACGCCGAGGCCAGCATGACGCCGGAGCGAGTGCGGTCGGCGCGGCGACCCGTCTTGGTTTCGATCGCGCTGATGAGGTAGTCGCGCTCGGGATGGTCAATGCGGAGGATGAGCACGTCCGGACCCGTCTCGGTCACGTAGCGAATCGTCAAATAGTAGCGAGGGTTGGTGCCTTCGAACTTGACGAGGGAGAAGATCTTCTGTTTCCAACCCTTCTTCTCTTCGACAGGCTCCGGAGCCGGGCCGAGCCAGGCAGGCCGGGCGGTGTATTCGTAGAACATGCCCGTGACGGACTTATAGGGAATGTTGACGTGCTTCTTTTCGCTCTCGATGAATTCCATACCGCCCTTGCCGTAGAGCACCAGGATGCCGGGCGCAGCGGCGAGTTCGGCGGGCGCGGCGGCGGGCACGAAGCGAGGAGCTTCGGCTGGTTTCTCTGCTGGTGCGGCTTGCGGAGCGGGTGCCTTTTCCGTGAAGTCGGACACCTTCGTCGATTCGGCCACGGGTTCCACAGCCGGGCGCACGATCAGTTCCTTCTTCGAGTCAGGCTTGGCCGCGGTTTGCACCTGGGGCCGATCCTCACGTACCGAGAAAATCCGGTTGAACTCGAACTGTTCGTAGAACGAAAGCCCTTCCGGTACCGCTCCTTGCGGGAATGCCGGTACCGTCAGGCCAAGCCCGACGACGGCTCCCAGGATCCAAAGGCGATTCGACCGGCAGTGAGTCAGCATCAATATGCTCCTTCCTGCTGAGTCTTTCGGCAGAACCCTGGTGGAGCTTTAGGATTCTCGCGCACCTTCGAAAGACTTGGGGTCTTTCCCCGAGCCCCGCCACCGGGTAAGATGACGGTATTGTGCCGCCCTGGATCCAAGTCGAACTCAGTCTCAACCCTTACCTCTTCGGAACCTTGCTTCTGCTCGCCTTCTGGGTCGCGACGTGGGTGGCGCTGCGGATCTCCGGCAAGCGTGACCAGATCCCCGAACTGTGGTGGGCAAGCCTCGCCTGCGCGCTACTGGGAGTGACTGAGCCGCTCTTCGTCCCCGAATACTGGACGCCGCCCTCGATCCTCAAAATCTGGCGGTGGGACCTCGAGAGCTTCTTCTTTTGTTTCGCCGTGGGCGGGATCTCGGCGGTCTTCACCGAACTCCCCGTGGTGAAGGACATCCTGGTGCGCGCCTATTTCCAGATTGAACTGATGCTGCGCGGCCTGCTCCGCCTGGTGTCACGCGCCACTGGCGGCCTGCTCCATGCGAGCCTGATCGACGAAGCGCCGGTGAGCCGCATCATTCCGCCCGATCAGACGCGCATCGAGAACATGCTGCTGATCACGTTCTTCACCGGGATGCTCGGCGCAACGGCGCACTTTCACCTCAACATCATTTATGACTCGGCGATCGTTTGCCTGGCGTCAGCGGGGATGCTCGCTTGGCGCCGGCCGAACTTGCGCTGGCAGATTCTCGGCGGAGGCATTACCTTCACCGTGATCTATGCGGTGATCCTGGTGGCGGTGAAGATCTACGATCCGCACTTCTACGATCACTGGAATCTGCCGGCGCTGAGTGGCATCTGGCTCCTCGGCGCGCCCGCCGAAGAGTACTTGTTCGCGTTCACGCTGGGGATTCTGTGGGCGCCGTTGTATGAAGCGTGGAAAGCGAAGTCGTGAGGGGTGAGCGGTAGAGTTGCGGGGCAGCGGACCTCGAGTCCCGCGCTGGCTGAAGCCCACCCTACTTGCTAGCAGTTTCAGTTCGCCAGTGGCGGACCACCCGGGATCAGAATCTTGCCTCGATTCTCCGGATATGGATGCCGCTTCGCCGTGAACTTCGCGTTGAGGTACTCGCCCATGTACACCGGACCCGAGAACGCATCTCCAGAGAACGACCCCGCGAACGTGAACACGATATTGTCCCCTGGCATCCGATCCGTGCTCTGCAGGCGGATCTGATCGCCTTCGATGGTCCCGAAAATGTCGCGCACCGAGAATTCGCCTTTGTGCGAACCGTGAAGCTTGTTGCCATCCTGCTCGAGCGTGAGCGAGTGCCGGCTTTTGCTCGAGAAGAACTCGATGTCCACATCCCAGCGTCCGCTCAAATTTGAGGCGGGCGCGGCGGGCGCTGCCTTGGGAGCGCGCTTGCGCGAGAGAAGCTCCGAGAGGCGGCCGGCGACTGTACGATCGTCACCCGGCTGCATCATCCACGCCGTGATGTTGATCGAAGTAGTCCCGTTGTCGGCAGCCATGGCTCCGCGGAAACCGCCGCCCGCGCCGAGCGCGATCCGCGGCTTGGTCCGCGCCACTTCCTCGGCGATCTCTTCGCCGGTGACGTTGAGCTTCGCGGGATCCCACGAAACAATGAGCACCGGACTCTTGTTGGAAAGGCCGGTGGGCTCGCGCACTTCAGTTTTCACGCCATCCACGCGGCCGAGGCTCTTCGCGATCGTGTCCAAGTAGCCGAGCCACTTCTTCCACTCGTTTTGGTGATCGCGCTTCACCCAAGCTTCCACCGCGGCCAGCATGCCGAGCGTCTCTTCGCGCCCGACCTTGTTGTCGCGCCCAGGACCATGGTGTGGCGAACTCGCCTGCCACGCCGACATCAGAAGGTCCTTGCGGCCGAGGAGCAAGCCCGCGCATTGTGGTCCGCAGATGGCCTTGCCGCCGCTGTAAGCGACCACGCTGGCGCCGCGCTGCAAGTGGACGCTCGGAATCGTGAGCACTTCGGCGGCGGCGTCCACCAGGATCGGAATGTTGAGCGGCTTGGCCATGCGTGCGACGTTCTCGAGCGAGAGCGGGCCGGACAGCGTGGCACCACCCGCCGAGAGATAGATCATCGCCGTCCGCGGACTGATAGCGCGCTCCATCTCTTCCGCCGTATCGACGTTGATCATCTTGACGCCGATGTTGCGAATGGCGTGGTCATAGACGCTCCGCGAAGTGCGCGGCGCAATCACCTCGGTCTTGTCCATGCCAGTGAGATCGGGGATGCGCAGGAGCTTCTCCGGATTGCCACCGGCCACGCAGGCGGCGGCCACGTGCTTGAGTCCGGCAGCGCAGCCTGCGGAGACCATTCCCCACTCAGCTCCCGTTAGATCGGCGAGACGTTGTCCGACGGCCGCGGCGAGTTCGTCGAGTTGGACGAAGTGTTGCGCGGCGGCATCCATCGCTGCGCGAACCTCGGGCAGCTCGATCGATGCGCCAATGATGGTGAAGGTGCCGCGACAGTTGATCACGGGCTCGACGCCGATGGATTGGTAGATGTCCTTGCCTGCGCGGAGCGGTCCGATGCTGGCTGGAGGTGCGGGCGAAGCGAGCAGAGCTGGCAGCAGAAGCGAGTTGCCGGCGTACAGCAGTTCGCGGCGCGTGGCGCCCTGTTCGGGATTCTTGGTGTCTGGCCGTTTCTCAGGCATGACACACAGTCTACCGGAAGAATTCGCCGAGCGAAGGCGCGTCGCCTTCGCCAACGGTTCGATACCGGTAAGGAGCGCCGAGCGGAGTGACGCGATTCACCCAGTTTGTGGGGTCTGTCCAGAAGACACGGCGGGGTCCGATTGTTTGAAACAAATCCTGGATGTCCCAGTGGAGAGCGAAGCCGGGGATGAGCGCATCGAACAGGTGGCTGGCGATGGGATTCTCGAGCGCTGTGGCGAAACTGGCGGGCGTGCGGTCCAGCCAGATGCGCTGGAGCCGGGGATCGACGGCAGCCGCGAGCATGAGCCAGAAGCCTTTCACGCCGCGTGCGTATCCGCGAATGTCCGCAGCGTCGACATCGGCGCGCGCGGCGAGCACATCGATTGCCGCCTCCAGATCGTAGGCGCGCATGGCGGGGAGATTGCGGCCGATGAGGTCCGCGCGTTCGTTGGTGGTCCAGTTGCCGAGGAACGGGCGGCCTTCGTAGGCGGCGGGCGAATCACGCGGGTCCAACTCGAGCACCACGCGCCCAGCGCGAGCCATCCCTTCGGCGATCGCGGCGGTGGATTGGCTGAGTTGCACGAAGAGCGGCACGCGGAGCCGCTTCTCTTCGAAGAGGACGACGGCGGGTTTGCGTCCGCCGCCGGGAGGTAAATAGAGCCGCGCAGCGACGATAATGCCGGGCTCGCTCTCGAACCGGATCTCTTCAATGCGAAGGCCGTCTCTTTCGGATTCGCTGACGCGCATGGCCCGCGGAGCCGCGCCTTTCCTCGCGATCCCCAACTGGTCGAGCAGGCTCCTCAGTTCCGACGCCGGCCGCGGCTGCCTGCGAGCACGGAACTCCTCCGCGATCACCTGATAGAACTTGCGGCTGCCGGGCTCGCCCGCCACGTTGCCGCTCGCCGTGACTTGCAATTCGAGATTGGTGAAGAGCTTCACGGGTTGATCGCCAGGGTCGCCCTTGCCGTCTTTGAGCCAGCGAATCAGAAAGCGGTAGATTTCTTCGCGCGAGTCACGCGGAGTTCCATGCGGACCAGTGCCGACGTGGAACTGAATGCGGTCACCGGCACCGTAGATTTCGTAGATGCGGCGCGCTTCCTCATATACCGTGCGCGCGCCGGGCGGCGGGAAGTAATCCTCAGTGGTGGCCATCATCAGCCAGGGGAGCGGCGCGGGGAGCTCGAAGAAGTCAGCCATGTCGAGCCCGTTCGCAAGGAACTGCGGGAAGCTCATTTCCGAATCGGCGGTGGGTCCGGTGAAAAGGGTGCGGAAGGAATTGATGAAACAGCCGGGCGCCGCCGCTTTCACGCGCGGATCGAACGCGCCGATGTAGGTGGTGATTGCGCCGCCGCCCGAGCATCCGGTGACACCGACGCGGTCCGCGTCGACATCGGGGCGGGAGATCAGATAATCTATGCCGCGCATGCCGTCTTGAATGAAGTAGCGGGCCACGCTCTGGCCGATCAGGATGCTGCGGGCGCCGAGTTCGAGATGCTCATTTCCACCTCCGCCGGAGAGGGCGCGGCCGAGCTCGGGTAGATAGGTCTGCTCGCGCTCGCCTTGGCCGATGGGATCGTAGGCGAGCGCTACGAAGCCCTTGGCCGCGAGATTGGCGGCAACCACTTGGGTTTCCGGTTTGCCTTCCTGCGTGTGGCCCGAGGGGACCAGCACGCCAGGATACCGCCCAGGAACATTGGGCCTGTAGAGGTTGCCTGTAATGTAGATGCCAGGCAGGCTCTCGAAGACGACCTTCTCTATAGTGTGGGTTTTGGTCTCTAGCGTGCCAGTGATTCGTGCATGGAGTGGCCCCCGATAGGAGGGCAAACCGCCCAGCAGGCGCAGAAGCTTCTCGCGGACCTGCTGACGCCGGGCGTCGGCCTGGGCTCGCGTTTGGATGGCGGCAATCTCGCGCTGACGCTGGTCAAGTTGTTGCTGCGCCTGACGATCGAGCCAGGAGAGCAAGGGGTCAGGCGTGGCGGTTTGGGTGAAGGCAAGGATCGGCGCAAAGACGAAAAGGCAGAGCCGGAGCATCGATCAATATTAGCTGCTGCGTCAGCCCTGTTGGCCGCCCCCCCCTGCTGTGGGGATTTCGGTAGAACAAGTCCAGTACCACGCCAAATTTTCGAAATCTCGCATGGTCGAAGACTAAGTGTGACCACTGGTCAGCCCAAGGCCCTTTGGCGCGCACTGGGCCGGCGGGCGGTCGCTCGGTACCTGCGGCATCGCGAGACACGTGGGCGTACCCCCTTCCGCGCATGAGGGTACTTCCGCAAGTACTTCGAAACGCAGAGTTTGTCTCACGTCCAAGGCCGGTGTGAAAAAATGACGTGCAATTTTTACAACGGTGTTTTTGACATGGCCAAGGGGGGTAAGGGCCCCATAGGAACATCAACACCTTTCCCCTCTGGCATACGGGTTGCTTACTTAGCTCTCGCTTTGATACAAAGAGCGTCCGCCAGTCGTCCTTTGATGGAAGTCTTGAACCAAGTGGTAGAGGTCATGTACAAGTCTCGAAAGGTAGCCCTCATAGTGGGGGATCGGGTTTGTACGGATGAACTGCGAGGCCCGCTATGCCGAATCTCGCATTCTCCGCACGCGATGGTGGCGATCATCGGCGACGAACCCGTGGAGTCACTGAAGTCGCGCTTCCGCCTGCCCGGGGTGTTCTACATGGGTGATCAGGGGCTACAGATCAGCGGTCCGGGAGTCGAGACCGAACCCGAGCCAGGGCTCTTGCACATGGCGCTGCAGCTCCTCACGCAGGAAGTGAAGAGCCGGGTCGAACCGATCCGCGGGTCGCATGTGGAAGTGGGAACGCTGACATGCAACGTGGACTATCGGAGCGTGTCGCCGAGGCGGCGCGGGCAGGTTCGGCGCGCGGTGGCGTCGGCGGTATTCGAGGTGCGGCAACTGTTCCGTTGCCAGGAAGAGCAGGGCGTCTGCACGTTGCGGCCGAACGTGGAGTGGTCGCGGCCAACGGCGGTGCGATGGGTGCTGGCAAATGCGGCGAAGCCTTCTGACGCGGTGATCTATATCGGCAATGACCACGGCGACGAGGAAGTCTACCGGTCGTTGCCGGACGCGATCACGGTGAAGGTGGGCGACCCGCAGAAGACGATGGCGCGGTACACGTTGGGGTCGACGAAAGAGCTGGCGCGGTTTCTGAGTTGGCTCGATGTGACGCTTTCGATGCGCTGAAGATTCCAGTGCAGCGATCGCTACTCGACCACGACCAACACGTATCGGGTGACGGACTGGCCCGCGGCGTCATTGCGCAGCGGGAGAACGTGGCGGCCGGCCTTGGCGTCCGGACCCGCCGTTACAGCAATGTCGAACGTGGCATCGCCGATTCGCAGAGGCCGAGGCCGGATTTTCACATCCATGCCCGGAGGAGGGGCGGAAGCTTGCACCTTCGTTTCGGGCATCGTCTTGTTCCGAACGAAGAGGGTCAGCCAGGTGGTCTTGCCCGGTGCCACACGTAACGAGCCCTGCGCTTTGGTCTCGAGCGCGGGCGTGTTCGGTTCGAAGCGCGCTGGATCGATCGCGATCGGGAAATTCTCGGGCAGGGAAGTCCGATTGTCGCAGCTCACGCGAGGCGCGAAGTGCCATGGTCCGGGAGGAGCGCCCGCCACGAGTCCGCCATCGAACGCGAACACGATCTTTTGTTTTCCGGGCCGTAGTGGCCCTTGGCCCTCGACGCGGAAGCTGCGGTTCGCTGTGCCCTGTAGACCCGCGTCCCATGAGCAAAGATCGCCGCCGGGAGTCCCGGCTTCCCATTCCACGGTTACCAGGCGAAACTTACCGCTAGATGCCAGGACCATGCCACTGACTGTCGCCTTCTCCTCGCCGTGAATTTCGCCTCGGGACCATTGGTCGCGGCGATAGGGTGCGGTTACCAGTTTGGCCCCGGTCGTGTCGATTTCGTCGGTGTACTGTTGGTTCTCCAGACGCGAGATCCGGAAACTCGCTAGCCGCAGCGGGCCATCCGGTAGGCGGCGCAGATCGATGGAGGGAAACGATAGGGTGACCGTGTGCTTGCCGGCTTCCAGGTGCTTGGTCTGGGACTGGCCTGCTCGCCGCCGCTCCCATGAATTGGCAGGATCGTTTGCGGATTCCAAGTCCAGGCTGATGTCGTACTCGCCCGGGATGACGACGTCGATTCCCACGGCCACCTCGAGCTGATCGAACAGAACCGCGCCCGGAGTCTTGACGGCCTTTTCCGCCAGCCCTTGCAGCCGAGCCGCGAGACGGTGAATCTCCAGGTCACCGGCGCGCAGATCTGCGGTAGCGTCTGGACCAGCCGCTTTCTTCGCCTCGAGATGCAGAAACGCTTCCAAGCGGCCGTTCCGGTTGGCGCGGAACTCCGTTCGGTAGTTTCCGTCCGAACCTCGGGCGAATTTCACCGGAATGGTTTCAATCGACGCAATGGCGTTCGTAAGCGGGGCGCCAGGCACGCGGTACTCGAGCCGGAGAGTTCCGCTCAGTCCATCTCTGCAATAGGCGCCGCTCCCACGGGCGATGACAGCGATGGGTTCCCCAACCATGGTGTAGCGTTTGTCGAGTTGTTCCATCGAGAACCCTGTGCATGATCCCGGGCATGGAATCAACACGGCTTCGACCAGCGGTGACTCCTGGCGTGACTCGACCTGAATCGAGTACGTTCCCGCTTTTGCGTCTGGCAAGGTGACTTCGAGTTGCGTTTCGTCCAACGGCGCAGAGAGCCGAGCCTCGAGGGTCTTCGCGTCCACGGCCTCTTCGAGAATGTCGGTCCTTCCCCCGAGAAACCACTCCGTGAATTCAGTCAATCCTGAAGCCGCAATACTCTGCCGCCGGACCCAATCCCCACACGCCGACGTCGCCGATTGCTCATCGAACACACGCCCGTCAGGCCGAACCAGGCGGACCTTGGCGCCAAGATCGCTCACCCGAATCAGGAAGATGACATCTCGCTGTGGCTGCGGGAGCTCGAGAGTCAGAGTCGTCAGTCGGCCCTGGCGCGTGACCTTGCCACCGTCCACGCTGCCAGGAAACCGCATCAGGCTGGCCCGGCGCGCGTCGCGCGTAGAGGTAAACATCACCGAGGCGGAGTCCTTCGCCTGGAGCCCCTTTGCGGCAAAGCGGACGCCGTATGTTCCGGCTGGCCCTTCCCGGAGCGCAACCAACCTGTGTACCGCGGTGGCGCCCTCGGCTCTGCGCCAGCGAAACCCCTGTCGTTCCGCCGTTTCCCGCGTAATCCGATTGCCGCTCGGATCGACAAGAGTAACCTCCACGACTGCGGGCGCATGGATGATGAAGGTGTCCGTCGGCTCCACCGGTGAGGAAATCTTCATGGCAACGCTGCGCTCGGAATCGCCCGGCGGCAACTCTGTGCTCTCCGCTGCGCTGATCCCGGCTTCCAGGAGGGTCTGTTGCTGTTGGCCGGTCACCGGCAAAGCAAGCAGAGATAACGCCGCGAAATATCGAAGCATGGCCTTCTATCGGCAGATTGCCACAGAAAAGCCACGCTTGCCTGGCTCGAGCGCTACTGGATTTCGATTAGCGCGTAGACGTTTTCCGTTTTGCCCTGCACCTCGACCCGTAATTCGAGCACATGCCGGCCGGGCTTGGCATCGAGCCCGGCCTCGAGGGCAATCAAGCTCTGGGGTGAAAGCTCGGGACGAAACTCGATCTGAACATTTCACCTCAGGCAGCGTGCCCACCTGCGTGACCTTCATATCGCGTAGCTCGCGATTTCGAACCATCAAGGTGAGCCATGTCGCCTTTCCGGGAGAAACTCGCGCCGCGCCCTGCATTTCCAGATTCAACACGGGTGAACTCGGTTCGAATGACTCGCCATTGATCGCGATTGGAAATGTAAGCCGTGGTGATGGCCGATTGTCGCACCGAAAGCTGGGCCGCAGTTCCCACTTGGCTTGCGTGGCCCCGGCGATGAGCCTGCCATCGAATGCAAATGCGAGCCGTTGCTTTCCGGGCCGTAGTGGTCCTTGACCGCTGGCGCTGAAGTTCCGGCTTCCCGGACCGCTAGCATCGACGTTCCAAGAACAAAAACTACCGCCGGGAGTTTCCACTTCCCAGTCGATTACAGCCAATCGGAACTTTCCGCTTGGCGCGGGCAATATGCCGCTTACTGTAGCGGATTCCTCGCCATAAAAATCCCCACGGGACCACTGCTCCCGGCGCTGAGCGATAGCTGGCAGTGCCGCTCCTTCCGTGTCCACCGAGTCAGTATCGAGTGCATCCCCGTTGCGGCGAATCTGAACTCCCTTTAGCACGAGCCCTTCCGGCAGACGCCGCAACTCTGCCGCCGGAATCGAAACAGTCAACGATCGCCTTCCTGCGCTCAAATGCTGCTTGCAACTCGGCGAGGCCCACGATGAGTTCCCTTGATCGCTGCTCGATCCGAGACTAGCACTCAATTCGTACTCCCCAGGGACCACCACTTCCATCCAAGCCGTTACGTCGAGCCGGCCAAACAGGCCCGGACCCACGGGGACCGGAGTTGCCTCCAGGCCTTCAAAACGGGCCACCATTCGATTGATCTCTCGGGAAACCCCATAGCTTTCCATTGTTACGCTGGTCCCGTCCGCTCGCCTGCCGGTAGCCTGGACCACGGCGTACAGATCGCCAACCTGCTTGGCGGTGATCGCGCCGCTGTATCCGCCCTGCGCGCTCTGCGTGAATTGGACCGGAACTGTTTCGGAAGTGGCAACTCCAACCCGGGACCTGTTTTCATATTCCGTGCGTACACTCCAAGTAAGGGTTTGCCGGCACACGGCACCCTGTACGACCGCCCGCAGCTCGATTCGGTCACCCTGGAGCCTGTACCTTCTGCCTAACCCCCAGGCTTCCACTCGGGGTTCGCAGCCTCGACCCATGCTCGCGCACGGAGTCAGCAGCGCTTCCGCCAGGGCCTCCTTTTCGTTCGAAGACTCCACTTCAATAAGGTAAATGCCCGGCGCCACGTCCGGGATCACCAGGAAGAGATTGGTGCCTTCGTTGCGTGTGAGCATTCCCGCCCTGCTCTGCAGCGGATTGTCGACGTTGTTGCGGAGCCGAAGCCACTCGACGCACGCCGTTTCCGCGGAGCTTGCGTCGATCGATCGGCCGCCGGGTCTCACCACGCGGATCTTGGCGTTCGGATCGATTGCCTGGATCTCGACGATTGCGTCCTTCGCGGGTTGTTTCACGTCGAGTGCGAGCGTTGCACGCCGGCCTGCTCGGACCACTCGGCTACTCGCGCTTCCCACATAGCACTGTGTCCAGGTTGACCGAATCCGCCTCCTGGACTCGAACTCGAACTCCACGGTCGCTTTCCCTGGCACGCCTTTCCCTTTCACGTGCGCCGTGTAGGTTCCGGCAAGCCGCGTGCGCGCAGCCGTGATCAGAAACAGAGTCTGCTGGCGACCGCCCTCGTGCTTTTCCTCGCTCCAACGGAAGCCATTCGCCTCCGCCGTTTCGCGCGTGATTTGACGTCCTTCCGGATCCGTCAGGGTCACCTCGGCGGTGCCGGTGGGAAGCGGGTGGACAAAGAGGTAGAAGCTGTCGATCGCCTCTGGTTTCACGGGCAGGCGTAGCGCGACGCGTACCTCGGAATTTCCGGGTGGAAGCTCGGCCTCGGCTCTTGCGATGGTCCCAGAGTCCAAGATGTACGGTTCTTGCGCCCGGAGAGCGAGCGCGAGCATCAGAGCCAGAGACAGTCTCCTCATGGTCTGTCTATCGGCGGATCCGCGCCAAATCCACGGAGGCGCGCCCCTTGCTCATCGAATCGATATACTGTGCGTGAGGGCAATCGGCGGGGACCTGTTCGGGCCACTCGTGTATGACTGCAGAATCGATCCAAACCCAATCCGGAGGCGAGGCAACGCAGGCTGGAAACTACTTCGTTTCCAACTACCCTCCCTACTCCTTCTGGAACGCCGCCGACGTCGCCAACGCGCTCGCCGTGTTTGACCGTCCGCCCGCCACGCGCAGTCCGCTCGGCATCTACGTCCACATTCCGTTCTGCCGCAAGCGTTGCCACTTCTGCTACTTCAAGGTCTACACCGACAAGAACGCGGCCGAGGTGGAAAGCTACCTCGACAGCCTCATCCAGGAGCTCACAACCTACGCCGCCAAGCCCTTCATCGGCGGACGCAAGCCCACCTTTATCTACTTCGGCGGGGGCACTCCTTCTTATATGTCCACCACGCAGCTCTCGCGACTGGTGGAGGCGATGAAGCGGCTGCTGCCTTGGGATGAAGCGAAAGAGGTCGCCTTCGAGTGCGAGCCCGGCACCATCACCGAGGGCAAACTCGCGATCATCAAAGACCTGGGCATGACGCGGATCAGTCTCGGCATCGAGAACTTCGACGACGCGATTCTCGAAGCGAATGGCCGCGCGCATCGCTCGAAGGAGATCGCCCGCGCCTATGAAGTGGCGCGCAATCTCGGTTTCGATCAGATCAATATCGACCTCATCTCCGGCATGGTCGGCGAGACCGATGCCAACTGGCGCGAGTGCGTGCGCCGCACCATCGAGATGGCGCCCGAGAGCGTCACCATCTATCAGATGGAGGTGCCTTACAACACGACGCTGTTCAAGGTCCACGGGCAGAACGTGACGGCCGTGGCGAGTTGGGCCACCAAACGCGATTGGGTGCGATACGCCTTTGCGGAGATGGAGAAGGCCGGCTACACCGTGTGCTCGGCGTACACCGCGGTGAAGGATCCAGCGAAAACAAAGTTCCTCTATCGCGACTTGCTCTGGGCCGGCGCGGACATGCTCGGGCTCGGAGTGGCTTCGTTCTCGCACGTGCAGGGGACGCACTTCCAAAACGAGCACGACTTCGCCACCTATCAGGCGCGGGTGGCCAAGGGCGAGCTTCCGTTGCTGCGCGCGCTGACTCCGAGCGATGAGGAGCGGATGATCCGTGAGTTCGTCTTGCAGATGAAGCTGGGGCATCTCGAGAAGTCGTACTTCCGCGACAAGTTCGGCGTGGCGGTTGAGGAGCGATTCGCCGAACCGATCGGGCAACTGCGGAGCGCGGGTCTGCTTTCGATCGACAACGGCACGATCCGATTGAGCCGCGATGGGCTGCTCCAGGTGGATGGGTTGCTCCCGGGATTCTTCAAGCCCGAGCATCGCGTGGCGAGGAAAGTGTGATGGCCCTCGCGTCGCTTACCTGCTCTTCACCACTTCCTGGCCTTCAGCCACCATTTGCAGACTTTCAGCCATCTGCGAGCTGTCAGAATGAAGGGCAGACCTCGGCATTGTGGGGCAGGCTTCAGCCTGCACGGGACTTCAGTCCCGCTGCCGGCACTCGCGCCGGAGCCCGTGAAAACATGCCAGTTCCGGCATCAGCATCCCCTTGCCGTGTAGGGCGGGCTTCAGCCAGCGCGGGACTTCAGTCCCGCCCGAGGGCCGCAAGACCCTCCAATCCGCGACCGTCAGGGAGCGGCAGTGGTAGGGCGGACCTGTGGTCCGCTGAGGGGCCGGTGGCCCCTCCCCGAAAGCCTGCCCCAGATCAAAGGAGGACCCATGCACAACGGTAACCACTACGACGCCATCATCATCGGTGGCGGACCCGCCGGCTCCACCGCCGCCACTGTCCTCGCCACGAAAGGCCGCCGCGTCGTGGTCCTCGAACGCGAGCCCTTCCCGCGCTATCACATCGGCGAGTCGCTGCTGCCCTATTGCTACTTCCCGCTCGAACGCCTCGGCTTGATCGAGCGCATGAAAGCCTCGCACTTCCCCAAGAAGTACAGCGTTCAGTTCGTCAGCACCGAAGGCAAGCTCTCGGTGCCGTTCTACTTCTTCCAACACATGGAGCACGAAGCCTCGATGACGTGGCAGGTTCTCCGCAGCGACTTCGACCGGATGCTCATCGAAAACGCCCGCGATCGCGGCGCCGAGATCCTGCAAGGGATGACCGCGCGCGAACTGCTCCGCACCGATGGAGCTGTCACCGGCGTTCGCGCCACCGATGCCAACGGCGCCTCGCGCGAGTTCCACGCCCCCATCACGATCGACGCCACCGGGCGCGACGCCTTCGCCGTCTCGCGCAACGGCTGGAAAGTCCGCGACCCCTACCTCAACAAAATCGCCATCTGGACTTACTACAAAGGCGCCACCCGCGATCCGGGAATCGACGAGGGCGCAACCACCGTCGCGTTCGTTCCCGAAAAAGGCTGGTTCTGGTACATCCCGCTGCCTGGCGACACCGTGAGCGTCGGCGTAGTGGCGGAGAAGGATTACCTTTACAGCGACAGCCGCGACCTCGCCACTATCTTCCAACGCGAGGTGGGCAGGAACAGTTGGATCGCAGATCACCTCTCCCCGGGCACGCCCATCGGGCAGTATTGGGTCACCGCCGAATTTTCGTATCGCTCGCGCCACTGCGCCGAAGACGGCTTGCTTCTCGCGGGCGACGCATTCGCCTTTCTCGATCCGGTGTTCTCGTCTGGCGTGTATCTCGCGTTGCGCAGTGGCGAAATGGCCGCCGACGAGGTCGACGCGGCGCTTACAGCTGGAGACGTTTCGGCCGAGCGCTTCGCCAGCTATGGTCAGGAATTGTGCCAGGCTATCGAAGCCATGCGCAAGCTCGTCTACGGCTTCTACAATGACCGCTTCAGCTTCAAGGAATTCCTGATGGAATTTCCTCATCTCAAGGGCGACCTCACCGATTGCCTCATCGGGAACCTCTCCCGCGACTTCGTTCCTCTTTTCAGCGCCATGGCCAAGTTTGCCGACGTGCCAGAGCCGCTCCCGCACGGAGCTCCGCTGGTTCGCGCTGCCGCCTTGGAGTCATGCCGCTAACGCAGTTCGAGCAGATCCAATCGCTGCTCTCTCAGTTGACGCCCGGAAATCGGTTCTATGCGGCCAAGCTTGCCGGCCTTGGCGCTGTGGCGAGCCTCGAAGAGTTCAGCGCGCGCGCTCCCTTCACGCGGAAGAGCGAGCTGATCGAGGACCAACAAGCGCATCCGCCCTACGGGACCAACCTCACGTTTCCTCTCGCGCGCTACACGCGTTTCACGCAAACCAGCGCCACTACGGGAAAGCCCATGCGCTGGCTCGACACGCCCGAGAGCTGGAACTGGATGCTCGATTGCTGGCAGCGCGTTTTCGAAGCGGCGAGCGTCACCGCGGCCGATCGCGTGTTCTGCGCGTTCTCCTTCGGTCCGTTCTTGGGCTTCTGGACCGCGTTCGAAGCTGCATCGCGCATGGGTTGCCTCGCGATTCCGGGCGGCGGAATGCGGAGCCCGGCCCGCCTCGCGGCGATGATCGATACGGGCGCTACCGTGCTTTGCGCAACGCCCACGTACGCGATTCATCTCGCCGAGGTCGCGGCGGAGGAAGGCATCGACTTGCGCGCGTCGTGCATTCGCCGAATTTTCGTCGCCGGCGAGCCCGGCGGAAGCATCCTTGCCACGCGACGCCGCATCGAGTCGCTGTGGCCGGGAGCGCAAGTCGTGGATCAGCACGGCATGACGGAGATCGGTCCTGTGAGTTACGGATGCCCGGCTCGGCCCGGCATCTTGCATGTAATGGAGGACAAGTTCCTCGCCGAGGTGATCGATCCTGCCAGCGGTGCCGTGGTCGCGCCCGGGAACAAGGGCGAACTCGTGCTCACCAATTTCGGCCGCGCCGGATCGCCTCTGATCCGCTATCGCACCGGTGACTTGGTGGAAGCCGAGCCGCCCGGCGCTTGCGCGTGTGGCACCCGCGACCTGTCGCTCGCGGGCGGAATTCTCGGACGCGCCGACGACATGCTGGTGGTCCGCGGCGTCAACGTATATCCTGTAGCCGTGGAAGAGATCGTGCGCTCTTGCTGTGCGGGCGAGTATCGCGTCTGGATCAGCGAGGAGCGCGCACTCGTCGAACTGAGTCTCGAAGTAGAGGCTCCCAACGGCGACCGCAGTCTGGCGCACCGCATCGAAACCGCGCTGCGCGACGCCCTGGCGCTGCGGATTCCTGTTTCGGTGGTCGATCCCGGAACATTGCCGCGATTCGAATTGAAAGCCCGCCGCTGGGTTCGCCGGTAAGGAGCAGCATGGGATCTCATTCACCAGTCAACGCTCACGTCGAGAACGTTCTGCTCATCGTGATGATCCAACTCATGGTGATCATCGCATCGGCCCGCATTTCCGGAGTGTTGTTCCGCCGCCTGGGACAGCCGCAGGTATGCGGCGAGATCGCGGCCGGCTTGATTCTCGGACCGTCGCTTCTCGGCGGCCTGATGCCCGGCTTGTTCGCACGCGTGTTTGACCCGAGTGTGAGTCAGATCTTCTCGATCCTCAGCCAGACCGGACTCGTGCTCTTGATGTTCCTCATCGGGCTCGAATTCGACTTCGGCCACCTCGACGAGAACCGTCACTCGGCATTCTCGATTTCGATCGCCGGCATCGTGTTGCCGTTCGGCCTCGGCTTCGCGCTCGGCTGGTTCCTGCACGGCCAGATGGGGTTGAGCGGCTCGTGGATCAACTTCGCGCTCTTCATGGCCGCCGCGATGTCGATCACGGCGATCCCGATCCTCGGCCGCATCATGGTGGAACTCGGCCTGAACCGGACCAGGATCGGCGCCCTTACCATTTCCGCGGCGGCGATCGACGATGCCACCGGGTGGATCATTCTCGCGCTGGTCACCGCGATCGTGCGCTCGTCTTTTGATGCGTGGAAGCTGTCGTTGATGATCGCCGAAGTGGCCGGCTTCGCGGCCCTGATGATGTTCGTGGTGAGACCGCAACTGATCCGCTGGACACGCGCGACTCTGGCGAAATCCGGCGGCGAACTTTCGCTGAATGCGCTGGCGGTGCTGCTGATCCTGATTCTGATCTCGGCGATGGCTACCAACCTGATCGGGATCTTCTCGATCTTCGGCGCGTTCTTCTTCGGCGCGATTCTTTATGACCAGCACGAGTTCACGGCCGCGGTGAAGCGCCGCTTGAGCGATTTTGTGACGGTGTTCTTTCTGCCGATTTTCTTCACTTATACGGGGCTCCGCACCGACATCGGAACGATGACCGGCGCCACGCTGTGGTTCTATTGCGGACTGGTGTTGGCCGCGGCGATGATCGGCAAGTTCGGCGGATGCTCCATCGCCGCGCGCGCGAATGGATTGCCGTGGCGCGAGTCCGCGATCGTCGGCGTGATGATGAACACGCGCGCGCTGATGGAGCTGATCGTCATCAACATCGGCTACGATCTCGGCGTCATCCCGAAAAGCGTGTTCTTCATGCTCGTGTTCATGGCTGTGTTCACCACCTACATCACCACGCCTCTTCTGCGCAGGTTGGTGCACAGCAGCGAGGTGGAGGAGTCGTATCAGGCTTCGGAGTTCGCGGCGCATCGGGCGGGGTTGAAGTCCCGCGCCGGCTGAAGCTCCATACTGTCCACCCTGGACGTCGCCGACTTGTGCGCACGCTTCAGCGTGCTGGCGGGCACTTCAGTGCCCGCTTTTCTCTGGATTGCGGCTCCGCCGCGATGTGGGGCAGGCTTTCAGCCTGCGGCGGGACTTCCAGTCCCGCTTCCGATGCGGGGGCATTCGCTCATAGAACGCTCCGTTTTCGGGATTGCGGCTCCGCCGCGATGAAGAGGACCTAGGCAACGCCGAAAATTGACCCGGAACTTGCGAAACAACGATTTGCGAAACTGAAGGGAGACAGGATATGAGCAAGCCGGAAGCCTACGCCAGTGCTTGGGACGCGATCGCGGATACCCAAGAGCAGGCTGCGAACCTGAGATCGCGCGCCGAACTGATGCAGAAGATCGCGGCACGATTGAAGCAGCATGGCTGGACGCAAGCCGAAGCCGCCAGCCGCTGCGGCGTCACCCAGCCGCGCATCAACGATCTGCTCCGCGGCCGCGTATCCCGGTTCTCCCTCGACGCTTTGGTGAACATAGCGACGGCACTGGGATGCCGCGTGCGTTTCGACCTCGAAGCCGCATGACCATTGGGGTTCCGGACAGCGCCCTACTGGCGCGGTGACGCGGCGACTCGCGTGACGATCTTCAACAGCAAGTCTGTCCCATCTTCGATACTCTTCAGCGGCATCCGTTCATCATTCCCATGCGCGCGGCCCTCTTTGTCGGTGCGCAACAGAACTGGCGCTCCATAGAGTGCCATGCCCTTCTGGCGCAGATAGGAACTGTCGGTCGCCCCGCGGCTCATGAACGGAGTGATCACGCTCTTCGGATGCGAAGTTTTTAGCACTTCCTGGATAGCGATGTAGAGCTCCGTCGTCAGGGAACTCGGCTCGGTAGCCGGCATGTCCTGCCCACCAGCCGATTGCACCTCCACGGCCGGGTCGCCGATGATCTTGCGGAACCGCTCGATGACTTGCTCCCGCGTCTCCGTCGGAAGCCGGCGCACGTCTACCTGCGCGCCCGCGGCATTGGGGATCACGTTGATCTTCACGCCCGCATCGAGCATCGTCGGCGAAACGGTGGTCCGCAGAATCGCGCTCAACTCCGGATCGCGTTGGCGAATGCGATTGGCCGCCGTAAGCGCGGAGTTCGGCTTTTCGAGCTGCGGCAGAAACGGCGACAGCCATGCGTAGTCCGGCAGCTTCGACATCTCGCTCATGAAACGCCGCGTCGTCGTGTTGAGTTCCACGGGTTGATCCGCGTCGGCGAGCTTGGCGATGGCGCGCGCCAGATGCACCACCGGGTTGTCCCCGCGCGGCAGCGATCCGTGTCCCGCCGTTCCTTTCCCCATGAGTCTGACGCGCGTGGGAATCTTCTCCGAGGTCTGGATCTGGAACACGCGCGTGTCGCCTGAGTCGACCGCCGTTCCGCCCTCGTTGATGCCGAACTCGGCTTCGATTTTCCAGAAGGCGTTCGCTACCATCCACTGAATGCCGATCGAGCCCGCCTCTTCGTCGGCCTCGCCGAGCAGGATCACGTCGCGATCGAGTTTCACGCCGCGGCGCTTCAACTCCACGAACACCGACATCTCGGCGGCGAGCAGGCACTTGTCGTCCTGCGAGCCGCGTCCATACAGGAATCCGTCTTTGACGAGCGCCGCGAAAGGATCGACCGTCCACGGCGAGCGGTCCGCCGGAACCACGTCGGTGTGCGCCATCAGCAGCAGCGGACGCTTCGCGCCCGATCCGCGAATGCGTGAGACCGCGTTGAGCCGCGAGCGATCCCCACCGAGGAGTTCCGCTTCGAACCCTTCCTTGCGCAACTCGGCCTGGATATACTCGGCGGCCGGCGTTTCGTTTCCCGGTGGATTGGTGGTGTCGATCTTGACGAGCGCGGCGCAGTAACGAACGGCGCGCTGACCCGGAGTTTCCTGAGCCCATGCGGCGAGCGAGACGGCGAGCAGCAAGCGAAGCATTTCAGCAGATGGTAGCGCATGGCAATGGTATGATTCTCGTTTCCGTGTCTGAACAGCCTACGTCGCATCCACCGAAGAAGAAAGCGCTCTGGTTCGCGATTCTCGTTGCCATTTATTTCTTCGTGGTCTTGGTGATTCCCAAGCCGGAGGCGGTGAAGCCCGAAGGATGGCGGCTGGTGGGGCTGTTCGTGGCCACCGTCGCGGGGTTGATCCTCGAGCCAATTCCAGGCGGCGCGCTGGTGCTGATCGCCGTGGTGCTTTCGGCGATCATCGCTGGGCAGCCGATTCACACGGCGCTCGCGGGTTACGGTGACCCCACCGTCTGGCTGGTGATGGCCGCCTTCTTCATCTCGCGCGGGCTGATCAACACCGGGCTCGCCCGGCGCATCGCGCTCTTGTTCGTGAAGACGGTGGGTCATACGTCGCTCGGCGTTTGCTATGCGCTCTCAGGGTCAGACATGCTGCTGGCGAGCATCATTCCCTCCAACGGCGCGCGGAGCGGAGGCGTGGTGCTGCCGATCGTGCGCTCGATTGCGGAACTGTACGGCTCTACGCCAGGGCCGAAGGCCGCGATGCTCGGCATGTACCTTTACCTCGCCGTCTATCAGGGCATCTGCGTGACCGCGGCGATGTTCTTCACCGGGCAGGCGAGCAATCCGTTGGCGGCGAAGATTGCTACCGACAACGGATATCCAATCACTTGGGCGAGTTGGTTCCTGGCGGGCATCGTGCCGGGGATTTGCTCGTTGCTCATCGGCCCGATGGTGGTCATGAAGATGTACCCACCGGAGATCCGGCGAACACCGGAAGCGAGCGCGTTCGCATCGGGCGAACTGCGGGCGATGGGCTCGATGAGCTGGAACGAGAAGGTCCTGGCGCTCGTGTTTGTCTGCGTATGCGGCATGTGGGTGACCAGCGACTATCACAAGATCGACATCGCCGTGCCTGCGTTGCTCGGAGCCGGAGTGCTGCTCCTGGCCGGCGTCCTGAAGTGGGAAGACATCCGCAGCGAGAAATCGGCGTGGGACATCTTCATCTGGTACGGCGGCTTGGTGCAGTTGGGAAAGGCGCTGAATGTCACCGGAGCTCCCAAGGCGTTTGCCGAAGGCGTCGCGGCGGCGTTTCACGATGCTTCGTGGGTTACGCTGTTTGCCATCGCGCTGCTGATCTATTTCTACGCGCACTACGCGTTCGCGAGCATTACGGCCCACATCCTGGCGATGTATCCGCCGTTTCTGGCGGTGTTGAAGGCGCAGGGTGCACCGCTTGGGCTGGTGGCGTTCTCGTTCGCGTGCTTCACCAACCTGGCCGCCGGACTCACCAACTACGGCACCACTCCCTCCCCAATGTTCTTCGCTCACGAGTACGTGCCGATGAAGGCGTGGTGGAAGGTGGGGTTCGTGATGTCGGTGGTGAACCTCGCCGTTTGGTCCACGGTCGGATTTGGCTGGTGGAAGCTGATCGGGTACTGGTAGGCTACCAACGCATCCGTTTCCGCAAGTCTGCGATGTGGCGCACATGATGGCGGCCATGCCAGGCGTACAGCGCGAGCGCTTTGTCCAGCGTCATAAGCCCTGCCTCGGGGTGCTGGAACGCTCGAGCAAACGCGCGTTTGCTCAGTGAGGCGAGCAGCACGATCCAACGTTGATGCAGACCCTCGATCACGGCGAGCGAAGGTTCTATCGACATGTTCGAGTCCGCGGTCTTGGCCCATTTGGCTTCGAGATAAGGCCTGATCGTGGGTGTGTCTTCGGTGAGCGCCAGCTTGAAGCGAATGAATGAGTTCATGTGGCTGTCGGCCACATGGTGGACCACCTGGCGCACGGTCCAGCCCTTGGGCCTGTAAGGCGTATCGAGTTGCTCGATCGTCAATCCCTTGACGGCCTTGTGCATCCCCACGGGAAGGTCCGCGATCTGGTTGATCCAATGCCTGCGATCGGATGGCGTGGAAGAGCCATCCCATTCGAAGCGTCCGATGGGGTAGCGAAGGTCGGGTTTGGACATGGCTTCTGCCATTGTGTCGCATCAGCCGGACAAATTGTCTGCCAGGAAGCCGCTGCCCGGGGCGAGCCCTGTGAGCGGAGACTCTGGAATTCATGAAGTTACAGCCGCGGCACGATTCGGCACGCCGGGTGCAATTAAGTCGAGCGGAAGGGCGCAACCAAAGAACACCATGATGAGAACAACCCTGACCCTGCTCCTAGCTGCTGCGTTGTGTGGAGCCGCTCCGCAGCGGGGACCGAAGTCACCCAAGAAGATGTCGCGGGATGTCGAGAACGGCGACGACAACGCGGTGGTACGTGTGATCGTTCAGTTCAAGGATCCGCCGACCGACAAGCACGAGAAGAAGGTCAAAGACAAGGACTCCAACAGCAAGAAACTTCGGGCTCTCGATTCGATCAAGGGCGGCCTGTACGAACTCAAGGGAAAGGCCGCGAAAGATCTCGCCCAGGATTCTGACGTCGTCTTCGTTTCCCCGGATCGTGAGATCAAGGCGCACATGGACTACTCGCGGCCTGCGACCACAGCGGACACCGCAGCCAACTACGGCTGGAACGGAACCGGCGTGATCGTGGCCGTGATCGACAGCGGGATCACTCCTGGTCCGGAGTTCAACGTATCGGGGTCGACGACATCGCGCATCGTGTACTCGCAGGACTTCACAGGCAGCGGCACTACCAACGATCAATACGGGCACGGGACACACGTGGCTGGGATCATTGCGGGAAATGGCGCGAATTCCTCGACTGGGGCGACGCGTACGATCAAGGGTGTGGCGCCCGCGGCGAAGCTCGTGAACCTGAAAGTGCTCAACTCGTTGGGTGTGGGCTACGACTCGAACGTCGTGGCGGCCATCGACGCGGCGATTGCTCTCAAGACCTCGGGAGCGCAGAACATTCGCGTGATCAACCTCTCGTTCGGGCGTCCGCTGTGGGATTGGTTCTACAACGACCCGATGTGCCAAGCCGTGGAGCGCGCCATCAATGCAGGAATCGTGGTGGTGACGGCGGCGGGCAACCAAGGCTGGAACAACTCGGGCGGCAACCAAGGGTACGGAATGATCGGGTCCCCGGGCGCGGATCCGTACGCGATCACGGTGGGCGCGGTGAGCACCAAAGGCACCAATTCGCGGGCCGATGACGCGATGGCTACTTACAGCTCGAAGGGGCCGGCTCTGTTCGACAAGACCGTGAAGCCGGACATCCTCGCTCCGGGCAACCGCGTGGCGAGCGTGCGCGTACCCAACAGCACCATCGATCTTCTTCCCGGAGCGCCGCGCGTGCCGACCAGCTACTACCTCACGGGCGGCAACTCGACGCCGGGACAATATATCTGGCTCAGCGGTACGAGCATGGCCACGCCGACGGTTTCCGGCGCTGCCGCTTTGGTCATCCAGAAGGGGAACTCGCTCAATCAAACGCTGAATCACTATCAGGTGAAGGCGCGACTCATGAAGACGGCAGGCAAGGCGCTGGCGCAACCGGGTACGGCAACCGATCCGATTACGAACACCACGTTCCAGATCGTGAACGATGTCTTCACGGTCGGCGCAGGCTACCTCGACATCTGGGCGGCGCTGAGCAATAGCGATCTCGCCGCAGGGCAAGCGTCTTCGCCGTGGGTTACCTACAACTCGACGACCGGCAAGTATCAGATGAACTTCGAGTCCACTGACGTGTGGAGCACAACCGGCACCTGGAGCACCAATCTCGTGTGGGGCACGAGCGTAGTGCTGAGCGGAACAACCACCCTCTGGTCTGCGACAGCAAGCGTTTGGGCCAATCAGGGTACGGCCGGATATAACGTGGTATGGGGCGACAACGTGGTCTGGGGAGACAATGTCGTCTGGGGTGACAACGTGGTTTGGGGAGACAGCTTGTTGTTCTCTGGCTACTGATCAGCGCGGCCAAAGAGCCGCTTGAGTCCACGCGTCCACGCGCCGCACCTCGCGAGGTTTGATCGCCTCGATGAGTTGCGGCGCATCCACGTTTCGCAGCATGTCGAAGACGAAGTTGGCGAGTGGTTCGCGGAGTTGCTCGCTCTCGAGGAGAGCCCGGTATGACTCGAGTCCGCCCATGATCGTGAGTGAAGTCACCTTGGGTTCGAGCGCGGTAGCGAACAGCGCCGGCGCAACCATCGATCCGCTGGCGGCGAGCGCGATCTCATGCTGCGCCGAGAGAGCCCGCACGGCAGCGACGATGTCTGTGACGCGCTGGCCGAGCAGAGGCTTGCCGAGCATCAGCGAAGCCCACGCGTAGGCTTCTTCTTCCTGATGCGAGCGGCCGTGCCCCGGAGCGCCGCGAGGAAATTCGGGGCGCATGTCGCCGAGGCCGCGCACGTCGATGGCGCACACGCGATGTCCGGCGGCGGCCATTTGCTGGTACAACGAATCCTCGTTCCAACGGGCGTTGCGTCCGCCGGGTTCTACTACGAGCAGCAGCCGGCGATCCTGCCCTTGCATCGGCTGGAAGATCCAGCCGGGCAACCAGACCTGGGGCGCGGACTCGATCTCGACTGCGTCGATTCGCACCAGGCGCGAGCGCGTGCTTCCGATCGAGCGCATCGAGCCCACGAGCTTGTCGAGCGAGAGGAATTTCTCGAGGTCAGGGAGCTTTGCGGGAGTCTCGATCGCGGCGGCCTGCCGGCGGACTTGCGAGAGCGGCGTGGCGCTCGACAGATCGCGCACTACATTCCCTGACTTCGTCACCCACAGCGTCTCCTCCTTCTCCGCGGCCACCGGGGGCTCTTCGGCGAGCGGCTCCGTGATCCCTTGCAAATGACGCCGGAACCATGCGTAGATCGACATGCGTGCGTCATACGAGATCCCATGCGGAAGAGGCGACTCCACCCAGTCGATGTCATTCGCCTTCCCGAGAATGCCGTAGATGCGCTGCAGCTTGGCGAACTCCTCGCGGCCGTTCGCCAGATATCGGGGTGAGTAGGTGCCTTGCGCATCCTTCCCGCTGAGCACGAACAGCAGCGGCTTGGGCGCCATCGGATACAGCGTGTCCCACCGGTCGAAGCCAACGGGACCGCCGTTGATGAAGTCCTGCTCGGCGTCATCAGTGGAGCCGGGCGGGTTGAAATCGGCGCACGCGTGATTCTCAGTATTGCCGCACGATACGGCGGCGCAGGCGAGCCGGTCATCGGCGGCGATGAGCAGCATCGTGAGCGTGCCGCCGCCCGAGTTCCCAGTGGAGGCGAGACGCTTGGGATCCACGAGGGGATGCGAAGCGAGATAGTCGAGGCTGCGGATCGCGTCCCAAACCTGGAATCGCGTGGAGGTGTCGCCCACCAGCAGCATTTGCTTGCCGGGCAGCGTGTGCTCCTCGTCGGCCGAGGAAAGGCGCGTCAGCGTTCCGCCTTCGCGCGGATAGTAAGTGCGCTCGCCTTGGCCCATCGGATCGAACGCAAGCACCACAAAGCCGAGTTGCGCGAGACCCTGACAGCAGTATTGGTAAAGGGCGGCGGCTTTTCCGTTGAGTGAGTGTCCCATCTGGAACAGCACTCCCGGATAGGGCGGCTGGCCCTGCTTCGGAATGTAGAGATTCGCGGGGATGAACAGCTCCGGGCGCGACTGATAGAGCACATGCTCCACGCGATAGCCCGGCCGTTCGAATCCTCCGGCGACTCGAGGACTGAGGCGCGTGTTGCGCAAGGGACCGCCGGCGAGTTTCCAGAACGTCTCGCGGACCCAACGCTGCCGCTGCTTCACTGCTTCCGGGGTGGTGATGGCGGCGATGGCGCGATTGCGGCGCTCGTAGGCTTGGCTCGCCAGCCGCGTCAAGTAGGCGGGTAGAATGCGAGAGTAGTCGCGATAGTCGACGCGTGGTGCTGCAGCAAACAGAAAGTCGCGGCGGCGCATGCATGGATGCTAGCAGATGCGCGAGAATGCGGGCATGGCGGAAGCATTCCCGTATGACCGTGTCGTGAAAGACATCTTCCTCCACGATCGCCCGGCGTTGATCGGCGAGGTGACCGGCGGCCGCCAAGTCGTCGAGTTCACCAACGTGGAGTTGCCGAAGACCATTGAGCGGCGAGCGGATCTCCTGATGCGGCTCGACGATGGCGAAGTACATCATCTCGAGTTTCAGGCGACGAACCTCTACCGGCTGCCATATCGCCAGGGCGTGATTTGTTTTCTGCTCGCAGGCCGTCATCGCAGGCAGGTGATTGGACAGACGGTGATCTACCTCGGCGAGGCGCCCATGCGGATGCGCTCGGGCATCGACGTCGGGGCCGGGTCGTGTCACTACAGGCTGATCGACATCCGCGAGTGTAACGGGTCACGATCTTTTCCGGTGAACTTCTCAAATTGTCTTCCGGGGACTTGGTGCTGGCCGCGCTGGCGCGTGACGGAGAGAAGAGCCTGCGCCGGATCGTGAAGCGGATTTGCGATCTACCTCCTGACGAGCGGCAGCAAGCTCTGGCGCAAGTGGGGCTGCTGGTGGGCTTGCGTAGCTTCGGCGTTCAGTTCAAAATGGAGTTGAAGCGTATGGGTGTCACAGAGTTCGCCAAGAACGAGTTCCTACTGTATTTCGAGGAAGCGCGAAAGCAAGGCCTCGCGGAAGGCCGGGCGGACCTTCTCAGGATGCAACTGGATTCGAGCTTTGGACCACTTCCGAAGTGGGCCGAGTCCCGGCTACGACGAGCCAACCGGACCAAGTCAAGGAGTGGGCGAAGAAAGTTCCACGAGCTCGCGATCTCGAAGGCGTGATCGAGGCGCCGATAAACACGCCAATCGGTCACCGTCTAACTGCTGAAACGGGACCACGGATGCGCAACAGTTGTGCGCTGGCGTGTGCAGCACCAGTTCAGCACGAGTAGCCGTTATACCGCAGCCGGCGCTGCGGCCAATCGTGAAGATGCGCGAGAATGCAGGCATGGCGGAAGCATTCCCCTATGACCGTGTCGTGAAAGACATCTTCCTCCACGATCGCCCGGCGTTGATCGGCGAGGTGACCGGCGGCCGCCAAGTCGTCGAGTTCACCAACGTGGAGTTGCCGAAGACCATTGAGCGGCGAGCGGATCTCCTGATGCGGCTCGACGATGGCGAAGTACATCATCTCGAGTTTCAGGCGACGAACCTCTACCGGCTACCATATCGCCAGGGCGTGATTTGTTTTCTGCTCGCAGGCCGTCATCGCAGGCAGGTGATTGGACAGACGGTGATCTACCTCGGCGAGGCGCCCATGCGGATGCGCTCGGGCATCGACGTCGGGGCCGGGTCGTGTCACTACAGGCTGATCGACATCCGCGAGTGTAACGGGTCACGATCTTTTCCGGTGAACTTCTCAAATTGTCTTCCTCTGTCCTCATGATCTTCTCCGTGAAGTTGGGATGACGCCGAACCACGGAACAAGGAGCGCCCTTCGGGCGATCTTCGCGTTTGATGCCCAAGGCCTCCGCTCTGGAGCTTCACCAGAGAAATCTGGGCCGATCATGGGCCGCAAGAGGAACGCGTCAAGGGCGATTCCTCACACTGATGGCAGGGGAGATTATCGTGACCGATCCCGCCTTTGGCACCGGAGAGGATCGCGGCCCGTTACACGCGAGTTCTCGGTGGACAAGATGCTGGAGAGCAACAGTCCCGGGGACTTGGTGCTGGCCGCGCTGGCGCGTGACGGAGAGAAGAGCCTGCGCCGGATCGTGAAGCGGATTTGCGATCTACCTCCTGACGAGCGGCAGCGAGCTCTGGCGCAAGTGGGGCTGCTGGTGGGCTTGCGTAGCTTCGGTGTTCAGTTCAAAATGGAGTTGAAGCGTATGGGTATGGCGTCAGCAATCGCAAAGAACGAATTCTTACGGCCGTATTTGGAGGAAGCCGAGGCGCGCGGGTGGAAAGGCGGCAAAGAGGAAGGCCGCGAAGAGGGCCGCGAAGAAGGCAAGGCGGACATCATTCGGCTTCAACTGGACTCGCGCTTCGGGCCACTCCCCAAGTGGGCCGATTCTCGAGTGCGAAAGGCTACACCGAGCCAGATCAGGCAGTGGGCGAGGAAGGTTGTGGTCGCTCCGGATCTGGAAAGCGTGATCGGCCGCCGATAAGCCTGGCATGGCGTCTCGACCTGGAAAGCGCCAGACCAATCCACCCGGCATCAGAGACAACGAGTTCCTAAAGCCCTACTTCGAAGAGGCCAGGCGGAAGGGCTATGAGCAAGGCTACACACAGTGCCTCGCTAAGATAATGGTTTGAGGTTTCCTTCACAACCGTGATCTCCCGACATGGGTAGACAGGCGCCGCGCCATTGGACCAACTCGTGCTTTGGACGAAAAGCGCCGCCACCGCCCCACACCTGAAATCCGTCTTCGACCCCCGATAGCTCCGCGCAAGAAAAAGGGCTTCTCACCGGAACCCGGCAGCATCGCCACCGGCTTCCCGCAAGAAGCCCCGAGTGAAGGAAGGAGAGAGACGAAAGATCAGTTCGCGGGTGCGGCCATCGCTGCGGCCTGCGTCCCCTGCGTGCGGAACTCGTAATGCTGAATCTCGATCGCTGCCTTGCCGGGCTCGAAGCGGACCACTCGTCCGCGAGCCACCAACTTCAGCGGGCAGTTGTTGTTCAGGTGCGCCGGCCAGCTCATCGATACTTCGAGCGTTCGTCCGGGCAGCAGTACATGCTCCGTTGTGAAAAGTATTCCGGTGCTGCTGATGTTCAGTGTTTTGCCGAGACCGGCCTCCTGGCTGCTCTTCTTGTTCAAAACGCGATAACGGATTTCGCGTTCGATCGGGAAGCGGCTCGATCCCCTACGCTCTGATGAACTCCGTGCTTCGTGCAACATGGCCTCCCAACTGGTCCTTTGTTTGCGCCGCGCCACCTGATGGCGGCTAGAGGAATCCCTCAGGCGCCGCATTTAATCTGTTGTCTCACTGTTCGCGTTGTGCGTCAACTGTAAGATCTGTCCTAGTGTGCTTTTTCTGACATGTTGCAACAATAGGACGAAGATGGGGAATTCCCCTGGTACGCCAATCCGGATATGGTAGTACGGCTCCGCTGGGACCCGCCAACCCGGGAGCAGTGTCCAGGTGTTGTATCATTCCCGATATGCGCACGATCCTTCTCGGCACGATTCTCGCCGCTCTGATTGCAACCGGATTGGCAACCGCCGCCGGCAAAAAGCTGATCCATCCGAAAGAGTTCGCCAAGGGGCGTCCTTTCAGTCCAGGACTCCTCATCGACGGTACCCTGTACGTGGCGGGCCAGACTGGCCAGGACCTCAAGTCCGGCAACATCCCTGATGACTTCGAAGCCGAAACCAAGCAGACGCTCGACAACATCGGCCTCATTCTCAAAGAAGCGGGAATGTCGTTTGCGGACGTGGTTTCGGTCAACGTGTACCTCACTGACATGGATTTGTTCCAGACCATGAACAAGGTATACGTACCGTATTTCCCCGATCCGAAGCCCGTGCGGACCACCGTGGGCGTGGCGAAGCTGGTGGGCAAGGCGCGCATCGAGATCACGGTGACGGCCCGGAAGTAGCATGGGCAATCTCCGCGTTGCGATCGCCGCGATTTGGTTGATCGGCGCGATCGCCGCGGTGTTCTACGCCCGGGCGCAGCAGATTCCGGCATGGGTGGCGGTCCCCGTGGGGATCGCCTTCCTGATCGAGATCTCGCTCTACGCCACGTTGGGGCGCGCAGTGCTTCGCAAGCCGTGGCAGTTTCTGCTCGCGGCTCTTGCGCCGTACCTTGTCTACAGCCTCGCCACGGGAGTCTTCGCGTCGAAACATTTCCTGCTGCTGCTGGTTTTGTGCTCGGTGCTCTCGTGGTGGCTCGCGCTCATTCCCTCCCTCGATCTCGTCTTCATGGCTGTGGTTGCGGCCGTGCAAATCACCGTCCTTTATCGGGATCTCTATCCGCCGCCTTGGCCCGATCTCAAGGTTCACGTGCTCGGTCACCTGATGCTGTTTCGCACGGCGATGGGAACGATGCTCGAGTTTCGCGGGGATGGTTGCGGTTTCGGATTTTTCCCCGGGCGCGAGCACTGGAAGACCGGGCTCCGCTACTTCGCGTACCTTGCTCCCGCCGCGCTCGCGGTGAACTGGGCGGTGGGATTCGCGCAGCCTCGGCTGGTTTCCGGTTTCTGGTGGAAGGCTCCAGGCACCTTCGTGGGGATCCTCTGGGTGGTGGCGCTGGGCGAGGAGTTCCTCTTTCGCGGAACGCTGTTACCCCGGCTCGCCCAGCGCATTGGAACCACTTGGGCGCTGATCGCTTCCAGCATCGCCTTCGGGTCAGTGCATTTGTGGGCGAGCGCGTTTCCGAATTGGAGGTTCGCGGTAGTAGCGGCCGTCGCCGGGATGTTCTATGGATGGGCCTATCTGGCCACCGGCAGCATTCGCTCGGCCATGGTCACGCATGCGCTCACGGTAACCATGTGGCGCACGTTTTTCGCCATCAAAGCAGGGTCCGCTCTGTGATATGCTGCGAATCGAATGCGTGGCTCCATCTTCGTGCCGTTCCTCGTGTGCGCGGCCTTGGCGGCCGATAACGAAGCGGTCTTTCGCGACAAGCTCGCTCCGCTGCTGAAGGCGAACTGCGCTTCGTGTCACTCGGGTACTTCGCCTGCCAGCGGGCTTTCGGTCGAGTCCCTGCAAGGGCTCGTCACGGGCGGAAAGCATGGATCCGCGATCACGCCTGGCAACTCCACCACCAGCGCACTCGTCGAGTACGTGCGTGGCGAGAAGAGTCCGAAAATGCCGCTCGGCGGATCGGTGAGTCCGGACTTCGTCAGCGCGCTCACTCGCGCTATCAATGACATGACTCCGGTGGCCGCGCGCGTACGCGATGCGCACGCCGAGTGGTTGTTCCGGGCTCCGAAGAAGGCCGCCGCCCCGGCGCCGGGACATCCGATCGACGCGTTCTTATCCGCCAAGCTCAGCGAGAAAGGAATGAAGCCCGCGGCTCCGGCCTCCAAGCGCGCCCTGCTGCGGCGAGTCTACTTCGATCTCGTAGGCGTGCCGCCCTCGCTCGACGAGGCCGAGACATTTCTCAACGATTCTGCTCCGGACGCCTATGAGAAGCTGATCGATCGCCTGCTCGCCGACACGCGCTACGGCGAACGCTGGGGCCGCCATTGGCTCGACCTCGTACGCTTCGCCGAATCCGACGGCTTCGCCATCGACGGCGAGCGGCCCACCGCGTGGCGCTATCGCGACTACGTCATCCGTGCCTTCAACAAAGACAAGCCCTATGATCTGTTCGTGTCGGAGCAACTCGCCGGCGACGAGCTGAACGACAAGCGGTCCAAGGACCAAGATCGGTCCGAACGGCTGGTGGCCCTCGGGTTCCTGCGCATGGGGCCCTGGGAAGCCGACGCGAACTTCAAAACACAGCTCCGCCTCGATGTTTTAAACGAAATGACGGCAACTACGTCATCGCTGTTTCTGGGCTTGACTGCCGGATGCGCCCGCTGCCACGACCACAAGTACGACCCCATCCCCACTCGCGACTTCTACCGCATGCAAGCGTTCTTCGCCGCGACCAAAGTAGAAGACCGGCCAGCCGCGTGGACCAAAGTCGAGGATCCCAGTCACGACAAGCGCGCATTATTGCGCAAGCTGGAAGACGACGCCGACGCGGCCGCCGAAGCGTTCCAGGCCGTCGAAGCGAGGATGAAGAAGCTCTACGCAGAACGTAAGAAGGTCGCCGAAGAAAAAGCAGGCGACTTCGCCAAAGCGTTTCGCGACGCCCGCGACGAGACCTTCACCGCGGACGAAAAGAAAGAATACGCCGAGGCGCGCGACCGCGCACGCAAGCTTGGCGAACTGCCCGCGCGCCACCGCCCGATGGCGTATGCGGTGGCAGACGTGGTCCCACCGCAGGTTCCCTCGGTCGCCGACACGTACGTGCTGGCCGGCGGCGAGCTCAACAACAAGGGCGAGAAAGTGGAACCCGGATTCCTCTCGTGCGTCACGGGCAACAGCGACTCTGCGAAGATCCCGTTCGCTGGCGGGAGCTCGGGAAGACGCACGGCTCTCGCGCAGTGGATCGCCAGCCGCGATAACCCGCTCACCGCGCGCGTGATGGTGAATCGCATTTGGCAGCATCATTTCGGGCAAGGCTTGGTCCGCACGCCGAGCGACTTCGGACGCAATGGCGATCGCCCCACGCACCCCGAACTCCTCGACTGGCTCGCCGCCGACTTCGTCGAGAACGGCTGGAGCATCAAAGCCATGCACAAGCGCATGATGACGTCGGCCGTGTACCGGCAATCGAGCGAGCACACGGATGCGGCGAAGTACACCGAAACGGACCCCGAAAATCGCCTGCTATGGCGCGCGAATTGGCAGCGCCTCGAGTCAGAAGTGATCCGCGATTCGATGCTCGCCGTCAGCGGCCAGTTGCGGCGCTTCGATGGCGGCCCCGGAATCTTCTTCGACATCCCCACCGACATGGCCGAAGGTTTCGAATTCTTCAAGTGGTTCCCTTCCGCCAAGGAAGAGCAACGCGTGCGCAGCATTTATTCTTTCCAACGCCGCAGCGTCACCATGCCGATGATGGAAGTCTTTGACGTGGCCAACATGAGCGAGTCCTGCGCGCGCCGCAACACCACCACCGTCGCTCCGCAGGCGTTCACGCTGATGAATGGCGACTTCACGGCGCAATCGGCGAAGGCGTTCGCGGCGCGGGTGCGCTCGGCCGCGGGTGACGATCGCGACAAGCAAGTGGACCGCGCCTTCCGCCTCGCCCTCGCGCGGCCTCCTTCGGCTTCCGAGGCGGCCAAAGCCCGCAACGCCAGCCTGGAACAATTGGCGGTGGTTTTGTTCAATCTCAACGAGTTCCTCTATCTGGAGTAAACGCATGAACGATCTGGCCCGGCGGCGATTCCTCTACCAGAGCCTCGTGGGAGGCGGCAGCGTCGCGCTCATGGACATGCTGCAACAAAGCCTCGGCGCTGCCACGGCGGCGCGCGGTCCGCACCATGCGGCCAAGGCGAAGTCGTGCATCTTCCTTTCGATGCTCGGCGGCGTCAGCCACATGGACACGTTCGATCCCAAGCCCGCGCTCACCAAGCATCACAAGACGGTGATGGATTGGAGCAAGGAGAAGGCCACCGATCAGGCGAATCTGTTCGCCAAGCCGCGCTGGATCGTGGGCAGTCCGTTCCAGTTCGCGAAGTACGGCCAGAGCGGGCGCGACGTTTCCGAGCTCTATCCGAACGTGGCCAAGCACGTGGACAAGATGGCGTTCGTGCGGTCGATCCAAACCGAGAACGGCAATCATCCGGCCGCGGTGTTTCTAATGAACACGGGCGTCGTGATGCCGGGCAAGCCGTCAATGGGCGCATGGGTCGCCTACGGACTCGGCTCGGAGAATCGCAATCTGCCCGGCTTCGTGGTGCTGCCCGATTTCCGCGCGCTGCCCTTCAGCGGATCGCAACAGTGGGGCAGCGGCTTTCTTCCGGCCAGCCACCAGGGGACCATGCTCCGCTGGAAAGGCGAGCCGATCCTGAACCTGCGTCCCGCCGAAGGCGTCACCGCGGACGACCAGCGCGGGCAAGTGGAACTGCTGCGCGCGTTCAATCAGGAGTACCTCGAGAAGCACTTCACCAATCCCGATCTGCAAGGGCGCATCGACGCCTATGAGCTCGCGTTCCGCATGCAAGCCGAAGCGCCGGGCGTGCTCGATCTCGGGCAGGAGCCCAAGGCGACGCTCGACATGTACGGCATTGACGATCCAGCAACCGAGTCATTCGGGCGGCGCTGCCTGATGGCGCGCCGGCTGGTGGAGAAGGGCGTCCGATTCGTGCAGCTCTACACGCCGAGCCAGAGTTGGGACAGCCACACCGAGATCGAACCGCGGCACCGCAAGAACGCGCTCGAAACCGACAAGCCGATCGCGGCTCTGCTCGGCGACCTCGACCGCCGCGGGCTGCTCGACTCGACCCTGGTGCTCTGGATGGGCGAGTTCGGACGCACGCCCGATTGCCCGTCGGACCTGTTCGACAAAGCCGGTCGCGATCACAACACGCGCGCGATGACGATCTGGTTCGCAGGCGGCGGCGTCAAGCCCGGCACTTGCATCGGCGACACGGATGATCTCGGTTTCAAGGCCGTGAACAACATCTATCGCATGCGTGACGTGCACGCCACCGTGCTGCATTTGATGGGGCTCAACGACATGCGCCTCACCTACTATCACGCCGGCCGCAACCAGCGCCTCACCGACACGGGCGGACGCGCGATCCAAGAGGTAATTGCGTGACGGTGACGATCACGGTCGGCGGGACCGCGGTCGAGTGCGAGTTCGACGATACCGAGACCGCGCGCAAGGTCATCGCGGCGCTGCCGTTCCAAGGGTCGGGGAGTTACTGGGGCGGGGAATTCTACTTTTCGATTCCGGTGAAGGCGAAAGCCGACGCGACCGCGCGCGAGGTTGTGGATCCCGGGACGGTCGCGTTCTGGGTGAGCGGGTCGTGCCTGTGCCTGTTCTGGGGCGCGACGCCGGTGAGCGAGAAGGGCGAGTGCCGCGCAGCGAGCGAGGTGAACGTGGTGGGGCGGGTGCGGAATCCGGAGGTGTTGCCGAAGTTGAAAGGGAGCACTGTCCGGGTGGAAATGGGCGAGTAGACCGATCTTCCCAACTGGAGTGCAGGCCGAAGGGCTTCGAAGCGGAATCGCGTGATCCGGCCGAAGCAGAGTGCCCCGAGCCAGCCGGCAGCCCTCCCCTTGTTATTGTGTCAATCTTCATATAGACTGTCTTCATATGGACCATCTCCAGGGAACACTCGAGATGCTGGTTCTGCGAACCCTGATTCTCTCGCCCCTGCACGGCTACGCTATCGCCAAAGCCATTCGGATCAACTCCAATGACGTGCTGGAGATCGAGTTCGGCTCCCTATACCCCGCTTTGAAGCGGCTGGAGGCAAAAGGGTGGGTCTCGGCGAAGTGGGAAGTCTCCGACAGCAATCGCAAGGCGAAATGCTACCGGCTCACCGCGTCCGGACGGAAACAGCTTCAGCGATCACATTCGAAATGGGAGGAGTTCGTTTCAGCGGTGGCGCACATCATGGGGCCGGTTGCCGAGGGAGGGGATAGATGAGAATCCTGTCGAGACTGAAGCATTTGCTGCCTTGGCGCCGCCGAGCGATGGAGCACGACATGCGCGAGGAGCTGGAATCGCTCGCGGCTCTTTCGGCGGAGGATGGCGCGCGTACGAACCTCGGCAGTCTGGCGTACCTCGCCGAAGAGGGGCGCGCCGTGTGGGTGTTCCCCTGGTGGGAGCAGCTTGTCAACGATATCCGCTTCGCCCTTCGCATGATGAGGCGCAATCCCGTTCTGACGCTTACGGCAGTTTCGTCTCTCTCGCTCGGGATCGGGGCCAATACGGCCATATTCAGTCTGATGAACGCGATCCTGCTGAAATCGCTCCCAGTGAACGATCCCGAAAGTCTGGTGGTGCTTACCTCGTATTCGAAAGATGGCAGGATTGGCGACTTCGGGTATGGCGACTATCTTGCACTTCGGCAAGGGAACGATGCGTTCACGGGAATCATGGCAGCGTCGACACTGGCGCCCACCTCTGCCGGGATCGGCGCGGATTCCGAGGCCGTACAGCGCAAGGTCGTATCCAGTAACTATTTTTCAGTCCTGCAAGTTCGGCTTGCTGCTGGGCGGCCGTTCCGCCCGGATGAGGAAGACGAACAGCGCATCGCGGTGATCGGCGATCATTGGTGGCGGCGATCTTTCGGTGCTTCTCCGGACGTCGTCGGCAAACAGATTGACCTGGACGGTATGGCTTTCACCGTTGTCGGCGTCGCTCCGCCGGACTTTCTGAGTGAGACCGTCGGCGAGTCGGTGGACGTATGGACGACGATGGCGTTGATACCGCCCGCAGTCAGGACAGCTCCCGGCTACACTTGGCTAAACCTGATGGGGCGTCTCAGTCCAGGTGTCAGCGCCAAACAGGCAGCCGCCCGATCGAGCGGGTTCTCGACGCAATTGCCGAATCATTTCATCGAGCGAATCGCTGTCGAACCCGGCGCGGCAGGAAGTTCCGGTCTGAGAGACGCCTTCTCAGGCCCCTTGAAGGTCCTCATGGGCGTGGTAGCAGTGACGCTTCTGATCGTGTGCGCCAATTTGGCCAGTCTCCTGCTCGCCCGCGCCACCAGCCGGCAACACGAGATCGCTACTCGCCTCGCCATCGGCGCAAACCGGGTTCGCGTGTTTCGGCAGTTGATCACCGAAAGCTTGGTTCTGGCGGGTTTGGGCGGCTTGTTCGGGTTGGGTCTTTCGATTTGGGGTCAAAGCTTCCTTCTCAACCTCGTATCGGGTGCCGGAAAGACGATCACCGTGAGCGTCAGGCCTGACCTTCCGGTCTTGACATTCGTTCTGGCGATATCGCTGGTTACTGTTCTCCTCTTCGGTGTGGCGCCGGCAATTCATGCGGTGAACGGAAAAGTCAGCGAGACTTTGAAGATGAACGCGCAAGGAACTTCGCTCGGGCGAAACAGCCTCGGGCTCCGCGGAGGATTGGTTGCTGTTCAAGTCGCATTGTCCATGCTCCTGTTGATTCTGGGTGGCCTTTTCATCCACACGCTACGAAACTTGAGAAATCAAGATCTCGGGTTGCGCTACGCCCAAGTGCTGTCAGTTCGACTCGCCAGCCCTCCAGGACAAAACCGGCCTGCCTGGCCAACTCTCATGATGGAACTGTTGCATCGAGCGAAAGCCGTTCCAGGTGTAGTGTCCGCTTGTGTTTCGTTCGATGGACCCCTGGGAAACGCCAGCGGAATCCGGGGATTCCGCTTCGAAGGTTCTCTCCCGCCAACGGCCGGGCAGCCCCGCGCCAGGGCAAACTGGGTTTCGCCAGGATTCTTCGAGACCCTGGGGATTCCGATGCTCGAGGGGCGTGGGTTCTCAGACCTGGACAACGCCACTTCCCCACCGGTCGTGATCATCAACCAGGCCATGGCCCGCCGCTATTTGGGAGCCGGCCCGGCCGTCGGGACGCGGTTTGCCTTCAGTGGCACGAGCTACGAAATTGTCGGCGTGGCCAAGGACGCAAAGCATGGCAACCTTCGCGATTCCGCCGGGCCGTTCGTTTATTTTGCGGGGCTCCAGAGCGGAACGGAGATGCATTCCCTCGACGTCCGTACTGCCACCGCCACACCTCTCGTGCTGGGTGGCGCACTACGTAGTGTCGTACACGGCCTGGATCCGCGTCTGAGAATCGTCAATATCGCCAGCCTGGAACAACTCATCGATCATTACCTGGCCAAAGAGGTTCTGGTTTCCGATCTCGCCGGATTCTTCGCCGGTCTGACATTGCTGCTGGTGATCCTCGGTGTGTACGGTACGGTCGCATATTCCGTAGCGCGCAGAACCAAAGAGATTGGGATTCGCATCGCACTCGGTGCGCGGCCGGCGCACATCACAGGCGCGGTACTCGGCCGCCTGATATACGCGACTCTGGCCGGCCTGATCGCTGGAACGGCTGTGGCAATGGTAGTTGGCCGGTGGATTGCCTCTTTACTTTATGGCCTCAGTGCTACGGATGCTCAGACCGCCGCCGGAGCCTGCCTGATCCTCTGCCTGGCCATCATGACCGCGGGCTATCTTCCCATTCGAAGAGCCTGGCGGCTCGACCCAACATCTGTGCTGCGGTTGGAGTGAGGCAAATCACGTGCGACATGGTAATGCCGGCCGGGCTTGGCTCCTTGTTCCGCTCAACTGATCAACCCATTCCGAATCGCGAACCGCACAATGTCCCCCGTATTGTGCAAATTCAGCTTCTCCATCACGCTCCCGCGGTGCGACTCCACCGTGTACACGCTCAAGTTCAGCGTGTTCGCGATCTCCTTGTTCGTCTTCCCCTCCGCGATCATCGTCAGGATCTCGCGCTCGCGCCCCGTCAACGTGTCCACCGGATTCGCCACATGCTTGCGATAGTCCGTCAGCACCACATCCGAAATCGCCGGACTCAGAAACGCCTCGCCGCGCGACACAGCCCGGATCGCCCGCAGCAGGTCATCGTCATCGGAGTCTTTGAGCAGATACCCGCGAGCCCCCGCGCGCAGGATCTCGCGAATGTAGGTCGAATCCTTGTGCATGCTGAGCGCAAGCACGCGCGTGCTGGCCGCCTCCGAACAGATCTGCCGCGTGCCTTCGATCCCGTTCAACTCGGGCATCGAGACATCCATCAGTACGACATCCGGCTTGATGCGCTGCGTCTCGGCGATCGCCTCGCGGCCGTTGCTCGCTTCGCCCACTACTTCCATGTCGGGCTGCGAGTCGATCAGCAGACGAACCCCCTTGCGCAGGATCGTATGATCGTCAGCCAACAAAACTCGGATCTTCTTGCTCTGCATGAGGCTCCACGGGACGAAGGGGAACATCCACCTGGATGCGAAGTCCGCCTTCCTTTCGATTCTCCACGATCAACTCGCCTTCCAACTGCCGCGCCCGCGCCCGCATTCCCACCATGCCGAGACTCGGGCTGCCCGCCTTCGTCGGCGTCACCACGCCGCGTCCGTTGTCGGCGATCTCGAGGCGCAGGTTGTCACCGGCCGCGCGCAACGAAACCCAGGCTTGCGTGGCCTCGGCGTGCCGGGCGATGTTGGTCAGGGCTTCTTGCGTGATGCGGAACAAGTGTGTCTCTTCCGATTCGGCCAGCCGCTGCGTGAGGTTCGATGAATATTCCACGGGGATGCGCGTGCGTTGCGTGAATCGCTCGCAGAGCCAACGGAGCCCCGAGTCGAGGCCGAAGTCGTCGAGGATCACCGGCCGCAGCACTTGCGAAAGCTTGCGCACGTTCTCGAGCACCTCGTCGACGATCGCCACGCAATCACGCCGCACCGCGCCGAACTCCGCCTCGGGCACGCCGCCGATCATCCGCCGCAGCGCGCTCAGCGACTGCCCGAGCTCATCGTGCATCTCGTGCGAAAAGCGCCGCGCCATCTTTTCATGCCCATCGATCATGTGCCACGAGACTCGGCCCAACTCAGCCGTCTGCCATTCGAGCGCATCGAAGGCGCGTTGGATGATCCACACCGTGAGCGCCGCCGTTCCCGCCGCGAGTAGGATGCACGAGCCCAACACCCAGGCGAGCTTGTCGATGAGGTCCTGCGTTTGGCGTTCGATGAGGGCTTCGATCTGCTCGCCGCGCGCAGACTGGATCACATGTTCGCGCAACAGCGCTTGCGCTGTGTCTTGGATACGGTCAGACCCGCGGTAGCCCAAGTACGCGGCTAGCAGCACTAGGCCGACCAGCAGTCCGAACCCAGCCATCGCCACGTGCAGCACGCGGGCGCTGGTCATCGGCTCGTTGACGCGCGGGGTATCGAGGAGATCCTGTGGCATGGCTGACTCCTCCTTCAGGATGGCAGGTTGGGTGCGCTGGTTAGATGATGCGCGAATAGGTCACGATGCGCGAGGGCTCAGCGAGCATTTCGGGCGCTTTGGCGCGGAAGGCTTGGATGTGCGCGGAGGCTGCGTGTTTGGCGAGTGCGTCGCGCGACGTCCAATTCTCGTAGAAGAGGAAGCGGCCGGGCTCGTCAGTGTGCTCGTGCAGGTCGTATTGCACACAGCCTTCTTCGCCGCGCGTGGGAGTCACGAGCCCGCCCAGCGCGGCTCGCAATTCCTCTTCCTTGCCGGGCTTGGCTTTCATTTCAGCCACTACGGTGAGCAGTTGGGATGCGAATCGAGTCATCCCCAATAGGGTAGTAGCTCGACGCCGGCACTCGCCGTCAAAGTCCGCGAAAACACTCCGGTGCCGGCATTGGCACTTGCCTTCCGTGTAGGGCGGGCTTTAGCCAGCGCGGGACTTCAGTCCCGCCGGTTCTCGAGTGGGAAGCCGTGTTCCCGCCTCGCCTTCACTCTTGCAAGGCCCTCTTGGAGAGGGGCGGCCTTGCCTTCCGCGACCTCCCGCTTCACCTTCCCAACCAAGGCCATACCGCGACCACCGGGAGAAAAGTCCGCGACCATCTGCCGATCCCAGGCATCGTAGTCAAGCTCATTGAGCCACCACGCCAAGGCGTGACGATCCTCCACGGGCAGCGCGGCAATTGCGTTCCTGATGGCTTCAAGGGTCATGTCACATTCGTCACTACAGCAGCGACGCCAATTCCCGGTACGCCCGCCCCTGCGACTCCGCCACCGCCTGATACGTGATGTGCCCCGCGTGGGTGTTGACTCCCTGCCGGATCGCATCGCTCTTCGCCGATGCCGCCGGGAATCCGAGATTCGCCAACTGCTGCACGTACGGGAACGTCGCATTGGTCAGGGCCAACGTGGAGGTGTGGGGTACCGCGGCCGGCATGTTCGACACGCAGTAGTGCAGCACGCCCTCTTCGAAGTAGATCGGATCGGTGTGCGTGGTGGCGCGCGACGTCTCGAAGCATCCGCCCTGGTCGATCGCCACATCCACCACCACCGAACCCTTGCGCATCTCGGCGAGCATGTCGCGGCGCACCAGTTTCGGCGCCGATGCGCCGGGAAGCAACACGCCGCCGATGACGAGGTCAGCGTTGCGCACCGACTCTTGGATCGTCCAAATGTTCGAAGCCAACGTGACGATCTGGTTGTTGAAGATGTCGTCGAGCTCGCGCAGGCGGTTCAGGTTCCTGTCGATGATCGACACATGCGCGCCCATGCCCACGGCGATCTTGGCCGCGTTGACGCCTACCACGCCTCCGCCGAGAATCACCACGTTTGCCGGAGCGACACCGGGCACGCCGCCGAGCAAGATCCCGCGTCCGCCGTTGGGCTTCTCGAGGTAGAATGCGCCCACCTGAACGGACATGCGCCCAGCCACTTCGCTCATCGGCGTGAGCAGCGGCAGTGAGCCGTCTTTCTCGCGGATCGTCTCATACGCGACAGCAGTGGTGCCTTGCTCCACGAGCTTCGCCGTCAGGTCCGGTAGCGGCGCCAGATGCAGATACGTGAACAGCACGAGGTCACGCCGCAGGAAGCCGAACTCGGCCGGTTGCGGCTCTTTCACCTTCACCACCATCCCCGCGCTCTGCCACACTTCGGCGGCCGTCGAGGCGATGCGCGCTCCGTGGCGCTCGTAGAACTTGTCGGGGATCGAACTGCCGAGACCGGCTTCGGTCTCGACCACAACTTCGTGGCCCGCTTCGACGAGCGCGGCCACACCGCTGGGCACCAAGCCTACGCGGCTCTCGTGGTCTTTGATTTCCTTGGGAACGCCAATGATCATGGGCCTACCGATAGGATACATATCGGAAGAATGTCCCCGCCGCCTTTAGCTACTTTCGGTGAAGGATTCGACGGAGGGCGCGCTGGCTGACTCGCGGCTGGGCGCCGAACCGAGCGGGACGGAAGTCGTGCGCGGGATGAAGCCTGCCCCGCATCGCGGGCAGGGTAGCGTTACCGGCGTGTGAAAAGGGCGCGTTCCACGAGCGCGTGTGCCCACATCGAAATTAGGGCTGAAGTCCCGCGCAGACTGAAGCCCGCCCTACATGGCGGCGGCCTGAAAATCGTCGTGGCCGGCGAAGAAACGAGAGGATAGCAGTGCAAACCTGAAGGGTTAGAACGAGAGGCGGAGCGAGAGTTGGACTTGGCGGTTGGTGCCGAGGCCGACATCTTTGGTCAGGGTGGAGTTGGCGATGCCGAAGGCTCCGCCCGCTGCCGATAGCGAGAACGGTTGGCCTGGCTGCAGTTGTCCCACGGCGGTTCCGAGCGAGTTATTGAAACGCGCCGGAGGATTGGCGAAGTTGGCGCGATTGAAGATGTTGTAGAACTCGGACCGGAACTCGAGGTGGAAACGTTCAGTGAGTGCGAAGCGCTTCTGGAGCGTAATGTCAGACTGCGCCAATCCCGGGCCGTGCAGAGCCCAACGGCCGAGGTTGCCGAACTGGCCCGGCGCCGGAATGGAGAACGCAGCCGGATTCAGGACGTAGCGGCGGTCGCCGGTGCTGAGGAAAGGACTCACACCGGCAACCACATCAGGGCGCCGGTTGTTGCGGAAGGCGCCGCCGTAGGGATTGTTGATCACGGCGGTGGTGAGTACTTGGCCGTTCTGCACGATGGGCGCATTGACGAACTGGTTGGTTCCATTGACGCGATAGACCAAGTCATTGCGGGCGATGGTCACGTCAATCGGCAGTCCTGTCCGAACGTTGACAACGCCGCCGACCTGCCATCCACCTACGATGGCATCGAGCGCGCGGTTCGAGAGTTCCATCTTGCGGCCGCGGCCAATCGGGACTTCGTAGAGCGCGGTGACGTTGGCGCTGTGGCGCACGTCGAAGGCGTTGTTGCCGCGGTCGGCTTCGAAGTTGAAGGGGTTCTGCGCGGTCTGCGCCTCGTTCGATCCGCCGGTGTTGCCTAGGGAGTGAGACCAAGTCCACTGCCCGCCGAGGGTCAGCCCCTTGGCGAAACGGCGCTGCAACGAGGTTTGCATGGAGTCGTAGTGATCGGTGCCGCCGCTGGACTTGTAGTCGAGTTGGGCGAACTGCGGATTCTCGAGGATCGCAGTTCCGTTTCCGTTCGTTGCATTGGTGGTTACGCCCACGATGCCATTGGCCCACGAGCGCAGGAAGAGGTTACGGCCTTGGCTTCCGACATAGGCCACGGTGAGCACTGCATCGAACGGAAGGGTCTGCTGCACCGATGCCGTGTAGGAGAGGATCTTTTCCGGAAGTGTGTAGCCGGGCGCGTAAGCGCGGGGCTGGAATCCAGTGGGGATCGAAGTGGTGTTGGCGATGATCTGGCGGCTGTTCACGGGGAAGGCAGCGTTGGTCAGCGTCACGGTGACGCGATCGGAGTCAATCGGCTGCACCTGATCTTCCGTCTGACCCGGGCCGTAGTAGAAGCCCGAGCCGATGCGGAACACGGTCTTGTTGTGGAAGCGCTCGGGTGACCATGTGAGGGCGAGACGAGGTCCGAAGTTGCGCTTCGAGCTGTTGTACCAGGGGCCGGTGCTCAGTCCCTTTCCGACGAGGAAGAGCGCGTATAGAGGTTTTTGGTTCTCGCAGGACCGAATAGTATTCGTAACGGAGCCCGTAGTTAATGGTGAGATTGGGCCGCAGACGGAACTCATCTTGTGCGTAGCCGATGTAGTAGGCCTGCTTCAGAAGCGATTCTGCGCGATTCCATTGTGGAGCGGATTCGGCCCGCTGACGTCACCGAGCACCTGAACCTGCGTGGGAGTATTGGCGAGCAAGCCGGCGACATTGGCGAAAGTGTACGTAGTGCCGCCGAGGCGCATCGGTGTAGATGCGGACAGGCCGCACCTCAAATCCGAACTTCATCGAAGTGCTGCGCTCAACATCGACAGTTGTCGATAGCGACACGTAATTGGTGTAGGCTGCGCGCGCCGTTCTGCGAGCTGTTGGAGCGGATCAGGCCGCCCGGCGTGGATGCGCCAGCCGAAGCGCTCCTGTCCGCCGACTCCGGGGAGAGCGACGGTGCCGGTGAAGCTGACCGAGAGAGAAGAAACATCGATTCCATTCACGCTGGGCGCGATTCCGTTGATGCGGGTCTGCCCATTGAATCCGAACTGGTCTCGTTGAGGATCGACGGGGAGAGGGTCTGTTGGAGGCTCACCACTCCGTTCTGAGGATTCGCGTAGACTCGCTGCACGCTGCCGCTGACGTCGAGCGGACTGCGGAACTCGCCCTGGTCGCGGAAGTAGCGGGCGGTCAAGGTGTACTTGGGATTGAAGGAATAGTCGAAACGGACGCCGCCGTAGTACTCGCTCACGGCGGTGCTCGCGCTCACCGAAGCGATGTCGAGATCGGGGTTCGAGGAAGGGGAGCCGTTCGGGAAGACGTCGAGCAGGGGGCGAATCGAAGGCACCGCGCGGGCTCGGGCAGCTTGGCTCGGAACGGTGGAGATGAGGTTGATGCCGGCGCGTTGCTCGAGGGCTTCGATCGAGGCGAAGAAGAATGCCTTGTCCTTCTTGATGGGTCCGCCGATGGAGCCGCCGTACTGGTTGAGGCGAAGGGGGGCACGCTGCGCGTCGAAGAAGTTGCGGGCGTCGAGCTTGTTGTTGCGCAGGTATTCGAAGAGGGCGCCATGGAAATCATTGGTGCCGGACTTTGTGATCACACCACCTTTGCCCGGCGGTTCCGGTCCCGAACTCGTACGCTGGGTAGTTGTTGCTGACGCGGAACTCCTGCACGTTCTCGATGCTCACCGTGCGCGGAGTCCGGTGGAGGTTTCGCCGTTGAGGTTGCCGGGGGAAGCATCGACGATCGACGAGTCTCGACGCCGTCGAAACGGATGGCGTTCTGCTGGTTGCGCGCATTGCCGAAACGGATGTTGTCGTAGAGCCGCGTTGCCGACGTTTGCGCACCCGGCGCCATGAGGAGTTGGTGCAGATCTGGCGCACAAGCTGAGCGGCATGTTGGCGACTTCGCGCTCATTGATGTTTGCGCCGACGCTGGCGGAACTGGTATCGACCGTCGCGAGATTCGGAACGGCCACCGTCACTTCCTGAGTGAGCGCGGCCGGCTGAATCACGATGGTGAACTGGCGCTCCTGGCCGACAACGAGGCCGATCTCTTTATATGACGTAGGCCCGAGTCCGTCCGCTTCTCCGGTGATCTCGTACGTGCCGGGCTTCAGTCCGCGGAACAAATATGCGCCATCGTCGCCGGCGGTTGCTTCAGTGGCGAAGCCAGTGCGCTCGTTGCGGACCTTGATCTTAGCGCGGGGCACGGCGGCTCCGGTCGGGTCAGTGACGACGCCGGCGAGGCGGGCCGAGTCCGATTGGGCGAAGAGAGAACACACGAATAGCGAGGCGACGAAGAGTCGCATTCACACACTCCTTGGTGTTTGAGGTCTGAGCTAGAGTTGTGGGCTGAGCGCCACTGAGGCCAGTCTATCGGGGGAAGGTTACAGAAGCGTTATCGCTCGGAGAACATGATGTTACAAAAGCGTTTGGCGACAGCCGTCTTGCTACAATCCAACCTCGATGCAACACCTCCTCGCTGGGATCCTGCCGGTTCTTGTGGCTTGGCCTGCATTCGGCCAGCGGACGAAGTTTACAGTTGTCGAAGCATCCATTCCTCAAATGCAGGAGGCTTTGAAGAAGAAGCGCGTCACATCACGGGAGTTGGTGCGGCTGTACCTGGAGCGGATCGCGATGTACGAAGACGCGCTCAACGCGACGCTCGCGGTGAACCGGAAAGCGCTCGACGAGGCGGACCGGCTGGACCGCGAGCGAGCCGCGGGCAAAGTGCGGGGGCCGCTGCACGGGATCCCGATCGCGCTCAAGGACAACATCCACACGGTGGACCTACCGACTACGGGTGGCGCGCTTGCGTTCGCGGGCTTCGTGCCGCCCTATGACGCGACGTTGACGCGGAATCTGAGGGAAGCCGGTGCGATCATCCTGGCGAAGACGGGCATGACGGAGCTCGCCAATTGGATCGGCGGCGCACCGACACCGATGCCGGGCAACTACAATGCAGTGGGCGGATACGGGTTCAATCCCTACGATCCGCGGCGCGACCCACGCGAGAAGTTCGACGATGGGCGTCCCGCGCTCAGTACCGGCGGATCGAGTTCCGGCATCGGAACGGCGGCGAGCTTCTGGGCGGTCAACGTGGGCACGGAGACGTCGGGGTCGATTCTGAGTCCGTCGAACCAGAACATGCTGGCGGGGATCAAGCCGACGGTGGGGCGGGTGAGCCGCTACGGCATCATCCCGATCACGGCGGATCAGGACACGGCGGGGCCGATGGCACGATCGGTGACGGATGCGGCGATTTTTCTCGGCGTGCTCGAGGCAGCACAGCCGGATCCGAATGATCCGGCCACTTCGCGCTGCACACCAGTGCGCGACTACACGAAGTTCCTGAAGCGCGATGGACTGAAGGGCGCGCGGATCGGCGTGCCTCGCGCGTACTTCTATGAGAAGCTCTCGTTGCTCGGGGACAAGGAGCCGCGCGGCGGATTGGACGAATCGGAGACGGAGGCGATGGCCGAAGCGATTGCCGTGTTGCGGGCGCAGGGAGCCGAGGTGGTGGATCCGGTGGAGATTCCGAGCGTGGTGACGCCGGACCCGGACCGGAACTTCCTGCGGTGGGGAACGTGCGGTGGCGCTGACGGCGCCAAGGGCAAGGATGACGGCTGCTCGGTAGTGTTCAAGTACGGCATGAAGCGCGATTTCAACCGGTGGCTGGCGTCGCTGGGTCCGAGGAGTCCGGTGAAAACGCTGACGGAGTTGCGCAACTGGAATGCCGCACATGCGCGGGCGGGGTCAATGAAGTACGGGCAGTCGAGATTGGACATCTCCGATGAGATGGATCTCGAGGCGGACCGTGCACGCTACGAAGCCGATCGCGCGAAGGACATTCGGCTGGCTGGCGCGGAGGGAATCGATGCGGCGATGAAGGTTCACCGGTTGGATGCGCTGCTGTTTCCGGGAGCGGGCGGCGCGGCGATTGCGGCGCGGCCTGGGTATCCGACTGTGATCGTGCCGTTCGCGATGGTGCCGAATGCTCCGAAGGATGCGTTTCCGGCGGAGTTCGACGCGAAGCCGGTGCCGCTCGGAGTGAGCTTCACGGCGATGGCGTGCAGTGAGCCGCGGCTGATCGAGCTCGGGTACGCGTTTGAGCAGGCGACTAAGCGGCGTGTCCCGCCGGCGAGTGTGCGGTAATCGTGAGCGATCGACAGCGGGACTCATCAGAGCCCCTTTGGTTTCCAAGCACTTGCAGCCCCCAATTTGGCCGGTCTCCGCCTCCCAGAAGCAGCCTCTTTCCAGCGCCAACGGGGCTTTTGCTTGCTGGGTCTGCGCAGCCGCGCGGCGGCCCCCCTGAAGCCTGCCCCACATGGGGCTGAAATCCCGGGCGTGGAAGAAGTTGAGGGATAGTTCGGCAGCCGAGTGCTCCAGCAGTGGTGAGTTTCTGGCCGCCTGAAGCTTGTCCACCGGGAGTGGTTAGCTCTGTGCGGCAGACTCTCGCTCCGGAGGTGTGGCGATACCGGCTTTGAGGGCGCGGAGACGAGCCATGGTCCAACGGGACTCGGCGTTGAGGCGGTCCGTGAGTGGGTCTGGGGTAGCGGTGGATTGGGTTCGTTTTTTCAGCTTGGCCGAGTCGGCGAGTGGGGGTGCATTTTCCATCGGTTGGGTGTCCGCTTGGCGTTGGGCGCGCTCGGTTTGGAGCTTGCAGAGTTCGGCGAGGGCGCGGTAGTAGGAACGCTCGAAGCGGGTTGCGTAGCGAGAATACTTGTCGAGATTGGCTTCGTTTTGTTCGGCGAGAGCTTGGGCCTCGAGGCGGCGAGTGGCTTCGATTTTCCACGCGGCTTGGACGAGGTTCGAGAAGATCAACTCCTCGTTGATGCCTTGGGGGCGGAGCTCATCGCGTTGGAGATCGAGGAAGATTTCGAAGTCGGCTTGGTGCTCGGGCGCGACGGCGAAGGTTGCGGAGAAGAGTCCGCGGGTGGTGGCGTTCTGCGACGAGACGGCCTTGCCCTCAGGAGTGCGGGGTCCGGTTGAATGCCGGGCGTTGGCGCGATTGGCTTCGAGTTTGCGATCAGTGATCATGCTCCCGTTGTAGCGGGAGGGTAGTGCGGGCCTACAAAATCGATCCTGGGATGTGGTTGAGAGAGAAGGAGATGGGGATTTTCGAATACACGTTACCCGGTTCCCGGGGGCTGCCAAGCTGGCTGGAGGCGGCGGGACTGAAGTTCCGCGCAGGCTAAAGCCTGCCCCACACTGCGGGCTTGTTCCAGCGCTTATTCTTGGGCCAAAGCGACTGGAGCCGGCGGAACAGCCAAGGCTGCGCGTGCCGATGCGATGGCGGGTGGAAGGTCCGGCTTGGTGGCCGGGGGGGCCACGCCGCGGTTCGGGCCGAGCCCGAGCGCGATCAACGAAAGCGCCGAAAGCTTGCCATCGGCACTCAAAGATTGATCCCGCTGGAAGCGCTTCAACGCATCCGTGGTCCGATCATCCCAGCTTCCGTCGGCATCGCCTGCGAGGTATCCCTTCGCCGACAACGCACGCTGGATTTCGAGCACCCGTTCCTGGGCCGGCCTCTGCTGGCCGACACGGAGGTAGTGGTTCACCACCGGTTGCGGAGCCCGAACAGCACGGCGGCCAGCGCGATAGGTAGTGGATCCGCGAGGTACCACACCGCGGCGCACTTGCGGACGTGCAACGGTTCGTACTGGTGTGGGGGTGGAACGCCGGACCGCCGGGGCCGCCGGACGAGCCGCATAACGGGCCGTCGTGGAGGCTCGGGGCGGAGTGGTAGCTGCCATGCGCGGAGCGGAAACGGTTCGCACCGTTGCCACAGCCCTTACCGGTCGAGCAACCGGCCGGGCGCTTTGCCGCGTCGGGGCGGCCACTGCTGGAACCATTACGGTCGCCAGGAGTACGGAAACGATTACGCAGGTTTTTCTGATCATCGCGTACCGGAACAGCATATCACAAAACCGAACGCCGCAGTCAAGCCAAATCTTTTTGATTCCCTCGAATGGGGGTAGTCCCTGGGTAGTACTCAGGCGATCACCTTTGGCGCCACAGCGCCGGCGATGTCTGTGAGCCTAAAGTCCCTGCCACTATAACGATACGTCAGCTTTTCATGGTTGAATCCGAGTAGATGGAGCACCGTTGCGTGGAGGTCGTGGATGTGCATCCGGTCCTCAACGGCGTGGTAGCCAATGTCATCCGTAGCGCCGTAGACGAAGCCCGGCTTGACACCTCCCCCTGCCATCCAGACGGTGTATCCGTAAGGGTTATGGTCGCGACCGTCGTTGCCCTGGGAAACCGGTGTCCGGCCGAACTCGCCCGCCCAGATCACGAGCGTGTCTTTGAGCAATCCGGTCTTCTTCATGTCCTTCAGGAGACCGGCGATCGGCTTGTCCACCTCGCGAGCGTTCTCGGTGTGCTTCTCGTAGAGTTGGCTGTGCTGGTCCCATTTGTAGCTGTGGGTGCATTGAATGTACCGAACCCCACGTTCGGCCAGCCGCCGTGCGAGCAGGCACTGCCATCCGAACTCATACGTCAGCGGATCATCCATGCCGTAGAGCTTCTTGGTGGCCTCGCTCTCGCTGTCGACCCGGAAGGCTTCGGGTGCTTGCGACTGCATGCGGAACGCCAGCTCGAAAGCTTGGATGCGCGCTTCGAGTTCGGGGTCGGCCGAGCGCATGGCGGCATGGCGGCGGTTGATGTTCTGGAGCATCTCGAGCTCGAACTTCTGCTGCTCGCCCGAGTAGCCTTTGCGCACCAGATATTCGATCGGCTCGCCTTCGATATCCTTCGCCTTCATGCCCGAGTTTCCGATCGCCGTTCCCTGGTAGGCGCCGGGCAGAAAAGCCGAGCTCCAGTTCTTCGCCCCACCGTGCGAAAGCGCCGGCTTGATGGTGATAAACCCTGGCAGATCTTGGTTTTCCGTGCCGAGACCGTATACTACCCATGAGCCCATCGCGGGCCGCACGAAGGTGCTTGATCCGGTGAACGTCTGGAGCAGAGCCGCGCCGTGATCCACGCCTTCGCCCACCAATGACCGGACGACGCACAGGTCATCCACGCAGGTGCGGACATGCGGGAAGAGGTCGCTCACGGGGATCCCGCTTTGACCGCCGGGTTTGAACTCCCAAGGCGACTTCATCAACGGCCCCGGAGGTGCATCGGCGAAGGCCAGCGGCCGCTTCATCGGGAGCGCCTTGCCGTGGTCGCGCGTGAGGCGCTCCTTGGGATCGAAGGTGTCGACCGAGGAAGGCCCGCCGTGCATGAAGAGGAAGATGACGCGCTTGGCCTTCGGTTCGAACTGCGGCTTGCGGGGCGCCAGCGGACCGCCGGGTCCGGCTGTGGCTCCGAGCAGGCCTTGCTCGGCGAGCATTCCGGTGAGCCCGATATGCCCGAATCCGCACGCCGCGGCGCGCAGGGCGGCTCGGCGAGAGATGGGGCGAACCTGTTGATGAAAAAGGCTTTGGATGGGGTCAGTCATTCGGTTTCTCCATCAATCCACGTAGATGAAATCGCTCGACGCCATGAGCACGCGGCACATGCTTTGGAGCGCGTCTTGGTCGGTAGCCGCAGGGAACTTCTGACGGTAGCGCGAGATGTAGGAGAGTGCGGAGTCCACTTCTTGCGCGGCGGGCCTACGGTTCACTGTCCTTATATATGCACGCTCGATGCGCGCGGCTGGCGAAGCGGCGCTGTCCGCGAGCAGTTGGCCGGCGAGCTTGCCCGATCGCTCGGTGAGGAACTCGCTGTTCATCATGAACAGCGCCTGGGGAGCTACATTGGTGGCCACCCGTTTCCCGGTGGGTGTGGTGGCGTCGCCGAAGTCGAACAGGTTGAACAGGGTTGGCAGGTTGGCGCGGCGCAGCGGCAGGTAGACGGTGCGGCGGGTCTGCTTTTCGGGATTGATGCTGAGGCGATCTTGCGAGTTCTCGCCATCGGTGCCGAACCCGCTTTGCATGGTGCCGCCCATAGTGGCGTCGAGCGAGCCATCCACGGCGAGCAGGCCATCGCGGATCTCTTCCACGTCAAGCCGGCGGCGCTGGAATCGCGAAAACAGGCGATTTTCCGGGTCTTTTTCGAGCGTTTCGGGCGTGGCCGCGCTCGCCATCCGGTACGCGCTCGAGTTCATGATGATGCGGTGCATCTGTTTGATTGACCAGCCTTTGGCAATGAACTCCGAGGCCAGCCAATCGAGCAGTTCGGGATGTGAGGGCCGCTCGCCCATCTTGCCGAAATTGTCCGGCGTGCGGACGATGCCTTCAGCGAAGTGGCGCTGCCAGATGCGGTTGGCCATGACGCGCGGCGTGAGCGGATTCGTGCTGCTCGAGAGCCACTCCGCCAGCGCCATGCGCCCACTACCTTTTGCAGCGGGTGCGGGATCGGACGCTTTGGCGAGGATCAGCGGGAAGCTCTTGGGTGCGTCTTCGCCGGGACTGTTGTAGTCGCCGCGGATGAAGACCTTCTGTGCGACGGCGTCGCCATCTTCCACGCCGGAAGCCATGTCGGGCTCGGGCGGCGCGGCCTTTTTGAGCTCCTCTTCCTCGCGCTTCAGGCGGGCCAGAGTCTCGCGTGCTTCGGGCGAGTAGATGCTTTCCTGCTCCTTCTTGCCCACGCCGAAGGGGCCTTTTCCATCTATATATATGTCGTAGTAGAAGCCGTCCTCTTCGGCGGCGAACTCGGGGCGTGGCCGCGGCGGCATGTTCATCTCTTTGAGCGCGCGGCGGGTATTCTCGCGCCACTCACGGATGGTTGCGGACCACTTCTCCATTCGCGCGACGTAGCCCTTCTGGTACTTGGCGGCTATGGCTGCGGCGGAGGCGGCGTCGGTCGCCTTGGACCAGTCTTCGAGGTGCGGCTTCTGGCGCCAATCCTGCTTGAGGTAGTCCACCCACTTGGCCACGATCTCGGGTTTCAGGTTCGCGGCTGCGGCGGTGGCGGCTGCGTCTTTGCCGTCATGCTTCACGTGCCATGCGGCCACCATGTAATCGGCCAGGCGCGGCGTCAGCGAAGCGGCCCAGCGTTCTTTTTCGCCCTCGATTACATCATCCATTTCGAATTTCTTGTTACTCAGAGTTTCCTGGTGGCGGGTGTATTTCTTATAAATCGCCGCGGGGACGAGAGGAACGTAGAGGAGCTTGGAGACGTGGGTTTCGGGATCTTTGAACGAGCGGGTGTTGGCGAAGAAGTTGATCATCGCGTAGTAGTCGCGCGAGAGGAGCGGATCAAACTTGTGGTCATGGCATCGGCCGCAGGAAAGGGTGAGGCCGAGAATCGCTTTGCTGGTGACGTCGACCTGCTCGTCGAAGACATCGTAGAGCATCTTCTTCTTGTCCTGCTGGGCGATCGCCTTGGCGCCCAGGGCCAGGAATCCAGTGGCTACGATGCCGCGGCGGTTGATGCCGCCGTCCGGGGCGGGTATGAGGTCGCCGGCGATCTGCTCGCGCAGGAACTGATTGAACGGGACGTCGGCGTTGTAGCTTTCGATGACGTAGTCGCGATAGCGCCAGGCGTAGGGATAGCGATGGTCCTCGTCATTGCCTGTGGAGTCGGCATAGCGGGCGACGTCGAGCCAGTGGCGGCCCCAGCGCTCGCCGTAGCGGGGCGAGGCGAGGAGGCGCTCCACTACGTTGCGAAACGCATCGGGTGAGTTGTCGGCGAGAAACTCCGCGAGCTCTTTCTCGGTGGGCGGGAGGCCAGTAAGATCGTAAGTCGCGCGACGTAAGAGAGTGGCTTTGTCGGCTTCGGGCGCGGGGGCGAGCCCCTTGGCTTCGAGCTTCGAAAGAATGAATTGGTCCACGGGCGAGCGGACCCAGGCGCGATTCTTGACGGCGGGTGGCTCGATGCGGGCGAGGGGCTGGAAGGACCTGAACTTCTTCTCGGCTTCGGAGAAGTTGCGTCCGCCGCGGCGGACCGCGCTCGGGGAACTGGCGGCGGCCTTCGCACCGGGCCACGGCGCGCCCATCTTCACCCAGGCGGCGAGGTCCGCGAGTTGTTCGGCGGAGAGCTTGCCGGTGGGCGGCATCTTGAGGCGCTCGTCATAGCTGACGATCTTGAGCAGGCGGCTGTCTTCGGGCTTGGTTTTGTCGACGAGGGGTCCGCTTTGGCCACCAGCGAGGAAGCCTTCGCCGGAGGAGAGGTCGAGTCCGGCGGTCTTGACCTTGGGGTTGTGGCACGCGGCGCAAGAGGCGGCGAAGACGGGCCGGATCTTCCTCTCGAAGAACTCGGTCTGCTCGCCGGTCTGCGCGGCGGCGGGGAGGGTAAGCAGGAAGAAAAACGCAAGAATAGCGGGTACGGCGCGAGGCATCGACCACTATTCTAATACGCGCTGGTTCATCGCCAGCCGCGTTGGTCACTTGCCTTCAAAGGACCAAGCGCCTTCGATCTTCCAGGCCGGCGAGTAGTTCGCGATCCTTTCGAACTGGACACCCGCCGCTTCGAGCACGTGCCGCTGGGCGAGCATCGACAGGATCGACAGCGGCATGGGAGGGAAGCAGACCCTACAACTGAGTGAGCGCCGGAATGAGAGGCTCGGCCGACTCGCCGATGAGCCGCTCCACTTCCGCGTAGCGCCCCGGCTCAAAGCGCCCTTTTGAAATCCGGACGACCCGGTATCCTGTACTCAGTTCGGATTTGCCCGTATTGCTGGCCCCTAGTTGGTCAGGCTGATATCCCTGATCGAAGGGACAGTTCACGAATACGTCAAGACTTGGTTCAGCCATGCGATGGTAAAAGGTCTGCCAGCAGCAACTCGCGAGTGATTTTGTTCACTGCTCTCTGGATCCTTGCCGACTTCTTGCCCGGCGGGTCCTGAATCGGCGGCATGCCATACGTGGCGCGCTCCCTGACCTGGCCATTGCGTCCGTACACCACGAGTTGTCCCGCGCTCTGCCCTCTGGCCATCCTCCTGGCGTTTTCGATAGCCTCTCGTTGCGTCGGGAAGATATGGGCAGACTTGCTGCCCAGCCGTTTGACCACCCATTGTCCGTCGAGCGAGAAGACATGTACGGTTTTTGACATGGCTCGTACTTTGATCTTAGATCAGTATCTCGCCGGCCGCTCGAACCCTTTCACCCGGTCCGCCATCAACCTCCCGAATTGCAGCAGATCCGGCTCCGACCAGTAGCCGCCCGCTACCTGCACCCCAGCCGGCACTCCGTTCGTGTCCAGCCCCATCGGCAGATTCATCGCTGGCATCCCGGACGCATTGAAGCACGCCACATACGGCCACGCATATTCGATGTAGACGATGGGTCCGTGCTCACCCGGAATCGGCGTCCCGATGCGCCGCCGTTCGAAGGCTGGACCATAGCTCATCGGGCACAGCAGCACATCGGCATCGGCTAGGAACGCTTCCCATTCCGCGATGATCGCGCGCCGCATCGAGATCGTCTCGATGTAGTTCTCGTAACTCAGTTGGAACCCGCGCTTCAACACGCCGCGGAACTTCGTCAGCCCTCTGAGCAGAGTCAGGTCAAGCTCTCGCTTGATGAGCAAGCGGATGACCCACGGCAATCCCTGCGCGATCAACTGCGGAAACAGGCGGACATAGAGCGCGAGCGTCCGCGTGTGCAGGTCGCCGGGTGGCGTGGCCTGCGTCACGCGAGCTCCGCCGGCGGCTGCCGTTTCCGCCGCGCGCCGAACCAGCGCTCGAACGGCGGAACCAGCTTCATAACCCGGCCAACCATCCACCCACTTCACTCGAAAATCCGAGAGCCGCTTCGACGAACTGTCGCGCCACGCGATCGGCGCTACGGCGGGATCGGAAGGATGCGGCCCTCGAATGATCTTCCACACCGTCTCGAGGTCATCGATCGTGCGCGCCATTGGGCCCGGTTTTCCCATGTGAAAGATGTAGCCTTTTTGGCGCGGCGCCGGTCCCATGCCGTGTGTGGGGATCGTGCTCTCAGTGGGTTTGAGCCCGTAGACGCCGCAGTAATTCGCCGGGATGCGGACGGAGCCGCCGAAGTCGCCGCCCAACTCGATGGCAGCCATACCCGAAGCCAGCGCAGCCGCCGATCCGCCGCTGCTCCCGCCTGGCGAAAGCTCGAGTCGGTACGGATTCTTGCCCTCCGGATAGATGTCGCCCCAAACCTGATAATCGAGCAGATTGTACGCGACGTTGCTCTTGCCCATCAGCACGGCGCCTGCGTCTTTGAGCCGCGTCACGATCACCGCATCGCTCGGTGCGATGAAGCCGGTGTTGCGTTTGGAGTTCAGCGTGCTCGGCGTACCCTTCACCCAAAATTGCTCTTTCACCGTCATCGGAACGCCGTGCAACGGACCGCGGAAGCGCCCCTCGCGCGCTTCCTGATCGCGCGCCGCCGCATCAGCCAGCGCTTCCTGCTCGAGTACGATGGCGATCGCGTTGAGCTCCGGATTGTGACGCGCGATCTGCGCCAGGTGAGCCTTGGCGACTTCGGTGGATGTGGTCTGTCCGGCCCGGATGGCCGCGGCGATTTGGGATGCGGAGTCGAACATAGATCTACGCGATTCTACCCGAATCGTCTGTCGATGGCGCCTGCAAGCTAAAATGACAGAAACATGCTCCGCATTGGATCGCGCGGATCCCAACTCGCCCTTTGGCAGACTCGCTGGGTAGCCGCACGGCTGCAGCAACTGGGCCACCCCACTGAGATTGAAATCATCAAGACCACCGGTGACAAGATCACCGACGTAGCGCTTTCCAAGGTGGGCGCGAAGGGCCTGTTCACCAAGGAACTCGAAGAGGCGCTGCTTGCGCGCACGGTGGATCTCGCCGTGCATAGCCTCAAGGACATGCCCACCGATCTCCCGGAGGGCTTGGCGCTGACGGCGATCCCCGAGCGCGAAGACGCGAGAGACGCGGTGGTGGGCAAGACGCTGGCTCAGCTTCCGAATGGCGCGCGTGTCGGCACCAGTTCGCTCAGGCGCTCGGCGCAACTGCGCCTCTTCCGCCCGGACCTCGTCATCGAGTCCGTGCGCGGCAATATCGACACGCGCCTGCGCAAGCTCGACGAAGGGCAGTTCGATTCCATCGTGCTCGCCGCCGCTGGCCTGCGACGCCTCGGTCTCGCTTCGCGCATTGCGGAACTGCTCGACCACGACATCATGTGTCCCGCTGTGGGGCAAGGAGCGCTGGCGCTCGAAACGCGCGACGGCGACGATCCGGCCGCGGTGGCGGTGCGCCGGCTCGATCATCCGCGAACGGCCGCCGCGGTTCGAGCCGAACGTGCGGTGCTGCGTGGGCTCGGTGGCGGATGCCAAGTCCCGATCGGCGCATACGCGATCATTCAGGGAGAACGGCTCCATCTCATGGCCGTGGTGATTGCGCCGGATGCGTCGCAGATGATCCGCCGGCGTTCGCATGGCGCCGTGTCCGATGCCGAGTCGATCGGAGCCGAACTCGCACGCGAGTTGCGCGAAGAAGGCGCCGCCCGCATTCTCGAAACCGTCTACGGCGCGCAATGACCGAGCGTCCGGGCAAGGTTTGGCTCGTCGGCGCGGGACCCGGCGACCCCGGCCTGCTCACGCTCGAGGGCCGCCGCGCGCTCGAAGGATGCGATGCCGTGCTCTACGATCACTTGGCCAACGAGGAACTGCTGGCCTTCGCCCCCGCTGGGGCCGAGCGGATCTACGTGGGCAAGAAGAAATCCGATCATGCCGTGGCACAGCTCGAAATCGAGCGCCTCATGATCGAGCGCGCGCGTCAAGGTAAATGCGTGGTGCGGCTCAAAGGCGGCGATCCGTTCATCTTTGGCCGGGGCGGGGAAGAGGCCGAAGCGCTTGCTGATGCCGGTATTCCGTTCGAGGTGGTTCCCGGCGTTACAGCGCCGTTGGGGATCGCGGCTTACGCCGGCGTGCCGCTCACGCATCGCGACCACAACTCGATGGTCACGTTCGTCACCGGCCACGATCCGGAATCGATCGATTGGCGCTGGGCCGCGGGCTCGGAGACGATCGTGGTGTTCATGGGGCTGACGCACACTGGGGAGATCGCGCAGCGTCTCATCGACGCGGGCGTTGCGCCGGATACGCCGGCGATGGCGGTGCGCTGGGGAACGCGACCGCAACAGAAGACTATCGCGGCTCCGCTGGCGGAACTCGGCGCGGCAGTGGAGCGTGCGCGGCTCAAGCCGCCGGCCACGCTGATCATCGGAGCGGTGGTTTCGCTCTATCCCAAGCTCGCCTGGTTCGAGCGCATGCCGCTGTTCGGACAACGCATCGTGGTCACGCGCGCACGCGAACAAAGCGGCGGACTGGCGGAATCGCTACGCCGGCTCGGCGCGGAAGCGATCGAGTGTCCGCTGATCGAGATGCAGCCGCCCGCGGATACGTCGGCGCTCGATGACGCTATCGAGCGCCTGCGCGACTTCGATTGGCTGGTGCTCACGAGCGCCAACGCGGTTCGATTCTTCCTGGAACGGCTGGATGCTTCGCGCAATGACCTGCGATCGCTCCGCGCGCGCATCTGCGCCATCGGTCCGGCGACGCGGCAGGCGGTGGAAGGGCTGCACCTCAAGGTCGACCTCGTTCCCGCCGAGTACGTTGCCGAGGGGCTGGTGGCGGCCTTTGCTCCCTACGACCTCGCCGGGGCGCGCATCCTCATCCCGCGGGCGGCGGTGGCGCGCGACCTGGTTCCGCAAGTGCTCGAACAACGCGGCGCGAAGGTGGAGGTGGTGACGGCGTATCGGAACGTGGTCCCTGCCGATGCGACTGCTTCGGTGGAGCGAGCTTCGCTACACCGCCCGATTGGGTGACGCTCACGAGCTCGTCGACGGTGAAGAATTTGCTCTCGCTCGTGGACCGGTCGCGGCTCGAGGGGGTGCGCTTTGCGTCGATTGGTCCAGCGACGTCGGCGACGGCGCGGCAGCACGGGCTGGCCATCGCGGCTGAGGCTCGGGAGCATACGGTGGACGGGCTGGTCGGTGCGATGGCCGCAGCGATGTCCTTGTAGGGGGGGCTTGGAGCGGTCATTGAAGTGCCGGCCGGTAGGTCAAAGCGTGCGGAGTGCAAGCGAAGATCGGAGCGTTCCACGAGAGCGGGTGCTCGCATCGGAAGCGGGACTGAAGTCCCGCGCAGGCTGAAGCCTGCCCCACACGGCGGCCACCCGAGATCTTCGCGATTGGCGAAGAAATTGAGAGATAGCAGTACATCGCGGCGGAGCTTCAATCACGGATCGGAAGCGTTCCACGAGAGCAGGTGCTCGCATCGGAAGCGGGACTGAAGTCCCGCGCAGGCTGAAGCCTGCCGCACACGCGGGCTGAAATGTTCGCGGGCGGCTAAGGACCTGAGGGATAGCATTGCATCGCGGGAAAACTGCGACTCTCGGACGCAATGTGCCTTCACATGCTCTCACGGCCGCGGAGGATGGCGTTACTTCAGCAACCCCGTGAACGCAGCCACGGCGCTGCCGACAGCCACCAGCACTGCGGCCGCTGCTACGATCCAAGGCGCTTTCGAACTCGTATTCGACTGCGGCACGGTGTAACGAGTCTTCCTGCGGCGCGGCGTTTCCGCCGCTGCGTCTGGCGTGGCTTCGACGGGCTGATCGCGCGGAATATGGCGAGGCGATCTCGCATTCGGCGCCGCAGGTGGGCGTGTGCTGGATGCGGGTGCAGGAGCCGACTGCGCTCTCGGCACCCATGTGTGTCCGCCTTGGTACTGGGGTGGCGGAGGAAGAGGTTCCTCACCATCGGTCTCATCAGCCGGGTAGCCGGGCAGCCGCCAGAGTGCGGTGATCCAGCCGTCAGACTGGCCGTGATTGGTGGTCAGCATCTGGAACAGCCGCACGGCATCATTGAACACGGGCGACTTGGCATCGGGGTTGCCGCCGAAAATCGCTTCCGGCAACACGAAATCGTCGGTGACGACGATGGCGCCCTGCATCTTGAGTCCGCTTTGATCGGGCATCGAGACCGCGCCGATGTCCACCACTTCGAAGCCCGATTCGTTCTTCAGGTGAGAGCGCACCAGGCTCGACAACTGCTTGCGATTGGCTGCTGCTTCCTCGAGCTTGGCTTGCGGACCATCGACTACGCGTGAAATCAGCGGCAAAGCTTCCCAGCGCTGGCCGCGGCTCAGTTTCCTGACCACGTTTTCGAGGCTGTCACCCTGCAGGAACTCATAGAAAAGAACGTGCTTCCCCTGGTCGCGCAGCAGGCAAAAGACCACTACTTTCTCGGAAGGGTAGGTGGAAGACTTCGCTACCTGCGAACGGTACGTTTTTCGAGTACTTTGATTCGACGAAAGAAACGCCTCGAGAACGAGCAGGGCCACTTTGCGGGCCAGTTGCAGATCGCCCTTGTAAGGGTGCTTCGATGCATCCATCGTAAGCGGCTCGAGAGAGGTAGCTGTCCGGCGCAACACCATAGCGATTGGAAGAGAAGTCTCCATCCCTAAGGTAGGCCCGATCACAGGTGAAGTAAACCGGATGAAAACCCGAGGCGTACTAAGGGTGGCCTCTGTCGATCACCCCAAGTGAGGGACCGGTGAGGCCGGGCTCCGCCTTACAGTTTCGGGAACCAGAGGCGCTTGGCCGTGCCTGAGAGGATCGCCTCACGCGCCGCTTCCTTCAAGGGCAGCACATCGCGAAAGATCCGCAAATGCTCGAGATAGCTCACCTTGGGGCACCACAACTCGCAGGGGAAATCGCTTCCCCAAATGCACCGTTCCGGACCGTAGGCATCGATGATCTTCAGGCACGGCGCGTGCATGTCATAGCACGGAAACCCGCCTGAACTACCGGTGGGCACGAACGTGAGCTTGGCGTGCAGATTGCGCCGGCCGGAGAGGCGCAGCACATCCTTGACGATTTCCTCGCGCAGTGGCCCGTTCCTCACGTTCATGCAGTGGTCGAGCACGACGTTGAGCTTCGGGAAGTCGCGCAGCATGCGGTCCAGTTGATCGGCCTTGTCGCGATTGATCAGCACGTTGATAACGATGCCCGCTTCCAAGGCGGACTTCCACAAAGCGCGTACTCCCGGATGGTCGAGCCGGCCGTCCCGCGCCGGAATGCTCCGCATGCCTTTGATGCCGAACTTCTCTACGTAGTGCTCGAGCAGGCCCGGCGAGCGCGGATCGTCTGGGTCAAGCGTGCACACGCCCGCCACCCATGATGGATGTGCCGCGGCGGAGTCGCAGATGTAGCGATTGTCGAATCGGTAGAACGTGGTCACCTGGATTGCGCACGCGGCCGATACTCCATTCGCCTTGCTCTCTTTCTGCAGATCCTCCACCGAGCCCTTGCCTCCCGGCGGACGGTTCGGTTTTTCGATCGGTGGGTACTTCTTCTCGTCGGGCGAATAGATGTGGGCGTGTGTGTCGATCACGAGCATCGCTACCTATGTATCATGAGGGGGTGTCCGCCGTCATCCTCAGCCTGTTCGCGCTGTTCCAAGCGTCATTGACCTGGAAGGACTATCAACAGCGCGGCGAGCAGAAGTTCGTGCGCAATGACATTGACGGATCGATCCGCGATTTCGACAAGGCGATCGAGCTCGAGCCAAGGCTGGGTCCGCACAACTGGCAACGCGGGATCGCGCTCTACTACGCCGGGCGATACAAGGATTGCGCGCGGCAGTTCGAGACGCACAAGACGGTGAATCCGGAAGATGTGGAGAACGCGGTGTGGCACTTCCTTTGCGTGGCTCGTCAGAAAGACGCCGCCACGGCGCGCAAGGGGCTGATCAACATCAATCGAGACGATCGCGTGCCGATGATGGAGGTCTACTCGATGTTCCAAGGGAAGTCGACGCCAGAGAAGGTCCTGAATGTGGCGGCGGGGAATCCTAACGGAATCTTCTACGCACATCTCTATATCGGGCTCTATCACGAAGCGCTGGGAGACGCCAAGGCGTCGCTCGAACATATCCGGAAGGCGGCAGGCGAGTTCTACGAGAGCCACTACATGGGCGACGTGGCGAAGATTCATCTGGAACACCGGAAATAGATCCTCTCGCGGCAGTCTTTTTCCGATTTGGGGGCGTCTTGATGAGCGGGACCGGCAAGGTCCACGAACATCCCGAGAGGTGCCAGATGCATCCCATTCTCTTTCGCCTGCTGGTGGCGGTGCTGGTCACTGCACCGGTAGCGGCGCAGCCGTCTTCCCTGGCCGCGAGCGGCTATCGATTGCCTTCGAATGCCTTTCCCGCGGCGCCCGGCCAGGTAATGATGGTGGCCGTGCGCGGGCTCTCTCTCGTGCTCGCACAGCCGGCGATTCCCACGCTGACTGCCGAGGGATTTCCCACCGAGTTCAACGGTGTCTCGGTGGACTTCGTGCAGGGAGCAGTTACGGCAAAGACGCCGATCCAACTGCTCGAGCAGACCTCGTGCGCCAGCATTGCGAATTGCACTCCCGCCACGTCTATCCTGCTACGGATTCCTTACGAACTCGACCCGGCCAGTTCGACTCGCGCGTTGCTGCGGATCAAGGAACGAGGAACGGTGGCGGGCGAGATCGCAATCGACGCTGTGACCGACAATATCCATGTGATCAACACCTGCGATAAAAAAACGCGCAGGTTCGTCAGTGCGGCGTTGGTGGCCGAAATTCCCGCCGGGGTTTGCGTTCCGGCCGTGCTCAACTACAGTTCGCTGCCGCCCTTGGTCACTCCGACTACGCCAGCCAAGGCGGGGAACGTGCTTGCCATCTACGCCTATGGGCTGGGAGCGATTGACCCGCCAGAAAGACTGGGCTTTCGTTTCGCTACGCAACCCTTCACTCTTGCGTTCTACTTTACGGGCGCAGCGGCCATGCCGGAACGGCGGATTACCGGAGTGCCGCCGGCGGCCGTGGTGGCTGGCGACGGTACCTATCAAGTGAACTTCGTCATGCCGACTATTCCGGAAGGCCTGCCGGCTTGCGAAGGGCCCAACGGGTACAACCTCACCGTAGTAGTAGCGGGACAGCAATCGGCCGGATCGGCGAAGATTTGCGTGAGCCGCTGAGCGCGGCCGGGGCTCGGGGCTTTCAAGGACGAGGTCCGCTGACCGCAGCCAGGATCGCGCTCTCGACGTGAGCCCGGCTGTTGCCAGGCACGATTTCGTCGCAGGCGAGGCGCTCGAGTTCGGCAAGGTCCTTGATGTCTTCGAGTGCAGGCATGTCTTCAAGGCCTGGAAACCGCTTCTGGAGGAGCCGGCGCACGAGGCCTCGCGCCTGTTCGAGCCGGCCTTCCAACCGACCTTCCAACCGGCCTTCCAACCGGCCTTCCAACCGGCCTTCCAACAGGCCTTCTGCACGAGCTTCCGCGCGAACCTCCGCACGAGCCTCTTCGCGTGCCTCTTCGCGGAACTCCTGCATCAGGAGCGAACCTTGCTTGAACGCTTCGACGAATCCCATCTTGGATACTCCTACCATTTCCTCCAGTTGCCTCCTATTGTATCGGAAGCTCGCCGCGGCCAAGAACCGTGCGATGGTCTCTTCATCGCCCTCGCTGCCCACGATTCGGGCCATTCGCCGCATTTCCTCGTCGCTTGCTCCCATCATCGCCGCCCACGGCAGCAGCCTCGTGGACCGCGCGCTCAAAACGGGAGCAGGATCGATCTCCCACAACCGCGCCGTCTGGAACGGATGCTGGATCAGCGTGTCAAAAATACGGAACTCCCCAATCGCCGGAATGTTCCGCGGCGCACGGTCCGGCCGGATCAGCACCAACACCGAGACCACGCGCTTGCGGTGCTGTAATGCCAGGCTACCGCCATAACATGCCATCCTTTCCGGAACGTCATCGCCGTACAATACCTGGAATTCGACATGGAAAATGAACCGCTCGCCGGCTTCCACTTCGAGAGCCAGCACATAGTCGGGAAAGGCCGCAGGAGGAGCAGTCTCGGGCCGCAAGAACTCGATCTTCACCTCGGCGCCGGGAGCAATGATCCCCAGCAGGTCAAGCAGCATGCGTGGCGCCTCATCGGCGAAGGCCTTCAGCATCCGGTCGAAGCGGTTATGGATTTCCGGTCCGCGGGACCCCATACTGACTAGTGCGTGCAACGAGGGAAAAATCTCAGGCCGGCGCCGTCACCGAGTCCGTTTCTTTCTCCGCTTCCTCGTCTGGCTCCGCCTGCAGATACTGCCGGCCCAGCAACGCCGACCCGCCCAACGCCAACGCCGCCATCATGTACGCCGAAGGGTATCCGAAGTGCGTCGCCACACCACCGGCCGCGAAGGAGCTCACCGCTACGAACAGATCCACGGTAGCGCTCAACACGCCCAGCGATGCTGCACGCGTGGATTCGTCGGCGCGCCGCAACACCACGGTCGCGATCGATGGCCACGGGAACGAGAAGCCGAGCCCGATCAAGCCGGCCGCCGGAATCGCGAGCCAAGGCGGAGGTGCGGCGGCGATCACCACCAATCCGAGCGCCATTGAGGCCAGTCCTCCGAAGAAGGTCACGCGGGGATGTACGCGGTCAGGCAGTCCTCCTAGAAAGAAGCGTGAGCACAACACCATCGCCGCGTATGCCGAAATCGCCGACTTCCCGCTGTTCCCGTGCGGCGCTAAATGCAGCACCAGGAACCCTGTAACCGCCGGGTAGTGCACGTTGACCAGCCCCATTGTCAAGCCCGGCAGGAGCGATCCCGTGGGGATCCATTCCGCGTTGGCGCGCTTCGGCGGTGGCGTGTAGTTCTCTTCCACGCGCGTCAGCGCCGCGATTGCCACCAACGGCGACAGCACGAGCAGGATCCCAGCCTGTTGGAAACTGCCGAGCATCGAGCCGATCACCGGACCCACCGTGATGCCGCCCCAAATTCCCGTGCTCAGGTATCCGAGCGCCCGGGCCCGCCGCGCTGGTTCGGACATCTCCACGATCCACGCCGCAGCGCCTGTATAAAGGAACGCCTCACCCAGCCCTTGCAGGGAGCGGCCGATGAATGCGGCGGTGACTCCGATCGGCAGCAGATACGCTATGCCGGCAAGACTGCAACTCGCCAGGCCCGCCACGAACGCGATCTTGCGTCCCTTGCGATCGGCTACACGACCGGAGACGATGCGGCTCGCCAGTGCGACCAGCGAGAACGTACCAATCACCAGCCCGACGACGAAATCCGACTGCCCCAGGTCACGACGCACGTGAGGCGCCAGCACGGGCAACACTGCGCCCATGCCGAGGAATCCGATGAAGGTTGCTCCGACGACTGTCCAGAAATCGGCGCCGAAAGGGCGCCGGGGTGGCCCCATACTCACTCATTCTATCGGCTGCAGGGCCCTTGGCGAACAGCCCATCCATTCCCAGTCCCATTCATGGACTCGAGCTAACGTGGTAGCTTGATGGAAATGTTGGCTCTTCTCGCCCTGGCCGTGGCCGCGGGACCCGCCGTGGAATCGACCGCCGGCCTCACTCCCAAGCGCACCGCCATCGCTTGCCTCTACGGCCGCGACTCCGCCAACTATGACGTTGCCAAACACCGCGTGCTTCTGATCGGCGGCCTCGATGGATCCGCCGCGAGCGCCAGCCGCGTCCGCTCCGCGATGGAGTGGTTCGAGACCTCGCCCGCGGCTGCCGCCCATCGCAAGCGCTTCGCGATTGCTGCGATCCCGCTGGCTAATCCGGACTCCGAGAAGCTTCAGTTCCCCCCGCAAGGCGAAGCCTACGCGAAGCAGACCACGTCACACTATCTCTGGCGTTGGATCGGCTCCCATGCGCCAGACCAGATTGCCGCGCTCGGCGCGGATCCCGATGGCTTGCTCCCCGCGTTGGCCGCGAACGATGCCGCCGGTGTTGGAACAATCCCGGGCAAAATTGTTCCGGCCGAAGGCGACTGGCTGAAGGCGTATCTCGACACCTGGAAGAGCGGCATGCCGGCGTCTCCGGCCCGGGCCGAGATGCGGATCCGCATGGCGCGCACGCCGAAGCAGGTGGCCGAACACATGGCCGTGCCCTACGGACACGAGCTGCCGGAGGTGGTCTACATTCCCGCGGTAGCCGTGATGGGGCGCTTGCGCCTCGGTGCGCTCGACGATGTGGAGCGCATCGTCGAGCCCTACTACTCGCGCCAGAAAGACAGTCTCGCCAAAGCCACCGCCAGCCACCAATCTGGACATCTTCTTTTCGCCGATCTCGCCGTGCGTACGAAGAAGCCGCGCTACATAGAATTGGTCCGCGCCGCCGCGGACATGGCGTTCACAGCCGATGGCCAGATGCGCGAAGCGATGCCGCTCCATAACGAGATGAGCGATTCGCTGTTCATGGGCGGTCCGATCCTGGCCGCAGCGGGCAAGCTGACCGGCGAAGCCAAGTACTTCGACATGGCCGTGCGTCATCTCGAATTCATGCGCAAGCTGTGCTGGCGCGCCGACGGACTCTATCGTCATTCGCCGCTCGATGAAGCGGCCTGGGGCCGTGGCAACGGATTCCCCGCGCTCGGCGTTGCGTTGACTCTCGCCGATTTGCCCAAGAATCATCCCGGGCGCGAAGCTCTGGTCGAGGCTTTCCGCAAGCACATCGATGCGCTGGCCAAGTCCCAAGACCACACCGGAATGTGGCGGCAGGTGATCGACGTGCCGGGAACGTACGCGGAACTCTCCTCCACCTGCATGATCGGAGTTGCGATGTTGCGCGGTGTCCGCAACGGCTGGCTGAAGGCCGATGACTACCGCCCGCGTATCGATCGCGCCTGGGAAGCTGTGAAAGCACGCGTTGCCTCCGATGGCCGGCTCATCGATGTGTGCACCAGCACGGGCAAACAGAAATCGCTGCAGGACTATCTCGACCGCACGGCGATCCTCGGCAAGGACCCACGCGGCGGCGCGATGGTGCTGCTGTTTTCCACGGAGATGGCCGGGCTGCGGTGACTCCGACGCTGACCAATCGCGCTCTGAATCGCGCGCTGCTGGCGCGCCAGATGCTGCTCGCGCGCGAACGCACGCCCACGGTTCGCGCGGTCGAGAAACTGGCGGGAATGCAGGCGCAGCAACCGCGGCCTCCGTTCGTGGGGCTGTGGTCGCGCGTTGACGCGTTCGAGCGCTCGTCATTGTCGAAGGCGCTCGAGGACCGGAAAGTGGTTCGCGCGACGATGATGCGCGCCACCATCCACCTGGTGAGCGCCGATGACTACGTGGCTTTTCGCGGCGCGATTCAAACCATGCTCACGGCTGCCATGGAGTCGATTCGCAAAACGCGCAAGGCGGACTTCGATATCGCTCGCGTGGTGGCGGCCGCCGCGCGCCGCTTCCAGGAGCGGCCCTACACCTTCGCCGAGCTCCGCCATGCACTGGCGAGCGATTTTCCCGATGTCGACGAGCGCATGATGGGGTACGCCGCGCGCACCTCGATCCCGCTGGTGATGGTGCCTGACGCGTCGGATTTCGCCTTCGCCGGAGCTACGTTCGTCGACGCCGAACAGTGGCTCGGCCGCCCTGTGCCATCCGCGGATCGCCTGCCGGATCTGCTGCTGCGCTATCTCGCCGCGTTCGGTCCGGCGAGCGTTCGCGATGCGCAGGAATGGTCGGGAATCGGCAAGCTCGGGCCCGTGTTCGAATCGCTACGGCCGCGGCTATCGGCGTTTCGCGACGAAGGCGGCCGCGAGTTGTTTGACCTGCCGAGTGCGCCGCGCCCAGCCGAAGACGTGGAAGCGCCGGTGCGATTCATCGCGGCCTTCGACAATCTGATCCTCGCGCACGCGGATCGCTCGCGCATCATTGCGGGCGAGTACCGCTCGCTGGTGACGCTCAAGAATCTCCAGGTGCTGCCCACGTTTCTGGTGGACGGATTCGTGGCCGGAACTTGGGATGTGGAGCGTTCGAAGAAGACGGCTCGGCTGCGGATCCAGCCGTTCAAAGCGCTACCGCGCGGGTCAAAGCTGGACCTGTCGGCCGAAGGCGAACGGCTGGTGCGATTCCTCGCTCACGATGCGGTGGACTTCGATGTGGAGATCCTCGCACCGTCGATGTAGTGCGGGTCGCGTCTACAGAAGCTCGACGCCGGAAAAGAAGAACGGAACCTCGGCCGCCGCCGTCTCCGGAGCATCGCTTCCGTGCGTGGCGTTGCGCTCGATGTTGGTGCCGAACTGCTTCCGGATCGTGCCAGCATCGGCCTTCTCAGGATTGGTAGCGCCCATCAACGTGCGCCAATCGGCGATCGCGTTTTCTTTCTCGAGCGCCAGCACCACCACCGGACCCTCGGTCATGAACTTTACCAGGCCCGCGAAAAACGGCCGCTCTTTGTGCACCGCGTAGAAGGCTTCGGCCTGCGGTTGCGAGAGCCGCGTCTTCTTCATTCCCACGATGCGGAAGCCGCCCTTTTCGATGGCGGCGATGATGTTGCCAGCATTCCCGGCTGCGACGGCGTCGGGCTTGATGATGGCGAACGTGCGTTGCAATTGGCTCATAAACAGCTTTTGACTTTGTCTCCCATTTCAGCAGGCGAATCGCAGACGTGAATCCCGGCTGCGCGCATGGCGGCGATCTTGTCGCTCGCCTTGCCCGATCCGCCCGAGATGATCGCGCCAGCGTGGCCCATGCGGCGTCCCGGAGGCGCGGTTTGTCCGGCGATGAATCCCACCACCGGCTTCTTCACGTGCTGCTTCACGTACTCGGCGGCTTGCTCCTCGGCCGTGCCGCCGATCTCGCCGATCATCACGATCACGTGCGTTTCGGGATCCTCGTTGAACAAGCGGATGGCGTCGGTATGCGTGGTGCCGATGATCGGGTCACCACCGATGCCGATGCAAGTGGACTGTCCGATGCCAAGCTTCGACAACTGCCCCACAGCTTCGTACGTCAGAGTTCCCGAGCGCGAGACCACGCCCACGTTGCCTTGCTTGTGGATATGGCCGGGCATGATGCCGATCTTACATTTTCCAGGGGAAATGATTCCGGGGCAGTTGGGACCGATGAGCCGCGTGTTGCGCCCCTTCAGGAACTGCCATGCCTTCACCATGTCCGCCACCGGGATGCCTTCGGTGATGCAGACCACGAGCGGAATGCCCGCGTCGGCGGCTTCCATGATCGCTTCGCCCGCAAACGGCGGCGGCACGAAGATCACGCTCGCGTTGGCGCCGGTGGCCTTCACCGCGTCGGCCACGGTGTTGAATACGGGCTTTTCGAGATGCGTCTGCCCGCCCTTGCCGGGTGTCACGCCGCCCACCACGTTGGTGCCATAGGCGATCGCCTGCGTGGCATGGAACGTACCTTCCTTGCCCGTGAAGCCCTGTACCAGAAGGCGCGTATGTTCGTTGACCAGGATGCTCATGCGCTTGCCAGCCTCACCACTTTTTCGGCCGCGTCTTTCATTCCGTCGGCGACGGTGAAGTTGAAGCCGGACTCTTCCAGGATCTTGCGCCCCAACTCGACGTTGGTGCCTTCCATGCGAATCACGATCGGCAGCTTGATTCCCAGTTCGCGCGCTGCCGCAACCACGCCCGTGGCCAGAGTGTCGCAGCGCAGAATGCCGCCGAAAATGTTGATCAGCACTGCCTTCACGCTCGCGTCTGAAAGAAGAATGCGGAAGGCGTTGCGGATCTGGTCGGCGTTGGCGCCGCCGCCGACATCCAGGAAGTTCGCCGGGCTTCCACCCGCGTACTTGATGATGTCCATGGTGGCCATGGCGAGGCCCGCGCCATTCACCATGCATGCGACGCTACCGTCGAGCTTGATGTAGTTGAGGCTGAAGCGCGAGGCTTCCACTTCGAGCGGATCTTCCTCGTTGAGATCGCGCAGATCGACGAACTCTTTGTGCCGGAACATCGCGTTGTCGTCGATCGAGATCTTGGCGTCCACCGCCATCACCTTGCCGTCTTTGGTGAGCACCAGCGGGTTGATCTCGGCGAGCGAGGCGTCGATGGCGTCATAAGCCTTCGAAAGCGCCACCATGATGTTGGCTGCGTCGCGCGCCACGGTTCCGGAAAGTCCCATACCGTAGGCGAGCTTCTGCGCTTGAAAGTGCATCAATCCGAAGCCGGGCTCGATGGTTTCCTTGAGCAGCAGATGGGGCGTCTTGGCGGCCACCTCTTCGATATCCATGCCGCCTTGGGAGGACGCCATGAAGACGTTCTTGCCAGTGGCGCGATCGAGTGTGACGCCGAGATACATCTCGCTGCCGATATCCACCGCTTCCTGAATCAGGACGCGCTGCACCAGTCTCCCTTCGGGTCCGGTCTGGTGCGTGACGAGATTCATACCGAGAATCTTCTTGGCCCAGTGTTCGGCTTCGTTCACATCTTTGGCGAGCTTGACGCCGCCGCCTTTGCCCCTGCCTCCGGCGTGAATTTGCGCCTTGACCACAACCGGTCCGCCCATTTCCTTGGCCGCCGCCACCGCTTCTTCCACGGTGAAGGCGACCTTGCCTCTGGGCACAGGGACTCCGTACTTGGCCAAGAGATCCTTGGCCTGATACTCATGAATTTTCATAGGGAAAGGCCCGTGCTAGGATGAATCCTTTACTATAGCATGGGCTTTCTCGAGACCCTTCATGGAGTGATTGCGGGCCGCGATTTGCGGGCTTCCGAAGCGGAAGACGCGATGCTGGCGATCCTCGAGGGAGCGGTCTCGGTTCCCTTGGTGGCGTCGTTTTTGGTGGCGCTGCGGATGAAGGGCGAGACCACGGACGAACTGTTCGGTCTTGTGCGAGCCATGCGCTCCAAGAGCACGCGAGTGGAAGTGGAAGGGCCGCTGCTCGATACTTGTGGAACCGGTGGCGATGGGCAGGGGACCTTCAACGTTTCCACCGCCGCGGCCTTCGTTGCCGCGGGCGCCGGAGTTCGCGTGGCCAAACACGGCAATCGCTCCATTTCGAGCAAGACCGGAAGCGCGGATGTGTTCGAAGCGCTAGGCGTGAAGATCGCGCTGACGCCGGATCAGATGGCCGCATGCATTCGGGAAGTGGGCATCGCGTTCCTGTTCGCACCCGCCCTGCATCCGGCGATGAAGCACGCGCAGGCTGCGCGGCTCGAACTGAAAATGCGCACCGTGTTCAACTTGCTTGGGCCGCTGGCGAATCCCGCCGGAGCCTCGGCTCAAGTGATCGGCGCACCATCGGTCGAGTTCGCGGAGCTGATGGCGGGCGCGCTCGCGCGTTTCGGGGCTGGCAATGCGTTCGTGGTGCACGGCTCGGATGGAATCGACGAGATCACCATTTCGGGATCGTCGACTTTATTTCACGTGCATGGTGGCGCGGTGACGCGGCTGGAAGTGATGCCTTCCGATTTCGGCGTCGCGCGTGCGGGGCTCGACAGGCTCCGTGCGGATTCAGTGGAAGAGAGCGTGCGCATCATTCGCGCGGTGCTTGCGGGCGAGGCGGGTCCGGCGCGGGATATCGTTGTGGTGAATGCAGCCGCGGCGCTCGTGGCTTCGGGAGCGGCCTCCGATTTTCGCCATGGCGCGGAGATTGCGCGGACGTCGATCGATTCAGGTAAGGCGGCTGCCAAGGTGGCGCAGTTGGCTGCGTTCAGTGGGCGTCTGTAGGCCAAGCAGTGGGGTCGAGCGTGAAGTCCCGCCCTTGCTCGACGGGGGCAGGGAGGTCGCTCTTTTTTCCGATCAAGATGGCCGTTCTTGTGATGGACATGAACTGGTCGCCGGCGACACCGGCCAATCGGACATCCACTCGATGGCCCGGTTCGGTGGTGGCGATATAGCGATCGTTCCAGGGGAAGCGATGTTCCTTCAGGGCGGTGATGGCTTTGTCGAGCGCGGCGACTCGAATCGGGTCGGCGATTTCTCGAAACAAGCGGCGCATCATCTCGGGGTCGTTGTTTTCGTTGCCGGCGATGCTGGCTTGGATCATTCGTTCGCGGCTTACTACCCGAAAATCGAGCACGTGGCCGGCTTGCTGCGCAAGCGTTTCCATGAAGACGCGCTGCGTGCGGCCGTTACCTTCCCGGAAGGGATGCACTCCGTTCAGTTCGACCATCACGTCCGCAGCACGGGCCGCGAATGCGTCTCGTGGCAGCCCGCGAAGATGTTTCTCCGCCGCCAGCTTCCGGCCGATGCCATCGAGCGCTCCGGCAATGTTCGGACCCTCCATGAAGGGCTTGCCGTGCAGCTTGCGTAGCACCGGCTCTGTGGCGATGGTCCCGTCGGATAGACGGACACGTTCGTCTCGGGTTCGGCCTGCCCACTCGAACACGTCCTGAAACAGGTGCCGGTGAATGGCTTTCAAGTGAGCCGCATCGAACTTGCCGCTTGGCCCTTGGCCCAGCCTGATTTCCATCAGCCGATTCTTGACGTGCGCGGTTTCGGCGGCTTCCAGGGCCTCATGGCTTGGCGCTCCGAGCCTATTCTTGAGCGTCAGACCGTCGGATAGGGTGTAGCCAGGCACCAGAACTACGGTTGGCGGAAGAGCGCCTGAAGGCGCGGGAGGATCTCGCTCTGTTCGATCTCACCCCGAATGAACGCTTCGAACACTTCGTCGCTCTGAGGAGACGGAAATTGGCCCTCAATGCGATTGTGCGCGTCGGCCCACTGCACGGCTTCCCGGCGCCGTTCCATCTCCGCCGCGCTGATCTTCTGTTTGGCCTCGACTGCGACTACTGCCATGCGGAATCTCCTCTTCTCTATTTTCCCACAATAAGCTACCGATCTCGATAGTCGAGCGGCGGTTTGTGGTCCGCTGGAACGCGCGATTGATACCGCTGCGAACCGCGTCTCTTCTCGAAAGCCGCACGGGCGAGATCAACCTGACGCGGGTCGTACACGATATCGAGCGTGGTGAGCGCGAGCGTCTTCGCGGCCACCGCCATCCCCTTGCGCCCGATGCTCATTCCGGAGCAAGCAGTGGACTGCCAGCTATGAGCTGGAGTCCCCGGAGCCCACGTGGCCACGACAAACTGAGCGGTGGGCAGGAGCCACGAAACGTCGCCGACGTCAGTGGAGCCGCCCAAACCGTTTGAAACATTTTGGGGCACGATTGTTTCTTCACTGCCGAGCTCCGGCGCACCCGTGAGGTCGATCGTGGAGCGGATGCGCTCGGCGAAAGCGCGCTCCTCGGCTGTGTACTTCACTCCGCCAACCGTGCGCAGGTTCTTGTCGAGCAGTGTGCTCAACGCGTCATTGGGAAGCACGTCCCACACGCTGTTGACCAGGTCCACTTCCGCCTTGGTCTCGGTGGCCATGGCCGCTCCCTCGGCGCATTTGATGACCCGCTGCCAGATGCCATCGAGCACCGCCATGCTCGGATGGCGGGCATAGTAGTAACCTTCGGCGAAGTCTGGCACGATGTTGGGCGCGGCGCCTCCTTTGGTGATGATGTAGTGCATGCGCGTCTCCTGCGGCACGTGCTCGCGCAGCATTTCCACGGCGTGATTCATCAGGAGCAACCCGTCGAGCGCCGAGCGCCCGTTCTGCGGCGCAGAGGCCGCATGCGAGGCAACGCCTCGAAAACGGACCTTGGCATTCATGTTTGCGAGCGTGGAATCGAGCGACGCGTGATTGGTGGATCCGGGATGCCAGGTCAGCACTACATCGGTGCCCTCGAACACTCCGGCGCGCACCATGTAGATCTTGCCTCCGCCGCCTTCTTCCGCGGGCGTCCCGTAGAAGCGAATGGTTCCAGGAAGCCGGTTGGCGGCCATGTGGTTCTTGACGGCCACTGCCGCGAACACCACGGCCGCGCCAAAGAGATTGTGTCCGCAGCCGTGGCCGGATCCGCCCGCGATGAGCGCTTTGCGTTCGGGCACCGTGTCTTGCGACAACGCGGGTAGCGCGTCGAACTCGCCCATGAGTCCGATGACCGGCTTGCCACTGCCCCAGGTAGCGACGAATGCGGTGGGCATGCCGCCGATGTTCTCTTCCACGCGGAAGCCGTTGGCGCGCAATTCGTCTCGCAACAAAGCGGAGCTCTTTTGTTCTTTGTGCCCGAGCTCGGCGAACTCCCAGATGCGGCGCGAGATCTCGCCGTAGCGCTGGGCCGTATCGTCCATGGTGCGTAGAATGCGGGTTCGCTCGGCGCTCGGTATCTCAGCGGCAAGCGCAGCGCTCGCAAGGAAAAGCGCGATCCCGGAAACGATTCGCATGAGCCATATGGTAAAACAGTGACCATGCCTGAAAGCCGCGTTTCCCGCCGATCGATCCTCGCTGCCGGCGCCGCCGCGCCTGCCGCCGCGAGCGTTCTTCAGCCTGTGGTTGCCGCCGCGCCGCAAGCCGCGTTGGCCGCGGGCGGTCCGTCGCTCAAGATCGTGACGATGTACAAGTTCGAACCTCACGAGGTGGAGCGCATCCAGCGTGCCGCGGCCGACCACTCGAAGGTCGAGATCATCATCTGCGATACCAAAGACGAGTTCCGCACCAAGCTCCGCGAAGCCGACGCCGTGTATGGCGGGCTCACGGGCGCTGACCTCGACTACGCTCCCAAGGTGAAGTGGGTGCAATCGGGGGGGGCGGGCGTCGAGGGCATGGACGAGAAGTTCAAAGCGAGCCCGATCGTGCTCACGAATTACGCGACCACGTTCGCGCCGGGAATTTCCGAAACCGCGATGGGCCTCTTGCTGGCGCTCAGCCGCGGGTTGGTGAAGTATTATCTGCCGCAGTTCTATTTGAAGAAGACCAACAATCCGGTGGGCACCGCCAAGAGCGATCATCACGTGGAACTGGTGGGTCGCACGATGGGCATCGTGGGCATGGGTGGCATCGGGCAGGCGATCGCGCGGCGCGCGCATTACGGGTTCGACATGCGCATCATCGCCACGGACGCGAAGCCGATGCCGAAGCCGCATTTCGTGGCTGAACTGCACGACCCCTCCTACTTTACGAAGATGGTTCCGCAGGTGGACGTGTTGGTGGGCGCGGCGCCCCATACGCCGAAGACCGAGAAGATGTTCAACGAGCAGGTTTTTCGCTCGATGAAGAAGACCGCGTATTTTCTGGCTATGTCGCGTGGCAAACTGTTCGACGATATGGCCCTGACGAAGGCGCTGAAGGAAGGCTGGATCGCCGGCGCCGGGATCGACGCGTTCCCCACCGAGCCCGTGCCTCCGGGGCACCCGATCTTCGATTGCGACAACGTGATCCTGTCGGCGCACACTTCAGGGTGGAGCCCGGACCGGCAGGTGCGATTGATCGACGTGTTCGCTGAGAACGTGCGCCGCTACGCCGCGGGGATTCCGCTGGTGAACGTGGTGGACAAGGAGAAGGGATACTGATGCGCCGTTTCGTTTTCTTCGCTTCGCTCGCGGCTTTGACCGCGGCGATCGCCGTATCGCAGACGCTGTGGGCTCCCAAAGGCCAGCCTGCCGTTTACACGGCCCCGCACAAGCCGCACACGAAATTGAAGGACCTGCTGGCCAAGCACGCGGGCCACTCCGACTGGCGCGAGTTGATCGTGAACGACAGTCTGCTGCGCAGCGAGTACATTCAAGCCAAGCCGGGAACGGCGGTGAAGCGCGCGCTGCATCCGGATACGCGCACGTGGTGGGTGGTGATGGATGGCGAAGTGAAGTTCGACATCGAGACGGTGGGCGAGTTCACCGTCGGCAAAGGCACGATGGTGCAGTGCCCGATGCAGACCTTCTATTCGTGGCAGGTGACGGGCGACAAGCCGGCGCTGATTTTCGAGACGAACATCGCGGGCGCCAAGACGCTCTACGAAGCGGACGCCGCACCGCCGAAAATCCCCGGGTTTGACTGGATCCCGGTGAAATTCAACAACCGGAAGAAGGGCGTGTTCCTGCACGAGAATAAACCGCACGTCACTTTCGAAGAGGCGGCCGAAATGGCGGAAAAGAAGAAGACCACGCTGCGGATCGTGCAGGACGATCGCGGCGCGGCGAACTTCATCTATGGCTACAACTCGAAGCTGCCGCCGCTCGATGAGAAGAACAAGGGCCACTATCATCCGGAGGCGGCCGAGTATTGGCTGATCATGAAGGGGCCGATCCGGTATCCGATCGAAAAGGTGGGCGTGGTGATCGCCGAAACAGGAGACGTGGTTTATGTTCCGCCGTTCACGTGGCATGCGCCGCGGTGGTGGGGCGATGGTTCGTCTTGCCGGTTGGCGATGAATGGGTATCCGGACATCGCGCATTTGTTCGAGAGCGACTTGGGTAAGCATTGATGACCAGTCCCGCCGTGGGGCAGGCTTCAGCCTGCGCGGGACTTCAGTCCCGCTTAGGACTCGCTCTGTACCTGATCTTGAGCGTTGGCTCATTGCCGGCCGAAGTCGCGCTACGGCAGGAGACGGTGAACGGGCGCGCGGCATGGGTGCTCGACAACGGCGTGGTCCGCGTGGCGCTGCTGCGTGGCGGCGGACACATCGCCGAGGTACGGCTGATATCGGATGATCCGAAGAAGTCGATCAACCCGATGCGCGTGCCGCATTACCCGACCATCGATCCACACACGTACGATCCCGCCAAGCATGACGCCATCTACGGCAACTCGGCTTCGAAGCTGCTGATGTCGGGATACATGGGTCACCTGTTATGTTTTCCGAGCTATGGGCAACCGTCGGAGGCTGAAGCGAAGGCCGGGCTCGGCGGCCATGGCGAAGCTCCGATCGTCGAATGGAAGATGATGCGCCAGGAGCGCCGCAATGGCGCACTCATCGTCTACTACGGCGCTGACCTGGTGAAGACGCAGTATCGCGTGGAGCGCGCGGTGACGCTCGGGGATGGGAACCGGCATGCGCGCGTGGAAGAGTGGGTGGAGAATCTCGCGTCGTATGACCGGCCGTTCCAGTGGATGCAACACGCGACCTTCGGTCCGCCGTTCGTGGAGCCCGGCGAAACCTTCATGGACCTGTCAGGAACCGAGGGCCTGGTTCCGCGCGATGGTTCGTTGCAGAGCGGATCGAAGGTGGTGTGGCCGCGCGGCGTCAGCGCCGAAGGCCAGCCCGTTAACCTGCGCGCGTTCCAGAAGAAGGCGAACTCCGGAACCTACTACGTGATGCTGATGGACCAGTCGCGCAAACAGCAATTCTTCACCATGTATCATGCGCGTTATCGCGCGCTGATCGGCTACGTGTTCCCAACCGAAGGCAATCCGTGGCTCGCCGATTGGCAGGAGAACCATCGCAACGGCGGGCTCCCCTGGGATCGCAAAGTAGTGGCCCGCGGGATCGAATGGGGAAACACGCCGGTGGACGAAGGCTTGCGCAAGGCCGTAGAACGTAAGTCGCTGTTCGGCGTGCCTTCGTACGGATGGATCGGCGCGAAGGAGAGGCGCAAAACAGAATTCACGGTTTTCGTGGAAGAGATTCCGGAAGGCTTCGCGGGCGTGAAAGATGTCCACTTGCAGGCGGGCCGGCCGGTCTTGGTTCCCGCGTCACGCTGATCGTCAGTCATGAATCTCACCTCACTGTTCGACCTTTCTTTCCGCGGGCGAGCCAACGCGACCGCTCTCGAATGGCTGGGCCGCGAATACACGTTCGCCGAAATCGACGCTCGCGCTGACCGGATGGCGCACGCGTTAGCGGCCAGAGGGCTGGTCAAGGGCGATCGCCTCTGCGTCTACCTGGCCAATTGCATCGAACTGATCGACCTCTACCTGGCGTGTACGCGCATCGGCGTGATTTTCGTTCCGATCAACATTCTTTATCGCGAGCGCGAGATCGCGCATATCGTCAAAGACGCCGAGCCCAAAGCCGTCGTCACCGCGGACGCGACCATTCCCGCCACCGTTCCGCTGTGGTGGCCCGAGGACCTGCGCTCCACCGCGGCGGCCATGCCCGCGACGCGAATGGCAGCGGATCTCGACGGCGACTCGCCTGCGGCGATCGTCTACACGTCAGGCACCACGGGCACGTCGAAGGGCGCGGTGCTCTCGCACAACAACTTCGCGGCCAACGGCATTAACCTGGTCACGTGCTGGCGCATCTCGGATGCCGATCGATTTCTTCTGGCGCTGCCGTTGTTTCACGTACACGCGCTCGGCAATGGGCTCCATTGCTGGCTGATCTCCGGATGCCGCATGCGTTTGCTCGAACGATTCGAGCATCAGAAAGCCGCGGACGAGTTCACCTCATTCGAACCAACGCTGTTCTTCGGCGTGCCGGCGATGTATGTGCGGCTGCTCGACACGCCGGGGGAGACGGCCAGGAGCATGGCGACGCGGATGCGGCTCTTCGTGTCGGGGTCGGCGCCGTTGCCCGCGCAAGTGCTCGAAGATTTCGAGCGGCTGTTCGGACATCGCATTCTCGAACGCTACGGTATGAGCGAGACGCTGATGAACATCAGCAATCCCTATGAGGGCGAGCGCCGCGCCGGCACGGTGGGATTTCCGCTGCCGGGTGTTTCCGCACGGGTCGCCGACAACCGAGGTCATGCAGCGGCGATCGGCGAGACGGGCGAAGTGCAGTTGCGAGGTCCGAACGTGTTCTCGGGGTATTGGCGCAGGTCCGATGCGACCGCCTCCGCGTTCGTGGATGGCTGGTTCAAGACGGGCGATCTGGGCGTGCGTTCGACCGACGGCTACTACACGCTGAAGGGACGCGCAAGCGACCTCATCATTTCCGGCGGCTTCAACATCTATCCGCGCGAGATCGAGGAGTTGCTGCTCGAGCAGCCGGGTGTGCGAGAAGCCGCGGTGGTGGGCGTGGAAGATCGCGTGCGCGGCGAAGTTCCAGTGGCGTACCTGGTGACCGACTGCGAGATCGATGCGGTGGGGCTCGAGGCGGTGTGTCGCGAGAAGCTCGCGAGCTTCAAGGCTCCGCGCGCGTTCGTGAAGGTGGAGGGGTTGCCGCGGACGGCGCTGGGCAAGGTCCAGAAGCATTTGCTGCCGAAGCCTTGACCGCGCCGCCGCGCAACGGCAGCGGATCAGAACTGGAATTTGAGGCCGAACTGCATTTCGCGCATCGGAACGCGAGTGCTGAGCACGCGGCCAAAACTCGGACTCGCTTGGGTGGCCACCGGCTCACCCCAGTTCGGATGATTGGGGAAGTTGAACGCTTCGAAGCGGAACTCGAGCCCGTAGCGTTCGGTGAAGCGGAAGTTCTTGATCGTCGAGAAGGCCACGTCGATGATACCGGGACCCATCACCGTGTTGCGTCCGGAGTTTCCGAACCTCCCGAACGGTTGACGCGCGTAGGCGGCGGTGTTGAAGAAGCGCTGCGGGTCCTGCTGGCCGCGCGGCAAGTCGGTGGGCAGCCCAGTCGCGTCCACGCGATCCATCTGATGGCCGCAGTTACATTGATCGAGCCCGGCAAAGACGTTGATCGGGAAGCCGTCTTGCAGCGTGATGATCGAGCCGGCTTGCCAGCCTCCCAGCACCACGTTGGCAACTCCTCCCTGGTTGAGCCAGCGTTGTCCTTTGCCGAATGGCAGTTCATAGATCGCGGAAGTGACGAATCGGCGCCCGGTGTGTTGCGCCGAAAGCGCGCGATCGCACTGGATGCAGAATTCGTTCTGTGCGAAGAGCGTGTCGCCGCCTTGAGGCCGGATGCCGCTTCCCGTATCGATCGCCTTTGACCAGGTGAAGCTCGTCAGATACGTCAGTCCCGAGGAGAACCTGCGCTGCAGCTTCAATCCCAGTGAGTTGTAGTTCGCTTTGCCCACCGTGTCCACGATGAACACACGGCCGAGCTCCGGGTAGGGAACGCGCGATGCGATCGTGCCCGTGGGTGCCGGATCGGCGTAGTTGAACGAACGGAACTGTTCGAGCTTGCGGGACTGCGATCCGAGGTAGCCGGCCTCGATCACCGTCGACGAGCCCAGGCTGCGCTGCACGTTGAACAGATACTGCAGCGTGTAGGGCGTGCGGCGGTTCACCGCGGCGCCGAGCACGGCGGGTGTGGAGACGATCACGCCGCCACCCAAACCGCGGAATGGCGCCGAGAAGTTCAAGTCGGGGAAGTCAGGATCGATTTCGTCGAAGCGGTATCCGGCCAGATTGCGCGCGGGATCCAGCTTGGGCGTGCCGGAGTCCTGCGAGTAGAAAACGCCGAAGCCGGCTCGAACGGTCCACTGTTGGGATGGATTCCAAGCCAACCCCAGGCGCGGAGCCCAATCATTGTGATCGACATTGACCAGCCGGTTGCCGAAGCGACCGTCGCGAGCCACCTTGATGGCCGGGTTGAAGCGCAACGCAATGCCTTCGTAGAAGTCGCCCGAACCCGTACGCACGAGCGTGGGGTGCCGGCTTCGATCGACATTGGCTGCCTGGTCATGGAAGGGCACGTCGATGTTGACGAGGCGTCCGGCGGCATCGAACCACGGCGGCGTCAACTCGTAGCGGAGCCCAGCGCTGATGGTGAGATTCGGACGAACCTTCCAGGTGTCGTCGACGTAGTAATACTGGCCCGTGGAGCGGAACTTGGCGTACGTTTGCGCCACTCCGGCCCGGCACAGGCGGCAGTATCCAAGCATGTAGTCGGCGAAGGGGAAGCCGGTGTTGGCGCGGCTTTGCGGATTCTGCGTGGCCACTCCTTCGAAGACGAACTCGCCGCGCGGAAACGTGTAGCCCGAGGCGTTCCAGCGGTCCCGGCGGATTTCGGCGCCGAACCGGATCGTGTGAGTGCCCTTGACGATCGAGAAGTTGTCGATCCATTGGAAGGTGATCGCACGCGTCGCCCAGCCGTCCGTGGAGGTACCGAAGCTCGTCATGCCTGCGAGCGTAATGGCCGGGATGCCCCATGCGTCGGGCGCCTGCGGCAGCAGACCCGGGATCTTCAACTCGCTCACTACGTCGCGGACGAAGGCTAGTTGGTTTCCGTAGTCATTGGTGAAGCGGCTGACGCCGAAACGGAATTCGTTGACCATGGTGGGCGAGAACACGCGCGTGTTGGAGATCATCGCCTGCCACGGTGCGTTGAGGATCTGCTGGCCGTTGAGTCTGAGACCCGGAAGCACCTGACGCTCGTCACTCCGGCTGAATCGTCCGAACCAGTTCGAAGCCGTGCTCTCGACGAAATCCACGCGTTGGTTGAATTGATCGCGGTCGATGATGCGGTTGAGCCCGGCCTGATAGTTCGAGATGCGCCCAGGGCCGTTGGCTTCCGGATAGAACTCGAGCAGAGCATTGGACACCGAATGAATGCGCGCGCGCGGAATTTGATTTCCGGTGAACGGTTGGGCCGTGACCGAGCCTGCCGAGCCCGCACGTGTGAGGGGATCGAAGATCGGGCTCACCTCGGCAAACGACCCCTGGCGCATCGGCGAAGTGGCGACATTGAAGATGCTCTGGATCTGCTTGCGATCGCGGAAGCCCTCGAAATTCGAACTGAAGAAAAGGCGGTTGCGCCCATCGAACAGTTTGGGAATCCGGACCGGACCGCCCAGGAAGAATCCGTACTGGTTCCAGCGAAATGGGTCGCGCTTGGGGCGGGCGGCCGTGAACGCGTACTGCGTGGCGTCGAAGGTGTCGTTGCGAAGGAACTCGAAAAGCGTTCCGTGATAGTCATTGGTTCCGCTCTTGGTCGACACGTTGATCTGGCTGGTGGCGCGTCCGAACTCGGCCGGATAAACTCCGGTCTGCACTTTGAACTCCTGCAGCGCGTCGATCGAAGGAAGGAACGTGAACGTGTTGGCTTCCACGTTGGTGTTCTCGAGCCCGTCGAGCGTGTAGTGATTGAACATCGCGCGCTGGCCCGCGATGGAGATGTTCGTGCTTGCCCGCGCTCCGCCCTGCCTGCCTGCTGCGCCGTTTGCTCCGAAGCCGAAGCTGACGTTGGGGCTGAGAGCCACCAGTTGCAGGAAGTTGCGGCCGTTGAGCGGCAGGTCGACGATGCGGCGGTTTTCGATCACTGTTCCTACCGTGGCGTTTTCCGTAGTGAGCAAGGCTCCGGTATCGCGGACTTCCACTACTTCCGTCACGTCGCCGAGTTGCAGGGCAAAGTCGATGCGGGCAGTCTGCTGCACCTGCAGTTCGACGTTGTTACGCACGGCGCCACGGAAGCCGCGCATCTCGACTTTTACATCCCAGGTGCCGGGCTGCAGGGAGGGAAAGCCGTAGACGCCAGACTCGTTGGTGACTGCCGACCGGGAGAGTCCGATGGCTGGATTGGAGACAGTAACGGTTGCTCCGGCGATGATGGCGCCAGAAGCGTCACGAACTTCGCCGGTAATTTCGCCGAGGGTTTGCGCCGCGCCGGGAGTAGCGCAGGCGAGGAAGGTGAGCCAGACGAGGGCACGAATGCGGAGCATGGGCATCTCCTTGAAGCCGACTTGATCGCGTAGGGCTTTTTGCCTTCGGGGCATTATACATGCGCTGAAACACGATCGCAGGACCATGTTTGCAAGGGCGGTCCGCTGACGCCGGGCGTGCGTGTGGGACCGAAGCCCCGCGCTGGCCCGAGGCGGACCGAACCAGCCCTACACGGAGGGCCAGGCGCGATCACGAAATCTTCTCTGCCGAGGAAAAGTAGTCCAGCTACGCCCCGTGCTTTTGCTGTGCGTAGTGCTGCCTGAGAAGATCCTTCCCGTAATCATTCCCATTCGGTGTGCGGACCACGATATGCACGTGATCGCGGAAGGGCACCTTGGGATTCTCGACGAGATGACGAATGCCCACCGGCAGTTGATGATCGAACTCGATCAGGACCACGGGACTATGGATGCGATAGTAGAAAACATCCTTGGGGCCGCGCCCACCGATCCACGCGAAGTACGTCTTGTCGAGATGGCGCTTCACCTCTTCCATCTTCACCTTCGCGTGGCCTTCGTCCATGTTTGAAACATAAAGCGCGATCAGGTCTGTGACGTGCTTCTTGGCTGCCGCGGGCAGGTCTCCCACCTTGACGCCGGCATAATCGAGCTTCACATTGTCCTTGAAGGCTTCGCCGACGTTGTTGTTTCCCGTCTTCGACACCGAGAGCACCGCCTTGTCGCGATGCGCATCAGAGAGTTCGTTGATCAGCGCGAGCCCGCGCGCCTGCTCGTCTTGCAGGATCGTTGTGCCTTTGTATTTGCCCGAGTTCGCGATCACGGGTTCTGACCCGACGAACAGCGGCGTCATCACCACCTGATCGCCCAACACGAAGTAGTTGATGATGGCGTGGTGACCGTCGAGTTGCCAGCCCCAAGGCTTGGTGGCCGAGGGCTCGCCCATCACGGTGATCCAGTATTTCCACTCGCCGTACTGTTCGAAGTCATTGTTGTTGAGCTCACCCAGCGTTTGGTTGAGATGCATGATGTCGCGCGTCAGTGTCAGCCCCTTCGCGCTGAGCGAGGCACGCATCATTCCGAACGCCGCCGTCCGCTGTGCTTCGCTCATCTCTTCGAACCCCACGCCTTGCCGGATGTAGAAATGCTGATTCATCCACTTGCGCCATTCCGGATCATCCACCGGGAACATCGTCTTCTTGCGCTGCTCGGCCGTGAGCGACTTCAAGAATGCATCGGCGGCCTTGCGCGTTGCGTCCGTCGAAACTCCGGTGGAGCGCAGGGGGAACAATCCTGGCATCGGCGTGCCGTCAGTGGTGATGCCGCGGAACGGTTCGGCGAGCCCCTTCTCTTCGAACTGGCGCGACATGGTGCGAAAGCGCTCGGCGCGGTTCTCGGCGGGCGCTTGCGAAAGAGCACGCGTGTCGAGGAAAACGAACCCTGTCAACGCGGCAAAACACACGGCGGGTACGATGCGGGATTTCATGGGGTGACCTCGGGAGTCATTATCCCATGCCCTGGAATCGGACGGCTCACCGGCGATACTGCGTTTCGAGTCCGCGAATGTGGATCGGCGCGTCGCGCAGCGGAATGAATGCCGGATGCGCGCGCGACGAAAGCGTCAGCAGCGTGAACGTGAGCACCGTGAGCAGCGCAAGGATGGAGACCGCGCCTGTGGCGACCCACAACCACGCCGGCGCATTCCCGAAAGCGAGCGCGACCGCCGCGGCGATCGCAGCGAGCGTCGCGATCACGATCATACGCACAGCGACGCTTTCGCCGTAAACGGAGATCGCGCTCAGCCCGTGAATCGCGAGTCCAGTGAAGCCCAGCTTCGAGCGCCCTTCCAGCCGTTTCGCGCGCGCCACGGGAACCGTGAGAAACGGCTGGCGCGCCTTCACCACGCAGGCGGCGTAGTGATTCCACATTTCCGGCACCAGCACCAGACTCTCCACTACGCGCGGAGGCAGCACGCTGAAGTTGCCCATGCGCGTGGAGAAGCCAACCAGGATCCAGTGCAGCACTTGATAGAGGAAGTAGAAGAACTGGAACAGCGGACCCTCGGCGCGCTTGGTACGCGCGGCGAAGATCGCCGAACGCCGCCCGTTGCGTTCGAAGTGATCGAGCAGCGTGACCACATCGCCTGGCGCGTCTTCGCCATCGGCGTCGAGCACCACCACGGGAAGCTCGGGATGCGCCTGATGCAAGTACACGAGCCCTACGCAGATGGCGCGTTGATGCCCGAGGTTCTTGCGCAGATCCAAAACCTCGAGCGACGCCAAGCCCGCCGGCTCCGCGGGAACCAACCGCACGATTGGGTCAGTGGACCCGTCATTGACCGCGAGCAAATGCGCGCGCAAGCCGCGTGAGGCGAGCGCACGGTCGAGTTCGGCAATCAGCAGCGATGCCGCTGTCCAATCATTGAAGACCGGGATGAGAATGCACAGCGAGGAGTCGCCGGCCGCCGAACTCATAACAACGAATCATCGCACGATTCCCTTGAGTCCGGCCCAGCGCTGGCCGCGGCGGCCTTGCGTGAGCATGTGGTGAACGATAATTCCGACCCAACCGAGAAGGAGAATTGCAGCTCCAGCTTGAACCATGAGGATGACACCTTCTTGTTCGAACGATGAACCAACTGGGAGCCTCAGAATACCATGACATTGTTTCAGTCCCGTTACAGACTCGTGAGGGTATACTGAGTTCTCCGAATCATGCGAACCGTCGAATTGGTGGAACAGCGCAAGCTGGAGGTGATGGAACGTCCCGAACCGGCCGGGCCGGAAGCCGGTGAGGTGCTCGTTCGGTTGAAAGCCGTAGGTCTGTGCGGCAGTGATTTGCACTGGTATGAGGACGGCGGCATCGGAAGTACCTCGGCGATTTACCCGATGATTCTCGGGCATGAACCCGTGGGCGAAGTAGTGGCAATTGGTCAGGGAGTGACCTCGCACAAAGAAGGCGACAAGGTGGCTATCGAGCCATCCATCACCTGCGGACACTGCGAGTTCTGCCGCAGTGGGCGCCCCAACAATTGTCCGGAATGCATCTTCATGGGCGGCACCCAGAAGCCCGGATTCTTTCGAGAACTCGCCGCCGTGCCGGCGCGCAACGCCGAGCACTTCCCGGCCGAGTTCGATTGGCTGACGGCGACGCTAATTGAGCCCGTGGCCGTGGTGGTGCACGCGTGGGAACTGATCCGGTTCCGCGTGGGTGACACCGTGGCCGTGTTCGGCGCGGGACCGATCGGGTTGCTGTGCGCCAACATGGCGAAGATCGCTGGTGCTGCGAAGGTGTTCATCGTGGATCGCGCGGTGCATCGATTGCGGATCGCCCGTCAAATCTCCGAGGACTTCGTCACCATCCACAGCACCGCGCAAAAGCCCGCCGACGCAATCTTGGAAGCAACGCGCGGGCGCGGAGTCGACATCGTGATTGACGCGGCTGGCGCGCCGGAGACGATCCAGGCGAGCATCCAAGCGGCGCGGTCTTCGGGACAGTTTCTGCTGATTGGAATTCCCGGTGGGCGCAACTCGTTTGCGGTCGATATCCACGGCGCCATGAACAAGGAACTCGCCATCCTCACGCTGAAGCGGAGCAACCACAAAGGCTTCGAAGCGATGGACCTGATCCGCGCCGGCAAGATTCCGGATCTGATCATCACCCATCGCATTCCGCTCGAGAACACGGCGGAAGGATTCGACATGGCCGTGCATTGCCGCGACGGAATTGGAAAGCTGGTTGTGGAACTGCACTGAGCGGCTGCTCAATCGGCCCGAAGCGACTCGGCCGGGTCCACGAACGCAGCCCGGCACGCAGGGATGGAACTCGCGATCAGTGCCGCCGAAGCAATCACGAACACGGCGGCGGCGTAGGTGGCTGGGTCAAGTGCAGTGACCCCGTAGAGAATCGACGAGACCCACCGCGAAAGCCCCAACGCCGCGATGAGGCCGGCAGCGCAACCGGCAGCCGCCAGTGCGATCCCCCTGCGCAGGAAGAGCCCCACGACGCCGGCCGGGTTCGCTCCCAGCGCGATGCGAATACTGATCTCCCTTCGGCGCTGCAAAACCGCATGCGCGAGCACACCATGAACTCCGATCAGCGACAGCAACAACGCCAATGCTCCGGCAATGATCAGCAACACCGCGGTGAACTCGGTGCGCGCCATCGATCTTCGATACACTTCCGCCAATGTTCCCACCTGGGCCAGCGGCAAGCTCGCGTCCACTGCATGGAGCGCCGCGGAAACCTCCGCCAGAAAGCCCTCAGATCCGGTGCGGCTGGTTCGAATGGCCAGTGTGAGGCCGCGCCGAACCGAGGCCGGCCGCCCTGGCCGAGAGGGATCGTACACGCCCGTTCGAAAGTAGACAGTGGCTGGAGCTGGTCTGTGCGCTCCGTCATCGCGAACGTCTTCCACCACACCCACCACTTCGAACCAGTCGTTGCCCAATGCGCCGGGGCGAAGCCTCTTGCCGAGAGCTTGCCGAGGCGCGCCCCAGTTCTCGCGCGCCATGCCTTCCGATACGATGGCTACCGCGCGCCGGCCTTCGACGTCGCGCCAATCGAAGTCGCGACCGGCTAGCAGACGGGTACCTAGCGTGGCGAACAGGCCAGGAGATACGTATTTCACGTTTCGGTTCGGCGGCATCTGGCCAGGGGAGAATTTGTCCTCGACGGCGATGAGATTTCCGTTGTGGTAGACGGCCTCCATGGGCAGCCCGTCGGCGAAAGCCGCCATCTCCACTCCAGGGAGGCGCGACACCCTCTCCAGAATTTCGGCTTGCATCCGCGCCACACGCTCGGCGTCTGGAACCTGCGACGCCGGGATGGCGACCCGGACCGTTTGAATCCGCTCGGGTCCCGTGAATCCTGGGTGTACCCCGCGCAATGAAAAGAAGCTGCGGATCAACAAGCCGCTGGCAACGAGCAGCATGAGCGCCAGTGCTACCTGAGCCACCACCAGCACGTTCTGCGCCCGCATTTGCTCGAAGCCCAGACTCGACCCGCGGGTTTGCAGGATCTTGCCGCCGAGGCCGCACTTGAATACGGCAATCAATCCAAAAAGGAAAGCTCCGGTGAGCGCACACGCAAGACTGAATGCCACTGTGGTGGCGTCAATCGAAATTTCCGCCAGCCGCGGAATGGCTGCGAGTTGCTGGGCCTTCAGGATTCGCACGACACCATATGCGATCGCCAAGCCGCACATACATCCCGCGAGCGCCAAAGTCATGCTTTCGACCAGCAGTTCGCGCGCGATTCTCCCGGACCCCGCACCGAGCGCTGATCGAATCGCGAACTCTTGCGCTCGGCCCTGAGATCTCACCAGCAGTAGATTGGCTACGTTGGCGCACACCAGCAGGAAGACGAGGCACAGCGCTCCCATCAGCACCGAGAGAACGGACCCGATATCGCCTGTAACGTCGCGTTTCAACGGACGCAGATTCGGCTTCAGGCGAGCTTGCCGGGCGAACCGACGGAGGTTCTCCGGCATGGCTTGGTAGAGGACGCGCTCCACATCTTGATTCGCCAATTCGAGGGTGATGCCTGGTTTCAGTCTGGCGATACCGGAATAGGTGAAGGGCTCGAAGGAGCGGTTCGATTTCGAAAGGCGCTGCGGCAGAAAGACGTCGGGCGCAAGATCGAGGAATCGGAACGACGAAGGCAAGACGCCGATCACTTGCCGCGGAATGGAATTGACCTCGAGACTGCGCCCGATGACTCGCGGATCCCCGCCGAATCTCTTCATCCAATAGGAGTGCGCAATGACGACCGTCTGCAGCGTTCCTGGCGCATCGTCTTCCGCGCTGAACAACCGGCCCGCGAGCGGCTGAGCTCCCAGAGCCGGCAGCAGCGCATGCGTGATTGCGACCGTCTTGATTTGTTCGGGATCTCCGTTGCCAGTCACCGTGGCTTCCGCGCTGGACCACACGCCGAATGCCTCAAAGGCCCCGGAGCCCTCGGCTACCGCCCAATACATGCCGGGCGCCAGCCCCATATCGCGGAACGTTTCTCCCTGAATTGAGCCCGAATTGAAAACCCCAACCAGAGACTCCGAGTCCGGGTACGCGAGGGGGCGAATCAGCACCGCGTGGACTACGCTGAACATCGCGGAGATGCAGCCGGTGCCGATCGCCAGCGAAAGAACAGCGGCCGCGCAGTATCCGGGGTTCAGACGAAACAGTCTCAGAGCTTGGCGCGAGCCCCGAGCGAGGCCGTCGAGAATCGTCACCGTGTTCATCCGGTAGACCTCCTCGCGGATCAGCGCCGTGTTGCCCAGCTTTCGGCGCGCCGCGTTTCGAGCAGCCGAAGGTTCCATCCCTCTTTCGATGTACTCCTGCGCGGTGAGCTCCAGGTAGGACTCGAGTTCTTCTCCCTGTTCGGAATCCGCTGATTCACGGTCAAGAAAGCGCCGCCAGTTCATCACTTGACCTCGCGGCTGGGATTGAGGATGAGCCCGATCGCCCGCACCACTTGTTCCCAACGCGATGTCTGGGCCGCGAGTTGCTTCCTGCCCGTTGGCGTGAGCCGGTAATACCGAGCCCTCCGGTTGTTGTCCGAAGTTCCCCAAAACGATGCGATCCAACCCCGGTTCTCGAGCCTGCGCAACGCGGGATAAAGGGAGCCGTGCTCCACCTGCAAGACGTCCTCCGAGCCGCGCTCGATCGCGTGGGCGACCGTTTGGCCATGAGCTGGGCCGGCAATCAGCGTCCGGAGAATGAGCATGTCGAGGGTCCCCTGAACCATTTCAGACTGGAGAGGCGATTCCCGCTTTGGCATCGTCATGTCGATTATCGACTAGAGTCCTGATACTGTCAATACGCGTCACAGCTACATTCGGTTCCAGTAATTGATAGATCACCATCAGAAGGACCGGAGGCCATCTCCGATCGCTGGCGGGCCAAGACTCACGCCCGGATCAGCCGAACGCCGGATGGCGTTACCCTGGAGAGTTCCTCCCATGCCGAACAACTTCGCCGCGATCGATCTGGGCGCCGAGAGCGGGCGCGTCATTCTGGGAACTCTCGACGAAGGCAAGCTCCTTCTCGAAGAGCTGCACCGGTTTTCGAACACACCTGTGCGGCTGCCCACCGGACTCTACTGGGACACACTTCGTCTCTGGCACGAGATCCTGCGCGGACTGACCGTTGCCGGCCGCGAACGCGGCATCAAACTCGACGGCATCGGCGTGGCGACATGGGGAGTCGACTTCGGACTGCTCGGCGCCGATGGCGCGCTGGTGGACAATCCACGCCACTATCGCGATGCGCGCAACAACGGGGTGGTGGAGAAGGCATGTGCTGTGGTTCCGCCCGCGGAGATCTTTGCGGCGTCGGGCATCCAGTTCATGCAGATCAACTCGCTGATCCAGTTGTATGCAATGAAGCTCGAAGGGTCGCCCGCGCTCGAGACCGCACGCACGCTGCTGTTCATGCCCGATCTGTTCAGCTACTTCCTGAGCGGCGTGAAGCGAGCCGAGGCGAGCATTGCTTCCACCTCCCAGTTCTACGATCCCGCGGCCGGCGGTTGGGCAACGAAGCTCGTGGAGCGATTGGGGCTTGATGCGAAGATTTTGCCCGAGATCGTACGGCCCGGCGCTGCGCTCGGCAAGATCCTGCCCTACGTGGCCGACCTCACTGGGCTCGATCCCGGCACGCGCGTGTTCGCAACGGCGGGCCACGATACGGCGGCGGCGGTGGCGGCCGTCCCAGCAGAAGGCGATGACTGGTGTTACGTCAGCTCCGGCACGTGGTCATTGATGGGTGTGGAACTGCGCCAACCCGTGCTCGGCGAGCAGGCACTCGCTCTGAACTTCACCAATGAAATTGGGGTTGAGGGCCGCGTGCGGCTGCTCAAGAACATCATGGGGCTGTGGCCGCTGCAGGAGTGCCGCCGCGCGTGGGCGCTGGAAGGCAAAGACTACAGCTATGAGGAAATCACGCAGATGGCGGCCTCGGCGCCCGAGTTCGCCGCAGTGATTCAGCCCGACGAATTCCTCGAACCGGGCCACATGCCGGAGCGGATCGCGGCGTACTGTGCGCGCACCGGACAGCACGCGCCGGGAAGCCACGCGGCGATGGCGCGCGTGATCCTCGAGAGCCTCGCACTGCGGTATCGCCAGGTGGTGGAAAACCTCGAACTGCTCAGCGGGCGCGCGATTCGCAAGATTCACATCGTCGGCGGCGGATCGCGCAATCAGTTGCTCAACCAGTTCGTGGCCGATTGCACGGGCCGCACCGTGATCGCGGGACCCACCGAGGCCACTGCGGCGGGCAACATCCTGGTGCAAGCGATGGGCGCAGGACTGATCGCCAACCTCGAAGAGATCCGCGCCGAGGTGCGCCGGTGTTTTCCGGTCACCGAAACAAAACCGCGCCCCAGCGTGAACTGGGACGCGGCGTACGAACGGTTCCTGAAGCTCGCGTAGACTACTTCGGCGTCTCGCGCGTGCGAGTGGTCACCACGCGGTCAATGAGGCCGTACTCCAGAGCCTGATCGGCTTCCATGATGTAGTCGCGATCGACGTCGCGCGCGATGCGGTCCACCGGCTGGCCGCAGGCGTCGGCGAGGATCTTGTTCAGCACCTCGCGCATGCGCAGGATTTCCTTGGCGTAGATGTCGATGTCGGTGGCCTGGCCGGCGAGGCCGCTCATCGAAGGCTGATGGATGAGGATTCTCGCGTGGGGCAGCGCGAACCGCTTGCCCTTGGTTCCGGCCGCGAGCAGCACGGCGCCCATCGAAGCAGCCTGGCCCACGCAGTAGGTGACGATATCGGGCTCCACCAGATTCATGGTGTCGAGAATCGCCAGCCCGGCCGTGATCGAGCCGCCGGGCGAATTGATGTAGAGCGAAATGTCTTTCTCGGGATCCTCCGCGGCCAGAAAAAGAATTTGAGCGATGATCAGGTTTGCAACTTGGTCATCGACCGGAGTGCCCAGGAAGATGATATGTTCTTTCAGCAGCCGCGAGTAGATGTCGAACGCCCGTTCGCCACGTGCCGTCTGTTCCACCACCATGGGTACGAGGACAGAGTTTTGCGGCGGCACGATGAGATTGCTCAAGCTATAGTGCTCCTTCTCTTCTATGATAAGCGGGGCGCGAGTGGGGGCGCTCCTGGCCGGATGGGGAGGTGCGAGTCACACCCGGTGGATGCCGTTCCAATCAGGGTTTACGCACTCGTCAAGGAGGATGCGCATTCGCGCACGTACTCTCCCACAATTTGGAGAAACCGGCGTGCCTTCTCCCGTTCGAGCGAAGGGACTGTCTCGAGGAACTCATCGAGAGAGAGGCCTGCCGCCAGATGGTCAATCAGCATCTGGACAGGGATCCGCGAGCCGGCGAAACAGGGAGCGCCAGACATGCGATCGGAATCGACCCACACCACTCCTTCCAGCCGCTGCATGAGATCTTTGTTCACTCTTTGAAGCATACGCTACATCCGGAATCGTCAAGCCGGCTTCTTGCGCAGATCCACCACGGCCTCGTTGAACCCTTCGATGCGATTGTCCGTGAGCGCGATCATGGCTGTTTCCGCGCCAATGCGAACGCCCATTCGCTTCCCAGGAGCTTTGCTCTCGCGAATCTCGTTTCCGCGAATCGTGATCTGCCGCGTGGGACCTTGAATATCGATCCCGATCGCGGTCTCCTTGCCCACGTCGACGATGCGGTTGTTCTCGATGCGGTTGCGATGCGGCTGATATCCCTCGCCACGCTCTTTGCGAAACAAGATGCCCACCTCGGCGCTGCCGCGCACGTCGTTGTCGCGCACCAGATTGTCCGTGTCGCGGTGCCCGATCGAGATGCCGAAGCGGCGGCTATCGGTGATGGTGTTCTTCTCGGCGAGCCCGAACTTCACGCCCCAGCAGAAGAACAGCCCTTGATCATTGCGATCCATCTTGTTGCGGCGAATGACGGGGCGCTGCGAACCGGAGCCGGGATGAAGCCCGAGTCCTGTGTTGTCGTGGCTGTGGCAATCCTCCACGATCACGTCGTGACAGATCTGCCAACTGATGCCATCGCCGTTGTAGTTTCGCGCAGTCACGTTGCGGATCTGGAACTTCGAACAATCCTGAATGAAAATGCAGCCGGCGTAGTTGCCGTCGAGATTCTCGTTCTGCGTTTTGTTGCCATCGAGCGCGATGTTTTCGATGGTGACTCCGTTGATGAACTCGCCAGTCAGGATCGGGAAGAGCGTCGAAGCCGTTGGCGCGCCGGAGAGCCAGAAGTTCTCGCGCAACGCACGATCGAGCTTGAAGCGATTTCCGCTGCGCGCCACGAGCGTTCGCTTGGCGACGAGCGCTCCGTTGTCATGCGGATTCTTCGCGCGCAGGCAAATGCCGTCACCCACCTGGAAGCCCGAGGCATCGGCGAGCGTCACCTCCTGGTCATACCAATCGGAATCCTCTGAGAGCTTGGTCTTCACGGACGGCTCTTTGATCAGCACCGTGTCAACGCCACTGCCGAGGATTCGAATGTTCGAATGCAGGAACACCGAATTGCGCAGCCGGTATGTGCCTGGCAGGATCTTCACGGTGCCTCCGCCCCAGCGCGCCACGGTGTCGACCGCCGCCTGCAGCACCTTCTCCGTGGAGCCCACTAACTCGGCGTTCGCCGTGCCGACGGTGACGGTCATGCGCTCGGCCCAATCGGGTTCCACGACAGAGTCGCCGGAGGTGGAGCGCGGAGTCTTGATGGGTCCGGCGGGAGATTCGGGAAGCTTTTCCGCGGCAGCGGCGAGCCACGCCGTAACGCCGGTTCCGAGAAATGCGCGCCTGTGTTGCATGAGTGAAATTCTACCCGAGCCGGCGGCCGATTACGGCGCGGGGAATAGAATGGGTGCTGGCAGTGATTCTCAATCAGCATGTGGAAGCCCCTGCAGGCGTTGCTCGATAGTCCGAACGGCGAGACGCGGCGACCGCTCATCGGCGCGAATTTCGAGAGCAATGTGCGCGGCCTCTACATCGTGGGTGACCTGGCGGGCGCGCCGGTGGTGAAGCTCGCCATGGCGCAGGGGCACGACGTCGCGGTTCACATTGCGGGCTTGGCCGATGCGCGATCGGATCGCACGGAAACGGTGGACAAGGACGCGTTCGATGTGATCGTGGTGGGCGCGGGTGCGGCTGGGTTGAACGCGGCGCTCGAATTGCGCGATCGCGGCCTGCGCGTGATGGTGCTCGAAAAGAACAAGGTCGCGAGCACGATCGAGGATTTTCCTGAAGGCAAGTGGGTCTACGCCGAACCCGAGAGCGCGCCTGCGAAAGGAAAGCTGTGGCTCGAGGGCGCACCGAAGGAAGACCTGCTCGGGCGTTGGCACGCGATCGTCCGCGACGACAAGCTCGACGTGCGAACCATGGAGGGCCTCGAGAAGCTCGAGCGTGACGGCGACCATTTCCGCGTGCGCACCGGCAAGGCGACCTACGCGGCGCGGCGCGTCATCCTGGCCACCGGGCAGCGCGGCAATCCGCGCACGCTCGGCGTTCCCGGCGAAGACGGCATGCGCGTGTATCACCGCTTGTACAGTCCCGGGCACTATGAGGGCGAGCAAATTCTCGTGGTGGGTGGCGGCAACAGCGCCGTGGAAGCTGCGCTGGCGCTCGCGGAGAAGAATCGCGTGACGCTCTCGTATCGCGGGCGCGAGTTCGGGCGGCTTTTCCGAGAGAACGCGCGACGGCTCGAAGCGGCTCGGGCGGCGGGCAAGATCGAAGTGGTGACGGAGTCGAGCGTACAGTCCTTCGGCGAAGATACCTGCGTGCTCGAAGCGCGCGGCAAGCGCGAGGAACGCCGCTTCTCGCACGCGTTCGTGCTGATCGGCGCGGAACTGCCCGCGGGGTTTCTACGCTCCCTCGGGATTCGGCTCGAGAACGAGTGGAACTGGCAGCGGTGGATGATGCTCGCGATTTCGTTCGCCATCGCTTATACGATCTACGGCGTGAAGCGTGGCGCGGGAGCGGAGTTCTGGCCATACACAGGATGGGGCTACAAGTATTTTTCCTTCGGCGGACGCCCGCCGGGCTTCTGGTACACGGCGCTCTATACGGTGGTGGTGACGGTGTTCGGGCTGCAGGCGATGAAGCGCTGGGGGCTCGACAAGAAGGGCAATTTCCAGATTCTGCGCTATTCGAGCCTCATCGGCTTCCAATGGATCTTCTTCTTCCTGATTCCGGAGTTTCTGTTTCAAACAATTGTTCGGTCGCCCGTGTTGGGAGAACTGGGCAAGGATCCGAACTTCGCCAACAACGCCTGGCGCTCCTACGGGCTGATCTACGCGTGGCCGTTGTTCTTCACCACATTCTTCGGATCTCCGCATCGCATCTGGGAAGTATGGGGCGTACTACTGAGCTTCGTGATTCTGCCGATTCTCGCGCTGTTTCACGGCAAGCGATATTGCTCGTGGATCTGCGGCTGCGGCGGACTCGCCGAAACTCTAGGCGACCGTTGGCGGCACCTCGCGCCCAAGGGCAGGCAGAGTATCCGCTGGGAATGGATGAACGGCGCTGTGCTGGCAGCGGCTGCACTGATCACGGTGGGGATCCTATTGGGCGACCTCGTCCCGAAGCTTCGCCAACCCGCCGGACTCGGGGGCCAATGGTACGGCGTGATCGTCGACGTGTGGTTGGTCGGGATCATTCCGGTGACGCTGTATCCGTTCTTCGGCGGCAAGGTATGGTGCCGCTTCTGGTGTCCGCTGGCGAAGCTGATGGAGATCTACAGCCGCGTGTTCACGCGATTCCGCGCCAGCCGCTTCGCCATTCACTCGAACGAGAAGTGCATCTCGTGCGGCGAGTGCTCGCGCAACTGCCAGGTGGGAATCAACGTGATGCAGTTCGCCATGAAGCAGCAGGTGCTCCACAACGGCAACAGCTCATGCATCGGGTGCGGCATCTGCGTTACGGTGTGTCCGATGCAGGTGCTCTCGTTCCAGCCGCAGAGCAGTCAGAAGCTAGTGCAGATACAGCATTCGCCGGCCTAGAACGTCAGGCGGATCTGCAACTCGAGACGCCGGTTGTTCGCGCTCTCGGAAAAAATCGGATTGCCCGAAGCCGCAGGCTGGTTGGCCTGTCCGAACAGTGGCGAGGCCAGGTTCCCGATGATCGGCCCGGGATTGTTGTGATTGGTGAGATTGCGCACCTGCAGTGAAGCAGTGAGCCCATACTTGCGGCTAGCGGCGGCATCCGGCTTGGTGGAGGAAGCCGTGGGGAACGGCGCGCCGGAAGCGTTGCCTTGCTGGGCGGCTCCACCGGATGCACTCACCGGCGCCGGAGCATGCCGCTCTGAGGACCCGAACGTGAACGTGCGGCTGATGCGCAGATTGAGCATCACTTGTCCTGGACCACGTCCGAAATTGCGCGCGAGGATCGCCTCGCCCGGCTTCGGCGCGAGATCCAGCAGCCCATACGCGGTCTGGACAACACCTGGACCCAGCGCGCTGGCAAGGCCTGGGCGCACATTGAAAATCGTGTCGCCGTAGAGATTGCCGCCGGTGATGATGTTGAACGGCGGACCCGAACTCGCGCTAAACAGCGGGTTCAAGCGGACGCCGTACTTCAAGTTGATGCTGCCGGCGAGCGTGCCACGATGGCGGATATCGGTGGAGGCCGGTCCATATTCGCCGGCGAAGCTGTACGGGTTCGCGGGAAAGGTGCTGAGCCCGTCCGTGTCGCTGCGCGCGCGGCCGTAGCCGTAGGTTCCGGTGAGTGAGATGTTCTTGGTGGCTTTCGTCGAGAGATTGAGTAGCAACTGGTTCTGCTTGTAGGTGCCCGAGGATTCATACTGTACCACCATGCCCGGCCGCGTGAACGGATAAACGCCATTCAGCGGCGCATTGAGATCGCGTGAGCGGAAGACATGCGAGCCTCGCGTGTTCGCGTATGTGATGGCGATGGTGGTGTTCGCTGGAAGCTGCCGCTCGAGACTCACCGCTGTTTGGAAGAACGAAGGGGCCTGAAGAGTTGCGCTGAGTTGTTGGATCGTGCCCGTGCTGCCAGCAAACATAAGATTGGGCGCCGGCGCGAGCGTGAAGAAGTCCGGCCGGTCAACCACGATTTGCCGTTGCGTGAGGCCATTGAAGCGTCTGGCAGTGAGTACATTGCCCAACGCGAAGCGGTCATAGAAGAGTCCGCTCCCGGCGCGGATCACGGTCTTTGCTCGAGCGGAACGGCGCGGTGCCCACGCCAAGCCAAATCGAGGGCCCAGATTGGCCCGCGCTGAAATGTTGTTCTGCGTTTCCACGCGGAGCCCGAGACTAAGCGTGAGATTCGGTTTCGCGCGCCAGTCATCGGCAAAAAACAATCCGAGGTCAGTTTGATTTCCGGAGATCGACGGATCGCCCGTGTTCTGCGTGAACTGCGAAGCGCCGCCGCCCAGTGAGCGGATCCGGTCCGGCGGGAAGCCCAGTTGCTGGAGCAGCAATGTGCGGCGATACCGCTCGATCGAAGTGATGGGCGCGCTCGCCCCGATCACGTTGCCCAGCGCATCAAGAGCCGGACCTTCACCGCCGGCAAACGTGAAAGTGCCTGCGTAGTTCTGTGGCGCGATGTCGGTGGCGGTGGCAACCCGCAACCGCAGGCCCGCGCGGATGGTATGCGCTCGATGCACGCGCGTGGTGATGTTCTGCAACTCGTAGTTGTTTTGCAGATTGCGCGATTGACCGATCGGATTGCCGCCGGCCTGGAACGCTCCCGCCACATCGATCGCCGCGCCTGGCGTATTCGCGCGCGCGGTGTTGACCGGCCGGAAGTATTGGAAGCGCGTCTCGTTGATCGTATTCGCGCCAAGCACCTGCGTATCGCTTACCTGCGCGGTCTGGGTCGTGAGGTCATAGTGGTAACCGCGCGATGACAGGTTCAAGCTGCCCGTGCCGGCGTTGCGAACAATATCGCGTGAGTATGTGTATCGCACGCTCAATGTGTTGTTGGCGCTGACCTGGTAATCCACCCTCGGCGTGATCACGGTCCTGCGCAGTTGCGCTACTGGCGTGGCCGTGAATGGCGTAACGCGCAATTGCGCATCGAGCACCACGCCGTTGACCGCGTTCCCGTTATCCACCCACTCGCGCACGGCGTTGAGCGCGAAAGACGACTTCTTGCTGAGGGATCCGCTGATGCCCTCGCGCAACTCGTGCAGCCGGAATGGCGCTTTCTGAGCGGCGTAAGGGTTGCGGGAGTTAAGCGCATCGTTGGCGATGTTGTAGCCGAGGTCGCCGTGGAAACTGCCCGTGCCCGGCTTGGTGAGAATCTCGATGCGGCCGAAGCCGAGCTTGTCATACTCGGGCGAAAACGGATTCTGGTTGATCCGAATCTCACGGATCGAGCCCTTCGGCGGAATCTGGCCGCCGCTGAATCCGTCGATGTAGATGCCACCGCCACTGGGTCCAGCCGCGGGTCCAGCCAATGCAGCGAGGTCGGCTGCCAAGTCATCGGCGTTGTCAGAGAGTGCGTCGAGGTCGGCGCCTTTGATCACGGTCGCGCTCGCGTTTGCGGCGGCTTCGGTGCTCACTCCCGCTGTCTTGTCCTCCACCGTCACCTGCTGCTTTTCGGCTACCACGCTCAGAACAAGATCCACGGTCTTTGTCGCAGTGCCGAGACTGACTTTCACCGGAGCAGCCATGGCAAGCTGCGGCGCACTGGCTGCGAGCGTGTATTCACCGGGTGCCAATTTCGCGAACGAGTATGTCCCATCCGGACCGGCTTCAGCGCTACGCGTCACCCCGCGCGGACCTTTCAGGGCGACCTGCGCGCCCGGCACCACAGCGCCACCGGGATCGCTCACTGTGCCCCGAAGGCTCGCCTGCTGGGCTTGCGCAGCAGTGGCCAGGAATCCGAGGCTCACTGCGGCGGCGAGCACACGCATCCAAACGAAACTCAGCGGACTCAGGAATGACAAGCGGGGAACTTCCTCCAGGGTAGCGGACACCGAACAGGAATCGGCGGAATCGACACCCGCGAGGTTACCGGCGACGCGCATCTGCCACCCTGTTTACCAAAGTTCGGCGGGCGGCTTGCGAATGGCCCGGAAGGCTTCGGCGAAACGCACGCCACACATGTCGCCCCAAACCGATCGTTGCGTCACGGCCTTTTCCGTTCCGTGCGACATCTCGATCGGCTCCGATCCTTTCAAACTCAGCGTCGATACCACGGGTGAGCTGTCGGTCAGCAGAGCGTCGAGACTGTCGAGCATGGCCGCATAGGAGCGAACGTAAGGCGAAATGTCGACGTAAGTGTCGGGTTGAAAATCGTGCGTCTGGTGCGGACTCGCGCTCCCCGCAAGAATCACACGCGGAGACGGCACCACGCGGGCGAGGTAGCCGTGCGGGAACATGATGCCGTCTTTGGCGGCGCGAGCGATGTTCGCGTGGTCGGTCCAATAATCGGATTCCGACATGATGATGGCGATATCCGGCCGCACTTCGTCCACGATCCGCGCGATACGCAGCTTCAAATCGTGGTCCACCGGGACGTGATGATATTTGTAGCCGAGCAGGATCTTCTCGAAGCCGAATTCCTTCGCGATGCGCTCCACGCCTGCTGCTACCTTCTTCTCTCGACCCTGCGCCGGCGGCCAGTTTGACCAGTCGCTCACGGCCTGCACCAGCACTACGCGCAGGCCATCGTGAACGGCCTTCAGGATCACGCCTCCGGCAATCGCTTCGCAGTCATCCATATGCGAACCCACCACGAGCAGCGTCTTGCGCTTGGCGATCGCTTGCTGCGCTCCGGCGGCCCAAGGCGAGGCGGCCGCACCGCAGTAGCGAATCATCTGACGGCGACTGAGCATTGTCCGATTGTGTGGGAGCACCCGCAAGATGCGCAACCGTGCGATAATGGCGTTGTTCCACCCGCAAGGTGACGGAGAGTCCCATGTCTCCTATTGCACACCACCGCCGAGCCCGGTAACGGGACCACAGGTCCCGTAGCGGACGAATACGTCCGCCCTACCAGGCAGCAACCCTTCCCCAAATTGGCCTCGGTATTCGTGTGCAAAGGGACATCTTGAAACACCACACCCGCGGCTCCCGCGAGCCGCTCGATTTCGATCCTGATTTCGACAACGATCTGGATGAAGGCAGGCATGGCCCTGCACGACGCCAGATCGAACGCAAGACTCGGTTGTTCTGCGGTCAAGTGCAACGAGTCTTGAACCTCGCCCTCGCAGTTCGCTGCGCGGGCAACGGCCTTCCCGATGAATTGTTCGTCGAGGAAGTGATTCCAGCGCCCGATTGCGGCCGCCTTCTGCTCTATGTCGCGGTGCCTGCGAGCGCACCGGCCGCCGAGGTCATTCGCGAACTCGGCCGGATCACGCCGTACCTCCGTTCCGAGGTGGCGGCGGCCGTCAACCGCAAGCGCGCGCCGGAGCTGTGCTTCGTGCCGATCCAAGCCGAGGAGGATTCTCATGAGTGAATCCTCACTGACTTCGGTCAAGACCTGGCTCGCCGCGCCGATGGGCCGCGACGTCACGCAGGCGATCGAATGCTTGCGGCGCGCGCCGGATGTGCGCCGAATCGCCGTGATGCCAGACGTGCATCTGGCGTCCGAGGTGTGCGTGGGCGTGGCGCTCGCCACCACGCACCTCATCTATCCACAAGCCGTGGGCGGCGACATCGGTTGTGGCATGCTGGCTGTGGCGCTTGACGTAGAAGGGGCCGCGCTCGAGCGCGGCTCCGTGGCGGACGCGATTCTGGCGGACCTCGCTTGCAGCATCCCCGCGCGCCGCCGCACTCGACAAAAGGCGCTCGCGCAACCGGACAACGTCGCGAACGCCGCGCTGAGCGACTCGGCACTCGAATCGATTCGCCGCAAGGAGGGCTTGCTCGAGTTCGGCACGGTGGGGAGTGGGAACCACTTCATCGAGCTCCAAGAAGACGAGCAAGGCCAACTTTGGATGATGGTGCATTGCGGATCGCGAGCGCTGGGTCCGGCGATCCGCGATCATCACCTGGCTCGCGGCGAGGCCGTGGGAAATCGCCTTCGCGCGCTGGACGCGAACTCGGATGCGGGCGCGGCGTACTTGCATGACGCGATGTTCGCTCGCCGCTTCGCCGATGCTTCGAGGAAAGCCATCGCTGCGGAAGTGGGCGCGGTGTTGGAGCGAAGGTTGGGCGCGCGCGTGCCTTGGGAAACGCTCATCACTACCGACCACAACCACGTGTCGCGCGAGCAGCACGGCGGCGTCGATTACTGGGTCCATCGAAAAGGCGCGATGCCGGCGCATGCGGGCGTGCCCGGTGTTCTTCCTGGATCGATGGGGACGCTCAGCTTCCATGTGGAAGGGCGCGGGTGCGAGGAGGCGCTGTGTTCGAGCGCTCATGGGGCGGGTCGAAGACTGAACCGCACCGAGGCGAGACGGCACGTGACCGAGAAGGACTTCGCGCGGCAGATGGAAGGCGTGTGGTACGACACGCGACTCTCCGATTATTTGCGCGACGAGGCTCCGGCGGCGTACAAAGACATCCGCGCCGTGCTGCGCGCGCAAAAGCAGATGGTGAAGGTGACGCGCACGCTGCGGCCGTTGCTCAACTACAAGGGCGTTTGAAGTCCTGCAGACTCGGAGCCAGGCATCGAGGGCGATACACTGGCTCCGATGGATGATCCGGTCCAAGTGTATCTTCGCGAAGTCGGCGCCGTCTCTCCGCTCACCAAGCAACAAGAAATCGATCTCGCCCAGCACGTGTTGGCAAACGACCAACACGCGGAATCCGCGCGCAGAGCCTTGGTCGAGGCGAACCTTCCCTTAGTGGTCTCGATCGTGGCGCGCTACCCTCGCCGCCAGACTCATTTCTTGGATCTGGTTCAAAGAGGCAACGAGGGACTGCTGTACGCTATCGAGACACTTTCTGACCACCCGAATCAACTTTTTTCGGCCTATGCTGCTAATTGCGTGGAATCGGCAGTCGCAAAAGCAATTTCCGATTCAGAGCCATTCACTGAGTGAACGCCGGTGATCCGCCACCCCGAGGCGCGATACTGCATATATGTCCCAGATCGGACGTTACCAGGTGACCGCCCTCCTCGGCGAGGGCGGCATGGGGACCGTCTATCGCGCCACCGATCCGCAACTCCGCCGCGAAGTTGCGATCAAGCTCATCCGCCGGGAAGTAGTGATGGATCCGAGCGTGCGCCAGCGCTTCGACCACGAAGCGATCGCCGCGGGCATGCTCAATCATCGCGGTATCGTCACCGTCTACGATCGCGGCGAGGAGAATGGGCAGCCGTTCATCGTGATGGAACTGGTGGAGGGCCGCACGCTCGAAACGCTGCTCCCTTCGGGCGAAATGACCGTGCCGCGCGTGCTCTCCGCCATCAAGCAAGTGGCCGCCGCGCTTGACTACGCGCATTCGCGCAACGTGATCCACCGCGACATCAAGCCGCCGAACATCATCCTCGAACGCGATGGCACGGCGAAGATCATGGACTTCGGTATCGCCCGCGTAGAGTCTGTTGGATCCTCGCTGACAACCGCGGGCATGATGGCCGGAAGCCCGCACTACGTTCCGCCGGAGCGCTACATGTCGGGCGCGGTGAGCGGCTACACCGATCAGTGGGCGCTCGCTGTCACGGCGTATCAGGCGCTCACCGGACGCACACCATTCCACGCCGATACCTGGGACAACCTCACGTATCAGATCTGCCACCAGCCCGCGCCGGACCCGAGGCAGTTTCGCGCGGAACTCCCGGAGGGCGCGGCGGCCGCGTTGACGAAAGCGCTGGCGAAGCGGCCCGAGGAGCGCTTCCCCAGTTGCACCGCGTTCGCCGAAGCGCTGGAAACCGGGTTCGCCGCGCCCACGGCAACCGTGACACCTCAGCGCTCCTATCGAATGCCGCTGGTTGCAGGTGCGGTAGTGGGGCTCGTGTTGGCCGCCGCTGTGGCGTGGTTCACGATGAAGCCCGGTCCGGTGGTCGTAGAACAGAAAGCGGATCCCAAGGTTGAAACAAAATCGGCCGTTTCTGTGGAACCGCCCGCGGGCATGGTTCTGGTGCCTGCGGGCGAAGCCCGGCTCGGCGAGAAAGCCGATCGCGTGCTCACGCTTCCCGCTTTCTACATCGACAAGACCGAGGTTTCGGCCGGCGACTTCAGGCGGTTCTGCGAACAGACGGGTCGCGCGGTTCCTTCCGGGATGCCGGAGTCGCAGATGCCCGCTATCAACGTGACTTGGGACGACGCGAGCGCCTTCGCGGCATGGGCCGGTAAGCGGCTTCCCGCAGCGCTCGAATGGGAGAAGGCCGCGCGTGGCGCGTCGGGTCAGGCGCTTCCGTGGGGCGCCGCGCCGCGCGGTGATGCCGCAAACATTCCCGTGGACGCCGCATCCGCTGCCAAAGCTGCGGCGGCTCCCGTGGATGGGTTCGCGAGCGGCGCTGGACCCTACGGCGCCGTGCAGATGCTCGGCAACGTGTGGGAATGGACCTCGACGGCCGCCCCGGCTCCCCCTCCCGCGCAACTGGATCGCTATCGCCGCATCTTCCAGGACCTTTCGCCGCCACTCAGCGGGAGCGACACGTTCTATCAGGTCCGCGGCGGGAGCTTCCGATACGAGATGCCGCTCGACAAGTGGAGCGCGCTCGTGTGGGACTTCAATCCAACGCCCGCGCGGGCTCGGCGGAACGACGTCGGCTTTCGCTGCGCGAAGGATCCGTAGCCTACCGATAGATCACGCATCCTCGACCCTCGAGTTCGGAAAACCAATCCGGCCACTCGAGCGACTCCACCCAACGAAGATCGAGCTTATCGAGCCTCGGCAACGCCGCAAGCTGCCGGGGCAGGGAACGGAGCGGCGTGCCGCGGAGATCGATTTGCCGCAGTTCCCGCAACGCTCCGACCGACTCCGGCAACTCCGTGATCCGCGTGTTTCGCAAGTGGAGCTCGCGCAACGCTGCGAGTTGTCCGATGGTTTCAGGCAACCGCTCCAGAGGATTGTCGGAAACGCGCAGTTCGATCAGCCCGCGCATCTCGCACACGCACTCAGGGAGTTCCGCGAACGCGTTCTCGCTGATGTTCAGGTAGCGCAGCCTTTGCAATCGGCCGAACGAACCAGGCAGGCTCGTAAGGCGATTGTCGTGGAGGTAGAGAAAGTCAGAGAGCCCCGCGAGGTGACCGATGCTGTCAGGCAACGCGGCCAACGAGTTGTGACCCAAGTCGAGCATCCGCAGGCGTTGCAGCTTTCCGATGTCGCTCGAAATCTCGGTGAGATCGTTGTCGGCGAGGACGAGCGCTTCTATTTCCGTACGTTCCCAGACGGTCTCCGGCACCCGCCCGAGCCGATGCTTCCACAAATTGATCTGCGAACTCCGCGCTGGCATTCGAACCGATTCTAACGCCCGGCCGTCAACGCTCTACGCGCCGGTACACGCTCTTGTTCCGGAAGTCCGGACCACCGGGATTCGAAACGAACTGCGTCATCGTGATGGACTGCCCATCGGCCGAGAGTTCGCGCGTCCACCGGTCGAGTTCCTTGTCTCCGAGTTTCAGGATGCTCGAGATCGAGCGCTCGCTTTCCCGCATGAGAACCAGCTCCAAACCGCTGTCGCCCGGGAGCGGTTGAGCCGTCCCATCGAGAGCACCGCCATATTGAAACCGGATCGGCTTTCCGTCGGCATCCTCGGCGTCAAGCGAGAAGAGCAAGCCGGCCGAGGTTGCCTCGATGATGTAGGTCGCTCGCTTCCCAGGCCGGCCACGCTCGTAGTGGAGCGTCGCCGGATCGAGTTCCCATGTGCCCACAAACGGATCCATCGCCTGTCGATCATATCGAAAACCCATGGCGAATAGAATGAGACTTGCTTCTTGCACTCGCCATCGCCACCGTCACATGGCAAGACCTCGACCCCACCATCCGATCCGCGTTCTCGCGCCAAGGCGCGGCGTTCGACGCGTGGGTGCGCTCCGTCGCCGCCGAAAATCAACGCCGCATGGCCGAGGGCGAAGCCGACCATCTCATCCACTACGTGCTGCAGTCGCGGGCGTTCACCACGCGCACGCCGATCGAACCCGCGCTCAGCGCCAAAGATCACCACGATCGAAGCGCGATTCCCAACGATGCCTCCCGGCGCATTGATGACTTCCTCGCATCGAACGCCCACAACCCGCGCCTGGACTATTTCCGCAAGCTCGCAGCCGGACGCCGCTCGTGGATCGCCGCCGAGTACGAGCGTGCGATGCGCTTCCTCTACGCCAAGGAATGGGAGTCGCGCGATCAACAAGGGCAGGCGCGGCGAGACGCAGTGGCGCAACTCTATCGCACCCGCGGCCATTCCACGGATACTTCCCTCGACGCGAGCTTCTCCCTCGACGCCGCGATCGGTGTGCTTGCCGAGCAAGGCCCACGCGTGCGCCGCGCGCTGCTGATCGGTCCCGGCTTGGATATCGCTCCGCGTACCGCCTTTCGCGAAGACGCTCCGCCGCAGAGCGTGCAACCTTACGCGCTCGCGGACTCACTCCTCCAGCGCGGCCTTGCTCGAGCGGACCAACTCGAGATCGTGTGCGCCGACATCAATCCACGCGTGGTCCAGTGGATCGGCGGGCATCCGCGGCGTCTGCAGCTTTTCTGGAACCCCACCGAGCCGGACCACGTGAGCTACTTTGCCAACCTCGGTTCCGCGATCGGGACGCGTCAAGGCCAGGCTCTGGAAGTGAAGCCGGAGATCGCCGCCCGAATCCGCGCCGAGCAACTCGACATCGCTACCTCGATTCCCGCTGGTTCGTTCGACCTCATCGCCGCCACCAACGTGCTCGTCTATTTCAATCGCGAAGAATTCGGCCTTGCGCTCCAAAACATCGCGCGTGCGCTCGCGCCCGGCGGGTTCTTCTTGCACAACGAAAATCGCGACGAAGTGGAGCCGCTCGGCGCTGCGCTCGGCATCCCCGTGATTCACGCACGCATGGTCCGCCTGCCGGGAACTCGCGCCCTTTACGATACGGCGGTCATTCACGCCAAGCCGAGGTGACGCCGCACGAGTTCGGCTGTCAGGTCGGCGGCCGGAATCTCCACCACGTCGAACCCTGCCGCACGGCCGCTGGCGATCCCGGCAGCGGAATCCTCCACCACCAGCGCTCGCGTCACGCCCAGCCGTTGCGCAGCCGTCTGATACGGCTCCGGAGAGGGCTTGAGCTTGCTCACATCCTCCCCGGTGACAATTGTTTCAAACAAATTCCGAACTCCCACGGCTTCGAGCGTCGGTTCGATTTCGGCGCGGCCGCTCGAGCTCACGACAGCCAGCCGAAATCCGCCGAGCCCCGCGAGCATGTCGCGGGTCGCAGCAGGCATCGGGACTGCTTCCACCATCCGGTCACGAAACAGAGCCTTTTTGCTCGGATACCGTTCCCAGATGGCCGGGAACAGATCGTCGCGGCCCACGACGCGGCACATCGCCTGAATCATCGCGCGATCGGCCACGCCGATGCAGTTGGAGACGTAATCGTCCCACCCGATGGCGAGATCGAACGGGCGCAGGATTTCGTTCCAGCACTCGAAATGAAGCGGCTCGCTGTCGACCAGGACGCCGTCGAAGTCGAACAGCACCGCTTCATAGCGGGTCGAGATCAACGGGGAACCCGGATCGAGTTGATCATCCGGTCGAAGATTGGTTGCGCGTACTGTAGATCGTTCTCTGGCGCCACCAGCAGCATGTAGAACATGCCCTTGGGATGATCGACAGTGATCACCACGATCGCCTCATTGGTGTTTTGGAAAGCCGACTGTCCTTGCAGCCGTACGGCCATCGCGCTCGAGCCATTGATATTCGCCTGCCGCGCCTGACCGTTGACCTTCAGATTCTGATCCTGCTGTTGGAAGCCCTGCACCAGCGCCTGTGTGTTGGCCGCCAAGTCGCGCGACTTCACTTGGCGGATGCCCGCGATGGTGCCATACGCAACGGCGCCGTTTTGGAAGATTCCGCCTGCCGCTGCCATCGTGACTTCACCGGTTTGGTTGTTGGGGAAGGCTTGCCAGTTGTCGGGATAAGAGAACATCACTTCCTGGCTCTCGAAGTTCTTCAGATTTTGCGACGGCCGCGCAGCTTGGATGTTCTGGGGATTGCCTTGCGCCTGCGTCTGGGCGGGCTGCGCCTTCTTCGGCGCGGGCGGCAAACCGGAGATGGCCGCTCTCACCCGAGCCAGGGCGTCACTGCCGGAGTCGGCATCGTAGTTGCGCGCCGGCAGCAGTTTGATCTCGTCAGACACCGCCTTCACGCGGTTGCCCGGATTCGGATGGTCAGACATGAAGTTCGAGATCCAATTCTGCTTGCCCGATTCGGCTTCCAACTTCTCGAAGAAGCGAGCCATCTCGATCGGGTTGTAGCCGACGCTCGACATGATCCGCGTGCCCATCAGGTCCGCGTCGCGCTCGGCATTGCGTGAAAACTTCAGCAGCACCGAGTTGGCGCCGAGCCCGATCCCGAGTTGCGCCAGGGATCCGATGATTCCGCCGCCCGCCATCTGCGCGCCGATCATCGCCGGCAGTTGCAGCAGGTTCGCCTTGGAGGCTTGATTGGTGCCGTGCCGCAAGATCACGTGCGAAATCTCGTGCGCGAGCACGCCCGCGATCTGACCTTCGTTGTCGGCTGCCTTGATCAAACCGGTGTGAGTGAACGTGGGCCCACCTGGAAGCGCGAACGCGTTGATCGAATCCTCTTGCACCACTTTGAACGTAAACGGAAAGCCCTGCGCGTTCGGTGACGATGCCAGCTTCTTGCCGATCCGCTCGACGAACCCCTGGATTTCAGGATTCGTGATGATATGCATTTGCTGTTCCACCTGAGTCGCGTACTCCTGACCCATCTGGACGTCTTGCTCTTTGCTGAACAGGTTGAAGCCCGGTTTCAGTTCGCGGAGCTTGGGTTGTTTGTCGGCGCCAAAAGCCAGCGCCGCGGAAAAGAAGGCCACCGTCCATACACTTCGAGTCCAGGTTTGCATACCGCCTCCACGTGGTTGAGATGCTAGGTACTTGATTCGGGTTTCAAACCCCACACGATATAATAGCGGAATGACGCCTACGGAAAAGATTTGGCATAACGGGAAGTTCATCCGTTGGGAAGATGCCAAGCTCCACGTGTTGTCTCACGTGATCAGCTATGGCAGTTCCGTGTTCGAAGGGATCCGTTGCTACGAAACGGCCCAGGGACCAGCGATTTTTCGGCTTCGCGAGCATGTCCGGCGTCTCGTTGACTCGGCGAAGATCTATCGCATCGAGATCCCCTACTCGATCGACACGTTGTCGGCGGCCATGGTGGAACTGGTGTCGGTGAACCAGATGAAGTCGTGTTACATCCGCCCCATCGTGCTGCGCGGTTACGGCGACATCGGCGTGATGCCGCGCAACAATCCCATTGAAACCTACGTGGCGTGCTGGGAGTGGGGCAAGTACCTCGGCCCGGAAGCGCTGGCTCAGGGCGTGGATGTGTGCATCTCGAGCTGGACCCGCAATGCTCCGAACACGATGCCCACGCTCTCCAAAGCGGGCGGCAACTACCTCAGCTCGCAATTGATCCGCATGGAAGCCGACATCAACGGATACTCCGAAGGCATCGCGCTCGACGTGAACGGATACCTGAGCGAAGGCTCGGGTGAGAACCTTTTCGTGATCCGCGATGGCGTCATCTACACGCCGCCGCTTGCTGCTTCGGTGCTCGCCGGCATCACGCGCGATAGCGTCATTACGCTCGCCAAGGAAGCCGGGATCCCTGTGGTGGAAACCAACCTGTTGCGCGAGACGCTCTACATCGCCGACGAGATCTTCTTCACTGGAACCGCCGCCGAGGTGACTCCGATCCGCACCGTGGACAAGATCAAGATCGGCAGCGGACGCCGCGGTCCGGTCACGGAAAAACTGCAGAGCGCTTTCTTCGAGATCGTGGAAGGCCGGTCGCGCGATCGCCATGGATGGTTGACGCCGGTGCCGCAGGCAGTGGCGGCTTGATCGGAAGCCTGCCCCACAGTGGGTGAGACAACATTGGAGGAAGTAACCTCGGTCGCCGAAGAGCTGTATCAGCAACTCGAGGCGAAGGTGCGCCAACAGCGCCCCAACGAGGACCTCGCTCCTCTCCGCTTGGCATACGAATTCGCCGCCGAACGCCATGCGCCCCAAAAGCGCGACTCCGGCGAACCCTACGTCACCCATCCCCTCGAAGTCGCCCACATCCTGGCCGACATGAACATGGACATCGTGGCGCTGCAAACCGCGCTGCTCCACGATGTCGTCGAAGACACCCGCACCAAGCCCGAGGAGATCCGCAAGCTCTTCGGCAACGAAGTGGCTCATTGCGTGGATGGCGTCACCAAGCTCGACAAGGTCCACCTCTACTCGCGCGAAGAGCGCCAGGCCGAAAGCGTGCGCAAAATGCTGCTGGCCATGGTCAGCGACATCCGCGTGATCCTGGTCAAACTCGCTGACCGCTTGCACAACATGCGCACTCTCGGTTCGCTCCCAGCGGACCGCAAGCAGCGCATCGCCGCCGAGACTCTCGAGATCTACGCGCCCATCGCACACCGTCTCGGAATGGGCAAGATCCGTGGTGAGCTCGAGGATCTCGCCTTCGTCCACGCCGAGCCCGAAGCGGCATCCGACCTCACGCGCCAGATCGAATCCAAGCGCCTCGCGAGCGAAGAATCGCTCGATCAGATGCGCCAGACCGTGGCTGTGAAGCTCGCGCGCGAAGGCATCCCGGCCAAGGTCGAAGGCCGCATCAAGCGCGTCTACTCGGTCTATCAGAAACTCAAGCGGCAGAAGATCGCGCTCGAACAGGTCTATGACTTCATGGGCCTCCGCATCATTACTGACTCGGTGAAGAACTGCTACGCTGCGCTCGGCGTGATCCACAACGAGTGGCATCCGATTCCCGGCCGCATCAAAGACTTCATCGCGATCCCGCGGCCCAACCTCTATCAATCGCTCCACACCTCGGTGATCGGACCCGGCGGCATGTCGTTCGAGATCCAGATCCGCACTGAAGAGATGCATCGCGTGGCGGAGGAAGGCATCGCCGCGCACTGGAAGTACAAGGAAGGCAAGCGCGGTCCGGCTGAGGATGATCAGCGCATCGCGTGGTTGCGCCAACTCGTCGACTGGCAGCGCGAAATGCGCGATCCGGGCGAGTTCATGTCCACCTTCAAAGTGGACCTCTACCAGGAAGAAGTCTACTGCTTCACTCCGCGTGGCCGCGTGATCATGCTCCCGCGCGACGCCTCGCCCATCGACTTCGCGTACGCGATCCACACCGACGTGGGCCACTGCTGCGTGGGCGCCAAGGTCAACGGACGAATCGTGCCGCTTCGCACGCACCTTCGCAACGGCGACGTGGTGGAGATCCTCACCCAGACGGGACATCAGCCGAGCAAAGACTGGCTCTCGATGGCCAAGACCTCGCGTGCGCGGAACAAAATCCGCGGCGTAATCAAGGCCACTGAACGCGAGCGCGCGATCGAGATCGGTGTGAAGTCGCTCGAGCGCGAGGGGCGGCGCCTCGGCGTGGCGCTCTCGCGCATTTCGCGTGACGACATGGAGAAGGTGGCCTCCGATCACGGGTGCAGCAAGGTGGAAGATCTGCACGCCGCGCTCGGGTACGGCAAGTATTCGGCGCGCCAGATCCTACAGCGATTCGTTCCCGAGCCCGCGCAGCCGCCGGTGGAACAGGCTCCGGCGCAGCCTCCGGTGCAGCAGCCGAAGGTGGCTGGCGATCAAGACCTGGTGATCCGCGTCAAGGGCGTGGACGATGTGTTGGTCTATCGCGCAAAGTGCTGCAACCCGATCCGCGGCGAGAGCATCGTCGGCTACATCACGCGCGGCAAGGGAATCGCCGTTCACTCCACGCAATGTTCGAACGTGGTGAACCTGATGTACGAAGCCGAGCGCCGCATCGATGTGGAGTGGGCGCGCGTCGGCGGCGAAGCGTTCAAGGTGCAGTTGAACGTCTACGCCGAAGATCGCCCTGGGATCCTGAATCAGCTCACCACGGTGTTGACGCACGAGAACTCGAACATCCGGAGCCTCGAAGCGCGCGCCGACCACGAGCGCGGGGGTGACGCTGCGATCATCGAAATGTCAGTGGAAATTCGTGACAAGAAGCAACTCGAGAGAATCATGGGCGCCATGCGCCGCATCTCCGGAGTAAGGGATGTCGAACGCATACTCTGAACCTGAACACATCGCCATTTCGAAATCGAAAGGCATCAAGATCGACTGGAAAGACGGCCACTCGAGCGACTATCCGGTGGCGCTGTTGCGCGACGAGTGTCCTTGCGCCACATGCACGGGTGCGCACGGGACCAAGCCCGAGCGGACCAGCTATTCGCAACCGGACAACTCGCCCTTCCAGATGTACAAGCCGGTGATCAAGATGACTTCGGTGGAGCCGGTGGGCGGCTACGCGATCCGCATCCTGTGGAACGATGGGCACTCCACGGGGATCTACTCGTGGGAACATTTTAGGAAGATTTGTCCTTGTCCGGCGTGCGCGATGCCGAGACAGTGAACTACAATGCCAGGTCTACCGATCAACATCGACGATCTCATCAAGGGAACCGTGTGCGAGGACGTCAGGCGTGAGTTCAAAGGAACGTGGGACGACAAGACCAAGATTGCAGTAGCAAAGACGATCTCTGCTTTCGCCAACGATCTGCCGAATCTCAATGGCGGCTACGTTGTCCTCGGAATCGACGACGAAGGTGGACGTCCGGTCCTTCCTCCTCGGGGGCTGAACGAGGCCAACCTAGAGAGGATTCAGAAGGAGATTCGAGGAGAGTGCAACCGCATTGACCCGGTCTACCAGCCAATAGTTGAGAGCTACGATTACCAGGGCAAGCCCATCCTCGTTCTGTTCGCCCCAGCCGGCGAGACGCCGCCGTATGAAGCCCCTAAGGGGCAAGGCTCGAATGAGCGCGCGCGCTATGTCCGAACGAACTCGGAAACCGTCGAGGCAAAAGGCGAGGTGCTGCGCCAATTGGTCGAAAAGACCGCGAGGACACCCTTCGATGATCGGCGCAACAACCAGTCAAGGGTGGAGGACATCTCTTCGACGCTCGTTAGGAAGTACTTGCACGATGTCCGGAGTGATCTACTAGAGCACCACGATGATGATCGGGAGATTTATCGCAGACTCCAGCTAGTGTCACCCGTGAATGCGCACGAAGTACCGCGAAACGTTGCGCTTCTTTTCTTCACCGAGAACCCTGATCGATTTTTTCGAGGGGCCAAGATCGAGATTGTTCAGTTTGCCGACGAACTCGGCGGAGATCTCATCGAAGAGAAAGTGATCACTGGACCTCTACCGAGTCAGATCCATGCAGCCCTGAACTATCTCAGTTCGCTGTCGCAAACCATGATCCGCAAGGTAGCGCGGCGGGCTGAAGTCGACCGCTCGGTATCATATCCATACGAAGCAATGGAAGAGGCTCTGGTGAACGCCCTCTATCATCGCTCGTACGACGAATCGTCAGTCGAGCCGACGAAGATCCGAATGTTTCCTGATCGAATGGAAATCGTAAGCTACCCAGGACCGGTTCCCGGCGTCACGAAGGAAGGTCTCGCTGCCGAGCGAGGTCAGTTGCCCCCACCAGCCCGCAATCGCCGTATCGGGGAGTTTCTCAAGGCCCTACGGCTCGCCGAAGCGCACGGGACGGGCATTCCCAAGATACGGAGAAGGATGAGAGAAAACGGCTCGCCGTCACCGTCCTTCGATTTCGACGAAGCACGCACTTCTTTTCGGGCAACGTTACCAGCGCACCCACAGTATCTGGTTTTGCAGGCCCTGCGCGAGAGTTCGCGACTCTGGGCGACCGGCGAAAGGCGTCAGGCCATCGAGCACTTGAAGGCCGCGGTAGGCGGCCAACGAAACTCCGGGGCCCTCGTCGGGCAGCTCATCGAGTACGGATTTGCCTCGGGGGACAAGACGCTTGCGATGCAAGCGTTCGAGGAGTTTGTGAAAGAGCCTGTCAAGAATGAAGGGGCTATTCCTTACCTTCGCGCCGCAGCCGGCTTGTTGAACCTCCGAGAAGATAAGGAAGCCCAAAAGATCCTTCGCCAGATCCCCGTTGGCGGCACTGCGGAGGACCTACTTGATGAGGCGATTCTTCGAAAGAGGTCCCGCGACTTCGTTGGAGCAAACCGACTGTTCGAGAACGCGAAGGCTGCCGGTGAGAACGATCCGAAGTTCCTTCACGAGTTTGCGCAGACCAAGATGGAAATCGCCGGCGACCTCCATAGGCGACGCGACTTCGGAAACAGGAAACAGATGCTGAGTCAAGCCGCGGAGTTACTCCGCAGAACGATAGATCTGTCGACAGACGACACGCGAAAAGCTTGGGCCTACGTCGACCTGGGCAAGACGCTGCAGTGGCTGAAGGAGCCCGTGACGGCCATCGAGCAGGCGTATTTGCAGGCGAAGACGCTGCGCCCGTTTGATGCCGATATCCAGCGGGCATACGAACGATGGGCGGAGGCAAGCCAAGATCGGACCGTTAAAAGAACACCGACGACGCCGTCTTCGTGAGCACCCAGTCGCGATCCTCGCCCCGAATGAACCCCAGCCGGTCCCGGATCAGTTCGAGCGACCCCGCGTACGTGTGCCCGTTCATCGTCTGATACGGCGCATCCGTCGCCCACATCAGCCTCCGCGGACCGAAAGTCTCGTACACCTGCCGGATCATCGGCGCAAGATCCAGATACGGGTACGTCTTCTTGCCCAACGCATAGAACGCCGAGAGTTTCACGAACACGTGCTTGTGCCTCGCCAGCGCGCACAACGCCCGCACGTCTTCATCGCGGATCGTTCCCGTGGCGCCGATGCGCGCGATGTGGTCGATCACCACTCGCGTGTCCGGATGCCGCACGCACGCGCGGTCGATGGCCGCCAGCGCATCTGGGTTGACCAGCGGACACATCGCCATCCGCTCGCGTGCCGCGCGCTTCCACATTGCGGTCATCCCCGGTGTGTCCAGCCATCCCGCCGGATCCTTGCCCGGCGTGATGCGGAAGCCGCGCACGCCTTGCTTCTTCTGCCGCCGCATCTCGTCTTCCACCGTGGCCGCTGTCGAGTCCACCACGGCCACGCCCGAGAACACGCCCGGGTGCTCGGCGATCGCCCGCAGCATGTAGGAGTTGTCGAAGCCAAACCCACCCGCCTGGATAAGCACGATCCGAGTCACGCCCACGGGCTTCGCGTGTGACAAGAGATCCTGCGGCGTAAAGGGCGCGGCCTCGCCCCCGGGCCATACGTGGACATGGGCGTCGATCCAACCATGGGTTGCACTAGAGGGGGTTGCACTAGAGGAAGTCACGCTGTCTATCGTATCGCCACGGCGGATCTGCTAGCATCGTCGAAATGATGGTACGCACGCTCCTCTGCGCACTCACCCTGACACTCGCGGCGTTCGCCGCCGATATCACCGGCAAGTGGGACTTCACGGTGGAAACGAGCGCCGGCAGCGGATCGCCCGTGTTCGAACTCACGCAAAAGGGCGAAGATGTTTCGGGCACCTACACCGGAGCTCTGGGCCAAGCGAAGGTCGCCGGCACCGTCAAGGGTGACGCCGTCGTGCTCAAGTTCACCGTCGACTACGGCGGCGAAACCGTCAATGTCGAGTATCAAGGAAAGCTCGAGTCCGCCGCCAAGATCAAAGGTACCGTCAAGCTCGGAACGTTCGGCGAAGGCACGTTCACGGGCGCCAAGCGGTGAGCGCGCCCGCAGCCGCGGCATCACCCGGAGCCTATCGCTGGTGGGTGGTGGCGATGCTCTGGTTCACGTGCTTCTTCAATTACGCTGACCGCCAAGCCATCTTCTCTGTCTTCCCGCTTCTCAAATCGGAAATGGCGCTCACCGACGTGCAACTCGGCGTCGTGGGCGGAGCGTTCATGTGGGTCTACGCAGCTTCCGGCCCCCTGGCCGGCATCGTGGGCGACCGCGTGCGCCGCAGAACACTCATCATCGCCGGACTCGTTTTCTGGTCTCTCATCACCGTCGCCACCGCGCTCTCCACGCGATATTCGCACCTGGTCGCGTTCCGGGCGCTGGAGGGCTTCGGCGAAGCGTTCTATTTTCCCGCATCGCTCGCGCTGATCAGCGACTATCACAGTCCCGCCACGAGATCCCGCGCGCTCGCGTTGCATCAATCGAGCGTCTACGCGGGAACCATCGCCGGAGGCTCAGTCGCAGGATACATGGGCCAATATTACGGCTGGCGATCGAGCTTCTACATCTTCGGATCGCTCGGCGTGCTGCTCGGCCTCTTGCTGGTGTTGCTGCTTCGCGAGCCGCAGCGAGGCCAATCGGAGAGTGCCGACACTCACGCCTCGCTCGACTGGCGCGCCGCCGGCATCTGGAACGTCATCCGCGACCTCTTCTCCAACCGCATCGTCGTCATCCTGATGGCCGTGTTCGTCGGCGCAAATTTCGTCGCATCGATCTTTCTCACCTGGATGCCATCGTTCCTCAATCGCAAGTTCGGCATGAGCCTCTCGATGGCCGGATGGAACGCCACCGCGTGGCTGCAAATCGCCTCGGTGCTCGGCGTACTCACCGGCGGCTGGCTCGCCGACCGCTTAGCCCAGCGCCGCCCCGCCGGCCGCATGCTCACGCAAGCCACAGGACTCCTCTGCGGCGTGCCCTTCATCTTTCTCACCGGTTGGACTCTTGCCGTTCCGGTGCTCGTCGCCGCGATGATCGGCTTCGGATACTTCAAGGGAATGTACGATGCCAACATCTGGGCTTCGCTTTATGACGTGGTGCCTCCGCAGCGCCGCGCCACCGCGCTCGGCCTGATGAACTCCATCGGCTGGTTCGGCGGAGGAATCGCCCCGGTGGCCATCGCCGCTGCATCGGAGCGCTGGGGCATGGGCGCCTGCATCAGCGCCAACTCCGCCATCTATCTCGTCTTCGGAATTCTCATGCTCATCGGAGTGTCACTCCGCGGAAAGGACTCGCGTGTCTCGCCTCAATCCTGATCAACTCGCCGCATTGCTGCGGTATCCTTCGCCCACCATCGCCAATGCCGTCGAGATCTTCGAAGTGCGCCCTCGCGGCGAGGGCTACACGAACGCATCGATCCTGTGTGTCTACCCGGACCTCGGCCCTGTGATCGGCTACGCGTGCACGGCTACGATTCACACCGCGCAGCCCGCGCCCGAGCCTCGCAACGTGGATCGCCGCCGCTACTGGGAGTACGTGCGCGACACGCCGGGTCCCAAGATCAGCGTGCTCCAGGACCTCAGCGAAACCCCCGGCGGCGCCTACTGGGGCGAAGTGAATTCGAGCATCCACAAGGCACTCGGCGGCCAGGGAGTCATCACCAACGGAACCGTGCGCGACATCGAAGAGGTGCGCCGCATCGGTTTCCATTTCTTCGCGAGCGGCATCCATGTTTCGCACGGCTACGCGCACCTCGAGGAATTCCGCCGTCCAGTGAAGGTGTTCGGGATGCTCGTCTATCCCGGCGATCTCATTCACGCCGATCGTCACGGAGCCGTCGTCATCCCCGCCGAAGTCGCCTCGCGCGTGGCCGATGCCGCGGCTGAGATCGAACGCCGCGAGCGCCCCATGATCGATGCGTGCAAGCTGGCCGATCCGGTGGAGGAACTGGACCGTTTGGTCCCGCGCGAGTATTGAGTCGCTTGGCATGGATCGTGGCATCCGGCTGCCACCTCCGAAGCCATCGATCTATGGCATAATAAAGCCAGAGAGTCTATGCGAAATTTTCACGTGCCACTGCCGGACCATGCCCACTCCGAGCTTCGGGAATTTGCCCTTCGTGCTCGCATACCCGCCACCACCCTAGCGCGTGAAGCCATCGAAGCATGGTTGCGTGAAGCCAAGCGGCGCCAACGGGACGCTGAAATCACGAAGTATGCAGAAGAGATGGCAGGCACGACTCAAGACCTGGATCCCGCTCTCGAGGCGGCTGGCGTCGAGCATCTTCTCGGGACAACCAAAGCGCCACGATGAACCGGGGAGACGTCTACTGGGCGGATCTGGTCCCCAGGTCCGGCTCGGAACAAACCGGGCGCCGTCCTGTCATTGTCATATCGAATGAGGCATTCAATCGGGTGCCGACATGGAAATCGATCATCGTCATCCCGATGACTACCTCTTCGTCCCAAGCCGCCCGAAGACCAACAGCCGTGCCCATACCCCAAGGGGTTTGCGGGCTCTCGAAACCTGGGATAGCAATCTGTCACCAAGTGACCACTCTTGATCGAGGCAAAATCGGAAAACGAATCGGCTCGTTGCCTTGGAAGCTGATGGAAGAGATTGAGGACGGCCTTCGAGCCGCGATGAGTCTCGACTAACGGCCCACCCTACCTCGCCCGAATCCGCCGCTCCCCCGTCAACCCCAACGACACCCCCGCCACCCACGCAAACAACATCGCATTCGCCGGAATGTAGGTGTTGAAGTCCGTCAACGCCACCACCAAGATCGCCGCCCACGACCCCGCGCAGGCCACCGCCAGATAGAACTTCTCGTCATCACGCTGCCGCTTTCCAGCTCGATGCACGCGCCCCAGCACAATCGCCCCGATCACCGCCAACGGAATCGCGCCCGGTATCCCCAACTCGCCTACCAGTTGCAGATAGTCGTTGTGCGCGAAGTCTACCCGCCACAGCAGCGCCGACCTCCGATACGGCTGCAGCGCTGACTCGTATCCACCCAACCCCGTTCCAAACACCGGATAGTCGTGCACTAGTGACACTGTCTCCTTCCAGAACTGCACGCGATCTCCCGATGTCGCATCGCCCGGGCGATCCTCGGCAAATCGCTGCACCAGGCTCGGTGGAGCCAACACCGCAAACGCACAAACCGTGACCGCCGCCACCGCTGTGCGCACGATCCACGAACCGGCTCCATTCAGCCGCCGCACCGCGAGCAACGCGGCGATCGTCGCCAGTGCCCAAACCGCCGCTACGTTTGCGCCTCGCGATTGCGAGAACAGAATCGCCACCAGCAGCAAGCCCGACGCGAACACGAGCAGCGAGGCCTTCACGCTGCCCACGAAATCGGACTCGCGCCCGAACTGCTGCTGCACGAACTGTGCCGCGGGCGCCGCGAAGAATGGCAGCGATACCGCGAGTAGCGCGGCGTAATGATTGCGATTCACGAAGGTGCCCGCTGGGTTCTCGGTACCCACCATTGACTGCGCTAACCCGAGCGCCGCCTCCCCTACCGCCACGATCCCGATCGGAATGATCGCCGCCACCGGGCCCGGCCGCGTCCACACCACACAACGAATCACCAGCACTGTCGCTAGCGCTGCGAGCGCCCCCGAAAGCAGCGATACCGTTGCGTGAGGCGTGAACGTGAGCGGCGCCGGCAGCATCCCGGGAACCACACGCGCCGCCGCTTTCACCACCGCCGCGCGGCCCGGCGACAGCGCCTCGATCGTCGAAAGCGGAAGCGGGATCAGCGACACCGCGATCCACACCACCAGCGCGCCCGCAGCAATGGCCGCACCTCGCTCCGGAGGCAATGACGCATTGCGCGTCGAGCGGCTTGCGCCTGAGAACAACGCAGCCAGCCCAGTCAGGACCAACATCACCGAGCGGTCGAAGTCAGACACCCCTCCCGATTGCCACACCGCGATCATCCACGCGACCGAAAGAACTACGAGTGCCGCCATTCGCTATCCGAAATCGTGGATGGCGCCGCTGCCGCGGCGATGCCGCTGCCCAACGCGATGAGAGACGAGGTCTGCCCAAGCAGAGCCGCCTCGGCTTTGCGCTCGGAAAGCACGGCGTGCAGGATCGAGGCGAAGGTGTCGGCGGCCAACTGATGCGAGCGCGACTCCGGTCCGCGCCACAGGATCGCCGAGTCGGCTTCACCCAGCGGGACATGCATCGCCCAGGTGGGCATCGAGTCCGAGTGCAAGCGCGAGCGGAACATCTCGCCCTGCAGCCGCAATTCCACTTCCACGAAACCGAGTTCGCGCCCCGCTGCCTCGAGGATATGGAAGCAGTCGCCGATTGACCGTGCCTTGGAGAGGCTGCGCTCGAACGCGGCCAAGTTGATCTCGTGCCGCAGTTGCTTCTGAAACGCGCCCTCGCGAATCAACCGTCCCGCCACGCTGAACTCCGCGTAGCGAAGCTGCCGCACCGCGACGATGGCGCTGAGGCAGAACAAGATCAGCACTCCGGCTCCAGCTACATGGCCGGAAAAGCTTTGCGCTAGCGAGAACAGCCCGGCCAAGCCACCCGCCGCATAGAGCAGCAGCGCGGCCTTGCGCGGCGCGAGTCCATGATCGAGCAATCGATGATGGATGTGGCCGCGATCGCCCGAAAATACGGGCTGGTAACGCAGCAGCCGCCGCACGATCGTCACTGCCGTATCGAGCCACGGTACCGCCAGCGCGATCAACGGCGACGTCATCCCCAGCAGTGTGCTGGATTTGTGCCCCCAGATCGCTCCGAAGCAACCGAGCAAAAAGCCGATCAGCAGGCTTCCCGAGTCGCCGAGAAAGACGGACGCTGGATTGAAGTTGTAGCGCAGAAACCCGAGCAAGCAGCCGGCCAGCGGCACCAGCGCGAGCACCAGGTCATTGCTGCCCAGCAGCAAACCAGCCACCATCATCGTCAGCGTGCTGAACAGGCCGAGCCCCGAGGCCAAGCCATCCAGTCCGTCGATCAGGTTGAACGCGTTCGCGCAGCCGATCAACCATACCACTGTCAACCCGAAGCTCCACCAACTCTCCACCGAGTATCCGGCCAACAGCGCTACGCGCACTCCGCCGGACCATGCCACTCCGGCCGCCAAAAATTGTCCCGCCAGCTTTTGCCATGGCGGCAAACCGAGCATGTCGTCAGCCAGACCCGTGAGGAAGACGATGAGCGCTCCCGGCAGCAGCCCGCCCAACAGCGGTCCCACGCTTGCTGGCCGCAATCCCCATTCGCCGGGCGCCAGGAACAGCAGCGCTGCCGACGTGAAGTACGCGATCGCGATCGGCACGCCTCCTACTCGGGGAATGTTGCCCGAGTGCGTTTTGCGATGACGGTCCGCGCTGTCTACCAGGTCGCGCGCGATACAGTAATCGCGGATCAAAGGTGTGAGTAGAATCGATAGGCCGAGCGATAGCAAGGCCAGTAACAGCATCGGAATCATACCGACCTCCGTTCCAGGGCGAGAGCGGAGCCGGGGCAGCGCGGGAGCGTTCGCCGGTCGTACACTACGCCGTCGCGACCTCCCGATAAAGATTGAGCACTTGTTGCGTCATGCTCTGCAAGGTGAACGTCTCTTCCACGCGCCTGCGCGCCGCCTGCCCCAAGCGGTGACGCAGTGCGTCGTTATCCAAAATCTGGTTGATCGCCGTTGCCAGCGCCGTAGCGTCGCCCGGCGGAACGGTCAGTCCGGTTTCTCCATGAAGCGAAACGAACGGCACTCCGGAATCGAGCGCGGTGTTGATCACCGGTTTGCCGCAGGCCATCGCCTCGAGTTGCACGATCCCGAAAGCTTCCGTGGATGCCACCGACGGCAACACGAATACATCGGCCGCATGGAGGTACGGCGCCACCGGACCCGGATCGCCCAACAGCGTCACGCGATCGGACACTCCGTGGCGCGCCGCCTCGGCTTGCAGTTCCTCGCGCAGCGGTCCGGTGCCGATCAGCACCAGGCGCGCTTTCACTCGAGCCATCGCGCGGATCAGTACATCGAAGCCTTTGTAGTAGACCAGCCTTCCCAGCGCCACCACGATTCGCGGACCGAACTCGCGCCGGATCTCCGCGATCTTCTCCTTGTCGGGATTCTCGAATTCATCGAGGCAGATTCCGAACGGGATCACCTCGCACCGGTTCTCGAACCGCGCCAAGACTTCGGAGCGCTTCACGTAGTCAGGTGAGGTGGCGATCACGCGCGAGCTCCGTTCCATCGCCTTGTGCAGGAACGGAGAGAAAAGCTTGGCCAGCATCTTTTGCCGAACCACGTCGCTGTGATAGCTGATCACCAGATCGCCTCGGCGTCCACTCGCCAGGTATGACAGCACGGCCATCGGATTCGGAAGATGCATGTGGATGATCTCGGCCGGTGACTTCGCAATGTAACTCACCATCTCGGGACACACCGGCGCTCCGGCCAGATGACACAACACGCCGAGCCGCGTCACCGGAACTCCCTCGATCACCTGCTTCACCGTCTGCCGCCCTTCGGCGGCCACAACTACTTCCACATCGACATCGGGACGAATGGCGGTTACGAGATCCTTCAGATGGCTCTCGATTCCTCCACGGTGCGGCGGATAGTACTTGCCAACGTGCAGCACTCGCATTTTGATTTTTCCTCTTCCAGGATTTCTCCATAGATCGTCAGAACCCTCTCCGCATATGAGTCCCAACTGAATTGTTCGGCGTGACGAATCGCAACTTCTTTCCGGCTCGCCCATGCCGTGCGATCGTCCGACCGTTGCCGCAGCAGTTCGCCTGCTGTCTGGCGCCATGCCCCGATGTCTTCGAGTGAACAGTACGAGGCGGCGGCGCCACCCACCTCGTGCAATACCGATAGGTCCGATGCAATCACCGGTAGTCCGCACGCCATTGCTTCCACCACCGGCAATCCGAAGCCTTCGTACTCGGAAGGCTGCAACAACAACGCGCAGCGCCGATATACGGCGGCTAGCGTCGCGCGCTCGATGCGCGGCAGAACATCTACCGCATCTCTCACGCCCAAGTTCGCCGCGAGTTCCTCCTGCTCGGCCGTGAACGCACCTCCCACGCGAGCCAATCGCAACGATGGAAACGTCTCGCGAAGCCCCGCGAAGATGCGCAACAGCAGATCGATGCGCTTGCGCGGAATCGTGCTGCCCACGTGCAGGATCCGCGGCTCGGCTCCGGGCAACAGCCGCGCGGCCTCGTCATCGGCTTCGCGATGCGGCTGCGGCGTCCAATCAGGATCGACGCCGAGATGCACCACTTCGAGCCGTGACGCGTCGGCCAATCCGCGATCCACCAATTCGTCTCGCGTGGCGTTGCTGCAGCAGACTACTTTCGCTGCCTTGCGCAGGCCTTCGAGCGTTCGCGTGGCCATGGCGCGATGCACGAAAGATTTCCCCGGCCGGAACAGGCACGCGAAAGCGTTTGCGTCATAGCAGCTCACCACCGTGCGTTCCGGCGGCAACGCATGAACCAGTTGCGCGTAGCTGTGGTCCATCACGTGGTAAAGGTCGAACGGCGCGTCGAGCCCCGCCAGATACTGCGGATAGTCGAGAAAGCGGTTGAGGAAGCGATCCGCATTCCACGCATGCCGGTGCTTCGACACCGCGCTGAAACGCCGGTTCATCGCCGGCCGGATCCGCACAGCATCCACCTTTTCCGGATAGCGTGCCAACGCGGTGAGCGTCATGTCCGCTACCAGGTCCATGCTGGTCCAGTGTTCCTCTAGGAGATCGCAGATGAGCCCGGCCCGAATCACGCTCTCACCTCCGCCAGCAGATCTTCCAAGAACGCCGTCACGCGCTTCACTTGCCGCGACTCGTCGAATTCCGGCAACTCGCCCGGCACTGCTGACCGCCGCCGCTCGATGTCCTGCGCCGTCACCGTCTGCATCAAATTCGCAAGCGACTCGATGAAGCGATCGCCCCACGGCTTGTCGCCCGGAAGCCGCCACAACCATCCGCCGTCGAGATCGTAGCTCACGGGCGTCTGCCCGGTGACCACGGGTAAGCGCGCAGCCAGGTATTCGCTGAGCTTCGTCGTGTAGCGGAAACTGCCCACTCCGTCGAGACTCTGCGGCAAACTCCCGGCATCCATCGCGCTCAAATACGCGGGAACCTCCTCGCGCGCCACCGGCCCCGTCAGTATCACCGAAGATCCCGCCATTCCGCGCAATCGCTCGAGTCCCGCCCCGCCGCCCACGATCAACGCAAAGACGCCCTTTCGATGCACATGCTCCATCGCGCGCACCAACTCGTAGCCGTAGCAGTAACCGTAGCGACGGTTCCACGCAAGCGATCCCGCGATACCGAACACGATCGCATCCTCGGGAATTCCGTGCTTGCGCCGAATCGCGGAGCGTTGCTGCGGCCAGTCTCCAGCGCTCGCGAACGGATTGAAGCCAGCGGCCGTGATCGCGCGCGGCGATCCGAAGCTCAACGCGCGGCCTGCCAAATAAGGAGTCCAGCCGATGTAGCCAGCCGCATAGCGGCACAGCAGGAACTCATATAGCCACCACAACGGACCGAGCAGCGGAGCCTGCGCCGCCACGAACGGCCCCGGAGCATCCCCCGTGCTCACCACGTATCGTGAGCCCCACAGCATCCGCCCCAGCAGCAACGCCCCGCCGCCCGCGATGCCCGTGCCCTCCATCACCGCCACGCCGTCTCGATTCCGCTTCAGCTCACCGAGCAGCGCGCGAAAGCTCGCCGCCTTGCGCGAATAATCGAACGCGAAGAATTGCGAATCCATTTCAGCCAGCAGCCGCCGCAGGCGAGCCTCGTCATTACCGCCCGCCCCCTGCGTCGCGAATCCGAGAATGCGTGGCGCGCTCATCCGCGTAGCACCCCCAGCGTCCGGTCGAGCGCGAACTCGCGCCGGTAGAGCGCCGCCGCGCGTGACCCGATTCCTTTGCGGATGTCGTCGTCATCGAGCAATCGCTCCACCCACTCGGCGAGCTCGATCGGATCCGGCTTGCCCGCCATCGCCACCGCGCGCGACTCGCGCCACAACGGCTCCGTCAAAGGACCACTATTCGTCACCACCGGCCGCCCCAACGCAACGCTCGCCATCAGCGATGTTCGCCGCGTAGTTGCGCCATCGGGGAACGGTTGCAGCACCACATCGCAAGCCGCCAGATTCACCGCGGCCACTTCGGCTGGAACAACGCCCGCGGCATGAACGCGTCCGCACAAACCCGGATGCAAGTCGAGCAACTCCGCTGCGAACTCCCGGCTTCCTCGACCCGTGAGCAGCGCGAAGCGCCGCGGATCGCCCAGCAGCTTCGGCAGCGTCGAACGCAAGATGGGAGCCACGTAGTGCCCGAAAGTTCCGAAGTGTCCGATGATCTGCGTTTCGCCCACAGCGCCCAATGAGCGCCGCACCGCAGCCGCCGCATCTGGATCCACTTGCGACGGCAAGCTGCTCGGAATCGGCAACCACGTCGCCGTCCTCCCGATCATCTTCTGCCACGCCGGAATCGACACGAAGCAGCGCTCGGCCGTGAAAGCGAGCGTGCGCGCCATGGCCTTGGTCACCGCCGCGATCACGTTGGTGCGCGGCAGCCGCAAGTTCCAAGGCACGGCTACTTCGTGGAACATCACCCAAAGCGGCCGGCGCAATGAGCTCAGCCAAAGGCAGAACGGAATATTCATCGCCTTCCATCCGAACGCGTGCGGCACATACTGCACTAGTACCCGCGTCGACGAAGGCAGCCCGGTGAAAGCCCCGCTCAATTGCCGTAGCGAGGCCGGCGAGAATCCATCGCTCAACGAGTGGACCTCCACGCCATCATCGGCCGGTGCGGGCATCGCACACGCCGGAGCCCAGACATGCACGCGATCTCCGCGAGCGGCCAACCCGCGAGCCACCAGCCGGGTATAGTCGGCCACACCGCCATCGCGCGGCGGATACTCGCCCGTAATCAGGGCCCAAGTATTCGTGCAGGCACTCATGCGGCGCCTCCACTGCGGCCCAGCACCAGTGCGAATCGGCTCCGCCAATGCAACCGCATCGGTGGCGGCAGGCTCACACTCCAGAACAACGCCACCCCGGCGAACAGCGAAACGCCGAGCTCCAGCGCAACCGTTCCCAGGCCTGGCATCTCGCGGCTTTGTGTTGCAGCCCACAACGCCACTCCCAGCGGAACAGCCCAAATGAACGGCTCCGTCACCGCGCGAGCCAGAGCTCGCATCGGTACTCCGAACAATTCCCGCAACATTCGTGGCAGCGCCCAACTCTGCACTGCGAGCACAGCCACAACCGTTCCCGCAAGCGGACCCGGCGCGCCCCACATCTTCGCTCCCGCCACGCTCACCCCGACATTCACCGCAGTGCTCGCCGCGGCAAACGGCAGCCAGCGCCCGATGTTCGCCGTGCCGTGGATCGGCCACAACCACACGCCCGTAATTGCCAGCAACCACGCCGCCGCGCACGCCAACACCGAAACAGCGTCGCCCGCGTACTTGTCTTTGCCTGCCCAGATTTCGATGAGCCATCCGTTGTACGCCGCCAACGGCACCAGAATCGCCGCACCGAATCCGCTCACCATCGCCGTCAGTTCCACCAGCCGCGCCGAAAAGGCTTCGTGCTCTCCGCGCGCGTGGAGTTCGGCGAATCCGGCCCATGTCGAGATTCCCACGCCTTGCAACTGTCCTTGCACCAGCGTCACGAACCGCTGCGTGAGGAACAGCGTCGCCACCGCTGCAGGACCCGCGGCCCATCCGAGAATGATGTTGTCGCTATAAGTGGAAAGTCGCGTGTTGGCGCTCATCGCCAGCCCCTGGAGATTCAGCTTCCACAACTCGGCTCGCATCTCCGGATCCGCCTTCGTCGCGAACAATCGCGGCCACCGCCGCAACGCACGCACGGTCAGGATTACCGCCGAAGGTGCTTGTCCCAGAACCAGCGCCGCACTTTGTCCCGCCAAGCCCGCGTTCAGGTGCGCGGCCGCCAGCGACAATAGCGCCGTCAACACAGCCTGCGACGCAATCAGACATTGCACCAGATAGGACTGATGTTCGGCATCGGCCAACGCGCGAAACACTGATGCCGGTGACCATACGATCGGTATCAGTGCTACCGCGATCGCGATCGCGACTTCGCCCCGCGTCACCGCTCCCCAATCGGTGCTTCGCGGCACCGCCACCATCAACACCAGTCCCGCAACCGCCATCATCCCCGCGATCACGGCGAAGATCCGCAGCGCCGAAGCCATCGTGCGATACACACGATCGCTGTCGCCCCGGCCCAATGCGGCCGCCAGTGTCGCGCTCACCGCTCCGCCGATGCCCCATTCGATCAGCGCCAGATAGCTCAGCCAGTCTGAGATCACGCGAAACGCTCCGAAGCGCCCCGCTCCCAACGCGGCCACCAGATGCGGCGTCACGATCAGCGACACAGCCGCCGACACGATCGTTCCCAACGCCACGCCGGCCATGTTGAAAGCGCTCCTGCGGGTGCGGCTCATTGCGCCTCCGCCAGCGCCGCGATTCGCGACGCCATCGCGTCCCAGGTGTTCTCGCGCAGCTTCGCAGCAAGCGCTGCGATCGAAGCCGAGTACGAGTCCGGTTCGTTCCGCCAGTTCTCGATCCGTGAAGCGAGCAAGCCCGCATCGTCGCTATCGTCGAGCAACAACTCCTGCAACTCGGCGGGATAACGCTCGGCCACTCCGGCGGTACGCGTCACCAGCGCCGGCAGCCCCAGGCAAATCGCTTCTTGCACGGCCAGCCCGTAAGGTTCGTAGCGAACCGGAGCCACCAGCGCGTCGCACGCTCCCAGCACGGCGGGTACGTCGCGGCGGAATCCGAGGAACCGCACGCGATCGCTCATCCCTTGTTCGGCCGCGAGGCTCTTCCAATATTCGAGCTCCGGACCCGCACCGATCACCGCGAGCGTCGCATCCCAACCGGAACCATCGCAGAGCAGTTTCCACGCCGCGAACAACCGGTCGAAGCCCTTGCGCCGGTCCGCCAGTCCGCCGATGAACGCAACCACCGGTTCCTGCCCCCAGCCGAGTTGACGCCGCTGTTCGCGCTTCGCCTCCACTGACGCTGGACGAAAGGTCTTCGCATCGATCCCGCAGTAGACCGTGTGCGTTCGCTCTGGCTCCACGCTCATGCGTTCGATCAGGTCATGTCGCGTGCGGTCCGAATTGGCGATCACCACGCGAGCCTTCCGCAGCGCTTCGCGTTCCTGATGCACTGCTGCGTGGTGCGTGCACCACGTCTTCAATACGCGCCCTTGCGCCACCGGCTTCCAAGCCGAATGCACATAGTGGACCCAATTCACACCGGCGCACACGCAATTGCCGCCGTTCACGATCACTTCGCCCGCGAACCGTTGCGCCGCGCGGCGGCCTTGCCAATCGAGCACCGGAGATCCGAGCAGATACGAATTCAGCGGCTTGGTAACCAGCGAAACGTGCACGTTCGGCAGCGCCGTCAGTTCGGCATCGGCCCGGTGCGTCACCAGATGCACTGAGTCTCCACGCTGCGCCAGATGCATCGCCAACGCGAAGTTGGCCATGTCCATGCCGCCCGTCTTCACGAAATCGCCACTCACCACCAGGAACTTACTCAAATGAAGCTCCTTTTGCGGCCCGGTTGGCACGCCGCCGCAAAGAATGTGGTGTTCAGCAGCCAGAACTCGAGACCGCTCTGGCTCAGAAACAGTGGATACGAAAACGTCACCGCCAATGCCGCGATGTCATAAGCGAGCATCGCCGCGCCCCACTGCCATATGGAATCCGCGCGGGTCAGCGCGATCTTCAATGCGAGCCACATGGTGATGAGGATCGCCACGGAGTAGGTCAGAATCAGCGGCACTCCTCCGTCGAGCAACCAACCAGTCCACTGAATCTCCACCCAGATCGACGAGGTCTCGGGATGCGAGTTGTCGCCGAAGTAGAAGTTCATCATTCCCCAGCGCCCCAGGCCCGCGCCGAATGGATACTCGGGCAGCAACACGTTCACGGTCTGCTCGAGAAAGTGTCCGCGGTTCTTGTAGTAGACCGCCGCTGGATCGCCTTCCACCAGCGTGTTCAGACGGCTGGTCACTGAGTCGCCTCCCAGCGACACCGCGCCCAAGTAGCTCACCGCAACCACTGCCGCGGTTCCGGCGACGACTCCGGCCAGCCGCGCTGCCTCTTTACGCAAAAGCAGCACTGCGTTGTAGCCCACCCAACAACACGCCGCCATGATCAACACGGCTCTCACCTGCGAGAGGTAAATCGCCGTGAGACCCAGGACGATACCGCTGGCGCACGCGGCCTTGAGCATTTTGCTGCGCTCGGCCATGATCAACGCCACGCCGAACAGTGCCGCATAGAATCCCGAGTTCGCAGCGCCACCCGGAATATCCGTCAAGCCCATCGGCCGAAAAACACGCTCGCCCGTCGCCGTGCGGATCTGCAAGTCACGCACGTATTGATGGCCCTTCGATCGCACCACCGCCGAAAGCACCGGCTGGAACTTGCCTGGATAGTACACCTGCAGGATTCCGAAAATCGAGCTCACCACGTGAAAGGCCCACAACAGCAGCAGCACGCGCCGCAGTTGCGCCACGGGAACCTCATCGCCCGTCACCCAAAACACCGGCGACAAGATCGCTACATAAAGCCCAATCTGCGCCAACCCTGACAGAAACGCGTTGGTGGTGGGGTGAAAGAACGAAACCGCCAGAATCGCGATCGAAGCCACAGCGGGGATCCGCGCCGGATGCGGCTTGCCGCGGCTGCGCAGAGTTCGCACGAGAAAGAACAAGCTCACGCCGAAGGAAACGGTGCGGAACACGGCGCGAAACGAAGCGAACTCCGAGAACAGAATCGCCACCTGGCAGAACATCTGCAACACCACGAATCCTTCGAGCGCGTAGTTCGACGCTCGCTTTTCTCGTGCCGCTACCGGAGCTCGCGGAAATGCGATCGCTGGGCTCACCAGGCCTCCGGTCGAATCACACCGCCGCCCACCAGCAGCACATGCGGCCACGAGTCGAGGCTCTCTTGCGCGCCGAGCGGACGCAGGAATTCCTTGGCCCGGATCGCACGCGCGTACGCGCTCTGCCGCGCCGCCTCGGGCGAGTGATCGATGCGGTAGGCGTAGTAGCCGGACCGCTGCAGACGGTCGAGCACCTCCCGCGCCGTGCGCCCGCGCTCGGCGAGCAGTGCCGGATGTAGTTCGAGCAGGATCCGCCGGTAGCGCTGCCGTTCCAGCCCTCCAGCCATCCCTTCGAGCGCCATGTCCTCGGCGCCTTCGATGTCCATCTTCACCAGATCCACCGAACCCACGCCTGCATCATCCAGCGCGCTATCCACAGGGCGCGCCCGCACGCGAAACGAGTTCGCTCCCGCTGCTGCGCCTTCCACGATCCGCGAGAGCCCGTAGTTGTCGCCTTGCTCTTCGAAGCCGCTCAGCGTCAGCGTGCCCTCTTCCGCCGCCGCCGCCACCGGCAACGCCGTCGCTTGACGCAGTCCGTTGCGGGCCAGATTCGCCGCCAGCCGCGCGAACAGGCGTGGATCGGGCTCGAACGAGATCACCCGCCCCTCCGGTCCGGTGAGCTGACACGCCAGTAGCGTGAAGTATCCCCAGTTCGCCCCGATATCCACGAACGTCATTCCCGGCGCGAGAATCGCTTCGAGAATCGCCGTCTCCTGTGGCTCGTAGCGGCCCGTGAAGCAAGCCTCGCGCGAGATCGAATCGCGCAGGTCGCACACGAATTCGAACGCGCCGCGGCTTGCCGGCATCTTTCGCCAAAACGGAGCCGGTGCGTTCTTGCAGATCGCTTCGATGGCGCGATAGCGCCCCGCCGGAAGCCGTTTGATGATGCTGGCCGCGGGCGGTACCCACGCGGGAGCGGTGTCGAGGATTTGTTCAGGCATGCGGTTTTCGAGCCACCATCGCTACGTTGCCGGAGAATGCGCGGGGAAACATCGCCGAAAGCCAGCCTGGATAGTGGACCCCAGTAAACGGGACCCGCCCTTCCTGGCTGTGGAAGAACCGGATGCCGCCGAGCCCGCACTCGGTGGCGATCCGTTCGAGATCGATCTCGAGGAGCGCCGTGATGTGCGCCGGATAATCGGCGGACTGAAACGCTCCGTGCTGCCCTTTGACCAGCAGCGTCATCATGCTGAGCATGCTTCGCTGGTTCGGCGTCGTCACTACGATCCAACCGCCGGGTTCGGTCAGCCGGACCAGCTCGCGCACGAACGCACGCGGATTCTCGAGATGCTCGATCGTTTCGACGGCTACCGTCACGCGAGCCGAACCCGCGGGCAGCGGCGCCGGTTCGTCGAGATTCGCCTTCACGAATTCGCCGTTCGCCGGGAAGCCCGCGTACCGCACCGCGTCGACGCCAACATAACTTTGGAACCGCCGTTCGAGCACCGGCCACAGATTGCCGGCTCCACATCCGACATCCAGCAGCGCTCCGCCGCTCGCGCCCGTCTCTTCGAGCGCTCGCTCCACCATGCGATAAATCGCATTGGCGCTGATGCCCCTGCTGGCCGAGGCGCGCGCTTCCACCGCCGCAAGTCCGATCGCCGGGTTCATGCTATCGACTCCACTGCTTCGAGCAGCTTTTGCATCTGGTTCCGCGGATCGCACAGTTCTCGCGCCCGTTCGGGACCATTGGCAGAGAGCCGCGCGCGCTCGGCCGGGTCGACGATCAACCGCTTCAGCGCCGCGGCCAGCGCATCCGCATCGCCCGGCGCTGCCAGCACTCCGCAAGACTCGTCGAGCACTTCCACCGGACCACCCATCGCCGTCGCCACCACCGGCACACTCGCCTGCAGCGCTTCGATCATCGCCACGCCGAACGGCTCGGGAGCCGTGTTCGGCTGGCAGAAAACATCGGATGCATGCAGCAATCGCGGAACGTCGGAGCGCTGCCCCAGGAACCGCACGCGGTCGGCGATGCCCGCCTGTTCCACTTGCGCTTGAAGCCGCGCGAGATACGCCGCTTCATGCGGACGTTGCGCTCCGCCCGCCAGCCACATCACCCATCCCGGTAGCGTTCGCAGCCGCGTCAAGGCGTCGAACAGCAGCGTGTGCCCTTTCCATTCCTCGAGCCGGCTCGCTTGGAACAACACCACCGCGCCGGAAGCCGTGGAGCACTCTCTGCGGATTTGTTCGCGCGACCATTCCGGATCAGCCACGCGCGGCGCCACGGGACAGTACACCACCTCCACGCGCGTATCCGGATAGAGCGCCGGCAAGGTCTTCGCGCAGTGCCGGCTGTTGGAAATCGCCAAGTCCGGCCGCACGCGCCGAGCCGCGCGCTGCAGCCAATGCTTCCCGGAAATGATGTCGTGCTGCCAGAACACCACCGCCGCGCCCGCCGCCTTCACCACTCCGCCGAACAATGCCTGTGACCACGCCGAGTGACACAGCACTGCCGTGGGACGCACCTTCGCGATCGCCTCCGCCAGCCGCCGCCGCGCCCGCAAGATCGAGAACGGTTGCCGCACACGCACGCTTCCCAGCGAAATCACTTCGCAACCCGCCGAGCGCAGTTCCTCGCCCAGCCGCCCGTCGAAGCACAGCGCGAACTTCTGCGTCGCATCGAGCCGCGCCATCGCCGTCAGCATCGATTCCACGCCGCCATAGAGATTTCCGCTATGTACATGCAGCACGCTCATGACGACGCCACCGCCGTTCGGAACGCCGGGCGCGCCACGTCAGTGCTGCCCAGGCGTAGCTCGTCGAGCGTCGATGATCGTTCGAGCGAGCGGTCGATCGATAGCCGCGCCCACACCTCGAGAACGAACGCGGTCCACAGCAACTGGCTCCAGTCGCGAGCCCCTGAACAATGTTCGTCGAGCTTCGCGGTAATCCAATCCGGCCGGATCCACTCGCGCTCGAGGAAGGTCCGTGACTCGAACACCGCTTTCACGTGCGGCCGGATCTCCGCGCGAAGCCACTGCGCCACCGGGATCACGAACCCGCGCTTGCGCCGGTACACCAGATCGCCGGGCACGTAGCGTGATGCCACGCGCTTGAGAAGATGCTTGGTTCGATAAGACCGCACCTTCATCGAAGAAGGCAGACTCGCCGCGAACTCCACCAGCGCGGTATCGAGCAACGGCGAGCGCGCTTCCAAACCGTGCGCCATCGTCGCCACGTCCATCTTGGTCAGCAACTGATCCGGCAGGTAGCTGGTGAAATCGAGATCGAGCACGCGATCCACGTCGTCGAGCCCCGTGGAATCGTCCCACGCGCGGCGATACATCTCGTCCGGATGCCAATGCGCCACGCGAGACAGCAGCCGCTCGGAGTACGCCTGGTGCCGCCAATCTCCGAACGCGCGATCGTACGTGAACGCTGACGCTGCATCGAGCGCGCCGGCCTTCGCCAGCATCGCCGCACGCCGCACCAATCCGGATGCTCCCCTGGGGAACGCCCCCTGCAGCCAGTTGCGCGCGGCCTGCGGAACCAGCCGCGTGTATTGCGATCGCAGGGACGCCAGCACCGGCCGCGCATACCCCGCGAACAACTCGTCGCCGCCGTCGCCGTTGAGGACCACCGTCACGTGGCTCCGCGCCTGCCGCGACACCTCGAACGTCGGTAGCACGGACACGTCCGCCATCGGCTGGCCGTAGTGCCACAGGATCTCGGGCAAGTCGGCCACTCCATCGGGCCGCCACACCGCCTCATGCAATCGCACGCCATATTGCGATGCCACCGCCCGAGCGTGCCGGCGTTCGTCGAATGCTGGGTCGTCGAACCCGATCACCACCGCTTCCACCGGCGACGACGTTTCCTGCGCCATCATCGCCACTACCAGGCTCGAGTCGACACCTCCCGAAAGAAACGCTCCCAATGGAACGTCGCTGATCATGCGCCGCCGGACGGCCGCTCGCGTGAGCCGCTCCACTTCGTCGATCGCTTCGTCTTCAGTGCAGTTGTTCTTCGGTTCGAACTTCACCTTCCAGTAACGCCCGAGCGTAAGCTGGCCCGAGTCGAGCTGGAACCGGAACTCGTGCGCCGGAGGCAACTGCGCCACGCCTTCGTACATCGTCAGCGGAGCCGGCACGGCCTGGTAAGTAAGGTAGGCGTCCACCGCTTCCGGATTCACCGCCGGCGCCGTATCGAGCAACGCGAGCAACGAGTGGATCGTCGAAGAGAACAGCACGCCTTCGCGCGTGTGCCGGTAGAAGAACGGCTTCTTGCCCACGCGGTCGCGCGCCCCGAACAACATCCGCTTGCGCGAATCCCACACCGCGAACGCGAACATCCCGTCGATGCGCTGCAACAGTTGTTCCCAACCCCACGCTAGATAGCCGTTGAGCAGTACCTCGGTGTCGCCGCTCGAGCGGAACGGCAGCCGTTGCTCGAGTTCGCGCCGCAGGTCGCGATAGTTGTAGATCTCGCCGTTGAAGACCAGCGTCACCGATCCATCCGCCGACGACATCGGTTGCGCACCGGCCGGGGACAAATCGAGAATCGCCAGCCGCCGAAACGCCAGCCACGCTGGGCCGTGATGAGACAAGCCATCGTCGTCCGGGCCGCGATGGATCATCAGATCGCGCGCCCGTCTGACTGCCGGAGCAGTCAATGACGGAAAATCGCCTACCGCTCCGAGAATTCCGCACATAGCGCGCCGCTCCCCTGCATTGCCGATGTCACTTCCCGGTACACTTTCACCAACTGTCCCGCCAGCCGGTTCCGGTCGAATCGCGTCTCCGCGGTTGCCCGGCCCGCTACTCCCATCCGCGCCCGCAGATCGGGATTCGCCTCGAGCGTCGTGATGCACAACGCCAACTCCGCCGCGTCTCCCGGCAGATGCATCAGCGCATTCACTCCGGGATCGCAAATCTCCTCGGGACCTCCGCCGCGGCTCGCGATCACCGCGCGCCCCGTAGCCATCCCTTGCACGATCACCAATCCGAACGGCTCCGGATTCGTGCTCGCATGCACCACAACGTCGAGCGATCTCATCGCGGCCGATGGATCGTCCACGAAGCCTGTGAATCCCACCCGATCCTCGACGCCGAGCTTCTCGGCCATTTCTTTTAGCTCCTCCATGGTGTATTGGCTGCCCATGGTGTCGTACACGGGACCGCCGATTACGTACCCGCGAACCATGCTCTGCCGCGGCAGCATGGAGATGGCTCGCAAGAACGTTTCGTGTCCCTTCCAGCGTGCAAACGTGGCAACCAAGCCCACACGCACTGTCCTCGGCGGAGCCTTGGGCAAGCCCGCCATTCGGTCAAGATCGAGGCCCGCTCCGGCCGGCGTGAACCGCCTCACATCGATCGCGTTGAGTACCGCTTTCACTGGAAGCCCCGGCCCGCAGACTCTCCGGACATCGGCTGCCACGCTCTCCGAATTCGCAATCGCCATCGCGCAATGTCCGGCCGAGAAGTGCAGCAGCTTCGCCATCACCGGCCGCGGACTCACGTAGTCCCGGATGTGCCAAACCACCGGCGACATGGGCGGCGCCGCCCACGCTCCCAGAACGTGCATCTTGAATCCGTTGGTGTGGATCAGATCGGGCCGCACGCCGCGCAGATGAGCTTTCATCTTTGACAGGTAACGCGCCGCCGGTAGCAGCGCGCCCGTCATGCTCATCGTTTTGTCCAAGCCGCTACGCCCGTCGGAGTCACCCAGTTTCAGCACCGCCGGAGGCAAGGGAAGAACCGTCGTCCTCACCCCCACCGCCTTGGCGCGGTCCACCAGCGGTCCGTTGCTCCCCGTGGCCAAATGGATCTCCCATTCCGGATGCGACTTGCGCAATCCGGAGAGCACGTCGAGCAGGCTGCTTTCGGCGCCGCCGACCACCCCGACCGGATTGAGAAACACGAGCCTCATCTGCTATTGCTTCTTCGATGTGTAGTAAGAGGAGTAGTAGTTCTTGTATGTTTCGTAACCGTCGTAGCCCGACATCTTCGGATTCCAATCGTTGAGAATCGTCCCCAGAATCGGGCTGCCGTCTTCGAGAAAACGCTGGCTCGCCGACACCGCCTCCTGCATCGTCGTTTTCCCCGAGCGCAGTACCAGCACCACCCCATCCACGATCTGGCCCACGATGCGCGCATCCGAAAGGTGCAACATCGGCGGCGTATCGATGAGGATCACGTCGAACTTGTCGCGGAACAGCCGCAACATCTCGCGCATCGATTTCGAGTGCAGCAATGACGCCGAGTTGACTTCGCACTGTCCGCTCGGAAGCAAGAACAATCCGGGAATTCCCGTGTCCTGGATCATGAAGAAATCGAGAGGACCCTCGCGCGTTGCCCGCAGCACATCGGCCAGCCCCCGCGAGTTGTTTACGTCGAATACCTTGTGCAATCGCGGACGCCGCATGTCGGCGTCGATCAGCAGCACGCGCCGGTTGATCTCCGCGAGCGCGATCGCGAGATTGCAGATCACCGTCGTCTTGCCTTCCGACGCATTCGGACTCGTCACCACGATCGTCCGGTGCGGGCTTGCCTGTGCTCCGGAAAACAGCAGCGATGTCAGCGATGCCCGGAATGACTCGGCCAGCAGCGAATGCCGCCGGTCAAACGTGATCGTTTCCAGCGCGTCTTCCGGCGCGCCCTTCTTCGCCAGCGCCAGCGCGAGGCCAGACTTGTCGAGCCGGCTGCTCGGAATCGCTCCCAGCTCCGGTACTCCCAAATAGGCCGGCGTGTCTCCCGGCTGCCGGATCTTCCGGTTCATCCGTTCGAGACAGATCGCGATCACGATCCCGATCAGCGCTCCGCCGATCACGCCCATCATCCCGCTGCGTGTGCGATTCGGCTTGTAGGGAACCATCGGAGCTTTCGCTGTGTCGATCACGCGAACGCTGCTCGTACGCATCGCCGAAGCGATGCCCGCTTCCTTCACCTTCTGCAGCACTGACTCGTAGAGCTGCCGGTTCGTCTCCACTTCCCGCTTCAGGATGTTGTAGTGGATCGCCTTCGAAGACTGATCCGTCACCAGCTTTGACTGCGTCTTGTAGTCTTCCGCGAGCAATTGCTCCCGCCGTTGCGCGCTCACGAACTCGTTGTGAATCCGCGAAGCGATCGCCGCGCGCTGCTTCCGCAAGCCAGCTTCCAGCTCGTTCACCTGCGCTTGCAGGCTCTTCCATTTGTAGTGAGCCGGCGTCACGCTCGTGCTCAACTCCGCCATCGAGCGCCGCAGATCCATGATTCGTTCCTGATACGTTCGCACCGATTCATCCGCCAGCGCGTCCGGCAGCATGTCCGGCGGGTTCGCCGCGGCCAGTTCCTCACGCGATTGCTTCGAGATCCGGTCCGCCTGCGCGCGCAACAACTCCGATTGCAGTTGCCGCAGCTTTTCCTCGGCGACGTTCTCTTTGTCGCGCTCACCCGTGAAGATCAACGAGGTCGCATTGGCGTATGCCTGCAACTCGTCCTCTGATTTCTCGAGCTTGATCTTCAACTCTTCGAGCTGCCGTGTCAGCCATTGACTCGTGTACTGCGCCGACTTCCATCGCGACTCGAGATTCTGGTCGATGAACTCGGTGGCCAGCGTGTTGGTGAACTCCGCTGCCAAAGCCGGATCCGGCGAATCGCAGAAAAGCTCCACGAGCCGCGTCGTGCCCGAAGATCGAACCGAGAGCCCGCCGGCGGTAATGCTCACGAGTTGATGCCGGGTGAGCGGCTTGCCATTGTCGAGGCGCAACGCCTTCCGCCATGCGGCCCAGCGGTTCACCGGGAGCTGCGAAGGCCCGTCGGGCTGCGTCTTCATCTTCTCGATCACCCGCGTCCGCAGCGTGTCGCTTTCGAGAATGCCCACTTGCGTCAGAATGTCCAGTTCCGGATAGCTGTTCGACGAGTTCGGATTGATGTCCCGAAAATTGAGAAAGTTCTCGTTGAGCCCTTGTACTTCCATCGATGCCCGGGCCCGATAGATCGGGGTCTGCGGCAATGTATAGAGCACTCCGAACACACCGCCGATCACGGCCAGAATCGCAACGGCCGCACGCCGCCGCCGGATCATCTGCCAGTACAGGAACAGGTGCGATGCTTCCGACGCCGCCTGCTGCGCGGCCCACGGCATGTCGGGCTGCGTAGCTGGGCGCGCCAATCTGTTGTTGACGCGCGCCGGTAGACTCGAATCCGGCTCCATCTCCCAAGCTCCGGCCGCCATTAACGAGCCCCCCTGTAGATCGTGATTCCCGTTCCTATCTGAATCGCCGACTCGAGAATGCGCATCGTCGCATTCTTCGCCGTATGACTCGGAACGAATAGGATGTCGTCGGGACGCAGTAGCAGATCTTCCTCTTTCCCGGCCAGCAGCTTCGTCAGATCGATGGGCTGCTCCGGCCGCCGTGTAACCTCGGGACTCGAACGCAGAATCTTGCCGCTCTTGCCGGCGGCAGTGCGCAGCATTCCTTCCGCCATCGACAACGCTTCCAGCACCGAGACCTGCTCGCGCTCGCTCAGCACGAATGCGCCGGGCTTCTTCACATCGCCGATCACGTACACCATCCGCGCCTTGGGCACGGAGACGACGTCGTTCGGTTGAATCTCGATATTCGCCGCCGGATCCCCGGTCTCGATCGCGGCCTTCAAGCTGACTTCCCGCACCTCTGCATCGCCCCCCCCCGCGCGCCGCGTTACGCGGATCCGGTCGCCTGCATCGGCCCGTATGCCGCCCGCCATCGCGATCACCTCGGTCACCATCCGGCGCCCATTCAATTGATAGACGCCCGGCGTGTGGACCAGGCCGAGCACGGAAACCGGTTGGCTCTTCATCTCCACCACTGACACCACCACTTCCGGCTCTTGGAAGAAGGCCCGCAACTTCTCTTCAATGTCAGTGGCCAATCCGGGAGCAGTACGCCCCGCTGCGCGTACTGCGCCGATCATCGGTAGATGGATCAATCCATCGGTGCCGATGCGCACGTTGCGGTTGTTCAGGTCGTCGGCTTGGCGCGCTTGGATCGTGATGACATCGTCTGCGCCCAGTACGTAGGCCTTCGGTTTGCCTTCTTCGCCATGAGCTGCTGCCATGGCAGACAGAAGCATGATAGTTCCCCAGTTCACGGGTGCTCCATTTCATCGGTGCGATCGCCACACGTCTGCCAAGGCAGACTAGCCGTCGCATGAGTACAGGATTATTTCCGCTTTCAACTGAGCAATCGACCTTTCGCTCTAGGCTCTGCATAGGGAATTCGGCCTACGGGAAATGCCTGCATTCCGCCGATGTCCTAGACAGATCAACGAGATCCGAAATGCCGAAAACTATCGCGGTCGTAGGCCTAGTATTGTGCGCTCTAGGAGGCTACGGCCTTCACGTTCATTGGGATGCGCAACCCGGCGCAACCGTGCCCGCACGGCTGGCTGACGAAGGCTATCGCCGCCTTTGGCAGGGCCAAGTGAAAGGACCGGGGGGGGCGATCGAGAGCTTCCAACAAGCCTTGGCTGCCGACGCCGGCTCGCCTTACCGTTGGGCAGACCTGGGCGCCGCCTTCCTCGAAGGTGGCGAAAAACAAAACGCGCAGTATTGTTTCGAACAAGCTCGCCTTCGTTCGCCGCGTTCTCCTCAGATCCTCATCCGATCGGCGAACTTCGCACTCGCTATCGGCGATGAAGTTGCCTTGCTCTCCCAAACCGGACTCCTGCTCGAACTCGTATCCACTTATGACGAACACGCCTTCCGCCTCTGGCAGCAGGCGGACATCCCTGTGGAGAAAGCTCTCGCCACCAGCGTGAAGAGCAACCGGCGCGCCCACGAGTCCCTGCTCCGGTTCCTGATCCGCAATCGCGATCTCACGGGTGCGGGCATCGTCTGGGAGAAACTGCCCAACCCCGGCGCTGAACTCACCGCGGACTACGCCGAAGCCCAAGTCGAGGGTGGCAATCCCACCCTCGCGGCAGGGGCTCATCACCGCGACGGCGGACAGCCGGCGCTCCTCGTCAACGGCGGGTTCGAGTCCGAGTGGAGCGGCAAGGGACTCGACTGGCGCGTAATCCCGATCGAGGGCGTGTCAGTGGAGCGCAGATCCGAAGGCACGGGCCACGTGCTCGAGGTCGCCTTCAACACCGTCGACAATATTGAATACAAGCACACGGGCCAGCGCCTCTGGATTCCGTCTGGCGGTGCCTATCGTTTGCAAGCCAGAATGCGAAGCGAAAACCTCACCACGGACCAGGGTGTGGCGCTCCGCGTGCTCGACGGCACAACGGAAGTGCTCCTAACGCCGCCGCTGTCCGGTTCGTCGCCATGGCACGAAGTCCAGGCTCGGTTGACTGCAGCGGGACCGCGCTTGCTAAGGCTCGAAGTCTATCGCCCCCGTTCCTGGAAGTTCGACGGCAAACCCCGCGGCCGGGTCTGGATCGACGACGTGCGCATCGAACCGAGCACCTGAACGGCCTCATTCAGCCGATTCCAAATCCGAGCGGCGGATATCGACTGCAGTTCGGCAGGAACATGCGCTTCGGCAGCAACTGGAACGGCGTCTGTGAAGGCGGTCCTCGGCGGTTGTCAGACCAACGGCGTTTGGCGTGTGGACGACGGCATGCCCGCGGTGCTGAGTACGTCGCGAGATCTCCCAATTGCGAACCCAGCGCCCCAACCACCTCATCGGGCCGCTGGCCCGCAAGAACGGTGATTGGTTCAATCTCACCACGCCTTCGAACGCGGTCACGGCGCCGGCGGCGAGTCTACAAGTCAGCGAAAGACGCAGCCAGGGGGGATGAGAATGTGCCGGGCTCAGTCGATTTCGTCGCCAGGGACGGGCGGGTTGCGTTTGCCGGCGCGCTTCAGGCTTCGCATTGCCTTTGCGAAGTCGGCCTTCGCGCCGCGTTCGCGGAAGTAGTCCGCAGTTCGCAGAGCTGAGATTTTCTCCGCGACCGCCACGTTGATGAACTGATTGAGTGCGACCCCTTCGCTTGCCGCTACACGGCGCGCTTCAGCCAACAGGGACTCCTGAAGACGCAATGCTACGTTACTTTTCCTCATCTTCTCCGCAATGCCTCCTTAAAGCAATCTCTGGGCTTCATGACCCGAACTCCAAACGTGCGCGCCGCCGTAGCCAAGTGCCGCTCGTTGAACGTCACCAACGCGTCCGCATCACCGTTGATTGCGGTCTCCAAGACCATCTCATCGGCTGGATCTCGCAGACAAGGGCGCCACATGAACCCAAACCAGACTGGCGTTAGCTTGTTCGCCATGACAGCAAGGATGTTCTCGACTTCTTGCAGGCTCGAGCCGCTTGATGCCACATGTTCCGGTCGCGTTAGAACCGCCTCGTACTCCATCATCAATGGCACCGATACAAGTGCTTCGATCTCGCGCCGGAAAGCACAGAGTAGCAACTGATACGACGCACCGCTCGTGCTGCGGAGCGCGGATACCATCACATCTGTATCGAGGACGACTCTCGAGGGCGAGTCTATCACATGCGATATTGCGTCTATGGCCATGTTTTCTCGCGCCGCCCTTCGGATACGATAGAGTCTCATGCTTCTTGCTGCTGCCTTCGTCTCCGCGGGATTCCTCCAGTTCCCCGCCGATTTCGACCTCGGCGCCATGTCCGCCGTCGCCATCGACTCGAAAGACCGCGTCTACGTGCTGCACCGCGGCAAGCTCCCCATCGCCGCGTTCGACAAGAAGGGCAAGTTCCTGCGCGCCTGGGGTCAGGACATGTTCAAGGTCGCGCACGGATTGCGCATCGACCGCGAAGGGAACATCTGGACCACCGACAACGGCAACCACCTGCTGCGAAAGTTCTCGCCCGAAGGGAAGCTCCTGGCGACGATCGGCGAGCACTTGAAGTCGCCCGACGATGTCGTGTTCGGGCGCGACGGCACGCTCTACGTGGCCGACGCCGGCAACGGCCGCATCGTGAAGCTCTCGCCTGACGGCAAGATGCTCGCATCGTGGGGCAAGAAGGGAAAGTCCGAGGGCGAGTTCGCCGCCGCGCATTCGCTCTCGATCGATGCGCGCGACCGCATCTACGTTGCCGACCGGGGCAATCGCCGCGTGCAGGTGTTCGAGCCTGATGGAAAGTTCGTGGCCGCGTGGTCCGGGTTCGGCCAGCCCTTCGGCGTGATGGTTTGGGGCCGCGAGTTGCTCGTCTCCGATGGCGACGCGAACACGATCAGCCACCTCGATCTCTCGAGCGGCCACATGAACTCGCAATGGGGCGATGCGGCAACCCTGAAGCTGCCGCACCTGATGGCGTTCGACTCGAAGAGCCGCCTTTGGGTGGCGGAAGTGAACGGCAAACGCGTGCAGATCTTCAGCCGCAAATAGGGCGCCCGAATCGCGCACGAATAAGCGATAGAATGGGGGCACATGAGGCGTGTGCTCATCCTTGCTGCGGGAGCGTGTCTCTACGCACAGCAGCATCCACGGGACCAACTCGACAAGGTCCACAAGCCGCTATTCCAGCCCCAGGAGAACCGCTCGAAAGCTGCTGCGGCACTCACTGCCGAGGCCGCCGGACAAGGCCGGTCTGCTTCGAAGGTGACGCGGCGCGGATTCGTCGACGACCACGTTTTCGGGCGCATGGAGCGCGATGCGGTTCCGCATGCCGCGCTGGCCGATGACGAAGAGTTCGCGCGGCGCGCCTGGCTCGACGCCACGGGCCGCATTCCGGATCCGGCCGAGTTGCGCGCGTTCCTCGACGATCGCGATCCGGGCAAGCGCGACAAGCTGATCGACCGCTTGGTTTCGAGCAGCGCGTTCATCGATAAGTGGTCCTATTATTTCGAGGATCTGTTCCGCGCCGGCGGCCGCATGGGCCACGGTCTCAACCTCTTTCATTACTGGCTGCGTGAGTGGCTCCGGCTCGATCGTCCCTACAATGACGTGGTCACGGAGTTATTGACCGGCGCGGGCAAGACGAGCTTCTCCGTGCCCGGCGGACTCTACTTTGCGCGCGACTTCGTCAAGGCGAAAGACGACCCCGAGGAAGAAGGTGCGCTCGACCTGGTGAACATCCCCGACACCGTGGATGAGTTCACCGTTACGTACTCGAAGGTCTTCCTCGGTATCAGTCTCGCTTGCATCTCGTGCCACGACGGCAAGAATCATCTCGAGAGAGTGAACGTCTACCTGACCGGCAAGAAGCGTGAGGACTTCTTCCGCCAAGCCGGATTCTACGGCAAAACGCGCCAGATCATGAACTGGGAGAACGGCTACCAGGCGAACACCGAGTACACGGTGGACGATGTGGCGAAGGGATACGACACCAAGGCCGAGAGCATCGTTCGCGTGCCGCGCAGCGGAGGCTCGGGAGCGCCGCGCTTCATCCTCTCGGGTGAGGAGCCGCGCGCGGGCGCACTCGAACGCGATGAGTTGGCGCGCATGATCACCACGCACGTGCAGTTCTCGCGAGCGTTCGCGAACCGGATCTGGGGCGAGTTGATGGGCTTCGGCATCGTCGAGCCGGTGGACGATTTCGACCTGGCGCGATACGACCCGAAGAATCCGCCGCCCGCACCTTGGACGATTCAACCGTCGAATCCGGAGTTGCTCGATGCGCTGGCCGCGGATTTCCAGAAGAGCAACTACAGCTTCAAGTCGCTGGTGCGGCGGATCATGAAGTCGAGCGCGTATCAACTCTCTTCGCGATTCGATGGCGAGTGGAAAGATTCCTACGCGCCCTATTACGCGCGCAAGTACGTGCGGATGCTGAGCGCGGCCGAATTGCACGACTCGATCGCGGTGGCCACGGCTCGGCCTGGACAATTCTCGAGCGGCGCGGGCAAGGTCCCGATGGTGCAGCAGATGTCGGAGCCGAAGAAGGCGTCGGGTGAAGTGCAAAGCTTCATGAAAGTGTTCGGGCAGAGCAATCGTGACGATATGCCAAAGAAGACCGCGCCATCTTCATTGCAGGCGATGATCCTGATGCAGTCGAAGATCGTCAACGAACGCGTGCTCGCCATGGGCGATAGCCGCGTGCAGAAGCTGCTCGAGGGATCGGCTTCGGACGCCGAGTTGATCGACAACCTGTATCTCGCCACGCTTTCGCGCAGGCCCAGTGTTGCAGAACGGGAAGTCGCCGCACGCGCGCTCGGCAAGGATCGGCGGCGCGGAACCGAGAACCTGCAGTGGGCGCTGATCAATAGCCCGGAATTTCTGTTCAACTTCTAGAAGAGGGAACATGCAGAAGCGAGTGAGTGACATTCTGCCGGCGCGCCGTGACGTGCTGCGCCTGGGCGGATATGGACTGCTGGGAGCCTTCGCCGATCAGGCAGGCTTGGTGCCTCGCATAAGCGCGGCGGGCAAGGCGAATCCACGCGGCACTGCGCGCTTCGTGGTGGTGATCGAACTCGCGGGCGCGATCAGCCATCTCGACACCTTCGATTTCAAAGAGAGCGTGGGCACTCCGAAGGATCTGGATATACGCAAGGTCCGCAACGATCTGTACCTCTCGCACCGCTTGTTTCCAGAGCTTTCGAGAGAGATGGATAAGGTCGCCATCGTGCGCTCGATGAAGAGCCATGAGGTGGTCCACTTCCGCGGACAATACTACACGCAGGCAGGCAGGCCATTGAATCCGGCGCAGGCGCCGGAGATTCCTTCGGTCGGCTCCGTGGTTGCGTATGAGCTCGAGAGCCAGCGGCGCGAAGCCGATACGTTCCCCACGTATGTCGGTTGCAATCTCGAGACTGCTGGGTGTGGCGCGCTCTCCACCGGGTTCCTCGATCCGCGGCATTCGGTGGTGGACATCAATCTCAAGAGCGGACTCGGCGGAACCTCCGTGGACGGCGAAGCGGCGAAGCTTCTGGAAGAGCGCTATCGCTTGCTTTCGGAGCTCGATCAAGCGATGAAGCAGAGCCGCACGGGCCGCGACCGTTCGCTCGCCGCGTTCCGCGATTTCCAGCACAGCGCCTTCCGCGTGCTCGGGGACGCGCGGTGGCCAGCGGCGTTCCAGATGTCGAAGGAAGAGCGCGAACGCTACGGCGAAAACGAAGTGGGGCTCGGTTGCCTGCTCGCGCGAAACCTCGTGAAGGCTGACGCTGGCACGCGGTACATCCACATCACGCATCCGGATTGGGATCACCACAAGAACATCTTCGATCACGCGTCGAAGTCGAACCACTACATCCGCTGCAACGAGTTCGATCGTGGCATGGCGAACCTCATTCGCGATCTCGCCGCCGCGCCTTCTCCGCGGCAAGCCGGCAAGACGCTGCTCGATGACACGCTGGTGGTGATGGCCACCGAGTTCGGGCGGACGCCGGGTCCGTTGAACGGCGTGAAGGGGCGGCACCACTACAACGTCTGCTACCTGTCGCTGTTCGCGGGCGCTGGCGTGAAGGGCGGGCGGATCCTCGGAGCCACTGACGTCGACGGCGCCAAGCTCATCGAGACCGGGTGGAAGTACACGAAGATGCAGCCGAAGACCGAGAACATCTACGCGACCGCGTATTCCGTGCTCGGGATCGACTGGAAGAAGGCGATCACGAACACGCCGTCGAAGCGAGCGTATCGTTACGTGGATCCGCTCGGCGCCACCGAGTACGTGGTGGACGACGAGATCGCGGAACTGTTCGTGTAATGCGACGGCTGCTGGTGCTGGTGTGCTCGGCGTGCCTGGCCGAAGAAGCGATGGTGTCGATCCCCGCCGGAAAGTTCACCATGGGCCGCACCAAACTGACTTCGGACGACCAAACAAAAATGCGTCCGATTGTTTTGCTGGACGATCGCCCCACGCACGAGGTGGAGATCGACGCGTTCCTGCTCGACAAGACCGAAGTCACCAACGATCAGTACGCGAAGTTCGCCGGGACAACCAAGCGCGCCGTTCCGTATCACTGGGTGAACAGCCGCGTGCCTCCGGGCGAAGAGCAGTATCCGGTCTACAACGTGGACTGGGAAGATGCGAGCGCCTACTGCGCGTGGGCCGGAAAGCGATTACCGACGGAAGCCGAGTGGGAGCGCGCGGCACGCGGCGGCAAGGAAGGCGCCGACTTCCCGAACGGCGACAAGCTCGATTCGAAGCAAGCGCGGTACGGCGTGCAGACGGGTCCGGGCGCGGTGGCGCAGTTTGCCGCGAATGGGTTCGGGCTGTTCGATATGGCCGGCGGCGTGAGCGAGTGGGTGGCCGATTGGTTCGAGCGCGAGTACTACAAGGCGAGCCCGGCGAAGAATCCGCGAGGCCCGGAGACGGGCGTGTACAAGGTGATCCGGGGGGGCGCGTGGTCCGATGCGGCGCCGCGGTGCACGGTGTTCTTCCGCAACTGGGTACGGCCGAATCAGAAGACGCCGAATCTCGGGTTTCGATGCGCGCGTAGCGCTTCGGCGCGCTAGGCTAGACAGCGTATCGCTTCACTACTTCCTCATTCACCTCTATCCCCAGCCCGGGCTTCACAGGCACAGCCATCGAGCCGTTCTCGAAATGCAGCGGATCCTTGGCGAGTCCGTTGCGCCACGGGTTCTCTGACTGGTCGAGCTCGAGCAGCGGCGGATCAGTGGGGAAGCCCGGATGTGGCTCGGGCAGCAGCGATACCAAGTTCGTGGTAGCGGCGATGACGATGTCGCTGCCCCAGCAGTGCGGCATGCAGCGAATCCCGGAGAGCGCCGCCATCTCGGCGATCGCCAACGCTTCGCCGATTCCGCCGCAGAGGCTGACGTCGGGCTGAATGATGTCCATCACGCGGCGATCGATCAGTTCCTTCGCCGCGGCGCGTGAGTCCACCGCTTCGCCCGCGGCGAGAGAGAGCGGGAGCCTCCGGCGCAGATCCTCATAGCCGGCGTACTTGGGCGACTGCGGTAGCGGCTCTTCGAACGCCTCGAAGCCGAGCCTGTGGAGTTCGTGCCCCATCTCGAGCGCAGTGGCCACGGTGTAGGCGGCGTTGGCGTCGGCGAAGAGGCGAATGTCGGGTCCCACGGTGGCGCGAACCGCGGCGATGAACTTCGCTTCGCGCGCCACCGGATAGCGCCCGATGCGCATCTTGAGAGCCTTGAATCCTTGGCGCACCTTCTCGGCCGCTTCCTTGGGGAACTGCTCTTCGGGCTCGATGCCTTCCAGGTAGTTCATCGCCGAGGCGTAGGCGGGCACGCGATCACGGAGACGGCCCCCGAACAACTCGGCGATGGGCAGGTTCAGGGCCTTGCCGCGCACGTCGTTGAGGGCGATGTCGAGCGCTCCGACGGCGAGTCCGTTGCCGAAGTTCGGCCCCCACAAGAGCCGCCACAGACGCCGGTATTCGAGCGGGTTCTCTCCGATGAGGCGCGGACCCAAGCTTTCGTCGATCGCGCCTCGCGTTCCGCCGATGGGCGCGGTCTCGCCCCAGCCTGTGAGTCCGGCGTCTGTCTCTATCTTGACGAGGAGCGTCTCGCGAGTCTTGTCGAGCGGCACAGAGACGGAGACACCGAAGGGTCGCGATAGCTTGTGGCGGAGGCGGAAGGTCCGCACGGCGGTGATCTTCAGCTTGGGGCCTTGGGGGAAGATCGGCGCAGCGATGGCGCCGCCAACAGCCAAGCTTCGGAGAAAGTCGCGACGAGGGGTCACGCGATGATGTCCACGATCGGCTGCCCGAAGTCGAGATCGATCCGCTGATGACCCGGGACCGTCAGCTTCCGCGGATCCAAACCGAGTTGATGCAGAACGGTGGCGTGAAGGTCCGTCACGTAGTGCCGATTCTCCTCGGCGTGGAAGCCCAGTTCGTCCGTGGATCCGTGCACCACGCCGCCTTTGATCCCGCCGCCGGCCATCCAACACGTGAAGGCCGAGGGATGATGGTCGCGACCTTCCGTCTTGCCTTCCACACCAGGCGTGCGGCCGAACTCGGTGCCCCAAACCACCAGCGTCTCATCGAGCAGTCCGCGCTGCTTCAGGTCCCCGAGCAAGCCAGCGATCGGCTTGTCGACTTCCGACGAGGTGCGGCCGTGCAGCATCTTCAGGTCGAAGTGCGCATCCCAACCGAGCGTGTCGGTGGAGTAGCCGTGAATCAGCTCGACGAATCGCACACCGCGCTCCACCAACCGGCGAGCAGTGAGGCAGATCTCGCCGAAGGGCTTGGTCACCTTATTGTCGAGCCCGTAGAGCCGCTGCGTCTCGGCGCTCTCCTGGGAGAATCGGAACAGATCTGGAACCGATGTCTGCATGCGGAACGCCAACTCGTATGACTTGATCCGCGCGGTGAGGGCGGAGTCGTCTGGATACTGAACCGCTTCGAGCTCATTGAAGCGCCGCAGCAGACGGAACTCGGCTTCCTGCTCCTCCTTATATACGCCGTTCACCGGGTATGCGAAGGGCAGGGGATTGGCCGGGTCCACGTCAATGATGATTCCGTTGTGCTGCGGACCCAGATAGTCGGCTGAGTAACCAGCGGGACCGCCATCGTGCGGCATGATCTTCCCGCCGAGCACGATGAACTGCGGAAGGTTGTCGTTCAGCGATCCGAGTCCGTAGTGAATCCAGGAGCCGATCGAAGGGTAGATCCCTTCGAAGATGTGGCGGCCGGTGTGGAACTGCGTTTGCGCGGCGTGGTTGTTGTCGGTGGTCCACATCGAGCGGACCACGGCGATGTCGTCGATGCGGTTGCCCACGTTTGGCCACCAGTCCGAAACATCGGTTCCGCTCTTGCCCCGCTTCTGGAAACCCACTTGTAGCGGCAGGATCTTCGAAGAAGGGCGGCGTTCCTTTCCGGTGAACAGGACGGTGTTCTTCTTGTACTTGGAGTTCAGGACGTGCGCGTAGGGCGTTTCGTCAATGGTCTTTCCGGCGTACTTGTTGAGCGCGGGTTTGTAGTCGAAGGTCTCGAGGTGACTGGCGCCGCCTTGCATGAAGAGCCAGATGACGCTCTTGGCCTTGGGTGCGAAATGCGGCTTGCCGGTGGGCGGTCTCCATGCTTCGGGGCCGGGCGCGCCGAGGCCATCGCGCTGGAACATGGCGCCGAGCGCCATGCCGGTGACGCCCATGCCAAGATCGGAGAGAAATGTTCTCCGGTGCACGCGGCCGCAATGAGAGCCCGTTCTCGTCATCGAATGTTTGCCTTGCCCGCTATCATATCTCAGCGAATCGTGAGGAACTCGTTTCGGTTGATCAGCACGTGCACCAGGTTCTCGCGAGCACGCAGAGCAGGGTCGGCGGCGGCGGGCACCTGGCCGGGCTGGCCCGATTGGTATCGCGTGAGCTTGGCGGAGTCTCGCAACAATTGCGTCTGGCGTTCGAGAAAGGCCATGCTCTCCGACTGCTCGTCATCGGCTGGCGCTCTCGAGAGAACCCGCGCGAAGGCGGCCTCGACGAATGCACGCGGGCTGTCTCCCACGCTGCTCGAGATCTTGCGCGCCAGCAAGCGGGACTCGGTGAAGCTGATCTCGCTGTTCGACAAAGCCAGCGCCTGCTGCGGCACGATGCTCTCGAAGCGGCGGTAGCAGCCAGCCGGATCGGCCTGATCGAACACCTTCAGCAGTTGCATGTTCTCGTTCGGCGTGTGTGTGAAGTAGAGGCTGCGGCGGCGCGAGGTATGGCCGGCGAAGTGATCGAGCTCGGGTCCGCCGAGGGCCGGGTCGAGTTCGCCGGCGACGGCGAGCAGACTGTCGCGCACGGTTTCGGCTTCCATGCGCCGTGGATTCATGCGCCACAGGTAGCGGTTCGTGGGGTCGGCTGCGAGGTCAGGATGATCGGTTCGGCTGGCGGAGGAGCGCATGCGGTACGTGCTGCTGGTAACCATCAGGCGATGGATGTGCTTCATGCTCCAGCCGCTCTGCATGAACTCGACAGCGAGCCAGTCGAGCAACTCCGGATGAGCCGGCTGCTGGCGCACGCCGAAGTCGTCGACGGAAGCGACGAGCGGTTCGCCGAAGTGGCGCATCCAGATGTGATTGATGGCCACGCGAGCAGTGAGCGGATTGTCGCTGGCGGTGATCCACTGGGCCAGCGCCGTGCGTCGACCCGTGCTGGTCTTCGGATAGATCTTGCCGATAGGCGTGTACGCGTCGACTCCTTTGCGCAGTGCTGCTTGCGCCGCGTTCACCTGGCTGGTAGCGAGCTTGATCCTCTTCTCGCGGAACTGTCCGGCTTCATGCTTATTGGCGGCGGGAGTGCGGTAGGCGTCGGCGAGTTGCTGCTGCGCGTCGAGGAGATTCACCTCGGCCTTGAGCAACTCGGCAGAGCGCTCCGCTTCTTTCGCCGTCTTGGCGAGCGCTTCCGCATCTGGTGCCGGGGGCTCTGAGAACTTCGCCCGGTCCGCGGCTATGCGGGCTTCGATGGAAGGCACGTCAGCCTTCCTCCACGCCACGCGCTTCTCGGCCAGCGCTACTGCTTCTCGTGCACGCAGCAACGCCAACTGCGGCTCGGCGGGTGGCAAGCGATCGATCCAGCGGGCGATGGTGTCGATGCCGGTGGCAGGCAAAGGCGCGGCTTCGCCGGGCATGCGAGGCTCCACCTCGCCGCGCAGGTGGCGAATCAGCGGACTCTGCGCGCTCTTTCCGGCGATCACCGCGGGTCCGTCTTTGGCGCCGCCTTCGAGGAGTTGCTCCGGACTCAGCACACGAAACTCGCTGCGCGGGTAGTAGTCGCCGTGACAGACCACGCAGTGCTTGTCGAAGATGGGCTTGAGGTCCTTCTGGAAACTCGCACGGGCGGCGGCCATCGCCTCGGCCTGTTGCTCGGGGGTGGTGGCTCTGCGTTCAGCAGCCGCCAAGGCCTGCCTGGCCTCGTCGAGTTCGGCCTGCGCTTTGGCGATGTTGCGCTTCGCCTGTTCGAGTAGATCGCGTTGCACGAACGGCTGAACGGACGGGTAGTATGCGGCGACTGGCAACTTCACCGCATTGACCGGCTGGCCGAGCTTGCCGAAGATCTCGGGAACGCCCGGTGAGATGGGATTCGCCTTGTCGGGATTCTTCTCGTCTCCGCCAACGAAGCGGTACGTGGCGGCGTAGATCGCTGGACCAGTACCGTCGATATCGCGCGGCTCGGAATCGAAGACGCGAGGCAGGCCTTGCTGGAACGTGTCGGGTTGCCCTGGCACGGGATCGGTGCGCACATCGTAGGGCTCGAAGAAGGCGCGGAAGCGATAGAACTCCTCCTGCGCGAGCGGGTCAAACTTGTGGTCATGACAGCGGGCGCATTTGAGCGTAGTGGCCAGGAACCCCGAAGCGATGCCCTCCACGGTCTCCTTGAGCCAGGCGTTGCGATTGGGGCGGAACCAGTTGCGGACGAGGTATCCGGTGGCGCGCACCACCTTCGGATCCGCGGGCGCGATCTCGTCGCCGGCGAGCATCTCGACGATCATGCGGTCGTAGCCCTTGTCTTCGTTCAACGATTCGACGATCCAATCGCGCCAGTGCCACATGTGCCGTTGCGCGTTCTGCAGAATGCCGAAGCTACGCAAGCCATACCAGTCGCTGTAACGCCACACGTCCATCCAGTGGCGGCCCCAGCGCTCGCCGTAGGCAGGCGAGGAAAGCAGATCGTCGACCACCTTCTCATACGCGTTGCCCGAGGTGTCTGCGAGGAACGCTTGCACCTGGGCGGGCGACGGCGGGATCCCGGTCAGGTCGAGATAGACGCGGCGCAGCAGGACGATGCGGTTCGCTTCGGGCATGGGTTCGAGCTTGTGCTCGGCGTGCTTGGCGGCGATAAAGAGATCGATGGGATTGCGGGTCCACGCGCGATTACCAGTGGCGGGCAGCGGCGGCCGTTTGGGACGTTGGTAGGCCCAGTGATTGCCGCCGTGCAGGAACGACTTCTGCTCGCGCACGGTTTGCGGTTGGAGGTCGGCGGCATAGGGAGCCTGCGCTTCGACCCATGCGGCGATGTCGGCGATCGCATCCTCGGGAAGCTTCTGCCCCTGGTAGGGCATGCCCGGTTCGTGCTGGTGGCGGATCTTCTTGATGAGCAAACTCGCGGCCGCGTTTCCGGGAACCAATACATCTTTGTGTGTGTCACTGCCGCGCAGGATCTTTTCCCGCGTGGAGATGTCGAGCCCGGCTTGCTTGAACTTGCCGCCGTGGCAGTTGAGGCACTGCGTTTCAAGCACCGGGCGGACCTTCGCAAACAGAGCGTCACCGTTCTTCGGAACGCTATCCGCTGGGACGTCTACCGGTGCGCCGAGATCGATCCACAGCGCGATCAATGCAGCCGTGTCAGTGGGAAGTTGAGCGGCTCCGGGAGGCATGTGCGGCTGCGCTTGGTGTGTGATCAGCTTGTGCAGAAGGCTGTCTTTGGAATTCCCAGGCACTACTGCGGCGCCACGGCCGCCTCCTTTGAGAAGCCCCTCGCGACTGGAGACATCGAGTCCGCCTTGCTTGGCAGTGTCTTTGTGACACATCAGGCAATGACGTTCGAGCGCGGGCCGGACATGTTCGACGTAGAGCTTGCGACCCGCTTGTTCCGCCGAGATTTGGGCATTGCTCACGGGGATGGCGATCGCGGCCAATGCCAATGACGTAGTGATGAGGCGGCTTCTCATTGCGACTGCTTGCTCCCGACTGCGATGACCTTGGTACGCGTACGCAGAAAGACGGTTCCGCCAGCGATGGCGGGCGTGCCGATGATGCTCTCACCCATGTCGTTCTTCGCTAGAAGCTCATAGCTCGAATCGTCTTTGAGCACCACTACGACACCGTTCTCACCGGCTACATAGATCTTGCCGTCACCGGCCACGGGCGACGCGAAGTAGTTGCTGATGTTGCCGATCCGCTGGGGCTCGCGGACAGGCTTGCCAGTCTTCGTGTCGAACACGGTGCTGATGCCGCCGCCCTTGACCAGAAACATGCGTCCGCCGGAAATGAGCGGGGAGACGATGTGATCGGTGTGCTTGGTCGGATGCTTCCACAACACGTGCGACTGTGTTACGTCGCCCTGGCCGCCCGCGCGCACCGCGAGCACGTACTCGTTGGCGGCGCTCTCGCCGGAGGAGTGGAAGTCGGCGCCAGCGAAGTTGTCCGGATGCATGAACGCGATGTCTAATTCCTTCCCTTCGAGGAAGCCGTCTTTGTTGAGATCGCCGCGATCGAAGGTTTTGCGGTAGAACGCCTCGGGGATCGGCGTGTCGCCCACGAAGGCTTGGATCTCCGCTTTGGTCACTTTGCCGTCGCGATTCCCGGTGGTGGCTTGGTCAACGCTGGCCAGCCACTGGTTCGCGATGCCGCTGCTTTGGAGCGAAATGTAGATCACGCCATCGGAGCAGACGGGCGTGGTCTTGATGTTGCGCAGCAGAGTCTTCGCGTACCAGCGGCGGCGGCCTGTGTCGGGATCGTAGCCGATCATCATGCCCGTGCCGGCGAGCACGATGTCTTCACGGCCGCTGGCGCCGCAAGCTACCGGATGCGAGTAGTTCACGGCCATGTCGAGGCGGTCGTCTTTCCAGCGGAGCTTGCCGGTCTTCTTGTCGAAGGCCGAGATGGCGGGATTGAGGTCGTCATCTTGCGCAAAGATCACCATGTCGCGATAGAGCACGGGCGACATGCCGGGTCCCCACTTGAAGACGAAGTACGGCGTAGGGAGCTTCTGATGCCATGCGTCGCGGCCGGTGCGCGCGTCCACCGCAATGAGCCCGAGCGTGGAGAAGTAGAAGTAGGCGCGCTCGGAGTCGGCGGCGGGTGTGGTGCTCGCGTGACTGTTGGGCTGGGTCATCTCGGCCAGGCGGCCAGTGGGCCAGTCGCGCTGCCAGAGTTTGCGGCCATCGCGGGCATCGAAGGCGAAGAGGCTGACGGTCTCGGGTCCGGTCATGCCGCTGACAAAGACTCGGCCCGCGGCGACTACTGCGCCGCCCGCGCCGTCACCGACGGTCGCGGACCAGCGGATGCCTTGGGTTTCGGAGAAGGTTACGGGGAGGTGATGGGTGGTGGTGGAGAGCCCGGTGGAGTTGGGTCCGCGGAATTGGGGCCAGTCTTCGGCGAGGGCGTTCGCTGTGCAGAGAAGTAGGAGTGCGAGTAGCGGCATATATGCACTGTTGCGTGGCGCTGGTTGAGGTCGTTTCTCCATGGACAGGATGATCGGGATTCCGAGATGAGTTTATCGTATCCGAGGCGGGAGGGCGCGTGCGGTGGAGTGCGGATGAGGGTCGCAACGCGCGGTTCCGATGCACCCTACTGAGTGTTGGTGCGTGCGCCGGCAGCGGGACTGAAGTCCCGCGCTGGCTAAAGCCGGCTAAAGCCCGCCCCACACGGCAGAGCCACTGCCGATATCGGAATCGGCGGTGTGTTTCTGGAGAGTGTTGGGTCCGTACGAGTCTGGCTCGATTCGCGCTGGGTGCCGGTCCCACAACCACAGGTGGCTGAAGAGACAAACTACCACGACGCATTCCCCTTACACAGACGGTGGTTTTGGGGCTGTGGCGACGCCGGCTTTGAGGGCGCGGAGGTGGGCCATGGTCCAGCGGGATTCGGCGTTGAGGCGGTCAGTGAGCGGGTCGCGGGTGGGGGAGGCGTGGGTTCGTTTTTTCAGCTTGGCCGAGTCGGCGAGCGGTGGTGCGTCTTCCATGGGTTGCGTGGACGCATCGCGCTGGGCGCGTTCGGTTTGCAGCTTGCGGAGTTCGGAGAGGGCGCGATAGTAGGCGCGTTCGAAGCGGGCGGCGTACCTGCTGTACTTGTCGAGGTTGGCTTCGTTTTGTTCGGCGAGGGCTTGGGCTTCGAGGCGGCGGGTGGCTTCGATTTTCCAAGCGGATTGGACGAGGTTCGAGAAGATGAGCTCTTCGTTGATGCCTTGGGGACGGAGTTCTTCGCGCTGGAGCTCGAGGAAGATGTCGAACTCATCGCGGTCTTGCGGCGAGACGGCGAAGGTTGCGGAGAAGAGTCCGTGAGTGGTGGCGTTCTGCGACGAGACGGCCTTGCCTTCGGGAGTGCGGGGGCCGGTGGAGTGCTGCGCGTTGGAGCGGTTGGCTTCGAGTTTGCGGCTGGTGATCATGGTCCCGTTGTAGCGGGAGGGTGGTGGGAGCTTGCAAAATCGATCCGGGGATGTGGTTGAGGGGGAAGGAGATGAGGATTTTCGAATACACGTTACGGGGGGCACGGGGGGGGCAAGATTCTGGCCCAGCGGAGTGGCGGGACTGAAGTCCCGCGCTGGCTAAAGCCCGCCCTACACGGCAGGGCCAGTGCAATATCGGAATCGGCGTCGAGTACCGGCTGAGTGCGGCTATGGGAGGGGCAAGGTCCAGATGTTGAAGTTGCTCGAGTCCATGGCGAAGGCCATGCGCCCTTGCCGCACCACCGGACCAATTCCCGTATACCGCACGCGGCTGTTGCGCAGCAGAGTCCGGCTTGCCGTGCGCACGGCGAGCACCTGGAACGCCTCACCCGCGCGCGCCTTGCGCTTCCAATCGATGCGCTGCGCCCAGATGCTGCGGAATCCGTCGCGCTCGGAGATGAAGTAGATGAGATTTCCGTCGGGCGACCAGAAAGGGTTGTAATCGAGCGAGTCGCCCCCAGTGACCGGGATCCACGATTCCACCGAAGATGTCGTGTCGGTGTGTGGAGCGATGAAGATCTGGCGCTTCAACGATCCGGACTCGGCGTGGAACGCGATCCATTTTCCATCGGGCGAGAAGCGGCCGCCGCGCAGACTCATGGCCGGATGCGCAATAAGGCTAGCTTCTTTGTGCGCGCTCACGTCGAGCCGGCCAATGTAGGCAGTAGTTGCGCCGGGTTCATAGAGAATGTAGCGTCCATCAGGCGACCAATCGGTGGGTCCGCCGCAATCGCCGCAGAGCTGGCGCGAGGAGCCCGATCCGATTTCCACCACCCAGATGGGAACCTTCGGATCTTCGATGCTGCGATAGGCGGCCAGTTGGCCGTCGGGCGAGAGGATCGGATAGTCTTTGGTGAAGCGGAAGCCGGTGAGCACCTTCTCTTCGCCGGTGGCCATATCGCGATAGTAGACCTGGCGCTGGTCATTGCGATCACTCGCGAAGGCGAGCTTGTGACCATCGGTCGAAAGCCACGGGTAGGATTCGTTGGCGGGGTTGGAAGTGAGGGGTACGAGCGGTCCAGTGACGCGGCCTGTGTTGGCGTCGAGCGGCACAGACCAGATGTCCACAGTGAGCGATCCGCTGGCGAAGTAGACGGACTTGCCGGCAATGACGGGCTCGGCGTCGATACTGGTTCCGTTGGTGATGCGCTGAATGCGCGCGTCCAAGCGGCCACGCGGACTCAATCCGATACGCCACAGCGAAACAGTGGCTCCGCGGCTGCCCGCGAAAATCACCGAGTCGCCCCCCCAGGCGGCGGGGCGGTCCACCGAGATGCCTTCGCGGCGCGCTTTGGGCAACAGGCCAAGCTTGTACGGCTGGCCGTCGGGAAAGGGAATCAACCACCAATCGTGCTCGCGTTCGGGATCGCCGGAAACCGACGTTCCGCAGAACAGGATCTGCTTGCCGTCTTCTGACCAGATGCCGTAGTGCGCGTCGGCGAACTGCGGCGCTACTTGGATCGGATTGCCGCCTCCGGCCGGCGCCACGAACACGCGGCCGAGTTCGTCTTTCTCATCGCGGACCGTGTAGAGGATCCAGCGGCCGTCGGGAGAATAGTGCGGGCGGACGCCGCCGGGAGCGATGAGCTTGGGCTCGCCGCCGGCGAGCGGAATCTCGAAGATCCCACCGCCGTTGCGCGCCCAGCGAAAGGCCACGGTCTTGCCATTGGGGGAAATGCCGGGCTCTCGCGCGTCCCAATCATCCGAGGTGAGGCGGCGGGCAGGACCTTCCGGCAGCGTCTGCGACCATAAAGAAAGGTTGCCGCTGCCCTCGCGATCGGAGGCGAACACCATTTGCTTGCCGTCGGGTGAGAGCGCCGGCATTGTAGTGACACCGCTGTCTGAGGTGACTCGCTTCATCTGCGCGAAGGAATCGGAGCCGGTGCGCGGCCAGTACAACCAGGCCAGTGCTCCGCCCAAGACGATGAGCCCGAGCAGCGCCCACAGTAGCGTCAAGGGAACGCGCGAGATGGTGACTGTCTGCGTCACGACAGTGGGCATCTTCTCGGCGACGGGAACCAATTCTCCCGGGTCGGTGCGGATGGGCCCTGGAGCGGGCTCGGGCGGCATCACCACAACTGGCGGAGGCGGAGGGGTGTTGGCTTCCACCAGCAGTGCATAGCTTCCCTTGGGAAGTGCGAAACGGACCGCATCGGCTTTGCCGTCGGCCAGGTAATACTGATCCAGCTTCGAGCGCAGACGGCGGGCTTCGACACGAACGATCGGGTCGATCTTCGTGTCATACCCCTCCGGGCGGTCGAAGACTTCTACGCCGATTACGGCTTCCTTGATCTGGTCGGCTTCACCGGCGATCATCCGGTCAAGCGAGAACCGCAGGAAGCGCTTCAGTCGATCCGACTGAGCGAACAATGGGCTGGAGATCACCTTCTCCAGGTGTTCCCGCAAACGGTCGGAATTGTCGGGCGCGGGGCTCATCCTCTGATGCTGCCCCTTCATAATATCGCAAAGTCGTTGATTTTTGGTGGGGTAAGATTACTTGGGGGCTTACCCCTCCCCTTCTGGAGCCTGTCAAATGTCCCACTTGTGGGTGAGTCTTGCGGGCTACACTTCAGTTCTGATTGACCACCGGCACTATTAGCTCTACAATGTGACTATAATGCTGGGCGAGTTCGAGTACATGTTGCTGGCTGCAACGGCGCGGCTGGAAGACCACGCCTATGGCGCGTCCATCCGGCAGGAGATCGAGACGGTTACTGGCCGGCAATGTTCGCTTGGTGGGCTTTACACTACCCTTGACCGGCTCGAGGCGAAGGGCTTGGTGGAAACGTGGATGGGCGAAAGCACTCCGCAGCGAGGCGGGCGAAGGAAGCGGATGGTGAAGATCACGGCGAAGGGAGTGCGCGCGGCAGAGGCATTCTACAATGCGGTGAACAATGTGAGCCGCGGACTCGATTGGGGGATGCGAACATGATTGCGGAGATCTTGGCGCGCTTGCTGGAGATCGAGGAGCGCGACGCCGTGCTCGGGGACCTCACCGAGAGCGGATCCGGTCCGGCGCGAGCGGCTTTGGAAGTGGCGCGGGTGGTTGCGCTGCGTCAGGTGGCGTTGTGGAAGACGTGGCGGCCTTGGGTGGCGCTGTTTGGCTTGGCGATTCCGGGCGCGGTGCTGTTCAACAACTTGGCGCTGACGGTGGGCGGCGCATTTCGTCTCTACTACTGGATCTGGCAGAACTACGCCGACATGGATCCCGCGGCACTCCGTGACACCGGCTTCACGCTGCAACGGGGGATTGCCACCACGATCTGGTTCTCTTTATTGCTTTGCGCGCGTGGGTGGTTCGCCGGATATGCATTGGCTGCGTTCGCGGGCAAGACGCTCTGGCTAAGTTCGGCGGTTTTCGCACTCGCGTTCACCGCGATGTCATTCGCGTTCGGACGATCGCTCTTGACCTTTGGGGCCACTCTCGTCGCCGCGAGCTTCGTGTCTGGGATACGTGCGCGTGGCCGCCTGCTAGCCGCTCCAGGTCCCCGAACCGCTATCGCAGCAATTGCCGCCGTGCTCTTCGAGGTATACATCTCATGGCTGGGCCTGCCGCGGCCCTTTGGCCTCTGGGGTGTGCGTCAAGCCTTGGTGAATGCGCTTTCGCTATGGCCCGCGGGATTCGTAGTCATGGAGTTCCTGCGTGCCCGAATGGTCCGGCGCGCCTAAAACAACAACCGCCGACCGAGTTGAATCTGGCGCGAGCCTCCGCCGCCGGAGTTGCCGATGCAGGCCTTGGTGATCTGGCCGAAACGAAGATCGCCTGCTGCATTGTCCCCTTTCGGCGCCAGTGCATCAGAGCAACCACTCTGATTTAGGCGAACTACTCCGCACTTTGGATGAAGAGGCGTCGAGAGCGGACACCGAAGTACCCGCCGGCACGCTGAAGCGTGCGCCAGAAGGCGGGACTGAAGCGTGTACGGCGGAGCGCCGGTGCACGGGCCTGAAACTCGCGCCTGAGCGGCGGGACTGAAGTCCCGCGCTGGCTAAAGCCCGCCCTACGCGGCAGGCCTGAACGTATTAGCCGGCCCCGGCGGCGGCATTTTGCAGCCGCTCAAGCACCAACTGGGCGGCGCGTTGTCCGGCAGCCTTCTTCGACGTGCCTTCGGCGCGATCGGCGTATCCCGAGCCCACGCGCGCTTCCACGGTGAAGGTCTTCTTGTGTTCCGGGCCGGACTCTTTCACGATCACGTACTTCGGCATCGGCAGCCCCATTTGCTGGGCCGTTTCCTGCAGAGCGCTCTTGTAGTCGACCACGAGCGACTCGTCTTCGCCGCGCTCGGCGTTGAAGTCGGCCACCACGTGTTCAAGCACGAAGCCGCGCACGGTCTCGATTCCTGAGTCGAGGTACATGGCGGCGATGATCGCCTCCACGGCATTGGCCAGGAGCGCGCGCTTCTCGCGGCCTCCGCTCAGTTCTTCGCCGCGGCCCAGGCGGAGCGCGGGCCCGAGGTCGAGGCGCATGGCCACTTGATAAAGATGGTTGGCGCTGACGAGGTACGCTTTGAGCTTGGAGAGGCGCCCTTCGGGAAACGACGGATGCCGCGCGACGAGAAGTTCGCTGATCAGGAAACCGAGGATGGAATCGCCGAGGAACTCGAGCTGCTCGTTGTCGGCGGGCCGCTCGGGCTGCGCGGGCATCTGTTCGAACGCGCGCGACTTGTGAGTGAGCGCGCGTTCGATCAGTTCGCGATTGCGGAAGCAATAACCGAGGCGGCCTTCGAGTTCCCGCACGGCCGCGCTGTCGAGAGCAACGCTGTCCGTGAGAGCACCGGTAGCCGCCATATCGGGTCCTGGGTTACTTCTTCGCCTTTCCCATCGCCGCCGCCACTTTTTCCTTGGCGGCGAATTGGCGGATGGCGGGATTGAGGTTCGCGTCGGCCAAAAGCGGCTCGAGCACTTTCAATGCGTCATCCCACTTCTGCTGCAGATTGAGCGCAGCGGCCAAACGAACCTTGGTGGCGGCATCGGGCGTGGCGCTGTTGTCGATGGAAGCCTGGAACTGTTTGGAAGCTTCGTCGTACTTCTTGCGAGCCATGGCCACCAATCCGAGAGCTTCGAGCGCTTGCGCGTTGAAGTCTTTCTTGGCGTTATTCCACTGCGTATCGTCGAGGTCGGGGCGCGGCTTCTCCGCGGTCTTGAGTACCTCGATAGCGCTGTTGGCGTACTTTTCGGCGGTCTTCAGTTTCTCTTCTTTGTCGAGATCATGCTCGCGGGTGCGTTGCGCGAAACCGCTGGCAAGCATGATCATGGCGGTGTAGTTCTTGGGATCGGCTTCGAGGGTTCGTTCGGCGTAGATCACCATCTTCTCGAAATCGTTCTTCTCCTGAGCCGACTGGGCGGCCAGTTGGAGCGCGACCGACTTGAACTCGGTGTCTGCGAACTTGGTCAACAAGTCCTCGACGGCGCCGATGCGGGCATCGGGGGTCTGGGCGTTGAAGATCGCCATCACCGCTTCCTGTTCCTTCTTCGACTTCAGTTTCGGCTGCTTGGCCTGCGCCCAAACCGCCGTTGCCGCCAGTGTCAGGCTGGCCAAAACAAGAGCCACTCGTTTCATCTGTTGTGTCAAACTCCTTCGATCAGTTCACTTGCGCTTCTCGAGCGCCGCCAAACCTTTCTCTGCTGCCTGGCGGGCTTTGTCCGACCCTCCGGTAACGGCGAGAGCCGCCCGGTAAAACTTGGCCACCAGCGCGGGATCCGGTTCACTCACGGCATTGGCCAACCCGGCCAGATAGACCAGCGTCCAAGCCTTCTCGAACGGCGGCGGATCCAACTCAAGCGTCCGCTGAAACAGCTTCTCGGCTGTTTCGGGATCGCTCCGCCGCGCGGCAATGCGTGCCAAACCATAATACGACTTCGCCTGCTGCGGTTTCTCGATCGCCTTGGATAGCGCGTCGCGGAAGGTCTGGCTGGCCTTGTCGAATTCGCGGGAAGTATAGAGTTGTTCGGCCAGTTCGAGGAGCCTGTCGACGGGGCTCTGCTCGGGCTCGGGCATGGGGGCCGTGGCCTTGGCCTTGCGCACTACGCGCTCTTGCGAGAACTCGTACTTCTCGAGCCGCTGCTCTTCGCGCTTGAGGTCGATGGAGGCGATGAGGTCAGGGAAGTACATGCGCATCGCGGTCTCCTGCTTTTCGTAGGCAGGCAGCGCTTCGGCGAAATGCGCGGTGAGGACAAACCCTTCGCCCATGGCTTGGTTCACCGCTGCCTGCTTGCGCACGGCTCCCGTTTCCAGGCGCGCTTCAATGGCGCGGATCAGAGACTTGGTGGTGAGCAGGAGAAAATCCTGCTTGTAGTGTTCGGCCAAGTGAGGCGCGCCTTGCGCATAGTCGCCGAGCGCCTTCTTCTCGTCGATCTTGTCGGCCCACTTGGTGACCAGCGGATCGATCAGGTACTGCAGGTATGATTGGCGGATGTCGTTGATCTGCGGCTCGGGAGAATGGGTCACCACCAGGAAGTACTCGTCGAGGTAAGGCAGAAAGAAGATGTTGTTCGGGGCGCCCAGCAGGTCAACCACGACGTTGTATTTGCGGCCGAGGAACGTGCCGCCGAGGGGCGCGCGCAGGTAAGCGGAGGCTTCGTTGATGGCGCGGATAGCCGGTGGTTGATAGCGCTCGAGCACCTGCTCGATGGCGGGCTGCGATTGCTGCCACATCTCCTCGACACCCGCTTCGGTGTAGAACTTCTCGAGCAGGGCGGCGAAATCCTTCATCGCGCCGACGTCGGGCGGAAGCTGAAATTCCTTGATTCGCCAGTTGAACTTTGGGGGGCCGTCGGTCAGCAGCGCGTAGGAGACGTAGAGGCGCAGCTCGGCGGCTTCGGAGTCCTGGCGGTGTTGGCGGACGAAGTCGCGCAGATCGGCAGTGACGGCGGGCTTGCGGCGCGCCACCGCTTCTCGCACGGCTTTGCGCAATGGATGATTCGAGGGGGAATTGAGACCCGCGTCATAACCGGCGGCGTTGATGGCGGCCAGCACCGTGAACATGGACTTGTTCCCGTCAATCTGAGCCGTCTGGGCACGCAACCGTGACGGTCCCGCGGCAGTGAGCACGCAGAGCGACAGTAGGATGAGACGAGAGGAAAGCGAGCGCAACGATTAGCCTCTTTCGAGTGTAACGCTGCGCGGGGCGAACCGGTTTCACGGGCGTTTGGCCGAGGAGACCGTACTTGCCTCCGCGTCGGTTCGGCCGGCCAGATGAGAGAGGAACCATTCGCGCGCCAGCCGCGTCACTTCGTCGAGGGCGCCTGGCTCTTCGAACAGATGCGTCGCGCCCGGAATCACCGCTAGGCGGCTGGGGCACCGAAGTTGACGCTGCGCCTGGCGATTGAGGTCAAGCACGACGTCGTCTTCGCCGCCCACGATGAACAGCGTGGGCGCTTCCACCGCGCCGAGGTCTTCGCCCGCGAGATCGGGCCTGCCGCCGCGCGAGACCACCGCGTACACCGACTCGGGGCTGCGGGCAGCGGCGACAAGAGCTGCGGCGGCTCCGGTGCTGGCGCCGAAGTAGCCAATCTGCAGTTCCTCCGTTTCTGGGGTGGAGCGGAGCCACTCGGCGGCGAGCACGACGCGATCGGCAAGCAAGGGAATCTCGAAGCGCAGGTCTTTGGTGCGCTCTTCCTCGGCGGTGAGCAGGTCCATCAAGAGCGTGGCCAAGCCGGCTTTGCGAAGCTCGGCCGCCACCAGCCGGTTCCGGGGACTGAATCGACTACTGCCGCTGCCGTGAGCGAACACCGCCACGGCTTCGGCGCCGCGCGGAATGGCGAGGTCGCCTTCGAGGCCGATCGGCGGGATGCGAACGGCGTGCGTCTCCGAGGAGCGCAGCCGTTCTCCGCTCCTCACGAAGCCGCGGCCCGAGCTCCGCCTCCGAGTCTCGGAACGCCCTCCGCCGTGACGTGCATCGCGAGCCTGTTGTCCACCTGCTTGACTCCCGGTACACGCCGCGCCACCCGCAGCACTTTGTCTAGTTCGCCCATCAAGATGTCGCCGTGAAGAGTCACCACGCCGCCATGCGCCTCCACTTCGAGCGCATGCGGATGGGTGGAGACTCGCCCGAGCCTGGTCTTCACGCGCGCGGCGAGCTTCTGGTCAGGCACATCCGCGGCACATGCGAATGCGCCTCGCATCTCGGCTACCGTTCCCCGCGCGCGGTTGCCGATGTCCTCGGCGAACTTGCCCACCGCTTCGGCGTTGCGGTGATAGAGCGACGAGGCCTGCTCGGCGATCCGGTTGCGGCGTGCGCGGCCGCGATTCGGATCGAGCAGGTACATCAGTCCGGCTCCGACGCCGGCGGCGACCACGAAATCGGCAGCCAACGCCCAGCAGTTCCAGGCGGGCTTGGCTTTTGACGGCGGCGCGTGAATTCCCGCAGCCTGGGCCATCTCATCCATGTAGAGCGCCAGATCGGCATGGGAAACGACGCCGAGGAGTTTGCCCTCGCAGTCCACCACGGGCAGGCGGCGGAGCTGGTGCTCGGCCATGATGGAGAGCACGTCGCTGAAGCGCGCTTCGGGCGAGCAGGTTACCGGCTCCGGGGTCATCACGTCCCGGACCATGGTTTTGGCGGGCACGATATGCTGGGCGTCCACGCGCAGCACCAGGTCGCGATCGGTCAACACGCCCACGAGTCTGCGGGCGGTCCGGTCAGAGACGACGGGCATGAAGCCGACGTTGGTCTGCTTCATGAGGTCGGCGGCTTGGAGGACTGTGTCTTCGGGAAGGCAGGCGATGGGATCGGCGGTCATCACGTCTTTGCTGGTCATGTCGGCTACTCCTGCTTCTTTGGAGAGCACGCCGGATTCCAGACTCGCTTCGGAGCCGCATACAAGTACCCTGGAGGGAGGCAACTCGCATGACTGTCACCCTCCATCTTCCGTCCCAGGTCGAGCAGGCCTACCGTGCCTACGCTGCCGCCAAGGGCGTCACTGTGGATGAGGTCGTACGCGATATCGTCATCGCCGGTTTGCCCTCTGCCGCGCCACTCTCGAGGCTGAGCCCGGACGAGTGGGAACGCCAGTTCGAGGAGTGGGCGGATAGTCTGGGTCCGTCGCCGGCCGCCGTTGATCCCGCCGCCCGTGAAGACATCTACGCGGACCGCTGGTGATGAGGGTGCTGGTGGACACCAGGAATGCGATCCGGTCTCTCAACCGGCGGGTCAGTAGACTGCGTCGCCATCCAGAACGTGCCGAGTTCTGGAACGCACGCACCCGTCCGTTCGATCGGAATGGGCTCGGTCACAGCATTGCTGCCACTGATCGCTTGGTCTCTCGGATCAGTACGTTCTTTACGGTTCTGCCGGATCCCATCGAAACCTTCTATCATTCGCGACGCTACTGGTCACCCATGAGGTCAAAGGGCGTGAAGGTTCACGATGCCAGGCTCGTCGCCAGCATGGAGGCCATCGCCTGACGCATATCATGACCTTCAACGTCTCGGACTTCTCGCGCTGTCCCGGCATCACGATTCGATTCGGTCATCGCCGCTGCTCGATAGCCGTCCTGGGTCCCCGGTAATGTCCGGTAATAGCAAAGTAGGAGCGCCGAGGCGGCGGGCTACAATGCGCGCATGCCTGCCATGCTGACGCCGTTCATGGATACTCTCCGGCGGGTGCCGCTCTTCAACGAACTCGCAGCCGGGGAACTCGCTGCAGTTGCGGCAAAGGCGAAAGTCATTCGGTTCGAGGCCGGCCAGGTTGTCTTTTCCGAAGGAGAACGCGGTGGCGATCTGCTGATTGTGCAACAGGGCGTGGTTCGCATCATGAAGATGTCGGCCGGTGGCAGGAGTCAGCTCATTTCGCTCGAACGCGAGGGAAGTTCCCTCGGAGAGGTTTCGGTGTTCGACGGAGGATCGTATTCGACAACGGCGATTGCGGACACCGTTGTCGTTCTTCTGCGCTTCGAGGGGGAACAGTTCCGGCACCTGTGCCTGTCGAAGCCTGCGGTGGCGATCAAGGTTATCCGGGTATTGGGTCATCGGCTTCGGCACGCGAGAGAGTTGATCGAACAATTGTCGTTCGCGACGGTTCGAGGCCGGTTGATTGCGCATCTGCTCTACTTGGCAGGTACGCGTGGCACTCGGAGTGACTCGGGCGTCGAAATCGAGCTCGATGAGAACAACGAAGAACTCGCAGCGCGTTTGGGAACGGTGAGGGAGCTCGTGTCGCGGAATCTGGGACGCCTACACGGCGAGGGCCTCATTCGCATGCGGCGGCGAGCGGTCACGATCCCTGATGCAGCAGTGCTCCGCGAGGAGTTGAAGAAGTAAGCGAACGCCGCCGAACCGTGACAAAAGTCATCGCTTCAAGTCAGCCTCCACCTGTAATCTGAACCTGTCTGGATCCGAAGGACCCCGGACGGGAGAATTCAAATGGCCCATGTGATTGCAGAACCGTGCATAGGAGTGAAAGACACAGCGTGTGTCGACGTCTGCCCAGTAGACGTTATCCATCCGGGCAAGGAAGAAGCGGGCTACGCAGCCGCGAATCAACTGTACGTCTTTCCCGATGACTGTATCGACTGTGGAGCTTGCATTCCCGCGTGTCCGGTTTCGGCGATCTACGCCGAGGAAGATCTTCCCGAAAAGTGGCAGCACTTCGCCCAGATCAACGCGGGCTGGTACGCGCGGAACCGTGAGACCGAGGACGCAGTAGCCACAGTCACCCGATAGCCGCCGGGCTACAATGCGCGCATGCCCGCCATCGGCGTCCTGACTCTGGAATTGCACATCGAGCACGCCCATTCGCTCAAGGAAAAGCGGCACGTGGTGAAGAGCCTCAAGGAGCGCTTGGCGCATCGCCACAACATCTCGATCGCCGAGACCGACTACATGGACGCCTGGCAATCGGCCCAGATCACAGCCGTCACGGTTTCCGCGTCGCGCCAGTTCGCCGAACAGGTGCTCCAAGCCGTGGAGCGCGATGCGGCGAGCGAGGTGGGCGGCATGCTGATCGATTCGGCGATCGAGTGGGTGGAGTAGCGCGCGGCTGGTACGATGAAGAGAACCCGCGCCCCTCGATGAGCCAACTCTTCCGCTCCTGGATCGAAGTTTCCCGCTCCCGCATCGCCGCAAACTATCTCGCAGTGTGCAATGCGGTGGGTCCGGGCGTGGACGTGTGTCCGGTGGTGAAAGCCGACGCCTACCGCCACGGCGCGGTGGAAGTGGCTCGCGTGCTGTGCCGCAAGGGCGCGCGCTGGCTGGCCGTTTCGAGCGCCGAGGAAGGCGTCGCGCTGCGGCGCGCGGGTGTGGGCGAACCGCGGATCCTGGTGATGGCGGACTTCCTCCCGTTCGAGCGCGATTCCATCGCGGAGCATCGGCTCACGCCCGTGCTGCATTCTCTCGAGGATATTGCGCAGCTCGATCGCCTGGCCGAGCGCAAGCAAGCGAGCATCCACTATCACCTCAAGATCGATTCCGGAATGGGGCGGCTGGGAACACGGGCCACGCCGGAGGAAATCCTCACGGCCGTGCGCGCGTCGCCACGCGTGAAGCTCGAAGGCATCATGACGCATTTCGCCTCGGCCGCCGACTACACGCGCGACCAAAGCGATGCGCAGACGGAATACTTCGACGCAGTGGAAGGCGCGTTGGCAGCCGCGCTGCCCGAGCGTCCGCTCGCGCACATGTCGAGCACGATCGCCGTCGCTTATGGACGCCGCGCGAGTTGGAAGCGCCTTGTCAGGCCCGGCCACGCGATCTACGGATATGTTTCGCCGGTACGCGTGAAAGCTGGCGAGGCCGCGCCGCCGAATCTGCTCGACGTGAAGCCCGCGCTCAGTTGGAAGGCGGCCATTCTCGCAGTGAAAGACGTACCGGCGGGAACTCGCATCGGCTATGGCGCGATGTTCACCGCGGATCGGCCCATGCGCATCGGGATCCTGGCGGCGGGCTACGCGGACGGCATCCCGCACCGGCTTTCGAACAAAGGCCGCGTGATCGCCGCCGGGCAGTTCACGCAGATTCTGGGAGCCGTGTCGATGGATGTGACCACGATCGATCTCTCGCACGCTCCTCACATGGCGCCTGGAGACGCGGTGACGCTGCTCGGCGAAGAGGGCGAGTGCTCGCAGGACGCGCAGCAGATGGCGCGCATGGCGGGTACGATCTCCTACAGCTTGCTGTGCGGTATCTCGGCGCGCGTGCATCGGGTCTACGTGGACTGACCGGGCTTTGACACAATCGAACAAGATGCAGAATGTCCAGATTTTCGGCGTGAAGAAGTCTTCCGCTACGCGCGCGGCGGAACGGTTTTTCAAGGAGCGCGGCGTCGCGATCCAACTAGTGGACCTCGACAGGAAGCCGATGGCGCCGGGCGAAATCAAGCGCTTCGTCGACCGCTTCGGGATGGAGGCGCTGATGGATGCCGAGGGCAAGGCTTACGTCGACGCGGGGCTGAAGTACTTGCGTGTTTCAAACGCCGAGTTGCTGCACCGCATCGAAAAAGATGCGGCGTTGCTGAAGCTGCCGCTGGTCCGGTTCGGGAACAAGCTGGCGGTGGGGCATGATGAGGAGAGTTGGAAGGCGATGGCGGCGGAAGCGCCGTAACCCCTGGGTCCGCGTATCAGCCTCGTATGAGCAACGTGCACGCCGGCGCGGCGATCTAGATTCGTTCGATCAGCACGTCGGCAGCATGAGCCGCCAACGCTTCCAGGTCGTCGGGATCGGACGTGAGCACGGTCCCTCCGGGTTCCGCGAATGCCACGACAAGCGCATCGACGGCTGACCCACGACGCGCCAGCCGCCGTAGTAGGGCTGCTCGCCGCGCGAGCGGTTCAGGAACCGCAGCGGCGATCTCACAGGTCTCGAGAAATCGATTCTCGTTTGCGTCACGTCCCGCATGCCCCTGCAAGCACTCCACGAGAACCACTGCGGGCACCGTAGGCGGCCATAAGCCCTCCCCGCGCAGGGCGCCGATCAGGGCTAGAGCGTGGCGCGACCGTTCCGCTAGCCGGCTTACCGCCCCCGAGTCCAAGATCAACATGCGATCAACACAGCCCCTAGCCGGCCTTCCGATCCTTGCGACCGGCGATTCGTTGGGCTACGGCGGCCGCGCGGGCGCGCTCTCGAGGTGCGGGCTGACCCACCTCTGCCGCGAGTTCAGATGTGTAGCGCCGGCTGGCGGACTCTAGCTTCCGGCGACGCACTTCATTGCGCACGGCTTCCTGAAGAAGCTCGGATGCAGCCAGCCGGCGCTCTTTCACGATTTCGTAGAGATCCGTTGGAAGATAGACCTGCATGCGCGGCATGCGCCTAGTATACATACATTCGCTCACTCTCCGGGCTCGTTGGTGCCTGGCCCTCGTTGGCCGCGGCATTTTCGCGCGACGCATTTATCGGTCCCTATCGGTGGGCGGCAGTTTCAACTGGCCGGTCCGAAACATTTCCAGGGGATCCCGTGGGTGGGCAGAAGGGTTCGAGCGCCGGGATAAACCGGCATGTTGTAGGGGATGAAAGAGCCCTACAGGAAAGGAGTAGCGATCCATCCTGACCTCGAGTCTTGCGGCGGCCGTCGCGAGGCGGCAGCCGAAGCGTAGACAGAGGCACTGGTGGGCCGGGTATTGAGCTTCGAGAATTGAACTGGAGATGCCGACCTTGTGATCCCAAGGGGAAGGCAACATCGGTTCGGCCGCAAACGCGAGGCCGGGTCGAATCTCCCGTAGTCGCAGACCCCGGGCACGCCACGAAACAACATGCACGAGAACCGGGAAACCTCCGTTGTCCCTGCCGACTCAGCAGGGCGGTCCGGGAAGGTGAATAGCCATGAGCCGGGCATGCACGCAGCGGAGGAGTCGGACCGCGACGAAGTACCGATGAACCAGCCGAACAAAGAGGCGCAAGCTTCGGCGGAGGTTGGGGAGGGAAGGTCGCGGAGCAAGGAGAACATCGGTCAGCCACACACGCTACCGGCACAGAACGGGGAACGCGTGTCCCAGGGGCTGATCGGTGTGCGCCGAGCGGCGCGGGAAAGGAAGCAGGAACGGTTCACTTCGCTGCTCCACCATGTGACGGTCCATCTGCTGCGGGCCAGCTTCTACGCGTTAAAGCCGAAGGCTGCGCCAGGGGTGGATGGAATGACATGGCAGGAGTATGAAGACGGGTTGGAGGGCCGGTTGACCGACCTTCACGCCCGTATTCACCGGGCAGCGTATCGGGCACAGCCATCACGAAGAGTCTGTATACCGAAGGCCGACGGCAAGCAAAGGCCGTTGGGCATCGCGAGCTTGGAGGGCAAGATTGTTCAACAGGCCGTGGTGACCGTCCTCAATGAGATTTACGAGGTGGACTTCCGGGGCTTTTCCTACGGGTTCCGGCCTGGACGCAATCCACACCAAGCGCTCGATGCGCTGAACGTGGGGATCGTCCGGAAGCAAGTGAACTGGATTCTCGATGCGGACATCAAGGGCTTCTTTGACAACGTCAGTCACGAATGGCTGATGAAGTTTCTGGGGCACCGCATTGCAGATCGCCGGATACTCCGCCTGATCCAGAAATGGTTGACGGCGGGGGTTCTGGAAGACGGCGAGAGATCGGACACCGAGCAGGGCACTCCGCAAGGGGCGGTGGTCTCGCCGCTGCTGGCGAACGTGTACCTGCACTACGTGTTCGATCTGTGGGCAGAGGTCTGGCGCGAGAAAGTGGCGAGCGGCGACATGATTGTCGTCCGCTACGCGGATGATCTTGTGGCCGGATTCCAGCATCGAGCCGATGCCGAGCGGTTCCTGAAGGAGTTTCAGGAGCGGCTGGCGAAGTTCGGGTTGGAACTCCATCCAGGCAAGACGCGGCTGATCGAGTTCGGGCGGCAAGCCTGGCAAAACCGGAAACGGGGCAACCAGGCCAAGCTCGCAACGTTCACGTTCCTTGGGTTCACGCATTACTGCGGAGAGAACTCGAAAGGCTATTTCCAGGTGTGGAGGGAAACTGCGACAAAGCGGATGAGGGCCAAGCTTGCGGAGTTGAAGCAAGCCTTGCGTTCTCGGATGCATGAGTCCATTCCCGAAACCGGGAAGTGGCTGCAAGGCGTGGTAAAGGGCTACTGCCAATATCACGCGGTGCCGGGCAACATCCGTCCGCTGAGCCTATTCCGGGTTCGTCTGTGCCGGTTGTGGCGGCATGTACTGCGCCGCCGGAGTCAGACGGCGAAGGTCTCGTGGGATGTGGTCGGTCGTATCGTTGATCGGTGGATCCCTGCGCCTCGCATCTTGCATCCGTATCCCGATGCGCGCTTCGACGCTCGTATCCGAGCTAGGAGCCGTATGCGGTAGTTCCGCTCGTACGGATCTCCGCGGGGGGCGGTCAGCAATGGCCGTCCCTACCGCGACCCTTTGGGTCCATGCCGCCGATGGCTTTCCGAATAGCAATTGTTTTGCCTTCTGCCTATGACGCCGAGTTTAGCGAGCAGATTGATAAGGCATACCCACCGAGCGGATTCAGGGCGCGTCCTTCACCGTTACGGCAACGTAATGGTGCGGCGTCAGTGATTACAGTCGCGGCTGGCCAAAGGACATTCGCTGTAGACGGTATACGCTGGAAGGGTTCGCCCTAACCGATCCTTCACGTGCTGCTTCCAATCATCGAGTCCCAACGTGACAGCCCCCTGGTCGCTAGCCTTGGCGAGAAACCTGGGATCAGCATTTCGGACGCCGCAGAGATTCACACCTTGTAGCTTCGTAGCATCGTTCCACGAGAGACGGCTCAGGTCGGCGCCGGACAAATTAGCCCCCCTCAAATCGGCACCTTCGATGTTCGCCTCCGTCAGATTTGCCCGGCACAAATTGGCACCCTGCAAGTTCGCTTTACCGAAGAAGGCTCGATAAAGTTCACCTCGGTAGAGTTCGATCCCCTCAAGGTCGTGCTCGGCAAACATGCCGTACTGAAGGTTCTCCCAGTTGTGCCGGATGGCCTCCCGCGTGGCCTGCAGCTTCAGTTCGATCACCTGCGCTGCGTCACGACTGGCTCCTTGCTTCTGTCCGGCTAGATTGCGCTGAATGCGCGTAACCGAGCCGTTCCTCCCCGTCCAGCTGTTGCCGTAGAGGATCTCACGAATAATTGCCGCATCCCGAGAGCTCGGCGAAACACACCACGGCGAAACCGGCGACGGCTTATCGCAAATGGCTTCACCGATCGCGAAGGCAGCTGCCCGGCGTACCGACTCGGCGTCCGCTTGACCCGTCTTGACAGCTTCCGTCATCAGCGTTGCGGACAAGATTTCGGCTACCGTCGTACGGAACGGCCCGTGCCAGTACTGGGCCAGTGCGCTTATCGCGCCGATGCGGGCCTCAGCGCTTTCGCCCCTCGCAGCAACTTCCAGCAATTTGAGAAAGACCTCGCGGTCCCGATAAGCCGTCTGTTGGCTTTGGTAGGTGAGGCCGATGAACCCAACCAGCGCTGTCAGAACCCCCGTTGCCACGGGCCACAAGCTACGGGCAAACTTTCCCCAGCCAGAGTTTTCGCTGGCGAGCTTCCTGTTTTCTGCCTCAAGTTTGTCGACCTCCGCACGGAGCTTGCGGATATCCAGCGCGGTGCGGTCCTCAACCATGGCTACCGATCATAGAGCTACAACACCCAATTCTCCAATCGCGCCACATCCTCCTGGAAATGACGCGAAGGCCTTGCGATGAGGTCTCATTCGCTACTTCTGACATATTTCGATGCATTCATGAAAGTCTCCGGCTTCCACGGCCCCAGCTTTTGCTCAGTGACACGCAAGAGCGAAATCGTTCATTCCAGGCTGCCAGGAACGGGCGAAAGGCTGGTCCCGAAATGCCGGAACGCCAAGGTCGCGCAGAGTCGCGGAGGGTCCGGTGAGCTGGACCCCGCTGGTCCGCTCGTACCGGGCCTATTAGCGAACGCTCGACTGCACGCCAAGTTCTTCCGCCGCGGGTTTCCGGCGTTGCGAAACAGGTCCGCACACAATCCTCTGGCCCAGCCCGCCGTGTGCACCGAACATGTCGAAGGCCTCACGCCGGATAATGTGGAACGTGACAATAGGGATCCTAGTGCACGGCTCGAACCACTTCATCGTGGAAGGTCCGCTGCCCTCGCTCGATGCCGCGCGGAAGCTGGTTCGGCTTTGGGAGATCCCGCGGATCGAGCCCGCGCCGCCGCTCCCGTGGCGCGTGATCACGCGGGCGTTTCGCGAGAACCTCGAGTGGGCCGTGGTGCTCGAAGGCGATTCCCTGCCCCAGGTCAACGTCGCCGAACTCGTCGGCGAAGTCCGCGCGCGAGGTGTGGAGGTGCATCGCGGACCCGGCCCGCTGCTTGGCTACGATGCGCGTTGTGCCTGGTCCGGGTGCGACTGGCCTGTGGTACGCTAGCTCGTTATGAAAAAGTCGCTTCTCTCCTTCAGCATCGTGGCCGCCATCGCGATCCCCGTGGCCGCGCAACAGGGGCAACCCAAAGCCGGAGCTGCCAAGCAGCCGATGACATTCTTCGTCACGAGCGTTGGCCTGGGTGACGGCGCCAATCTCGGCGGCATCGCCGGGGCGGATGCGCATTGCCAGAAGCTGGCCGAGGCCGCAGGGTCCACGGGCATGACGTGGCACGCGTATCTTTCGACGCAGGCCGCTGACGGCAAGCCGGCGGTGAATGCACGGGACCGCATCGGGCAGGGTCCTTGGCACAACGCAAAAGGCGCAGCGGTTGCCAAGAACGTCGGCGATCTGCACGGCGACACGCTCGATCAGGCGCGTATGGGCAACACGCTGACCAAGGCCACCGCGCTGACCGAGAAGGGCGAGCCGGTGAAGGGCGTGGGCGACACTCCGAATCAGCACGACATTCTTACAGGCAGCCAACTCGACGGCCGCGCCTACAGCGATGGCGCCGACCACACGTGCAAGAACTGGACCAGCAATGGCGAGGGTACGGCGCAGTTGGGGCATCACGATCGCACTGGTGGTCCGGGGACCTCGTGGAATTCGGTGCATGCGTCGCGCGGGTGCAGCCAGCCGAATCTGGTGAGCACGGGTGGGGCGGGATACTTCTACTGTTTCGCGGGCCGGTAGTGGGCGGAGTGCGATAATTCGGGAGAGATGCCGCGAGTCCGCAATGGCTCGCGGCGGCTTTCACTATGGTCAGACGGATCCGGATCCGGGACTACAAGTCCCTTCGCAATGTCGATGTCAGTCTGGACCGCCTTGTAGTGCTTTTCGGGCCCAACGCGGCAGGCAAGAGTAACTTCATTGACGCGCTGCAATTGCTCTCGCGAATCGCTTCGAGCCGCACTTTGAAGGAAGCCTTTGAGCCTCCCTATCGGGGAAAACCCATGGAGTCGTTCTCTTTCGGCGAAACCGGGCTGGAGGGTTTACTCCAGAGGAAGAGCGCATCCTTTATTATCGAAGCCGACATTGAGCTTTCGCCATTCGTCATCGAGGCAGTGAACCGGGAGATCCTCGAAACAAAGAGGGGACACTCCAAAACCAACGGAGATGATGGCGCCAAGGATTTCATCCGGCATCATCGCCTACGATATCGAATCGAGGTGGCCATTTCGCCCAAGACGGGTCTGCTCCATGTGCACGACGAGTACGTAGCGGCACTGGGGCGGAATGATGAGCCGAGAAAGTCTCCGCAACCGTTCGTCGAATTGGACCGGGCAGGAAAGGACCGGCTTTGTTTGCGGATGGAAGGGCAGGCGCATCCTGCCTACTTCGACCGCTATCTCGATCACGCAATCATTTCGCGGCCCTTTTACGCGCCCCACTATCCTCATCTGACGGCTCTGAAAAAAGAGCTCCAGAGTTGGTTCTTCTACTACTTCGAACCACGCGAGCGAATGCGCGCGCCTGTTGGCGTCAAAGAGGTCCGGCACATCGGACTAATGGGAGAGGACCTTGCGGCGTTCTTGAACACCCTGAAAGAGCTGGATCCGAAACAGTTCAACGCTGTGCAGAAGGCCTTACACGCCCTGATTCCTTCGATCACGGGCATCCGAACCGAGGTCAACAAGGTCGGCGAAGTGGAATTGAGTGTGATGGAGGGCGGTGTGGCGATGCCGGCGCGCGTGATCTCGGAGGGCACGCTCAGGGTGCTGGGCCTACTCGCACTGAGCGGAGCCAAAGAGCCGCCCGCACTCATCGGATTCGAAGAGCCGGAGAATGGAGTGCATCCCCGGCGCATCGCCGACATCGCGAAGATCCTGATCGGCAGGGCCGAGTCGGGCAGGACGCAGGTGTTGGTGACCACGCACTCTCCGATTCTGCCGGACCATATTCCGGACCAATACTTGTTCATTTGCCGGAAGCTGGGCGGCAAGACCGAGATCGAGCCGTTCGATACGTGGGGGCCGCTGGGGAGACTCGCTGACATCGACAGCGGGTTGACGGACCGTAGTGAACAACCGATCTCTCTCCGCATGTTGCGGGGCGACTTCGATGCCTGAGATCGCGCTGTTCTGCGAGGATTCGTTTCACGAGAGGTTCGTCGTCTCGATGATCGAACGTTTCGCCCGCGAGCGGAGCGTCTACGTCGCCGTTCGGAAGTACAGCGCGCGTGGCGGGCTTCCCAAGGTCAGAGAGGAGTTCCGTGATTTCCTGAGGGATCTCGATCGCAATCGCCGCCGGATTCCGGACCTCGGAATCGTCGTCACCGATGCAAACTGTCATGGCCTTCACAAGCGAAGGTCACAGTTGGACGGTGCATTCAAGCTGTATCCCGATTTTCGCTCGCTTTTCGAATTTGCGATTCCCGACCCTCATGTCGAAAGATGGATGCTCGCGGATCCACTCGCTTTTCAGTCCGTGTTCGGGCGCGGCTGCACCCTACCCGCAATCAAGTGCCGAAAAGACGAGTACAAGAAGCTTTTGCGGCAAGAGATCCAGAAGAGCGGGATCGACCCTGCGCTCGGAGGCGAAGAGTACGCCGAGGACATCGTGAACGCGATGGACCTCGGTTACGCAGAAGTCCAGGAGCCTTCCCTCGGACTGTTCCTCAAGGCGCTGAAGTCGCGCTTCAATTCTTGGGGCACGTAGCTCATCGCGGACGAAACACGATCTCCACCGCGTTCCGCACATACTGTTCATCCGCCAGCGTCTCCACCGCCTCGGGCGGAAACGTCACCAACTCGCGAAACCGCGCGGCCAGTTCGCCGAACACTTCGAGCCTCGCCGCCGGATCGAGCTGTTCGCGCCGCGTCAACGCTTCGAGTGCCGCGCCGGCCAACTCCGGCGGAGTGCGCTGCCGCAATCGCGCCGCCAGGTGCCGGTGCGCGAGCATCGAGTTGAACTTGCCTCCGAGAAGTTGCTCGAGATCGGGCGCAACGCGCTCCTCGGCGCGGACCACCACCGTGTTTGCCGCCAGGTCCCCAAGGCGCTGCAGGTTGCGATTGAACAGGCACACCGCGCCGCCGAGCAAGTAGATTCCCGGCAACTGATCGGCGAAGCGCAACAGGTTCCGCACCACGATCTGGCTGGGTTCGAGCCGCCCGCCGCGCGCATCCATCACGCGGATCTTCAGCACGCGCTTGCCTACCGTCTGCCCGCGCCACAGCCACTCGCAGCCGATCGCGTAGACAACCGACACCACGAAGTACGCGATCGTCACGGCCGCGCCGGCGAAATCCTCGCTCACCAAGCGCAGCGGACCCAGGATCTTGGCGAGCGTTGAGGTGATGGTCGAGATCACCATCAGGTCGAGCATCAACGCGAGCATTCGCACCGCCGGACCCGCGATCGGCAAACCGAACTCCACGCCCTCGGGCGTGCGGATCACCAGCCGCGTGCCTCTCATCGCGCCTCACTCCGTCCCGCGCGCGCCAGAAACGCGCAGAGCAACGCGAGTTGCACGCACCCGAACGCGATCTTCACCGCGTAAGGCACCACGGGTTCGTGATACTGCGAGAAGAACGCTTCCACGATGCCAGCCCACACGAGCAGCACGCCCACTCCGCCAGCCAGCGTGACGATATCGGGGGCAACTGCCTTCATTCGCTCGGTGCGCGATTGCCGCTTCCCCCACCCGATGAGCGCGTGCCCGAGCACGAAGCCCGCTTGGCCCGCGAGCAGGATCGCGGGAATCTCAACGGACCCGTGCGGCAACAGCCATCCGGTGAGGAACACGCCTTCGCCCGCGGCGACGTAGTCAAAGATGACGGCGCCGAGGATCACGCCGTTGTAGAAGATCATCAGGATGGTCCCGAGGCCGAACGTCATCCCGAGCGCGAGCGTCATCAGCGATACCTGGATGTTGTGCGTCATCAGGTAGGCCGAGAATCGCGTCTTTTTTCCGGAAAGGTCTTTGCCCTTGGACGCGTGCTCTTCGGCGACGCGCTCCTTGGGCGATCCCTGCAAGTGATCGAACGGCATGATCACGCGCTTGGCCTCTTTGTCGATAGCGAGCGCCAGTGCGCCGAAAGCCGCGCCCACCGCGGTGAGCGCCAGCGCCAATTGGAATGCACGCCAGTGCCTGCGGAACGTTTGCGGGAACGTCTCGAGAAACCACTTGCGGAAGGAAAACGTGCGGCCTCCGCGCGACTCGTGGATCTCGCAATATGCACGGCCTACCAGCCACTCGAGATACTGCTTCAGTTCGGGCTCGACGGAAAGCGGGGCCATGCGAGCCAAGTCAGAGCAGGCGCGCTCATAGAGCTCGTGGAAATGCTGCATCTCCGCGACGCTCATCTCTGCCGTTTCGCCGTTTTCCATGCGCGCGAGTTCGCGTTCGAGCTCCTGCCACTGCGGACGCCCGGTTTCGACGAAGCGCTGCAGGTCGACGATCACAGAAGCTGCCTCTGCTTGATGTCGCCGTAGAGCGCGGCCACTTCCGCGCTCAGCGTCTTCTCTTCGAACACGCCGAAGCGGATCCCAGCGCGGCGCAATGCGGACTCGGTGGTCTTCAGGCCTTTCCACACGAGGTGCCCGCCCATGCGTTGATAGATTTCCTCCTCGGTCTCAGCGTTACCTTGGAACACCGGCATCGCCACGGCCGGGCGGATCATCGCCGCCGCAACCAGATGCTTGTGGGCCAGGAATCGCGACGCATCGGCGAACTCGCGAGCGGCAACTGTGTCATCCAGATCGGTGAGAAACAGGATCAACGCGCGGCCGCGAAGCTGCAGGCGCAACTGCGTGGCCACTTCGCCGAAGTCCGGTGCGGTAGAGCGGGTGTGGATTCGCTGCAGGGCTTTGCGGCAGGCGGCGCGATGCGGTGATCCTTTGCCAGCGCGGATGAAGTCGACCACGCGGTCTTGAAAGGTGATGAGGCCGAAGAGGTCGCCGTGCCGCTCCGCCGCGGCCGACATGACAAGCGCGGTGGCGATGTAGCGCTCGAGTCGTGTTTCGCGTTCGGCGGCGCGGCCGGAGAGTCGCGATGCGTCGATGGCGATGTAGACCTCACGCGTGCGCTCCACCTGGAAGACTTTCGTGACGGGTCGTGCACGGCGGGCGGTGGCCTTCCAGTGAATCTCGTCGAAGCCGTCTCCGGGCAAGTACTCGCGGAGCTTCTCGAACTCGCGGCCTTTGCCCACCTGACGCTGGGAAAACGATCCGAGTGTGTTGCGCCGTAGGGCGAGCACGTCTTCGGTTTCCCAGAGCGAGGGGAACACCTCCACTTCGAGCTTCACCTTCACGGACGAGCGAACGTCCCACAGGCCGAGTCGCGAAGGCGTCTCCACATGCACGGTGTCGATCAGATACGCGCCCCGGCGGGACGGCGTGATCGGCCACGAAATCTCCGCGGCACCCGTGGCGGGAATCACGGCGGCCTGCTCGTCGAACTCCGCTTGCAGCGATTCGGGCCACGCGATTCCCAAACGCACGCGTTCGCCGGCGCCGCCGCGGCAAACCACGCGGACGATCGCGGCACGATCCTTGTATGTGCGCAGGGGCGACTCCGCCTCGACGCGGATGCGCTTCGGCAGATCGCGACTGAGCCATGCATCGATCACGGCTGCCAACGCGAACGTCACGGCCAGCGCGAAAGCGAACGGCCGCGCCGCGGGAACGAGCCCCGCGATTGCCGAGGCCGGAATCACCGCCGCGCCCGCGATCCACAGCAAGCGTACCGAAGGGACCATCAGCTCGGCACCGTCACAGTCTCGAGAATGTTTCGCACGGCTTCGCGTGCGTTCACGCCTTCGATCTCGAACTCGGGGCGGATGATCAGGCGATGCTCGAGCACGGGCAGCGCCATGCGTTTCACGTCGTCCGGTGTGACGAAATCGCGCAGAGCAAGCGCGGCGTGAGCGCGGCTCGAAGCGATCAGCGACTGCGTGGCGCGCGGACCCGCGCCCACCAGAATGCTCTCGAGGGAGCGCGTGGCGCGCACCACGTCGACGATGTAGCTGACCAGTTCTTCGCGCATCTGCACGTCGGCCATGGCGCTGCGCGCTTCGGTGAGTTCGCCGGCTCCGAGCACAGCGCGCACGGCGCCGCCTTCGAGGCGCTGCTCGGGCGAGTCCGAAGCGATCATGCGGCGCGCCAGTTCCACTTCGTCTTCGCGCTCGGGCGTGGAGATCGAGACCTTGAGCATGAAGCGATCCTTCTGGGCTTCCGGCAACGGATACGTACCTTCGAACTCGATCGGGTTCTGCGTGGCGAACACGGTGAAGTTGTCGGGCAGCGTGTGCGTCTCGCGATCGATGGTGACCGCGCGCTCCTGCATCGCCTGCAGCAGCGCCGATTGCGTCTTGGCCGGCGCGCGATTGATTTCGTCCGCGAGCAGGAACGTGGTGAACACCGGACCGCGCAACAAATTGAACAGGTTTTGTTGGAAGTTGAAAACGTTGGTGCCGGTGATATCGGCGGGCATCAGATCAGGCGTGAACTGGATGCGGTTGAATTCGCATCCGAGCACCGCAGCGAGCGTTCGCGCCATCAGCGTCTTGGCTACGCCGGGAACGCCTTCGAGCAGTGCGTGCTGGCGGCACAGCACGGTGATGAGAGTGAGGTCCACCGCGGCGTCTTGGCCGATGATGATCTTGCGCGCTTCGCCGCGAGCGGATTCGAGAATGGCGTGGAGTCTTTCGAGTCTGGCAGTCATGTTCTTCTCGTGAGAATGTCGTGGATTCTGCGCCACATTGCGGTGGGGTCGGCCGTTGCGGCCAGTTCCTGTTCTACGCGCGCGCGGCGCTCCTGGCTCAGGCCCGCGAGCAGCGGCAGCGCGCCTTGCCACAACTCGCGAGTCGTGGCGGGAATCTGCTTCACTGGCACGTTGCGGCGCAGCAGGCTCGCCAGCGCGGCTGCGGAATCGCGACCGCTCACGGGTGCTTGCGATGCTTGCGGTGACGGCGGAACCAAGCTCGTGCTCATGCGCCACAGAAACAGCACGCCCAGCGCCACCAAACCGAGCGCCGCCCCTTCCAGGTGATAGCGTCGCAACAGCATGCCCACCGATCCGGTCTCTTGCGTGCCGAGATGATACTCGTCGAAGATCACCTCGCTGCGATTGCCGAGCGTCCAGAGGATGAAGGGCGAATCGCGATCGTCGCGGAGCGCTTCATTGCTGAACGGGTAGGCGTCGTTGAGAATGACGATGCTGCCTTTGCCGAATACGCGCTCAACCGAAGCATCGTCGTGGAAAGCCCACGCCGGGTCCGACGTTTCGAGCGTCACCGGACCGCCAGTCTTTCCCGCGCGCAGGACGATCTTCCATTCTTTTTCGAGATTCAGTTCCGGGCGCTCGCCTTCTTCTTCCTTCTTCTCATCCGTCTGCTTGCGAGGCCGGGGCCGCCGCTTCGGCTCTGGCGCGAGCGCGAACACCAGGCGCAGTCCCCGGTCAGCGGCTTGTTCCCATTCCTTGCGCTGACGCACCCCCGCCGCGCGCAGGGACCAAGGGCTTTCGTTTAGGAACAACACAGTCGCCGAGGACGTCGCAATTTCATCGAGAGGCTTGAACCATCGCCACACCTGCATTCCAGGCAACGTTGCGAGCGAGTCATGCAGCGCGCGCGCTCCCTTGGGATCGGCGCGAAGCGACGAGTACTCGGGAAAGACATCGCCTGCTTCGGTGGAGTAGACGTAGACGCGCGCCACGGCCCAGGCGCCGGCCAGCAACAGAATCGCGATCATCCACATGGCGCCAGTCTTGCTCATGGCGCACCTGCCTGCGTGCGGATCTCGCCCAAACGCCGCCGGAACTCATCGAGCATTGGGGGCTCTACCGGATGCAAGCTGTACCAGCCGAGTTCGAACAGTCGCAGATTGCTCGAGAAACTCTCGCCGAGAGCAGGCACGTGACGCGAGCGGCGCCGCAATTCGTCGTGATACTCGAGTCCTGACTTCCAACGTTGAATGCTCACCATGCGCCGTTCGGACAGGAACCGCAGTCCGCTCAAGTGAAGCGCGCGAAGCGCGGCGCGATAATCGCCTTTGGCGATGAGATCGTCGGCCATGCGCAGCCACGAGTCTTCTTCGAGTTGATCGGCCAGCACCGATTCGTCGGTGACGTCGACGGTCACTGCGGCTGTTGCTTCCGCGACCGTCGGCTCCGCTTGGCGCCGCGTGCCGCGAATATAAAGGAACAGCACCGCGCCCGCGGCCACCAATGCGAGGGCGATCATGAGGTACTGCGTCGAGGAGCCGGCTCCCTCCCGCGCTCTCTCACGGCCCGATTCGGTGCGGTCCGGGCGCAGACGCTCTCCTAGCCATTCCAGGAAGTCGTTGATTCCGTCCGAGATCCATTTGACGAATCTGAGGAACCAGTTCATCGCCTCGGGTGGCTCTTCATCCGATGGCATTCGCCACGAGAACTCGCGTTGCTCGAGTGTACGGTCAATCGATTTGTCGAGCGATGCCTGATCCGGTGGCGCGGCTACCAGCGGCAGACACATCAACGCCGCCATCACAGCCGCCGCCGGAAGCGCGCGCCGCAAGATGGAGCGAATGTCGATGCCGCTGCGCACCGAATCGCCGTAGAAGAATCGCAGCACGGTGGCCGCGCCAAGCACGAGATCGCCGCATGCCCATACGGCCAACAGGATCCCGAAGTGCACGGTGGAACTGCGCAACAGCACCATCGGATCGGTGAGCAAGTGCTCCACCCCGAACACGCTTTTCGAGAGCATCAGCGTCGCTACGACGCCGATCAACAGGTTCAGATAGAGCAGCAGCGAAAACGCCGCCAGCACGGCGAACAGGACCCAAGCTTGGCCGGGCTCGGTGCGCGCCAGCGCCCATGACCGATGCATCGGCCGCTCCGGTTCGATCACCGCGGCTAGCGAGAATCCGCGAAAGAAGAACACCGCGTGAGGCAGCGGGACAGTAGCCAGCGTGGCGAGCACCAATCCGAGCAAGCTCCATGGCTGCACGGCGGCTTGGCGTAGCGAGATCCGCCACAAGGGCGCGCTCGCACGCGCACCCGTGACCACGGCATGGAGACGCTCGAGAAACCAGCTCTCGCAGATCTGCTTCCAGACGAACAAAAGCGTGATGCCCAGCGAGTACTCGAAAACGCGTTGCCGTGCGTAGAGGCTGCGGCTCATGTCGGCCGCGAACCAAAGCAGTCCGGCGGCGAACGGAATCACGCCCGCCAAGTAGAACGCCCACGCTTCGGCTGGAGCGTCTCGCAACAGATCCACTGACTCTTCGATCAACTGGATTCCACCGCGCGCCTTCGCGGGTTTGGGAGGCTTCATGGCGCAGCCTCCTCTGATTCATGGAACTCGGAAGGGAGCCGCGCCAGCACGGAGCCGACGTAGTAGAAGCACATCCAGCCGGCGAGCAGGCCCACGAGAGCAGCGGCGGTCCAGCGGAGCCCTGTGCGCTTCTTGCGCGGCTCGGCGGGGGCTTGGAGCTTCGCCAGGCATCCCGAGCATAGGAGGCGTCCGTCGTGGTCCACGACGCACTCGCGGCAGAAGAAGCGCCGGCACTCGGGGCAGCGCGACACGGCCTCGCGCGAGACATGATGGAAGCACCGCTGATGCACGAGCGCGGTCATTGGCGCTCCTTCCGCAGCGGGATCCCTGCGAGGGCGAGCCCGGCCGCGCCCACCGCGCTATGGATGAGGTTGGCGAAGTACCTGCATCGCGACACCGCCTCGCGCGAGACATGATGGATGCATCGCCTATGCACGAGCGCGGTCATTGGCGCTCCTTCCGCAGCGGGATCACTGCGAGAGCGAGCCCGGTCGCGCCAACCGCACTATGGATGAGGTTGGCGAAGTACCTGCATCGCGACGTCGCCGCGCACGAGACATGATGGATGCATCGCCGATGCACGAGCGCAGTCATTGGCGCTCCTTCCGCAGCGCGATCACTGCGAGAGCGAGCCCAACCGCGGCCACCGCGCCGTGTACGGGGTTGGCGATGCGGGCGAAGTGGATGAACCAATCCGGCGCCGTCTGAAACATCGGACCCGCGGCTGCCGGATCGCTGGGCCGCGCGCCGCTCAAGCCATGCACCAGAGCGGCGATGCTTGCACCCAGCGTTCCGAGCGCAAGCAGCGCACTTACCAGCGTGACGATGCGGAGCGGCATCCAGACCTCTTCGCGGTAGTGATGCACGAGGTAGCCGCCGAGCACGATCAACAGCGCCGCGACATACCACGGGAGCCAGACTACCGAGTCAGGAAGGCGATACCAAAATCCGAGCGCCGAGATTCCGGTTCCGAACAAAGATGCGGCGAACAGGAGGGCAAACAGCCAACGGTTCTGCTTCGGAGGCGGTATTTCCGGCGGTTGCGCGCTCGCCCTGGGCGGAGCGATACGCGCGTCGGCAGGCATCGGGGGCTGCGCCGCTTCGATGACCGGAGCGAGATCGCCCACCACCTTTTCGGCAACGCGAACGCGCGAGACCGAAGGCAGGTCGAGTGAGGAGACCGCGGTCACCAGCGTGCATCGGCATCGCGGACCGCGAACGATGTCGGTGAACAAAGCCGCAAGGATGGGCGCGAACAGAATCGTCAACGCCACTCTGCCGCCCGCGGATTGGACCCGAAACAGGAATCCGATGAAGAATGAAAGAGCCAGAAACAACAACGCGTACTGAATCACAGCCCGGCTCGGACGGTGTGTGATCACCAGCGCTTGTATGTCTTCGAAGCGAAAGCGGCGGTACTTTTCCGTAACCAGGTGCGTACTTACCACCAACAGATGGTCCGGCGCAAGCCAGAGCCGTGAAGATCCACCGAGCGTGCGCCGTTTGGGGCCGAGGGGATAGTAAGTCATTTCGCCCTTCCCGGTACGCTCCACAACAGGAAGCCGAACAGGCTTGCGAATCCCGCCAATTGCGCAACGGCGAGCACCAGCGCCGCCACCATCCGGAACCGCCATGCGCGCGGAATCACCAACGGTGGGGCTTTCCAATAGCGCACGGCGAAATAGATGGCCGCGGGCGCCGTCACCACGGGAAGCCAGAACGTCAACGCGGGCCACGTGGCGAGGTGGAGCGCGAGGGAATCGTAGAGCACGCGCTGATTCTCGACTGCCTCGGGTTCAGCCACGGGGGCTTTCGAGAAACAGTCCGGGCAGGCGTGCCGTCCGCTTACCGCCAAGTCGCACAGCGAGCACAGGAATCGTCCGCAAGAGTCGCACGCGACCGCGGCGCGATTGTCGGCGTGATAGAAGCACGAAGCCTCGCCCTCGGCGCCGATGCGATCGGGAGAAGAGACCTGCGCCGTTTGAAACATAACCGCGAAAACGCGTGCATCCACGCGTTCGCCGCAGCGGCGGCACGAGGTTCCGGCCGGGTCATTCCACTGCTCCGGCTCGATGATGGTGTAGCAGTTGGCGCACAGGAGGTGAGTGGCCACGCGGCGAATCCTCTCAGGCTAGCCTTTGATCACGCGAGTATCGCAGATCCGGTCATGCAGGGTGCGCTTTTCCGGATCCCAGATCGCCATCAGGTATCCGAGCCCGAGAATCATACCGCTGACCATCGATGCAAAGTAGCGCCCCACGCCCAGCCCGTAGGTAATCGGTCCGCCATTGGCGCGAATCACGCGCAACCCCAGCGCCATTTTTCCCGGAGTAGCGCCTTTGTTGACGAGAAACCAAGCCACATAGCCGACGCCGATCGCGACGTCGACCAGTTGCAGCAAGGCAAAAGCGCCGATCCACGCGGGAGAGGATGGGTCGCCGCCCATGCCCGCGGCGAAAACGACCATGGTCAGTCCGCCGGTGACGATGGTCAGAATGATGCCGTCGATGAGGATCGCCGCAAACCGCGCCCAGAATCCTGCGTACACACGCGCATCCATTGGCGTGGCGCCTTCGCGGACCTGCTGCAGCACCTGCGGTTTGCACTGCGCGCAGACCGGCCGGCCGTAGATGGCAACCAGTTCGCTCGAAAGAAACTGGCGTCCACAGTTGGTGCAAAACTGCACTGGCGCGGCTGCGGCTGCGGCAGCGACCGGAGCAAACGACGGCGCCGGCGGAACCGGAGGCGCCGCAACCGGAACTTTGACCGACGAGTAGGGCGTCCAATTCGGCAGATCCTCACGCCAGATCAGAGTAGAGTCCCGGACAACGCCGGATCGAACCAGGTCAGCGAAAGCTTCGTCTGACACCGGACCTTTTTGGACTTCCCCTTCTGCGTAGAACCACAGCACGGGCGAATCCTCCTTCTCACATCCCGAAGTCTTCTATTGTGTCAGAGATCCCGGGATTGGGTCCGGGAAGGTCTTCGGGTGCGGCTGTCCGCTGGACCGAACGTACGCCGACTTACTCTCCAAGCGCCGCTGTCTGAAAACCGCGTTCATCGCACAATCCAAATCCGCGTGGACCGCGTAGCGAGGAGTATCGAACGCGGGTATGAGCTCACCCACGAACTCTGTCCTCCGGCAGCTTGGCTCACCCGCGCTCGAAAGTTTCCCGTAGAAAAAGGGGTTCCATGAACCGAAAATCCACGCTGGTGGCGGCCGCCGTGCTCGCCACTTCCATCAGCACCGCGCTGGCATCGAGCCACCGCGAAGCACTCGCCGTGCTCAATGAGCCGTGCGCCGACAATACAGACACCTATGCATGGGTGAAGCCGGGCTCGCATGACAAGCTCTACCTGATCATGAATTTCAACCCGCTGCACGAGCCGGGCCAAGGCAACCAAGGCCTGCGCGCGTGCAACGGCTATCGCTATGAATTCCACATTGGCAAGGGCACCAGTCTGCGTGACCGCGTGGTGTACCGGGTGGAATTCACCAACACGCTGAAGCCGGAAGCGGCTCCGAGCCCGAACGATCCGCTCGGTGGCGGGAACGAACTGCTGTGGCAGCTCACCGGCGGAACCGAGACGATGAAGGTGACGCGCATCTCGGAGTTCGATGATCGCCGCGGACGCCGCGAAGATGACGATGACGACGAAAACGGCGTAGTGCTCGGCCGCAATCTTCCCGTGCTGCCCAACAATCATGGTCCGCAGACCGACCGGTTGATCTACGGACTGGGAGCGTTCAAGGGCTACGACTCGGGCGATCCCTCGAGCCGCGAAAATGGCCTCTACGATCAACCTTTCGTCGATCGCTACATCCAGAATCTTTCGAACGGCGGCCGCATCATCGCCGGCCAGTTCGACGATCCGTATCAGCTCGACGAGAAGGGCATCTTCGACCTGGTGAACCTGGCCAGAGGCGACCTCGGCGGAATTCCTGGGGCACGCCGCGATCCGGCGAAGGACGTCTTCACTGGATTCAATCTGTTCTCGATCGCGATCGAAGTTCCGATCGCCGATGTGTTCCCCAACCGGATTCCGCACAACGGCGTTCTGCAGGGCACGTCCACAGATAGCCTGCTGCGCGTGTGGTCCAGCATCAGCCGCCAGCGGACGCAAACGGTGGATCCGGGCAACATCATCACTGGCTTGCGTGGATCTGGCGATTGGGTGCAGGTGGGACGCAATGCGCTGCCGCTGTTCAACGCGGGGCTCATCGGTACCCAACGGCAGACGCTCTATCTGCACAGCAGTCCGCTGCGGGATGTCTCGAACTTCGGCGCCGATATCCTGTATCCGGTGCTGGTGCGCGATGCGGATGCGCTGGGAATCTACAAGGCGCTCGGCGTGCCTGCTGCGAGCGTAACCGCGCTCAAGGGACCGCGGACCGACATCATCGCGGCGATCAATCTCGGACGGCCGATCCCGGTGGCGGACGGCTCCACAGGCGACGTGATCACGCTCGACGCTGCCATCGATTCGAGCTTCCCCAACGGGCGCAGGCTCGGCGGCGGAACGGCTCCGAATCGCAATCAGGTGAACGTGAACAGCGTGCTGATCAGCCTGATCGTGGCAGGGAACCCAGCGGCGGGTTTGGCGAAGGGCGTGGAAGTGAACGACAAGAACTACCTCGACCGGTTCCCGTTCCTGGCGCCGGCGCATCAGGGATTGTTGCAGGGGCACGGCGGGATCAACGTTCCGACGGTCCCGAACATTCCTGTGCCGTAGTGTTTCGGAAACAGGATGGGCGGTCCTCGTGAGTTCGGGGGCCGCCCGTTCCCCGATCTGGACGCGTGCTTCCGCTTGAGAAGATCGGCGTAGCGCGGCGCGAGATACGCAAGGACCATCTTTGCCTCTCACTGCTCGGACTGGCGTCCCCCATAGGGCGGCGCCGTGCGCTTGGGACCTGAGAAAAGGCCGCGGACTCGGACGAATGCAGAATTCGCGTTTTGCGACTGGAGAGGCCGCTGGAGTGACCTGGATGAGAACGAGGCACGGCCTGCCGCGCGTTTCGTGTCGAATGCTACCGTAAGCCATACCGAAACCCTGAAACTACGCGGCTGCGTCGGCGGCCGAACCATCGGAGTGGCGCAGGATCCCGTAAGCTACCGCTGTGTCTCTAAGAAGCGCCCGCAACTCGGTCCGGCCCCGGCTGAGCCTCGACATCACCGTGCCTATGGGAACACCGAGGATCCCACTGGCTTCCTTATAGGAAAACTCTTGCACATCGACAAGCAGGAGCACGGAGCGAAACTGGCTGGGTAGCCGGTCCAGCGCCCTCAGGATGTCCTCATCGGAGACTTCCGCCGAAAGAGGAGCCTCGGCGGCCACTGTCGCCGCTGCAGCAACGTCCTGCTCCCTGCCGGTGACCCACTTGAACCAGGAGCGGCGTTCGTGCCGGACAACGTTGAACAGAATCTGGAACAGCCACGCCTTACAGTTGGTTCCCCGCTGGTAGCGATGGAACGACTTCCAAGCAAGCAGGTATGTTTCCTGCACGGCATCAGAGGCCTTCGGCCCATCGCACAACAGGCGGACCGCGGTCCGGTACAAGTCGCTCATGTGGGGGAGTGCTTCCCGCTCGAAATCCGCGCTTTGGTCAGGGTGTGGTGTGAAGCTCATCATGCCATGGTGGACGGGCTTCCGCCACGCACGATGCGCAAAAAAAAAGATGCAAAAAATCGTTGCCCAAGGAGGGCAACAACCGGCGCCGCGGGAATAAAACCGGCCACGGCGGGCTTCTAACCGGAAGCGCAACCCGTTGAGGCGAGGTCCGCACGTTGGCGAGCGAAGCGCTTCTGCCGTTGAAGACGGAGCCATCGGCGAAAAGATGCAAAATATTTCGAGACTGTCGAGGGAGCGTATAATGATCGGCCATGCCGTACTTTCCTGAAGTTCCACCTGCTGCTCATCCGGCAGGCCTGCTTCGGGAACTGTTCGGATTCATTCCGCGGGTCTTCCTGGCTCAAGGAAGCACTCCGGAAGTCGTTGAAAAAGAGGCGGATCTGCTGACGGTCCTACTTGGATCAGAGGATGCCCTGACACGCATTCAAAAGGAGCGGCTGTTGTTGGCCGCGGCAGCCACCAACATGGCCCTCTACGGTGTGGCGCTCCATGGGCAGATGCTGAAGCTTCTGGGCGCCTCCGAAGCCGAAACACTTGCGTTGGTAGAAGGCCACGACCCGGCCGGCGCAGACGCCGCGCTCACCTACCTGGCCCGGAAACTGATGAGGGAACCTGGCTCGGTGTCGCGGGGCGACATCGATCGGTTACGCCATGGGGGGGTCACAGACGCCCAGATCGTCGAGGCCGTGGTAACGGCAGGCATCTGCCGGTTCCTGAATACGGTCGCATCGGGAAGCGGCGCCGTGCCGGATTTTGCAACCACCGGGCGTCTTCCACGGCCCGCCCCACTTGAAAATATTTCGCATCCTGAGGCCGCCCTGGCCCGTCTCCCCATTGAAGAACCACCTGTCGACGACCCTGACCGGGAGTGGGTAGATCGGGTGACGCGGGGAGACACGGAGGCTTTCGCTGTTCTGGTGGAGCGCCACAGCCGGCGGGTCTACAGAACGTTGGCGGGGCTGCTCGGCAACAGCGACGAGGCAAAGGATGCGATGCAGGATACTTTTTTGAAGGCGTTTCAGAGCCTTTCGCACTTCGAGCGCAAGGCGAAGTTCGGCACTTGGCTCATGACTATCGCCACGAACACGGGCATGCAGAAACTGCGGGATCGCAAGCCGCTCGACAGTCTGGACGACGAGAGCGAGGCAGGGGAATTTCGGCCCCGCCAAGTGCGAGCATGGAGCGACGATCCCGAGCAGAGCTATTCGAAAGCGGAGCGCCGCGCTCTAGTGGAACGCTGCATCATGGGGTTGCCCGTCAAGTATCGCGTGGTTCTGACAATGCGTGACATCCAGCAGATCTCCACAGAAGACGCCGCGGCGGCGCTCGGGTTGGGAGTGCCCGCGTTGAAAGCACGCCTGTTGCGCGGCCGGCTGATGTTGCGCGAGGCGCTGACACCGCACTTTACCGCAGAGGCGCAGCCGGCGTGAAGATCAGATGCAACGATTTCATCGATGAACTGGGCAACCTGCTCGAAGACGATGTGAGCCCGGAACTGCGCTCCCATCTGGAAGCACACCTGGCCGAATGCAAGGCCTGCTCGGTGGTCTACGACACGACCCAAAAGACCATCACCATTGTGACGGACTCGGAGTCATTCGATCTTCCGTTGGGCGAATGGAAAGCGGCCACCGGCGACATCATGGCGAAGATTCGCAAGAACGGAGATCCCCACCAGTGAGCTACATTCAAGCCGAACAACTGACCGAGCAAGAATACCCGACGTTCGCCGCTATCAAGCAGGCCTTCGGGTTCATTCCCAACTTCTTCCGGGCGCAGACTAGCCGCAAAGATCTCATCGACGCCGAGGTAGGGCTGATCGGGACGGCGATGATCAAAGAAGGCGCGCTCTCACGCCGTCAGAAGGAGTACATCTTTCTCGCTGTATCGGCCCGCAACCTGAGCACCTACTGCGTGACCGCACACTGTGAAATCGTCCGGATGCTGAAGATCGAGGGGCCGGAGCCTGAACAGGTAGCCATCGATCATACTGCCACACGAATCCCCTTCGGCGACAAAGCTCTGTTGAACTTCGTGCTGAAGCTGAATCACGACGCGTCTAGCATTGAACCGGCCGACATCGACGGGCTACGGACCTTTGGCTTCAGCGATCAGCACATTCTGGAGGCCGTGATCATGACCGGCCTTGCGCAGTTTGCCAACACGGTGTCGTTCGGCCTCGGGACGCTACCCGATTTCGAGAATGAGCGGGTGAAGTTCGAGGCCCGGACCGCCGTGGCCGGGCGCCCATCCGATTCTCAGTCCGTCCCCGGTTAGCCTGTCCGCGTCCGCTCAACCCGAGGGATTGCGCTACTCCGCCACCGTGCGAGGCGGCTGGGAGTTCCGCCGCCGAAGTTCTCTGAGAATGGCACGGGTACGCTTGTTGTATTTGGGCGCCTCATCCAAGTGCCCGCACTCACCGATAGCCCGAGCCGGCTCGCTCGCCAGGAGTGCGAACTGCAAAGTGATCCAGCATTGTACGGGGAGTCGGCCTTCTGGTCGAAACACGTGAGCCTGAACGGAGAACGAGTAGGCGCGCTTCCAATCTTGCCGTTTGAAGTACGCAATGGCCATGATTTCGAGCGCTCCGAGGTCGTCTGGCGTTCGGCGGAGAATCAGCCCTGCCAGATCAGCCGCTGCCAGGTCCCTGCCCTCGCGCAACAGCGCCAGCGCCGCCAAAGAGACGGCTTGGTTGGATGGGTGACTCAGCATGGCAATTGTGCCGGTGTCCAAAACAGGTTCTTCGGCCAAGTCTCGGTAGACAGAAGCAACCGAGTAGCGCTTCAACACGAGCATCTGCGGCGGGGCCGGCGGAGACAGCCGAGCGTAGGTAACAAGGCCCAGTAGCACAGTGGCAACGGCGGCTCCCGCCATGGCCCAAAACACTCTTGGCTGTTTCGATGGCGCCTTTGGATCAAGCCGCCCCTTGATCGCTTCTTCGAGACCAGCGGGTACGGGTTGAGAGCGAACCGTCTTTCGCAGGAGATCCCCGATGAGGAGATCGTCTGCCGTGGGATCATCGGAGGCGCCGGAGGCGATCGGCAAAATAGCGCGGATGCGAGCCGCCAAGCCAGACGGCACATCCTGATTTCTGCTAGCGCGGCGGAGTGCTCGCTTGAGGCTTTCGACCTCGGCCACCTTCTGCCTGCAGGACGAGCAGGTTCGGGTGTGGAGGTCCAGCCGGTCGTGGAGTTCCGCCGGAAAGTCCTCGCTAAAGTAGTCCTCCAGGTATCCATCAACCTGGTCACAGGACATCTCGTTTCCGCTGTCGAGAGACACTTTCGGGCCGGCCTCATTTCAGGAAACCTCCGTGAGGTCCCTCCAAAAGGGTTGGATGACTGGCGGGCCTCCGTTTGTTCCCGGTGACCTGTGTTTATTTTGGCCGGACCGTTATGGCGATCAGCCGCAACTCGCCTCGAACGCGAAGGCCCTCGTGCCTCGGTACCGCGAGAAGCCCGGCGACTGAACAGCGTACTGATCAGCTTGATCGTGGCTGGGAACCCGGCGGCGGGTCTGGCAAGGGCGTGGAAGTGAACGACAAGAACTACCTCGACCGGTTCCCGTTCCTGGCGCCGGCGCATCAGGGATTGTTGCAGGGGCACGGCGGGATTAACGTTCCGACGGTCCCGAACATTCCAGTACCTTAGTGTTTCGGAAACAGAATGGGCGGTCCTCGTGGTTTTTGGGGGGCCGCCCGCCCGGCGATAATGGAAACGGAGTGTCTGTCGAACAAGCTATTCTCGAAGCGGTCCGCCTGCTGCCTCTTGACAAGCAAGAGGAACTTCTTGCGCACGCGACTCGCTTGTGCAAAGAAAACACCACGAAGAGGCCGTTTGAAAGCATCAAGGGGCTCTGGGCAGACCTTGGAATCTCACTGTCCGCCGAAGAAATCGACGAAGCTCGCTGCGAGATGTGGAAGGACTTTCCGAGGACAGACATCTGATGGCCGCGCTTTGCGTGGACACGCATGCTATTGTCCGGTATCTCGCCGGGGACTCGAGACTTTCCGTCACGGCGGCGATGGCGCTCGATGATGCAACGGCAACTGGCGATCCGATTCATGTTCCATCGATTTGCTTGGTGGAACTCACTACCTGATCGAAAAGGGACGCCTGCCAGTTGCGGCGCGTTCGCGATTGTTGCAGGCACTCGACAGTCCGTTTCTTCCATGCCGCTTGGCTCCGCTAGATCGAGTAGTGGCGGAAACTTTGGAGTTCGTGAGCCGCGACCATGTGCCTGACCTACCCGATCGAATCGTGTGCGCCACTGCCGCTGCTCTTGGAGTTCCCTTGGTCAGCCGGGATGGCAAGATCCGCGCCTCGCAGTTTCCCCCCATTTGGTGAGCACTTCTAGATCCAAGCGGAGAACTCGCTTTCCTTCAATTCTCCCGACGCGAGCTTGGCCACGACCTCCGCTGGATTCAGGAGTTGCCCGTTGCGCTCCATGACAAACCCCTGCTGAACCGAAAACCGCGGCGACCATCCCTGCTTCTCGAGTTCGGTGGCGAGGAAGCCGGCCAGCAGCGGTTCCATGCGCGCCTGACGTTGTTCCAGCGAGTAGAGGTCGCCGGGTTTTTCGCGGTACCAAGGAGCGAGCGCCTTCGCGTTCGATACGAGTTGGGGCAGATCGCTCAACGACTTTCCTGCGAGGATCTCGGAGTTGCGCTCTACGCCGGCTCGCATGTCCGCGGGGATCGTGTCCGGCACCACCGCGTCCGCTTGTGCACGCACCAGACGCTGCTCCGCAGGGATTCCCGCTTCTTGGCGCAGCACGGCCTCTTCGAGATCGCCGATGTTGTCCAGCAGGTCAAGAGCCATCTCGGTGTCGAGCCACGGCGCGGGATCTGGCATCTGCCGCAGCGTGAGAATGCGGAGCGGAGGACCGAATTGTTCGGGCCAGGGGTTCTCAATCGACGACTCGACGATCGCATTCCAACTCGGCAGCGACTGCTGGCACCATTCGCGCGACGAGTTCGCGATGGGAATGACGAGACCGTGCGAAGCAGACTGAAAAGAGCGATCGACGACGCACTCGACGCCGCCATGATCGACAAGGGCCGCAGCCGAAATCCAATGCTCCACCGCTCGTGCACCGTATTTGCGCGCGACTCGGACGTCTGCCTCCATGTTCGCCAGCCTCTCCCATTTGGTGCGGAGCCTCCAATAGGATTCCCGTAGACGATCCACCAAACGCGCAAGCGGAGTTTCTTCGTAGAGCGGCCCGAGGAACAAGACCTGGTGTGCGTCGCGGAAGATGCGTGAGAACCGTCTCCGCCGCGCGGTCTGAGCAATGTGGCAGGCGAGGTCAGGAACGGTCCAGAGTCCGAGGCACACGAGCGACAGCGTAACCTCTCCCCGGCGAAAAGAATGCTGCGGGTAGATGCCAAGGCGGATCGAGCGCGGCACGGCGCCGAGCTTGAAGTCCATCGACGCTTTTCGCCAGAGTTCGGCCAGGCGTGGGTGCTCGGCGAGTTCGAGGCGGAAGCTTGCTGCTTCAGTCTCGCGGGTTGCGCTCCGGAGCCAGCGCAGAAATGCCGCAGCGCCTTCCCACACCAAGGGAACGATCGGAATGAGCAACCAGGGCAAGACTGCGAAGACGAACGCAAACAAGAGAAGCACTCGCAAGCGAGCGAGTGCGAGCGCCATCCATCGGGCCACCAGGACCGCGATCAATTGTGCTTCGATGCAGCGAAAGGTGAGTGCGTACCCCAGGCTCACCCTCCCGCAATCGCCGTCACGAAGTGGACCTCGCCATTCTCCGGCACCCGCTCGAGCAACCCGAGCGGACCGACTTCGCCATCCACCGCCACGCTCACGCTCGTCCGCAGTCGGCCGCCTTCTACCAAGCGTTCCCGCAGCCCCGGAAAGCGAGCCTCGAGATCGTCGATGATCTGGCGCACGGTGGACCCGCTCGCCTGCAAATGCGTCTGGCCGGCGGTGAGCTCGCGCAGGGGCGTGGGAATGTAGACGGTGGCCACAAGCAAATGCTACCGCTTCTGGCAAACTGCGCAAAAGTGCGTGCCCCGTTGCGCCACCACGATGCGCCGGATCGGAGCGCCACAGCGCGGGCACGGCGCGCCCTCTTTCCCGTACACCCGATGCAGCAGTTGAAAGCCGCCGCGTTCGCCCGCGGCATCCACGTAGTCCGATATCGAGGAGCCGCGATGCGCGATGGCGAGTTCGAGCAGCGCGACGATCTCGGCGTGAAGGTGCTCGGCTCGAACGCGCTGCAGCCGGCGCGTGCGGCTCTTCGGATGAATCCCGGCGCGGAACAAGGCCTCATCCGTATAAATGTTGCCGAGACCCCGGACCAAGCTCTGATCGAGCAGCGCACGCTTGGCCTCGGTAGCGCGCTCGCGCAGCCGCTCGGCGAAGATGGCGGCGTCGATTTCGAGCGGGTCCGGACCGAGATCCGCGGGCGCGGTTTCGAGCAACTCGATGGAACCGAACTGGCGGATATCGTCGAACAAGAGCGTGGATGCTCCGAAGCGAAAGATGGCGCGCGTGTAGGGTCCGGGTGATGCGCCGGCGAGCAGGGCTCCCGTCATGCCGAGCTTGACGCGCGCAAAGCCACGATCGAACTCGAAGAGCACTTGCTTGCCATAGCGGCGCACGGTGCGAATCGTTCTGCCTTCGAAGTCTTCGGCGCTGTTGCGCGAGACCCTCCGCGCGAGGAATTCGGCCGACTCGATGGTGCGCCCTTCCAAATGAGGCCGCAGCGAGCGGACGATCGTTTCGGCTTCCGGCAGTTCAGGCACTCAGAGATCGACGAGAATGTCGCCGCCTTCCACGCGCACCGTGTACTTCTTCTGCACGAGCGCGGCGTTCATGTCGCACTCGCCAGTCATGCAATCGAACTCCCAGGCATGCCACGGGCACACCACCATCTTTCCGTGCAGCGCGCCTTGCGCCAGCGGACCGCCCCGATGCGGGCACACGCCATCGATAGCGTGCAACGTTCCATCCACGTTACAGATCGCGATGCGGCGATCGCCATCTTCGAGCTCGAGCATGCTCCCGGGGGGCAGCGCGCTGATCGAGCCGGCTCGTCGAAAGGCCATATAAACTTAGAGGCTAGCATGCGAAAAATCGGCGTCCTCGTTGCGGCCGCGCTCGTCGCGCTCACCGTTTCCTGCCAGCGGCAAGCCAAGGAAAAGACGATCGGCGTGGTCCCCAAGGGGGCGAATCATATCTTCTGGAAAACGGTTCACGCCGGAGCGGTGAAGGCGGCGCGCGAGGGGGGCTTCGCGGTGGAATGGAACGCGCCGACGCTCGAGATCGACTCGAGCCGCCAGATCGAGATCGTGGAGTCAATGGTGAACCGGAAGCTGGCGGGCATCGTGCTCGCGCCGGTGGACCGCAAGGCGCTCGTCTCGATCGTGGAGCGCGCGGGTCGCGAGGGTGTTCCGGTTTCGATCTTCGATTCGGCGATCGATACGGAGAAGCGGATCTCCTATGTGGCGACGAACAACGAGGAAGGCGGCCGGATGGCGGCGCGGCGGTTGGGCGAGAAGATCGGAGGCAAGGGCAAGGTGGCGGTAATCGGATTCATGCCCGGGAGCGCGTCGACGATGGAGCGCGAGTCCGGGTTCGAAGACGAGATGAAGAAGAAGTTCCCGAGCGTGGAGTTGTTGGGCGTGCGCTTCGGCATGGCGGATCGCGCGAAGTCGATGGCCGAGACCGAGAACATTTTGACGGCGCATCCGGACTTGGCGGGCGTGTTCGCGGACAACGAGTCGAGCTCGGCGGGCGCGGTGCAGGCGCTGAAGGGACGCAACGCGCGTAAGGTGACTATGGTGGCGTTCGACGCGTCGGATCACCTGGTGCGCGATTGCGAGGAAGGCTGGATTGATTCGATCGTGGTGCAGGATCCGTTCAAGATGGGGTACGAGTCGGCGCGGGCGCTGGTGCGGCATCTGGCAGGGGAGAAGGTGGAGCCGCTGATCGATTCGGGGGTGCGGTTGTTGACGCGCGACGACATGGGGAAGGCGGAGGTGCGGGCGTTCCTGTTTCCGAAGCTCGAAGAGTACATCAAGTAGGCTCGGGGTGGCGCGTGTCGACGTTTGCCGAAGGTTGGTGATCGATCAGTTCGAGCCAGCCCAGCTTATCCAGCCCAGCTTTTCCAGGCCCCTTGAACTTTTCTCGCAAGGGTGGCCGCTTTCTTCGTCCCACCGCGCCTAATGGGACAGGAGGCCGTCATGAGCTGGATTTGCCAACAAGCACGAACCCCGGAAGAGATGGACGAGGTGTTTCGTCTCCGCTATCTTTGCTACCACGCGAAAGGAGCGATCGCCACGCGCGCCGACCGGCGATTTCACGACGCCTATGACGAGTTGCCGAATCAGTTCAGCTTCCTTCTCCGCGGCGAGGACACCACCGGCAGCGTGCGTATCAGCGTTGTCCGGCCGGAACTGGGTTGGCATGAGGCGCCATCCGCCACGGTCTTCGGCGACCACCCCGCCTTCCAACGGATCGCCGCGTGCGGTTTCGTCGAAGCCAGCCGCTTGTGCTTCCTGCCCGAAGCGCGGCGCGACGTGCTCTACCGGCTGGTGGCGAACCTCGTTGCCCTCGCCGATTATCACGGCGCCCCGTGGGTTGTCGCTTGTCCTCGCGAGGAACACGCGCGGTTCTACACACGCATCTTCGGCTTTCACTTGCTCGGCGAGCCAAGGCCCTATTACGGAGTGAACTTCCGCACGGCCCTGCTCGCCGTTCCGCTCGAGGAGATCCACCAGACGGCCGAACGCATCCGCTCGATGCGCGATTCCTGGAGCGAGGCGTTGCAGGCGATCGCCGCTACTGCTGGCTGCGCGGTCCCGCGGCTGGCAGCGGCCTGATACACTCGAGCGGCGTGGCTTTTCCTCACTTCGATCCTCATCGTCCGTCGGTCCTCTTTTTCACGCGCGGACGCGGGCGGGGACACGCGATTCCGGATCTCGAGATCGCGCGCCAGATCCACGCGCTCCGGCCAGAAGTGCAGATCCACTTCGTTTCCTACGGCACTGGCGCGGCCACGCTCACCGCCAACGGACAAAACCTGATCGATCTCGACATGCCGGACGACAACAGCACGGCGGCAACCATCGTTCAAGCAGGACGCCTGATCGGCGCGTTACGGCCGCAACTGGTGGTGGCGCATGAGGAGTACGCCGCGCTACCCGCCGCAGGGATTTTCGGCGTGCCTGCGATCCTGCTGACCGATTTCTTCAGCGAGGGCGGCAGCTTCTGGATGGAATGCCAATGGTTCGCGGAGCGCATCCTTTTCCTAGACCGGAAGGGACTGCACCCGGAGCCGCCTTCCGCCAAGGGCCGCACGACGTACCTCGGTCCGGTGATGCGTTCGATGGAGCCGGCCGCGAAGGCGGGCGCGTCCCCCAGCGCCGGGCCGACGATCGGCGTCATGCCCGGAAGCTGGACCGAAGCGCGCGCTCCGCTGGTGGATCGTGTTCTCGCGGCGCTCGACCCGCGGCATCATCTGATCTGGCTCGCCGGTGTCGACGCGGATTTGATTCGCCGGGCCACGCGCCACCGCCCCAATACGACCGTGCTCGAGGCGGAGTGGCGTATCGAACGCGTGATGCGAGCTTGTGATTTGGTGATCACCAAGTGCAACCGCATGACTGTGCGCGAGCTGGCCGCGCTGGGGATCAGGACGCTATCGGTCACCTACGGGCTGAATCCGGCGGATGATCGCAGTATCGCGGGCCTGCCGTCGAACCAGATCATCGCCCTGCGGCAACTCACGCGGGGCCTGATTCGGGGGGCGCTAGAGGCGCCTGCGCCGAAACCCGTGAGATTCCGCAGCCGGTCCGCCGCTGTGGAGATTCTGCGCTACTTGCCAGGGGCATCCGGCTGAGCCCGCCCGCAACGTGGCCGGTAGCTAAGGAGTTGCTTGGCAGGTTGCCCCGGCCGTCTTCTGGCAGTCGAGTTCCTTCAAGATTCTCCTCCACTCTTTGGCTGCCGTGAACGAGTCCGATCGAGTAGCTTTCGTGCCCTCCAAGAAGTTCACCGCGGAATCGAGGGCTTCGATGGCGCGCTTCCGTTCCTGTTCCGGTTCAGTCCGCGCACCGAGGGCTACTGCCGCTCGCATCCGAGTCTGCTCGATGAGGAAATTCTCGTAGACCGTACGGAAATTGTCCGGCAGTGACGCGCCTCCTTTCTCGACGTTCTTGGCTGTGCTTTTCACTAAGGCATCGATGCCCATCCGGTCTTCGACGCGAAGCAGGCCGGCTAGCGCCATCCCGATCACATCGATGATCTCGAGCGGGGAGGTTCCGCTGACCTTGGGCGGCTTTTCTTCCAGGCAGTGCAGGCAACGGATCCAATCGAGGACAAGGCGATAGGAGAGCTGCGGACACTCCTGTCTATCCTTGAGTAGCTCTTCTTTGCACTTTCCGGTGCATTGCCGTGGCGAACGCCCTGTGGTTGTGGCGAAGGCCTTCTTCACCGTGTGAATTTCATGAATCTGCCCAAGGTTGAAGCTGCATCGATTCAGAGAATCTCCGGGAACCATGAGGTTTCGCAAGCCAGCGTTCGACTCTTCGGGATGCTCCAGTCCGAGTGCGTGTCCGAGTTCATGCGCCAGCGTGTCTACCGGAGCGCCAACCGGAATCACGATGAAAGACCGCGGGTCCAACTCGCAGAACGTGGCAACGGATCGTTTTGCCGGAACGTAGTACACATTGACCGCGCCCTTCTGGAAAAAGCCCGGGCTCCTGGCCAGTTCGGCGGCCATGGCGCCGCAGTCGAACTGCTCTTCCGGGTCTTTCCTACGGCCGGTGGCGGACTGGTTCCGCGTGATTTCCTGGATACGCCTGGCAAGGCCGGAACTGGAGAAGTCGCCGATGGCATCCGCCGCGCGTCTCAGTTCCTGGAGAGTGCGGGGAAAGTCCGAAGCCGCTCCTTCAGCTTGAAGATCGATTCCGGTCATGGAGAGCTTCAAGGTCCACTTGGCGAAGCGGAAATCGAGGACAGCGTCGGTTTTGACGATGTTCTCACTCGCTTGGCATGGGTCGCCTTGGCCGTAACATGCAAGGGGCCAAAGCTTCACTTTGACTTCACGCAGCGGGCCGGGGCTGATGGGGACCGTGTCCACGCCCTTGGTGAAGTTCGGCGACTCGATGACGGAGATTCCCTGATCTTCGGTGAACAGAACGACCTGATCGTCACACAGTGATCCCGGCGGCGCCTTGGTGAAGTTGAGCGGGAGCGTGTTTTCGAGGTTCTTCTTGTCGGGTCCGTGAATCAACCTGGATTCACACTTGCCGCCGCTAAAGCCAGTGACCAGGGCGTACCAGGAGGCGGTGCCCGTTCCGCGAACATCCAACCGATCCTGAGCGTGGGCTAGCGCGACGCTCAGGACCAGCGCGACGCTCAGGACTCGATAAGTGAGCATAAGGGGCCTTCTCCGTCAGCACTCGAAGTGAAGATCGTTGTGGTTGTTATGGTCCGCCCGTTGCGGGCTAATTACGTCAATCCCCCCCTTGGCCGCAAAGCGGCTGTCGACCGAGGAGAAGGGCTGCGATTGGGGGCCAACCGCGGGACGTCTGACGATGCCCAGGCTACTCTTCACAATCAATGTGAAAGGCGCTCCTCCAGGGCTGAGCGTAAATGGTTCAGCCTTGGTCGGTCTCTCGAACAATTTTTTCGACTCCGCAGGTAGGCGGAATTGAACCGGCGAGGTGAGGTCGGCTGACGCGGAGATTTCTATCCGGACCTTGCCATCGGGGTCGGCGTCGCGAGAGGCGACGATTTCCACGGGTGAGGGGGAGAGGACGCAACGTTCGACTCCCGCACCACTGGCTTTGGCGATAACGATTTTCACGGGCATGGGTTATTCCTTTCTGGGTTGTGCCGCCAACGGGATCAAGGCCCGCAATGTCCGGCTTTGTTTCAGGGCATCCGCTGAATAGCCATTGGCCATCGCGGACCGGATGTAGTCGAGCGCGCGCTGCTCCTGTCCAGTCATCGCATACGTCTCCGCAGCGCGTACCAGCACGTCCGGGTTGTTCGGTGCTAGCTTGATGGCTTTCTGAAGAAGGTCTTCAAAGCTGCCGCTGCCTGCCATGGCGCGGTAGTGGGCCAGATAGGTATAGAGATCCGCCTGGTTCGGATTGACGAGAATCTCCGCCTCCACCAATCGGATGGCTTCATTGAGAGCTTCACGTTTGCGTTCTCGATCTCCCGTGCGCTCATAGGCGGCGGCCAGCGACTGCCAGATCCGGAAACTCCGTGGATTCACCTTCAACGCGTGCTGCCATAGTTCGATCGCCCTGCCAGTCTTCCCCGTTTCGTCCTCCAGCTTGGCGAGATTCTGCAACGTGCTGACGCGATCGGGATCCAGCTCGAGAGCGCGCTGCCAATTCGCGCGGGCCTTCTCGAAAGACCCTTTCAGAAAATGCAGGACTCCGAGATTCACATAGCCCATGGCGTTGTCGGGCGCCAAGCTCACCACCCGTTCATACTGCTCGATTGCATGATCGTAGTCTCCGCGCTGGTAGTAGTAAAGCCCCAGTTGGCGGTAACCATTCCAATCGCCGGGCCGTAGCGCGATCGCCTTGCGATAAGTCGCCTCGGCCTTCTCATACTGCTTCAAATTCGCGTAGGCTGTCGCCAGTCCCTGATAGGCCTCCGTGTTGCGATCATCGATGGAAAGCGCCTTCTCGAAGTCCGTCAGCGCTTCCTGATTCCGGCCGGTGCCGAGGTGAATCCGTCCGATGCTGACATGTGTTTCCGGCAGCCCCGAGTTCAGCTCCACACCCTTGCGACCACTCGAAATCGCCTGCTCGACGAATTTGGGATCGCGCGTCAGCTCGTATTTGTGCCAGTAGGCCAAGCCAAGCGCGGAATGGGCGAGTGCGTAGCCGGAGTCGGCCTCGAGGGCGCGTTTGGCGAGTGAGATGGCGCTGTCGATGCTCGAAAGCTGGTCGGTCCGCTGCAGATAGCCGCGCGCCTGGAGGTAAAACTCGTGAGCTCCCGGTGCGATCGGATTCACCTGTTGCATCTCGCGTGCCAGGCGCGGCTGCACATTCAGATTGAGCGCGTTGGCCAGCTTGATTACGGCCGCGTCCTGCAGGCTGACGGCGTTGGAGCGCTGCTCTTCCACCAACACCGTGCCAGCCTGGCGCATCTGCTTGATGTCGACGAGGGTCAGCAGCAGCCGGATGCGATTTCCTTGCGCCTGGAGGCTCCCTTCCACGGCAGTGGAGGCGCCGAACTTGGTCTTCGAGTCGCTTGCATTCTTGGCCCCTTGCTGGCGAACCTCGCTGGCGGGCACAACCAACAGTTGTGAGTTCGGACCTTCGTATTGCGACATGCGGCTGGTGATCGTTTCCATAAGGCCGTCTGCAAAAACCCGCAGTTCGGGTTCATCGCCAAGGACCCGGAAGGGCAGCACGACGACATGCTGCCGATCTGTTCCCGGCTGCACTGTCAAGCGCGGACGCCACACGAAAGCGGCCACGGCCAGGAGAAAAAAAATTGCTGCTGCGGCAACCCAACGCCACAGCCGTTGTTTAGCGGCCCTTGTCTTCGGTATTGGGGTGGTTCCGGTGAGTTGCCCGACAACCTCGGCGGCGCTGGGGGGCCGGTCTTCCGGTGCGCGCTCCAGGCAGCGCAGGATGGCCGCCTCCCAGGAAGGGCTCAACTCCGGGGCCCACTGGCGCGGCGGCGTGGGTGGCTCGAGCACCCGCTGCACGGCGTTCTCGAGGGCCTGCCCACCGGGGTAGGCCTTACGGCCGGCGACCATCTCGTAGAGCACCAGGCCGAGCGCGTAAAGATCCGACGCCGGAGTGGCCACGTCGCCGCGCAATTGTTCCGGTGACATGTAATCCGGCGTGCCCATGACGTGGCCCTGGGTGCTCAGCGCCGTACGCGTGCCGTCTCCCGAGAATGCGCGCGCCAGGCCGAAGTCGCCGATTACAGCCCGCAGGCCGCCGGAATCCTGGGTCAGGATCACATTGCCGGGTTTGAAATCGCGATGCACGATGCCCCGGCCGTGCAAGGCTGCCAGGCCGTCGATCATCTGACGTGCGATCGGCAAAGCTGCGTCCACGCCGAGTTTTCCCACGCGCCGCAGGTGCTGGGCGAGCGTCTCGCCCTCCAGGAATTCCATCGTCAGGTAGACGCGGCCGTGATCGTGCCCGACGTCGAAGATGCGGCAGATATTGTGATGGGTTACCTGCCGGGCCAGTTGCACCTCGCGCCGAAAGCGGCCGAGAAAGAGCGGATCCTCGAGGAGCGAGGGCCGCAAGGTTTTGAGCGCGACGGATCCGCCGAGTTCCAAATCCTCGGCCTCGTAGACCTCGCCCATGCCGCCTTCCCCAGCGAGCCGTTTGATCCGAAAGCGGCCGCTCAACACATTGCCGGGCGTCAGGCTTTGGTGCGATGCAGCAGGCAGCAACTCCTCCGTGCCCGTTTCGTTTACCTGCGCCAACAGCCGCTCCACCGCCGAGCGCAACTCGGTATCGCCAGCACAGGCGCGGTCGAGAAAAGCGGCGCGGCCGGCGTCCGGGACCTCGACCGCGTCGGAAAAGATCTCTTTGACCTTACCCCAGTTCGTTGGCACTGTCTCCCCCGAATCCGAGATCGTCGCGGAGCCAGGCGCGGCCGAAGGCCCAGTCACGCCGCACGGTACGTTCGGATGTGCCCAGTGCAGTGGCGGTCTCTTCGATGCTGAGACCGCCGAAGAAGCGGAGTTCGATGACACGCGCGACACGGGGGTCCGCCTCTTGCAGCCGCACCAAAGCTTCGTCGAGGCGGATCAGGGTCGACGCGCGTTCGGGAGCGAACACCAGATGCTCTTCGTCCAGGGGAAGCTTGTCGAAGCCTCCGCCGCGTTTGCCGGCCACATGCTTACGGGCGTGGTCGACCAGGATCCGGCGCATGATGGTGGCGGCGGTGGCGAAGAATTGCGAGCGGTCTTTCCAATCCACCTCATCCCGCCGCACCAGCTTCATGTAGGCCTCATTCACCAAGGCGGTGGTCTGAAGCGTGTGACCCTGGCGCTCGCGCCGCATGTACCGCGCCGCCATCATCCGCAACTCGGGGTAGACCATCGAGATGAGATGCGACTCGGCTAGCGAGTCCCCCTGCCGCATCCGGCGGAGCAGGGTTGTGATGTCTCCACCCTCGGCCATAGGTTCGTCAGGTCCAGTCGGCCTGAACCTTTATTTCCGACAGTATACACCTGAAAAGAGGTGGATTGTGGATTGTGCGGCCGGGACGGTGGGGGGCGAATCGTGGAGGCTAGAACGGCCCACGCGACTTTAGCCACGGGCTGCAACCTAAGGGACTCAGGTCGTTCGTTGCCCGAGGATACTTGTTTCGTTCGGTTATGGGTGGGGTGCCGGGGAAGTCGCTGAGGTCCCGGCGGAAGCGCCACACGTGGATTTCCGGACGCTCCACCAGTTCGGCTCGCTTCGCCTGAAAGCGCTTCCACGCGTCCTCGCCGCGTGCCCTGCGCAGCCGATGATCGGCCCGGTGCGTCGAGAACGTGCGCCGTATGGGAGGCTTGCAGCATGCGACGGATCATGGTCGCGTAGGCGGCCGCCTCATTCTTGAACTGCGGCGGCGCGGAATCGGTGGGCCGCATGCTCGCAGCCATGGCCTTCCTGGGTCGGGTAGCGCTGGCCGATGCAAAGACGGAGGGGCCGCTGACAGACTGCCAGACCATGCGAGCGGTCCCGAGGTCTGCCTTCTTGGCCAGAGCATTGCCTTCGTGGGTGGCGGACTCATGCTTGGTGGCCTTGCCGGGCTGGAGGGCGACACAGGTGGTGCGGAGGACTTTGTCCGTGTCCTGTGCTGTCAGGCTGACTGTCGCCGGGGCCAGGGCAAGGATGGTGCGAAGCGTGGCGAAAGCCGGTTGCATGGCGCGCTCCTCGTAGCTGCGAGCGGGCGAGTCTTCCACCTGTTCTGCATCTCTAGGCGCGGAACGGACGGCGAATCGGATTGTCTTGGGCACAACGCGCCGTGGCCGGTTCGGCGAAGACGGCGGCACGGGACTCCGCCGTTTGCTGTGGGTCTGCTGGAGCCAAGCGAATCGGGAGCGTGGCGTCCCCCCAACTGCAGCGTCGGGGCGGACTTCGGCGCGAAGCCGGGGCGCGCTTGCCCAACTCGTGCGGTGCCCTCTCGCCGGCTTGCGGGCGAACTGCGCGTGGTGCTGCATCCGGTCAAGGTGGGGCATGAGTCGACGCGGGGGTTGATGGGGTATCTCGAGGGGCGTGCGGTTGTTGCCGCGCGGGACATGGCGAAGGCGGAGGCGCGTTCCTGGCTGTTTCCGAAGTTGGTACGTGAAGTAGTCGCGGGGGCTGGGTGCGGGATGGTATAAAGGGAAGAGTGGGTGAGTGAGCCACCCTAGCTCAGCTGGTAGAGCGGCTGATTCGTAATCAGCAGGTCGCCGGTTCGATCCCGGCGGGTGGCTCCAGAAAATCAACAACTTACAGAGATTAGCGAAAATGGGCACAGGCGACTGTGCCCATTTTTGTGCCCACCCCAAACCACTTGTGCCCAGATTGTGCCCGGTTGCGAGGCGGTGAGATCGAGCCTCATCGCTTGCTCGCGGCCACTCGGCGTCGGCATTTCCGCGCTTCTCGCACGGGGCTTTCGAGTGCCCACCGCCTAACCAACCGCGCGAAGGTTCGGGTTCGGCACACACTGGTCCCACCGCTGCCGTCGGGTTGTGGCTGAATTGGGGGTATTCCAGGCCTGAAGAACTAGAACGCTTGTTTGTCTACGGGTGGATGCTGAAACCATTCCTCGGTGCCACGACCGGGCGGGCTACCGGAAGTTCAGTCTTCACGCGTGGTGCTCCCGGCTTCCGCCGGGCGGCGCTGAGACTCGGGGTAGTATGCGCCTTCGCCGAGGAAGAACATGATGCGAGCATGAATCTTGTCGCGGACGTTTCGAAAACCCTGAAGCCGTTGCTCTGGGCTTCGCTCATCGATTGTGGCCGGATCTTCAAATGGCCAATGGAGCCGAACGTACTCGCCAGGGAACGTTGGGCACTGTTCCCGCGCTTTATCGCACACCGTGATGATGTAGTCGAAGGGCTGGCCCAGGAACTGATCGAGTGGCTTGGCCACCTGATTCGAGATATCGACTGAAAACTCTCGCATTACCGCAATCGCCTCAGTGCGTAGTTGACCGGGAGCCGTCCCTGCGGAATACACGTCGAAAACGTCACCGGCCTCGTGGCGTAGTAAGCCTTCCGCGATTTGGCTGCGGGCGGAATTCCCAGTGCAGACGATGAGCACTCTTTTCTTAGGCCGCATGACGTGGGTTATGGCGTATTCCCGGAGTTGAGGGCTCGGGCGAAGGCCCGCACGCGCTCGTGAATCTGATTGCGAATCCGCCGGAACTCAGCGACCCGTTCTTCCTCGGTTCCCTGTGCCGCCGCCGGATCTTCGAAGCTCCAGTGAATTCGGTTCAGGGCGCCCGGAAACACAGGACATGCATCACGGGCGTTATCACACACGGTCACCACGTAGTCAAACTGCTGGCCGGCGAACTCATCGACCGACTTTGACCGGTGACCGGAAATGTCGACGCCGATCTCACGCATCGCGGCGATTGCTTCCGGACGGACGAAACTCGGCTTCGTCCCGGCGCTATCCACTCGGTAGATTTCGCCCAACTCATCGCGAAACAAACCTTCCCCCATCTGACTCCGGGCAGAGTTGCCCGTGCATAGCACCAGAATTCGCTTCAAAGGTCGTTCTCCTATCCTTCCCATTCGGTGGGCTTGCCGTGTTTCAGTATTTCAATCATAATTGAATCAGCCAAAGGAGGCAACCTCTATGACCACCCTTCAAGTTTTTGATCCGGCGATGTGTTGCTCGACCGGCGTCTGCGGACCAACCGTCGATCCCGTACTACCGAAGTTCCAGGAAGATTTTCACTGGTTGGCGAATCAGGGCATCGCGGTCGAGCGATTCAACCTGGCTCAGCAACCGCAGGCTTTCACCGCCAACCTGGCGGTAAAGGCTGCCTTGGCAACGGAAGGGACGAAATGCCTGCCGCTCATCGTCGTCAACGGTGTGATCGTCAGCAAGGGCAAATACCCGGAGCGAGCGGAGCTTGCGCGTTGGGCAGGGCTTGAGGTCGCAAACGGCAAGAAGAGTGCGTTGCCTGTGCTCGCAAGCGGCGGTGGTTGCTGCGAGCCTGGTTCGGGGTGCTGCTGAAATGGAACCAGCCGCATCGTTTTTGGCGGGGGCTACGCGAGTTCTATTCTTCACAGGCAAGGGCGGCGTTGGCAAGACTTCACTGGCCTGCGCCTCCGCTGTCTCTTTGGCGGATCAGGGAAAGAGAGTACTGCTCGTTAGCACCGATCCGGCATCAAACCTGGATGAAGTGCTTGGGGTCGCCCTCTCCGGCGAACCTACACCGGTGCCAGGCGCCGAAGGACTATTCGCCCTGAACATCGATCCCGAGGCTGCGGCAAAAGCCTATCGTGAACGCGTAGTGAGTCCGTATCGAGGTCTGCTTCCGGACGCCGCCATCGTAAGCATGGAAGAACAGTTGTCCGGCGCATGCACTGTCGAAATTGCCGCGTTTGATGAGTTCACCAAGCTGCTGGGCGATGCGCAGGCAACGGCGCAGTTCGATCATGTCATCTTCGATACGGCTCCCACGGGGCACACGTTGCGATTGCTGAGATTGCCCGCCGCGTGGACAGGTTTTATGGACCAGAACACAACTGGCGCATCATGTTTGGGGCCGCTCTCCGGGTTGACGGCACAGAAGCACCTTTATGAGGAGAGCTTGCGCGTCTTGGCTGATCCGGGCCGCACTACTCTCTGCCTGGTCAGTCGTCCAGAAGTGGCTGCACTGCGCGAGGCCGAACGGTCACGTGGGGAACTTGTCACCGTAGGATTGCGGAACCAGGTGCTCTTACTCAATGGCGTGTTTCGTGCAACAGATCGCGCCGATTCGATCGCAGTCGCGCTGGAACGCCGTGGCGAGTTGGCGGTGGCGGGGATGCCCATGGGGTTGTCCACTCTCATGCGAACGGAGTTTCCATTGCTAGCTCGCTCGCCGATGGGCATAGAGGGCCTTCGGGAAGCCTATCGTCCTCCATCGCGACCGGAAAGGCCCACCAGTGACGAAGACCGCACATCGAAGGCTCCGGACCTCCCGTCGCTTGCCAGCTTGATTGACGAAATCGAGAGTGGTGGTGCCGGCAAGGGCGTCGTGATGACCATGGGGAAAGGCGGAGTGGGCAAGACGACGGTTGCAGCTTCGATTGCGGCGGAGCTTGCGGCCCGAGGCCATCGTGTTCATCTCAGCACGACAGATCCGGCGGCTCATGTGGCCGATGTCATCGGCGCCCAGGCGGTTGACAATTTAACCGTGTCACGCATCGACCCGGTTGCCGAAACGCGAAGCTACACGCGGGAAGTGCTCTTGTCTGCCGGCTCGGGCCTTTCAGACGAAGGACGCGCCCTACTCGAAGAGGATCTGCGGTCCCCTTGCACGGAAGAAGTCGCGGTCTTCCGGGCGTTTGCACAGGTGGTGAGCGAGGGCGCGGATGGTTTCGTTGTGTTGGATACGGCTCCGACTGGGCATACGCTTCTGCTGCTCGACGCGGCCGAGTCTTATCATCGCGAGGTGCTTCGAACCACCAGTGATATGCCGGAAGCTGTGAAAAGGCTGCTGCCGCGGCTGCGCGACCCTGCCTTCACCCGCATCGTTCTCGTCACCCTGCCGGAGGCAACACCCGTTCACGAAGCTGCCCGCCTGCAGTCGGACATGGAACGCGCCGGCATCCTGTCTTTCGGTTGGGTGTTAAATCAGAGCTTCCTCGCCGCGCGCACTACCGATCCGGTCTTATGCGAACGAGCGCATCGAGAAGAGCCCTTTTTGCGGGAGGCTTCCAATCTTGCTGAAAGATTCGCCGTCATCCCGTGGACTCCGGAGCCGCCTGTCGGGCCGGAGAAGCTCCGCGCTCTGGCACGGCAAGGAAGTGAGTTGGCTGTGCACTAGCACGATCGCTCCGCCGTCAGGTGCGGCCAACGCGGCACCGCTTCATACATCCGGGCTGCCCGGCGGTGTGCAGTCACAGCACTTCATGCAACTGACTCGTTCGTTAAGCCTGCGCCGGGACCTGGAAACCAGTGGCGGGTACGGTTGCACACGGCGCAGACCGACAGCATGACGGGTACCTCAATGAGCACACCGACCACCGTCGCCAGCGCCGCTCCGGATTCGGGTCCGAACAATGCGATCGCTGTGGCCACGGCGAGTTCGAAGAAATTGCTTGCGCCGATCAGGGCTCCGGGTGCCGCCACCGCATACTCCACCTTGAAGAACCGCATGAGCCCGTATGTCAGCGACGAGTTGAAATACACCTGAATCAGAATCGGGATGGAGATCAGCAGGACATGTGTAAACTTTCCGGTGATGTTACTCGCCTGAAACGCAAAGATCAGGATCAAGGTCGCCAGCAGCGCGGTCATGCTCACTGGCGAGAACTTCGGCAATAGTTGCTTTTCGAACCACTGCACGCCGCGCCGCGATACAAACCACGAGCGCAAGGCGACTCCGGCAACCAGTGGGACGACGATAAAAACGATCACCGAGTAGAGCAGGACCTGGAAAGGCACTTCGAGTGAGGACGCTCCGCTCACCAGGAAGCGAACGATGGGCGCGAACAGCACCAGCATAATCAAATCATTCACGGAAACCTGGACAAGCGTATACGCCGGATCGCCCTCCGTCAGATAGCTCCAAACAAAGACCATCGCTGTACACGGCGCGGCCGCCAGGATGATGCATCCGGCGATGTACTGGGAGGCTTCATCGACCGTGAGCCAGGCGGAAAACACGTGCCGGAAGAAGAGCCATGAGACGAAGGCCATGGAAAACGGTTTGACGATCCAGTTGACGAAAAGAGTGACCAGCAGTCCTCGCGGACGTTGGCCAACCCGGCGTACGGAGCCGAAGTCGACCTTCATCATCATCGGAACGATCATGAGCCAAATCAGGACCGCGATGGGCAAGTTGATCTGGCTGCCTTGGCTGATTTCCATGCCGCGCAAGGCACCCACCCAATCGGGCGCCCAGGTTCCCAAAGCCACGCCGAACACCATGCAAAGCGCCACCCACAACGACAGGTATCGCTCGAAGGCATCGAGCCGTCTTGGCATGTTTGGCATAGCAGTTGCGCGGCGTCGCTCGTTCATGTTTCAATTATAGTTGAAATACTGAAAACTACAAGCCCGCATGCCACCTCAAGACACCATCGACTTTGTGAAGTTCGCCGACATCCTCGGCGCCCTCGGAACGGAGGCGCGGTTGCGCATCGTGTATCACTTGTTGCGGGCGCACCCGGAAGGCATGGTGGCCGGGGAGATTCAGACTCAGTTGGGCATGCAGCCTTCAGCCGTTTCGCATCATTTGGAAAAACTCAAGATCGAAGATCTCGTGCGGGTAAAGCGGGAGGGCACCTTTCTGCGGTACACCGCCAACCCGGATGCTCTTCAGGAATTGCTGAGTTTTCTGTTCTCGCAATGCTGCGCTGACACAAAGGTCGTCTGCGCCGAGAGCGTGTTCCAGATCTGTCAAATTCAACCCGTGCCGGAAACCGGCGGGAAGAAGAAGTCCCCCAAGGAGAAGAAATAAGAGTGTCTCGCTTCGCTATTTCCTGTGCGACCGTTGTCGCCTCACTTTGCCTCATGACCTCCCACGTGTTTGGGCAGTCACCCGCTGACGCCAAGGTCCGGGTTCTGATACTTTGTACGGGCAATTCGGCGAGGAGCCAGATGTCGGCGGGTTTCTTGCAAAGCTGGTCTTCGCGCTTGGAGGTCCACTCGGCGGGAACAAATCCGTCTCCACGTGTGAACCCGTTTGCGATCCTGGCCATGCAAGAGGTGGGCATCGACATCTCGAAGGGCTACCCCAAGTCGGTGACACAGTTTCTCGGCCAGTCGTTCGACTTTGTGATCACCGTCTGCGACGATGCCGACAAGAACTGCCCGAACTTTCGAGGCAAGGTCGGCAAGCGCGTCCACATCGGCTTTCCAGATCCCGCTAAGGCGACAGGCTCCGACGAACAGAAGCTCACAGTCTTCCGCGCCGTTCGCGACGATATCCAGAAGCGTTTCCGAGCCTACTTCGAGTCGGAGATTCAGAAGCGGTTTTAGCCTTCGGGTGCAGCGAAGGCATCGCCGCACCCCGCATAGGAACTGTATCCACACGCCGGGATCTTTTGGCCAGTTGGCAATCGTGCGAGTCCGAAATGGTCCCGCGCGGCTTGCTGTTGTGACGTCGGCCCTATGTCTGGCGCCAGCGTATGTTGTCTTGCGCATCGTCGAAAAGACAATGCCACCAAGAACCCCCAGGTCACGGACTCCTGCTGTATTTTGCGGGTGAGTTGGGCTCTTCGCTTCAGGATTCAGCGAATGGATGTCGATTCACCGCAGGAGCACCAAAAGGCGATCATCGCGCACGGGGCGCTCTACCTGCGCGAAAATGGGTTCTGTACCCAGACAGATGAGGCTCGCAGCGCTACCAGCTCTAATGCTTCTCGGATCAGCGGCCTTCGCCGCTGATCGGCGCGTTGACGCTGCCTTCACGCGTGCTGTCGTCGAGCATTGCCTGGCCGCGACATCCCCGCTCGACCGTCCCTGCACGGTTGACGATTTCGATGGGGATCATGCGCAGGACTTGGCGTATTCCAACCCTTCGACTCGTGGCCACGGTTTCAACACAATCACGGTGTTTCTGGCGCAATCTGGCCGGGAGCAACAAGTGGACATTTCGCGATGGCCTCAGGCATCCCGTGTCGTCGCCCGCGACGTGGATGGTGATGACGACCATGACCTGGTACTGACCAACCCGACTAGGCGAACTCTCGCGGTGTTCCTGAATGACGGCAGCGGAGCATTCGCTTTCGATGCGAGCGAGGCTCATCTAGACGAGCCGGAAGAGGACGACGTTCAGTTCGGAATCCCGAGTGTCGCGAGCAACACACCGGCCGCGGTGGACAGCTTAAGATCCATACCCCTTGTTGCAGGCGTTCATTCCGTCTGGAGATTCCAGATCCCAAGCTCCTCCGTCGTCGTGAGCGATTCGCCGCGTTCGGATTCGGCGGAACGCGGTTTTGGTCCTAATATTCGAGCTCCCTGAACCGCCCCTCTCCTTCAGTTATGGAACTACCCCGATAGGCGCTCTCTTGTGCGCCTTCGTCGATCCCTGTCATCAGTCTGCTTGAGAGGCGTACCCATGAAGAGAGTGTTGAGTTTCCTTTTCCAAACTATCCTTGCGTCCTCGGTGGCGCGCGGCCAAGGTCCAGGTTCGACGAGTCCGGCCGCATCGCAGATCACGTTGGCCCAGGCCGAGGAATTGCTGATCCAACGAAACCTGCCGGTTTCCGCTGGTCGAGTGGCCGTCGCGATCGCGGAGGCAGCTAGGCGAGTTGCCGGCCTTCGTCCGAATCCCACGCTCCAAATGGGCGGGGAACAACTGCCTGTCTGGTCGAACATCAGCGGAAGTTATCCGAGGTTCTTTAGCACCAACGGCGACGCGGGAGCGAATCCTACATACACGGCCCAAATGTCCCAACTCATCGAGAGAGGTGGGAAGCGCCAGTTGCGCGTTGAACAAGCTGGCGCGTTGACAGGCGCGACAAAAGCGCAGGTCTTAGACACGATTCGCCAGCAATTGCTTGCGCTGCGACAGGCTTTCACGGCGGCGCTACTGGCGAAGGCGAATCTCGACCTTGCGATGGAAACGGATCGGCAATACGAGGAGACTGAGCGACTGAGCCAAATTCGACTCCAGGCCGGCGACATCGCGGTGGTCGATCTGGAACGAGTCCGAGCGGCAAGGCTCGTGTTCCGGCAGGCGATCACCGATTCGAGACTTGGATACGCGCAGGCGGTCAGAGACGTTCAAACACTGTTGGGACCCGACGCGGGCGCTGGCGCCGGTCCCGTGATCGACGCTACGTCTCTCCAACCGGGCTTCAGCCTCTCGGGTGAGCTGAGCGCGCGCGCAATCACCATGACGCTTGCTGAACTAAAGGCGCTGGCGCTTTCGGAGAGGCCAGATATCGAGGCTGCTCGCAAAGTTGAAGACGCTGCTCGTGCGGGTACTCGACTTGCAGAGGCCGCGAGGAAGCGGGACGTCACCGTGGCGATGGAGTATCAACGAGTGGGAACAGACAGCGCCGTGGGTGCTATCGTGTCGGTCCCGATCTTCGTGTTCAACAATCAGCGGGACGCGATTGCTCAAGCCGCCGCTCAACAGCGGCTGGCATCCCTCCAAGTTCGCCAAACCAGAGCGCTAGTTGAAGCAGATGTGGAAAAAGCATATCTAGCAGTAGCCGCTGCAAGGCAGACCCTCGACCTTTACGATGCCGGCGCTGTGGAGCGCGCGAGGCGCATTCGCGAGACCGTCCAATACAGCTATCAGCGCGGTGAAGCGAGCCTACTCGACCTCCTTGACGCGCAAAGAACCGCGAATCAGACTCTGAGCAGCTACAACCAGGCAAAAGCGATCTATGAAAACGCATACTGGCTCCTCGTGAGCTCCGTAGGCGGGAGTTTCTGACTTGTCGTCATGGTCTGCTCGTGTCGGGCCTCGCGCGGGAAGTTGCCACCTTTTGTAGGTCCGGACCGTGTTCTTCCAGCGCAACACGAGCCAGTTGAATGGCAGACTTGACAGATGATTTGGATGTGCTCAGATTAGAGCTAGCCAAACATATTTGAAATTGTGATTCCATCGGCTTTCAGCCGATTGTTTGGTTGTCAAGACTGAACAAAGCGGAGGAGCCGATGGAATCGTTCACAAAGCTGTTTGGCAGCCTGCTGGTATTTGTATACCACTGTTTCGACCGGATCGTCATCAATGGCTACCTGGAGCATCTGGCCAGGCCGGGGCAAGTAGTGCACTTCTTTCGGGACATCCTGGGGGTGCGGGCGATCACGAAAGAAGTCTTGTCGAAGCGGACGCAGGAATACCGGCAATGGGTGGAAGCCTTTGCGCGGAACCAGAAGATACCGATGCAGTGGGCCGAGAAGGGAGTCCGGAAAGAGGACTTCGTGCTGCCCTACCTGAAGAAGATGGAGAAGCAGAATCGCTTCGGGGTGTACTTCATCTTCCAGAGCATGGAACAGGGCACGACGTTCCGGTCCACGGCGCCCAAGTATCCAACCGGCGACCCGGACTACCTGTAACGGGCCGCGATCCTCTCCGGTGCCAAAGGCGGGATCGGTCACGATAATCTCCCCTGCCATCAGTGTGAGGAATCGCCCTTGACGCGTTCCTCTTGCGGCCCATGATCGGCCCAGATTTCTCTGGTGAAGCTCCAGAGCGGAGGCCTTGGGCATCAAACGCGAAGATCGCCCGAAGGGCGCTCCTTGTTCCGTGGTTCGGCGTCATCCCAACTTCACGGAGAAGATCATGAGGACAGAGGAAGACAATTTGAGAAGTTCACCGGAAAAGATCGTGACCCGTTACACTGGGGTCTTGGTGCCAGCGGCAAAAGCCTGACATTGTGCTGTTTCGTCGCCATTGTCTCTCCTTTCTCGCATCCCGTCTGATATACACCGCACGGTGCCTGCACCACAGCATAAGCCGCATGGCGACAACGATCAACACGAAAGATGCGGCAGCAGTGGGATGCGTTTCTTTATGTTCCACTACCGCATTCCGTTGTTGACGATGTGGTTTGCGGATCTCTGCGGAGTACGGCGCTGATAGGCTGGAGGAGCGACATGCCACCCAAAGACAATTCGAACTCTCGATACGCTTGCCGTTGTTGTGGCTTTCACACGCTGTCAGAACCAAACTTCGGGAGCTATGAGATCTGCCCAGTCTGTTTCTGGGAGGATGATCCCGTCCAGAACGACGATCCGACTTACAAGGGCTGTGCGAACTCCGTCAGTCTGAAGGAAGCTCGAACCAATTTCATCACCAATGCGGCTGCAGAGCCACGAAATACGGCCCACACTCGGGGACCGCTGTCGGGCGAGGTCCCGCCGCCGCTTCTGTTGGCTGGCCTGGATGCGGAAGTCCGCCGCTCAAAGGAGAAGGCGGTGAGGATCTTGCTGCTCGGCATCGCAAGAAGCATCAAGGCAGGCCGGATCGGCGTCCTCGATGGATGTTCCGCAATCGCAGCGACTGCATGGCCTCTCAATTTGGAGGGGCCTCTGGAAGATGTGGTCCGTCACTTCACCGGAGTAGCTGGCGAGATTGATGATTTCCCGAGCGGCAACACAAGGGACCTCTGGGACGCCGTGCCGTTGGCCGAAAAGGATGCCGAGCTTCGGGAATACGAACGGCGTGTTCGATCCTCTGTGTTGAACGACTGTCAGCAGCTCGAAGCCTTGTTGGTCAAGGATCTCAGCGACTAACCGCCGCGCCTTACGCCGGTAAATGTGACCGCTGATGTGTTATCATTGTGTACGCAATCGAGGTGGCGCAATGCAGACCACCAAAGTCGGAATTCGGGAATTTCGAGAGAACCTCGCGGACTATCTCGAATCGAAGACGCCGGTTGCCATTACTCGCCACGGATCGACGATTGGCATCTATGTGCCGACTAAGCCCAAGCCGAGCCAAGCGGATCTCGAAGCCCTGCGCGTGGCCGGAGAAAAGATGCAGGAGTTGATCGCGGCGGCGGGGACTACGGAAGACGAGATCGTAGCCGGCTTCAAGAAGGCTCGGCGCGAGCGGCGGATGCGAAAGGGCTAGCGATGCTGGTGCTCGACGCGAATATTCTGATTCGCGCGGTGCTGGGGTCGCGAGTGCTGGGCTTGCTGCGGAAGTACCCGGGCAAGTCGAATTCATGGCTCCCGACGGAGCGTTTCACGAAGCACGAGACCATCTCCCGGAGATTCTGGCGGTCTGGAAGATTCCAGCGGCTCCAGCAATGACGACGCTTGATCTGGTGGCGCGCCGCGTACAAACGGTTGAAGCGGAGACGTATTCTTCCCACGAAGCGATTGCGCGCGAGCGCATCGACCGCCGGGACGAAGACGATTGGCCTGTTCTGGCCGCGGCCCTCGCGCTTGGCTGCCCCATCTGGACCGAAGGCACCGACTTCCTCGGCTGCGGCGTGGCGACCTGGACGACAGATCGCGTGGAGTTGTACTTGGCTAAGACCGCGGAGCGAGAAGTATGACGGACGAACAATTCTGTCGGCACGCGCTCGGCGTGCTACAGCGAGAACTAGTTTCCGATGGGCTGGCGCGGTTCTTGCGGCTATGTCGGTCCCGGCCCCGGCGACTACACCCGCGACCGTGAGCAATGGTTGGGGCGCCTGACGCTAGACGATATTAGGCAGTCCATCGATAGTCACCGGCGGCTGGGTGACCCGCCGTCAGACTGAGTCCGGGGTCCAGGTCCACTCAAAGCCCTCGAGCCAGTTGCCGTCTTGAATGCCGATAGATCGCCCGTCGAAAAGCTTGTGGGCAAACCGTCCATCTGGGACATTGATGATTGCGCGAAAGTCATCAATGATTGGACGCGCTTGGTGCCACGGACGAGAACGGCACACTTTGAGAAGTCTGCAGACCAGACAAGCCGAACATCACCCTGCTCAGGCTGGACACCGCCCCGATCATACGCTGGCGCTGCGACCAGAATGCCATTCTCGCCTCGTTCAGCGCGAGTCGAGTCGTAAAGATAAAGCCAGCCGGTCTCTCCGTCGTCTTCGAAGATGCCGACGAGTCCGTCCTGCCCGGCTTCGGGCGCGGCTACTTTTCGACGACGGCCAAGTAGCGACAAATCAGTAGCTTGCGAAAGTTCGGGGAACTTGGCTTGAGTCAAAAAGGTGGGGATATGATCATATCCCGGCTTTTGGGGGCGGTGAGGGGGATGTCTCGGCATGTTTGGCGAGGCGAACCAAGGCTTGTCGAGATAGCCGTTCCATGCGGGCAAGCGTCGCCTTGAGCCTCCGATACTGTTTGGCCGCCGCCCGATAGATGGCCGCCGAAGGCGAGCTAGATCGGACGTTGACCGTCTTGCCGCCTTGTTTGTAGGTCCATTCGTAGTACGGTCCGTGGCGCTTGGATGGCTGAGTGTGGCAAGCGCACTGCGCCTTGCCGCACTTGACCATCCGCGACAACACGGTGCCTTTGGTGAAGTACTCCATTGGGCCAACTCCTGTTTGAGTTGCTGGAATCGTTGCTCCAGTGGTTCGGTAGCCTTGTGCGGGAAGCGGGTGTTTTGGGCGTGGCCATTGTCTTACGGTAATAGTACCGTAATATCATGGCGAACGCCACTCCCCCCACCCCCTTTGATCCCTCCGCCATCGATCCTGCCGTTCTCCAGCAGTTCCTCTCCATCCACGATTGGCTCTCCGATGGCGATACCGCCTCTCTTCCCCTTCATGCCATCGAACACCACCAGGCGGCGAGATCCGCGAGTTGCAGCGGGTTCTCCTCCAAGCTCACTCGATCGCAGAGGGACTGGCGATGTCGGACCTGCCCTCGTTGTCAACGGCCAGATCTACAACCACCGCCGCATCCACCCTCGCATCATCAGAACCCTCGCTGGCGAAGTCCGGATCGACCGCCTGGCCTACAGCCGTGACGGCTCCGGCAGCATTCACCCTCTCGACGAGGCTCTTCAACTGCCTGCCCGTTCCTTCTCCTACGATCTGCAAAAACACTTGGCCAAGGCTGCTGTTCAGGGCCCCTTCCAGGAGTCCCTCGACCGGATCGAGGACATCGCTGGATTCGGATCCACAAGCGCAGCCTGGAAGCCATCGTCCAGGAAGCAGCCCGTGACTTCGACGATTCCTACTTGCAGCGGCCACCACAGGTCCCCGATCCCAAGGCATCCCTGCTCGTTGTCTCTTTGGACGGCAAGGGCATCCCCTTGGTCAGTGGCTCCCCTTCAGCGCTCGGTTCGGCCTTCCAAGGGACCAAAGCCCGGTGGAAAAAAGATGGCCACCGTAGCCACGGTCTTCTACCGGGCTCCCTGGATTCGCACGCCCGATCAAGTTGTCGAGAGTCTATTCCGCACCACCATCCGCCCCAACTACTCTGAGCAGCCTCCTCGCCCGGAGCACAAACGCGTCTGGGCCAGCTTGCAGAAAACCAAAGCCGACGTGATCGATGAAGTCCTTCGCGAGGTCCTCCGCCGCGACCCCGACTCTCACAAAACCCGCGTTGCACTGACCGACGGCGATCGCTCGCTCCAAGCGCTTGTCCACAATAAACTCGAGGTTACTCTGATCCTCGACTTGCTTCATGTGCTCGGCTACGTTTGGCAGGCCGCTCATGTTCTGTGCCCCGGCCCGGAAGACGGTCCCGAGGTCGAGATCTACGCTCGGCTGGCCTGTTCCAGAATCCTCGAAGGCAACGTTTGTCAGGTGATCAAAGGCCTCCGCCAAACTGCCACCAAGCGGCGCCTGCTCGGTACAGCTCGCGAGACTCTGCTCAAAGTCGCCAACTACTTCGACCACAACAAACAACACATGCGCTACCACGATTACCTCGCGCAAGGCCTCCCCATTGCCAGTGGCTCGGTGGAAGGGGCTTGCAAACACCTCATCAAGGACCGAATGGAACGCTCCGGAATGCGATGGACCGAGCCAATGGCGGAAGCCATCGTCAAACTTCGCGCCATTTACCTCAGTGGGGACTTCGACGACTATTGGCCCTACCACATCAAGCAAGATCAGGCACGGCTACACCCCAAAGGCCGCTGGTCCCCCGTCGTCGAAAAGTAGCCACGCCCCCCGGCTTCCTGCAGCATGAATCCCGGCTCACTCACAGCGACAGTGTAACGAGTGGGGCGAGTCTTTGTCAGCAGTTTTGTCAGCAACGTGCTCCAAATCTCGCCAATCCGTCCGCGTACGCCCGAATGCTCACCGCACCCGTAACCCTCGCCGAATCATGAGGAAGACGGAGAAAAGAAACTACGCCAGAGACTTGACAAGACTGGCTTCGAAATCAGCAGGTCGCTGGTTCGATCCTGGCGGGTGGCTCCAGAACAAGATCGATCCGTGGGGTAGAGGCCTCCTTTGGCGGGCTTCGGTGTTTTTGCCGGCAAAGTCATGCTCGGGCCAGGTCCGCTCGTGACTTCGCCTGGACCGAGCGGCGGACTGTTTGGGCTCCATCGGTTTCGGAGTTACGGCTTGGTCACACACGGATTCGCGAGTACGAATAAGTACGAATACAGCATTGATTTGATGCCCGGCGAGCCGTAGTTCACCGGGATGTCCGCCGGCATGAGGGGGATGGCAGCAAAGCGGCTGGGGAGCAAGCGGCCGGCGCGTTCGTCCGAGAGGATAGCAGCGCAAACATTGACTGGTTTGCCGAAAGACTTCAGGCTGCCCTCGATTTTATTTGCGAAATGAACCGTCCACGACGCCATTGGTTTGGATTTACCGTGCGGATATTTGGGCGGAAAGGCAGAAAGTGCGAAGGGGGGCGTTTTGGACCGCGCGCAACATGGCCGGCAAGCTGCCGGTTCTGGCTGCTTTGATTCAAAGAGCTTGCCGTGATCTGCGCTGAATCCAACGCAAGTCATTCTGGAGGGACTAACTCCTCGCGATGCGGGCACGAGTGTTGGCGCACTGGCTCGAGCGGAAGGCGCCTCCAGCTTCCGATCGGCGCCCGGAGCCGTTCGGCTTCCTCCGCCGTGGGGTAGGAGCGGGCGCCTGTGCCGCCAACACCGCGCAGGCGGCCAAGGCGAAGGCTGCCGATCTGTCAAAGCGATAGGTCCTCGAATGGTCTCCTGAAGGGTCTCCTGGCACCGGCGCAAGTTCCGGCCGGGTGGCCGCCGCCGGTGGATGTCGCTCTTTCGCTACTTTCCGGCGCGAAATTCGAGAGGTACTCGCCCGCCATCACCCGCCAATAGCGGAAACCGAAGTGGAAGCCGCCCAAGCACCCTTCGGGAGGGGGTTAAAGTTCGCTGGCGGGGCCTGGGCACCGGGCATCGGAAGCGGGACTGAAGTCCCGCGCAGGCTGAAAGCCTGCCCCACAATCTGAACCATGGAATTTTGCGCCGGGAAGTAGCCAAAGGAACGCATACAACCCGGTTCGCTTGGCAGGGACGGCATCAGGTGTACGTTCCGGTTCTCGATGCGGTGCGATTGGGTCGGGCCGCGGAAGTTCTGTTCTCGCCTGCCCGAGCCAGTATGCGCGTGTTTTTCCCCCTGCAAGGCCGCCGCGGACAGCCGTGGTCAGACGACGCGAGGCTTGATCACGGCGACGCCAATGGCGCCGAGGTCTTTCATGAGGCGATCAAACATCTCTTGCCCACGGTAGCGGCCCACGATCGCCCCCCCCGATCCTGCGAAGTTGGCCGACGCGCCGGCGGCGCGCGCCACGCGGATCATCTCCTTGTTGCCCTCGCCGATCTGATAGATGGTGGTGCGCAAGTCGAAGTTGGCATCGATCAAACGGTCGAGCGCGTCGTAGTCGCGGGTGAGCAGGGCGGCGCGGCCTTGCTGGGCATAGCCGGCCCACGTCTTCATCGCGTCCACCACCTTCGCCTCGCCCTGCCGCCAGCGTTCGCGGATGTTGTTGTGGAACACTTCGGTGCCTTCACTCAGCGACCGGCGGTAGGCGAGATAGATGTCGGGAAGCAGGGCCGGATCGAGCCGCTCGTAGTTGCCGTACCCCTGCTTCTCCATCACGTCGCGAGAGAAGTCCATGTAGACGAGCCCCTCGTACGCTTGGATCACACGATCTTGCAAACCCGCACTCACGCCCAACTCGCGCGTCTCGGTTTCGAGCACCAGGTTCGCTTGAATCGGGGGGGGGATCTCGAGGTTCCAATATTGGCACAATGCTCGTAGCGCAGCGGTGATGATGGCGCTCGACCCGCCCATGCCGAGCCGCAAGGGCACCGTGGTTTCATACTCGATGGTGAAGTTGCGGTCTGGCAGTTCGATGCCGTTGGCCTTGCAGTAATCCATCAGCCGCACGATCAGCGCCTGGATGATGCGGATGCCGCCGTAGTAACCGCGCCACCGGGTGGTCTCGTACAAGTCTCCGAGGTTCTCGAACACGGGCGTGTCCGCCTTCGACAGCTTGATCTCGAGCCGCGCGCTCGGGTTCAGTATCACACGGGCGCGGAAGTTCTTGACGAGCAGGGAAATGGTGCGTCCAAAGTAGCCGTCGCTCGGATTACCGAGCAGTCCGGCGCGGGCGTAGGCGAAGGTCTCGATCATCTTCTATAAGCCTACATCGGCAGAGGCGCTGTATCATCTGTAGAATGCGCGCCCTGATTCAACGCGTCGACCGCGCTTCGGTCCGTGTGGGTGGGGAAGTGGTCGGCTCGATCAGCCGTGGACTTCTCGTTTTCGTCGGAGTGGGGAAAGAGGACGATGAAGCCGCCGCTGATTCCCTGGCCGCCAAGATTGCCGGACTTCGTCTGTTCAATGATGACCAGGAGAAGATGAACCTGAGCGTCGCCGACATCGGCGGCTCATTGCTCATCGTCTCTCAGTTCACCCTGTACGGTGACGTGCGCAGGGGCCGCCGGCCTGCCTTCGATCGTGCCGCCCCCCCCGATCGGGCTCGTTTGCTGTACGAACGTTTTGTTTCCGCGGCAAAAGCTACTGGAGTCCCGGTCGAGACAGGAATTTTCCAGGCGTCAATGGAGGTGGAACTCACGAATTTGGGCCCAGTTACGATTCTGGTCGATACAGAGGTTGCTAAGGGCCTTTGACGGATGTATACTACAGGAACGTCGAGTTTTGTTTATGGCTAACCAACCTCTTCTCAATCCAGCACTGCTGGCGGCTGCCCTCGAAGGGCTCGAAGCGCAAAAAGCGCGGCTCGAAGAACAGATCAACCAAGTGCGCTCCTTGATGGGACGGCGCGGCCCCGGCCGACCGAAAAAGAACGCCACGTCCGCGGTGTTCACTGCTTCCGCTCCGGCGCCTGCAGCCGACGCTCCGGCCGCTGCCCCGAGGGCCGCGGGTGGCAAGAAATCCCGCAAAATGAGCGCCGCGGGCAGAAAGCGGATCGCCGAGGCGCAGAAGCGCCGCTGGGATGCTTTCCGCGCCCAAAAAGAAGGCCAGGAGTAGTCTCCACGTTCGACCGGCCTGCATTATCCCCGCTAGACGTGTATCTCATGGTACGCTGAACTGGCGATGAGTGAACTGAATCGCGTCGGCGTCGCCATCGAAGAGCGCCTGCTGCGCGCATTCGACAAGCATATCCAGGCGCGCGGTTATACGAACCGCTCGGAAGCTTTTCGTGACCTAATTCGCGATGAACTTATCGAGTCCGCCGCAGAACAGCAAGATACGGTGATAATCGGTACGCTCACGCTAGTCTACGACCACCACGTTCGCCTCCTCAACGAAAAGCTCACCGAGATCCAGCATGACCATTTCCAATACATTTGGTCAACATTGCATGTCCATATGGATCACGACCACTGTCTAGAAGTATTGATTCTGCGCGGACAAGCTTCGATGGTACGCCGCATCGCCGACGCGCTGATCTCGACCAAAGGCGTCAAGCACGGAAGGTTGACGATGACGACCTTGACCGGAGAGCAACCGTGATCGTTGGAACGGGCGTCGACCTAGCCGAGGTGCCGCGCATTCGCGCCTCGATCGAGCGCCATGGCCAACGCTTCCTCGACCGAATCTATACGCCCGGCGAGATTGCCTACGTGGAGCGCAAGGCCAACCGCTACGAGCGCTATGCGGCGCGCTTTGCGGCCAAAGAGGCGGGCATGAAAGCCATCGGCACCGGATGGCGCCGGGGCGTCACTTGGCATGACTTCGAGGTGGCGAACCTTGCTTCCGGACGCCCGACGCTGAAGCTCCATGGCAAGGCTGCCGAATACGCGGCGCAAATGGGTGTGAAGCGGGTGAACTTGTCGCTCACGCACACCGCGGAGAACGCGATGGCGTTCGTAATTCTGGAAGCGGAAGGATGAATGCCAGTGCTATTCTCGCTCCGGCTTTAGCATGGCTGCTAGCCGATGATCGAAGGCAGTGCCGGTGTCAGGTGATTTCGAAGCAGAAGGCTCGATTGGGGAGGTGAGCGGGTGAGGCGCCTGCGGTCCTCCGGCGGCCGCAGGCACAGAAAGCGCCCGTTAGGGCATCCTCACTCCTCTTTCGTTACTTTGCCGTACTCTGGCGAATTGCACAATTCCCCACAAGGCGTACGCAAACTCCCGCGAACGGGGGTGTTGGCATAGAACGTACGGCCCGCATGGGTGTATTGCGGTCGGCGCTGAAAAGACAGTCAGTTGCGGGTTTTCTCTAGTCGTGGGTTCCGTCTTGGGGGGCTTTCTGCTATGTTGAACCTCATAAGCTCTTGAAACCCAAGGGCCCGGCGCTGCGTCCATCAAATCGCACGGCTCACCGGCCGTGCGAGTAGGGAGGCAGATCGATGGCGGAAACAATGACCATGACGGGCGTTCTACCGATGCCCGAAGCCGGCGTAAAGACCAAATCCAGGAGCCGAGTGGACTACCGGACGACTGAAGAAGCTACGCTGGTGCGCCGCGTGCAAACGGGCGACGAGATGGCTTTCCGCGAAGTGGTTGATCGCTACCAAAGCAAAGTCTTTTCTATCATTTACGGCATTCTTCGCAACCGCAACGATGCCGAGGACATTGCCCAGCAGGTGTTTGCCAAGATCTACTTTTCGATCGGCAACTTCGACTTTCGCTCGAGCCTGCTGACGTGGATCTACAAGATCACCGTGAACGAGTGTTACGACTACTTGCGCAAGAAGAAGGTCCGCAAGCTCGTTTATGAAAGCGACTTCACCGAGGAAGAAGCCCAGCGGATGGAGCGCGCCGAACCCGGCGCCGGATCCCAGCCGCTGATGGACGATGACCTCGCCCGCCGGGACTTGGTGGTGAAGCTGCTTGGCAAGGTGTCGGAAGAAGACCGGCAACTGCTGATGCTCAAGGAAGTGGAAGGGCACTCGGTGGAAGAGCTGGCCGAGATGACGGGCATGAACGAGAACACGATCAAGGTGAAGCTGTTCCGCGCCCGCCAGAAGTTGGTGAAGGCCGCCAGCCGGCTGGTGCCGCGGCTGGGAACGGCGTTGTTCGCGTGAACCTCGAGTTTGCGCGAAGGGTCGTGGACGAATATAATTTAGGCGAATGAGCGGGCGATGAAGACCCGCCGCCCGCCGGGAGCTCCGGCGGCAGGAATCGGTCGAGGGATAAGGTTATGGATCGGCGAATCGAGACTCATCTCGAAGCGTACTTGCAAGGGACGCTCGATCCGCGCACGCGCGCCGAGTTCGAGCAGGCTCTGGCAGGAAGCGACGCGGAAACGAAAGCCATGGTACGGCAGTTCGAACAGCAGTCACGGTTGATTCGAAGCGCTCTGCAACCGGCGCGGGAGATCGAGCCCGCCGCGGGTTTCTACGCCCGAGTCATGGACCGCATCGAAGCGCAGCGCGGCAACTCCATCTGGTCAATGCTTCTCGAACCCCTGTTCTTCCGGCGGCTGGCTTACGCCACGGCGGCGCTACTGCTGCTGTTGACGATCACATTCGCGACGGCGGGCACCGACGAACCCACGGTTGCGGATTTGTTGGCCGAGCCAGCCCAAGCGCAATCGGGCGAAGTGGTGGCGGCCAATGAGCCGGTTCCGGCTCCGATACAGCAGACCGAGCCAGTGGTGGGAGTGACGAGCGTTTCGACGGGGGGCGGCCGCGATGCCGTCCTGCATGATCTGACGGTCTACTCGGAATGACGGCGGGCCCGCGCAATCCCAAGGTCTTACTGCTGCTGCTATTGGTGTTTCTGTGCGGCTCGGCCGCGGGCGCGTTATTCGCGCGCTACACGAATCGGCGCGCCAGTGCCGCTACGGTCGCCCGGTCGTGGAAGGAAGGCGGACGCGAGATCTCGCTCCAGAGGTTCAAAGACGAACTCGACCTGACTCCAGAGCAGACCAAGGAAGTGGAATCGGTGCTCGACGATTTCATGATGTATTACCAGACGCTGCAGGCGCAGCTCGACGATGTGCGGGCCAACGGCAAAGAGCGCATCCAAGGCATCTTGAAGCCGGACCAGCGCGAGAAGTTCAAGCGCATGATGACCGAGTTGCAAGCTCGCCAGATCCGCTGAGCCCGCCCTGGCAGCCCGTGGCTAAAGTCGCGTGGGCCGCGTTGCGAGCGCCATGGGGCCAGATGCGAGGCGTGGCGAGGCAGGCGATGCGGGCCATCTCACAGGAGCCACAACGAAGCAGATGGCCCCATGCCGCCGCAACCCTCTGGGCGGCCGGGGTTTGTGCCCGCATGCTTTGTTGCTCGTCGCTCGAAATAAACCCGCATTGCTTCCTCCTCGCGCCTCGCCTGCGGGCACAGATCCCGCGCCGCGCGACCCACGGGACTTTAGCCACGGGCTGCTAGGCTCGGCGATAACTCCTATAATCGAGATTGCATGAACAAGCGCCGCATCCTCTATGGCGCGGGTGTCGTATTGCTGGCGGTTCTGGTCGCGCTGGTGGTCTGGCAGGGATCTTTCTCGTTCGGATCGTACGAAGAGCGCCCACAAACGTTCACGCTGTGGTCGGTTTCGATCCTGATTTCGTGCCGATGGTGATCTGGCGCTATGCTGGGCCGCACCGCGGTAAAGCTCTGGATCGAACGCCGATCGAACCGCGCCGGAACTGGCATCCGCACCAAGCTCGTGTTGGGCGCGCTCGCGTTGAGCATCATGCCGGTTTCGTTTCTAGTGGTGTTCAGCGTCAACGTGATCAACTTCAACGTGAGCCGATGGTTCACCGAACCGACGCGGAGCGTTTACGAGAACCTGGTCCAGGTGAACGTCGCTTTCGAGCGCGAAGTGGAAGCGCGCGCGGCGGCGCAGGCGGCGACACTGGCGCGATCGCCAGAGACAACCGCGTTTCTCGCCACTGGATCGCGTCCCGTGACTTGGACCCGGCAACTGTGCCAGGACCTGCGCATCTTCGACGCCTATCTTCGCCGCGCTGACGGCGCGACCATCGACATCTGCGCCACGCAGGACAAGTCGCAAGCGGTACCGTATCTGCTCTCGGCAACGCAGCCCGTGGGCACGGCCACGTTGACAGTACGCGCGACGATGCCGGCCGACTTGGCGGCCACGCACCGCTCGATCGCGGAAGACATCGGCCGATACAGTGAGTTGGCGATGCACCAGAAGCAGATTCGCGGCACGTATCTGCAATTGCTCGCCTTGATCACGCTGTTCATCCTGTTCGTGGCCACCTGGATCGCGCTGTTTCTGGCGAAGCAAATTTCGGGTCCGATCTCGGCGCTGCTCGAAGCGGCGGCGCAGTTGCGCAAGGGCAACCTGAACTATCGCGTGCGCACGCCGGCGATCGACGAGTTGGGTACGCTCGTGCGCGGGTTCAATGAAATGTCGGCCGAACTCGAAGCCAACGAGAAAGAGCTCGAGCGGCGGCACAACTTCACCGAGGCGATTCTCGAGAGCATCCCGACCGGCGTCATCTCGCTTTCGGGCGAACGGCGGATTCAGCGCGTGAACACGGCGCTCGCGCAGATCTTCGGCGTGGAGCGGCTGGCGCGGGCGACGCGGCTCGAGGATCTGTTTCCACCGGAGGACGCCAAGGAGATTCACTATCTGTTGAATCGCGCGCGGCGCACGGGGCTGGCGTCATCGCAGATCGACCTCGAGCGCGACCGGCAGGTATTCCACTTGGCGATCACGGTGGCGGCGCTGGTGGGAAAGCACACGTCGGGGTGGGTGGTGATCGTGGAGGACACGAGCGACTTGCTGCGAGCGCAGAAGTCGGCGGCGTGGCACGAAGTGGCGCGGCGAATCGCGCATGAGCTGAAGAATCCGCTGACGCCGATTTCGCTTTCCGCGGAGCGGATCGCGCGGCAGGTGGACAAGGCCGCGAGCAACGGATTGACGCCGGAGATCGCGGCGATTTTGCGCCAGTGTTCGCGGATCATCACGGGCGAAGTGGAATCAGTGAAGACGCTGGCGGATGCGTTCTCGCAGTTGGCGCGATTCCCGGAGGCGCAGCCGCAGTCTTCCGATTTGAATGCCGTGGTGGAAGAGGCGGTGTCGGTGTTCGCGGACAAGCTCGACGGCGTCGATATTCGCAAAGACTTGGCGCCGGGGCTTCCGCCGGTGAACATCGATCGCGAGCAATTCAAGCGCGTGGTGATCAACCTGGTGGACAATGCCGCTGAGGCGATGCAGGAGTCGATGCTGCGGAGGTTGACGGTGCGGACGCAGTTGGTGGGAACGGATACGGTGGAACTGGAAGTGGCGGATACGGGGCACGGGATTTCACCGGAGGACCGGGAGCGGTTGTTCCTGCCGTATTTTTCGACGAAGAGCCGGGGCACGGGGTTGGGGTTGGCGATCGTGCACCATATCCTGCAGGATCATGGGGCGCAGGTGCGGGTGGAGGACAATCATCCGTATGGGGCGAGGTTTTTGATCGAGATTCCGGCGATGGTCGAAGCGGAGGCGGTGCGTTGATTGTAGGGCGGGCTTTAGCCAGCGCGGGACTCTCCAGAAACACCGCGCCAGTTCCAATATCGGCAGTTGCCTTGCCGTGTAGGGCGGGCTTTAGCCAGCGCGGGACTTTAGTCCCGCTGCCGGCGCACGCGCCAGCACCCCGAAGGGAGCAGCGAGTTTCAGGTACTTGGATCGACGCCGCACGATACGCGCTTCCGTCTCGCCACGCTGAGCGAAGTTCCCGCCGCGCTGGACCAGCAGAATTCCTCCGGCGTATTGGCCAAACCTGCACAAATCGGATTGTTCTCTATGTAACCCGCGATCCGGTGAAACTCACGGTCATCGCGAACGATGTGGTCATAACTTTCGCTCTGCCAGAAAGGCACGCCCGTGCGCGACAGCAGGAGATTCGCTTCGCGAGAGGTGCTTCCTTTCAGAAGCCGGATTGGCTCCGCACAGTCTTCATACGGAGTGATCAGCAGGTGGACGTGATTGGGCATGACGACCCAAGAGTGCGCTTCGAATCCGCGCTGGGAGCGAATGGCGTCCGCTACGACGTTGGCTATTCGAGGCATCGAGAGGAACCTGGGACCGGTGGCGGCTTGATCGAGGATACGGTCCATGGCGACGAATGCTTGTCCAGAGATCACGTTGGCAGGGGAGAAGTCGCGATTTGCGGGGAGGCTGCCGTGAAGACGGAACGTGATGAAGGCTGGGCAGCCGGGCCGATAAATGTGGGGGAGGCGTCGACGGTAGTCCATCTAGTAAGACAGTGTTCGCCAGGGCGGAAAAATCTCAGGCTAAGCGGAGGATTTTTCGTGATGCCGACGGGCGGGACTGAAGTCCCGCGCTGGCTAAAGCCCGCCCTACACGGAGAGTCCTTGCCAAAGGGAAAGGCCTTGCGCCCTTATGCGAACGCACAAGGCTGCACAAAAGAGATCCAGCAATGAAGAAGCCGCACATTCTCGTCGTCGATGACGAACCCGGAATCCGCGAGTCACTCTGCGGCGTGCTCGACGACGAAGGCTTCGCCGCCGATGCGGCCTCGACCGGCGAGGAGTGTCTCGAGTTGCTCGGCCGCCAGCCCTACGAACTCGTGCTGCTCGACATCTGGCTTCCCGGCATGGATGGCTTGGCCACGCTCTCGCGCATCGAAGAGATTCCTGCCGAGGACCGGCCCGCCGTCGTCGTGATCTCGGGCCACGCCAACATCGAAACCGCCGTGCGCGCCACCAAGCTCGGCGCGTTCGATTTCCTCGAAAAGCCGCTCGGACTCGACAAGCTCATCGTCGTCGTCAAGAACGCGATCCACCAACGGAGGATGGCGCTCGAGATCCGGCAGCTTCGCGGTGAAGCGGGCGAGCGCCACCAGATCATTGGCAACAGCGTGCCCATCCGTGCTCTGCGCCAGCAGTTGTCTCTGATGGCGCCCACCGACGGACGCGTGCTCATCTTCGGCGAATCGGGAGCGGGCAAGGAACTGGTGGCGCAAGCCATTCACGCCATGAGCCGACGTGCCAACGAAGCTTTCGTGGAAGTAAATTGCGCCGCGATCCCCGAAGAGCTCATCGAAAGCGAGTTGTTCGGACATCGCAAGGGCAGCTTCACCGGCGCGAGCGAAGACAAGGTGGGCAAGTTCCAAAAGGCCGACGGCGGCACGCTGTTCCTCGACGAAGTGGGCGACATGAGCTTGAAGACGCAGGCGAAGGTGTTGCGCGTGCTCGAAGAGCAGCGCTTCGAACCCGTGGGCGCTTCGGAGACCATTCGCGTGGACGTGCGCGTGATCGCCGCGACCAATAAGAACCTGCAGGACGAGATCGAACGCGGCAACTTCCGCGAAGATCTCTTCTACCGTTTGAACGTGATCCCTTTTCACGTACCGCCTCTGCGGGACCGCGTGGAAGACATCCCTCTGCTCGTCGACCACTTCATCGCCGAATTCACGCTCGCCTACTCACGCAAGGCGAAAGAGCTGACGCCCGAAGCCTATCAGTTGCTCAAGGATTATCATTGGCCCGGCAACGTGCGCGAACTGCGCAATCTGATGGAGCGGATCGTGATCATGAATCCGCAGGTGCGCGTGGATGCGCGGCACATTCCGCTCAACGTGCAACCGGGCGCGCCGCGTCGTACGCTGGTAGAGGCGAGCGATAATTTCGCAAGCCTTCAGGAATTCCGGGAAGCAGCCGAACGGGAGTACATCCTCAAGAAGCTCGAGGAAACCGGCGGCAACGTCACCCGCACGGCAGAGTTGCTGGGCCTGGAACGCAGCAACCTTTACCGGAAGATGAAAACGCTCGGTATCGATAGCAGAACAGGACCCAACCTGTCGGATTCGTAAACCCCAATTCGTTCGCACTGACTGTCTTAGGAGGACTATGAAGAGTCGTCATCTCGTATTTTTCTTGGCCGCGTTCGCGGCATTCGCCCAGCCGAAGATCGATAGCGTCTTGAATGGCGCAAGCCAAATCCCAGCCGGACTGCCGGGCTCCGCCATCGCCCGCGGCTCGGTGTTCGTCGTCAAAGGAAGCAAGCTCGGTCCGGCTGACGCTGTGCAGTCCGATTATCCGCTCTCGACCACGCTCGGTGGATCTTCGATCACCGTGACAGTGGGAGGCGCCGATGTCAGCGCGTTCCTCGTGTCCGCATCGGCCACGCAGTTGACGGCGGTGCTGCCCTCGTCCGCCGCGGCGGGCGATGCCAAGGTGAAGGTCACGGCCGGAGATCAGACGAGCGACGCGGCTTCGGTGGCGGTGGTGGACGTTGGCCCCGGAATCTTTACCGCGAACGGATTCGGCATCGGGCCGGCAGTGGTGAAAGACGCCGATGGCAACGCGATTTCGCGCACCAACGCCACGCATGAAGGAGACACGGTGACGCTCTCGCTCACCGGCCTCGGGGCAATCGATACGCCTGACAACGAATTACCGCCTGGCGCCGACTCGAGCACGGCGGTGGAGCTCTGGGTGGGGCTGAAGTCCGCCACCGTGAAGACGAAGGGCCGCTCGACTACTGCCGCGGGTGTTGACGCGATTTCGTTCGAAGTGCCCGCGGGTGTGAGTGGATGCGCGGTGTCGATCGCGGTGCGTGCAGGAGGCAACGTCAGCAACTTCGCCACGGTGGCCGTGACCGCGGCTGGCAACAAGGCCTGCGCCGACGCCAACGGCTACACCGACCAGGATCTGGCCAAGGTCTCCGATAGCGGATTGCGCATCGGCAGCATCACGCTCTCGCGCACGCAAGTGAAGGCATCGGTGCCGATTCTCGGCACGGTGGAAGTGAAGTCAGACAGCGCCTCCGCGGGATTCCAGAGATACGATCCGCAGGCTTTCCTGCAAAGCACGGGATCGCTGCAAGCGTCGTATGGGAGTTGCGTGGTGATCGCCTCCAACGGGACCGACGTTTCGAAGTTTGCGGGCGACCCGGTGGCGGGAACCAAGCTCGATGCGGGGCCTTCGCTGACGCTGACTGGGCCGGGCGGCATGAAGACACTCACCGGGAAGGACGGATCCTACTTCGCCGATCTCGGCACCTCCACGGGCTCCTCGATCCCGCTTCCGATTCCGATTCCCGGGTTGGGTGGCGGAACGGCGTATCTCGAACCGGGCAGCTATACGGTGACGGGTCCCGGCGGCGCGGACGTGAAGTCATTCACCGCGCAGCTTACGGTGCCGCGTCCGATCACGTGGACCAACCAGGACGCCATCACGACGGTGAACCGGTCGCGCGACCTCACGCTCAACTGGACCGGCGGCGGATCGAATGACTTCGCGATCATCGCGGGTTCTTCGGCCAAGGGCAAGGCGAGCGCTCAGTTCGTTTGCACGGCGCCCGCGGGAGCTTCGAGCTTCACCGTGCCGGCCGTGGTGCTCTCCGCCTTGCCCGGCAGCGACACGCCTGCCTCGATCACCAGTCCTACGGGATCGCTCGCGATCGTGCAAGCTCCGTTGGGCGACGCGACGCGGTTCACGGCGGACGGCATCGATATCGGCGTGATCACCTACGTCACGGCGATTGGGAAGACGGTCACGTATCAGTAAGGTCGGGGGCAGGGCGGGACCAAACTAAAGTCCCGCCCTGGCTCGAGTTCATCCGACGCGCCAAGGCAAGTGCTGAAATCGGAACCGGCACGTTGTCACGGGCCTCGACGCGATGTCGGCAGCGGGACTGAAGTCCCGCGCAGGCTGAAAGCCTGCCCCACAATCGCAGATCGAGGTGTCTTCCGCGCGCACGTGCTTCGAGTCTGAGCCGGGGCTGAAGTCCTGCGCTGGCTCGAGGCCAGCCCTACACGAAGAACGGAATTCTTTGCGGCCGGCGGCGAAACGGAAGGATAGTACTACAGTCGGCAGTTCCAAACGGAGTTCAGTGAGTGTCGAGGATATTGACCGCGCGGCCGGCCACCACGGCGAGCGTCGTCAATGAAATCGACGACTGCATCATCATGAGCACTTTCGCCCACCGGGAGAGCACGGGAGCATCGGTGGGCGAAAATGCCGTGCTGGTATTGAAGGCCAGGAACAGATAGTCGATGAAGCTCGGCCGCCAGCCGTGCGGATAGATCTGGCGGCGGAGATCGGTATCGAGTGTCATCTGCGGAAAGATGAACGCGCTGCCGCATTCCACGTCGCGCCGCGAGCGATGATGCGGGCCGCCGGCATCGAGCCGCCAATACCACGATGCGAACACGATGACGTTCATGCTCCATACGACGAAAGCGGCGCGCAACACCTGCCTGCCGCTCGGCTGGCCGAAGAGAAGTTGCATCACCAGCGCGTAGAGGGCATGGGCGAGGATCACGGTGACGACGCCAGCCGTGGCGTGGCCGAGGATATCGTGCCATTTCGGCAGCAGCAGAGCGGCCGCGGCCAGAGCGATCACCAGTAGCACCGCAAGCCACGCCCAGTTGCTGGAATGCGATTCGGGCAGCAGCCAGTTGACACCGGCGGCGAGCACAACCGCGAGGGCGCCGGGCCAACGCGGTTCGGGAGGACTCATGGTTGCGGACGACATTCGACGATGAACCTTCCGGATTCCTGGCGCTCGGTCTGGTGAACGGCGAGTCCGGCTTTGGCGGCGAGTCCGCGGAACTCATCGAGCGTACGTTCCTTGCCGCCCACCAGAACCATCATGAGTAGCTCCGGTGGCGCCACCTCGCCGGGAGTCACGCCATTGAGCACGAGCACGCGGCCATGGGGACGTGCGGCATCGGCGCAACGGCGCAACAGCAGTTCGGCGTCGTGGTCGGGCCAATCGCCGAGCACCTTATTGAGCGTGTAGACGTCGTGACCGGCCGGCAGCGGATCAAAGAAGCTTTGCGCGGAGACAGAGACGCGCTCCGTAACGCCCGCAGCTTCGAAGATGGGGCGCGATCGGGCGGCGGTACGTGGCAAGTCAACGAGAATGCCGCGCACGTGCGGCTGCGCGCGGAGCACTTCGGCGAGCAACGATCCGGTGCCGCCGCCGACATCGACGACGGTGCGGACTTCCTTCCAGTCCGATGCATCGATCAGCACGCGCGGATCGGGCGTGCCGTGACCGGCGGGTCCCATGAGGGCATCGAACTGGGCGGCGATTTCGGGATGAGCTTCGAGGTCGCGCCAGTAGTCGCGGCCGAAGGCTTGCGAGTAGGCGGGCTTTCCAGTGCGAACGGCTTCGAGCATGGTTCCCCAGGCGTGGGCCATGCGTCCGCCGAATCCGTCGAGATTCAAGCCGAGGCGCGTACCGGGACTGAGCAGTCCGCGAGCGAGATCGTTGAGCGCGAAGCGGCCGGGCTCGGGTTCTTCGAAGAGACCTTTCTCGATGAGGTGGCGCATGACGCGGAGGAGCGAGTCGGGATCGGCGCCGCAGGCTTCGGCGATTTCGGAGATTTGGGCGCGGCCGTGATCGATGTGGGCGGCAATGTCAAGAGTGGCTACGACATGGACGCACCAGGGCGTGGCGAGATCGCTGAGCGACCAAAGATCCATGGGGCTAATGATGACACGGCGGCGCGGCAGCCGTCAGATGGTCCAGTTCAAGCCGGAGCTTTCGCGGGCACGCCGAACAACAACCGCTTCACCAGAGCCTCATGCGTCACGGCGCGATCCTGCTCGGCGAGGATCCGGCGCGACGTGCATTGACGCCGCACCTCCACCGCGAGCGCGCGCATTAGGTCGGCTAACTGCTTGGCTTCGCCGGTGGCGTACTTTCTTCCGAAGAAGCCGGTGGAGCGCGGTTCTTCGATCCGGCTGCGGCGGCCCGCGTGCGATAGTGTCAGTGCAAAGAAGGCTCCGGCGGTTGTCGAATAGCTCAGAAGCCGGACGCGGATTCCATGCATGCGCGCCCAATAACCGCCTGAGTTGGCCTCACGCCAGCGGAGAGGATTGGTCGAATGACGAGTGGCATCGAGCAGGAATTCGACCACGTAGTTGTCGGTTACGGGCATGACAGAGACTCCACGGCCCCCACCCGGTCATCGGTTCACGCTTGCGTGTTTCCTTACCAGCCAGAACCCAGCCGCAGCCACTCCCATCAATAAGGGAATCAACGGGGCGCCGAACTTTACCAGAATTGCCACCGTGAGCGAAACGGCCGCGAAGAAGCTCCGCGCACTCATCGGGCCCCCAGGGTGAATGCGACGCAGAGGATTCCGGCGAAGGCCGCAAGCCAAAGCGCGGGTGCGGTGAGCGGCCGGGTCCAGGCGGGCTTCTGCGTGCCCTCACGGATCAAGCGGCGGATCTCCTGGAGTTGCCTGCGCGCGACGCCGAACTCGAGCCCACTGGCGGCCAGGTTCAGAGCCGCCAGCGTTTCCTCTTCGGCCTTGGGAAGCGCCCGCAGCCGGTAGAGCAATTCGGCATACTTCATTTGCGCCCAGAAATGTTCTTTGTCGATATGGCGCGCGGTGTCGAGCGCGTCCATCGACTTGTACACGTCGAGGTTCATCGCGTAGGCCATGCCGAGGCAGGTCCGGAGGCCGGGCGAGTTCGGATGCTCGCGGCAGGCTTGCTCGAGATGCGAGATGTAGACGGCGAGTTCGCCGGGCTTGACCGTGTGCGGATCGCGCCAGGGAACCGGCAGAGGCGCGTTGAGCGAAGCGCGTTCGGAGATCGCCGGTGCGTGGGCCAGTTGGACAGCTTCCGTCATGCTACGCCCCCACCGTGCGCGCCTTCAGTTCGAACTCGGGATAGGCGACGGCGCCCATCTCGGGAATGTCGAGGCCTTCGAGCTCGACCTTGGCTTCGACGCGCTGGCCGATTACTTTGTCGATGCCCATGTAGACCACGAGCGAGAAGGTGAAGACGAACCCGACCAGGACGGAGACGCCGACCAACTGCGCCACCAACTGGCTCGGGTCGCCGTAGAAGAGGCCGGTGACGGAACCGGAAACGCCATTCCACGATCCGCCGTAGTTGCTCTTGCCGTCGGCGAAGAGACCTACGCAAATCACGCCCCAGATTCCGTTGACACCGTGCACGGAGACCGCGCCCACCGGATCGTCAACCTTCATCACGCGTTCCACGAATTCGACCGAGAGGCATACGAGCACTCCAGCGACGAGCCCGATGATGACGGAGGCGACGGGATTCACGAAGCCGCAGGGAGCCGTGATTGCCACCAGTCCGGCGAGCAATCCGTTGCCTGTCATCGAAGCGTCAGGCTTGCCGTAGCGGAGCCACATGTAGAACATCGCGCCGAAACTGCCGGCCATGCCCGCGAGCATCGTGTTGACGGCCACCGAGCCGATGCGGAGGTTGCCGTTGCCGGATGCGCCGAGGGTGGAGCCGGGGTTGAACCCGAACCATCCGAAAGCGAGAATGAAGCAGCCGGTGAGGACGATCACCAGGTCGTGCCCGGGCATGGCGTGCGGACGGCCTTCGCGATCGAACTTGCCGATGCGCGGGCCGACGACGAATGCGGCGGCCAGCGCGCTCAAGCCGCCCACGGCGTGCACCACGCCCGATCCGGCGAAGTCGCAATAGCCTTTGCCGAGTCCGAAGTTGGCGCCGAGGTTGGCGAGCCATCCTCCGCCCCAGGCCCAGTTGGCGAAGATCGGGTAGATGACGGCGCCCATGATGAACGAGCAGACGAGGAAGGCGGTGTACTTCCAGCGTTCGGCGGCCGAGCCGGTGACGATCGTCAGGGCCGTATCCATGAACACCATCTGGAACAGGAAGATCACCATGACGGCCACGTCATAGGCGCCGGCGTGCATGAGCATGAATCCGTTTTGTCCGAACAGCCCGAACGGTTTGCCGAAAAGGGTGATGGCGAACTCGGAGTTGAGCACCGGCGATCCGCCGAGGTTGCCCACGCCGCCGACGCCGCCCATTTGCAGCGGAAATCCGATGAGGAAATATGCGAGCATCCCGACGCCGTAGACCATGAAGTTCATCATCATGGTGTGGTTGGCGTTTTTGGCGCGGCACAGGCCTGTCTCGACGATCGCGAAACCAGCCTGCATGAACATGACGAGGAAGCCGGCGATCAGCGTCCACACGAAGTTGATGGCGATTTTGTTTTGGCCGACTTGATTGACCAAGTCAGCGACGGTGAGGCCTTTCTTCGAGTCGGCGGCGGCGATGTCGGATACGGTGCCCGTGAGGGCACCATCGGGGTCGCCTTTGGCGCGAGCGTCGGCGGCGGGGGCGGCAACGCCTTTGAGGTCGGCATCGGTGATCGGAACCGGCGCGGGAGCCGGCGGATTAGCGGGAGCAGCCGCAGGTGGGGGAGCAGCCGGTGCCGGAGCAGCCGCGGGCGTTTGAGCCAGGCAGACCGCGGCGCCAACCGAGAGCAGAAGAGCGGATAATTTCGTTTTCATGGGATTCCTATCTCTTCCAAATCGCTTCTTTCACGAACGAGCGCCCGACGAAGCCGATGATCCCGGTCATGCTCACGACGATGCCGGCGAGTACCAAGACCATGCGTGCGCCCACGCTGGATGTCATGCCCAGGCTGATCACGCTCAGCAGGAACCCGGCTAGCGTGATGACGATGCCCACCATCAACATATGATTCGATCTCCATTTCCCGGTGCGGCGCGAAAGGACCGCCGCATTCGAGTGTCAGTGTTCGAGTGGTTCGCTGCCTGACGGAGGCATGAGGGCGCGGATCGGGTCGCGCAGGGGGGCGATGAACAGGGTTGGCCGGGAATCGCTGAGCGCGATTTCGAGTCAACGTCAGATTGGATTATACGGCTCGCCGAGAGCTAAAACCAATCACAAATTTGGATGGAGCCGATCAGGTCTGATGCTACAGCCAGCCCATCACGCCGAAGCCACCGACATAGTAGGCGGCCTTCACGTTGAGGCGGTAAAAGGCGAAGTCGCCGAAGTCGACCCACTGTGCGGCATCGGGATGACGGGCGAGGTAGAGGTCGCGCAACGCGGGGTCGTCGACTTCTTCCACTTCGCCGAGAAAGGTGGCGCGCGCGGAAACGAGGGTTTGGTCCGCTGGAACGGCTTCGGCTACGAGCAGGCTCGCCCGCGGGTTCGCATTCAGGTTCTTGGTGTGCATCGCCATCGAGCTGATGAGAAAGACCGGGCGTCCTTCGGAATCGACAGCGTACGGCATCACCGAACCGAAAGGAAAGCCTTCGTGTTGGCGCGACATGGTGGAAAGCGTGCCCACGGTTTCGCGGCTCAGAAGCTGATGCGCCAGTTCGGAGAGGGACTCGTTTGCCATGCTCACAGAGTACACCACGCGACTGCGCGTGCAGCGGGAATGCTGTACACTGAGCGGCCAGGAGAATCGCCATGACCCGAAGAAACCTGCTCTCGGCTTTCGCCGCAGTGGCTCATCCCCTCGCGAGCCGCGCGCGCGCGGCGGCTGGACGATTGCGGATCACCGAGATCCGCAACGTGAACCTGAAAACGGTGCGGAATGTGGGCTCGCTCGAGCCGGCTTGGAATCCGGGCGGCACGATGCCGTTCGCGGTGGGCGGCGGATCGTATATCGAGATCCGCACGGACCAGGGGCTCGCCGGCATCGGGCCGGGAATCGATCCGGCGCTTGTGGATGCGGTTCGTGCGCAATTGGTGGGCAAGGATCCGTTCGACACCGAGCAACACACGGCGCGGCTGCGTTACTACGCGGCGGGAGTTCCGTATCGGGGGAGCGGGTGCGTCGACATCGCGCTGTGGGACCTGATCGGGAAAGCCTGCAATCAGCCGCTCCATAAGATGTGGGGCGGCGTGCGGGATCGGGTGATGCCTTACGCGAGCATGATCGCGCTCGGTACGCCGGAGGAGCGCGCTAAACTCGCAGGGCAACTGGTGGCCGAAGGCTGGAAGGCGATCAAGCTGCGGCTGCATCATCCGGAGATGAAAGACGACATTCGAACAGTAGAGGCTGTTCGGGCGGCAGTGGGCGACCGGATGACGATCACGGTGGACGCGAACCAGGCCCAGTCGGCGGGGAACTGGCAGCCAGGGGTCCTGTGGGACTTCAAACGCGCGCTTGCCACCGCGCGGGAGCTCGAACGGCTCGGCGTCTATTGGCTCGAGGAGCCGCTGCCGCGATACGACTTCGCGAATCTGGCGGAGTTGAATCGCCAGGTGTCGATGCAGATCGCGGGCGGGGAGAACAATCGCGGACTGCACGAGTTCCGCCAGATGTGCGAGCTCGGGGTGTACGACGTGCTGCAGCCGGAGCCGCTGGTGATGGAAGGCATTACGGGACTGCGCAAGATCGGGGCGCTGGCGGAGTTCTACTCGAAGCGGATCGTGCCGCATCACGGCGGGGGAAATATCGGGACGATCGCCACGCTGCACCTGACCGCGTCTTGGCCGCATGCGCCGATGTGGGAGCTGCTGCATGATCCGCCGGTGGGCTCGTTCGAGCACCGGTTCGCGATCTTCCAGAATCCGCCGAAGCCGGGCAAGGATGGGATGTTCGAGATGCCGCAGGGTCCGGGGCTGGGGGTGGAGATCGATCCGGGATTGGTTGTGAAGTAGGGTCCGCGCTGGGCCGGAACTGGATGTCTTCACGGGCCTCGACGCGAGCGCCGGCGGCGGGGCTGAAGTGCCGCGCGCCGAGTACAGTTCTGCCCACAATCGCCCGGTGGGGCTGTAGGGTTCGGGAACGCGCAAAGCGCCGCTGATCAAGCGCCACTATATATTGTGGTTGGAAGTTATTGACACACTGTGGCTTCCCGGCCACACCCGAATCGCCCCAGAGCACACGAACAAAAGGCGAAAGTCCGCGCTTTTCTACAACTTAACTACAACAAAACCCTTGACGAGACCCCTAAGCTCCCTTAACCTTAAACAAAGTGGACCACAGTGGACCGTGGTGGACTAAAGGTTGCGGCCCCGCGACCCCCAGTGGACCCAACATGGAAGTGAGCAGTGGACGGACAGGAAGTTCAAGTCGCGGCGGCGTCGCCCTCGGGTCGCTATCCCAAGGGTGCGCATGACCTGCAACTCGACGACAAATCGAGGCTCAAGCTTCCGGCTTCGTTCCATAGGTACTTGACAGAGACACTAAAAGATAGTCTTGTCTTCGTCACCTCCCTGGACGAGAGGGTAGCACGAATCTACCCAATTCGTGAATGGGAAAAGACAGAGGACTTCTTCCGGCAATGCCAGGAGGAATCGGAGCGGGCCGACAGGGTTTGGAAGCTCAGCCAACACTACGGAGTGGACGCTGAGGTGGACTCGGCAGGGCGACTGAGCCTTCCGGCCCGCTTACGAGAAAAGCTGCAGTTGAACGCGAAGGGCAAGGTTTGGCTGGTTCCAAACCGCGGCTTCTTCGAGCTCAGTTCGGATCAGGTTTATATGGAAGACCTCACTGTGTCGAAGGTGAGCCCGCGAGAAGATCTCGCAGCCCTTCGCAAGTTGGGGATGCCGTAAAGGAAAGGAATCGGTTTCAGGTGTTCGATGCCAAAGCACGTACCGGTCATGGAGGAGGAAGCCCTCGAGTGGCTGGCCGTGCGCGCGGATGGAACTTACGTGGATTGCACGACCGGGCTGGGCGGCCATGGCCGGAGAGTGGCCGCCTTGCTGGGTGCAGCCGGGCGCTTGGTTTGCCTCGACCGGGATGCCGAGTCGCTCGAGCTGGCGCGCGAGGCTTTGGCTCCGCTGCATGCGGGGATCGTGTTCGAGCACGCCTCGTTCGCGGAACTACCTGCGACGCTCGCCAAGCTGGGTATCGGGAAAGTGGACGGGTTGCTCGCCGATCTCGGCTGGAGCATGCATCAGTTGCTTTCGGCGGAACGAGGATTCAGCTTCCAACTGGACGGTCCGTTGGACATGCGGATGGACCGGTCATCGGATGGACCGACCGCGGCCGACATCATCAATTTTGCTCACGAAGATCGAATCGCCGACATTTTGTACCGGTTCGGCGAGGAAAGGAGGTCGCGGAGAATCGCAAGGGCAATCCTGCGGGCTCGGCCTGTCTCGAGTACGAAACGTCTGGCAACGATCATCGAACAGGCCGTGCCGCGGGAAGGACGCATTTCTCCAGCGACGAAAACTTTCCAAGCTCTTCGGATCGCCGTCAACGGCGAGTTCGAGCAACTCGAAGCTTTGTTACAAGCCATTCCGGAAGTAGTGAACAGCGGTGGACGCGCGGTGATCATCACGTTCCATTCGCTGGAAGACCGGATGGTGAAGCGCGCGTTTCAGGATCTGGCTCGCGGCGGGCGGGCGCGGATTCTGACCAAACACGTGGTGACGCCCTCGGAGGAGGAAGTGCGGCGCAATCCGGCTTCGCGTTCGGCGAAGCTTCGTGCGCTGCAAATTTCTTAGATCGGAGAATCGCGGCTGGCAGGCGGGCCGGCCCATAGAGGTTTCATCAATCCATGGCAACGATGGCAGCATACCCGAGACCGGAGCATCAGGAGTGGGGTGGAGACGACCTGGCTTCGGTACGGAAACTGTCGCCGGAAGACCCGGAAGCCTACCGGATCCGGCCGTTTCCGAATGAAGACGTAGTGTTCTGGCGCAAGATCGAGATCGACAACAGCCGTGTGGTGCGGCAAGCCGATCCCGGTGTGGCGGAAAAATGTTGGCGCTTCTTCAGCATCATGGCGATCTTCGTGGTGCTGGTGGTGGGACTGTTGATGCCCAACGCGGTGGCGTTGCGCAACTCGATGCAAAAGGCGCGGCTCGAAACGCGCCATCAGGAACTGCTCAAGGAACGGAAGCTACTGCGTGTGCGCGAGGGCGAGTTGACCCGGCAAGACCGCCTGGAAGCTCTCGCCCGGCAATACGGCATGCAGGACGCCAAGCCAAGCCAAGTGGTGAACCTGCGCACGCCTGACCGGAATGGTCCGGTGGAGGCGCGCCAAAGGACCGGTGCCCGCCGCTGATGCGGCGAACCGGCCTCACGAGCGGGGAGCATTCCAATGGCCGACGCTCATGAATCCATTCCCGAAGTTCGCAGGCTCCGCCGCGTTGCGCGCGTAGCTCTGTTGTGGGCGGCGGTGATCTTCACCCGCCTCGCGTATCTGCAAATCTTCCATCACGCCGAAATGGTGAAGCTGGCCAATCGCCAGCAGACGCGCGAGGAAGAAATTCCAGCGTTGCGCGCCACCATTTACTCCCGCGGTGGAGACGCGCTGGCGCTGAGCAAACCCGTGTACTCCTTCGGCGTCAACGTGAAGAAGCTGCCGTCACCGGGGATCGCTTTCGATGTCATCGCCGAAACGCTGCATGTCGAGGCCGCCGAACTGCACCGGCTCTATGACAAGGCCAAGGCGAACGGCAAGGCCACGTTCTGGCTGAAGCGAAAACTCGAAGAGTCCGAAGCCAAGAGCATCCTGGCTTACAAGTGGGAGTGGGCGGAACTGCAGCGCTCGAGCAAGCGCGTGTATCCGCAGGGACGGACCGCGGGCCATCTCGTAGGTTGGACTTCGGACGACAAAGGTCTCGCCGGAATCGAAATGAGCCAGGACTCGAAGCTGCGCGGCGTGCCTGGAAAGCTGCGTGTCTACACCGACGTGAACGGCCGCGTGATCGGGCAGCAGCGTCTGATCAAGGCTCCGCAGCAGGGCACCGACATCGGGCTCACCATCGACGCGCCGCTGCAATTCTATTGCGACCGCCGCATCGAGCAGGCTGTTTCCGACAATCATTGCCAATCGGGAACCATCGTGGTGATGGATCCGAACAACGGCGACGTGCTGGCGATGTCGGCCTATCCAGGGTTCGACCCCGCCGCGCCCACCAAAGAGCGCAACGGGCATCCGGCTGTGGCCGAAGCGCGCGACCCGGGTTCGGTGATGAAGGTGTTCACCGCCGCCGCTGCCTTCGAGCATACGCGGCTCACGGCGAAGAGCTGGATCCCCGGCGGCAACGGACTGTTCCGCTATGGCAAAGGCGACGCCGTGATTCACGACACGCACTCCTTCTCCGGCCTTCGTCTCGAAGAGGCAATTTGGCACTCGAGCAACATCTGCGCGATCAACATCGGCATCACTGTGGGCAAGGACAACCTGACGTCTGTCTTCTCGTCGCTCGGTTTTGGCAAGAAGACCGGGATTCCACTGCCGGGCGAACACAGCGGCATTCTCAAGACCCCCGAGCATCCGCGCTGGCGCAAGAGCACGCTCTTCTACATGGCGTTCGGACACGAGATGACCGCCACCACACTCCAGATGGCGCGAGCCGCATCCGCCATCGCCAACGGTGGATACCTCGTGCAGCCGCGCCTGGTCGAGTGGACGCAGCAAGACAACGGCGATCGGCGCAAAGAACCTTACGCTTCAAAGGTCCGAGTGCTTTCCGGCGACACCGCCACCGAGATCCGCCGTATCACCGAAGGCGTGATGCTCTACGGCACTGGCAAAGGCGCCAAGCTCGCCGAGTACACGGGTGGTGGAAAGACCGGTACGGCGCAGATGTTCGAAGGCAAGAAGTACGGCCACCGGTACGCATCGAGCTTCATGGGTTACTCGCCGCTGCAGGTTCCGAAGGTGGTTGTCGTGGTGACGCTCAACGGAACTCGCAAGCTGGCCGGCGATTCGGCGGCTCCGGTATACAAGGATGTCGCGCTTCGCGCGCTGCGCGCAGTGGCGCAGGAGCCCGATGTGCCGCGCAAAGACGGCGCTCCCGTGGAAGCGGATGAGGTTGAAGACGCCGTCGAGGTTCCAATGGAAACTGCTCCGCGCGTGGTCGAGGAGGAGGAGACTCCTGCCCGCGTAACCGAAATCGCCACGGGAGCGAAGGTACCCGATTTCCGCGGCAAGGCCAAAGACGAGGTCATCCGGGCCACCACGGAAATGGGCATTCCCGTGCAGTTGACGGGACTGGGACTGGCGCGGAGGCAGGATCCGGCGCCGGGAAGCCCGATGGTGCGTGGCTTGAAGTTGAAGGTCCATTTCGCGCAGTGAAGACGGTCCGCCACGGCGGAACCGCAAACGGCCGGTTATGTTTGAAACGCGTCCACAACCCGTTCCGCTCGACGAATTGCTGGCAGCCGCCGGCGTCGAGTTCGCGCGTGGCAGCGGCGTGCCAGTGCATGGTCTCGAGTATGATTCCAGGCGCGTAGAACCGGGTTTTCTGTTCTTTGCATTCGCCGGCGCGAAGGCCGATGGACGCCAGTTCGCATCCGCCGCGCTCGAAAAGGGAGCGGTGGCTGTGATTTCAGAGACGGCCAAACCCGAGGCGTTTCCCGGGACGTGGATCCAGGTGTTTCACGGGCGGCGCGCTCTGGCCATGATGAGCCGGCGCTTCTACACCGCTGCGGCGACCATCCAGATCACGGCGTGTACCGGAACCAACGGAAAGACCACCACCTGTTGCCTGATTGACACGATCCTGCAGACGGCCGGGTTCGCGACGGCTCTGGTCGGCACGATCGACTATCACGTGGCGGGCATCAAGCGGAAAGCGGTCAACACGACGCCCGAATCGCTCGACCTCTATCGGCTCTATCAGGAACTGGCGGCGCGCGGCGGCACGCACGCCACGATGGAAGTTTCCTCGCACGCGCTTGCACTGGGCCGCGTGTGGGGCTTCCAGTTCCACACCGCCATCTACACGAATCTGACGCGAGACCATCTGGACTTCCACTCGACGATGGAAGACTACTTCGTCTCCAAGTGCCAGTTGTTCGCAGGCCAAGCGGCCCCTCCCCCAAAATTCGCGGTGATCAACGCAGACGATGCCTGGTCACCGCGAATTCCGATCGCCGCTTCCACGGAGGTGATTCGCTATGGCTTGTCGAAGCAGGCGCCGCTGCGCGCCGAGAATATCGAAGCCGGATTTCGCGGCTTGCGCTATGACGCAGTTTGGGAAGGCGGGCGCTGCACGGTCTCTTCGCCGCTCACTGGATCGATCAATGTCTACAACACACTCGCCGCATTCGGCGCGGGATTGAGTTACGGCCTCGATCCGGCTGTGGTCGCTCGCGGGATTGCGGCTCGCAGCGCCGTGGCGGGCCGCTTCGAACGCGTGGACGAAGGACAGCCATTTCTCGTGGCTGTGGACTACGCGCATACCGATGACGCTCTGCGGCGCACGATTCAAGTGGCGCGTTCGCTGGCCACCGGACGCGTGATCACGTTATTCGGATGCGGCGGAGATCGGGATCGCGCCAAACGCCCACTGATGGGCCGCGCCGCCGGCGAAGACAGTGACTACGTGGTGCTCACTTCCGATAACCCACGCAGCGAAGATCCAGCGGCCATCATCGCCGATGCGCTTGGGGGCCTCGAACCCACGGGTCGCGCTCATGCGGTGGAGGCTGATCGCGAAAGAGCGATTCACGCGGCGATCGCCGAAGCGCGCTCGGGCGATGTGGTGCTGTTGGCCGGAAAAGGTCACGAAGATTATCAGGTCCTGAAGGACCGAACGATTCATTTCGACGATCGGGAGATAGCCCGCGCCGCCCTGCGCGAAATCGGCTATCGCCGGGGAGGAGACGCTTGAAACTCGCTTTCTACAGCCGCAGGGTCGGGATCCCGGGCGGCGGCGCGGCGTCTGGACAGGTCCGTGGGACGCGATGGGACGCAACCACGAAATCTCGCGCCAGACGCCGCGCGGTTGTTTCAAGCGTGCCGGTTTGACGATGCTGTATTGGCTTTTTTACGAAACGCTGTTTCCTTATTACGGGACGCTACGCCTGTTCGGATACGTGACGTTCCGCACGGCGCTGGCCAGCCTGTTGGCGCTGGCGATGTGTATTTTGCTGGGGCCCTGGCTCATCGATCGCTTGCGGCAATTTCAGATCTCGCAATACATTCGCGAGGAAGGCCCGCAGTGGCACAAAAAGAAGGCCGGCACGCCGACGATGGGAGGGGTGCTGATCATTCTTTCGATCGTGATTCCGGTTTTGCTCTTCGCGAACCTGCGCAATCCGTTCGTGTGGATCGCGATGCTGGGGCTGCTGGGCTTCGGCGCGGTGGGATTCTGGGACGACTATGCGAAAGTGACGAAGCGGCAGAACCTCGGCCTCACGGCGCGTACGAAGTTGGCTCTGCAGGTGGTGGTGGGTTTCCTGATCGCCGGCGCGTTGATCGTGCTGCACTCGCGCGGGCTCTATTCCACCACGATGAACGTACCGTTCCTGAAACAATTCAAGCCAGATTTGTTGATCGATGCCTGGCTGGGTTCGCCGTACACGTATCCGCTGGCGTTCGCGGGCTTCTTCGCGTTCGTCCTGTTCATTCTGGTGGGTTGCGCCAACGGCGTGAATCTTACCGATGGGCTCGACGGGTTGGCGATCGGGTTGACCATCGTCGCGGCCGGAGCGATGACGGTGCTCACCTATGTGAGCTCGCACGCGGTGTTCGCCACCTATCTCGACCTGCAGCGCGTTCCGCAGAGCGCGGAACTGGTGATTTTCTGCGGCGCGATGACCGGCGCGGCGATCGGCTTTTTGTGGCACAATGCACACCCGGCGGATATTTTCATGGGTGACGTCGGCGCGCTCGGCTTGGGGGGGGCCATCAGCACCGTGGCGATTCTGATCAAGCAGGAACTCCTGCTCCCGTTCATCGGCGGCGTGTTCGTGCTCGAAGCGCTCTCGGTGATCGCGCAGGTGGCGAGTGTGCGGTTGCGCGGCAAGCGGGTGTTGTTGATGTCGCCGCTGCATCATCATTTCGAGGCATCTGGTTGGGAGGAGTCGAAAGTCGTGGTCCGGTTTTGGATCGCGGGCTTGCTGATGGCGCTGTTCGCGCTCACGACTCTGAAGTTGAGGTGATGCAGTGAAGGTAGCCGGAGTGGAGATTGGGGGAGCGCGCGTACTAGTAGTGGGCATGGCTCGCAGCGGTATCGCAGCCGCGCGCCTGTTGCGTGCGCAGGGAGCACTGGTGACGGCTACCGACTCGCGTTCGCTCGGCGAGTTGAAAGGCGTGAGCGCGGAGCTCGAATCCATCGGCGCGGTGTTTGTTTCGCAAAGCGGCGACGTAGCCCGCGGCCATGCGCTCGTGGTGATTTCGCCGGGCGTTCCCATCGATGCCGAGCCGCTCGAGAACGCGCGCCGGATGGGAATTCCGGTGACCGGCGAAATCGAGCTGGCGAGTTACTTTCTGCGCGGACCCGTGTGCGCCATCACGGGATCAAACGGGAAGACGACCACGACTTCTCTCGTGGGCCATATTCTGCGCGAGTCCGGAATTGCGGTGCAGGTGGGCGGGAATATCGGCACGGCGCCGGCTTCGATGGTGGAGACGTCACGGGACGACCAGTGGAACGTGCTCGAAGTCTCGAGCTTTCAGCTCGAAGCGGTGTCGCACTTTCGCGCGCGCATCGGTGTGTGCCTCAACATCACGGAAGATCATCTTGACCGGCACGGATCGATGGCCGTGTACGAAGCCGCCAAGGGCCGGTTGTTCGAAACGCAAGACGAATACGGATTCGCCGTGTTGAATGCGGACGACCCAGCATGCGTGCGCTACGCCGCGCTTGGGCCGGGCAAGCCGCTCTGGTTCAGCCTGAGCAACCCCGTGACGCCCGGAGTTTGGTTACAATTTCATGAGATTTTGTTTGATGGCGAGAAGCTGATGGATTCGCGGGAAATTCCGCTGCGCGGGTTGCACAACGTGCAAAACGTGCTCGCCGCGGCGGGCGCTGCCCGGCTCGCGGGTGCGAGTCTGGCGCAAATTTCCGCTGCCGTGCGAACGTTTCCGGGCGTGGAGCATCGCCTCGAGTTCGTGCGGAAGCTCGACGGGGTGGAGTATTTCAACGACTCGAAGGCGACCAATGTCGACGCGACTTTGAAGGCGATCGACGCGTTTGCCGGCGGACTGTGGATCATTCTCGGCGGTAAAGACAAGGGCAGTGATTACGCGCCGCTGCGTGAGCCGCTGCGGGCGAAAGCAAAGGCCGCGCTACTGGTGGGAGCGGCTGCGCCGAAGATTGCGCGGGCGATCGAAGGTGCGGCGCCGCTGGTGGCGTCCGGGACCATTGCTCAGGCGTTGGATCATGCGCGCCGGCACGCGCGGGCGGGCGATGTGGTGCTGCTCGCGCCGGCGTGCGCGAGCTTCGATCAGTTCGAGAATTTCGAACATCGGGGGAGAGTGTTCAAGCAATTGGTGGAGGAGCTATGACTGGTCCTTTAGAAGGGAACGAGGCAACCCAATGGCGCAGCGCGTAAAAATGGACTGGGTCCTCTTCTGGACCATCCTCGGTATGGTTGCCATGGGGCTCGTGATGGTTTACAGCGCCTCCTCGGTGCTCACGGAGCTGAGCGAGAAGATCGCCCGCAATGCCAACTCCGCCCGCGTGGGGCTTCGCATCGGAGCAGCTCTCGGCGGAGCTCTCGTGCTCTACGCCATGATCCGCCGCTGGCGGCAAGACGCGCTTCCTCTTACTTGGGCGTTCGTGGGGCTGTCGGCCGTTGCGCTGCTTCAGTTACTCGCTTACTGGATCGCGCAGGACCAATCGGCGCACTACGCGTTCCTGCTCCGGCAAGGCGCGGCGGCGCTGGCGGGGTTCTTCGCGCTGGTGCTGATCAGCCAGCGCGACTATCGTGACTTCCGCTCGGCTCGATGGGCTTTCGCCGCGTTGGGCATCGTGATCTTTCTGCTGATCCTCGCTTGCATCGCCGACACGCGGCAGCATCGTTGGATTCGCCTCGGCATCTCGATTCAGCCATCGGAGTTCGCCAAGCCCGCGCTGATCGTTTTTCTCGCCTGGTTCGTGACATTGCGCCGCCAAGCGATCAATACTTCGGCGACAGTGTGGCCCGTGGCGATCGCGTTGACGATGATGGCGGGGCTGGTGGTGATCGGCGACTTCGGCACGGCTGTGGTGCTGGTGGTCACCGCTGCTGCGATCTTTTATCTTGCCGGGCTCAACCGCCGCTACATTCTTTCCGCGATCGGCATCGGATCCATTCTGCTGATGGGCGCCATCGCGTACCGGCCTTATCGCCTGCTGCGGCTGATCCTATTTGTGGACCCCGAATACAAGTACCTTGTCGTGGTCGATCCAGGGAAGAAGATGCTGCACTGGGCCGAAGCCAATAGTCCGGTGAAAGACACGTCGTATCACGGATTGCAGTCGAAGATCGCGATCGGCGCGGGCGGCGTGGTTGGGCTGGGCATCATGGAAAGCCGGCAGAAGATGCTCTTCCTGCCCGAGGCGCACACAGACTTCATCTACGCGATCGTCGCCGAAGAACTGGGGCTTTGGGGCGCTTCTCTGATCCTTGCTGGATTCCTCGTCATTCTCTGGCGAGGCTATCAGCTTTATTTCACTGCTGCTGACGACTTCGGCCGGTACCTGGCCATCGGGGTCACCACGACGCTCGTGTTTCAGGCGCTGCTCAACATGAGCGTGGTGCTCGATCTCGGCCCCACCAAGGGAATTCCTCTGCCGCTGATCAGCTTCGGCGGCAGTTCGATGCTTTCCACCATGATCTCGCTCGGACTGTTGCTGAGCGTGAGCCAGCGCGCCTCGCATGCCGGATGACCGCGGATGCCAGTTTCACGTTCGTCATGGCAGGCGGAGGCACCGGCGGGCACGTGGTTCCGCTGGTGGCGGTGGCCCGTGAGCTTGTAAAACGCGGGCTCAAGGTTTTGTTTTTTGGAACCCGCGCCGGTTCGGAGGCCAAACTGGTTCCGGCGGCTGGGTTCGAGATCGAGTGGATCGAGATCGGAGGATTGAAACGGGTGAGTTGGAGGAGATTCCTCGAGACGATGTGGCAGTTGCCGCTCGCGACGTGGCGCGTGTTTCGCCGCCTCGGAAGCGTTCGGCCCGCCGCAGTGTTCTCGATGGGAGGCTTCGCTGCTGGACCCGTCGTGCTGGCCGCGCTCGCCCGCCGCCTGCCGGTGGTGATCATGGAACCCAACGCCATGCCGGGCTTCACGAATCGCGCCATTGGGCGCTGGGTGGAACGCGCCCTGCTCGGGATGCGCGAGGCCGAGCGATTTTTCCCCGCCGGCCGCGGCGAGGTGACCGGGGTCCCGGTGCGAGATGCATTCTTTCAACTCGCGCCCAAGGCGGCCGAGGCCGAACTTACCGTGCTCATCACGGGAGGCAGCCAGGGTTCTCGCACGCTCAACGAAGCGTTCCGCGGGAGCTGGCCGCTGTTTCGCGAAGCCGCGTTGCCGGTACGGTTCATCCACCAGTGCGGTGCCGCCGCGGCGGGTGGTCTGGAGGCTGGTTTTGCCGCGAGCGGGCTGCGCGGCGAGGTGCAGGCGTTTCTGCCCGACATGCCGGCGGCGTTCGCTCGCGCCGACCTTGTCGTAGGCCGCGCTGGTGCCAACGCCACTGCCGAGCTTTGTGCTGCCGCCAAGCCTTCGGTCCTGGTTCCGTTCCCCTATGCGGCCGACGATCATCAGCGCAAGAACGCGCAGGCTCTCGCAAGCGGCGGCGCGGCGCGGTTGGTTCCGGATGCCGAGATGAATGGGCAGCGGTTGTTTTATGAGGTACAGTACTTTTCCGCGCATCGCGAGGAACTGGCGCGGATGTCCGCGTCTGCCAAGGCGATGGCGAAGCCCGGAGCGGCCCAAAGAGCCGCGGAAGTACTGGAAAATGCCGCGCGGAGGCGCTTTGCCGGTTGACAGGCAACGGGAAAGCCGAAACAATTGGAGTTAAAAATGTTTTTCAAGCCCCAGCATCTCCACTTCGCGGGGATCGGAGGCATCGGGATGAGCGGTATCGCGGAGGTGCTCATCAACCTCGGGTACGACATCAGCGGTTCTGACCTGAAGCTGAGTCCCATCACGGAGCGTCTGACTTCGCTGGGGGCTCGTGTCTTCGAGGGCCACTCGGCCGCGAATCTCGGTGACGCCAAGGCGCTGGTGATCAGTTCCGCGGTAAAACAAGACAACCCGGAATTGTTGGAAGCCCGCCGCCGGCAGATTCCCGTGATCCCGCGCGGAGAGTTGCTGGCCGAGCTGATGCGGCTCAAGTACGGCATCGCGATCGCGGGGAGCCACGGCAAGACGACCACCACTTCGATGGTGGCGTCTCTGCTGAGCCATGCGGCGCTCGATCCAACGGTGGTTGTGGGCGGGCGCGTCAAGGCGATGGGCGGTAGCAACGCGCGAGTGGGCAAGAGCGACTTCCTGGTGGTGGAGTCGGACGAAAGCGATGGATCGTTCCTCAAGCTTGCGCCGATTCTCGCGGTGGTGACGAATATCGACCGCGAGCATCTCGACCATTACGGCGCGTTCGAAAAAGTGCTCGACGCGTTCACGCAGTTCGTCAACGAAGTTCCGTTCTACGGCGCGGCGGTGCTGTGCCTCGACGACGAGAATGTGCAGCGCATCCTGCCCGGGGTTCGGCGGCGCACGGTGACCTACGGAGTGAATGCACAGGCGGCGCTCCGCATCGCCTCGGTTCAGTATGGGCCTGCGGGCAGCGATTTCCGTCTTCGGTTGCGCGGGGACGACCTGGGCTCGTTTCGACTCAATGTGCCCGGTGCGCACAACGTGCTGAATGCGACGGCGGCGATCGCGATCGCGCTGGAACTCGAAGTGCCGTGCGAGCGGATCCGGGAGGGTCTCGAGCTCTACGCGGGCGTGGACCGGCGGATGCAACTGCGCGGGCAGGCGGCGGGCGTGACGGTAATGGATGACTACGGGCACCACCCCACCGAGGTTCGGGCGACGCTGGCCGCGGTACGATTGGGTGGTTACTCGCGGATCCACGTTTTGTTCCAGCCTCACCGCTACACGCGCACGCAATTACTGCTCGACGATTTCGCTCGCGCCTTCCACGACGCCGACAAAGTCTATCTGCTGGACATCTATGCTGCGTCGGAGCCTCCGATCGAGGGAGTGAATTCCGAAGCGTTGGCCGCGCGGCTGCGCGATTTCGGCCATCTGGGCGTGGAACTGGTGCACGATATCGATCGCGGGGTGGAAGCCGTGGCTAGCAAGGCGGGACCCGGAGATCTCATACTTACATTAGGAGCGGGAAATGTTTCCGCCGCGGGCGACCGCATTCTGCGCGCCCTGGAATCTCGCGCGGCGGAAAAGAGGTAAGGGCCATGGCCAAGAAGAAGAGTGACACCATCGTGCTTTCCGGCGGGTTCGCGCAGGCCGTTCGCGGCTGGATTCCGTATGTGTTGCCGGCGCTGGCCGTTTCCCTCGCCATGGCCGGAACGATCATCGCGATCCATCGTCTGCATCAGCATCTGGTCACCGATGCCCGCTTCGCGTTGCCTTCGCGCGAGGTCGGCATCAAGACGCAGCCCGTGGTGCAAATGACCGGAGCGCGGCAGACTCCTGGCGATAGTCTGCTCGCCGTTTTCCGCGCCGATATGGGGCAGAGCGTATTCACGGTTCCGCTCGATGAGCGGCGCGCCGCGTTGCGCGGCCTTCCGTGGATCAAGGAAGCCTCGATCAGCCGCGTGTGGCCGAATCAGCTCCGCGTCAATGTGGAGGAGCGGACACCGGTCGCGTTCGTGCATGCTCGCGCTTCGCGCGGCGCCGCGGTGGAGCCGATGCTCATCGATGCCGAAGGCGCGCTGTTTCCGCTCACCAATCACAAGGGCGCGCTGCCTGTGCTGACCGGTATCGACACTTCGCAGAAGCCCTCGGACCGCGCGTGGCGAGTCCGCGTGATGCAGCGGCTGCTCGCCGAACTCGGTGAACACGGCAAGCGCATCTCGGAAATCGACGTGCGGGATCCGGAGAATCTCAAGGTGGTCTATCCGGCCGAGCATCGCGCGCTCACGCTGATCATCGGATCGGAGCAGTGGAAGGAGCGCCTGGAGAAGTTCCTGCGCTACTATCCCGACATCCGCCGGAGGATGCCCAAGGCCGTCTTGCTGGACCTGACGTTGCCCGACAAGATTCCCGCCCGCAAATTCGCCGAGGAGGACGATGGCGACAAAGCCTAAGCCTCGATACGCAGTCGGCGTCGATGTGGGTAGCGCTCGCGCGCGAGCGGTGATCTGCATCGTGGAGGACCAGCGGCTGCGATTTCTCGGCGCCGGTTCCGTTGCATCGCAGGGTTGGCAGCGAGGCCGGGTTGCGGATCCCAACGCGATCTCGCAATCGATTCTCGGTGCGGTGAAGGAAGCCGAGACGCGTGCGAAGGTTTTGGTGGACTCGGTGGTGCTTGGGTTGGGCGGCATGGCCGTGGAGTCGGGGCAGGGAAGAGGAGTCTACGAGTTCGGGCGCGCGCGAGAGATCACGCCCAACGATCTGGCGTACGCGGTGGAACTGGCGTCGCGCGTCCGGCTGCAAGAAGATCGCCTCTTGCTCCACGTTTTTCCTCAGGATTTCACGGTGGATGGCCACGCGGGCTATCGATATCCGGTGGGGCTCGCCTGCACGCGGCTCGAAGCCAACGTGCTGCTGGTCACGACATCCGAGCAGGAACACGAGTGCCTGGTTTCGGCGACGCACCACGCGCATCTTTCGGTGGAAGACACGGTGTTCGAGCCCGTGGCCGCGGCGTACGCCTCGGTGCTGCCGGAAGAGCGGCAACGAGGAGCCGCCGTGATCGACCTCGGCATGCACTCGACCGGCGTGGCGATTTACGATGGCGAAGCGGCCGTTGCGTGCGCGAGCCTTCCGATCTCCTCCGATCACCTGACCCGCGACCTGGTGCTGGGCTTGCATCACGTGCACGGCATTACGATTTCCTACGAAGACGCCGAGGCGCTCAAGCGCGAATACGGCTGCGCAATGATGGGGCTCAGCGGGGACAATACACTGATAGAGGTCCCCTCCGGAGACGGACGAACTTCGAAGGAGCTTTCCAGAAAGCACCTCACCGAGATACTCGAAGCGCGGGCCGAGGAGATTTTCGATCAAGTGAAACAGGAGATGCACCGCGCGGGGATGGATCAGGCGCTGATGGAAGGCGTCTTCCTCACCGGCGGCGGCGCGCGGCTTTCCGGCATGCTCGACATGGCGGAGCGCGTGCTGGATTGCCCGGCCAAGTATGGTCTCGCGGTAGGGATCCGCGACTGGCCGCAGAATTTTCAAGACCCAGCGTGGACCACCGCCGCCGGTTTGGCGATGTATTCCGCGCGATTGAAGCTACACAGAACGCAGCGGCGCAAGCCGCCGGGGCTGCTCGGCTTCTTTGGATGGTAGTTCCACATGACCACGACGATTGCCCATTGCCGAGAGACTGAACGCTGAACAAATCGAGAAACTAGAGGTAACCAAAGATGTTGAACCTGGATAACTCCATGAAATTCGAGATGGCCGAAGACGCGAGCCCCTTGACCAAGATCAAGGTTCTCGGCATCGGCGGAGGCGGGAGTAACGCCGTGGCGCGGATGATGGAATCCGGGCTCACTGGGGTGGAATACTACGTCCTCAACACGGACCGGCAGGCGCTGATGGCGTCGCCGGTACCCAACAAGCTCGCGATCGGCGCCAAGGTGACCAACGGGCTGGGCGCGGGTTCCGATCCGGCCGTGGGCCGGCAGGCCGCGCTCGAAGACACCGAGCGCATTGTCGATATCCTCGAGGGCGCGGACATGGTGTTCGTCACCACGTGCCTCGGCGGCGGAACCGGCACCGGAGCCGCACCCGTGGTGGCTTCGCTCGCCAAGGAGCTCAACGCACTTACGGTGGCCGTGGTGACCAAGCCCTTCCGGTTCGAAGGTCCGCGCCGCATGAAGATCGCCGAGCACGGGTTGGCAGAGCTCGCGGGCACGGTGGACACGGTGATCACGATTCCGAACAGCCGCCTGCTGGAAGTGGCGCCGGCGAAGATCGGGTACGTGGAAGCGTTCCGGATGGCCGATGACGTGTTATTGCAAGCGGTGCAGGGAATCTCGGAGATCATCACGACGCCGGGCCTCATCAATCGCGACTTCGCCGATATCCGCGCCATCATGCTCGGCATGGGGCACGCGATGATGTGCACTGCGTCGGCGAAGGGCGAAAAGGCGGCGGTGGAAGCCGCTCGCAAGGCGATGGCGAATCCGCTGCTCGAAGACGGCGGCGGAGTTCGCGGCGCCAAGGGCGTGCTGATCAATATCAGTGGATCGTCGACGTTGCCGATTCAGGATGTGGACGAGGCATGCTCGCTCATCTGGGAGGCCACCGAGAACGAAGACGTTCACATCAACTACGGAATGGTGCTGAACGAAAATCTGGGCGACGAAGTCAAGCTGACCGTCATCGCCACCGGCTTCGAGCGGGCCGGGGCGGAAACTCCGCAGAAGGTCCAGGTTCCAGTCCCGGCCCGCGCCGCCGCGGCCGCCGCATCTGCTTCCGCGATTCCGTTCCCCTCCGAGACCTCCCCACGAGTCGCGGAGCCCGTGTATCGGTCCGAGCCATCGCGGCCGGTGGTGGAAACGATTCCCGAGGCTGAGCCCGAACCGATGAGGGCCCAGTACCATGCTCCGATAGCGGAGCCCGACCCCACTCCTCAGCATGCCGAAGCGCCGCGGCAGGACTCGCCCAGGCCTGGTGCGCGGCCCGAGCCTGCGCCGGCGAACGACCTAGATACACCGGCATTTCTGCGGCGAGACCGGCGCTTGTTCCAATAGCGCTGGCGCGTCTGGCGGAACATAAGCAAAAGTCCTAAGACCTAGTACTGGCCGGGGGGACCTCCGTTGCGTGGTCTGATCCATCGCCCCGGGGTAACTAAGTAGAGAGATGCCTGTCGCCGAACGAGCCTCTACCTTCCGCCCGGTGCCGATGGCGCGCGGTGGAACGACCCGGCCTCTGTTCGATCGGGGTATTGGCTGGCTCCTACGCTCCCTGGTGCTGCCAGCTGGGCAACGCGTGGCCGGCCAACCCGTGCTCGACCGGTTGCACTTTCTCGAAAAGGCGCAGTGGTGGGATCGGAACCGGATCGAAGTCTATCGCGACGCACAGTTGAGCCAACTCTGCTACACGGCGTATCACGATGTGCCGTTCTATCGCGATCTGTTCGACCAGGCTGGCCTGCACTGGCATGACATCCGGCGGCCGGAAGATCTGACGCGGCTGCCTGCGGTCACGAAGCAAATGCTGCGGGGCGAGGGGCGCTCGCGCATTACGCGGCGGACTGGGTTTCCGGTTCGCGAGGAGTCTTCCTCGGGATCCACGGGAACGCCGTTTTATGTTTTGGAGGACGCCGAGACGGCGTGCCGGCGCCGCGCCGCGTTCCTGTTGGCGCTCGAGTGGGCGGGCTGGAACTTCGGCGATGCGCATCTGCAGACGGGGGTGATGGAGTCGCGCACGGGGGAGCGCCGCTGGAAAGATCTCTTGTTGCGCTGCCACTATCTCTCGGCACTCGACCTCGGAGACCGCAAGCTGGATGCCGCGCTGGCGCGCATGGACCGCCACGGAGTGAGGCATCTTTGGGGGTATCCCTGCGCTCTGTACCGCCTGGCGTTGCGAGCGGCGGCGCTCGGGTGGAATCGGCCCATGAGATCGGTGGTGACGTGGGGCGACATGCTCGACTCGACATGCCGGCGGAAGATCGAAGCGGTTTTCGGACGCCGGGTTTTCGACACCTACGGCTGCAGCGAGGGCATCCAAGTGTCCGCCCAGTGTGGCTCCGGAAGCCACTACCACGTGCATTCGTTCGACACGATCGTCGAGATCGTCAACGAGCAAGGGTATCCGGTGCGGTCCGGTGAAACGGGTCGCGTATTGTTGACGCGGCTCCAGGCTGGAGCGATGCCGATGATCCGCTACGATGTGGGCGATATGGCGGTGGCTGGCGACTCGGCGATATGCGCTTGCGGACGTGAACTCCACACGATGGGCGCGATCGAGGGGAGGCAGACGGATTTTGTCGAGACGCCTTCGGGCAAGCGGCTGATGGTCCATTTCTTCGCGCTGGTGCTGGAACATTTTCCGGCGATCGAGCAGTATCGAGTGGTGCAGCGCGACGCGGACTCACTCGAGATTCAGTGCGTGTTCGACCGGCGCTCGCGGGGTGCGCTCGCGGCGATCAAGAAGGGGATTCACACCCAGTTTCGTGAATACGGGCTCGACGATATGCGGATCGAACTGGCGGACGTGCCGCGGATCGATGTGCCTTCGAATGGCAAGCACAGGTTCGTGGTGAACGAGAGGCATCCTGCTGGCGTCGAAGGCGCAGTGCACGAGTGGCAGGACTGAAGCCCCGCGCAGGCTGAAGTGAAGGCCCGCCCTATACGAAGGGGTCAGTCGTGTTTTCGGTACTTCTCGGTTTCGGGGATCTCGGCCCACTGCGGTGCTTTTACGTCGTCTGAGATTTCGAGCAATGCCAGCCCCACCATGCGCACGGTGCGCGCGTAGTTGTCGTAGTGGAGTCTGTCCCAATGATCGCGCACGGTGTGGTACTCGGGGAACAGGTAGCCCACGCTGATGGTGTGCGCGGGAATTCCTACACGTGCGAACGAGACGTTGTCGCTTTGGTTGAAGAACCGGGCACTGTACTGCGCGTGCCTGGTGACCTCGATGCCGGATTCTTTGCCGGCGTGCGCGACCCGTTCGCCGATATCGGAAAAGTCGAAGCCCGTAACGTTGGCTTTGCCGGTGGAGTCTCCGCCATCCATGTCCGTGCGGCCCAAGTGCTCGAGATTCAGATTCGCTACGGTCTGCTTCAAGGGCAGCGGCGGAGCATCCACCCAGGCCTTCGACCCGAGTAATCCCTTCTCCTCGCCCGCTACCGTGAGGAACACGATCGACCGCTTGGGCCGCACGGGAAGGCTCGCCAGCGCGCCAGCCAATTCCACCACGGCCATCGATCCGCTGGCATCGTCATTGGCTCCGTTCATGATGCGGTCGCCAGTGGATGACGGTAGAATTCCTTCGTGATCGTAGTGCCCCGAGACGATCACGTAGGTGTCGCGCAGGGCCGGATCGGATCCGCGCAAAAGACCCGCCACGTTTCGTAGCGGCAGCGTCTCTTCCACCATCGGCTTCGCCTTGGCCCAGATATCCACGTTCGTTCCCGGCGCCAGCGCGCGCAGCTCTTCGATTGCTTCCGGAGCGGTGAGCAGCATCAACCGGCCGGTGCTCCGGCGCACGAACTGGGAGACGACGCCAGCGGAGTCAGCCAGCACGACGAGCGCGGGTTTGGCCTCGGCCATTTTCTTGATCTGGTCGAAGAGGTCCGCGCCACCGCCCTTCATGAGGTTCTCGGTCGAGTTCCATTCGGCGGGCACTGACGCGATCAGGATCCGGTTCCGAAGCGGCTCCCACTGCGTGTTCTTGTCGCCCAGACGGACGACCGTGGCGGGAAAACCTTTGAAGTCGAGTTCATCGCGATTGTAGGCAATCACGGCCGATGGCGGCAGCGCCGTGGTCTTGCGCCCGATGCGATAGCGGAACTCGGCTCCGTCTGGGTTGGGCCGTTGGAACTTGCGCTCGGTGTCGTGGAAGTATTCGTTGTTGCCCGCGGGCTCGAGTCCGGCCCGGCGAAATTCCGAGGCGATGTATGCGGCGGCGATATCGAGCCCGCGCGAGGGCGTGTCGCGGCCTTCGAGCAGGTCAGATGCGATGAAGGAAACGCGGCCGCGCAGTGAGCCGGCCGTAACGCGGTTGAGCGCGCCCTGCCAGTCAAGCGGAATCTGTGCGAACACAACCAGCGGCGCGAGACCGCACACGAGCCGAAGCATCCTTCGAGTGTACCGCCGCGCCCGCGTGGCCTCCGCCACTGGCGGAATCTAGAAGTCGATGCGCCCGCGCAGTTCGATTCGCCGCGCGCGGCCACCTTCCCGCAGGTTGTTCACCACGCCAACGTTCAGCGCGGAGATGTTTCCCGAGGGCTTGAGGAAGTTCGGGTGATTGCCGGCGTTCGTCGCCGCCGCGGTAAAAGTGAACTTCCAACGCTCGGTGATCGGGAAGGTCTTGGCCAGCGATAGGTGATGCATGTTGTAGCCGGGACCCTCGAGCGTGTTGGCGCCTGCGTTACCGAAGCGGCCGGCGGGCGGACGCACGAAGCACGACGTGTCGAACCAGTGGCCGAGGCTACGCTGTTCGGGAGGCAGGTTGCCGTCGCACACGCGATCTGGCCGGCCTCCCACCGTGTTGGTGTTCGAAGGATCGGATCCGGTGAACGAAGGCGAGAAGAACTGCCCGGTTTCGAGATAGCCGATCCAGTAGAACTGCCATCCGCCCACCGCGTAGTCCAAGGCCCTCGGTGCGGATGATAGATAGCGGCGGCCTTTGCCCACCGGGATATCCCACACCGCGTTGATGACCGCGCGCTGTCGCGGAGTGAACGCATCGCGCTCCCAGTACAAGGGTGCGTACGGGTTCTCGAGATTCTGGGTGTTGTCGTAATTCGAAGCGAGAGTCCAATGCCCTTGGAACGTGACCGAGCCGGCCTTTCGCTGCACTTCGAACGTCATGGCGTTGAACTTCTGCTCGCCGTTGTTTCGGAATACGGTCGCGCCGACGAACTGCTGATAGGGCCGGCGCGCCGCTGTGAACGGGATGAGGCTCGGCTGCGGCTTGTTGATGCCGATGCCGTAGTTGAAGCTCTTGTTGCGTGAGCCAATGTAGCTCAGGCGAAAACCCAGGTCGCGGAACTGGCGCTCGATGGTGAAGTTGAATTGATGGATGCGGCCATTGTTGACGTCGAGAGGATATCCGGTGACGCTTTGCGAGGGGATGCCGGCGGTGGCGATCGAAGCCGGGAACGGATTCGGAAAGGCGAAATAAGGCGTGGTGAGGTTCTGATACGTCTCGCTGATCTGGAAGGGTCCGCCGCCTTGGACACGGGCGTAGCGGCCGAGCGTCTCGACGAAGATGCCGTAGCCGCCGCGCAGCACGGTTTTGTCGTTGACGCGATAGGCGGCGCCGAACCGCGGAGCGAAGTTCGATCTCTTGGGACGCATGAACACGTCGCCCGTGGCGACGGTGACGTTCTTCGGATAGAGGGGGCTCACGCGGCCAGTGGCGGAGCTCGGAATGATCACGTTGCCCGACGATGGATCCCAATTGAGCATCAAGCCGTCTTCGTAGCGAGGCGATCCGAAGCGATCCCAGCGGATGCCGAGGTCGAGTGTGAGGCGATTGGTCGCCTTGAAGGAATCGGTGATGTAGAGGCCGAGTTCGCTGTCCTGCAGCGTCCGGTTGGTGAGCGGATCGAGACGTTGGCTGGAAAACGGAACGCCGAGAAGGAAGTCCGCGTAGCTGTAGTTGGTGATGCGGCCATTGAAGCCGAACACGCCGTACGATCCTTCGGGAACCGATCCCTGGAAGCGTGACTGCGGCTTCCACTCTCCGCCGAGTTTCACGACGTGCTTACTCTTCGACCATGTGAGCGAATCGGCGTAGCCCCAGTCGTGGTCGTTCTGCACTTTGCCTCCCGGCTGCGTGCGTAGAGTGGGGTAGCCGTCGATATCCATGCGCGGAAAGCCCTGCGCACTGAGACCCTGAGGATTCACGCCTTGGAGGCCCAGCTCTTTCACCGCTTGGTCGCCCTTGAAGGGGCTGACGCCATAGAGCGTCTCGCCATCCACCACCTGCTCTTTGTACCAGCCGAAGCGGAAGGTGTTGACGAGCGTGGGGGAGAAGATGTGCGTGTCTTCCACCACGAGGTGAACGTTGAAGCGCTTGCGGGTCCAGGCGAACGTGGGGAAACTGGCGGAAAGAACGTAGAGATCCCAGTTCTCGATCAGGCGGCCCATGAGCCGGTTCTTCGAGGAGACTTGATGATCGACGCGTTGGGTGAAGTCCTCGCGGAGCGAGTAGTCAGTGGGGAACGGGAACGTGTATCCGAAATTATTCGATAGGCCATCGCGGTTGGGCGCGGGCAGGTACTTCTCATTCACTTTGAGCGAGAGCGCATTGAGGCGTGCCGCAGGGATGATGTTTCCTGCGAACGGCGCGTTGCCGGCTGGATCGTTGATCACGCGGCCCGGAAGCAGTTGCGAGAAGTCACCGGACCGCATCTTGGCTGTGGGCACGTCACGCAGGAAGAACTGCTTGCTCGGGACCTTGAGGAAGTTGCCGGAGGCGTAGAAGAAGGTCTTGTCTTTCCGGATTGGCCCCGATAGGCTCAGGCTCGAAGTGTGGATCAACTGCTTGGCCTTGGTGGACTCGAAGAACTCGCGTGCGCCGAGGGCCGAGTTCTGATGCCAGTACATGAGGCGGCCGTGGAAGGCATTCGTGCCCTGCTTGGTGACCATGTTCATGTAGCCGACTCGCGAGAACTCGGCCGTGTTGTTGACAGTGACCACGGTCACTTCCTGCACGTCGAGAATGTCGTTGAGCTGGTTCACGGCGCCGTCATTGGTGTGGCCGTCTTGCCCTTCTTGCACCTGCCGCGTATTCTGCCCGGCCCACTGCGAGCTCCACACGCCGCTGGTTTGGGAAACGAGCGGCATCGTAGTGAGGATGAGGCTGGGGTCGAGGTTGGCTTCCGCGCCGACCCAGGGGACGTCTCCATATTTGCCAGTGGAGATGGAGCCCTGAATTTTTGCGGAGTCAGTGGAGATGACGGCGGCGCCTGCTTCCACAGACACTTGGGTGCCCACAGCGCCGAGTTCGAGAGTGGCGTTGATGCGGCGGATCTGGTTCGTTTCGAGCAGCACTCCTTCGGCGACGAAGGTCTTGAAGCCTTGTGCGCTGATGGTGACTTTGTAGCGGCCCCGCAGGATGTCGGGGGCTTCGTAATCGCCGCTGTCGTTGGTGGCGACGGTGCGGCGGGCGTTTGTTTCGATGTTGACGATTTCGATCTGGGCGCCGGATATGATGGCTCCGGTGGGATCGGTGACTGTTCCACGCAACGTGGAGAGGGCAAGTTGGGCTGCCAACGGTGCAGCCGTCAATGCGATGGCGAATAACAGGCGTGTTGGCATTGGAAAGGATTATCACATCCCCACGCCGGCTGCAACGGAGAGCCCTTGCCCAGGCTCTCTCAGAACAAGAGCCGCATGCCGACCTGAACGGTCCGGCCGCTTCCGAACTCAGCGCCCTGCGTGCTGGTGATTCGTCCGAACGTGGCGGCATTGATGGTTTGCGCCGGGATGCCGAAGTTGGCATGGTTCAGCAGGTTCGTGAACGAGCCTTCAGTCTGAAGGGCGAAGCGCTCGGTCATGCGGAAGCGCTTCTGCAGTTTCGCGGACACTGTTTGCGTACCGGGTCCCACTAACTGGCCGGCTCCGACATAGCCGAAGCGGCCGGCGTTGTTGGGCGGATTCACGAACGCATCGCGGTTGAACCAGCGGAAGATGTCGCGCTCTCCCTTGGGTACGTTGCCGTAGTCCGCCGCGTTGGCCGCGTAGTCGGGCCGGTTGTTGGCGCGAGAATCGACGTTGGTGCCGCTCGGATCAGTGGAGCCGTTGGTGATGGGGGTCACGAACGGACCCGTCTGGAACAGGAGGATCCCCGAGAGTTCCCATCCACCCAACAGCGTCTTCATGATGCGCTGGCCACCGGCGCCGAGTTGGCCGCCGCTTCGCCCATAGGGGAACTCGTAGTTGAAGACGGTGAGCCAGCGGTGGCGGCGCGTGGGCGACACGTTGCCATAGTCGAGACCGAGGTTGAAGCGATCAGTCGGCACCGAACCCGCTTCGCTCGCGAACCCCGTGGAATTGGAGCCAACGGAGTTGGTGAGATTCTTCGACCAAGCCCAAGACGACTGGAATCCGAGCCCGTTGCTGAAGCGCCTGTTCACCTCGAGCAAGAGCGCGTTGTACTTCGACGAGACGCCATTGTCGCGGCTGTAAACGATCGCCCAATTCGGATACGGGCGATTGGGCCGCGCCGCCGTGTATCCGATGGTATTCTGGCGCACCTGGTTGAGATCGGGGCTCGAGTACATCTTGATCGAGTGCGAGCCCTGATAGGTGATGCGAACGCCCGTGTTCCAGCCGAGGTCGCGTTCGAGCGTGAAGTTCCATTGCTGCGCGTACGGCGTTGGGCCGTCTATCTGATTGCCTCGCCGGAAGTCGGCGTTGCCCACGGCCGGCAGCGTGCCGAGGCCGGTACCGAACGGATTCGGGAATGCGAGGTTTGGCCGGCTATTCACAACGGCGTTGTCATAGGTGCGCGTATCCGAGGTGTGGATGCCGGTGAGCGAGTAGAACACGGCGCCGAGAATCGTCACCGCGAAGATGCCATAGCCGCCGCGGATCACCGTGCGATTGCCCCACGGCCGGTAAGCGAATCCAATGCGGGGCATGAAGTTGTTGGTATCGGTGTAGCGGAGGCGAGTGGGAATGCCAGCCTGCGCGGCGGTGATGATCGGCGTGCTTCCGATGGAAGCGCGGAACGGCGCCGAGGTGAGGCGCAACGACTCTTCGTTCGGAACGATGACGCGGCCTCCCGGCGTATCGCGATCGAAGTTCGCCAACTGCAGCGTGCGGTCCCAGAACGGCTGCTGGATCTCGTAGCGAAGCCCGTAGTTGAGCGTGAGTTTCTGGCTCACCTTCCAATCGTCTTGCGCGTAATAGGCGTGATGGATAGCGGTTCCGTCGATGTCCGGGCTCGTGTTGGCGACGCGGGTGCGCTGCGGGAAGCCGAGCAGATAGTCGGCGAACGCGTTGCCGCTGAACATGCCGTTGAAGCGATACTCGCCGAGGTCATCGCCGGAGAAGAACGAGATGTTGTCGGTGGCGCGAAGCCGCTTCACGTCGGCTCCGAACTTCAACGTATGCTTGCCGCGGGTCCAAGTGAGGTTGTCCGTGAACTGGTAGTTGAGGCTGAGCTGCGTGAATCCGCGGGAACGGCCCGTGCCGGCGAAGCCAGTGACGCCGAAGTCGGGTACGCTCGCGACCTTCGGCGGATCCGGGCGCAGCCCTTGGATACCCAGTTGCTTCACCAGCGCTGGGCCGTCGAATGACTGGCCGTTGGGTCCGAAATCGACGTCGCGCGGGCGATCCGAGAAGCCGAAGCGGAACTCGTTTACCATAGTCGGCCGGATCACGTTGTTGTAGGCCGCCGTGAGTGTGCGCGCGCGGAGAGCTTCGCGCGCGTCCCCGAGGGGCGTCAGCGAGATCGGCGAGCGCTGCACGACGTGCTTCCAGGAGTATCGGACAAAGATGTTCTGGCGCTCGTTGATCAGGTGATCGCCGCGAATGTCGAACTGGTCATTATTGTTGGCCTGGGGCGATTGGAAGCGCAGATTCGGGTTGGCGATGTTGTCGCCGGTTGCTTGATTCACGTGCGGGTACAAGGCGTCGAGCACGCCGCGCGAGATCGACGAAATGCGGGCCGTGGGAATGATGTTGCCGGCGAACGGCGTCGCGCCGATGGGGTCGCGAATGGCGCTCGTGACGCTCGAGAGGTTCCCGTTGCGGTAGCTGTCCGGCGGAACCACCACGTTGATCTGGCTAGCGGCGCGGAACTTCAGAGCTTCCCATGCGCCGAAGAAGAAGGTCTTGTTGCGGATCACGGGGCCGCCGGCGGAGACGCCGTAGTCATTGGAGACCTTGAAAGGAGCGCCGATACGGGTGGCGAAGAAGTCGCGTGCATCCATGGCGCCGTTTTGGTGATACCAGTAGGCCGATCCGCGGATGGTGTTGGTGCCTGCTTTCGAGGTAGTGGTGACATCGCCCATTTGAGCGAACTCGGCGTTGTTCTGCACCGAACTCACCTTGATCTCGTCAATGCTCTCGGTGGACGGGAACATCTCGTTGATGATTCCGTTGCCGCGCACGTTGATCGAGGAGATGCCATCGATGGTGGCAGTGGTTTGGAACGGCATGCCGCCGGCGAGCGAGATGCTGCCGCCGCCGGAATCGGGCTGCACGCCAGGCGCGAACGAGATCGCCGAAAAGACGGTGTTGCTTCCGCCCGCGCGGAAGTTTACGGGCATTTTGAGAATCTGATCGGACGTCTTGGAGTCTATGATGGTCGCCATGTCGGTCTGTATGACTTGGCGTGCTGTGGTAACTTGTACTTCGGTTACCGCGGAGGCGACATCGAGGCTCACGTCGGCGCGGGCGATCTCACGGGCGCGGACCACCACGCCCTTCACCACGGCCCCGCGGAAGCCGGGGTTCTCGACGCTGACCTCATACGTGCCCGCGTCGAGATTGAGGAAAGCATAGTTCCCGGCAGCGTCCGATTGCGCGTTCCGCTGTTCGCCGGTTTGCGTGTTCTTGAGTCCGATCTTGGCGGTGTTGATCACGGCGCCGGTGGCGTCAGTGATGACTCCGCGGATTTCTCCGAACGTCGACTGTGCGCACACGAGTGCCGCGGAAAGGAAAAGAGCAGTTATGAAACGAAGCATGGGATCCCCAAACCTTTCTGGATTTAGCGAGGATAGCACGCTGAAGAGTTGACGTCATCGTATTCGGCGTGATACTGATCGAGCCAAATGCGAGCTCTATTGTCTCTCGTTGTCACGATCCCGGCGGCGCTCGGCCAAGGCGCCGGCGACTGGCCAGTCTACGGGCGCGATCCGGGCGGCATGCGCTATTCGCCGCTCGATCAAATCAGCGCCGGGAATGTCTCGAAGCTCGAACGCGCCTGGGCCTATCACAGCGGCGAGCGCGGCCGCTCGCTCGAGGGCACGCCGATCGTGGTGGATGGCGTGATGTACTTTCCGACTCAGAATCAAAGGGTCGTCGCGCTCGATCCGGAGACGGGGAAGGAGATCTGGAAGTACGATCCGCACTCGAATGGCCGTGAGCTCCGCGGCGTTGCATTCTGGCCCGGAGACAAGCAGACTCCGGCGCGGATTCTGTTCGGCACCGGAGACGGCAGGCTGATCGCGCTGGATGCGAAGACTGGAACTCCGGCGAACAGTTTCGGCGACAACGGCATCGTGGATCTCAAGTCCGGAATCACGGACAAGTATCCACGTGCGCCTTATTGGGTGAGCTCGCCGCCTTCGATCTATCGCGATCTCGTGATCGTTGGGCCCGGAACGCAAGAAGGTCCGACGCTGGGGCCGAGCGGCGATCCGCGCGCATACGATGTTCGGACGGGCAGGTTGCGCTGGCGCTTTCACACGGTGCCCCAGCCAGGCGAGCCAGGAAGTGAGACCTGGGGTAAGGATGGGTGGAAAGATCGCTCCGGTCCGAGCCAGTGGGGGCCGAGCACCGTTGACGTCGAACGGGGACTCGTGTTCCTTCCGATTGGCAATCCGGCCGACAGCTTCTACGGCGCGGACCGCAAGGGCATCAACCTCTATTCGGTTTGCGTGATCGCGCTCGATGCGAACACCGGCAAGTTGCGATGGCATTTCCAGGCGGTGCATCACGACATATGGGACTACGACTTGAGCGCGCCCCCCGCGTTGATTGAAGCGAAGCGCGGAGGCCGCACGATTCCGGCCGTGGCGCAGATTACCAAAATGGGGCTTCTGTTCGTTCTTGACCGGATGACCGGCGAGCCCGTGTTCGGCATGGAAGAGCGCGCAGTGCCGAAGAGCCGGGTGCCGGGCGAAGCGTCTTGGCCCACGCAGCCGTTTCCCGTGAAGCCTCCCGCGCTGGCGCGGATGAGCATGACGAAGGACGATGTCACCACGCGCACGCCCGATGCTCAGAGGTTTTGCAGCGAGTGGTTCAGCAAGCTGCGTCATGAGGGTCCGTACACGCCACCTGCTCCGGAACCCTTCTTGTTCTTCCCTGGCACGATGGGCGGCGGCAACTGGGGTGGCGTGTCGTTCGATCCGAGCCTCGGGTATATCTTCGTGAACACGAGCAGCCTGGGAGGCACGGGCCGAATGGTGGAGTCGCCGCCGGGATCGCCAATGCCGTGGCGCAATGAAGGCGGATACCAGCGCTTCATCGATCCGGATGGCTATCCGTGCCAGAAGCCACCGTGGGGCGAGTTGAGCGCAGTGAGCGCGTCAGGCGATGTAGTGTGGCGAGTGCCGCTGGGCAACTACGACGAAGTGGAGGCGCAAGGGTTGAAGAATGCGGGGGCGCCGAACATGGGTGGCTCGATTGCGACCGCGGGCGGATTGGTGTTCATCGCCGCCACCACGGATTCAAAATTTCGCGCGTTCGATTCCCGCACGGGCCGCGAGCTGTGGATGACGCGGCTCGAAGCGACCGGAGACTCGGTGCCGATCACGTATCGCGGGCGCAGCGGGAAACAGTATGTGGTAATTGCCGCGGGCGGAACGAATCGGTTTCGGATGCTCGCGGGCACGGCCGACCAGACGGCCGATGCGTTGATCGCGTTCTCGTTGCCCGAGCCGGGGCAGCGACCGCGCTCCGCTGAACCGCCGCGTCTCACGACCGCTGTTCCGCGGAGGACGCCACCGCCTCGGCGGCTGACGGATGAGCAACTGCGGGCGCCGGGTCCGCCGCTACCAGATGCTCGGGGCAAAGACACGGTGGTGCGGCTATGCACGGGGTGTCACGGCACCGGCGTTTTCGCCGGAATGCGGATGGGCCGCACCGGATGGGAGAACGAAGTCGCGTCAATGGCCGATCGTGGAGCGGTTTGGACTCAGCAGGAGTTCCAAGCCGTTGTGGACTACCTGGCGAGCAATTTCGGGAATTGATGCGGTTGCGTCAGTCTGCCATCAGGCCCAGGATCTGATAGCCCGCGTCGACGTAGATGACGTTGCCGGTGACGCCGCGGCCGAGATCGCTCGCGAGGAACACGGCAGTATCGGCCACTTCGGCGGGCTCGGTCTTCCGGCGCAGCGGCACCATGGAAGGGAGCGCATCGAGCATCTTGCCCAAGTCTTTCACGGCGCGTGCGGATGCGGTCTTGATGGGTCCGGCGGAGATCGCGTTCACGCGGATGCCGGAGGGGCCGAGGTCGTTGGCGAGATATCGAACGGAAGCCTCGAGCGCCGCCTTGGCCACGCCCATCACGTTGTAGTTCTGCACAACGCGAACGGCGCCCAAGTAAGAGAGCGTGATGATGGAGCCGCCCTGCTTCATCAGCGGCGCCAAGGCGTGCGATACGGCCACCAGCGAGTAGGCCGAAACGTCGTGCGCGAGAGCGAATCCGGCGCGCGAGGTATCGACGAAGCGGCCCATGAGGTCCTCACGATTGGCGAAGGCAATGCTGTGGACCACGGTGTGCACTTCTGCCCCCGCGAGAGTTTCGGCGAGCTTGGCGAGGTCGGCGTCTTGGGAGACGTCGCAGCACAGCACCTGCGTCACGCCGAGCTCGGCGGCGAGTTCCTCGACGGTGGTCTTCTGTCGGTCGCCTTGATAGGTGAGGATGACGTTGCCGCCTTCGCGACGGTAGGCCTGCGCGATGGCGTAGGCGATGCTCCAGCGATTGGCGACACCGAGGATGACGGCGTTCTTGCCGGCGAGCAGTTGGGACATGAGGAATCAGTTTAGCGCGGCCGCGAATGGACCAAGAATGTGATAGAGTCTTTCAATCCTCAAGGAACCGTCGTGACGAACAAACTAGCCAAGCTCGCCATGTTTTCAGGCCTTGTATGCCTGCCCGCCCTAGCGCAGTTCTCCGCTGCCGTTCAAGGAACCGTCCTCGATCCGGCCCAGGCCGCCGTGCCGAACGCGAAGGTTTCGCTTACCAACACGAGCACTGGCATCAGCGTGGAAACCACATCTTCCAGCGCGGGATTTTACCGCTTCAGCTCGCTTGCGCCGGGCAACTATGAGATGAAGGTGCAGGCTACTGGATTCCGGCCGCCGACGATCGCCGTGGCGCTCACCACGGGCCAAACTCGCGACCTCAACGTGAACCTCGAGGTGCAAGCCACGGGCGAATCGGTCAGCGTCAGCGCCGAAGCGCCCACGCTCGATACCGCCGAATCACGCCAGCAGATCACGCTCGAACAGAAGGTGCTGCGCGACATTCCGCTGCTCAACAACAGCATCTTCGCGATTCTCTCGCTCGCGCCCGGCGTCACCGGGATCAATGGCGCTTCGGATAATTTCAATCCCGAGTATTTCGCCAACATGAGCGCGAACGGGGCGAGCCCGCGCGGGAACACGTACAACGTGGATGGGCTCAGCGTCACTTCGAACATCACCAACGGTACTTCGAACCTCGGCATGAATCCCGAAGCGGTGGCCGAACTGACGGTGGAGACCAACACGTTCAAGGCCGAGCAGGGTTTGGGCAGTTCGATCGTGGTGTCGATGACGACGAAGTCTGGCACGAACCAGTTCCACGGATCGGGCAATTACTGGTTCACGAACCAGGACATGCGCGCCCGCACCAGCCTGCCGTTCATCACGCGCTATCAGCCGTTCAAGCGGAACAACGTCAGCGGATCGTTCGGCGGACCGATCGTGAAGAACAAGACGTTCTTCTTCGCGGCCGTGGAACTGCTCCGCCAGACCGATGCCAACGCGAGCGTCGAGACGTACGAGAGTCCGGCGTTCGTCGATTGGGCCAAGGGCCGATTCCCGTCGAGCATCGGAACCAAGCTGCTCGGCGAATATCCGGTTTCCGCGCCCGCCCTGACCACTCCGAACTTCCGCAACGCGCAGCAGGTGCTCGGCAACGATTGCGGCAGCGTCAACGCATCCAACATCCCGTGCGACCTGCCGATGATCGCGCAAGGAACGTGGAGCCGGGCGCCACGCCGCAACGGGCTGCAGTACAACTTCCGGGGTGATCAGTATCTCCGCGACGGCAAAGATCGCATTTCGGCGAGCTTCGTCCGCACCGAATCTGACAACGACAACCTCGTCAATCGCCCGACGCTCAACAACACGAGTTCGCGCTACGTGAACGGGTTCCAATCGAACTACACGCACACCTTCTCGCCCACGCTGCTCAACGAATTCGGCGTGGCCGGGAACCGAGTGGAAGGTTTCGACGGACCCAACGCGCGGCTGCGTGTGCCGCAGATCTCGATCACCGGGTCCACCGGGATTGGCGTGGGCGGCGGCCTGTTCCGCCAGAACAACTGGAACTGGCGCGATGTGGTCAATTGGGTCCGCGGGTCGCACTCGCTCAAGTTCGGCGCGAATGTTTTCTGGGGCAACGATTGGGCGGACTTCCCGCAGGGCAACAGCCGGCCTACGTTCCAGTTCAACAACCTGCTCGATCTCGTGCGTGACGAGCCGTTCTCGGGCAACGCCGGATCACGGGACCCGCTCACGGGCGAGTTGAAGCGCTATCGCTTCGGCGCCAAGGCCACCACCATCGGGCTGTTTGTGCAAGACGAGTGGAAGGTGAAGCCGAATCTCACGCTCACGCTCAGCTTGCGCTATGACGATTTCGGAAACGCGAGTGGTATTCAGGGTTTCCAGTATTCGAACCTCTACGTGGCGAACGGATCGAACTATCGCGACCAGTTTCGCGAGGCCGTGATCCGCAAGCAAGATGGGCAGTTCGACCATCGGCAGAAGAACAACTGGAGCCCGCGCTTCGGCTTTGCGTGGTCGCCGGGTTCGAGCCGGAAGTGGTCCGTGCGCGGCGGTGTGGGGCTCTACTATGACTGGATCACGCTGGGCGAGTCGATTGACCGGGTGAACGTGAATCCGCCGAATTTCCTGTTTCCGACGGTGGGTCAACTGCTGCCGATCAAGCCGATCTTCTCGGTGGGCACGCAGGATACGTTCCCCTATGGCTTCACAATTCCGAAGATCCCGAGCACGGGGTTGGATGCGCGCGGCGGTTTGGTGGGCGTGCAGAGCAGTGTAGGCGGGCTCGATCCGAAGTTGCATGCTCCGCGCACGTGGAACTACCTGGCCGGTGTAGAGCGCGAGTTGCGCGGGCAGTTGGTGGTAGGCCTGAGCTATAGCGGTTCCTACTCGACGGGTGGCATTGTGGGAACTGATTTCAATCGCTTCGCGGGCGACCTCATCGACGGACGGCTCGACCGCTTGAATCCGAGCTTCGGGCAGATGACTTACATCGTCAACGCGAACACGATCCGCTACAACGCTATGATCGCGAGCGTGCGCCAGCGGTTGGGCGAGCGCTTGAGTTTGCAGGGCTCGTTCACGCTTGGGCATGCTACCGACTACTATCAAGGCGGGTCACGCTCGAACGGCGTGGGCAACATTCCCGATCCGGCGGATCTGACGCGCTACCGCGCGGATTCGGCCTACGATGTTCGCAAGCGGCTTTCGGCATCGGGCATCTATCGCCTGCCGACACCGTTCCGCGACAACGCGATCATCAGCCGGGCGCTGGGAGGCTGGGAGCTCGGCGCAACCGCGGTTTTCGAGAGCGGGCTTCCCTACTGGATCGTGAACACAGCCGGCTTCAACCCGATCCGCGATGCAGCGGGCAACGTGACTGGGTTCCGGCCGCTGAGCGGCGACTACAACGCCGACAGCCGCAACTTCGATTTGCCGAATGTTCCGAACGGGCTGCCCACGAAGTTCGACCGAGGGTTGTTCCTCGGTACGAATGGCGGCCGGGCGGCGATGAACGCGAACGACTTCCCGGCGCCTACGGTGGGCACACAAGGCAACAGCCCTCGGAACGCGTATCGGCAACAAGGCGTGATGGGAATCAACTCGAGCGTGATCAAGAACAACAAACTGCCGTTTCTCGGCGAGTCCGGGAACTTGCAGTTGAAGTTCGAGTTCTTCAACGTGATCAACCGGGTGAATCTCGGCGGCATCAACACGAACCCGGGCGACCCGAACTTCGGACGCATTCTCGGGCAGAATGGAAATGCTGGTCCGAGAGTGATTCAGGTTGGAGCGAGGATTGCATTTTGAGCGATGTCTGCGGTGGCTGGCGCTTGCCGCAATAGCGGCGCCACTGCTGGCTGACGTAGCTTCTATTCGAAACTCGATCCGAAGCGGCCGCTTCGCGGAAGCGGTGGCCGAGTGTGATCGTGAGTTGAGCGTAGCGCCACGGAGCGTCCCCCTGCTCACTCTGAAAGGGCTGGCGCTCCAAAGCTCCGGGGACAAGCGCGCGGCATTGGCTTCGCTTCGGCAAGCGTTGGGGATTCAGCCGGCGTATCCGGCGGCGTTGCAGGCCGCGGCGCAGATTGAATTCGAACTCCGAGACGCGAACGCCGGGCGGACGCTCGAATCCGTAGTGCGCCTCGATCCCGCGTCTGAACCGGCGCATTCGATGCTCGGAGTGCTTGCGTTCGAGAAGCGGGCGTGCCCGGATGCGATCGCGCATTTCGAGAAGGCTCCGGGTGCGATCGAAGCGCCGGCGGTGAAGTGGCCCTACGCGGTCTGCCTGCTCGAAGCTGGGCGGTACGCGGATGCGGCGAAACATTTCTCGGCTCTTTTGTTTTTGCGGGAACACGCGCCTACCCGATTCAATCTCGGGCTCTCGTACTGGCTGTCGAAGGACTACCGGCAGGCGGTAGCCGCGCTCGGGCCGCTCGATGGTCCGGGAGCCAGTACCGATGCGATGCGGCTGCTTGCGAGCGCGCATGAACAGGCGGGCGATGTCGCCCAGGCTTTGGCTGTGCTGCAGAAGGCGATCCGGTCGCACCCCGGCGACGAGCGATTGCTGATCGATCTCGCGGTGCTGTGCATGGACAACAAGGCTGTGGATCTCGGGGTCGAAGTGATGCAGGCGGGTATCGCGGCCAAGCCGCGATCGGCGCAGCTTCATACGTTGCTTGGCGTGCTCGAGGTGCGGCATGGCGACATGGACGCGGCGCGGAAAGCGTTCCAGCGGGCCGAAGACCTGGCGCCGAAATCGGGCTTGGGCCGGGTCGGGCTGGCGTCCATGATGATGCAGATGGGGCTGGCGTCGGATGCGGTACGTGTGTTGCGGGAGCAACTCGCGGCGGGCGGAAGCGATCCGAGGGTCGAGTTGACGCTGGCGCGCGCGTTGCTGCTGAAGACACCTTCGCCCGAGGAGGCTCGGGAAGCAGCGGGACTTTTGCGGCGCATCGTAGCTCGTGAGCCGGGGAACGCGCTTGCGCATGGCTTGCTCGGCAAGGCGTATGTTCAGATGGGCGATGCGGCGAAGGCCGAAGCGGAACTGGCCGCGGCGATCCGGCTCGATCCGGCGGATCGGACCTCGGCGTATCAACTGATGACGATCTATCGGCGCTCGGGGAGGGAGAAGGAAGCGGCGGCGTTGGCGCAGCGGGTTCGGGTGTTGGTGGATCAGGAAGCGGCGGAAGAGCAGGCCAAGAACCGGTTCCAGTTGATTCGCGAGAATTCGCAGTGAGCGGCGGCTACGGCCGCGCTGCTTCGCGCCGCATGCAGTCGATCACCCACATTCGCACGAGCGTCGAGACCTCTACGGTTTTCCGTTTGGCTAACTTTTCGATCATGCGTTTAGCTGCGGGCGGAATGCGAATGTTCAGTTGCTTCGTGTTCGGCTGGTTCCAATATTCGGCGAGCATTCGGTCGAGATCCGTCCGGTCCGGGTCGGGTTCCACAAGACCTTCCGCCAGCAACTCGACGGCATCGTGGCGGTCAAAGAAGTCGGACAGCTCAGAGAGTGTGGCTTTCGGACCGGGCGTCTTGATGCGGGGCTTTCGTGTCACCTTCTTACTTTTCATCTTCGCAACAACTTCTTTTCGCGCCGGTAAGCAATATGCAGATATGCCCCAGCATCTATTCGTCCAAGCAGTTCGTAGACTCCCCCGATGCCCCGCCGGGAGCGCAGCTTCAGTGGCCCGTTGTCCAAACTTCAAAAAAGTCGTCCGCGGAAAACCCGTGTCTGAAGGCGCTTTCGACGAAGACGGTCACTCGAGTACATGTATAGCACAGGCTATCATCCGAGGTGCCGGTGGCGAAGCAGTAGCAACGCGAGCGCCAGCGCCACCACGGTCGACGGCTCGGGAATCGCGCGGATCGAGAAGGCTGGAGCTTCGCGGCCGATAGCGGCGAGATCGTCAGCCGACAGCGCCAATGCTACGAGCAGCCCGCCGTCGACAAGAGGCCCGCCTGACGATCCCGTGTGGGTCTGCACACCTTGGAACAGGATCGCGTTTCCGGTCGAGCTGAGGCGCAGTGCGGAAGCGGAACCGAACGCGTAGAACAACCCGCCTGCAACAGATGGATCCCACGAGATGAGCCGCGAGAAGGCGTCCAGGTTGCCAGTGTCTTTGATGAAGAAAGACCCTGGAGCTCCGGTCCAGCCGATGATGTTGTTGTCACTGAGATCGAACAGGTGGAAATCCGGGGCCACGTCGGCTGTGGAACTCGTGGTCACTGAGCCGTCGTAGTAGTGGAGCTTGGTGTCGGTCCAGACGGCATGACCAGAGGCATTAGCGATCGCGCCCGGCGGCGCCGGCGGATTCGGCGGCGTGACTCGGATCCGAGCGAAGGCGGCATCGCAGTCGTAAAGGCGACAGTCGTAGACTGTCCCGCCGAAAAGCGGCAACGTCAGAAAAACGACAGTAACAACGCGGTGCATCGCACACCTCCGTCCCAATCATACTGCTGATGAACGTGAAGTGCGAGTTACATTCGTGCCAGTTGGAACCAATGGTACTGGCGTTACCTTACAGAAGTCCGAACACGTAAACAGTACTCCCGTTGATCAGGGACACATACTGCTTTCCGTCGAATCGATACGTCATCGGCGAGGTATGCATGTGCTCTGTGAACGGGAAGCTCCAGAGCTGCTTACCGGTCTTGGCGTCGGCAGCCGCGAGTGCACCGCCGTCATCGCCGAAGATCACGATGCCGCCGGCGGTGGCGAGCGTTCCAGTCCAAGAGTCGGCCTTGCCGTCTTGCGGGATCTGCCACACGGGCTTACCGGTTTCGATGTCGAATGCGCGGAGGATCTTCACGGGTTTGTCCTCGGGATCGCGCCGGCCGCCGCCGCCGCTGTATCCGCGCCCCTTTTGCCACTCGCCGCTGGGGCGCTTGGTATAGACGCTGCACCGCTCGAGCGTGTTCACGTAGAACAGCTTCGTTTCCGGATGGAACGACGTGGAGAAGAAGTTCGCAGCGCCCTCCACGGCTGGGCAAACCAAGTTCCCTTCGGGCGTGGGCGTCACGTTCGGATTCATCAAGGGACGCCCGTTGGGCGCGATGCCCTTGGCCCAGGTGAGCTTCTTCACGAGCGGCGATGCCATCAGCATCTTGCCTTCCACGCGATCAAGCACATAGAGGAATCCGTTGCGATTGGCCTGCAGCAGCAGCTTGCGCGGCACTCCGCGCCAGGTGGTATCCACGAGCACCAAGGGTTGCACCGCGTCCCAATCCCACTCATCGTGCGGCGTCGGCTGGAAGTGCCACTTCAACTTGCCGGTAGCGGCGTCGAGCGCGATGATCGAGCTGGTATAGAGGTTGTCGCCTTTGCGGTTGTCGCCATTGAAGTCCGGACCCGCATTCCCCGTGGGCCAGTAGACGGTCTTGGTCTCCGGGTCATAGCTGCCCGTGAGCCACGTGGTTCCACCGCCGTGTTCGATATCGGGACCATCCCATGTCTCCGATCCCTTCTCGCCGCGGGCGGGAATCGTCCAGAAGCGCCATACTTCCTTGCCGGTTTGCTGATCGTAAGCAGCCAGGAAGCCGCGGACGCCTTCTTCCCCGCCGGCGGTGCCAGCCACCACGAAGTTCTCCACTGCGAGGAGCGATCCGGTGGCGTTGTAGTTCTGGCGGTAGTCGGCCATTTCGGTGTCCCAGATCACCTGCCCCGTGTGGCGATTGAGCGCGACGAGGTGAGCGTTATCGGTTTGCATGAAGACCTTGTCGCCCGCGACCGATACGCTGCGATTGTTGCCCGGCGAACGCGCGTTGCCCACCAAGCCCTGAGTCGCAGGCCGCGAGAATTCCCAGAGGCGTGCGCCGGATCCAGCGTCGAGCGCGATCACGCGATTCGTGTCGGTGATGAACATCATGCCATCGAACACTTGCGGTGTGCCTTGGAGCCGTCCGCCGTTCGGCACCGGGTACACCCACTTCACAGCGAGGCGCGAGACGGTGTTGCGATTGATCTCGTTCAGCGTGGAATAGCGATTGCCGCTGAGCTGGCCGTGCATGCTGGGCCAATCGGATTGGCTGGTGACCTTGCGATAGCGCTCGCCTGACTTGCGCAACAACTGGATGCGGCCGTCAGGGGTGCGCATTTGCAACTCGCGCGCGGTGCTCGCGAAGGCGAGCCCTTCGAGCTCGCTGCCGTCTTCGAGCTTCACTTTCATCCGCACGGGCGCAAATCCACGGCGGCCGCGCAGCGTGCGCATGAACGTGACGAGTGAAGTGAGTTCGCCGTCGGAGAGCTGCTGGAACGGCGGCATCCCTTTGGCGGCTACTCCGTCGCGGATGATCTTTTTCAATTGCTGGTCGTTGTTGGCCTGCATGCTCGGGCGCAGGGAGGGAGCATGCTCGCCGCCGTTGCCATCGGAGCCGTGGCAGACGGCGCAGCGGCTTTGGAACGTGGTCCGGCCTTCGGGCGACGGTGCGTTTTGAGCGAGGGCGAGCGCACACACGGCGCTCACCAGGGCGATCCATCGAAACTGAGTCACCCTGACATTATCGTATGGGCGTTCAGTCTTCGCGCCCGAGGAAGAGCTCTCCAATCACCTTGCGGTGATTCTCCATCACGCGCTGGCGGCGGACCTTCATGGTCGGCGTGAGTTCGCCGTCTTCGATCGAGAAGTCGCGAGGCAGCACGTGATAGCGGCGAATTTGCTCGAACGGCGCGAGCTGTTTGTTCACCTTCTGCACGATCTTTTTCACCTCGGCCGCGATCTGGGGAGCCTGCGCGAATTCTTCGGCGGACTTGCCCTTGTGCGCATCCATGCCCGGAAGCGTTTCGGCCACTGCGTGGTTCAGCGTAAACAGCGCGGCCACGTAGGGCTGCTTGTCGCCGAGCAGCAGCACCTGGTTGATGAGCGGCTCCATCTTGACCAAGCCTTCCACCATCGCCGGATAAATCTTCTTGCCGTTCGACGATACCAGCACTTCCTTCTTGCGTCCGGTGATGTAGACGTAACCATCGCCATCGAACTCGGCGATGTCGCCGGTGTGGAGCCAGCCGTCTTTGAGAATCTTCGCCGTGGCTTCGGGCGATTTGTAATAGCCGAGGAAAGTGGTGGGTCCGCGGAAGATCAACTCGCCATCTTCGGCGAGCTTCATCTCGATGCCTGGCAGCGGCTTTCCGATGCTGCCAGACTTCGGCCGCTCGATGGGATTCAGCGCGACGATGCCACCTTCGGTGAGTCCGTAGCCTTCGTAGATCGGCAACCCGATCGCAGCGTAGAAATCGGCGAGGTCTTTTCCCAGCGGCGCCGCGCCGCTCACTGCCATCCGGAGTCTGCCGCCGAGCCGTTCGCGGATCTTGGCGAAGATGATCCGGTCAGCCATGGCGAGCGTCTGCTTCATCCAAGCGGGCACGCCACGGCCCGCCTGTCTACGGCGGCTGGCGTCTCCGCCCATGCCGAGCGCCATGTAGAACAGCTTCTGCGTGAATCCGCCGCGCTTCTTGATCTCGGTACAGATGCTCGAGTACATGCGCTCCCACACGCGAGGCGGCGCCACGAGGAAGGTCGGCTTCACCGACTTCAACTCGTGCGGCAGCCGGTTCAGGCCTTCGGAGAAGTAGACGGGCATGCCCACCTTGATCGGGACCATCTGCATCGCGATGCGCTGCGTGATGTGGGCCGAGGGGAGAAACGCGATGGAGGAATCGTCGGGACCGAGCGGCGTGGCTTGCGGCGTCATGTCGGCGTTGGAGACGATCGAGCCGTGGCTCACCAGGCCCATCTTCGGCTCCCCGGTTGCGCCCGACGTGAGATAGAGAATCGCCGGATCAGTTGCTTTGATTTCGCCCAACAAGCGCGTCACGAGAGCCGGATCTTTCAAGATGGCTTGCCGGCCCAACGCCCGAACGTCGGCGAGCGAACGCGCGCCATTCTCGCCGCTGAGCAACACCCATTCGGTTTCGAGCGGTGGCTCGGCGTTCGAAAGCAAAGCCGCCAACACCTTGGGATTCTCGACGAAGGTCAACCTCGGCGCGAGTGTTCGCAGCGTCTTCACATGCTCGGGTGGCGGATAGCTGGTATAGAGCGCGGCCGAAATTGCACCGCACGCCATCGCGCCCATGTCGGCGAGGTAGAACTCGAGGCGTGTTTCGGAATCGAGCGCGACCAGGTCGCCTTTCCGCACGCCTATCGCATGCAGTCCGGCGGCGATTTCTTCCACCGCGTGCTTGTAGTCCAACCAACTGTAGGGCCGCCAACTCCGGTTCTCACCTCTGCCGCCCATGGGCTCGTAGAGAGCGGGCCGATCACCGAAAGCCTTCGCGGCCTCATCGAGCAGGTGAAACACTGTCCGATCGGCCATCCTGATAACGGTACCACGGCGGGAAACCAAGACCGCCGCCGTGACGCCCCTAGAATGAGAACGATGGCTTGGAACGAAGAGTTGGCGGTGGTGAAGCAGGCGCTCGAGCGAGCGGGCGAGGCTGCGCTCGGATATTGGCGCGACGGTGTGAGCGCCGAGGCCAAGGCGGATTTGTCGCCAGTCACCGCGGCCGACCGGCACTGCGAGCGGCTGATCGTCCAGGACCTATGCCAGCACTTTCCCGATGACGGGATCCTGGGCGAAGAAGGGGCCAACAAGGCTTCCGGAAGCGGACGGCGTTGGATCATCGACCCCATCGACGGCACTCGCGATTTTGTGCGGCGGAATCGCCTGTGGTGTCACATGACCGCGCTCGAAGAGGGCGGGGAAACGGTGGTTGGCGTGATCCATTTTCCCGCGCTCGGTGAAACATATTGGGCCTCGCGCGGCGGTGGTGCTTTCCGCAATGGCGAGCGGATTCGCGTATCGAGTGTGACCGAGGTGGGCAAGGCCGTGCTGTGCGTGAACAGTTTCGCCAACATCCATCGTTCGGCTTTCAGCCGCAACATCGTCGATTGGATGCGGCATTTCTGGGCCGTGCGGAGCATGGGCGGCGCGCTTGATTCGATGTTCATCGCGGCGGGACACGCCGAAGCGTGGATCGAACAGAGCGCGCAGCCGTGGGACTTGGCCGCCACCCAAGTGATCGCCGAAGAAGCGGGAGCCCGGTTCTTCAACTTCGATGGCGGCCGGTCGATTTATGGCGGCAATTGCGTGTTGTGTGTGCCGGCGCTCGAGACCACCATGCGGCGGTTCGTGGGGTCGTGAACGCGGCGGCGGCTTCGAGTGAGTTGCGGTTACACCATGGAGGCTTGATCGGCGGCGTTGATGTGAGCGCTCTCGGCTCTGCTCGCGGCGCCAAATGTCTCACGCGCGCTTCGCGTCAGGTAGGGCTCGACATTCGCCAGAGCCCGCTGCATGTACTCCGCCTTCTCCCCGACTGGGGCCACGTACTGCAGTGCCCACTCGGCATCATTCCTGGATGCTGCGCGGAGCAGGACCCAGGCCGCCAGGTATTGCTGGGCAAGGCAGCCGCCAGCGGTGGCGATGTTTCCATCGGCGTAAAACGGTTGGTCAAGAACACGGACACCGGCCTCGATTACCCAAGGCTTCGAGGTCACATCGGTGCAGGCCGGACGGTCGCCAAGAAGCCCCAACTTGGCGAGCAACAACGTGCCAGAACACTGCGCTCCGATGAGCTGCCGGCCTGGGTCCAGTCTGATCCTCGCCAGCAGGTCCCCATCTTTCACCAACTCTCTGGTCTTGCTACCGCTTCCAATGAGGACCGCATCTGCGTGGGCAGCGAAGGTCAAGTCGCGCTCGGCGTGGATGGTTACGCCATTCATTGAAGTGACCGTTGGAGTGGGAGACGTGATGTAGGCTTTCCACCCCTTGGACTTCATCCGGTTCAGAATTCCGGCGGAGACGAACGAGTCCAGTTCGTTGAAGGAGTCTAAGGTCAGGATCGCAATCTGCACGGGCCCTTCAAGGCTATCAGGAACACAAATCGCGATGGGCGAGACTGCGCATCGGGGCACGGTTACTCGGCGGCGCTCTGACGCCAGTTCGCGTTGGCATATGTGACAGGCTGCTGCGTTGGAGGCGGCGCAAGCAGCCCGCTATACTCGTGAGGTGATGATCCGGATGCTCTTTCCATTGGCGGCCGCCGCGACTCTGCTCTCGGCAGCCGACAACGCCACCGTGAACGGGAAGTGGCAATTGCAGGTAAGTGCCGCCGGCCGGGAAAGTTCGCAGGAGTGCAGCTTCACGCAGAAGGACACGAACCTCACGGGCACCTGCAATACGCGGCGCGGTACGGTGGAGTTCAACGGGAAGGTGGAAGGCAAGAAGGTCACCTTCACATACAAGACCGATTCCGAGGGCGGCCCGGTGACGGTGGTGTTTCGGGGCAATCTGGATTCCGCGACGAAGATGAGCGGAAGCGTCACAGCGGTTGAGTATGGTGTGGAAGGCGAGTTCAGCGGGACTCAGTCGAACTGAGTCACGGGCGGCCGAGGTTCCAGAGCCGGAGCAGGTCCTGACGTCCGCCGAACTGCTCGGGTGGATCGAAGCCGAGTTTCCTGGCGAGATCGAGGCTGTGCGCGGTCCACTTCGCGGATTCAGCGGCGTTGCCGAGTTTGCGCTCGGAGGCTCGCAATACCAACGCGCTTTGCAGGGTGAAGGTCCGCGCTAGGATCTCCTGGCTCTCTTCGTACACCCGAATCGCGCTGGCCTTGGCGCTACCCCAGTCGCCAGTGGCGAGTTCGAGCGTGGCCACCGCGGCGCCGGTTTGCGCCTTGCCCCAGTGGTCGCTCGCCGAGGCTTTTGCCCGGCGGGCCCTCAGGTAGGCCAGACTCTCGCGCAGCTTGGCCGCATCGGTTGAGCAGGCGCGAAGAATGTGCCGATCGGGCTCGCGGCTCGGTGTCACCTGCGCGGCCTGCCGCGCCAGCGCCTCGGCTTGTTCGCACTGTCCGCGCCGCGACGCGATGAAGGCGCGCCCCAGAAGGACATGCCCCTCGAAGTTGTCGCGATCGACTCCGGGTGGATAAGATCGCTTCGCTACCTCGCCTTCGGCGATCCACTGTTCGGCCCGATCCAAGTGACCGAGTCCGGCTCTGGCATGGGCGGCCTGAAAGAGCACTCCCTGCAGGTTCGCCTTGCGGCCCAACACCGCCGCTTGTTCGAAGTATTCCGCCGACTTCACCAGATCCCGGTCCGCGTTCAGACCGCCCAGCCGCTGCAGGGCCATGGCCTCGTAAAGTCCGTTTCCGGTGCGTTTGGCCCTTTCGAGCGCCTCGCGGAAGACGGCCTCGGCATCTTCCACGCGCCTCGTTCCGCTCAAGCATGTACCCCACTTGATCAGCATGAGAGGGAACGTCTCTTGACTGCCGGACTGGCGGAGCCAAGCCACGGCCGGCTCCATTACCGCCATCGCCTCGTCTGGACGGCGCAGTGTGTACAGCACCTCGCCGAGGCGCATTCTATTCTGCGCGAGAACGCCTGTGGCTTTGGCACGCTCGGCCAGGTCTACGGCTTCCTGCAGAATCGGTTCCGCCTGTTCGGGCCGCTTGAGGTACACGAAGGCGTAGCCCAGTTCGCCCAGCGCTTGCGCGGCGACGATCGGCATCCCTTCGCGGCGAGCCTGATCGGCGGCTTCTCGCGCGATGCGAACGGCGCCGTCATAATCCCGCTTCGTTTCAGCCATCACCGCGGACCGGAATTTCGCGGTGAGGCTGTGATAGCGATTTCTAGTCTTCTCGCTCAACTCGAGGACGCGCGCGAGATCCCGCTGGTCAGACTCGGGATCGCCGAGCCGGGCTCCCGAGCGAGCCAGCAGCAGGTCTGAGAGGCCTTCGAGATTTCCGTTGCTCTGGTACGTTGTTTCAGCAGCCCGGAACTCCGCGATGGCTCGGTCATGCTGGCGGATGCGCGTGAGCATGAGCCCGAGGCGAACGTGAGCGGCCGGATTGGCGGGATCGCCGCGCACCGCGGCTTCGAGCGTTCGCAGGGCTCCGTCGCGATCGCCGCCTTGTTCCATCGAGCGTGCCGAAGCCACTAGCGCGAATGTGCGGCTGGCGCCGGTGGTGACCTGCGACAGTCGCCGATATTGCTCCGCGGCCTGCTTGTGATCGCGGATGACGGCTGCCCGTGCCGCACGCAACGCAACGCGCTCGGCGGAGCCGAGGGTCCAACGCTGGTCGGCCGCGGCTGCAGCCTCGAGCACCACTTCACGCGCGCGCTCGGGCTGGTCGAGGTCCGCGTAGGCGGCGGCCAACAGGGCGCGGGCCGCGATGAACGAAGGATCGCGCGCCACCGCCTGTTCGAGCAGACGCGCGGCTCGCAGGGGCGCCGCTTCCGCCAAAGCTGCTTGGGCTTGCTCGTGGAGGGCGCGGGCATCGGGTGAGGGAACATGATCCCGTTGGAGCAATTTCCATCCGAGCAGGCCCGCGACTGCCGCGATCGCAGCCATGGCGGGAATGAACACGCGCCGCTGCGAGAGAACGAAGCCGGCGCTGGGCCGGCCGCGCTCGAGAGCCTGCTTGACCTGCTGCGCGCTTTGGAACCGGTCTTTTGGATCGGCGCGCAGGCAGCGATCGATCACTTCGTGCCACACGCGGGGGACGCCCACCGCCGCGAGCTTCGGAGTGCGGTGCGACTCGCGAGCTTTCTGCGCCGCCAGGCGGAACGGCGATCGCGCTCCGTGCGGCTTCTGGCCGGTGAGCATCTCGTACATCACGACGCCGAGCGCGTAGACGTCGGACGCCGGGCTCGACATGCCTTCTTCGAGTTGTTCGGGCGCCATGTAGGCCAGCGTGCCGATCACTTCGCCGTCGGCGGTGAGACTGCGGTCATGCGCGAGGCCGGCGGCGAGCCCGAAATCGATGATCACCGCGCGGCCCGCGGCGAGCAGGATGTTGCCGGGCTTGAGATCGCGATGGATGACGCCGGCGGCGTGCGCGGCAGCGAGCCCGTCGCAGACGGCGGCTACTACCCTCAAGGCTTCTTCGGCGCTCATTCGCCCACGCTGCTGGAGCCGCTCGGCGAGCGTGTCGCCTTCGAGCATCTCCATCACGCAGAAGCGCTCGCCCTCGTGTTCGGATAGGGCGAGGACGCGGCACACGTTCGGATGATCGATCTTCTGCGCCATCCGCACCTCGCGGAGGAACCGCTTCGGCCTGACCGGCGTCATGAAGGGCGAATTGTTTTAATCGCGACTGGCTGATTGTGTTCGAGATCGGTGGCGCGGTAGACCTCGCCCATGCCGCCTCCGCCGATCCGTTTGCCGATCCGGTAACGGCTCGCGAGGATTTCGCCTTCGCGGTGGCGTTCGAATCGAGGGCGGTGACGGAGAGCCCGGTCGAGGAACTTCGGCCTGCGGCGACGGGCGGCTTTTCGTCGACGCAGGCCGTCTTCGGAGTGGAGCGCGAGCAGATCTTCTACCTGGCGTGACCAACTCCGCGTCACCGTTGCAGCGCTCGCGCACGAGGCCGGCGCGGGCAGGCGGAAGCGCGTCGAGCGCGTCGGAGAAGATCTCCTTGGCGGCGCCAGCAGGCGGGGTCTTGCACCATCACGCCCTCGCCCGCAACTGCCATTCGAAACCAGACGCGCGCGAATTCCCAGTCGCGCTTCACGGTCTTGGCGGAAACCGACAGCGTGTTCGCGGCCTCTTCGATGCTGAGTCCCGCGAAGAAACGCGGCTTCGACTTCACCTGAACGCCCGCTCGTCGATTCCGGCCAAGCAGTCAAGGGCTTCATCAATCTCGATCATCCGCGCCGGATCCCGTTGGGCGACAACCAGCAGGTCATCCGGGTGAGCTGCACGGTATCCCCGCGTTTGGCAGCGTTGCGAGCGCGGGCGTGTTCGGCGAGGATCTGCCGCATCGCGCCCAGCGGAACTGAAGAAGTGGGCTTTGCTCTGCCAACTGACGGGGCGGCCGCCGGTGAGGCGGAGGGTAAGCTTCGGCGACGAGGGCGGTGGGTTGGAGCGTGTGATGCGCCACGTTCGCCATGCACGCGCCCGCGATCTGCTGGCGCAACTCAGGTGAAATTCAGGCGGGCAGCGAACGGACCGGCCATCCCCGGCTCCGGCATTTTCCAACAGTTGTGTGATATCGCTCACAGCGCCCGTATGGTACTGGCTACGAGTGTAACCCAGTACTGTCGCCGTGGCTGGGCCGAGCGAGTGACGTTAACAAATCTTAATGTCCCCGCGCAGGCGTTGGGCTCGCACGAAGGGCGTGAGGAGATTTCGGACTCTTACTGTTCTCATGCGCTGCGTTCCCGAGCAGCTTCAGTACGCCAGGTGACGCCGCCCCTCTTCTTTGTGGATAATCGGGGGCAAACTCCGGGTAGGGCCGCGTACCTCCTCCACGGGAGCGACAAGTCGTTCGCGTTCGGCAAGGCGGGCGTGACGATCGAGTTACATCGGCCCAAGGGCGGCGCGGCTCCGCGGATGCGCGACGACTTGCACCGGCTCCCCGAGCCCGTGGAGTACGAGGCCGCGCGGTTGTCGCTCGATTTTGTGGGAGCGAATCCGGATGTGGAGATCATCGGCGAGAGCAAGCTGAAGGGCGTGGTGAATTACCACGTCGGTGATCCGGCGGGTCACCATGCGGGCGTGCCGACCTACGCGAGCATCCGCTATCGCAACCTTTGGCCGGGCATCGACTTGGTCTACTCGGGCGAGCCGCAACGGTTGAAGTATGAGCTGCGGGTAGCGCCCGGCGCCGATCCGCGCGTGATTCGATTCCGGTACCGCGGGGCGGATCCGAGCGTGACCGCGGGCGGGCAGCTTTCGATGAAGACGGCGGCGGGCGATTTCACGGATGAGAGGCCGGTGTCGTTCCAAGGGTCGCGGCGAGTGGCGACGGCGTGGCAGACGTGGGGGGATGGGGAGGCGGGGTTCGAGGTCGGGGAATACGATCGGGGGCGGGAGTTGGTGATTGATCCGGCGATATTGGTGAGGTCGTATGTGTTTGGCGTGACGGGTACGCACCAAGGAAATCGCCTGGCTACGGACGCGTCAGGAAACGTCTACGTCGGAGGTGTGGCCGATTCGGCTTTTACCGGTCTCACTGCGACCAATTCCCCTACGGGCCTGATGGACGGATTTGTCGCCAAATTCGACTCTGCCGGTGTCCTCAACTACGTGACCCTTGTCGGCGGCGCCTACGACGAGACGCTCAATGGTATCGCCGCTGATAGTCAGGGTTTCGCCTACGTTACCGGAGCCACGCGTTCCTCTAACTTCCCCATCGTTTCGGGATTCGGTTCGCTGAGCGGTGGATCGAACGCATATCTTACGAAGCTGAGTCCTTCTGGAGCTATCGTCAGCTCCAGCCAGTTCGGGAGCTCATCCACCGACGAGGGAGTTTCCGTCGCGGTGGACAATCTCGGCAATGCTTATGTGGTTGGCAGTACCGATGGTGCGTTTCCGGTCACCCAAGGCTCTACTTCGAACGGCAAGACCGACGTCTTTCTGGCGATCGTTGCGACGAGCGGGACCGCGAGTATCTCCAACGCGATCGTGTTCGGAGGTTCCGAGCCGGATTCTCCGTCGTCGGTGACGCTCGATAATGGTGGCAACATCTACGTCGGGGGCTTCACACGCTCGCTGAACTTCCCAGCGACGCTCGGGGCTTTCAGCGGCGGGAGCGCGAGCAGCAGCGGTTTCGTGGCCAAGTTCGCGGCATCTCCTTTTGGGACGCCGGTATTCGCAACCGTGCTAACCGGGAGTCCCGGCAACTATACCGTTGTCCACGCCGCGGCGCCAGATTCCGCCGGAAACGTTTTTGTGGCCGGTCACGCGGAGTACGATCTCGGACTGCCAGTCAACCCAGGTTTCAGCTTTGCCTCTGGCAACAGAAGCGGGATGTTGATCAAACTGGATCCCGCAGGAACGCCGCTCTGGGCGGACTATCTCAGCACCACGGCTTTCAGTGACGCGTACAACCTCGCACTAGACGCGCAGGGGCGGCCACACTTGACCGGCGAATTCGCCGCCCAGGTCTTTCGTTCCATCGCCTCCCAGGCCGGCCAGACGGACGGGTTCTTCCTTCGCCTGAGTACCGATGGTAAGACCGTGGAGTGCGCTCAGGGACTCGGCGGATCCGCTATTGATTGGGGCGGTGGGATCGGAGTCACTCCTGCGGGAAACGTATGGGTGGCTGGTACGACGACATCGGCTGCCTTTCCTTTGGTGGCAGCCAGCCCTGGACTCGATGCTCAGTCCGTCGCGCGAAATGTGTTTTTGGCGGAGATCAGTTGCACTCTCGATTGTGTCGGAGTGCCCTCGGGCCTTTCCGCTTGGTGGCAACTCGAATCCGGGCCAGGTTCCACGCTAGAGGTGGTCACCAACACCAGTTCGACCGTGGTCTTCACGGGCGCGGGCGCGCCGTCATTCCCTCCGGGCGTGGTCGGCCACTCGCTTCTGTTCAACGCCAATACCTATGTCCAGCACACGGGGACCAACGCAGACTTTGGCACGGGCGACTTCAGCATCGATTTCTGGCTTCGCTTGACCAGTTCCCCGGAACCCGGGAACTTCAGAACCATTCTCGAGAAGAGAGCAGGCAACAACGGATATCGGGTCTACACCAATGGCCTTTCGTTGGGTCTGGAGCTCTCCGACGGCAGCAGTACCGGTTCCTACACCGTCAACATTCCTCCGCTCATCGGATCATGGCACTTCATTGCCGTCACGGTCCGGCGGAATTCGCCGGTGGGTGTCCGATTCTACCTGGACGGCGTTGCGATTGGTACTCCCGGCAACCCGGCTGCACAAGCAGGAACCCTGTCAAACACCGGTCCGTTCCGTCTTGGAGCGAGGAGCGCCGCCGCGGCTCCGGACTTCATCGGAGGTCTCGACGAAGTGGAACTGTTTCAACGCGAGTTGACCGTGCAAGAAGTCCTCGCATTGTTCAATGCACGCTCGGCCGGCAAGTGTGTAACCGTCAACTGTCCGGACCTCACGAGCCAGGTGCGGGCGACGCTTTCCGGAACGCAACTTACCGTCAACACCACTCTCATCAACAAGGGCGGTGCGCCGGTTTCCTCCTTCCAGTACGAAGTGTTTCTTGCTTCCGATGCGGCCTGTACAGCGAACGTCCAGTCGCTTGGAACCTATTCCTACTCGGCAACCCTGCAGCCGGGACAGAGCGCTCCCGTTACGAACGTCATCAGCCTGGCAACAACGCCCGGCAGCTACTTCGTTTGTACGCGTACCGATCCTTTCAACCGCGTGAAGGAGTGCGTGGAAACGGATCCGCTCCCCAGCAGTCCCATCGTCGTAAGCCCCGCCTGCTCGAACCCGGACTTCGCGGTAACTTCCGTCATCGTTTCTCCCAGTTCCCTTTCGGCTGGCAGCGCCGGAACCGTCGCAGTGACGGTGGTCAACAATGGGGGGGCGTACATAGGGACCAACGTGGTGATCAAGATCTACACCGCGCCCTCGCCGACATCCACCAATCGAGTGCTTGTTGGAACTCTGACGCTGCCCGGGATGACGGCAGGTGGCACCGTGATCTTACAACTAGCCTTCATCGCTCCAGCCGTAGGCTTTACGACCGGTGCGAGCCAGGCTGTTTATTTCATAGCTGAGGTGGACGCCGGCAATGTCGTGAGCGAGTGCGACGAAACCAACAACACGGGCTCGCAGGGGCCGATCGTGATCAGGCCTGGGCCGATCTCGGGCGGCCACTGGACGGATCCCATCTTCCAGCCGGTTTTCGATCCGTCGCTGCCTCCCTACGAAAAAGGCCCGGGCGACTCAAATTTCTGCAACATTCTCGCCGTGCAGATTCCACGCTCTGCTGACGTGGATGTGTATGTCGCCCTCGGGCGTCCGGTCGGGCGCAAGATCAAGCTCCGCGATGACCTGGATGGTAAACCTGGAGTCACTGGCGAAATCACCCCGGACATGATCGACCACGACTACCGCGCCACGGGTCCGGACTCGCTCAAAAAGATTCGCTTCGCGTTCCCAGCGGATCTGCCCGCCGAGCGGCGGCAGGTCTATGTGGCGTACGTGGTGAAGTCCGCAAGCGAGCCGGGTGAGGTGACGTTCGACTTCTCGAGTTGCAACGCCACCGATCCAGCATGTGCGAACACACCAACGGACCAATCGGCTCAGTACAAGTTCGACACGGTCACCGATCCGATCAAAGACTCCGCCGGCAATGCTGACGGCGCGATCGCCACGCCGGACGATCCATTCCTGAAGAGCACCTACACCTTGGGCGGCAAGATCGACCCCGCCACTCGCGGCTCGGACCCCGCTGCCTACTTCAGCAAAGCGAACGGTGCGGCCATCAAACTCGGCCAAAACACGCTGTTCGATTCCGTCAAGGGCAAGGATTTGACCTTCTTTGCGTACGTGAAGCTCGATCCCAACGACCCCATCAACTTCGTGAACACGATCTTCAGCTTTTCTGGCGCGAGCAAATCCGATCCATCGAAGACCGACGTCGGGTACTACTTCTACCTTCGCAACGATTCGGGTGGACCTTTCCCGAATCTTGCCGTCAAGCATCCCACCGGGTTCCTTCGTGAGCGGACCAACAGCGTCAACTTACCCGTGCCGCGCGACAACGCGTGGCACTGCGTGGGGCTTCGTATCTCGAATGACGGCGCCACGCTCCAGTACACCTTTTTCGTCGACGGGAAAACCGGATCGGACCAGATCACAGAGACGCCCATGACGCTCGACCCGAATGGCGATGCGTGGATCGGGTTCGAGCCAGGGCCCACCAATGCTTCGCAAGGCAGGAATTTCCTCGGCTACATGGACGAGTTCCAGGTTTTCAGTCGCGCGTTGAGCGACGACGAGATGAAGGCCCTTTGCGGCACGTGCGCGCAGGCGCCCATTCAAGTGACGCTCGATACCAACCCGGCATTCTCCAACATCGCGCCGCTGGTAATCGACGACCAGACTCCGCCAGCGAGCACGACCAACGGCACCGGCACTGCGACCGCGCCGGTCACTCCAGGCGACTCCGTGCTGCTCAGCGCGCCCAACTCGTGGAACGACAACGGCACGTACTACCTGCTCACCGGATATTCGCCTGGCGGTCCGAACGTGACGCCAACGGCCTCTGCTAAGTACACGGCGAATTACAAGACGCTCTGCTACGTGGTCGCAGTCACCTGGACTCCGCCCAACGGCGGCACCGTGGCGATCGCCCCTCCGAACGGTGGATACACATCCTATGGTGCGCCGGCGAACTGCTACGAACCCGGAGCTGTGCTCACCATCATCTCCACTCCCGCATCGGGATTCACCACCGGAACACCAACCGCGACCGGGAGTGTCACGATCGTGAATGGCAGGCCGACGGTCAACGGTCCCGGCACCATCACAGTTCCGTTCACTTCGAGCAGTTCCACGGGCAACGTCACGGTGAACACGAATCCCGCCAACATCGGCGCGACTGTTGGCCTGACGGGCTCCGGAACCGCTGCGAACACCTACTCGACCTCGACGTTCACTGCCGGCGCGGGCACGGTCACGGTCACACCCACCTCGATCACCAACACCGCGGGTGACACGCGGTACGATTTCGCGAACTGGTCGCAAGGCGGTACGCCGAACGCGGCATGGACCAACGCGTCGCAAGGCGTTACGATCCCGAGCGGAGGCGCTACCTACACTGCGAACTTCGATACTCTCTACAAGCTCACGGTCACCGTCACCGGGAACTGTAGTGCGACAACTCCGACGGGATTCTACCGGGCCGCGCCGACGCTGTCGGTGGGCGTGATCCCGCCGGCTCCGTCTCCTGGGGATCCGTTGGACGTCGCAGGCATCTTCTTCAAGAGCATGGTATTCACCCCATCCTCCGGACCGAATGCGGGGGTTGCGCAGACCTTCACGAGCTATGCGAGTCTGCCAGCATCGGTTCCGTGGAACGCTCCAGGAACGCTCGTCATTACCTGCCGTACGCCGGTTCAGATCCCGCTCGAGGTGAACACGAACCCCGCGAACATTGACGCAACAGTCGGCTTCGGCAACTCGACCGCGCTCAACGTCTTCACCTCATCGCAGTTCACCGACAGCAATCTCTTCGGACTGACCGCATCACAGACCGCGACCAAGAACGGAACCGTCTACCAGTTCCAGAACTGGACCGTCACCAATGCGCAAGTGACCAACGTGAACCAGGCGGCGACGAGTGCGGTTCTCCCCACCAGTGGCAACTCCGTCTTCACCGCGAACTACCTCGCTTCGCAGTATCTTGTGACGGCTACCGGATGCGGCGTCACTCTCAACAACGGAACCGTTGCGCCGGCGCAGGGCTTGGCGCTTGCGATCAACTCCACTGTCACAGTGAATCCGAACCCGGCGACGGGACAATCCATCCAGAGTGTGATCGTAGTGATCAACGGAGTCAGCACCACGCTCTCCGGACCTCCCTACAGCTTCGCGCTCAGCGGACCCGCGGCCGTCACAGTCAATTGCGGCGCGGGCAATCCCGTGACGCATTCGGTGAACACGAACCCGCCCGGCTTGCTTGTGGCTATCGATGGCGGTGCGCCCGCCACGGGTCCGCGTCCTGCAACCTGGACCCCGGGTACCGCTCACACTCTCGCTGCGACTACGCCGGGCATCGTGAACGGAACTGCCTACTCGCTCACCAACTGGTCCCCGAACGGACCCACTGCGGCGAATTGGTCAATCGCGTCCTCGCCTACTACAGCAACCAACTACGTCGCCAACTACACGCTCAGCGGCTACGTGGTCAACGCCACCGGATGCGGCGTCACCGTTGGACCCGCTTCGCAAGCGATCCTCACCAGCCCACTCGTGTTCCCCGCGGGGCAAAGCCTCACTCTCACGGCGAACCCGCCCACCGGGCAGCAGTTCCAGAGCTTCCAGATCACGATCGGTGCGAACACCACGAACGTTACCACCAACCCGGCCACCATTACTCTCAGTGCACCGGCTACCATCACGGCGAACTGCGGCTCGCCCACCAACGTCACGCTCACCGTTACGAGCAACCCGGTGGGGCTCCACCTGCGGATCGGCGCGAGCGGCGGCTTCGGCACGGGACCCATCGTTCGCCAGGTGCCCGCCAACTCGACGCAGACGATCGCGGCGGAGTCGCCGCAGGTGGTCGACGGCATCGGCTATCGCTTCACCGGCTGGTCCACGGGAGCGACTACCCCCGTTGCTACCGTGCAGCCGGCGGGCGATCTGACGGCCGTCGCGAACTTCCAAACGGCCTGCTATCTGGTGAATGTCACCGGCACCGCCAACGGCACGGTCGCCTTGAATCCGGCTTCGGGCGGCATCACTGGCTTCCCGGATAACTGCTTCGCCCCTGGCGCGCAGGTCCGCATTCTGGCTACGGCCAACACCGGCTACGGACTGCGTGATGTCGTGATCAACATCGGTGGCGCCACCACCACGGTCACCACGCCGAACACTCCGATCACGGTGAGCGGACCCACCGTGGCGCAGGCCACCTTCATCCCGCGCCCAGCCACGGTCTCGACGATCTTCCCACCGGTGCTGGTCAACGGGACCACCTATCGCGACAACGTGTTCTTCTCGAACCCGACGCCGACTCCAGGCAACAGCCTGCAGATCACGGGCGTCACGTTCAACACCACGGCTGGAACAGGCACGGTGACCTTGCAGAGCTCGCTGCCGATCGTGTTCGGAGCGCTGCCGGCGAATGGGCAATCGAGCACGCAGCAGATCCTGTTCAACATCCCGGCCACGGTCACCGGATACAACATCTTCGTGACGGTTGAAGTCAAGAACGCCAACGGAGATACGTTCACCAACGTAGTGTCGGTGGGTCAGACGAAGTAGGCAAGAAATGTTTCAACGACTACTGGCCATCGCACTCTCTGTGTCACTGCTCGCTGCCGGAGAATCGGCGGCAACCGGATCGTGGGCTCGCGTCACCGCGATCCGTACGGGAGCGAATGTCAAGGTTGCGCGAACCGGCGAGAAGAAGCGGCTTGCGGGAACATTCGCCGGGGCCAGTGAAGACGCGGTCCGCGTCGATACGCGGGGCTCGGTCGTGAGCATCCCGCGGAGCGACGTCAAGCGCGTGGAAGTCGCGGTGAATCGCAAAGGCCGCCGTGCCGCCATTGGCGCTGCGATCGGTGCCGGCGTTGGTGCCGCCTCATTGGGAGGCGCCGCTGCGGCATCGAACAAGCCGGGCGCGGAACCCGGCGTTCCGGGATTGCTTGCTGTCGGTGGTCTTGTCCTGGGGGGTGGCATCGGAGCGCTGGTGGGAATGGCTGTAGGATCGGGTTACAACGTCGTGTACGAGACGGCTCCTGCAAGCAAGAACACGCCGTAACATCCCGCAGTCTGTTCTTCAGGGCACGACCGTAAAGTTCGTCACGCCCGGACCGCCCGGTGCATTCGACCACGGTCCCCATCCATTCTCCGTATTCAGCGTGCACGACTCGCTGTAAGGATCGCCACCCACGCAAGCTCGAACGATCGCGCTGTACTCGGTCGCCACTCCGCCGATCGCACGGAGCGGAGCGAGCACGAAGAGTCCGGGCGCGATGCCAGTGACCGTGGGAGCGGAGGCGCCGCGCACTGCGACGAAGTACTGATACTTCGAGGCGCCCGGCGCAGGTGTCCAACCAATCTGAATGTTGCCCTGCGACACCCGGCTGCGATGCGCGGGCGCAACCATCGACGGCTGCGTCACCGCCGGACCGAGCACCTGGAACCCCGTGGCAGGTCCGATCCTCTGCCCAGCGCCAGGATTGGCCACCACCACCGCGTCATAGCGGCGGCCCTCCGACGTGAGCTGCACTGCGGCGAAGTTGTCGGTGGTGTGGACATCGGCTCCGGTGCCGGAACGTCCCAGGTCATTGACGAACAGTCGATAGGTGGTGTTGCTGCCGTTGTCCCCGGGAATGCGAGACCAGGTGAAGAGCGCCGCCGGACCTGCGACCTCGGTTCCCGGAATCGGGGTTCCCAGGATCGGTCCAGCGGGGTTCGGCCCAGGGGCGTTGATGGGCGAGGCTTGGCTGTAAGGTCCGCACCCGTTGCCATTGCACGCGGCGACGAACACGGAGGCGGGTCCGGCTGGCACGGCGAGGTCGATCATGCTGACGGCGGTTTGTCCAGAGGCGACCGTCAGCGCTCCGCCACCTGGTCCGGAGTTCGGTTGCACCACCTGGACGCGATAGATATCCGCCCCAAGCACCGTGGACCACGTTGCGTTCAACGTGCCGCCGGTCACGGTGGCTCGGGTGATCGTGGGGGCGCCTGAGGGCACAGGTGGAAGCTCCACGCGGAAATTGCGCACGAAGTTCTGGAGGCAGTCGTCCAAGTACCCAGTACACGAGTTAACTCGTAACGAATAGTTCCCACTGGCCATCGAGTAGACGGTCGAAGTTGCCGACGCGGGAAGGCGGAGTTGGAGGACGGTTGCTCCGTCTCGCTGCAGGTAGAGCTGATAGGCTTGGGCGTAAGGGTCCGGGTCCCAACTGATGGTAGACGTTGACGTGGTCAGCACCTCCCCATTGACGGGCCTCCGGATCACTGGAGACCCCAAGTACGTGTTGGGGAGAAAGGGGTCGAAGCCAACCAGTCCGAAAGGCCCACAACCAGCGTCTGACGGAGGGCCATTGCATGCCCTCACCGCGAACCGCGTGTCAATTGCCACTCGAAACAGGGGCAAGTCAATCAGCAGGGATGTTTCGCCGGCAATGCTGCCTTGATAAAGGAAATCTGTTTCCGAGCGCATCAGTCGCAGATCGTATACCGAGGCGCCGGCTACTGGGTTCCACATAAACGTGGCGCCCCTGACGTTGATTGCCTGACCGTTCAGCGGAGCAATGATCACAGGTGCAGGTAATCCAGCCGACCCGCCACTCTGGGTAACCGTGACACTTTGGTTCGCGACCAAAAGAGTGCCCGTGCGCGGTGGCCCGAAGTTGTAGTTCGCTGAAACAGACACTTCGCCGCTACCCTGGACACGGGCCGAAACACGCAACCAGGGCACTTGGCTCGCAGCGGACCATGCACAGCCAGCCTGAGTGACCACGCGCACGGTTGTCGTGGTGTACTCGATCGGAAGGGTATTCGGCGGAGTGATCTGAAAGGTGCACGAGGTTTGGGGAATAGAGCCCCCTTGAATCGAGAAACGGGGCACATTCGAGACCCCGGGTGCATCCGCTGGAGCGAAGTCGAGAAGCACTTGGCCATTCGGGCGGGCTGCCCCCGGCGGATAGATGGCGTACACGCCCATCGTCACGAATCCAGTCGCACCAATGATCTCCCAGACGGCGGTTCCAGATCCGCCTGAAACGGGGATCGAAGACAAACCATCGGAACGAGCAGGGGACACCAGAAACGCGCCCTGTCCGTAGGTGCCAGTCGTCGTAAGCCGTGCCAACGTACCAGTGCTCTTGTTGTCGACGTAGAGTTGCGTCCCTTCCGGAACGCCAGAGAATCGCGCCATCAGCCGGGTCCCGGTGTCCGCCAGTCCAGCGTTGGCCAAGTTGCCTCTCCCTGGAATGGCTGGGAGATCCGGGCTGTAGAAGCCAGTCTCAGACTGGTAGATCACACCGGGAATGTCTTGTTTGCGTGGCGGGGGCGGAACGTCACCCGCAACTGGGCCTGCGGTTCTCTGGCGGAACCCGCCGGCAAACTGAAGCGTCGCGACTCGGGTTACCACCGGCGCACCCAAGGGATTCCACACGATTCCAGAGATCTCGTTCGAGCCTGCGGCGTCACGAAGTGATACATTCAATCCCTTGCTGATGGACGAGCTGATTGCGCGCGTGTTTTCGGCCATTCCCGCGCCGGTTATCGAGACTCTAAGGAACATGTACTCCGCACCGTAGTCGTTGACGCCGAATTGGTTCGCATTCGTGCGAATGTTGGTTACCCGGAGCGTCCGAACGGCCCCCTGGCCAGGTGGGTCAAAAGGTACCTGGAAAACCATCGAGCTCCCATTGAGGGCCCCATGGAAGATATTTCGGTTGTTGGGCGTGGACGCGCCCTGAACGCCGGATCCATAGTAGGTCGGCGACCCAGTTCCATTCCCATAGCCCGGGCACGCGTTCGCAAGATCCGTGCACGCGAACTGGGCTCCGGGCATCGGCTCGTCGATGAGCAGCAAGGCCTCGGTCCACCGCACGCCTCCACTCTCACCGAGAATCCGCGACGTTAGGTCGAAAGCTTGATCCGGTGTGACCGTGATCGTGATCGTCGGCATCACTGCGCCGAGCGCGGTTGGGACGCCTCCCACACACTGGATGAGCAAGTCACCAGAAAGCTCGGTCATACTCTCGGCCCGAGCCGGTAGCGCCCCCGTGGACCCAATGGTGCACTGTGGCTGCTGTGCCAGCACTCGATCCGCGAACCCGGCCAGGAGCACCACCGCCACGCGCGAAATAGTAAGAAACCGGTATCTCCTCGCCATGGCTCCACATGGTAGCACTCGCTCGAAACGGAGCCGTATCCACTCCGCCGACGAGCCTACAAGACGAGCCTACAATAGGAGCATGTGGTTCGCCGCCGCCGCGTTGCTGCTCATGCTCCAGGCGGATCCTCAGGAAGAAGGGCTCAAGGCTCTCGACGCGAAGAACTATCCAGCGGCGATCGCGAGCTTCGAAAAAGCGCTCACCGCGGACCCCAAGGACTACTCGGCGCAGTTCCATCTCGGGCTGGCTCAGAGTCTCGCCGGCGACAACGCCAAGGCCGCTGCGGCATTCCGGAAGACGCTCGAACTCAAGCCCGGACTCTACGAGGCGCAGCTCAACTTGGGCGTCGTCTTGATCAATCTCAAGCAGTCGCAGGAAGCCGAGGCGATGCTGCGGGCCGCGGTCGAACAAAAGCCGAAGGAGTTCCGCCCCGTCTACTATCTCGCCGAAGCAAACCTCGCCGCCGGCAAAGCCGATGAAGCCGAGCGCGGATTTCGAGCTGCGCTCGAACTCGACCCGAAGTCGGTGCCATCACAAGCGGGCCTGGGTCGCGCGCTGACGGCGCAAGGGAAGCTGACCGAAGCGGAGGCGGCGCTACGGCAGGCGGGCGACGCCGACGGATTGCTCGAACTGGCGGCGCGCCTCGAAAAGGCGAAACAACTCGACGCTGCGATCGGCATCTACAAGGATCTCGCCGCGCAGCCCGGCGCGGGGGAGCGGCTGGGCGAGTTGATGCTCGAAGCGGGCAAGCCGGGCGAGGCCATTCCTTATCTCGAAGCGGCGGTGAAGCAATCGGCCACTGCGGCGAATCGCTACGCGCTCGCCACTGCCTATCTGCGCGACAAGCAACCGGAGAAGGCTACCAAGATGATGGAGCAGGCGATCGCGAGCGATCCGAACAATGCGGAACTGCGCATGGCGTACGGTGGCCTGATGCGCGACCAGCGCAACTTCCAGGCTGCGGCGCAGCAGTACTGGGGCGCGACGAAACTGAAGCCGGAGTCGAAAGAAGCTTGGAGCGCACTGGCCACGATGCTGCTCTCCCTCGAGAATTATCCGCAGGCCATCGCCGCGTTCGACAAGCTGGAATCGCTGGGCGATCCCAATCCCGGAATCTACTTCCTGCGGGCCATGGCGTTCGACAAGACCAAACAATACAAGCCCGCTAAAGAGGCGTACGAGAAGTTTCTCTCGATGAGCCAAAGCAAATTCCCCGAGGAGGAGTTCAAGGCGCGGCAGCGGCTGCGCGTGATCGAAAAGGAACTGAGCCGGCGATGAAGACCGTTCTGCTTGCGTTGCTGCTTGCGCCCGTCGCGTTGCGAGCCGATCTCGATAGCGTCCGCAATGAGCCCGATCTCGAGAAGCGTTCGGAGAAGGCGCTGGCCAATGCCGAATCCGCGCTTGACCGGGCACGCGGGGCCTATCAGAAGTCCGACGACAAGGAGTTCAAGGGCGCGCTCGACGAGTTGAATCAGTCGCTCGACTTGTGCAAGGGGTCGCTCGACGAGAGCGGCAAGAACGCGCGCAAACGGCCGAAGTATTTCAAGAAGGCCGAGATCGGGATTCGCCACTTGGTTCGGCGCCTCGACAATTTCAAGGTGGAGATGAGCCCGGACGATCGCGCTCCGCTCGAAGGGCTGATCGACAAAGCGCACAAGGTGCAGGAAGAGATTCTGCAGGCCATCATGGGGAAGAAGAAATGAAGATGCTCTTGACGGTCTCGCTCTCTGCGGCCGCTTTGCTGGCGCAGGCGAATCGCGATTTTCTCACGGCCGACGAAGTGGATCAGATCCGGCTCACGGCGCAGGACCCCAACGCCCGGCTGCTGCTCTACACCACCTTCGCGCGGCTGCGCATGGATCTCATCGAGCAAACCGCCGCGAAGGAAAAGCCGGGGCGGTCGGCTGTTTTGCACCAACAGCTCGAGGAGTACACGAAGATCATCGAAGCGATCGATTCCGTTGTGGATGATGCACTGAAAAAGGGCAAGGATCTGACCGAAGGAATCAAGTCCGTGGCCAGCGCCGAGAAGGAAACACTCGAGAAGTTGACCGCGATTCGCGATGCGAAGCCGAAAGACATGGCGCGCTACGAGTTCGCGCTCACCACGGCGATCGAGACGACGCAGGATAGCCTCGAGATGTCGCAACAGGATCTCGCTGCGCGCAAGAAGGATGTGGAATCAAAGGCGGTGGGCGAGAAGAAGCGCCTCGAAGATTTGATGACGCCAGAAGATGCCAAAGCGCGGCGCGCGGAAGATGCGAAGAAGACTGAGGCTGAGGCGAAGAGCAAGCGCAAAGCTCCCACACTGCGGCGCAAGGGCGAAACGGCGCCGGGCAAGCAATGACCGCCGCTGCTGCGTTCGCCGAACTGCACAGGGCGGGCTGTTTCGTGATGCCGAATCCTTGGGATCGCGGCAGTGCGCGCGCGCTCGAGCAGATGGGATTCCCAGCGCTGGCGACTACGAGCGCGGGGTTCGCGTGGTCCATTGGCGAGCCCGATAACGGCGCTGGACTTGACCGTGTGCTCGCGCATCTGCGCGACATCGTGAGTGCGGTGCGTGTTCCGGTGAATGCGGATTTCGAAGGCGGCTATGCGGTGGAGCCGGAAGCGGTCGCGGCGAATGTGCGGTCCGCCGCGGCGACTGGGATCGCTGGGCTCTCCATCGAAGATTCCACCGGCGATGCGGCGGCTCCGCTGTTCGACTTTGCGCATTCGGTGGAGCGGATCCGCGCGGCGCGGCGTGCGATTAATGCGAGCGGTACGGGCGTTGTGCTCACGGGCCGCTCGGAGGGATTCATCTGCGGGCGTCCGGATCTCGCGGAAACGATCCGCCGCTTGACGGCCTACGCGGAAGCTGGCGCCGATTGCCTCTATGCTCCGGGGGTGCGGGCGCGCGACGATGTCGCGGCCATCGTGAGAGCGGTCGCGCCGAAGCCGGTGAACCTGCTGCTGTACTCGGACTTTCTCACTGTCGCCGAAGCGGCGGAGCTCGGTGTGCGCCGCATCAGCATCGGCGGCGCGCTGGCGCGAACGGCTTGGGCTGGATTCCTCGAAGCGGCGCGCGAGTTGGCCGGCGATGGAACGGTCACGCGCCTATCGAAGGGAGCACCCGCGGCTGAGTTGAATCGGCTCTTTCAGCGCCCGTCTCAGCGATAAAACGGCTGCCACGTGAGCCATCGCGGACCGTACTTCGGTTCGGGCTGCCCCACCTCGATCGCTCCGAGATCCGGCGCTTTGCCCGCGAAGCCGTCATTGACGGTCGGGATCGGCACGCCGGCGTCCACCGCCGCGCTTCCGGGCTTGAGGCGGAAATTCAGATCCATCGCGTGATACACGGCGTGGCGTCCAGCCGGATTCGGCGGAGTCATTCTCTCGAAGATGTCGAAGTCGACCTCGCGGCCGTGCGCTTCCTGTCCGGTCGCGGCGCGGAATTCGGCGAGCGTGGCGAAAGATTTCCAATCGGTCTTCTCGGGTTCGTAGAGTCGTTGGCCGGGCTTGGGTCCGAGCCAACTGTACTGCGCGGTGACGCCCTTGTTAGGGCGGAATCCGTTGTAGTCAGTGCTATAGGCATCGGTCGCGTTGGCCCACGTCATCACGCCACGATCTGGCGTGTCGCGACCCATGAAGAGATTGTTGCGGTAGTGCACGTTCGTGTAAGGATCGCGAATGACGTGCTCCCCGATGATGGTGTTGTGGAACACGAACAGTCCGGCGGGCTTGGCGGAGAACTTGAACGCGACTCCAGTGGGAACGTGATAGAGCAAGTTGCGGTAGAAGTAGACGGGTCCGCCGAAGACAGGTTGGGAGCTGTAGCCGCCTTGCGCTGCGTTCACGCCGCGATTGCCGAAGACACGAATGTTATGCACGCCGCCGTCGGTCTCGACAAAGTCGTCATTGAGCATGTGGAAGTCATTTCCATAGATGTCTATGGATGACGCCTGGCGCTCGGGATCGGACTCAGGTGTGCCGTATGTGGAGATGCCGAGCGCATCGTGGAAGTACGCGATCGCGTTGCGCGCGATCACATGGCCCGGGCCGTACACTTTGATCGCGTAGTAGCTGGTGAGCAGATGCGAGCCGTAAGGACCCGCGCCCACCCACAGCGGTCCCGTCCAGCCGATGAGGCGGAAGCGATCGTCGCGGCCCAGGAAGAGGTTGTCGGCGATGTAGAAGTCGCTCGAGCCCGCGTATTCGGTCCACACGCCGAAGCCGACGTTCTCGAAACGGCAATTTTTGACGGCGAGCCCAACGGCGCCTGTCACTTCCTTTTGTCCGGCGAAGATCGCGACGTCGGTATTGCGGAACGTGAGTCCATCGAAGATGTGATACTGCGAAGCCATCACGTCGAACAGGCGATGATTCCCGGCGCCGTCGAAGATCACTTCGCCATCGCCCGCGGACTTGATGGTGATCGGCTTCTCGCGCGTGCCTTTGAGCGTGAGCGACATCGAGCCGTCAAACGGCGTCATCATGGGGTCGACGTAGTTGAGCCGGTCATTCTTGTATAGGCCGACGTGGACCAGGATCGTGTCGCCCGGTTTGGCGCGGCGTTCCCAGACGACGCTCCAATCGCCGAGCCCCGCGCCGTAGTAAGCCTGCAGGATCGACGTGAAGCTGGGTTCCAGTTTCGGACCTTGATGGTCCGGCGGGTAGACGTGCAGCGTGCGGCCCTCGGAGGAAGGCATGGGCTCGGAGCGGGTCTTGACGCGAACGGTTTGGCGCGTCTGGCCCGTAGCGCCATCCGCATCGGTGAGGTTGAAATCGCACTCGTACTCGGTGCCCGGTTGGAGATTGAGAATGCTGCCGGCGAAGCCATCGGGCACGGTGTAGTCGAGGTTTTCGCGGCGGCGGTAAATGTTCTCGCCGCCGATGCGCACGAGCGGCATCGCGTTGCGCCAGGCGGATTCACCCGCGGCGCGGTAGCGAACCTCCACCTTCGCGTTCCGGTTGGCGTCGCCTTTGATGGACCATTCGAAGCCCAGGTTGACCAGCGTGGGATGCTCGACGACGAAGCGCCCGGCCTCGGTCGCGTTCTGTGCGCAAAGGCACGAGGCGGCGGTGAAGAAAACGATTTTTCGAATCAGCATGGATCGGGCCGATTATAGCTTGCCCGTCCAACCGGCCTGCTCTCCCGATGCCACTTCCTGAGGCCAAGGCTGCCTTGTCCCATTCGCAGCGCCGCCGAGCAGAGCCTCATCGCCCAGTCCGCCTGCCCTCGTGGACCGCCTACGAACTCCTTCCCTCCACCCTCGGCGGCCACGCCAAGCGCCCTCATTCCTTCCATGCGGACCCTACCCTTCCGGACCCGTGGCCCGCAACGCCGACTACCGCCTCAGTGGCTTCAACCGCGGCCATCTCGTTCCCGCCGAGCACTTCGCCTCCTCGACCGAAGCCATCGCCGCAACGTTGTTCCACTCCAATACCGCGCCGCAACTGCCCTCGGTCAACCAACGCATCTGGCGCCGCGTTGAGAACTCCGTGCGCATCGTAGCGGCCCAGTCCGATGCCGTCTACGTCTTCACTGGGCCGATCATCGCCGGCGCGCCAGCAACCCTGACTACCGCCTCAGCGGATTCGGCCGCAGCCGCCTCGTTCCGGAAGCCGTGTCGCAACCGTCAAGAAATGTTTTAAACATTTCCTAAAGAAATGTCACAGCCCCGCCGATCTATGCAATGTGACGCCGCTCGCTAGTCTCCTCCTTCTCGCCGCCGCGCAGAGCCTCCTCGCTCAGCCCTCCCGCTTCGGGGTACCCACTTGCCAGTCGCCTTCCTCGGAGTTCGCCGGCCACCACTACTTCGTCCTCTGCCATGATTCCGCTGTCCGCCTGCCCTCGGCGGCCACGCCGGCGCCCTCATTCCTTCCACGCGGACCTGCCCTTTCCGGCCCCGTAGCCGCAACCCTGACTACGCCTCAGCGGATTCGGCCGCAGCCGCCTCGTTCCGGAAGCCGTGTCGCAACCGTCGAGAAATGTTTTAAACATTTCCTAAAGAAATGTCGCGACCCCGCCGATCTGTGCCATGTGACGCCACTCGCTGCTCTCCTCCTTCTCGCCGCCGCGCAGAGCCTCCTCGCCCAGCCCTCCCGCTTCGGGCTCCCCACTTGCCAGTCGCCTTCCTCGGAGTTCGCCGGCCACCACTACTTCGTCCTCTGCCATGATTCCGCTGTCCGCCTGCCCTCGTGGACCGCCTACGAATTCCTTCCCTCCACCCTCGGCGGCCACGCCAAGCGCCCTCATTCCTTCCACGCGGACCCTACCCTTTCCGGACCCGTAGCCCGCAACGCCGACTACCGCCTCAGTGGCTTCAACCGCGGCCATCTCGTCCCCGCCGAGGACTTCGCGTTCTCGAGCGAAGCCATCGCCGCGACGTTCGTCCTCTCCAATACCGCGCCGCAACTGCCCTCGGTCAACCAACGCATCTGGCGCCGCCTCGAGAACTCCGTGCGCATCGTAGCGGCCCAGTCCGATGCAGTCTACGTCTTCACTGGGCCGATCATCGCCGGCACTCCCACCGAATTCGCCGGCGAAGTCGCCGTCCCCACCCACTTCTTCAAGGTTTGGCTTGCCATTCAAGGCCAACAAAAGCGAATGTACGCCGCCATCGTCCCGAACGCGGAAGTCTCCGCTCAGTCGCTCGACGACTTCGCCACTTCCGTGGACGAGGTCGAACGGCTCACCGGCCTCGACTTCTTCTCGGAACTCAGCCAGGATGAGCAACAAACCCTCGAAGCCGCGGCCGCGCACCTTCCTTCCCGCTCCCGCTGATTGGCTGCTGCACGATCACGTGTATTGAAAATTTCTCAACTCCAACGCCTGCATTCACTTGCCGGAATCGATTTTGTCAGGCATTCGGCCCCCCGCGGTATCCCTGGACCATGACTACCGGTCTCAAAACCGAAACCAATCGTGCCAACGCTCAGCACTCCACCGGTCCTCGCACCGAACAGGGCAAAGCGGTCTCGTCGAAGAACGCCGTCACCCACGGGCTCTTCTCAGCCACGTTCGCCGTCGCCCCCGAAGACCGCGAAGAGTTCGACATCTTCCTCGAACTCCAGCGCGGCGAACTTCGCCCCCATGGCATCAACGAGGAACTCGTCTTTGCCAACCTCGTCCAGGCCGCGTGGAAGACAGAGACGTGCCGCCGAATGGAAGCGAACGCGCTCCTCGAACAAAACGAAGCCAACCTGGCCGGCACAGGGCGGGATGGCCACGAGTCAGAGACGCACGTGTTGTCCCAGCTCCGTTGTGCCGCCGAGAGAATAGACAAGTACTCCCGCTACTCTGCCCGCTTCGAGCGCGCATACTATCGTGCCCTCGCCGAACTCCGCCGACTTCAAACCGAGCGCGGTCTCCGTGATGCCGCTGCCGCGCAACCCTCGGAAAATCGGCCTCCGGTGGCTGACATCGGTACGCTGCGAAAACAAACCCAACCGCTACCTGACCTCCAGAACGAAGCCTTCTGCCGCCGCCTTGACGCCGAGTCGCGCTGGACCATGGCCAAGCTCCGCGCCCTCAAAGCTGGCATTCCCATCACCGATTCCGGACTTGCGAAAGCCGCCTGAGGCTGGCGGAAGTGGCTGCTCACTTGCCGCGGAACAGCATGATCAAGTCGACGATCAAGATCACCACCACGATGAACTCGAGCAGGAAGGCGCGCGAGTGGTGGAACTGGTCGACGAGGAACGAATAGAGCTCGCCAGCGGTGTGAAGCTTGGAATCGACGAGCTTGCGGTAGTCGGGTACGCCGACGCGCGCGGCCGCCAGCCGGTAGAGGCGCGCGAAGAACATATCGCTCAGGAACTTGATCGAGTTGTCGACGCGCTCGGTCAGCTCGCGCACGTCAAGCGCGATGCGATTGATCCGTTCGGCTTCGCGGATCAAGCCCCATCGCGAGAACCATCTCCGGCGGCGCTCCACCAGTTTGTAGCCGTCAGCCAGCACGCGTGTGAGCACTTCGTCATAGTGGCGGAAATCGAGCAACTGCGTGTTCGCATACTGCAGCAGTTGGATGGTGGGTGCGGCGCCTTCAGGCGTGTCGTAGACGAAGGCCGCGGCCCAACCGGCCACCACGAGGTCATTGGGAAAGTAAGAAAGCCGCGATTGCAGCACTTCCTCTTGCTCGGGCCACGAGAGTTCGGTGGATTCACCGCGGACGATTTGCGCGATCTTGGGACCGTGTTCGCTGATGAGGGTCGCGGCCGGAACTCCTTCTTGCGGGTTCACCTGAATGATGGCGTAGTCTTCGGTGAGCCAAGTCTCATAGGGCTTGACGAACGCGGCGCGGTACTTCGCGGCGCTCGCTTTGACGCGCCCAATGACTTGGCGCTCCACCTCGGGCGAGGCGACCCATCGGTTCGACAACTGGACCAACCAATGCCAGTCGAACGCGAACGGAAGCTCGAGTTCGAGGCTGATCACGCCGTATTCGAAGTAGTTCAGGCGGGCGTGGAGCTTTTCGCCCGACTCGAGGGTTACGGCTTCGATCGGTTCCACCACGGGCGGCCGCTCGAACCGCACGTATTCCGGAGCCAATGTTCGAAACGTAGGGTTCCGCTGTTGTTCCGGAGAGCCCACGAGCTTCCTCAACTCGCCGAGGTCGATTTCCTCTGCGACATCGTAGAGGTAGAGGAGGCGGAACGATCCGGATACTTTCGACAACAAGGTTCTGCTACGAGTTTACGCGGCTGTGATGCCGGCTATAGCCGAAGTAGATGGCCAGCCCGATGAAGAGCCAGACGAAGAGCCGGGTCCAATTTTCCCAGCCGAGTCCGAGCATCAGCGCGAGGTTCACCAGCGCGCTCAGCACCGGGATGACGGGCACCAGCGGAGTACGGAACGGTCGCGGTAGATCGGGATGGGTCTTGCGCATGATGATGATGCCGATGCTGACCAGCACGAAGGCGAAGAGAGTGCCAATGCTGGTCATTTCGCCCACCACTTTGTCCGGCAGGAAGGCGGCGAACGCGCCCACGCCCAAGGCCAATACGATGTTGGACCGATATGGCGTGCGATAGCGCGGGTGGAGCTGGCAGAAGAGCGGCCACAGCAGCCCGTCTCGCGACATCGAAAAGAACACGCGCGACTGGCCGAGCAGCATCACCAGGATCACCGAGGTGAGCCCCATCAAGCTGCCGACCTTCATGATCAGTCCGAGCCAGGGGTACGGCATGCGGTCCACCGCGACTGCGAGAGGCGCGCTCACGGCGAGGTCTTTGTAGTTGACCACTCCGGTGAGGACGCGCGCGTAGAGGATGTAAAGGATGGTGCAAACCACGAGTGAGCCGATGATGCCGATCGGCATGTCCCGCTTGGGATTCTTGGCTTCCTGCGCGGCGGTGGATACGGCGTCGAATCCGATGTAGGCGAAGAAGATCATTCCCGCTCCGCGCAGGATGCCTTCCCATCCGAACTTGGCGCCGCCTTCGTTGGGAGGAATGAACGGCTGGAAGTTGGCGTGGTTGATGAATTGCCATCCGAGAAGAATGAACACCACAACGACGGTTACCTTGATGGCCACCACGATCGAGTTGGCTCGCGCCGACTCCTGAATCCCGACGATGAGCAGCCAGGAGATGAGGCCAACGATGAGCAGCGCGGGGAGATTGATCAGACCCGTGACCGTCGTTCCATTTGGAAGAGTAACGCTTTGTAGCGGCGAGGCGATGAGCGCGGCAGGTAGCTCGATTCCTATGGAGTGCAGAATCGAGACCAGCGTGGATGACCATCCTATGGCGACAGTAGCGGCGCCCACGGCGTATTCGAGCACGAGGTCCCAGCCGATGATCCACGCGAACAGTTCGCCGATGGTGGCGTACGAGTAGGTGTACGCGCTACCGGCGATGGGGATCATGGACGCGAACTCGCTGTAGCAGAACCCGGCCAGCGCGCATCCGAAGGCGGCGAAGATGAACGAGATCACGATCGCGGGCCCGGCGTGTTCAGCGGCGGCGCGGCCAGTGAGCGTGAAGATGCCGGCGCCAATGATCGCGCCGATTCCGAGCGCAACCAGACTCGGCGCCGACAGCGTGCGGGCCAGGGTGGTCTTCTCGCCGACGCCCTCGGCTTCATGCAGGATGCGCGTCAGGTCTTTCTTCGCGAACGGTGAGCTCGCCACTCAGGCCTCCTTTTTCCGCCAAAACAAAAATGCCGGGATTCCGGTGAGCACGATCAACAGTCCCGGCCAGGTGTAGCTCGGTTTGTACATGAGCAGCAGGACTTCGATGGTGCTCGCCAAGGCAATGTACAGCGCCGGCAACAGGGGATAGCCGATGGCGCGGTAGGGCCGCTCCATGCCGGGGCGCTTTGCGCGCAACACGAATATCCCTGCGATCGTCATCACGTAGAAAAGCAAAACGGCAAATATAACATAGTCGAGCAGATCGCCATAGCTTCCGCTGAGCGTGAGCAGGCAGGCCCACAGGCACTGTGCCCACAGCGAAATGTCGGGGGTGCGGCGCTCGGGATGAATGTGCGCGGCTTGGCGAAAGAACAGCCCGTCATTGGCCATGGCGAAGTAGACGCGTGCGCCGGCGAGTACGAGTCCATTGACGCAGCCGAAGGTGGAGACCATGATCGCCGCGGCCATGATGCTGACACCAATCGGGCCGAGGATCGCCGCGCCCACGGCGGTTCCGACGCGATCTTGCGGTGCCGACTGGATCGCGTCGAAGGGCAGCACGGTCAGGTAAACCCAGTTCGAAGCCAGGTAGAGTGCCGATACGATCGAGACGCCGAGACCGAGGGCGAGCGGGACATTGCGGCGCGGATTACGGATCTCGGCGGCGGCGAAGGTGACGTTGTTCCACGAGTCCGAGGAGAACAGCGACCCGACCATGGCGACGCCGATCACGCGCAGAGCGTCGAATCCCAAGTGCGAGTTGCCCCAGAAGTTCGAGAAGTTGCGGGCGACGGCGTCGGAGTTGCGGCCGGCCAGCACGCCGAGCAGGATGAGGCCGAGCAGCGCGCCGGTCTTGGCGATGGTGAAGACGTTCTGCACCATCGCGCCGAGGCGAACGCCGCGCGTGTTGATCCAGGTGAGGCCGATGAGCACGGCGATGCCCACCAGTTGCTGTGCGGTGAGCCGAAGGGGACCCGCGGAGAGCAGAACATTATCAGGCGAGATCCACGGAAAGAACACCGAGGCGAACTTGGCGAACGCGACCGCGACGGCAGCGATGGTTCCTGTTTGGATGACGAGGAACATCGTCCAGCCATAGAGAAATCCAGGCAGCGGACCGAAGGCTTCTCGCAAGTAGACGTACTGTCCACCGGCGTGCGGCATTGCTGCGGCGAGCTCGCCATAACTCAGTGCGGCGATCAGAGTGAGCAGCGCGGTGGCGATCCAGGTGCAGAGCAGCAAACCCGGCGACTGCGTCTGCCTGGCGATATCGGCGCTGACGATGAAGATGCCCGAGCCGATCATCGATCCCATGACGATGGTGGTGGCTTCGAGCAGCCCGAGGCTCTTCTCGAGCTCTACGTGTTGAGTAGTGTCAGCCATTCTTCCATCCGGCGGCGGATCGTATCGCGAGTTGCGTTCACGGGAATCAGGTCACTGATGACGGCGACCGAGTCCGCGCCGGCTTCGAGCACGTCGCGCGCGGACTGGCGAGTGATTCCGCCGATGGCGACCACGGGAAGCGCGCTCGACGGACGCCATTCTCGCAAGCGATCGATGCCCACTTCCGGATCCGCCTTCTCCTTGCTCACTGTGGCGAAGATCGGTCCGATGGCGAGGTAGTCCACCGGTTCGAGCTGCGCGCTGATCAACTGGCGCGCGTTGTGCGTGGAGAATCCAATGGCTGTGTTCGGCATCAGCTTGCGCACCTTGGCGGGAGGCAGGTCGTCTTGGCCGAGATGGAGCCCGGCGCCCAGCATCATGGCGAGGTCCGCGCGGTCATTCACCACGAACTGCGCATGGAAGCGATAGCAGATCTCCGCGATGCGTTCGGCCACCGCGACATCGTCGCGCGAGGGCGGGCGCTTGCAACGCCACTGCAGGATCTCGGCGCCAGCGCGCGCCATGCCGTCAGCCGCATCTTCGATGGGACACTTGCGGCGTTCGAGCAAGTCGACGTCGAGGATCGGGTACAGGCGCGGGAGCTTCATCGCAGGTACCTCGCGAACCATTCGGTAGTTCGGCGTAGGGCGTCGATCCAGCTCTCGTCGCGCACGAAACCGTGGTCCTCTTCGGGATAGAAGATCTGGCCGAAGTCTTTGCCTTCCTGAATCATCTTCTCGCTGAGCTGCACGGCGTCTTGGAAGAGGACGTTCGAGTCGACCATGCCATGCACGATGAGCAGGTGGTTCTTCACTTTGTGCGAAAACAAAATCGGCGAACTGCGTCGATACGCTTCGGGGTACCGAGTGGGAGTGTGGAGGCGCTCCACCGTGTAGCCTTCGTTGTAGTTTTCCCAGTCATTCACCGAGGCCCAACCGGATCCCGCTTTGAACGTGTCAGGCGAGAGGAACATCGCCATGTTGGTCATGAACCCGCCATAGCTCACGCCCCAGATACCGAGGCGGTCCATGTCTATGTTGCCCAGCGAGCCCATGTAGTCGACGGCCCCGAGCACGTCTTCGAGATCCGGACCGCCCATGTGCAGATACACGCCAGCGCGCCACGCGCGGCCGTATCCAGTGGAGCCCCGATAGTCGAGGTCCATGATCACGTAGCCTTGATTTGCCAGGTAGGCGTTGTAGACGTAGCGGAGCACGTTGTAGCTTCCCCACTGTTCGAGAACGCTGGTAGCGTATCCGGCGCCGTGGATGAAGAACACACACGGCCATTTCTTGGAGCGGTCAGTGAGCGTGTACCCGGGCGGCAGCAGGATCTTAGCCTTTACCGTCTGCTTGTCAACTTCGGATGGGAAACTCACGAACTGCGTCTTCGGCCACGAGAGCGTGTGGAACTCGGGCTTGGCGGAAGTGGTCACGCGATTCTCGCCTACCCACAGGTCGAAGGGATTGTCGAGGTCGGCCAGCCGCCAGGCGACGTGCTTGCCGTCTTCGGAGGTCAGCCCGTCATTGATGCCCGTACGTTTGGAGAGCTTCTCCTTGCCGGTGCCATCGGGTTTGATGCGATAGAACTGGCGCTGGCTAGTGGCGTCTTCGGTGGAACTGAAGTAGAGCCAATCGCCGATCCACTGCGGCGGGTGCGTGAACATCTCACCGCGCACTTCGAAGTTTCCCTTGGTCACTTGCGTGATCGCGCCGCCGGCTGCCGGCACGCGATAGAGGTGCGCGAAACCATCGCGTTCGCTGGTGAACCAGACCTGCTTCGAGTCGGGCGACCATCCCGCCTCGGAATCGTAGATCCACGCGGGGTCCGATTCGTCGGAAACAATTTTGGCCTTTCCTGTTTTGGCGTCGGCCACCGCGATCTGGATGCGCTTGCGGAGCGCGTCGCTGGTCACCATGAGCAGTTTGGTCGAATCGGGAGACCAGACGGGAAAGTTCGGATACGTGCGCCCGGAGATGCTCCCTTTTTCGAGCGCGGTGGCTTTGCCGCCTTGTGCCGGGACAACGTAGAAGGCGAAGTCCGTCGGATCGTCGCCCGCCACCTGGCGCGTGAACGAACCGGCGGTGACGAAGCGGCCCGAGTAGTTCGGCAGAGGCATGGTGCGGCCATTGCCACGACGCACCATATAGGCGATCATGCGCCCATCGTCAGACCATTCGTAGGCGGCTAGCCGGCCGCCTTCCACGTCGGTTACCTGCCAGAGTTGGCCGTTGCCAAGATCCTGCACGACGACTTGCCCGCCTCGATTCGATGCGAGCTTCTTGCCATCAGGCGAAAACTTCGGCTGCGACTCGCCAGCCTTGGTTCGCGTGAGTCGGAACGGAGGCTTGCTGCCATCGGTGGGGACAATGAAGAGATCGCCCTTGTAGGCGAACGCCGCTTGCGTGCCGTCATACGAGAGCGCGAAGCTGCCGAGGCCGGCATCGGGCATCTTGTGGCCTTTGAGTCGCGAGTCTTTGTCGTCTTCGGCGGTGAGGAGTTCGTCTTGAAACGAGGTGAGGTCAGTGAGGCGGACGCGCTTGTTCTGGTCTGGATGATAGGCGTAGAGATCGAGGAAGCGATTGCCTTGTTCGTTCCAGAGGAACGCTAGCGTGTGACCTTGTCGCGACCACTCGAGGCGGTCCGGCAAGGTGCCCCACATGTAAGGACGCGTGTAGAGGCGTTCGAGCGAAGGGAACTCGGCCCGCAATGCGGTGGTGGCGATCAGCACCCAGACAAAGCGCACAATAGGGATATCATCTCACGGGGCGGCTCGGGGTCTAGCGAGAAGCCGTCGCCGGCGGAGCAGCGGAGAGCAGCTTCATGTCCGCGAGCCATTCCTGGAACCGCTGCGTCCAGCCCGTCACCGGCAGCGGACGATTGCGCATCCCGAAGCCGTGTCCGCCATGCGCGTAGACGTGCATCTCGGCGGAGACGCCGGCCTTCTTGAGTCCGATGTAGTAGCTGGCGCTGCGCTCGGCGCTGAGCTTGTCATCGTCGGCGTGCACCAGGAACGCGGGCGGCGCATCGGCCGGGATCTTCCATGTGGCTGTCTCGATGCCTGGATAGACGAGCACCTGAAAATCGGGCCGCGAACTCAGGCGCTCCAACGGATCGCTCGCATCGGGCTTGCCGACTTCGAAGCGCGTCGCCGCGAATCCGGTCACACCGCCCCCGGCGGAAAAGCCCATCATTCCGATCCGCGCGGGATCGATGCCCCATTCGCGTGCGCGGCTGCGGACCAAGCGCACGGCACGTTGCGCGTCCTGCAACGCGTGGACCTCAACCTTATAGTCATGCCCTTCGGTGCGCGCCAACCGGTACTTCAGAATGAAGCCGGCCACTCCGATGCTATTGAGCCAGCTCATGACATCGTAGCCTTCGTGATCGATCGCCAGGTAGCGATGTCCGCCGCCGGGCGCCACGATCACCGCCGCGCCGGTGGCCTTGTCCGCGGAAGGAAGGTAGGCCAAAACAGAAGGGTCATGAATGTTTGAAACAGCACGGTTGTGTGTTGTTTCGGACCCGCGCTCGGTCACTACTTCTTTGATGGCGATTCCCTCGAATCCCGGGGGACCTCCCTTCCACAAGCGGATCTCTTGCTGCGCGGCCAGGGGCAGCGTCAACATCGCGGCGACCGTGAAAAAACGCATGCGGGAATCATAGCAGGGCGTAGCTACACTGAACACATGGCGCAGATTTCGGCATCGGCACGCGAAGTGAAGTACTCTCGGATCCGTGAGCTGGCAGAGATTGCGATGGGCATGGACGGAGTGCTTCGGCTCTACTTCGGCGAGTCGAACCTGCCCACACCCGATTTCATCAAAGAAGCCGCGGCTCGAGCCATGCGTGATGGATTCACCTACTACACCGAGAACGCAGGGCTGCCTTCGCTCCGCCGCGCGCTCGCCGATTATTATGCGCGCATGCACGGCGTGGCGCTCGATCCGATGAGCCAGATCGTGGTGACCACCAGCGGCGTGCAGGCGCTCAACGTCGGTATCCGCTGCGTGCTCGATCCGGGTGATGAAGCACTGGTGCTCACTCCGGCGTGGCCCAACGGGACCGAGATTATCCGCATGTGCAATGCGGTTCCGCGCCAGATCGCGCAGCCGGTGGTGGATGGGCGCTACGCGATCGACTTCGACGCGCTCGAAGCCGCAGTGACTCCGCGCACTCGCCTGCTCCTATACACTTCGCCGTCGAACCCACTGGGATGGGTGGCCACGGTTGAGGAACAGCAGCGCTTGCTCGAATTCGCACGCAAGCACGGGCTGTGGCTCATGGCCGACGAAGTCTACGAGCGCCTCTGGTATGAAGGTGATGGCGGCGCGGTTCCATCGATATTGAAGCTAGCGTCACCCGAGGACGCGGTGATCGTGGTGCAGTCCTTTTCGAAGAGCTACTGCATGACGGGATGGCGCGTGGGCTGGATCGTCTCGCGGCCTGACTTGGCCAAACGCGCCGGCGAGTTAAATGAGTTCATCATCTCTCACGCTCCGAGCTTTGCCCAGAAAGCCGCCGAGACGGCGTTGGCCGACGGCGAACCGTTCGTGCATGAAATGGTGTCGCGACTGCGGGCGAACCGCGATTTCTGCGTAGAGGCAATGAACCGGATGCCGGGCGTTTCGGTGCCGAGTCCGGATGGCGCGTTCTACCTGTTCGCGCGCGTGGCCGGCCTCGGCGATTCATTCGAGTTCTGCAAGCGGATCCTCATGGAGACCAAGGTGGGGCTTGCCCCCGGCGTCTTTCGGCGCTGGTGGCGAAGGCTCGTTCCGGGTTTGTTATGCCGGAGATCGTACGGTGCTCGGCTAAGCCATGGAGCGCTTGGGCATGTTCCTGTCTGAAAAATGAGCGAGGCGGAACCGCGAAGCTCCGCCTCGCCGACGCGTCATGTCAACGCGTCACAAGGAACGGAGGAACGCAATCAGATCCTGCCTTTGCGCGGGCGTGAGCGCATTGAAGCCGGTCACCACGGCATGCGCTTCCGACCCGGGCGAATCGTGCAAGCGGACAGCCTCCACGAGATCGCGCGTGCGGCCATCGTGCAGGAAGAAAATTCGCTGGCCGAGACCCCACAGTGGCGCTGTACGCCAATCATCACCGCGTGCGTCGCCTTGATCGATGCCGTCATTGAGCGCACCGCCCATTCGGTGGATCGCGAGATCAGAATAGAGCCGCACGGGCTGGTTGTTCAACGCAGGGACCGAGGATCGGCCAGTTTGCAGTGAAGGCGTGTGACAGGCGGCGCAGCCTACTTGATCGAAAACCTGTCTGCCCCGATCGGCTGCGGGATTCGGCTCTGGGCGCGGAGGCGCCAGATAGCGCATGAATTGCGTGAAGAGCTCGACGTCAGAGTAGGCGCTGGTGGCAATGTTCGAGTGATCCTCGGGCGACGCGGTGGTGACGCAGGCCGGATCCTCTTCGCGCTCCTGCGGGAACAGATCATTCGTTACGCCGACCTCGACATTGTAGGCTTCGCCCGAGAAGATCGCGAGCGACTTGTTCTGCGCCTTCCATCCGAACCGGGTGATGGTGCCGTCGTTTCCGTTGGTGTTGAAGCGGCCGGCGATGCCGAGGGCTTGCCTGCGCGCGGCGGTGGCCGCAAGATTGGCCCGCAACGCGGAGTCGGAAATGGCTTCGATCAGTCCGAGCCCGTAGACGGGCGTGGGAATACGGAACGTGAGGTTGGCCATCTGGGTAAAATCCGGCTGCTGGATCTTGCACGCCCCCGGAGCATCGCCGCGCCCTGCAATGGTGAACAACGCGTGGACCCCGCCATCGGGCGAGCCATCCGGCCGGCGGCGGAAGCGCACCACGCGCACCGGACCATCGGCGCTCAGGAAGCCAGGCACCTTGTTGGTAGCGCCCATTTTCGTGGCCACGGCGATTTGGGGATTGAGGACCGGGCTCGTGCCCCCGGTTGACGGATGTGCGTGACAGCCGCCACAGCTATCGAGGTTGAAGCGTGGGCCCAACCCTTCGGCAACCCCGTCGGCCTCGTCAAAAGCTGTCTTTCCGCGTTCGAAGATCGAGATCTCGGCGCCTGACAAGTTGCGAAGCGGCGCACCGGCCGCGGGAGGTGTGCGCCTCGGTCCCGGATCGGTCTGCGCCGCTAGCGCGAGCGCAAAAACCAAAATGATGCTCGTTTGTTTCATGTTCTCTCCTTCGGTCCCGATCCCTTCGTCGTCAGAGCCGGTCCGGTGCGGCGGGCGCGGGCGTGTGGCCAGCCCGCCGCTTGGCCGTTTGCTTCTCGCCAGAGGGATCATCATTCTTGCGAGTGGCTCGAAGCGCTCTTGATTCCATTCAACAGGCTCTTCGTAAAGTTTCAGCACCTGCAAAGTGCCAAAATTGTTAGGCGAAGGTAAAGATGGTGAGTACTGGGTAAAATCCCGTGCAGTACGCCTACCTTTTGCGATATGAAGGTAAGGAGAGACAGCCGCACTGTGATTCAGCCCCTGTACCTACCTCTGTTCGATCGCGACTTGGCTACGGCCGAGGCGAAGTATCGCGCACTGCACACCAACCTAGTCGAGTACTTCGAACACAACGATGCCGAGCGGGCAGCAGGTCTGGCTGACGAGACCATCGTCCACGTGTCAAGCCGGCGGCGCGGAGGCGGCGATTCGTGCGAGAGTGAATGCCTGGGGATTGCGAGTCTGATGGTCCGCGCCTGCCGGACCTCGGCTGGGGTCTCAGGCTGAACGCGAATCGACATCCATGACATCGAGCGAATCCGCGGAACGAGCGCGCCTGCTGCTGATCGAAGACGACCAGCGCCTTTGCCGGCTGGTGAAAGACTACCTGGAAGAGATGGGCTACTCGGTTTCCATGGCACACACGGGACCGGCAGGACTCGAATTGGCGCTGCGCGAATCTTTCAACGCCATCATTCTGGATGTGATGCTTCCTGGCATGGACGGCTTCGAGGTGCTCCGGCGGCTGCGCACGCATTCGAATGTCCCGGTGCTGATGCTCACGGGCCGGGGCGAAGAAGCCGACCGCATCGTGGGGCTGGAAATGGGCGCCGACGATTACCTGCCCAAGACGTTTTCCACGCGCGAGCTGCTGGCGCGATTGCGGGCGGTGTTGCGACGGTCGATTCTTTCCAGCGAGCAGACGCTCGACCGCAAGATGATTCCAGTGGTGGTGGGCGCGCTGGTGATCGACCCCGCTTCGCACACGGCTACGCTGCGTGACGCGCCGATGCAGCTCACGCGGCAGGAGTTCGATCTGCTGCTTTCCCTGGCGCGGTCGGCCGGACGCGTCAAGACTCGCGAGCAGTTGCTGCTCGAAGTGGCCGATCGCGATTTTGAAGGCTTTGACCGCTCGATCGACGTGCATATTTCCTCGTTGCGCAAGAAGCTGGGCGACGACGCGAAGTTCCCGCAGTGGATCGAGACCGTGCGCGGCGTGGGCTATCTTTTCAAAAAGCAGGAAGGCTCATGATGCGAGCCTGGCCGCTTTCAAGAAAGATCATCGGCCTGGGGCTACTCAACATTTTGTTGGCGGCTCTGGTGGCGTTCGTCTTCGCGCGCATTCAGTATGGGGTCGGGTTCGAGTCGCTTTTCATTGCGCCAGCGCAAGACCGGATCATGGGCATCGCCAGTAAGCTCCGTGCAGAGGTGGAAGCAGCCGAAGATCCGGATTCGGTGATCGCCGCGTATGCCCGCCAATACCACGCCGACGTGTTCGTAACCAATCCGGACGGCCAGGCGATCTACGGTCCCACGGCGGATGTGCCGCCGGACGTGATGGCGCGAATTCGAGGAGGCGGCCCGCACCGGCCACCCCCGCGTGGCGAAGGTGGACCTCCCCGGTTTTCGGAAGAGCCGAAAGCGGGTCCGCGTGAACCTTTCTTCTTCGTCAGCTCGAAATCTCCGCCGGCTTATTGGGCGGGGTTCCGCACTCCGATCCGGGGTCCCGAGGGCACCAATGGACCCGGCTTGGTGCTGTTTCGAACTTCGTCGATCCTGAACGCCGATCTGTTCACGGACTGGCGACACGGTCTCGCTCTAGCGGCACTGCTGACCGGCGTCACCGTGTTGTGTTGGCTTCCGTTTCTGCGTGGCCTCACGCGCTCGATCGCCCGCATCGATCAAGTGACCGAGCGGATCGCCGAGGGCAGATTCGACGTACGAGCGCCCGATCACCGCGAAGACGAACTCGGCCATCTCGGCTCGCAGATCAACCGAATGGCCGCGCGTCTCGAGAGTTTCGTGAAGAATCAGAAGCGATACTTGGGCGACATCGCGCACGAACTTTCGGCGCCGATCGCGCGAGTACAGTTCGCGCTAGCGATTCTCGAACGGCGCGCCGGCGCGGAGCATCGCGTGGATATCGAGGTGTTGCACGAGGAAGTGCAGGAGATGTCGGCGCTGGTGAACGAACTGCTCTCGTTCTCGAAGGCCGGGATGGACGCAGGGGCCGTACCCCTGAAGCCGGTGGACGTTGCTGAAGCGGCGCGGACCGCAGCCGAGCGCGAAGCCAGCGGCGCGCGGCTCGACATTCCGCCGGGGTTGCAGGCGATGGCGCATCCGGGTTACCTGGTGCGCGCGATCGGAAACCTGTTGCGCAACGCGGCGCGATACGCAGGCGAGTTCGGGCCCATCGTGGTCAGCGCGCGCGGCGATGGCACACACGTGCTGCTCACCGTGGCGGATAACGGTCCTGGGCTGCCGGACGACATGCTGGAACAGATCTTCGAACCTTTCTATCGGCCTCAGGCGTCGCGGAGCCGCGATACGGGCGGCGTAGGGCTTGGGTTGGCGATCGTCAAGAGCTGCGTGGAAGCGTGTCGCGGAACGGTGGCGTGCCGGAACCGAAAGCCATCGGGACTCGAAGTGGTCATCACGTTGGCCGAGGCGAAATGATTCATCCGGAAGGCGTCGCCGTCAATTCCCGCGAGTGGTGGGAATGGTATTTCCAAACGCACTGGGACAACTACGGAGGCGGCAACCAGACTGCGCACTTCATGAAGCGGCTACTCGAGAGCCTGCCGCTCACGGTGGCCGCGTATTTGCGGTCGCGGCCGTGGCGGATTCTCGATTGGGGATGCGCGTTCGGCGAGGGCGTGGAACTCCTGGCGCGGGCTTTCCCGGCGAGCGCGGTGGCGGGGCTCGACTTCTCGGCCGAGGCGATCGAGCAGGCGCGGCAGCGGCATCCCGGGCGGAGGTTTCTGCACCATCCGGAGGGGGCGATCGACGAAAGCTACGACGTCATTATCACGTCGAATTGTTTGGAACATTTTCACGATCCCGTGCCCGTGATGGAGCGGCATCTCGCTTCAGCCTCGCGGCTCTACGTGTCGCTCACACCGTATGACGAGCAGGAGTTGCACTGGTCGCACGCGGTGAGCTTGCGCGAGGATTCGTTTCCTGAACGGCTCGGGGAATGGACGAGGATCGAGGCGCGGCGGGTGGAAGTGGATCGGATGTTCTGGCCGGGGGAGCAGTTGCTGGCGATCTATGCGTCGCCGGTGGCTATTGGGGAGATTTGAGGCGATGTCGCGTTACCGAGCGGGAGTGGGCTCGAGCCGCGTGTACCAACGGTCGCCATTTACGTCGCGGATGTGTACGTGGGATCCATCGGTGACGAGGCATCCTCGCTGTTCGGTGCCTTCGAATTCGAGAATCGCAAAGATGTCCCAAAAATTGCCTTCGGCCCAGGCTATGACCGCCGATGCCTCACGAAACTTCGACGCCCAGACCGTTTCCAGTTCTTTCTGCGCAACCGGCCACTCGCGTTCGTGCCGAACAATCGACATCGTGAACTTCTTCACTACGATCCGCCGCACAGGCGCGCCAGCGAGGGTAGCCACGTTTGCATTCTCGAAATGCTTCCTGTGGATGACGCGGCTTCTGGGAGGAGGGGGGGCCGAATCGAGGAACCAACAGTCATCGATCCAGTCACTGCTTTTGCGCGTAACCACCGTTGCCGGTTTAGGGTTCTCCTTGCGCTCGGGCCATGGGTCCAGAACGATCTGATTGGCTTCGAGCTTGCCGTCGATCAGCGGCACGACAATCCTCGGGGGCCCGAGATCCTGCGCGAAGCAACTCACGCAAACCGCAGCGATGAACCACCAGGTCCTCATCGCGCTAGTCTACGAAGAAGTCCACCGGCGGCGACATTCCCGCATCGCTCACCAAACGCACAGTTGCGGGACCAGGATATTTCACCAGGTCCGGAGTCAGCACAGCCGTCAGGAGCGTGGCTGAACCATAAGTCGTGGGCAGGATCGAGTCGCCGAACTTCACCTGCGTGGCCGGAGTGGCCAAGTCGCACTCCACCGCCAGCGCTCCGTTGCCATCGGGCTGCGGATTGATCATGACGCCCGCATTGGTCCGGTTGGGGAGCAAGCGCCGAATCAGCGGGGCTACGGAGTTGCGCTGGCTGCGCGATGGATCGCGCTGCGAAAATTCTTCGGGCTTGAATCGCGGCTCTGCGTTCAGCGGACGCACGCCGGGACGCATCGAGTGTTCCTTCCACTCCACGTCCCATTTCTCTTCGAACTTCTTGCGATTCTCGGCGAAGATGCGCCGGGAGCGGTCCGGATCCAACTGTTCGAACGATCCGTTGCCGAAATGGTGAATGAAACAATCTTCGGCGGTTACGATTCGGAGGTTGGCCTCGGCGACGCGCTTGCAGAAATCATCGTCTTCGAACATGCCGACCTCGAAGCGCTCATCGAGGCCGCCCACGGCATCCCAAGTCTTTCGGGAGAGCGCGGCGCACAGCAGCGGAACCACGGGCAGATCCATCGTGATGCCCTGACGTTTGCGGGCCAGTTCCCCGGCGAAATCTTCCATTTCGTCGACGCCGGAGTAGCGGAAATCGATCTTCGTTTCGTTACCCGAGAAATTGGTGACGGGCGCGGTGACGCCGACGCCGGAGTCGCGGCGTAGAGGCTCCATCAGCCGGCCCAACCATCCGCGAGAAACCAGGGTGTCGGCGTTGAGCAGCACGAGATACTCACCGCGCGATTTCCATGCGGCCAGGTTGTTTCCTGCGGCGAAGCCGAGGTTCTTGTCCACCTTGTGGACATGCATGCGAGGATCGCCCGCGCACAAGCGGTCCAGCAGCGCCGGTGTGGAGTCGCCCGAGTTGTTGTCGACGAAGATCAGTTCCCAGTTGGGGTAGGTGGTGTTGCGCCGGAACGCATCGATGAATCCCGGCAGGAACTTGGCCGAATCGTGCGTGACCACTAGCACCGAAACCAGAGGCGTGGAAGACGCGATGGCGCCGCGGATGGCTTCCACACGCGCCGACCACGTATTCTTACTCGCGAACTCCACTCGCTTTTCGGCAAGTTCGCCGGCTCGTTCGAGCAACGCAGCGTCGATGGCCGAGGCGAATTCGGAAGCAGTGGATGCGAGCCGGATGATACCTCGATGCGGCTCGAGTTCCGTCATCGGCGTGGCCACCACGGGCTTACCTTGGCTCAGATACTCGTAAAGTTTCACCGGATCCACTGCGCGCGTCAGTTCGTTGATGCGGAATGGAATGAGGCACACGTCGAACTCGCGTAGATAGGCGGGGATCTCGCGATAGCTCTTTTCGCCCAGCAAGTGGACATTGGGAAGCGCGGCCAGCGGCGCAGGGTCGATCGCATGCACCTGGCCGATCAGCACGAACGAAAAATCCGGCCGGAGGCGCGCCGTTTCCGCCACCAGCTCGACATCGAACCATGACGAGATGGCGCCGTAGTATCCGATGATGGGGTGCTTGATGTCGGCCAGTTTGCCCGCCGGTTCGGCGGCGTGGAAGAACTCGAAATCGGCGCCGTTGGGGACGAGCAGCGGAGCCGGGCGATTGGCGGCGTGGCGCTCGGCGAACTCGCCGGCCGTCACCACGAGCACGTCGGTTTCCCGCACCAGTTCGAGTTCGTCGGCGAGATTCTCTTCGCCGATCAGTGGTTCGGTGGGCCAGTTCTGCCAATCGTCCATCATGTCGTAGACGACGCGCGATCCGATGCGGCGGCGCAGTGCGAGGCCGAGCTTTCGCCAGTAGGGGAACTGCAGATAGGCGCAGCTTTCCGAGACGGCGAACTCGCGGCACAGCACTTCGATCGCGTCTGCCATGTGAGAAGCGGAAACTTCGCTGAGGCCGCCACCGTAGAGATTCACGGCAGTTTCCGGAAGCCGCACTTCCCACATGTTGTCGCGGAGCTGTACGGTCTCGAGCTTTTCGCCGGCCGCGCAGGTGCGCGACGGGCTCACCCAGAACACGCGGTGGCCGAGTTTCGCCATGCCGGCTGCGATCTGCTGCGGGCGCTGGAAACGGAATTCGAAATCGAAGATCGGCAGAACGATCACGTCATAGCCGGTGGCGGGTCCAGGCGCCGGGGAAAGAAAATCTTCGCGGCGAACGGGTTGATCGATTTCGCGCGGGGCGAACTGCCAGGCATCCGGGAACGGGGGCTCGTAGGCGTCGAGCCGCGCCGGATCGCCGAACATCCATTTGAACGGAAGCGCCAGAGCTCGCAGCTTACCGCCGATTCCGCCGCGAGCCACGAGCGTGTAGGCTTCCCGGAATGCGAGCATCGCACGCCACGCACGCTGGCCTTGGTAGGTTCGCAGGTGGCCGTCGAGTTCCGCGGAATAGCGGGCGAACGAAGTGACAGTTCCACGGCGCAGTGACTCGGAGTACTGTACCGCGCTCGTCAAAGCCTGGTCCGCGCGAGAGGCGGCCGCACGCGACTCATCGAGTTCCTTCGATACGGCGGCGTGTGCGCGCTCGGCCTCTTGACGGGCTTTTTGTGTAATTTCGATGCGCTGACGCGCATCGGCTGACTCCCGCTCCCACTGGCGGCGCGCCGCGGCGGAGGCGGCCTGGTGCCCGGCGAGCGATTCCTGCGTCTTCGCCAACTCCCCCGCGCGCTCCTCGAGGGCCCGGCGCGCAGACGCAGCGGAGGTCTCCGAATATTCGGCGCGGACGATGGCCTCTTGCGCCTGGCTCTGCGCATCTTCGGCCAACGTGCGCAACTTTTCGTGTTCCTGGTAGGAGGCCGAGAGTAGAGCGCGCGTGTAGTTGTGCGCGGCGTCCCAGTGTTCGCGCTCGCCATCCCACGCGTGCCGCTGTCCGTCCCAGGCCCGCCTTTCTTCTTCCCACGCGGCGCGCTCACCCTGCCAGGCTCTCCGCTCGGCCTCCCACGAGGACCGTTCTGCGGCGGCCGCATCCGCAGACTCGCGGCGCGCCGCGGCTCGAAGGGCAACCGAGTCGACGAGTGCCGAGTGCAGTTCGCTGTGTGTCACCGAATGGCGGAGGGCCGGATCGCGCCAGGGCGGACGAGGGGACCATCGCGTGTGGTTGACGGCTCCGAGCGCGGCGGTGAGGTAGCACTTCTGGTCATGCGGCACCGCCGGAGACCGGTGGATCGCGAGCATCTCGCGCGCGGCTTCCGATTCCGCGCCGAGCGTTTCGAGGATGAAATGCTCGGTCCAGCGTTCGCCGAGATAGCAGTGCCCCAATAGCGGGATCCCGGAGAAGGCGAAGACTTCGGTGAGATCGGCGGCAGGGGATTCCTTGCCCCACTTCCATTTTCCCGCCGCGACCATGCGGGCGCGCCACAGCCAATACCAGTAACAGCGCGCATTCGGAACAAGCACGAGCACAAAGCGCTGGCTGCGGCTAGCCATTCCCCGCAACAAGCCTACCTGCTCATCGAGCGTGTAATGCTCGAGCACGCCTGCGTTGAACACCAAGTCATAGTCTGGATCGCCGGGCTGCGAGAAATCGCCTTCGAGAAATCGCCCCGGCACGTTCTCGCGGCGAAAGACTTCGGCCGCGTAGTCGAGCGCGGCGCGTGAGAAATCGAGCAGCGTGACGTCAAAGCGACCGCTCTTGGCGATCTCGAGGCTTTGCCAACCGCCGCCGCAGCCGGCCTCGAGAATGCGCGAGCCGGGTTCGAGCAAGTCAGAGATCAGAGACGACAGGGAGGAGTTGAAGTCCGCCGTCGTGTCGTCGGGCTCGACGTGAGGTAGCGAAGCGTAATATTCGTCCCACTTCGCCTGCTCTGCGCGGAATGTCGCCGCGGAGTGGCCGGTCATGCTCAGATCGATAGTTTACCATCGGAAGTTAATGGGCACTCTGCGCAGGCGAAGCGTAGTTACGGGCCTGGCAGCTTTGGGAGCATCGGCGGCTTACTGGGGCTGGATCCGGGGACGCCGTTCCGTGCCTCCGTTTCGCGGAACCGAGCGCCGCGGAGACGACGTCAATCCCAGGCTCCGCGTGGGTGGCGAGACGATCGGTGCGCGAGTCGCGCTGGATCAATCCGCGCGCGGAATCGTTCCCGAAGGACAAGGTCTGCTGTTGCCGGAGGTCGCTGAGGGAGATCACCTGCTCCACGTGGATACGCCGTTGGGACCGAAGGAGGTCGTGTTTCGCACGAAGAAAGGATGGGCGCCGGAGGTTTCGGTGCCATCGGAGAAGACGGTGGTTTGCCTGGTGGCGGGCTCGGGCGACGAAGCTCGCGTGTGGTCATGCCGCGGAGGCGTGGGCGCGAGCGCTGACGGTGGCGCTACGTCGCGCCACATTCCGGTGGGCGGCCTTTTCGTGAGCCGGCTCGGTTTGGTGAGCGAGTGGACCTTCGACTTCGGGGGACATCGCAGGCGCGAGACGCTGGTTACTAGCGGTGGCCCGTGGCTCGCGCTCTTCTTCTACAGCGACACGCCGGCCGAAGAATACGGCAGCCTTTTGATCAAGACGAACCAGCCGGGTTTCCAGTTGCAGGTGGACGGAACGGACGCTTCGGTGGAGCAAGCAGGTCCGGGGATCTACATCGCGTCTCGTCTGAAGGCCGGGCGTCGCGACGTCAAGCTACTGCGGCATGGCCACGCGGTGGAACCGGCGATCAGCAGCGTCGATGTACGGCCTGGGTCGCGCGCGGAGACGGAGTTCGTGTTGACGCGCAACACCGGGGTCATCAAGTTCCGCAGGCATCAAGAAGTTCCGTTCAAGGCGGCGATGCGGCAGACGCTGGGGCCGGGTCACTATCAGGGTCCTGGAACGTTCGACGATCCGGCGGAGCTCGAGCTGCCGCTGGGCGTGTACAATTTCACTTTCTCGGCCGCGGGCTATCGCAACGCCGAGGCTACTGTTTATCTGCGCGGGACTCAGCTCGACGTGACCGTGGATGTGGAGTTGAAACCTCGCGCGGCAAGGAAGAAATGATGCTCACGATCCTGGAAGGCGGATCCGTTTTCGATGGAAGCGGTGCGGTGCCGGTTGTTGCAGATGTGTGGTTCGAGGATGGGCGAATCGCGGGCGTGGGGCAGGCCCCGGCTGCGAGCGAGGCCGAGCGTGTGGATTGCCGTGGGCTTGCCGTAGCACCGGGCTTCATCGATCTGCACAGCCACTCCGATTTGCAAGTGCTCGACGCGCGGCGCGAGAAAGCGAACCAGGGCGTCACCACCGAAGTGGTGGGCAACTGCGGCTTCTCGGCGTATCCGTGCGGAAATCACGCGGCCGAGTTGCGCGAGTTCGCCAACGGGATTTTCCACGGAAATTCGGAGTGGCGCTACGCCGGAGCTCCCGAGTATCTGGAAGCGGTGGAGCGGCGGTCATCGTTGGTTCGCGTGCAGTCGCTGGTGGGCCATGGCAGTTTGCGGGTGGCGCTGTTCGGGCACCGGCAAGGTGCGCTCACGGCTGGCGAACAAGAGCGGCTCGCGGGCGAACTCGATGACGCGCTGGCCGGCGGCGCGGCGGGATTCTCCACGGGCCTGATGTATGCGCCGGGTTCGAGCGCGCCGTTCGACGAGGTGCGGTCATTGTGCTCGGTGGTGGCGCGCCGCGGCAAGATGTACGCCACGCACATGCGCGACTACTCGTTCAAGCTGCTCGAAGCGGTGGATGAGCAGTTGGCTCTGGCTCGCGCCACGGGTGTGAAGCTGCAGATCTCGCACCTGCAAGCGGTGGGGCGGGCGAACTGGGACAAGCAGCGCAAGGCGCTGGACCGGATCGAGCAGGCGCGTCGCGAGGGCGTCGATGTCGAGTTCGACATCTATCCTTATCAGGCGGGCAGCACGGTGCTGACGCAGCTTCTTCCGCAGAGCGCGCTCGATGGCGGAACGGCGGCGATGCTCGCACGGCTGGCCGATCCGGATGGGCGGCGCAAGATCGCGAGCGAGATGGGTTCGGGGATGGCGCAGCAGTGGGAGGACATCTACATCACGGCGGTGGAGTCGGCGGCGAACCAGGACGTGGTGGGCCGCAACATTGCAGGCATTGCCGCCGCGCGCGGACTCGAGCCGGTAGAGACGGTGTTCCGCCTGCTCGAAGAAGAGAACGGCGCGGTGGGGATGCTGTCGTTCAACCAGAGCGAAGAGAACCTGCGCGAGTTGCTGACGCATCCGCTGTGTTCGGTGATCAGCGACGGGTTCTACGTGAAGGGACGTCCGCATCCGAGATTGTTTGGAACATTTCCGTCATTGCTCGGTTTGATCTGCCGGGAGCGGGGGTGGATGCAGGTGGCCGAGGCGGTGCACAAGATCACGGCGAAGCCCGCGGGGCGGTTGGGGCTCGCGGACCGGGGAACGCTGCGGGCGGGAGCGGTGGCGGACGTGACGGTGTTCGATGCGGAGAAGGTAGGGTCGCCGGCGTCGTATGAGTCGCCGGAGCAGGCTCCGGTGGGGATCGTGGCGGTGTACCGGGGCGGGAAGCGGACGGTCGCGTGAAAATTTCACACGGGCGGGCTCCGTTTGACGGGTGGCGATGCCTAACTGTGCCTCTTCGTGTGAAATAATCACAATAGGCCAATGATCGTCACGTTCTCGGTATCGAACTTCCTCTCGTTCGCGGAGGAGGAAACCATCTCGCTGGTAGCGAGCAAGCGGCTCGACTCAGCGCACCCGCATCACGCCATTCCGATACCAGGCTCCGGTGAAAAGGTGCTACGGAGCGCAGTGCTATACGGAGCCAATGGTGCGGGAAAGTCGAACCTCGTCGAGGCACTACGCTTTTTCCGGTCCATCGCCATTCGTCAGCGGAGCGAAGGTGCGGGAACGGGCCGAACGGCATTTCGGTTCGGCAATCAAGACGAGCCGTCGACCTTCGACCTTCAGTTCATCTCGGGGGACAAGCTCTACCGGCTGGGTTTCAAGCTGGACGATCGCAGAGTCATCGAGGAGTGGCTCGTCCAAATCGCCGGACACGAAAAGACGCTATACGAGCGCGTCACTGCCGCGGACGGCAAGGTCACCGTAGACGCTCGTGGTCTGGGGAAGAGTTCGAAGCTCCGGAAGCTTTCCGATGTCGGCTGTCCGCCGAACCAGTCTTTTCTCGCGAGTGCCGCGGGGCTAGTGGTACAGTCTCAATTCGGCCCGCAGGTGGGTCCGGTGTTGAATTTTCTGCGCGATGGCTTGATGTTGATTCGTCCCGACGCGCCATTTGGACCTCTTGCGAAGTTCCTAGCGGACGATTCCGAACTGAGGACGTTTGCTGGAGACTTCCTGAGGCGCTCGTCGACTGGCGTCCAACGGCTCGAGGTGTCTGAGACACCATTTACGGAAGCCGAGTTGCGTAAGCTGATGCCCGGACAGGTCGCGGACATGTTCTTGGAGTCCACCGGGAAGTCGCCGTCCGCAAGCATTCTGCCGTTGCCGGACGGGGCTGAGCTATTCGTTGGGCCTAACGGCGATCAGAAGCGCCGATACTCCGTTCAGACGATCCACGCGGGATACGACGGACAACCCGTCAAACTCAGCTTGAGGGAAGAGTCCGATGGAACTCGCCGGCTGCTCGATCTCATCCCGGCGCTCCACGAGTCGTCCACGGGTGGCGGGGTTTACGTTATCGACGAAATCGATCGAAGCTTGCATCCGATCCTCGCACGTGGCTTCCTAAACTACTTCCTGAACAACTGCCGGGGCCATCTGCGCCAACTGCTGGTGACCACCCACGAGTCGAGCTTGCTCGATCTCGACCTGCTCCGCCGCGACGAGGTCTGGTTCGCCGAGAAAGACGAACGCGGCGCGACGAGGCTCTACTCGCTAGCCGACTTCAAAGTGCGGAACGACCTCGAGATCCGCAAGCACTACCTCGCCGGGCGCTTCGGAGCCATTCCGTTCCTCGGCAATTTCGACCGCCTGATGGAAGAAAGCGCTGAAGTCAAATGAGTCAGGTACGGCGCGCGCCGCGGCCGCTCGCCCGTGATCGCGCCACCTACCGCGATGACCGGCTCTTCATCGTGGCCACGGACGATACTCATGCTCCAATGCAGTACTTCGGCTTCTTTTCGATTCCCCGGGTCCATGTTCACGTCGTCCCTGCGGTGGAAGGAAGTCGCATGCCGCGCACGTCCTCGACCGGTTGCTCGGCATCGAACACGAGGACGACGACGAACGATGGATGCTTCTCGATACCGACCACTGCCTCGAACCGAACCACATCCAGAGCTTCCTCGACGCCGTCAGGCAAGCGAAGGACAAGGGCGTGCAAGTGGCGATCAGCAGACCTTGCTTTGAGTTCTGGCTTCTGTTGCACCACGCGGAGGAGCCGGGCGGGATACAGAACTGCGGCCATGCCGAAGCGGAACTTCGGAGCCGGCTGGGTGAATACAAAAAGACCAATCTCAAGCGCGAGCACTATCCCGTAGCGTCAATCGCGCAGGCATGTGCCCGGGCGATCCGGATGGAAGAAACCGCAGGGGGGCAGCGACATTCCCGCCACGAACACGAGCCGCGTCTACCGTCTCTGGAAGGCGATCGTAGAGAACGTACTTCCTTCACAGTTACCGAACGGCTTGGAGGAACTACAACGACTCTTCGCCCGTCACACCACCTGAAACAATCCCGCCGGAATCGACGACTCGCTCCGCAACGGACTCTCCTCGGGACCGCTCGCCCGCGTCACCGCCAAATCCGCACGTAGCGAATAGATCCCGGCGTCCAAGAGCCCCTTCGGCACCTGTACCGTAACGGCGCCGGTGGCCGGAGCCAGCCGTCCGGTGGTCTCCGCCAAAATCACTTTCGACCCATCTTGTTTTTTCGTCGCTCGGACCGTCGCTTTGTACGCCAAGGGCCGCGTGGTGGAGCGCAGCAACTCGTCGAGGTCGAACGAAAGCTTTACCGCGAACTCTTCGCCGCGCGCGAGAGGAGCCTCCTTGTGGGGCAGCACTTCCACTCCCCGCAGGTGGACGCCATCCGGGACGCGATCGGCATCGGCGGCCACCAACGGGGGTTCCTCCACCGCCGCCGCATTGGCGTGGG
>JAXLQL010000010.1:0-286522 GCA_046331625.1 Bryobacteraceae bacterium
CCCCGGCGCGGACGCGGAGCATGAGCTGGGCATCGTGCTCGAGGGCAACGGTTTGGGCGGACGGCTGGAGGGCTGATTGGTTCAGCGTAATCGAAGCCGCCATGTCTGGATCAACCCGGCGCGGCGGGGAATGTTTCGGTGACTTTTCCCACTCCGGCGGGGGCGGCGCGAGAGGCATGGCGGCGGGTTCCCGGACTCGATTGTAACCTACTGAAACGGAGAGGCCTAGCGAAACTTTTCAATGATCCGGGGAGCCACCGCATCGAGGGGTAGGATTTCGTCGGCGAGCCCCGCATTGGCGACAGCTCCAGGCATGCCCCAGACAACCGAGGTGGGCTCATCCTGGACAATCACGTAGGCGCCCAGCGGACGGAGGGCCGCGACGCCGCGTGCCCCGTCTTCGCCCATACCGGTCAGGATGGAGGCGACCACCGCTCCCCCGTAAACTTCAGCCGCGCTGCGGAACAGGACGTCTACCGCCGGCCGGCACGAGTTCTCCTGCGGCCCCTGGTCGAGCGAGATCACCACCTGCTGGCCCGACTGTTTGAGGCGCATGTGGTAGTTGCCAGGAGCGATCCAGACATGGCCGGGCGTGACCGTGTCGCCGGCTTGGGCCTCGCGAACCTGGAGCGGGGAGTCTTTTTGGAGGCGCTCGGCGAGCAGACGCGTGAACATTGGGGGCATGTGCTGGACGATGAGCACCGGGACCGGGAACTCCCGTGGCAATCTGGGGACGACGTGCTGAAGCGCCACCGGACCCCCGGTAGAGACGCCGATCACCAGGGCGCGCGGGCGAGGCCGCACTGCCGGTGCGGCGACCTTGGGAATCGGGATAGCGCGTTGTGTGATGGGCGACGGAGCAGGAGCTGCCGAAGGCCCCGGCTGAGGCTTCGATGCACTCAGATGGAAGAACTGCTTGACCTTCGGGATCAGTTCGGTGCGGAGACTTTCGCGCGACCGGTCGAGCGACCCGACGTTTGCGGCCTTGGTGACATAGTCATCGGCGCCGTGGGAGAGCGCGTCCATCGTGGCCGAAGCGCCGCGCTGGGTGAGCGTCGAGAACATGATGACCCGCACGTCCCGGTTGGAGCGGCGCAGTTCTCGGACCGTGGCTAGGCCGTCCATCTCCGGCATTTCGATATCGAGCGTCACCACGTCAGGCGCCAGTTGAGCGATGCGTTGGAGCGCCAAGTTTCCGTTGGCGGCCGTGCCGACTACTTCGAGGTCGGGATCTTGCTCGAGCGCCGAGGCGACAAGGCGGCGAATGACCACCGAATCATCCACTACGAGGACCCGAATCTTGGCGCCCGGCGCGAGAATCTTCTTGTGAGTCATTGCGTACGACACCCCCGGCTTTCAGGAGAGGATTGGGTGGGTGGACCGGACAAGATCCAGTCGAGCAATTGCGGTGACGGCCTCGGTGGCGCCGCAGCCAGTTCCCCGCGGAGATGGCGGCGCAGGCGGCGCACGGGCCCATCGAGCAGGCGCTTCATGAGTTTGGCGGTGACGCGATCGATGTCGTCCCCGCACCGTGTCTCGGCGATCAAGCGAAGGCGGATCGATTCCGATGCCTGGTACAGGCCCTTGATGGCCGGCTCGACCGCCAGCCGCGCACTTTCCCGCTGCCACCGTTCGAGCTCCGCGGTTAGGATGGCCACCGCGGCCGGCTGGTGGGCAAGCCGGGCTTCGATCACCGACTGCTGTTCGCGCTCGAGCATGTCTAGGTCCAGCAAGTCAACGCCTGGGAGCAGGCGAACCGAGGAGTCGACATTGCGAGGAACTCCGGCGTCCACGATGACCAGGGGGGCATTACCGGCGGACCTGCGCGCGTTCTCGAGCCGGGGTGTCTCGAGGCAACCCGGCCGGCCGGAAGTGGCGGCCACCACCGCGTCGACGCCCTGCGGTCCACAGTCGGAGAGGAGCGAGTCGAGTTGGTCCCAGGCGACGGCCGCGCCGCCGAACTCGGCGCACATTCTCGCGGCCTGCTCTGGCCGCCGCGAGGCGAAGCGCAGCGGACCGAGGCGCTTCTTGGCAAGATGGGCGGCGATGTCGACGCCTGCCTGGCCCGCGCCCAGCACGAGAATCCGGGCCGGGCTCGCCGGGAACCGTGCCGTGAGCGTGCGAGCGACAGCTCCGCCGACACTGGCCGCTCCCTGGCAAAATCCAGTCTCGCGGCGAATGCGGCGCGCCGCCCGCGTGGCGGATCGGAAGGTGAGTTCGAGCAGCGCGTTGGCCGCGCCCGCCGTGCGTGCGGTGTCGATCGCCCGGCGGACCTGCGACAGGATGTGGATATCGCCGGGAATTTGCGATTCCAGCCCCCCGGCGACGCGGAACAAATGCAATGCCGCCGCCGGGCCGGATTCGGAATAGCGGTAACACTGCTCATGCAGAGCTCGCGCGTGCGGGCGGAGCGAGCGCAGCGCCGTGAGCAGACTCTGACCGGTTTCGGCGGGACCGGTCACGTAAAACTCGGTTCGATTGCAGGTGGAGACTACCGCTCCGCCGCGCCCGGGGCTGCCGCCGGAGGTGACCGCGAACAGCGACCGGAGCAACTCGGCAGCTTCGGCCGGAGAGAAGCTGAGCTCCTCGCGTACCTCGATCGGGGCGAAGCGGTAGTCGACACCCAACAACTGGAGATCGTTCGTCATGGTTGGATCGCCGCGATGGGAATCGCAAGGGCCCGGCATTGTTGGCCGGGCCCGGCGCCGATAGGCGGAATCAGACGGTGAACCGTCCGACGAGGCCTTGGAGCTCCGACGCCATCCGCGTGAGGGCGGAGGAAGCCTCCTGCGTCTCGGATGCGCCGCGAGCCGTGCTTTGCGCCGCGTCGGCCACCCCGCTGATGTTCTTGGCGATCTCCTCGACGCCCTTGGAGGCTTCAGTGAGATTGCGGCCGATTTCGTTGGTGGTAGCCGTCTGCTCTTCGACGGCCGAGGCGATGGTGTTGGAGATCTCGTTCACCTGGGCGATGATCTCGCTGATCTCGCCGATGGCCTTGATGGCGTTTTTGGTGTCGCCCTGGATCGCTTCGATCTTCTGGCTGATCTCCTCGGTGGCCTTGGCGGTTTCCTTGGCCAGTTCCTTGACCTCGTTGGCGACCACCGCGAAACCTTTGCCGGCCTCACCGGCGCGGGCAGCCTCGATCGTTGCGTTGAGGGCAAGCAGGTTGGTCTGCTGGGCGATCGAGGTGATCACCTTGATCACCTTGCCGATCTCCTGACTCGAATCGCCGAGCTTCGAGATGGTCTGGTTGGTGGCTTCGGCCACACTCACCGCCGTTTGCGCCACGCGTGCGCTCTCGGTGGAACTCTTGCTGATCTCGCGAATCGAGGCCAGCATTTCCTCCGATCCCGTGGCCACCACCCCGACGTTCTTCGACACCTCTTCGCTGGCCGCCGAAACGACGTTGGCCTGCGAGGCCGTCTCTTCGGAATTGCCGGCCATCTGGTGGCTGATCGAGGAAAGCTCCTCAGCGGCGGCGCCCAACTGGTGGGCGTTTTGCGAGATCCCCTGCATCGACTTGCGCAGCGTGTCGAGGAACGATTTCAGCCCTTCGCCCATCTGACCCACCGCGTCGGCGCCGGACACGGAAACCTCCCGGGTGAGGTCGCCGCTGGCGGCCGCGCGCACCACTTCGAGCATCGAATCGACCTTGGCTCGCAACTCCTGTTGCGCTCGCTTGTCCCGCTCGATCATCTCCTTTTCGCGCGCCTCGGTGGCCAACCGTTCGGTGATGATCTCCCAGGTGACCATCGCGCCCATGTAGTTCTTCTCGTTGTCGTAGATCGCGCTCACGTGCAGGTCGAGCGTCTCCTCGTTGAGCTTGATGTGAGCGTGGTGAGGCAGGTTCCGCGGATCCGACAGCAGCCTGCGTTGATGCTCGGGCCGCTTGTGGAAGATGTCCACCGAATTGCCCACCACCTCCGACACTTTGCACGGAAGCATGTGCGCGATCTTGTCGAGAGTCTTTGCCGATGCCGGGTTGATGTAGCGGATCACCAGGTCGCGATCGGCGAACATGATGTTGATCGGAGCGTTCTCGATCATCGACTGCGCCTGCGAGGCAGCCTTGGCGAGCTTCAGTTTTTCGGTCACCACCTCCCACGTCAGCATCGCGCCAATGTACTGCTTGTCGTGGTCATAGATGGCGTTTACGGCCAGGTCGAGCGTCTCCGGACCCAACTGGATGGTCGACTTGAACGGCAGGTTCTTCGGATCGGCCACGATGCGCTTCTGATGCTCGGGCCGTTTGTGGAACATGTCGAACGACTTGCCGACAATCTCCTCGGCCTTGCACGGAAGCAGATGCTCGAGCTTCTTGAGCGTGGCGAGCGAGGCCGGATTCATGTATTGCACGATCCCCTCGGTGTTCGCCATCACCACGTTGGTGGGAGCATTCTCCATCATCGAGCTGACGCGCGCCGCATCGGCCGCCAGGCGCTTCTTTTCGCTGATTTCCTCCCAATTGACCACCACCCCGACGTAATTGCCGACTTCATCGAGGATCGGGTTCACGTTCAGGTCGAGGATCAGCCTGCCGACCCGGATTTCGCTCCGAATGGGCAGTGTCGAGGCGTCGGCGAGCATCCGGCGGATCTGCTTGGTGCGGCTGCCGTGGAACCGGTCGATCGAACCGCCCACCAGATCGTCCACAGAAACGCCGAACTTCTCCTCGAGTACGTCTTCCACGGACTTCATGGCCTCGCGAGCCTTCTGGTTCATGTAGACGATCGTCAGATCCCGGTCCGCGATGAAGACGTTGGTCCCGAGCGTGTCGAGCGAACGCGCCATCATGGGCAGCAGATCGGATCCGGACTTGGAGCCCGCGGCGTTCACGATCTGCCCCTCGAGCGCGGCCACCGCGGCCAGAACTTGCGAGGCAACGCCCGACGGCACGCCGAGCTCGGACAAGGTGGCCGACAAGTGCCCCGCCACTGCCGCGAAATGCTTCGGCTCGATCGCCATCCGGGCATGAGCCGACTTCATGTCCGCGCCGCGATACCGCGCCGGGCCGCCCAGCGCCTGCGTGAAGAAGGCTACCTGCTGCGACTTCAGCATCTTCATGTCGACGCCGCGGAAGAATCCGCCGAGCATCGGGTCACGAAGCACTTTCTGGTAGAACAGCTCGACGGCTGCCTCGAGCGCCGGCTGTCCGCCGATTTGCGCGAACAGGGTCTTTCCGGCGACGGTCCGCTGGCGCAACGGCCGCGCTACCGGTGGACCTTGGTGGCGTGCCGTGCTCGGCTTCCGCCCGGCGGTCTTGTTATTGCTGACGATCTTCTGAGCCATCGATGTTCTCGTTTGTGTACCTTTGGATTCGTGGGCCAGCCCGCTCTCGCGCCGGGCCGTGCTCGGGCGGCGCCGGCGGGGCCGGCTTGCCTTCCACCCAAACTCCTGATCGGCGGAGTCCTCGCGCGGGTTTAGTAAGTATTCCCAAAGAAATTAGAAATGTCGAATGGGCTTACGAATGTATTTCGAATGAAATACGGCGAGCGCGCCCGGCCACGCTCGCCCTCCTCATGGCCAACGGCTCGCCCCCAAAAAGGACACGCGCACGAATGACATCTGCTTGTCTATCGAGGCGGGCCGCATGACCCTACATCAGCCGCCGAAACCATCCCACACGCCCAGCCACACCCGCTCCACCATCGCAACCACCTTCTCCGCATCGCGCAGGCTCCCACTCGTCACCGCGCGCAGCAACTCATCGAATCCATCCGGGCGCCGCGCGAGCTTGCCCGCCTCTTCCCACAAGCACGGCTCGGTTGCGTAGCACCAGCGATTGACCAGCCCGGCAAGTAGCGCCGCACGCCGCGTGAACGCGACCGCTGATCCCGCAACCGGAGCCCAGCGCCGGGAGGCACGAGCATTCCGCAGCGCCGCAAGGTCCCGCCGCAACTCATCGATCAGCACCCCGCCCGCCGTGTCGAAATCCGCAGGCGGAGCCGAAACCACGAGCCCAGCCAACTCCTCCACGATCTCCGCCGCACCTTCGATACACACTGCATGCCGAAACCGGCCCTGCCGGACCGGCCAGTCCGGCGTCACTTCCCGGGCCAAATCGCGAGCCCGATCGGCCGAGAACGCATCGATCACCGTCGCGTCCTGTGCGGCCAACCATTCATCGCACGGCCCACGGAGCAAGCAGTACATCTCGAGACCCGAGAACGGATGCTCCCCGCTGCGCGCCGTCTCGCCATACACTGCCACCGCGATCAGATCGTCGCCATGGCGCTCCCGCAAACGGCCCGATTGTCGCGAAGCCTCGGCCAACCGCTCCTGCCTCGACCACGCCGCCGGACCGAATCGGGCCAGCATCAGAGCCGGCGCACAAGCGCGTCACCCAGTAACTCCTCGAGCAACGGAGTTACCGGATAGGGATGCATCTTGTAATGCCGAAACCCTTCGCCGAACGCGAACCCGGCATATTTTCCGACCTGCGCCGACCATTTTTCCATCGTCTCGAGGTAATCGTCCATGCCGTGATGCTCTTTGAGCCACTGCCGCTGGCTGTCATGCGCGGCGAAAGCCTCGCGCTTGGTCGCGAGCACGGAAGAGATGTCCACCACGAAGTGAGGCTTGGCTGGAGCGCAGTCGCGATCGGTGCCCTCGGCTGGATCGTCGAAATACAGATGAGGGATCGCCTTCATCGGCGGAAAAGCTCCGTGAGCCGATGTGTCGTAGTTGTCGCAGGGCGCGGCGAAGCATGCGTCGCGAACCAACTTCGACGTAGCCTCGTGATCGCAGTGGTAGTCCACTGCCGCCGACGTGAGAATGAGATCCGGCTGCACGCGCCGCAACACGGCAGTCACGCGGCGGCGCGAGGTGTCGTCATCGAAGATCGCCAGGTCGCGGAACTCGGCGCAAAAGTACTCCGCACCCAGGATCCGGGCCGCATTCGCAGCCTCCCCACGCCGGATGCGAGCAATCTCCTGCCCCGTGTGGTGATGCGATCCGCAATCCCCTGGCGTCATCGAGACGATCGTGACGTGATGCCCTTTCGCAGCCAGCAACGCGAGCGTCCCGCCCGCGAAGATCTCCGCGTCATCGGGGTGGGCGTGAAGGTGCAGAATGCGCTTGGAGGCCGGACTCATGTAATGCACCAGGATACAATGACAGGTTATGCCTCTGAAGAGCGCCACCATTACGCAAGGGCCCAAGCGCGCGCCCGCCCGTTCCATGTTGAAAGCGATCGGATTCTCCGACGAGGACTTGGCCAAGCCCAACATCGGCATCGCCAACACGTGGATCGAGACGATGCCTTGCAACTACCGGCTGCGTGAGCTCGCGCAGTACGTCAAGGAAGGCATTCGCGAGGCTGGCGGCACGCCGATGGAATTCAACACCATCGCCATCAGTGACGGCGTCACCATGGGCACCGAAGGCATGAAGGCATCGCTCGTGAGCCGTGACCTCATTGCCGACTCGATCGAACTCGTGGCCCGCGGCCACATGTTCGACGGCGTGATCGCGCTCACCGCTTGCGACAAGACGAACCCCGGCGCGGCCATGGCGCTGCTCCGCCTCAACATTCCCGGCCTCGTGCTCTACGGCGGCTCGATTCTCGCCGGCAATCTCCACGGCAAGAGCCTCACCATCCAAGACGTGTTCGAAGCCGTGGGCGCGCACGCCGCCGGCAAGATCAATGACGAGCAATTGCTGGCTGTCGAAAATGAAGCGTGTCCCGGCGCCGGTGCTTGCGGCGGCCAGTTCACCGCCAACACCATGGCCACCATCCTCGAAGTAATCGGCCTGTGTCCGCTCGGAATGGGCAGCGTTCCGCAGCCCGACAAGCGCAAGGTCGAGATCGCGCGCCATGCCGGCCGGATCATCGTCGAAGCCGTGAAGAAGGATCTGAAGCCCCGCGACATCTGCACGCGCGAAGCATTCGAGAATGCGATCGCCGCGGTGTCGGCATCGGGCGGATCGACGAACGCCGTGCTCCACCTGATGGCGATGGCGCACGAAGCGGGCGTCGACCTCGGGCTCGACGACTTCAATCGCATCGGCGAGAAGACTCCCCTGCTCTGCGACCTCAAGCCAGCCGGCCGCTACACCGCCGTCGACGTCGATCGCGCTGGCGGAATCATCCTCATCGCCAAGAAGCTGGTGGAAGCCGGACTCGTCCACAAAGACTGCATCACCATCACCGGCAACACCATCGAACATGACGCCGCCGCCGCGCACGAAGAACCCGGACAAGACGTGATCCGCGGCGCATCGAACGCGCTGAAGGCCACCGGCGGCCTGGTCGTGCTGCAAGGATCGCTTGCGCCCGAATGCGGCGTGATCAAGGTGACCGGCATCGACCGCAAGATCCACAAGGGGCCGGCGCGCGTGTTCGAACGCGAAGAGCCCGCGATGGACGCCGTGATCCGCGGCGACATCAAGCCCGGCGACGTGATCGTCATACGTTACGAAGGCCCCAAGGGCGGGCCGGGAATGCGCGAAATGCTCGGCGTCACAGGAGCGATCATGGGCGCGGGCCTCGGTGACTCCGTCGCGCTGATCACCGACGGCCGCTTCAGCGGAGCCACGCGCGGCTTCATGATCGGGCACGTGGCGCCCGAAGCCGCGATGGGCGGTCCGATTGCGGCGATCCGAGACGGCGACCCGGTGACCATCGATATCGTCAACAAGACGCTCGATATCGACATTCCCGCCGCCGAACTCGCCGAGCGCATGAAGGGCTTCCAAGCCCCCGAACCGCGCTACAAGACCGGCGTCTTCTACAAATACGCAGCCACCGTGAGCTCGGCCGCGCGCGGCGCGGTGACTTCCTAGGAATTCGTTACAATGGAGGCTGTTTTCACAGCCTCCTCCTCCATGCCCCACAAGATCCACGAAGGTTCGCTCGACGCGCGCGGACTCAGGTTTGCCCTCATCGTCTCGCGCTTCAACAGCTTCATTACTGACAGGCTGTTGGCGGGTGCGATCGACGCGTTGAACCGCAGCGGGGCTCGCGAACAAGACGTGGAGATCGTGCGCGTACCGGGCTCGTGGGAGATGCCCGTGGTGGCGGCAGAGTTGGCGCGCCAGAAGAAACACGATGCGCTCATCTGCCTCGGCTGCGTCATTCGCGGCGAGACTCCGCACTTCGACTACGTTGCCGGCGAAGCCGCAAAAGGCTTGGGGAACGTCGCGGCGCAGCACGGCGTTCCGGTGGCATTCGGCGTTCTGACAACGAACACGCTCGAGCAGGCCGTCGACCGCGCTGGCGCCAAGAGCGGCAACAAGGGATTCGACGCGGCGATGACCGCGGTCGAGATGGCGAGCCTGCTACGCGGACTGCGTGCGGGCTCGAAGTCGAAGTAACCCGGCGCAATGCCTTCCCGATTCAAGTCGCGGCAACAGGCGCTCCAAACGCTGTTCCTGGCCGACGTGCGTAAGCTCGCCATTCACGAGGCAATCGCGCAATACTACGGTTCGCTATCGTCCGAAGAAGGCTTGCCCGCCGAAGAACCGGATCCGTTCGGCGAAGATCTCGCCAAAGGCGCTTCGGCGCAGGCCGCGGCGATTGACGAAGTGATCGCCCGCCACTCCGCGCATTGGCGGCTCGAGCGGATGCCCGCGGTGGATCGCAACATCCTGCGGCTGGCGGTCTACGAAATGAAGAGCATGCCTACGCCTTCCGCCGTGGTGATCGATCAGGCGCTCGAGTTGGCGCGGCGCTTCTCGAGCGACGAGTCGCTGGGGTTCTTGAACGGCGTGCTCGACGCGATCAACAAGGAACTGCGCCCGTTGTGAGCGCGCCCGAGCCTTGGATCTGCGTGACCTGCGGCGTGCAGTACAACACCTCCGAGCAGCCGCCGACGCAGTGCCCGACTTGCGAGGATCCGCGCCAGTACCTTCGCCACGGCGGCCAGGAATGGACCACGCGGACCGCGCTCGAGGTGGTGCACCGCAACGCGATCGAGGAAGAAGAACCCGGCCTGTGGTCGATCCACACCCAACCGGTGTTCGCCATCGGCCAGCGCGCGTTCTTCGTGAAGACCGCCGAAGGCAACCTGCTGTGGGACTCGGTGAGCCTCGTGGATGACGCCACCGTCGCGCGCGTGCGCGAACTCGGCGGCGTTCGCGCGATCGCGATTTCGCATCCGCATTACTACTCGAGCGTGGTCGATTGGAGTGACGCTTTCGGCGGCGCTGAGATCTGGATCCACGAAGCGGACCGGCAGTGGGTGCAGCGCAACTCTTTGGCGCTTCGATTCTGGAGCGGCGAGCAGCACCCGTTGTTCGGCGGACTCTCGCTGATTCACTCGGGCGGGCACTTCGACGGCTACCAAGTCGCGTTGTGGCCCGCGGGCGCCCAAGGCAAGGGCGTGCTCCTGGCCGGCGACCAACCGCAGGTTTGTCTCGACCGCAAGTGGGTCACGTTCATGTACAGCTATCCGAACTGGATTCCGCTGGGCCCGGGCGCGGTGAGGCGAATCGCCGCTGGCCTCGCGCAGCTCGAATTCGATCGCATGTACGGCGCCTTCGGCCGGCACCTGATGAGCGGCGCCAGACAGACGATCGCGCGTTCCGCGGAGCGCTATCTGCGCGCGATCGCCGAGTGACGCTCGCTCTGGCTACTTCTTTTCCTTCGCCGGACTGATCATGATGTGCGCGCCCGCCGTCCCCGGATACATCAACCACGGAGCTGTGCCCGGCGTGGTGGAAAGGCCCGTCGATTCAGGCGTCGCATACGGTACGTAGACCACCCACCGCAGATAGGAGTCCACCATCTCGCCTTTCGCGGCGTCGAAGCTCGACCCGGTGAGCACATAGAGCATGCGCGGTTCGCGAGGCAGTTTCACCTTGCCCTCGTCCACTTCCTTCCAGCGCTGTTCGTGGCGGGCGTTGCCCTTGAGAGTGGCGTTCAGTTCGCGGCCGCGAGCCATGAACGGCTCGAGGTCTTTGTGGTAGCAAGCGACGCTGATGCCCTTCACGGCGGGATCGTCGGCGAGGCAGATGAGGTCGTTGGTTCCCTGGCGAAGCGTGACCACTTCGCCCTTCGAGTTGTACCCGAGAACGGTTGCGGCGGCGCGGCGTTCTTTCGGAGCGGCAAGTATCGACGACGCGATCTGCTCGGCGGGTGGAGCAACGTCCACGGCGAGCAGCGAGGAAGAACAGGCGGCGAAGGTAAGGATAGCAATATGAATTTTCATTCGGAAATCACTCCATGTCACAGCTTACACCGGGTCGAGCCCCGCCTCGCGAACTACCCGCGCCAATAGTGCGGCAAGTGGCGCAGCGTAGCGCGAGATTCGGAAGCCGAATGGCGCTGGGGTGCGCAGCCCGCCGAGATCCGCGGGATGGCCCCTTGGGCCAGCAGTTCCCACAGGAAGTGGCCAGCGCAGCGATTCGAGCAACAGAGCAAGCTCGGAGTCAGAGCAGCATGGACTCCAGGCATCTCCCGCGGATCGGAGGCGTATTCACTATCGCTACTCGGGCCCTCTATCCCAGTTGGTGCCTCAGTAAGACGTCGCTGATCTGCCGATCTGTTACGCTCGAGGAGCGGCGATGAAGTACCTTTGGAATTGTTTCTGGTTGACTGTTCCGATCCTGGTAATGAACGTCGCGCTCGCGAGCCGCCTGCCTCAGGCCTACCAGCCCTCGTTCTTTTGGCGCGACATACCTCGCTCGGTCGCCATTGGGGAAAAAGTGTCCCGAACTGTCCTTTTTCTCACGTTGCTCTTGATTCCCCTAAGCATCGCGACATCCCGCCAGAGGGCCGGATTGGCCCTCTATGCCGTCGGAGTGCTGATCTACTTTGGGGCGTGGGCCATGCAGATATGGTTCCCGCAAGCGGAGTGGAGCAGGAGCCGCCTCGGCTTTATGGCGCCCGCCTGGACCCCAGCGGGGTGGCTGGCTGGTATTGCCCTATTGGGCGACAACCTCTACGTCGGAATGACCTACCACCCCTGGATGTTTCTGGCTCTTTCGCTGGTCTTCCTGATGTTCCACAACGCGCACGTCGCGATCGTTTACTCGCGGATTCATACGCAGCTTCCCTCCGCGAGAATCGAATGACGCCGCCAATCCAGTGACCTCATTCGGAAGTTGGAATCCGAAGGCTGGGTGCTCCGTTCCACACGCGCCAGTCATCGTCGGTTCAAGCATTCGAGTAAACCTCTTGTCGTCACCGTGCCCGGGATCCAGGAAGGGATGTGCCCCGGCACTCTTCGGGCTATCCTGAACGCAACGGATTCGGAAGGAGATGCCCAGTCACTCCGTTCGACACCTTTTCGACACCCGAGCACACGACCCACAAACGGATCATGCCGCTCCCGCCCTTGGCCAGGAACGCCATCCCGTGCGCTGCAAATTTCGTAACCCCAATCCGTCCAGTCACATCCCGGGATTGATTATGCGCGCACCGCTGGTGCCGGCCTAGGCTGAGATCGTGGACCCGCTCCACACGTTCTATGACATCCGAGCCGAACATCTTCTCACGCCATAACTGCCGACTGGAGGCGCCGCTCCGCCCCGTTGCCCCCATTCGGCAGATCTTGGACGTTGCGCCAACGTGGATCTCGTGAGAAAAAACGAACCCAACCGTCCTCCACCGCTCCACCGGTCTTTGACAATCGACACTCTACATAGCGGGTCGCGGACGACATTGGTTAGTAACCGTTACGCGCCTGCCCTGCTCGGCGGCGCAACGAGACGAACCCATCAGGGCCGTCAAGAAAACCGGCGTTCCGGGCACGATTACGGCGACGGGCCAAGCTTCGTCTTTCTCCACTCAATGTAGTCAGCCAACTCGCACAGTTCGATGTATCCCGCCGGCTCTGGATCGGCTGGAAGCTCGGCGACCTCGACATGGCAAATGTCGAGTGCCGCTGAGCGCTCTCCAAGGCCTGTGTCCAAAATTACGAGAACAGCGTTGCATGCCTGTCTCTGATCGAGAGAATCAAACTCCGCGATGCCAACCCGAATGCCGAGATCATGGGGACGCGATTCGCTTTCTAGCGGCAGAAACCACATCTCGCGCGGATCGAACGGCATCCCTTCATACGAGGTGACGAAGCTGAAGCCCATGGGTGGCTTGAGTGCCACGAACACCCATCCAGCGATGCTGGGCGCTTGCTCGACAAGCAACTCGACCGTGTGGAATGCCGGCGTATGCCCCTCGGCGGTGATGATGAACTCCCGAACCGGATTCGCGCTGGCTGACAGTTCAAACCACAAATGCGCGTCGATCTCCTTGAGTCGTCCAAGGGCGAGGTCCCAGAGCGACTCTTCGGGATCGGAAAGCTCAGCGAGCGCCGAGCGGTGATCGCTGAACCAACTCCAGAAAGCAGCGATCTTGATCGAGTCTTCCACCTCTTGATTGTATTTCCCTTGGCCCAATCGTCAGCCATTCGACACTTTTCGACACCCTCCACGACCTGTCGGGCCCGCGACAGAACGAACCCAAGCGCCCAGGCTCGTCTACTCCATGCTCGATTCGACAAGCACCGACACCGCAGAGCGGCCAAACGGAACCAGCGGGACAAAAGCGAAACCATCGCGTCGGACTCGGATCCAACTCGACACTTTCGACACCCCGCGCCCGGAGACTCGAGAAGGAACGAACCCATTCCAGGCTCGGCCCGGCGGTCAGTTGACTCCCGCGCGGCGACTGCCCCGTCCAGTTCGTGTCATGGGAAAATCCTAATTCCATCGCCCTCAATCAGATCCCGGGATCGATTGTGCAAGCGCCGCTGGTCCCGCCCTTACCCTGAGATCGTGGACCCGTTCCACACGCTCTTTGGCAATTGAAGATCACCTTCCGCTGCGGCAGTCCACACACCGGCCACGAGGCACGACTGAGGAGTTTTCCAGACTGGTTTCGACCTTACTGAACGAACCTGCGGCAACTTCGGGCCTGCGCCGGTATCCTGCTCCTATGCCTATGCGATATCGGAAGTCGGAAGAGATCGAGAACCTTCTTGATCGACTTCGCGACGTCTACGGCGATCATTCCCTCGAGCCGTATGGCGACTGGGACGATCCGACATCGGTTGGATTCCGAGTCAGTGGGATCCCGGTCACGTTTTCCGTCCTTACGCCGGACGACGTGCAGCGAGGGCGTTTCGACATCCAAATCGAGAAGTACCCTCCGGGAGGAGACTATCTCTACTGCGACCCAGCAGTGTCCCTTCCGGAGTTCCTTGAACTCGTCAAGCTTCTTTCCGGACCAGAGGCCAACTGGCCGACAATGAAATTAGGATGAACTCAGCCACGCACTGGCAAGCTGCCAAGACTGGGCTTGTTCGTTGAGGAGCAGGGCTTCCTGTGCACGTGCACTCACAAAACGGGAACCCAGAGAAGGCAAGGCCAACCTGAAAAAACGAACCGCCGCCTTAACCCGCTCCGACGCTTTTCGACGTCCTCTGCCGCCACGCATAAAACACCAACCCCAACCCCATCAACCCCAACCCCATCAGCGCCGACCTCGGCTGCGTCCACAGCGTGTTCAACACCAGCAACCAGCTCAACCCAACGAACAACCCCGGCACCACCGGATACCCCACCACCCGGTACGGCCGCTCCGCTTTCGGCATCCGCCGCCGCAACACGAACACCGCCGACGCCGTCAGCCCATAGAACAACCACAACGCGAAAATCGCGTAGTCCGTCAGCTTGTCATACGACCCCGACAAGCTCAACAACCCGATCCACACCCCCAAGAACAGCGCCGACCCCACCGGCACGCCCTTCGCCGACAACTTCGCCAGCGCCCCCGGCAACAGCCCATCCGCCGCCATCGCGTACGAGATCCGCATCGTCGCCGCGAAGCCCGTATGAATCGCGCCCACTGACGAGGTCAGCATCGCCGCCGCCATCGCGGACACCGTGGCCGCTCCGAAGATCCGCGTCAACATCACCGTCGCCACCGACGAAGAAAGCGGAGCGCTCGCCACCTCCTGCGGCGTCAGTGCGTAGAAATACGATGCATTCGCGAAAACGTAGACCGAGCCCACGATCAGCGTCGCGAAGAAAAACGCGCGAGGAATGTTGCGCGCCGGGTCGCGGACCTCGCCCACCATCGGCGCCAGATTCGCCCAGCCCTGATAGCCCCACAACGCCCCCATCATCGCCGCCCCGAATCCCACCAGCCCGCCGCGCGCGGCCGCGTCCACGCCTTCGCACTTCCCCGCAGCGCCTGACATCGCGTAGTGAGCCCAGTTCCCATCGGCGAAAACGAACGCCAGTATCCCGGTGCCTCCCACAACGATCACCTTGATCGCCGTGAGCACTCCGGCCACTTTGCCCGTCGTCTTCACCGGCGCGCAGTTCACCAGCGTCACCAACGCCATCGTGACGAGCGAAGCCAACTGAATCCGCGACAGTCCGCCGAGCCCAGGCCCATCCAGCGCGCCCCCAGTCACGATGTTGAAGAAGATCGCCGCCGCCACCGCCTGTGCCGCATGCGCGCCCACGCGCGAGATCAGCACTTGCGTCCAACCTTGCAGAAACGCGATCCGCGGACCGTACGCCTCGCGCAGGAAAACATACTCGCCGCCCGCGCGCGGCAACATCGCGGCCAGCTCTGAGAACGTCAGCGCTCCGGCCAACACCAGCAACCCGGCGCCGAACCAGGCCGCCAGAACCAGGAGAGGAGAGTCGACATTGCACGTCATGATGCGCGCTTTGATGAACACGCCGGTGCCGATCGTATTCGACACGTTCACCGCGATCGCACCCGCGAGGCCGAGACCTCGCACCAGACCGGGACTGTTTGGCGCACTCATGCTCGAAGTGGACTACGTTATCACGCCTCCCGCTACAATGAAAAATTCCATGAAACTCGCAGAACGCATGAACCGCATCCTCGTCGAAACGGCGTTCGAGGTTCTCGTCAAGGCCCGCGCGCTCGAAGCGCAAGGCCGCAGCGTGATCCACCTCGAAATCGGCGAGCCGGATTTCGACACGCCGAAGCATGTCCGCGAAGCCGGCAAGACCGCAATCGACCAGGGCTGGACCCACTACGGTCCCACCCAAGGCTATCCCGACTTCAGAACAAGTATTGCCGATTATGTTTCGCGCACCCGCGGCATCAAAGTCGGCGCCGAGCACGTCTCCGTGGTCCCCGGCGGCAAGCCGATCATCTTCTTCCCCATGCTCGCGCTGCTCGAACCAGGCGACGAAGTCATCTATCCGAACCCCGCGTTCCCCATCTACGAGTCGATGATCCGCTTCCTCGGTGCGACTCCCGTGCCGATGCCGTTGCTCGAAGATCGCGGCTTCTCTTTCGATCTCGACCTTTTCAAGAGCAAGCTCAACGACAAGACCAAGATGGTGGTGCTGAACTCGCCTGCGAATCCGACCGGCGGCGTCATGCCCAAGGAAGACATCATCGCCATCGCCGACCTGTGCCGTGACCGCGACCTCATCATCCTCTCTGACGAGATCTACTCGCGCATCTGCTACGGACCCGAGCCGTTCTCCATCGCGTCGCTGCCTGGAATGCTCGACAAGACGATCATCCTCGATGGCTTCTCGAAGACCTACGCCATGACCGGGTGGCGTCTCGGCTACGGCGTCATGCCCACGTGGTTGGTGGGCGCGGTGACCAAGTTGATGGTCAACTCGAACTCGTGCACCACCAGCTTCAATCAGAAGGCCGGCATCGCCGCGCTCGAGGGTCCGCAGGATGATGTGGACAAGATGGTGGTCGAGTTCCGCCGCCGCCGTGACGCGTTCGTCGGCGCGCTCAACACGCTCCCCGGCTTCAAGTGCGCGTTGCCCGAAGGCGCTTTCTACGCGTTCCCGAACGTGAAGGGAACCGGGATCAAGTCGTCCGTGCTCGCCGAGCGCTTGTTGCAAGAGGCCGGTGTCGCCTGTCTCGACGGCGCCTGCTTCGGCGAATACGGCGAAGGCTATCTCCGCTTCAGTTACGCCAATTCGCTCGAGAACCTCATGGAGGCCATCGAGCGCATCCGAAAATTCCTCGCCGCGAGGTGACTCATGCTCAGCCGCCGACTGTGGGGCAGGCTTTCAGCCTGCAGCGGGACTTTCAGTCCCGCTTCCGGTACTCGCGCAGAGGCCCGTGAAAGCACGCTTCGGACATCAGCACCTGCCTTGCCGTGTACATCGGCGGTTGCCGTGTGGGGCAGGCTTCAGCCTGCGCGGGACTCCAGTCCCGCTTCGGACACTCAAGTCGCAGCCTGCGAAAACATGCCGGTTCCGACATCCGCACTTGCCTTGCCGTGTAGGGCGGGCTTTAGCCAGCGTGGGACTTCAGTCCCGCTTCCGACATGGGCACATGCGCCGACAGTACACTCTGATCCGCGATTGAGGCTCAGCCGCAATGTGGGGCAGGCTTCAGCCTGCGCGGGACTTCAGTCCCGCTTCGGAAGCGGGCACATAGCTCCTGCGATTGTAGTCCCGCCCTGTGACACAAGCTTCATCATGCCGAAGGGACACTGCCGTGCATAGAAGAACGTTCCTTGCCCTCACGCCCGTAGCGTTCGCGCAAGTCCGATGGAAAGACAACCCCGGCACCCGTGCCGGATTCGCCGAAGCCGACATCACCCCCGACATCGGCATGGAACAACCCGGCGGCTACGGCAAGTCATTCCACCGCACGCTCCACGACCCCTGCAAAGCCCGCGTCGCCGTCTTCGACGATGGCTCCCGCCGCGCCGCCATCGTCGGACTCGACACCCTGATCGTCCCGCGCAAGCTCGTGCTCGATGTTCGCGCCGCCGTCGCGCGCTCCACCGGCATCCCCGCCGAAGCCGTCCTCATCAACGCCTCGCACTCCCACTCCTCAGGACCACTCGGCATGGTCCAACCCGGCGACTTCGACGGTGCCTCCGAGCTCGTCAAAGTTCTTGGCTACGAAAAGTCCTCTGCGGCCGACCCCAAGTACATCGACCTCGTGCGCCGCCGCATCGTCGAAGCGATCGAGAAGGCCAACGCCACGCGCACTGACCTCCTGTGCGGCGTGGGCTCCGGTACCGAAGACAAGGCCGCGTTCAACCGCCGCTTCCGCATGGCCAACGGCCGCACGTTCACACACCCCGGTCAGCACAACGCGGACGTCATCCGCCCCGCCGGACCCATCGATCCCGAAGTCGGCGTCATCGGCGCATGGGACCGCGAAGGCAAGCTCACCGGTTGCATCGTCAACTACGCCTGCCACGCCACCACGAACCCCGGCGGCATCTCGGCCAACTGGGTCTACTATCTCGAACGCGCCATCCGCGGATTCTTCGGGCCCCAAGTCACCGTGGTCTTCATCCAAGGAGCATGCGGCGACATCACGCAGGTGGACAATCGCTATGCCTACCAGCAGCCGGCCGGCGATGAGTGGGCGCAGATCGTTGGTGGGCGCGTGGGAGCCGAGGCCGTGCGCGTGTTGCTCTCCATGAATCGCGGAGCCCTGACGCCCGTTGCCTACAGCCAGCGCGTGCTGCGGATCCCACGCCGCAAGCCTTCGCCCGAGCGCGTCCGCGAAGCCTTCGAACTCGTGAAGAAGGACCCGAAGGAAGCCGGTGTCACCGAGTGGACCTTCGCCAAAGAGACCGTCATGCTCGACCACCTCATCAAGCGCGAGCCAGTGGCCGATGTCGAAGTGCAAGCGATCCAGGTCGGGCCCGCGGTCTTCGTCTCGAACCCGGCAGAGTACTTCGTCGAATACGGGCTCGAGATCAAATCGAAGAGCCGCTTCCAGTACACCTTCCCGGCCGAGCTCTCGAACGGCTGCGTCGGATACGTGCCCACCGAAGAAGCGTTGAGCGAGTCGGGCGGCGGATACGAGACGCGCCTCACATACTACTCGAACCTCGAGCCAACGGCCGGACGCGAGATCGCGAACGCAGGCATCGCGCTCGTGAACTGCATGACGCCGGGCCGGGTTCCGGAGCCGCCGAAGGCGAAGCCGGGCACGCCGTGGAACTACGGCAACGTTCCCGCGGAGACCCACTGAGCCATGGCGGACCTTGCGCCCGCGGTCGAACTCGATCGCGTCACGTTCTCCTACGGCGCAACGCAGGTCCTGCATGGCATCACGTTCACGCTAGGCAAGGGCGAGATCGTCGGGATGCTCGGCCGCAACGGCGCGGGCAAGAGCACCACCATCAAGATCATCGCCGGCATCCAACCAGCCGGCGGAGGCGTCGTCCGCGTCACTGGGCTTCCACTGCCCGAGCGCTCGGTGGACGTGAAGCAGAGGATCGGCTATGTCCCCGAGAGCGCAGCTCTGTTCGAGACGCTGACTTGCGAGGAGTTCCTCGAGCTATCGGGCCGGCTCCACGACGTACCCGAGGAGACGCTCCAGGAGCGCATCGCCACGATCCTCGAGACTTTCGGACTCGCGCTCGAACGCGGCGACCGCCTGGACACGTACTCCAAGGGCATGCGCCAGAAGGCGCTGCTCGCGGCCGCGCTCCTGCACGATCCGGAACTGATCCTGCTCGACGAACCGCTCACCGGACTTGACGTGCAGGCGGCGATCCTCGTGAAAGACCTGATCGCCGCCCTCGCGGCGCGAGGCAAGACTATCCTTTATAGTTCGCATGTGCTCGATGTGGTGGAGAAGATCTGCCACCGCGTGCTCGTGATCCACGAAGGGCGACTGCTGGCGAACGGTCCCGTGGAGGAACTGGCTCGCATGACTGGTCAGGACACGCTCGAGAGCGCCTTCCGCGTCCTCACCGGGACAACGGCCACGGACCCCGGTGTGCAGCGGATCGTGGAGAAGCTCGGATGACCGGCGTAGTGCACCGAACACTCGGCAGGTTCGCGAAGACCTGCCACCGCGCGCTCGTGACCTGGCGCTCAACCCGCCACGTCACCGGTGCCACTGGCCTGGTCGCGCAACCCATCGAGGAGAAGCTCCGATGAGCGACGCGGCGCTTCGCGCACTCGGCATCGACCCCAAGCGGTTCCGCCTGCTGGTCGCGCTATTCCACACCCTGAGCGAGCGCAAGGAGATGCTCAATCAGCAACTCGGCTTCAACCAGCGCAGCCTCACCGGCGGGGCCTTGCTGTTTGCGGCGATGTCGACGCTGCTCGGGATCGGGCTTCTCATCGGTGGCATGGACGTCGCCTCATACCGGACCGCGTTCCTCTTCCTCACCGCGTTCGCGATGACTTCGATCCTGATGGCCGAGACCGCGCACACGCTCGTCAATCCCGAAGAGGGCATGGTGCTGGTCCATCAGCCGATCAGCGGAGCTACCTACACGGCGGCGAAGCTCGTTCACCTGGGGCGTGTGGTGCTCTACATGACCGGAGGCATGAACGCCCTTCCAGCGTTGCTCGGGTTGGCCACGAAAGGCGCGAGCGTGCTGTACCCGCTGAGGCACATGGCGGAGACGCTGGCAGTGGGTGCGGCCATCGCATTCGCCTGCTGCGCTCTGTTCGGATGGCTGATGCGATTCATCCCGCCGGCGCGCATGAAAGCGGCTGCCCAGGTAGTGGCCGCGCTCTCGTACCTGGTGATGATGCCGCAACTCGGGGTGCTGAAGGCCGTCCGCGAGCTGTGGAAGCACGCGCCCGCAGCAGGTCCGTGGACCCAAACCGCGTTCGTTGTAGCGGTCATTGCCGCGGTTGTTCTCGGGCTCCGAGCCCTCTCGGCGGACTACCTGATCCGCGTCACTCGCCTCGTCCAAGGCGGCTCGCGCAAGCAGCGAGCCGGATCGCGCAACTCGGGAGCGTTCGCGTTGCCGGGCAAGCTCGTCTCGAGTTGGTTCGGCGGACCTCCCGCCCGCGCCGGATTCGCGTACCTGCTGCGCATGATGGCCCGCGACTGGCAGTTCCGCCGCCAGATCATCGGATTCCTGCCCACGCTCGTGATCGCCGTGGCGGCCACGCGCTCGTTCGACAATCCCTTCGGCGAGAAGTTCTCCACCGTTCACCTGCTACCTCACACCTTCGGCTTGATGGCTTTCTTCTCGTGCAGCATCTTGAAGCCGGGTTCTCACTTCAAGGCCGCGTGGGTGTTCCAGTTGAGCCCGGCGGGCGCGTTTCCGCGACTGGCGAACGGCATGTACGCAGCACTCTGGACCGTGTTCGTGCTCGCGCCGCACGGGATTCTGCTTCCCCTGATGGTCTGGCGCTGGGGACCGGCGGGCGCAGCCGGCTTCACGGCATACAGCGCGGCGCTCGTGAGTGTGTACCTCGGCCTCTCGGTCCTGCTGGTGGACGGGCTGCCGTTCGCGCACCAGCCCGAAGTGGCGCAAACCTCATGGATGCTGGGCGTGCTGATGGGAGGCGGAGTCGTCGCGGCGCTCATCGTCGCGTTCCAGCATTACTTCGTTTTCCGCTCTGGGATCGCCGCCGTTTTGACTACGGCCGGCGTCGCGGCGATGGCGGCATTGATTGGCATGCGCTCGGTCGCTGGGTTGGCGGCGGCGATGCGCTTCTATTTGGAACGATTCGCGGCTGGCCCGCATCAACTCTTTCAGGAGGCGGCGAACTAGATCGGCTATCGCGGGAATCGGGGATCGGCCTTCACTTCCTCGATCTGTTTCAAATGCCGCTCGCTATGCGCCCCGGCCATCAACAACCATTGATAGGCATCGATTTCCCCGAACAGCGGATGCGCTTTCAAACGGTGCCGCAGGTCCTCGGGCGTCTTTTGTATGAATTCGATGGTCTGATCGCGCCGCGCCCGGAACGCCGCCACGGCCGCCGCCCGGTCGCGAAACCGCCCGGTGGGAACTACTTCCGCCGGAGCCTGGAATTTCTGAGAACGGTCGGGCGTTTCCTTCATCACCCGCTCGTCATTGCCCGCCGCGCTCTTGGCCGTTCCGGCGGGCGAGGCGAGCATCTTCGAAACGATGCCGAAAATGTTCTCCTCCGTCACGACGATGTGCTCGGCGATTTGCGCAATCGACCAACGATCCGGCGCCGGCTTGAAGTTCCACTGCTTGGCCGGGAGGGTGGAAATCGCATCGAGCACCTGCTTGCGGGAGGCGTGGAGAGCGCTCATCGCTCGGTCCCGCTCGCCCTGGGTGAGCGGCTGAGCCGCTAACAGGGGTACCAAACCGAACCAGGCCCAAAGCCGCATTGACGGGATCAACATACCCTCCTATGGGGGATTCAGCCGTGATAAGCGCCGTGCAATCACACTGAGAATTCCGCACTAGCCCATTGGGCTCCCTAAATCTTAGCTCACATCCCGCCGATGGAACATCAGCGCAGTGATTAAAGGGAAGAGTCCCCGATGCTGAACAGGGTGACTGCGGGAAAGAATCCGAACGAAATGCGAACTGAACGAACGGGATCGAACGGTGCTCCAGTCGCGGTGTTGACCGGAAGCGCGTCGGGCACGGCGTCACGGACCAGCGGCGCGGCGCCGGCAGCCGTGCAGCCGCCACCGATGGAGACCATTGCCGCGGCTACGAAGGCTCCGGAACCCGCACTGTTCGGCTTCGACTTCACGGTGGAGCTCGACAACGGGGAGCGGCCGCCGGCGATTCTGATCCTCGATGACCTCGACATCAACCGCCGTCTGCTGCGGGCGATGCTCAAGACCGCGCCGTACAAAGTGCTCGAAGCCAAGCGCGCCTCGCAAGCGCTTCAGATCCTCGAGCAGGAGACGGTAGACCTTCTGATCCTCGATCTGATGATGCCCGAGATGAGCGGGCTCGAGTTCTGCCAGAAGATCAAGTCGAACAAGAAGACGCAGTTCATGCCGATCCTGATGCTCACCAGCGTTCAGGGAATCGAGAACGAGATCGCGGGCATATCCTCGGGCGCGGACGAGTTCCTCACCAAACCCCTCCACCCCGACGTGGTCCGTACGCGGATCCGCGCCATGCTGCGCAACAAGGCGGCCATTGACTCGCTCGAAGAGGCCGAGACCATTCTCTTCGCGTTGGCTCAGGCTGTGGAGAAGCGAGACAAGTACACCGGTGACCACTGCGAGCGCCTGGCCCGATACAGCGTCGCACTCGGCATGGCTCTCGGGCTTCCGCGACACCAATTGGTGGCGCTCCACCGGGGCGGCTTCATGCACGACATCGGCAAGGTCTGCGTGCCGGACGCCATCCTCTTCAAGAAGGGTCCGCTGACGGACGAGGAATGGGTGGTGATGCGTTCCCACACCGTCAAGGGCGAAGAGATCTGCCGCCCCATGAAGACGCTCGCTCCGGTGCTCCCGATCATTCGGAATCACCACGAGCGCTGGGACGGCACCGGATATCCGGACGGGCTCAAAGGCGAACAGATCCCGCTCTCGGCGCGCATTCTGCAGACCGTCGACATCTTTGACGCCCTCACCACCGCCCGCCCCTACAAGCCCGCGCTCACCAGCGAAGAAGCGATGCAGATCCTCGAAGACGAAGTCCGCCGCGGATGGCGCGATCCCGAGTTGGTGCCGCTGTTCCAGCAGGTGATTCGCCAGATGGACTCCCGCCAGACGGAGGCTCGGATCGAGGCTCGCCCGGCCATCGAAGCCAAACGGACCGAAACCGACCAGCCGGAAGCTCCGGCCAAGAGCGTGTTCCAAGCCTCGCTCGAGAACATGCGGCGGGAACTACTCAAATAGTGCGGCCACCGGCCTTCCTCACGTTATACTGAGGTCAGCGTTCGTCAGAATGTAACCTCCCATCGAATCCGGCCCTGGTTCAACTTGCGAAAGGCTCGATGGCCAGGGGTAGTCGCCCCGATACCGACGAATTCGATGAATGTGAATGGGTAAAGCTTCGATCTACAAGGAGATGATGCGCTCCACAGGCATCTATCTCCTGGGCACCATGGCGCGCCAGGCCATGGCCTTCCTGCTCATCCCCGTTTTCACGCGGTTTCTCACCCCGAAAGACGCAGGCATCCAGGAACTGCTCGATACCACGATGGTGGTCTTTTCGATGCTGGCGGGCCAGCGTGTCGGCTCCGGCGTGCTCTACTTTCTCTCCAAGGCCGAGGACGAGGCAGGCCGCAATCGCACGCTCAGCACCATCCTGCTGGGTGGAATCGGCGTCGGAATCGCCGGCGGCCTGATCGGCGGGCTGGCAGGCACCTGGATTTGCCAAGCCGTTTTTCAATCGGCCGATTACGTCTTCTACTGGCGGCTGATGTGCGTTTCCTTCGCGGTCAGCGTTCCCAACGAAATCGCCTGGAACTGGATGCGGGGCGAGAATCGAGCCACTTGGTTCGTGGCTTCCAACCTCGTGCTGACGCTGATCAACTACGCCATCGTGCTCGTGCTGCTGATCCACTATCGGATGGGTTTTCGCTCCCTGGTCTGGGGCACGGCGGTCTCCGCGGCCGCGATGGCGCTGGTGCAGAGTGCCTACGTTTTTTCGAAGACGGGGATCCACTTCGATGGCGGCTTGTTCAAGCGGGCGGTTCGGTACGCCATCCCCACCGGGTTGTCCGGTCTCGGCGCCCTGATGCTCCACTCGGGTGACCGATTCTTTCTGCAGCGCTCGGCGTCGCTCATGGACGTGGGAATTTACGGTTACGCGTATCGGCTCGGGATGATGATCTCCACCCTTCAGGGCGCGTTCGGCAACTACTGGTTGACTCGTGTCTACGACTTGCTCAAGGGCGAAGGCGGGCGTCACCTGTTCGAACGCACCTTGACGTACGTGGTCACGGTCGCGGCGAGTCTCGGATTTTTTCTTTGGATCTGGGGCCGCCCGTTCGTCAATTCCTTCGTCGGATGGGAGTTTCGAGGATGCCTGGCCTACTACCCCTGGATCCTCGCTGCTTACGTCATCCGGATCCCTGCCGACTACATGCGGTCGCTCCTCTACCTGCGCAACCGCACGGATCTCGATGCCGCAGTAAACGTGATCAGCGCCGTAGCCTGCCTGGGCGCGTATTTCGTCCTCATTCCGCCGTTCGGTGTTTGGGGCGCGGCTTGGGCGACGCTCGCCGGCTTCTCGGTGCTTGCAGCGGCTGCTTCCGCGCTCGGATATCGCGTGTACCCATACACGCCGGAATGGAAGCGGCTCCTCCAGGTGGGAGTGGCAATCCTGGCCGCGGGAGGGCTCTTCGTGCTGATCCCGGCGCCTACGGTCCTGTGGCAGGTGGCCGTGGCGGCAGTGCTCTCGCTCGTTTATCCTGCTGTGCTTTGGATCAGCGGCTTCTTCGATCCCGGAGAGCGCGAACAGATCGCGCTAGCGCTGCAGCGTATCCGTGAGCGCATCTCCTCGACACCCGTTACGACGTCTTCTTGAGCAGCCAGTTGGCTGCGTTCTGCTGCAGTTTCACGTACTCCGGATTCCACAGCACGGTGAGCAGGTGCCCGGGGCCGAGGTAGCAAACGCGCCCCTTGCCGTAGTCGTACGCCCATCCTGCCGGCGCCTTCGGACCGAGCTTGTTGTAGTCGAGCCCTTCCTCATTCACGCTCTCGAGCAGCAGATGCTTCGGGTCCTTCTGGTATTTCATGTAGTGCTGCTCGTCGGTGACGATGAAATCGCGCACGCCGCGTGTGATCGGATGATTCGGATTGGTAACCTTCACCTTGAATTTGCGAATCGGCGGATGCCCTTGGGTTTCGGCGCCCAGCACGTCTCGAAAGTCCGGGTCATGCGGAGCGATATAGGTGACGTTGTGCATGAATAACGCGCCTCCGCCGTTCTGCACGAACTGTTTCACCGCTTTGCCTTGCTCGGGCCGGATCCAATAGTGCGGTTCCGAGCGGTGCTTCGGCACCGGCGGATCGCTCACCAATGCGGGCGAACCCGTCTTCACCCACGCCGCATTGGTGTTCTCGTCGGGATAGCCGTCGGGCCACGTCATGCCGTCTCGCAGGATGATGAGCAGCTTGTAGCCGTGGAGTTGCTCGGCGTCGAGCATCTTCGTCTCGTCGCAGAAATCCACGGTCACTCCGGCTTCGGCCATAGTCTTGGTCAAGCCGGTGCGAATGTAGTCGCTGTTGTGATAGCGGTCGCCGATGAGCGCGAACGCGGTCGCTTTCGTCCTGGCAAGTAGAGGGGCAGCCATGGCCCCGAGGGCAACGCGTCTGGTAAGCATCGCGCCCATTCTACAACTACTGGCCGCAAGCGTGGTACACTCTTCCCCTGGTAAAGGCAGGACCACGATGCTCCCAAGGCTCCTCTCCACCGTGGCGGGCGCAACGCTCGCCGCTACCCTCGCCGCGCAGACTCCCGAAATTCGCAACCCGCGAACCTCCGCGGCCGATGTTGCCGCCGGCGCCAAGACCTTCCGCTCTCACTGTGCCGAATGTCACGGCCTGAACGGCGAAGGCCGCCGCGGACCCAACCTCACCACCGGTGTCTACTTTCACGGCTCCTCCGACGCCGAGTTGCTGGCGAATATTTCCGACGGCATCCCCGGAACCGAAATGCCCGGGCTGTTCTACTCGCCCGACCGCGTGTGGCAAGTGATCGCCTACCTGCGCTCGGTGGCCGAGCGCAATCGCGGAAATGCCTCGGGCGACGCCGCGGCCGGAGCGAACGTGTATCGAACCAACGGATGCGCCAACTGTCACCGTATCGCGGGGCAGGGAGGCCGCATGGGTCCCGACCTCACCTCCATCGGGCGCACGCGCGCCACGGAGCACTTGCGCGCGGCTATCGTCGATCCCAACTCCGATGTCCGGCAGCGCTACTGGGTGGTGGATGCGAAGTCGAAGTCGGGCACGGTGTACACGGGCTTCCTGATGAATGAAGACACGTGGAACGTGCAGATGATCGACCTGCAGGATCGCCTGCACTCGCTCGACAAATCGACACTCGCTTCCTATAAGGTGAGCAAGACATCGAAGATGCCTTCGTTCCAAGGGAAGATCGCCAATGCCGAACTCGCCAACCTCGTCGCTTATCTTTCCTCGCTCGGAGGCGCCCGATGAAACGGATTCTGCTCGCTGTCATCGCCACCACGCTCGTGGCTCAGGTCACGCCCGAACGCCTGCTCAACGCGGAGAAAGAGAGCGGCAATTGGCTCACTTACTCGGGCCGTTATCGCGGATGGCGCTATAGCGATCTGGCGCAGATCAATCGCCAGAACGCGTCGCGTTTGAAGGTGAAGTGGGTCTACCAGATGCCCACCACGCACATGGTGGAAACCTCGCCCATAGTCGCCGACGGAGTGATGTATTTCACCGAGCCGCCGAGCAATGTGGTGGCCGTGGACGCCGAGACTGGAAAGCAATTCTGGCGTTATCGCCGCCAACTCCCTTCGAAGATCAACGTCTGCTGCGGACAAGTGAATCGCGGAGTTGCGATCGCGGGCGATCGCGTGTTCGTCGGCACGGTGGATTCGCACCTGGTTGCGCTCGACGCCAAGACTGGCGCGGTTCTGTGGGACGTGGAGGTGGCCGACTACAAGTCGGGATACAGCATCGCCGTGGCTCCGCTCGCCGTCAAGGACATGGTGATCTGCGGTATCGGCGGTGGCGAGTACGGCATCCGCGGATTCATCGACGCCTACGATGCCAAGACCGGCCAGCGCCGTTGGCGCTTCTGGACCATCCCAGAGCCCGGGCAGCCGGGTAGCGAGACTTGGTCCGGCGATGCCTGGAAGACGGGCGGCGGGTCGAGTTGGGTAACCGGATCCTACGACGCCGAGCAGAACCTGATCATCTGGGGCACGGGCAACCCTTCGCCCGATTGGAACGGCGACGTGCGTCCGGGCGACAATCTCTACAGCGACTCCGCGGTTGCGCTCGAAGCCGATACGGGAAAGCTCCGCTGGCATTTCCAATTCGTGCCGCATGACGTGCATGACTGGGACGCGGTGCAGGTTCCCGTGCTGGTGGACGAAATGTTCCGCGGCGAGAAGCGCAAGCTCGTCTACTGGGCGCATCGCAACGGGTTTTACTACGTGCTCGATCGCGTGACGGGCAAGTTCCTTACTGGGAAAGCGTTTGCGACGCAGACTTGGGCGAAGGGGCTGAGCGATGAAGGGCGGCCGATGCGTTTGCCGAACATCGATCCGACGCCCGAGGGCGTGGTCATCTGGCCCGGCGTGCAGGGGGCTACTAATTGGTATTCGCCGAGTTACAATCCACTTACGAAGCTGTTCTATCTCTCGGTGTGGGAGAACAAGAGCATTTATCGGAAGGGCGAGCAGGAGTACAGTCCTGGGAATCGCTATATCGGGTCGGTGCCGTTGATCGAGTTGCCTGACGATCCCGGCCATGGCGTCATTCGCGCGCTGAATCCGAGCACGGGCGACAAGGTTTGGGAGTACCATCTCCACACCAAGCCTTGGGCCGGCGTGCTGACTACCGCGGGCAAGCTGCTCTTCGGCGGGAGCGATGAGGGTTCCTTCTTCGCGCTCGATGCCGAGACGGGCAAGGAGCTGTGGCGGCAGAATACGGGCGGGATCATCCGCGCCAACGCGATTACTTATTCAAGCAAGGGGAAGCAGGTGGTGGCGGTGGCGGCGGGGAGTTCGATCTTTACGTTCGACTTGCCGTAACGGCGGGACTGCCTGCGGCGCGGACGCCTGCCGTGAAACTTGCTCAGGACGGTTTTGGCATCTTCTGCGGAGTGCCGGTACGTGGGCTGGCAGCGGGACTGAAGTCCCGCGCAGGCTTATGACCTGTCCCACACGGCAAGGCGAGCGCTCATATCGGAAGCCGGCATGTTTTGACGGCGGCCTGAAATCCTTGCGGCGGCGAAGAGCTGCAAGGATAGTAGTACGAGCGAACCGTGGAATCTCGCGCCGGGGAGCCAGTAGCGCCTCGGAGCATCCGGGCCGAGGTCCCACCAAGGCGCCGGCCGCAACTGGTGGCGCTCACCGCCGCCGCCGCTTTCCGGCATGATCGCGACCGGCGCCTTGCCTCGGGCATGAGCCGTTTCCTGAGCAAACCGCTCGATATCGAAGCCCTGGGGTCCACGCTCGAGAAGTGCTACCGGGAACTCACCACAGCGCGCGACATGGCGTTTGCCGGGCCGGAGGGCTTGGAACCAGCGGCGCCAGGAGTTTGCATTGGTTGAACCGGCAGGACCGGCAGCCTCGAACTCTGCCGCATCGGGATAAACTTGCCTCGGAGCGCGCCAGGCAGCGGCTCGCCGGACTTCTGATCGAAGCTCTTGAAGTCCACCTGCAGCGTCGCCTGCACGGTCTTGCCGGTGGCATCCACGCCCTCCATCAGGTAGTCGAGCGTTGTTGGTACGGTCTCGAGTTGCCAGCACAACTGCGCCTGCAGGGAGCCCGATGCCGGCAGCTTCGCCGATCCGAACCAGTCGCCGATCTGCTCGGTGTAGTCGAAGCCGCCCGCCAGGAACTTCGTGAGCTTGACGTCGTTCCCGGCCAGTTCCTTCAGGTTCAGCTTCTGGAAGTAGGGATAGTCAGGCGAGCAGTTCGCATCGCCGCGGCCGATCTTCACCACTACGGAAGGCGTGCTGGTCAGCTCCATCGCTGCTCCGCCCGCGCCCTTTGGTCCGCGGAACGAGACGCTGGCCGACTTGACCCATCGCTGCCCCTTGGCATCCACGCCACCGACGGTGAACACATGATCCAGAGGGACCTTCATATCAGTTGCACTCAACTTCGCCGTCAGCGATCCGTTGGCGGGCAGTTGGTCGCCGCCGAAGAAACTTCCGATGTAGTCGCTGTAGTCGTCGTTGTCGATCAGCAGTCCGAAGATCTTGTGCGCGGAACCGCCGTTGTCGCTCACCACGATCGCGAAGCGCCACACGGCGCTGCCGTCTTCGGCTGTTTCCTGGTACACGGGTGAGGGCTCGATCGACACGGTCACGGCAGGTCCGGAGTTGCTGCCGCCTGACAGCGTGACGGTAGCCGTGCCCTTGGAGGCTCCGAAGCGGCTGTTGCCGGCGTAGGAAGCGGTGATCGTGTTCGAGCCTGGAGAGAGCTTGCTGCCACTCACCGAAAAGACCGCGGCCGCGACGCCAGCCGAGCCGGACAATGTCGCAGTGCCTAGCGATGCGCCACCCAAACTGAAAGTGACTGTGCCCGTTGGGGCCGATGCGCCGCCGGTAGCCTTCACGGTTGCCGTGAGTACGGCCGAGCTGTTGGCTGCGATCGAACCAGGCGATGCAGTCAGCGCGAGTGTCGTCGCCACCGAACCCGGGTTCGACTGCGATGCAGCCCAGTTTTCCACCAAGTTCTTCACGTCGATCGATCCAAGCCCAGTGGCATGGTCATAACCCGGGGCAGCCTTCCATCCCCATCGTCCGCTGGTGCAACCGCCAGCGCCAGTTTGGCACGGGATCACCGTGTCGCCGGAGGTAATGTCGTGGAAGATCGAAGGCGTGCTCTGCGCGAGTTCGTACAGGCGGGGGTTGACGTTGCCGAGCCCAGGTTTCGCCTGTGCGCCCGTGCCCACCACATATTGATTGAGCAAGGCCAAGACGCCAGCGAAAAACGGAGCCGATGCAGAAGTCCCGCCGGAGAATGCGAACTCACCGTTCATGATTACGAGATACGGGTCATGCAGCCAGGAAGCCGTGAACGCAACGTCGGGGATGTGACGCGCGTTGTCGCTCGGAACGCCGGAGCCGGTCTGCCACGCAGGTCGTTTGAAGAGCGCACTGGCGCCGCCGCCGCTTGCCGCGAGAGCCTTCTCGCCCACGGTATCGTTCCAGGCACTCTCAGGGATGTATGAACGCGCAGTGGAAAGGCCAGGGCCATCGGAAGTGTTCCAGTAGTTGCCATTGCCTTCGCTGAACATCGTGCCACCCACTGCGGTGACTTCGGGAAGGCTGGCTGGCAATCCGACAGCGACGGTGCGCCCGGCCGTTGCGGTGGAGTGCGGTTCGCACGCTGACGGACCGGAATCGCCCGATCCCGCCACCCAGGTGATGCCCTGCGCGTTGGCTTGTTTGGCCGCCGATTGGAAGAGGTCCACCGCACCGGGAAGCTGAGCGACCGCGGTTTCGCACGCTCCGAAGCTAAAACTCAGCACTGGCGCCAGATTTTGGTCGATTGTGTAGATCGCCGCTGTCAGCGCATCTTTCGCGTAGACGTAGGTAACGCTAGCGAGCGGCGCGGCAGCGCCAGCCCACTCCACGTCGAGCACGGCTTCGCCTTGTGCGCCAGTGACGCCCGGATCGGGCGAGCCCGGTACGAGCACGATCCGCGGATCGTTTTTGGGCAGGCCGAACTTCGTACGGAAGCTCTGAATATCGCCGAGCTTGATCTGGCTTTGTCCTGCTACGGCGATCTTTTGTCCGGCGCCATTGACGCCTTTCTCGAAGAGCGGAGTGATGTTGTAGATCACGGCGAGATCCAGAGGCACGAGTGCGTGACCTTGGTTGGTGGTTGCCTCGGGCCGCGGTTTCGGTGAGGATTCGAGCCCGAAGTCATCGAGGCCGCGCAACGCCATCACTACGGAGGCGAGGTCCGCCGGAAGCGACGGGTCGGCGACGTTGGCGTAGTGGACTTCGCCGTCGCGCCGGAAGCGATGCAGATCGGTGCCGAACGCGTGACGCACATCCAACGCGGTACCGCTGAACCGGATCCAGGCGCGGCTCCGCGAAGCCGCGTCCACTTGAAACCCTTGCGTCTCGATCCATTCCCGGACTCGCGCGAAGTCGGTGCCGCTCAGTCCGAAGCGTTCGCCGAACTGCTCCGGCGTGAGCCAGCGATGATATTCGGGCGACTCGGGATCCTGTTGCTGTTCGAGGAGTTGGTCGAGCGCGGCGGTCTGGCTTGCGCTGGGCTTGAAGTGGAGTGTGATGCCGTTGACAGGCATGGAGTCCTCGACAGGCCCGTCGCTGGTGAGACCCGCGATACGGGGGTTGCGGTAGCCGGCGAGGTTCACACGCGCGCGGTTATCGATTCCGAAGGGAAGGCGGTCAGCGCGTTGTGCGTGAACTGGCGCCCAGGGGATGGTGAGCAGCAGTGCTCCGGAGAGGCAGATTGCGAGAGTGCGTTTCGTCGTCATGGTGGCGTTTCCACTGGGTACTGTCGTACGGTGGCGAAACGTCACAAACCGAATCTGCGATGCTGAACCTTGGGCTTGATGGCGAGAAGGGCGTTGCGCCGCGTCATGGAGCTGGGAAGGGAACCGACTATGAGACATGCCGCGTTCATTTGGTTATCGATACTGCCGGCCTTCGCGGGCCGCCAAGTGGCGATCGTGGCCGAGGGCGAACTCGCTCCGCCGGCGCGCCACGGATTGGCGAAGCTCGAGCAGGCACTGGCGGCCAAGGGCCTGACGGTGGCGCATGGCGCGCCGAGTGATCGCGCGCCTGCTGATTTCTACGTGCTGGCCAGCGTGGGCAAGGGCGCGCCGCAGTCGGTTTCGATTCACCGGTCGCGACACCGCGGCAAGCCGGCGATCGCTCTATCCGGCGGTGACGCGCGCGGACTGATGTACGCAGCGCTCGATGTGGCGGACCATGTCCGCTGGAGCCAGCCGAATGACCCGTTCGCGAAGGTACGCGACGCCGCGCAAGAGCCGTATCTGGTGGAGCGCGGCGTTTCGATCTACACCATGCAGCGCGCCTACTTCGAAAGCCGCCTCTATGACGAGAAGCACTGGGAGCGCTACTTCGATCTGCTCGCCGCAAGCCGCATCAACAACTTCATCGTCATCTTCGGCTATGAAAACGGCGGCTTCATGGCTCCGCTCTACCCGTACTTCTTCAACGTTTCCGAGTATCCGGGCGTAATGTTGGATGGCATCACGGCGGAGCAGCAGACGCGCAATACCGCGGCGTTCAAGGCGATGATCCGGATCGCGCACGAACGCGGGATCGACGTGACCGCCGGCATCTGGGACCACATCTATCGCGGTGGCGTGCAGGGCGGCGGCATTCCCGGCGCGTCTGAGAACGCGGGAAAGCGCGTGCCCGGGCTTGTGTGGGGCGTGACGGCGGAGAATCTTCCCGGCTACACCAAAGCTGCGTTACGCAAGTTTCTCGCCGTCTTCCCCGAGGTGGATGCGATCCAGTTCCGCATGCATGACGAGAGCGGTTTGAAGCACGAGGAGATGGCTGGCTTCTGGCACGAAGTCTTCTCGTTCATCAAAGCCGCCAAGCCCGACATGCGGCTCGACCTGCGCGTCAAGGACCTTCCCCATGCAGTGATCGAAGATGCGCTCGATCAGGGCCTGAAGGCGCGCGTCAACACCAAGTACTGGATGGAACAGGTAGGCTTGCCGTTCCATCCCACCCACGTCAACACGCAGAACCAGCACGATCGCCGCCACGGCTACGCGGACCTGCTGCGGTATCCGCAACGCTATCGCGTGCAGTGGCAGCTTTGGACCGGCGGCACCACGCGGCTGCTTCTGTGGGGGGATCCCGAATACGTGCGCCGCTTTGCCGCGAGCGCGCGGCTCTATGACGGCAATAGCTTCGAGCTGAATGAAATGCTCGCCACCAAGATGCTGGGCGAAAAGCATGATCAGCCGCCGCTCGCGATCCTCGAAGATCGCTACCGCTACTACGACTACGAATTCGAGCGCTATTGGGCTTTCTATCGGATGTGGGGCCGGCTCAGCTATGATCCGCGCACCGATCCCGAGGTGTGGCGGAGTGAGTTCGAGGCGCGCTTCGGCGCCGCCGGTCCGCACGTGATGAAAGCACTGGAAGCAGCGAGCCGAGTGCTGCCGCGCATCGTGGCCGCGGCGTACCGCTACCAATACTTCCCCACCACCCGCGGCTGGATCGAGATGAACCACCAGGATTCGCTCGCCAGGTTCGCCACCGCGGACAACACCGACATCCAGCAATTCGAGAGCACGCGCGAGGAAGCGCGCAGCATCCTCGCCGGTACGGATACGGCAATGCGGCGGCCTCAGGAAACCGCTCGCTGGTTCGCGCAAACGGCCGGCGAAATCTCCGCCGAACTCGCGCTGGCCGAGAAAGCGATCGGCGGCAAGCAAGGGAACGAGTTCATTTCCACGGCCACAGATCTGAAGATCCTGGCAGGTCTCGCTCGATACTATGCCGCGCGACTGCCTGCGGCGGTGGCGTACAACGTCTACAAGCAGTCGGGCGACACCGCCGCTTTCGATGAAGCCATCCGCAGCGAGCAGCGCGCTTTGGAAGCCTGGCGCGGCATCGCCGCCGCGGCCGGCGATGTCTACACGCACCGCCTGGCGTTCGGCGCACACGCGGTGGGGTTTCGCCAGCACTGGAAAGAGGAACTGGCTCTGTTCGAGAGAGACGTGGCGGAGTTGGAAGCCGAGCGGGCGAGGGTCCCCGACAAGCCTGGGCATGCGCTGACTCCGCGGGATCCGGCACTGAGGCCGCCGGTGGTGGCGTTGGGTCCGCCAGTCACCGCCGAGCCCGGGCGCGACCTGCGCGTCTGGGTCAAAATCGCTTCGCCGGCTGGGGTCAAATGGGCGCGTCTGCGCTACCGCCACATGACGCAATACGAGGACTACCAGACGGCGGAGATGACGCTCGACGCCAAGTCCGGATCATGGGTCGCCGCGATTCCAGCGGCGTTCATCGATCCGAAGTGGGATCTGATGTACTTTATCGAGGCAGTGGGCAAGAATGGCGCCGGGCGCATGTACCCGGACTTCGAGCGCGAGATGCCCTACGTTGTGGTTCCGGTGAAGCGCTGAGGGCGCGATCAGTCGATTTGTTCGACGAACTCGCGGCCTCGAATATTCAGCCGCAAGGCCCGGCGTGCCACCGTGGGCTCTTTGATGCGGCAGTAAGCCTCGAGCTTCGAGGCGGTGGCGCATTGCCTCCATGCGCCGCGATCCATCGTCTCCCGCAGCAGTTGGTGATGCGCCAGCGGCATCTCGTCAGGAGCGTCATGCAAGACTACGATATCGACGGCGAGTTCATCGAGCCGGTGCTGGACCGAGGCTGAGTCCTTCGTCAGCAGCCGATAGTGGCGTCCGCTCCAATCCGATTCGCTCAACACCTTCGAAGCCCTGACGACGAAACTGCCGGGGCGCTGCTCGGATGCCGCGACCGCCGCGATCCAAGCTCCTTCGCCCACGCCTTCAGAGGAGACGAGCATCCGCGAAGGACGATCGAGCCGCGCGAGCAGTTCGGCGTAACCGGCGTCCGTCTGCCTGTACCAGTGGAACGGGAAGGTGATGAACGCGCCAGCCAGCGCCAGCGAAATCGATTGCCGGGACCGCAGTTGTTCCAACGCGAAGCCCGAAAGGACGAGCACGGCCGGCACCGCCATGATCCAGTGCCGAATTTCCACCATCGCTCGTACGAATGTGGACATCGCGAGAGTGGAAGCCAGCACGGCGAGCGCGGCCAAAGCGAGCGGCTGGCGGCGCAGCCCTATCGCCGAAAGGAGCAGAAATCCGAAGCCGACGGTCTTGAGGAACAGAGGCCCGGGCCAAGTCCAGCGAAAGCCCAGCCCACCTAGGTGGGTCAGGTTGCCCGCCAGCAAGTACCACGTTCCGAACAAGCCTACCGCGCCAGCGCTGAGAACGAGCCAACGCAGATCCGCCTTTTGAAAACGCCGGCTGGCCAGTGTCGCAGCCAAAGCGAGAACCAGGCTGACGGCGGTGCCTTTGGTGGCTAGAGCCGCTCCAATCCAAATGACCGCAAGCACGATAGAAGCCGTGTCCCGTTTCTGATGGAATCGCACCAGCGCATCGAGCACCAGAACGCTCCAAAGCAGGCAGAGTAGGTCCGCCATGCCTCGGTTCAGGCCTTCTTGGAATACGGGCGCGATGGTCAGTACCCCCGCAATGCCCCAGCAAACCGCCAATGGCAGAGCGGAGCGGCATACTCGATACAGCACCGCCAGTGCCAGCAGCCCTGTCAGCCACTGGAACGACATCGTGCCGGCGCGCGAAGGTCCCCAGATCAGCCACCACGAAGCCTGCAACAGATGGTATCCGGGCGGCCACTGTCCGATCGCGACCTCCGGATATCGCAAATAATATTGGCGCGCCCATTCCAAAGGATTTCCAATGGTTGGGGAAACCAGGAAATCGTGGATCATCAGAGACGAGACAAAATGCGCGGCCTCGTCCGGATGCCCATCGTAAGACGCCCTCCAGGCGCCGCTGAACCACTGCATCAGCCCGAGCGCAACCGCAATTACCGCGACCGTCGGCCAAAGATAGCGATCCCGTAGCTTCGCCAGCCGTGCGCGCCCAGCCAGATAGCCGGCCGCGCACGTGCCGAAGTACACGAACAGCAGCGGGAAGCTGCGCACGGCGAATCCGAGCCCGCGTACGTTCGCCATGAAGCGCAGGAGCGAAGCGTTGAGCAGCCCTACCGACGCGGCCAAGGCAGCCAGCAAGCCCCAGAACCACCCGCCGTGGCGCGCCGCGATGATCGCGATCACCGGAAGCAACACGACGGCTGTCGTGCTGAGCCGGTCTGTGATGCGGAAGTTGAGATCGAACGGCAGCGGATAGCGTTCGAGCAGTTCGGTCCACGGAATCGCCCGGTCGAAAAGATCGGTTCGGACCATGTTCGCGAGCGAGCAATCCTTGTGATGCGTGACCTCGATGCGCGGCTCGAGGCGTAGCTTGCCGCCAGCCCGTTGCAGCCGGTAGCCGAACTCCACATCTTCGATGCAGGGCCGAGAGAAGTCCGAGCTGAAACCGCCGGCGGCGAGAAAACGCTGGCGGCGAACGGCGCCGCATCCGGACCAGAAGGTGCTCGTGTTTCGCTTGGCGTTGCGATGAACGAAGCTGTGGAGCAGGTTGCGGAACTGGCTGACCGTTCCATCCACCGAGGGCCGCGTGTCGTAAGAGCCGCATACGGCGTCGAGCAGCGGATCGCTTTCGAACACCCTAGAGATCATTCCGAGGGTCTCCGGATGCACCGTCGTGTCGGCATCCAGGAACACCAGCACGTCCCCTTCGGCTTCCTTCGCCGCGCGATTGCGGGCCATGCCAGGTCCGGAATTGGTCTCGAGGCGAACCAGCCGCGCTCCATATTCGCGCGCTAACCGGGCAATCTGTTCGGCGTGCGGCGATGGCGAACAGTCGTCGGCGATCAGAAGCTCGAACGGCCGAACCTCAGACTCGGCGAGTTTGTCGAGGCCGCTTCGCAGCAAATCCACGGCTGCGTCCTGCGCCGCGAACACCGGAACGATGACCGACAGTTTCGGTGTACACGCGCGATTACGCCCGCTCTCCACGGCAGGCGCGGAGACCTCCGGTATTCTCCTCTCTCCTATCATCGGCAACGAATCGATCTTATCACAGATCGGCGATAAACCTCGGCACTACATGGCTATGAGAGCAGTTTGACCGGGGCGTGGGCGGCCCAAACCAGGAGGCTACACCCTCCCCGAAACGAGGATAGGCATTCCCCCTTTGGGCCGCAATGTGACTCCAGGCGCAAGCTCGAAAGAGGTGTGTCGCGGCGCAAAGCGGAAGCGCGGCAGTAGCAAAGACAACACTTCGAGAGACTCCTGCATTGCAAAGTGTTCGCCGATACATTGGCGTTGCCCACCCCCGAAAGGAAAGTAGCTGAAGCGCGGCCGGCCAGCCCGAGCCGAATCGGCGAACCGTTCGGGAACGAAACGTTCGGGCTCGGGGAAGAAGCGTGCGTCGCGATGGGTCACGTATTGACACAAGTAGAGTTTGTCGCCGGCTTCCACCGGGGTGCCGCTGGGCAATCGGTCCGCGCTCGTGGCCATGCGAACGAAAATCCACGTTGGCGGATACAGCCGCATCGCCTCTTCGATCGCCATGCGTGTGTAGCCGAGTTCTCCACCCGCAGCCATCTCCTCGAGCACCCTCGCTTCCGCCTCCGGATGACTGGCGAGCAAGTAGATTGTCCACGTGAGCGCGTCGCCGATCGTCTCATAGCCCGTGCTCATCAGCGTGAGGACTTCGTCGCGCCACAGTTTGCGGTGCATCCGCGAGCCATCGGGATACTGAAGCTCGGCGTAACGCGACGCGAATCCTGCTCCAAGGGAGCCGTGCTCGATTTCGTGGTCGATCACGCGCATGGCCCGGCGGTAGCGCAACACCGCGGGCGCGGGCAGGTATTCGGCCATCGGCAGTAGCGATGCCTGCATGTACTCGAGAAATGCGCGCCGAGCGGTGATGGCCTGGGCGAGGCGCCGGTCTTTGTCTTCGTATTCGGCGCCGAAGATGGCGCCGATGATGACGTCAAGGGTGAGTTGCTCCATCTCGGAGCACAAATCGATCTCGCCGGGCGTCTGCCAACGGGAGACCCGGCGCATGGTGCGATCGCGGATCAGCGGCAGGAACTCCTGCATCGCGAGCTTCCGGAACAGCGGCTGCAGCAAACGCCGCTGCGGTAGGTGGTCGGCGCTGAGGGCGGTGTGCAGTCCGGAGCCCGAAATGCGGCGGCCGCGGGGGCTGGTCAGCCGCGGAGTCTTCTCGTAGCTGGAAGCGTTGGTGGTGAGCACGTGGCGAATGTCCTCGGGCTCGAGCAGCAGCAGCGCCGGCTCGCCGATGTGGAGCCGGGCGGCCGCTTGTTGCGTTTGAGCGCATTTTTCCAGGAACCCAAGCCGGTCCCGTAGAAAGGACGGCAGGTGCCCGAGAATTGGCCACTGTTGCGGCGTCATCGCCTGGGCCTCATTGCCCCTTCGCCGCCCGTACTTCATCGATCAGCGCGAGGTACTCGCCAACGTAACGCGCCTCGCTGTAGTATTCCGACGCTCGCCAGGCATTCTCGCGGAGGGAACGCCGCAGTTCGGGCTCCATTGCGATTCTGCGCACGGCGGATTCCATGGCTTCCTCGGTATCGGCGACAATACCTGCCTCGAACTTCTCCACTGCTTCCGCCGCACCGCCCGCAGCTCTCGTGATGACGGGGGTTCCCGCTGCGAATGATTCCAAGATCGACAGCGGAAACACTTCCGGAGCCAGCGAAGGAACCACGGCCGCCGTAGCTCCCACGAAGCGCTCGGCCGCGGCGGCGTGAGGGAGCGGCCCGAGGAAACGGATCCATTCACAGGCGGCATAAGCAGTGCGCAAGCGTTCCAGAAGATCGCCGCCGCCGGCCACTTCCAAATCGAATTCGGGAAGGCGCGAGAATAACCGCACCAGTTGCTCGATCCCTTTCGATTTCGTGACGCGGCCAGAGAAGACGAATCGCGGCCGGAGTGGCGGCGGTACGTCGCGCCGCGGTACCGGATGTGCGTAGGTGGGCAATACGCGAATGGGAATTTCGACTCCACCCTCTCGATGTCTCTGGGCGGTGAACTCACTCGGGGAAAGCACCATGTCCACATGGCGCAGCGCGGAGTCACGCATCGAACCGTAGCGCCACAGTTGCGGCGGAATGCCGGACCGGATGGAGCAGCGGAGGCAATCGGGGCCGTCGCACGCCTTCTTCTCCTCCTTCCAAAGAATGTGGGTTGGACAAAGCAGCCAGTGCTCGTGAACCGTGTAGAAAGTTACCGGAGCCCGGCTCAGCGCGAGTGCTCCCAGCCCGCCCACCAACGACAGGTTGTGGAAATTCACCACGTCGAAGTCATTGGCAAGGATGCGGCGCAGGGCCGGGGCTTTCGGGCCGGGAACTCCCAACTGCTGTGTGATCAGAGGTGACAGTGGCCCCAATCGGCTGCGGAGGCGGTGCACCACGATTCCATGGTCATAGTCGTCTTCGCGTTGCGGCTCGCCGCCCCTGATCCGGAACGAGTCCTCGCAATGCACGACTTCCACATGGTGGCCGCGGCGGCAAAGCGAATTGGCCAAGCTGCGCACGAACACCGCGTCGCCGCCGAAATGGTACGGCGGGTAGAACGTGGTGACCATGCACAATCTCATGGCGGGTGGGGAGCTCCTCTCTATTGATATCCTAGAGCCACATGCACCTGCATGGCTAATTGGACCGAAATCTGGTCCCAGGACGGTGTTGACCGTCTGTGGAGGGCTCCGGATCGTCAGGTCAGCCGGCTCGTTGAAAGCTGGCGGCTGGAGGAGAACGTAAGGCGCGTGCTGGATGTAGGCTGCGGCGTTGGCCGGCACCTCATTCCGCTCGCCGCGGCGGGTTTCCACGCCTGCGGTGTCGACGATGCGCCCTCCGCCATAGCGGCATGTCGAGTCAACCTGCGAAGCTCCGCGTTGCGGGCGACTCTGCACACCGGATCACTCTCGGACCTGCGCTATCCGGCCGGACATTTCGACGCGGCGATCGCCTTCAACAGCATCATTCACGGAACCGGTGCGCAGACCGCCGAAGCGCTCGGGCGGATCCGCTTTCTGCTCAGGGCGGGCGGCCGCCTCTTCGTGACGCTCCCTTCACAGGAGAACCGTCTCTTTGGAAAAGGCGATCGGATCGCACCGCAGATCTTTCTGAGTCCGGGCCTGTTCGGAAACCTGGTCAACGGTGGTGGAGAACGCGGCGTGCCGCACTGCTTCGCCGCGCGCGAGGACATCGAGGCGTTGCTCGCGGGCTTCACGGTGACCGACATCCGCCATGAAGAGGTGGAACTCGCGTCCGGAACCCGATGGCGGCGCATTCCGAAGGCGTTCTTCTGGAGAATCGAAGCGCACAAGGGGGAGTGTTGCTGAAGGACGAATTGCTCGGGAAGGTGCGGTTGCCGGTGGATGGGGTCCGCGTCGAGCCGGGAGCCATGCCGGGCGCCGGATCGCTCCACAAGGAACAATTGCATCACCTTTTCGAGCATGACTTCCAGGTGCATGGTGGGCATCGGTCTCCCGCCGGCTTTCGCCTTCGCGGTGGCTCCGTGGTCCAATTGCGGCTCAACCAGCGTTCGCGCTACGTGATTCGCCCGGCCAGTGCCTCGAAGACCACGGCATCGCCGGCCGAATCGACGAGTTCATCCACGCGCATCTGGAAAGTACGGTACGAAGGAACCATTCGCTAGCCCTGCCGGGCGCGCAAAGAGGAGCAGACTTGCCTGACACCATCCCGATCGAGGACATCGAAGCGAAGCTGAAGGTTTCCTTGCTCGTGCCCGGACGTGGCGTTGGTTCACTCCGGCCTTCCGCTCGATTCGGTCATGCTTCTCGAATTCATCGTCGCCATCGAAGGAGATGCGCGGCGATTCTCTGGAATTGACGACGGTACGCTGACCGAGGAGGTATTCGCTTCCTTCGCTCGCTGGCTTCGCCCGTCGCCGCAGATCGCGCGTCAGAGGAAGCCCTGATCCGGGTTCGCTCGCATGCTCTTGATCTGCTCGCCTGTCACGCGGTAGACCGTCCTCGCCATGAGCTGGCGTTCGTCTGCGCCGGACAAGCATCCACATGGAGCGCCAACGCGACGCCTGCACGCTGCCGAGCGCCTGCGCGCTATGCCGCGGCATCGGCCCTGGGGCGACCGTCGCACTGATGGCCCCGATCCGGCGGAGTTGCTTTGCGCCGTTCCCGCACTCGAGCACCTGGGCGCTCGCACGCTCCTGCTCTCGCCCGCGCTTACGCCCGTTGAACTCGGTCACATCTTGCCCACGGCCGGTTGCGGGTGCGTCATCGGACCGCATTCGGCCGCGCTCGAAGAGTTCGGCGCCGGTACCCAGATCGTGAGTCCCGCCGATGCCGGTTCCGTGCTGCTGACTACCTCCGGCACGACGGGGCTGCCGAAGATCGTCGTCCGCACTCGGCCGCAGTTGGCTGCTCTTGCCCGAGCCTACTGCGCCACGATCGGGATCTCATCGAGCGATCGCATCCTGTGCATGGTTCCCCTCATGCACGGCCAGGGCTTGTGCGCCGGACTGCTGGCGGCGCTCTGGACCGGGGCCAGTCTGTTCGTGGAGCCTGTATTCGACCGCAGGCGGATTCTCGCCACGCTCCAAGAGCAGGCGATCAGTATCGCTGTAGGCGTTCCTTTTCAGTACGGGATTCTCGCCAGCACGGTGCGCGATTCCGGATTTCGGGCGCCTTCTCTCCGCTACGCGTTTTCCGGCGGGTCTCCGCTCTTCGAGAAGACGTGGCGGCAGGTGCGCGAACGGTCTGGCATCTCGATTCGGCAGACCTACGGCTGCTCGGAAACCGGCATGTTGACTGCGAACCTCGATACCGATCCGGAATCCGCCATCGAGTCGGTGGGTACGCCGCTCCAAGGGATGGCCGTCCGCATCGATCCCGCCAGCGGTGCAATCGAAGCGCACAGCCCTGCCGCTTCGGCTCCACCGGGCGAGTGGGTGCTCACCGGAGATGCGGGGCGCGTCGATGCGCTCGGCCGTGTCTGGGTAATCGGCCGCCGGGAATACCTGCTCAACATTGCGGGCAGAAAAGTGAACCCCGCCGAAATCGAACGCGTGCTGCTGTTGCATCCGTTAGTGGAGAGCGCGAGGGTCAAGCCAATCACTCGCGAGTCCGGCGAGGAAGCCTGCATGGCGGTTGTGTCTTGCACGGTCCCCTGTTCTCCCGAGGAACTCTTCGAATTTTGTCGAGCCCGCCTGGCTGCGTACAAAATGCCAGCCGTGATTCGTGTGAGTGGGTCCTTGCCGGCCGTATGAATTTGCGGACTGCTGCTCTACCGGACCGCGAATCTGGGAGACATGATCCGGACCCTGGCGATCTCGCGCCTGCTTCCGCAGGCCCTCGGTGTTTACCGGCACCGCCTCGCGATGGCGCCGCATCTCCTTGCCCTCGCGCGCTTCTCGATACGGCAGATAGACTGCCTTGCCGAGATCGATCTTGCAGCCGTGTCGCTCGAATGAGTCCGCGAATTGCGCGAGGCGCGAAAAAACGTTTCCACGCCCAATTGTTCCGGACGAGACGCTCGAGTTCGGCGCAAACATCCGGGTCGAGAAAATCGGCCTTGGAGACGACGTGGTCGAATGGTTCGCTGCGCAGCGGCACGGAGTCAAGGGGAACGCTGGCTTCTCCATGCCGGTTGCGCCATTCTCTCACGGCCACCGCGTCACCGCCTTCTGCTCGCGGAGCCGCTCGCCCAACCGGGCGGCATTGACCTTCTGGACGGCAACGCTATCGGCGATGGCGAGCTTGGCCGCTACGCCAGCTGCATGTCCCATGATCATGTAGACCGGCTCCATGCGCAGCGTCGAATATGCCACGTGGCTGGCCGACACACATACCGGCACCAACAGGTTCGCCACTTGCTTTTCGTGCGGCAGCATCACGCGATACGGAATCTGGTAAGGCTTCACCGGCACTTCCATGTTTCCCTCGTTTTGCACAGTTCCATCGGATTGGAAGAACCTTTGGACGTTGTGGGAGTCAGAGTTGTAGGAACCCATCCCGATCGAATCGGGCTTCTCGATTTCAGTCTGGATATCGCGCTGCGTCATCACGAATTCGCCGGTCATACGCCGCGCTTCCCGGATGTAGAGCTGGTGCGGCCAGTGATTGGTGTCGCCGAACTCGTCCGCGGCGAGTCCCCACTGTTGCAGTTCGTTGCGCAACGCCGCGGGCACTCTCGCGTCGTTCGCCAAAAACCAAAACAACCCGGCCGTGTAGTCCATGTGATCCTGCCAGATCTGGGCGCGGGTTTCGTAGTTGGCGGCGGGATAGAGCCAACTTCCGCCGATGAAATCAGTCGAGAATGGACCCCGGTTGTTGATGTCCGTCTTCCCGCCCGGCAGTTCGGAAATCCCCATCACGTTGGCCATGGTGGCGGCTTTGCCCTTGTTCTTCTCGAAAGCCGCCAGGTAGGCGAGCATCAGATCGTACCGGTGCGGATCGTATCCGCGCGGTCGCGGGAATGCGACGCGATTGGCGGGGTCGCGCGTTAGGCACAGGCGGAAGTTGTAGGCCTGCACCTTGCTGTCGCCCGCGCCGATCTCGCCGCGAAGCCCGCCCTGAATTTCGGCGAACGGTGTGCCGTTGGCGTTGGCCGCCGGCACCGGAAAGTCGAACTGATGATTACGGTCTTTCGGCCGGACTCCGGCGAGTGACTCGCCGTACTGCTTGGTTGACTCGCGGCCGATCATGCTCGTTACCCCCGACTGTGCCATCAGGTCGCCTTCGTAGCTGGCGTCGATGAAGACTTTCGCCTTGGCCGACGCGCCTGTGTCGAAGTAGATCTCGCGGATCTCGCGCTTCCATTTCCGAACGCCGGTTTCTTCGCGAAGCCGCCATCCGAAGAACAGCTTCACGCCTGCCTCCGCGGCCATTTCCTTCAGTACAGCCTCGGCTACGTGCGGCTCGAAATCCCACGTCACCGGCTGCTCGTACTTCTTGCCTACCCGCCGATAGAACTCGAGCGAGTATCCGCCGATGGTGGCTTTGTTGCCGTGATCGGTGTGACCGAGCCCGCCCGACGTCATGCCGCCCAGATGGTACCCGGGTTCGAAAATCGCCGCACTCAAACCCTCCCGCGCGGCAGCAATGGCGGCGATGACTCCGCCCGCCGTCCCTCCATAAACAACCACGTCGAACTGCTCTGCGCGAGCGGCAACGGTGAGCGCCACTAGCGCCAGCGTTCGCGTCATTCGCCCCGCACCTCGATGCGCCAACGGTGAATCATGCTCGTCAACTCATCCACCACTTGCGGATGCGCCCTTCGTAGATTACGTGTTTCGCCAGGATCCACAGACAGGTCGGTCAGGAATGCGGCGTCTTCTCCCGTCAACTGCTTCTTCTCATCAGGAGTGCGGCCGAACGGATTTCCGTTCAGCACCAACTTCCAATTGTCCTTTCGCACCGCCATCTGTTGGCCGTTCTCCCACAGGATGGATCCGTGCGGCGAGGCGGCTCGCTTTGCCGCCACGGGGAGGATGTCCGATCCATCCACCTTATATCCGCCGGGGATCGGAGCCTTGGCTACGGCGCAGACCGTTGGCAGCAGGTCCATTGTCATTGCCAATTCATGGATCGTCTGCCCGGCTGGAATTGTGCCGGGCCAACTCAGGATCCCGGGAACATGCATGCCGCCGTCGAACAGGCTGAACTTGAATCCGCGATAGGGATCGTTGTGTCCCGCAGTGGCCGGTTGTTGGCGCAATCCTGCCCGGGGTTCGGTGGTAGCGCCGTTGTCGGCGATGAAGGCGATCATCGTGTCATCGAGCAACCCGTGCTGCGCGAGCGTTCGCCGGATCTCGCCGACACCGTCGTCCACAGCGGCGATCATGGCCGCGTAGGTTCGGCGCTCTTCCTCCATCGATGCGGGAAACCGCAGCCGGTATCGTTCCGGAGCATGCATCGGATAATGCGGCGCGTTGTAGGTGACCGTGAGGAAGAACGGCTGAGCCGCTGCTCGGCGAATGAATCCGCAAGCCTCGCTGGTGATCCGATCGGTGAGGTATTCGCCATCCTCGAAGATCTCTTCCCGATTGCGGAAGAGCGAGTGGAAGTTGACCTGGCGCGCAGCGCCGCCTTCGCCCCAATAGAACCGGTGCGAGTAGAAGTCGACGCAGCCCGGGTGAAAGCCGTAGAAGTAGTCGAAGCCGTGCGAGTTCGGAACCGTATCGGAGGTGTCACCCAGATGCCATTTGCCGATCAGTCCGGTGGCGTAGCCATGCGGCTTCAACAATGACGCCGTGGTGCGCTGCGCCGGCTGCAGCGGTTGTCCATTGTTGCTCACACCGGCGCGCGCCGGATAGCGGCCGGTCATCAACGCGGCCCTCGAGGGCGCGCATACGGGCGCGTTGGAATACCAGTTGGTGAAGCGGGCTCCGGAAGCCGCCAGCTTGTCGATCTCGGGCGTGAGCAGGTCGCGCGCGCCGTAGCAGCCGAGGTCGTGGGCGCCCTGATCGTCGGTCACGATGATCACGAAGTTCGGCTTGCGGGGAGCCTGCTGGGCGGCGAGCGCGGTTGCCGTGCCAATGAATTGCCTGCGGTTCACACTTCTATAATGATCGATTGACGCAAACATTTTTCCTGCTCACTGTTGCGGGTACGCTGGTGGCCTTCGTTTGGATGTGTCAGCGCGTGGCGCAGGCTGCTTGGGTGCCTGTCGCCGGGATGCTCTCGGCGTGGCTGGTTCTTTCGGGGGTGATCGCTGGGTCGGGGCTCCTCACCGATTTCTCGAAGCCCGTGCCGCCGTTGCCCCGCATGGTCGCCATCACGACCGTCATCACCACGGTGTTCGCTCTTTCGCCGTGGGGCGGATCGCTTGCCCGCGCGCCTCTCGAATGGCTCACTGGGCTCCACATGTTCCGGATCGCCGTGGAGATTTTTCTCTGGCTCGGCTATCGCGATGGATTCGTGCCGGTACAGATGACGTTCGAAGGCCGCAATTGGGACGTGCTGACGGGCATTCTCGCCGGCGCCGCCTGTTGGCTCGCCCGGCGAGGAAAGCTTTCGCGTCCGATGCTATTGTGCTGGAACTTGCTCGGCACGGCGCTACTCGTGAACATTGTTACGATTGCGATTCTTTCAATGCCCACTCCGATGCGGCGCTTCTTCAACGAGCCAGCGAACATCTTCGTCGGCCGCTTTCCTTACACGTGGCTACCTGTGTTTCTCGTGCAGACGGCGTGGTTCGGGCACCTGATCGTCTTCCGGCGGTTGCTCGCTCGCCCTGCGGGCGAAGCCGGTCACTTACGTTCGTAGAGCCCTGAGCGCCTCATCCAAGCGTCGAGCAGGTCGGTCCAAACGTCGCAGGATTTGCTCCTTCTTGTTCATGCTGAAACCATGTCCCCCGTCGGCGAACACGTGCAGTTCGATTTCTACCGCGATCTCTTCTTCCAGCTGTCCACCAGGGCAGTGGCAGTCGAAGTCATCCGGACATTGTCATCGTACGTACGCAACGGCCGTGAAGATCGGCGGCGCATCTTCGGGAGTTTCATAGCCCGCGGGCGCTACCGCGTAAATCGGAATCGCGAAGTCAGGCCGGTTGCCCTGTGAATAGCCGGTTGCCGCGCCGATGGCGAGATATCCGCCAGCGGAGAATCCCATCACGCCGATTCTCTTCGGATCGACCCGCCATTCGGCGGCGCGCTGGCGCACAGTCCCGACCGCGAGCAAGCCGTCTTCGATCGCCGCCTTCTGGCTCGCTTCGCGTGACTCCAACCCACAGCGATATCGCAGCACGAACGCGGTCACACCGCGCGCGTTCCACCAACGCGCCACATCACGGCCTTCGTGCTCGATCGCCAAGATGCTGAATCCGCCTCCAGGCGCCACCACCACTGCCGCTCCGTTCGGAGCCGCCGCCGGATACACCTCGAGCACGGGCCGTTGCACTTTGCGAACCCACTTCTCGGCTGCGCTTTTGACATGTGGATTGTCTGCGGGAGGCGTGTACCATTCTTCGCCCGAAGGCAGGTCCGGACGAAGAACGATCTCGGGAGCAGCGCCCAAAACGGCGCAACATAGCGATGGAGCAAGCCACTTCAAGTGCAAGCTCCGATTCTACACGAGAGGATTCCCGGGCGGGCATGGCTTTGAACCTGTCCTTTCTGGAAGGATAGATTTGGCTAAACCTGTCCTTTTAAAAAGGACAGATTTGTGCTAACCTGTCCTTGTGGAAAGTACAGATGTTCGGTCCGTCCTGCGGCAAAAGATAGCCGACTCCCTCGCCGCGCCGATACCGGAATCCACGTCTCGCGACGTTCGACTGCCGGCCATTCCACGCAAAGCGCACGCCGTCATAGGAATGCGCCGCTCTGGCAAGACATGGTTCCTGTTCCAGTGCATGAAGGAGCGCATCAAGAAAGATGTCCCTCGGGACGCACTCGTCTATCTCAACTTCGAAGACGAGCGGCTTGCCTCACTCGAAGCCGTGCACCTCGGCTACGTACTCGACGAGTACTTCACGCAACGCCCGCAGTACCGGGACAAGCAGACGGTCTCTTTCTTCTTCGACGAGATCCAACTGGTCCGCGGTTGGGAGACCTTCATCCGCCGTATCCTCGACTCGGAAAAGATCGAGGTTTTCGTCAGCGGTTCATCGGCGCGGATGCTGAGCCGCGAAGTCGCAACGTCGCTTCGAGGCCGCGCTACCGAGACGGTCATCTTTCCGTTCAGCTTCCGCGAGCGCCTCCGCCACCTTGGCACGAAGGTCCCGTCAGATCCGAAATTCGTACCCAAGAACGACCGCTCCTGGCTGGCCCGGGCCTTCCTCGACTATCTCGAGATAGGCGGCTTTCCCGAAGCACAGCAACTCGACCCACGAGACCGGATCGGTCTGCTCTCCGGATATGTCGACACCTGCATCCTCCGCGACATCATAGAGCGTCACGCCGTGAGCAACGCGCAGGCGCTCCGCTGGCTGGTGCGCCGTGTCCTCGGCTCGCCTGGCGGGCTGTTCAGCCTGCACAAGGTCTACCAGGAGATGCGCTCACAAGGAATGACGATCTCCAAGGACACTCTCTACGCGCTGCTCTCGCACCTGGAAGACGCCTTCCTGGTCCGCATCGTTGAACTCGCTTCGGCGTCGCAGAAGAGGAGGCAGTCGAATCCGAGGAAGATCTATCCCATCGATCCGGGGCTCATCCCCGTCTTCGACCGTACGGCCAAGGCGAACATCGGGCAGGCACTCGAGAACGCTGTAATGATCGAGTTCGAGCGGCGCGGCTACAGGCTCGGCTACGTTCCGACGCCGGGTGGCTTCGAAGTCGACTTCATGGTGGAACCGCCGGGTGGCGGAAAAGCCACTCTGGTTCAGGTGGCTGCCAGTCTCGGCGGTGGCGTGTTCGACCGCGAAATGCGCGCATTCGAAGACGCCAGCCGGGAGCATCGCGGGGCGCACCGGCTGTTGCTCACGCTCGAGGCGGCCGATGTCCCCGACTACACGGCTCTTGCCAAAGGCCGCGTGGAAGTGCGCACGGCGTGGGAGTGGTTCCTGGATTCAGAGGTCGATCGCCACGACTTCGTGATCGAGAATCCCCGGCACCGAAACGTCGAGTACGCCGCCAGATAAGGAGTGGCGCGCTGCTCGATCAGCGGAGAGCAGGTGAACCTTCCTGGGCTTCGCGCCCGAGGGCAACCGGAGTTTCACCTGCTGTGCCGCCAGCGGGATCAACTCGCGGAACGGCCCCTTCATCATCATCGGATTGGTGAGGTTCACCAGGTGCACGGTCATCGACGACTTCTGTTTCCACACCGTCACGTCCACGATCCCCGGTCCCGTGACGGTGACCGGATGCGGCTCGGCGAGCGCCCACTCCACGGCATTGCGCAGGAGCTTCCCGTGATCGGGCGCGAGCACTTCCCAGAAGGTCCGGTCGATATCCCACGGAAGAAACACCACGCGACCCTGGCCGTGTTGCCGTAGATAGACTTCTGCGATATCGGTCTTCGGAACGCGAGGGTACACCATTTCCATCGGTAGATCCGGATACGACGGAATCAGCGTCACCGGGGGATTCGGCATTGATTCAACGGGTTTGACCGTAACGCGTCGCGTGCCGTGAATGATCCGGCCGGCGTCTTCCAACCCGCGCAGCAGCGCGTGACCACGGTTGGACTCGTGTTCCAGGCGAAGGTACGCGTTCTTCATCGGACCTTCCACCTTGCCGTCATAACGCACTCCGAACAACGAGGCCAAGCCGAAGTCGGGCTGGCGCTGTCCCCATTCGTCGTAAAGCGAGGTCTCGTGCGTGGCCACGATCGATCCGCCGCGCGAAACAAAATCCCGCAATTGCGTGCACTGCGCATCGGATAGGGCCGCGATGTTCGGCAGCACCAGAACCTTGTAGCGCGCGAGATTCGCCGCGTCGAGCATGCGGTCATGGACCATCTCGAACGGGATCCGCGCCTCGATCAATGCCTGGTAGAAGCCGAGCGTGTGGTCCTCCACCTTCTCGTGGGCTCGGCCACCGCCGTAATATGTCGCCGTCTGTTGCGAGTAGACCATCGCGACGCGCGCCACCGGCTCTTCGTTGCGCAGGTAGCGTTCCCAGCGCTGCTGCCAGACGTACATGTCCTCGACGACCTTCAACCAGCGCTTGTCGTGCAGCACGCCGGCGAACTTCGTGTACCAGGGCCGCAAACCGTTGGCGAGGCCTTCGGCCACCCAAATGCGGATCTCGGCATCGCTTTGCACCGAGTCCTTCCAGCGATAAGGCTCTTCCACGCCGACACTGAAGATGCCCACGATCGCTTTGCGTCCGAGCGTGGCTCGATACTCCTTGCCGTTCTTTCCGTTCTCCCACGGCGCGGCCACGCCACGACGTGCTTGCCGATCGGCGAAGAGTGTGGGCGCCATCTCACCGATCGTCTTCATGTCGAGATTGGACAGCGCGCCTCCGCCAGCGTTGGCGATGTAACGTGCGCCGGGATTGATCTTGCGGATCTCGCCATCCCATAGCCGCCACAACTCGAACAATCGCTTCTCGCGCCAAAGGATATGCGCGCGGCGGGCCGGATCGAGCGGATTGTTCGTACGCGGCAGCTCCATGCCGCTCGACTCGCGAAACAGCTTGGCGCAACTGGCGCAGTAACACATCCCCGAGCCCGACCAGCGGTTGGTAAAGATCCCATCCACTCGGTACATCGACATGATCTCGCGATGCACGTCAGTGAGGAATTCGAAGTTGTAGGGGCCGAGTGCGCACGTGATCCACAGCGAAGGATCAGACTCGTGGCGGCGCGGCTTGCCACTGGCATCGGCCGCGATCCACTCGGGGTGAGCATCGGCGGCATCCTGATGGATCGCGTGCGGATCGGTGCGAGCGATCACCACCATGCCGAGCTTGCGGCATCCCTTGACCAAGTCGCCGAACGGATCCGAGGCGCCGAGCCATTGGCTGCGATGGTGCAGCGGGATCTTCGTCGGGTAATAGGCGACCACGCCGCCGGCGCTCAAGCATGCCGCATCGGAACGAATGCGCCGGAAATACTCGAGCCAGAAGGCGAGGTCGAATTTGCCGGGATCGTCCTCGACGAGCGTGAGCTGCGACCATCGCATCGGCCGGTCAAACCAATCTTCGGCGGCCGATGCGGGAATGGCGCTGGTCCAGCAGGTGGCAGCGGCAGCTTTGAGGAACTGTCGGCGGTCAGGCATGTCGATGAGCCTCTATTGTAGGCTTCGCACTGCGTCCTGCAGGACCACGCTCGAGTGCACGGAACGCTTCGCGGCGGCGAAGCGGCGTAAAATCTTCGATCAATTCGGCCCAGTTCACAAGCTTTCACGAGTGCGTGATCACATTGCGATTTCGTAAGGCCATTCGCGTTGCCGGCATCCCGTAGATTCCCGCTTCATCGATCAGCCACTACGCTTCGGTCATGCGTACCGAACCTCTGAGCACGTCGCGAGTGTGGATTCGACATCCTTTCGCCGAACTTCAGGGGGCTCCCTTTCAGCGTCGTGATGGACGAACAGGATGTCACATCGGAAGATTCGCGCAGCTTCCAACTGCGCTCCGCCCACGAGACTTCGGCCAGAACCCGGTGCTCCGAAGGAGACAATGGAGTCACAGCAAGGTCCGAACTGCCGCCGCCGATCAGAACGCACTGCACCGGTCAATCCCGGCTTTCAGATACGGGTGCCACTCCGGCCCATCAGCAACCCGGCGCCCTCCGCGCTTGCGCTGACCATGGAATTGGAGGGGCACGGCGCAGCGCTCGATTGCACGTTCACTGCCGGGGCCGAAGGGAAGGCTGCCGGCAAGACGTTCCACCTCGAGTTCGACTTGGCCGATTGCGAAGGCTTGTCACGAAGATCCCGCGACCGCCGCGCTACGGGCTGAAGAACGCATCGAGCGAGGCGAACGCAGCGACACCGAAATCGATCCCAGTGGCTTCGAACCGGCGCGCGTCGATTGATCCGAAGCCGATGATGGCGGGTAGGCCGCCGAGGTCGCGCCGCTCGATGGGGAGCGTGTATGGCTCGTAACTGGGCATCGTGAACGTGCGGGCCTCCGCGCGCTCGGTGCATACGCCGTACACGCTGGCCACCGCATTCTGAACCATCGAAAACAGCATTACGTATCCGCCTGGCTCGCCGCCCTCCCAATCGACGCGCACCACGCCGAAGCGGGCAGTGGGGTTGGCGTGAGACTTGTTCGTCCATGTGACCGGCGCGGGTGCGGAGATGGCCGCGCTGAATGCGGGAACGTCCGCACCACCGTTGCCGTTCGCGATGGTGTACGTTCCCGGTGCGTAGAAGCCCTTCTTCGATGCGCCGGTGTAGGAGCCATCGTCTCGCCGAGCCAACACCGCGGAGCCGTTGGGCCCGCTGACGGTCAGTTCCGCGCCGGCGTCGAGTGCGGATCCGCGAGAGGCGAGCGGAACGGCTTCGGCCCGGGTATCATACGGATACCCGATGCAGGTACCCGGTGCAGGCAAGCCGTAGATGCCGGAAGCGCGCAGAAGCGAGAGGCCCGAGGTGGTGTCGAATCGGGCCACGGCCGCGTCTTGGCCCGGCGGGTCCGGGCCGACGTCGGTTGCCGAAAAGGTGCGCCCGAGCACCAGCGCGGCCATCTTCGGTTGTTCCATCAGAGAGAGCCGCGCGAGGTCTTCGCCGCCGAGGCCCAAGGGATCGGCGCAAGCCGTGCCATCGGCGCTGACCGCGATAGTGGCTACATTGCTCACGGCTTGGTTTTGTCCGAAAACGCGGCCGTCCAAGCCGTTCGGGATCCAGGCGACGATAGGCACGTAGCAACCTTCCACGCCCGATGGGGCTTTGAAGACGATCTCGTCGGTGCCCGGGCAGCACGCGGCGCGGCTGATCGAGACGATTTCGAGCGATTGCTTTCCGGCGAAGATCTGCACCCCACCCGCCAGGCTGGCGGTAGGCCGCGATGCCCCGTCTTCTCCGCCCTCCACAGCTCCAAATCCGGTACCGTGCACGGTGACGGTCTGGCCGGGGCGCGCCGGTTTTACCAGCGTCAAAGAGATCCGTTCGCCTTCTGATTCGATCCAAGCCTCTGCTGGCCCTCGACCCTGGCCATTGGCGGTGAACAGCCCCGGGCTGCGCGGGGAAATAACGAAAGCAAGCGGAGGGCTGGTCTCGCCACGGTAGGTGACTCGAACCAACGCGTCGCCGGTGCGGGTTTGCGACGAGAGCGCGAAGGTCACTTCGCGCGCGGAAACGGAGACCGGAAAAGCGGCGAGCGTTTGCGATCCGACAGTGACTTGCACCTTGGTTTCGCCCAATTCGGCGGGAGCTGGGTAGCCGGTGGCAATCACGGGATCAGGCGGCCCGAGGCCCTCGCCGCGGACCGTGACCAAAGAGCCCGGTGCGGCGCCCCACGCAGGCGTGCCGACCCGGCCGAAGCTGGCAGCGTTGCCGATCTCACGAAGAGCCGGCGCGGCACAAGCGCATCCGAGGGCCAAAACGAAAAGAAACCTTCCCCGCATGAAAGGATGTACGCACGAAGCGCCTGAAATGGTTTTGCACTGTGCACCGAGTTCACGAGACGGCTCACTGCAATCGCCACGATCGGGAATGTTCGCCGCGCGCCGGCTGACGGGGCAACAGATGGGCGGAAAAGTTCGTCAGGCCCGAGGCGAAAACAGCGGGGTGCCATCGCGCCAGCACTTCAGCGCGGTGCTCTCGCCGAAGCAGAATTCGCACGCGCCGCAGCGGCGGTCACTTGTACCGAAGCCTCGAGCTCAGCCGGGCGCCGCGAGCGCGCATGCGGCAGCAGATCCACAGGGAACTCGATCGCGATCACGCTCACGCCATCACCCGTAGCCTGCATCTTCACGAGACTCACCTGCGATGGATCGGCAGCCAACCCCGCGTACGCCTTCATCCCCTGCCCCAGCGCCTGCACCGCTCCGGTTTCCAAGCCTCCCGCCGGATGCAACTCCGTCACCACGCCGCCGCGAACCATCCGCACTTCGTACCTTCGCGCCGCCGCTAGGAACCGCACGCGGAAGGCGATCTCCTCGCGCGAGTCCCCGTTGTCATCCAGCTTGGCCTCGTAGATTCGCGAAGCATCGAACGTAGCCGCCTTGGCGGGAGACAAGGCCGGATCCGCACAGACCACCAGCGTGGCGCGATTGCCGGAATAGGTGACGAGCGCAACCAGCGCGTCACCGGAGCCCAAAGCGGTGATCGGCGCCTCGCGGTGGTTCGAAGCCGCGAGTGCAAGCGCGCACATGATCGCCAGCGAGAGGATCCTCATGACGAACAATACGCGCCCCGGCCGGGTTCGGATTTCGTTACTGCGAAATGAATTTCGTGCCCGGTGAGCCAATGATCAGCAGCAGATTGCCGTCCACCGTGTGAAGTTCCGGATCCACCGTCTCGGCCTCGGCCCAAGTGAAATCGCCCGCCGTGTAGACGTGCCCGTTGTGCCGCAGATCGCCTTCGATAATGAGGCACTGCTCGTCGCCGCCGTGCAGGTGAGCCGGAAACTTCGCCCCCGGCGCCATCCGCACCAACTGCGTCACCAGGTTCGCCTTGTTGTCGCGATAGAGCACCTTGAAGCTCACTCCAGGCGACGCCTTGCTTTGCCGCCACACGCCCTCGTCTTTGCGAATCGCTCCCAGGCCATGCTCGTGATGAGGCGCCACGCGAGCCATCAACCGATCTTTGAGCGAAGCCGGCGGCGCGGCCGGCGGAGGTGCGAACGCGAGCTCTGCTGCCAGTTCTTCTGCGCGGGCGATCTCCTGGCGCGCGGCCTCCACACCCTGCTCGGCGAGTTGCGCGAGCGGGTAGTCCTCGCCTCGCCCCAACCCCAACGCGAGCAGCATTGCTTGCTCGCACAGGCCGGGTTTGTCCAGGCGGCCGCTCACGCCAGTTCCTCCAGTAGACTTCTCAATTTGCCCAGGCCCAACCGGACCCGGGTCTTCACCGTACCCAACGGAATCCCCAATCGATCGGCCAATTCCGAATGACTCAGCCCTTCGAAAAACGCGAGTTCGATCACTTGCCGCTGCTCGGCGGAAAGTTGCGCCATCGCCGCTTGGATCCGCTCCCGTTGCTGGCCGAATACGGCGCTGAATTCCGGTCCGGGATCGGGCGAGGCTTCCTGGCGCTGCGGCTCGTCGAGCGTCTCGGTCTTCGAAGCCCGGTTGGCTTGCGAACGCAGCCGGTCAATGGAGATGCTTCGGGTCATCATCACCAGCCACGTCATCACCCCTGCGCGGCCGGGATCGAAATTGGGGGCCTGTTTCCAGGCTCTCGTATATGCGTCCAGCACAGCTTCTTCCGCATCGGCCGGATTGCGCAAAATCCGCAATGCCAAGCCATAAACCACGCTGCTGGTCTCGTCGTACAGGCGAGAGAGAGCTTCCTGCTCTGCCAGCCGCCATGTCGCGGACGAGGCCAGCCCAGGTCTGTTCCTTTGCAGGGCAGCTTACGCCGCTTACGAGACCGTTGCAGCACTCACTTTGATGCTGAATCTGTACTCTCTTGGATTCTTCCATCCGCTCTCTCGATTGTTTCGCTGGCCAGGGCCGGTTCAGCGAGTCTCATCATTGTAAGACAAAATCCGGCCACCGGCAGGAGCCTCAGGTACCCCAAGCGGCTGAATCCTGGGTACTTTCCGGCTGGCAGTACCGGCGATGCTACCATAGCGGAGTTCCGATGTCAGAGCCTCGCCAGACGCTGCGCCTGCGGGATCTGGTGCTCTTCAATATCGCCGCCGTGGTGGGAATCCGCTGGTTGGCGGCCGCCGCGCACATCGGGCCGGGCTCCGTCGCGTTGTGGATCTCCGCAGCGGCGCTGTTCTTCGTGCCCTGCGCTTTGGTGGTGGCGCGGCTCAACGAGGCTGATCCGGTGGAGGGCGGTATCTATCATTGGACCAAGCAGGCGTTCGGCGAGTGGCACGGCTTCCTGTGCGGAACCAGCTACTGGGTAAACAACCTCTTTTACTTTCCGGCCCTCGTGGTCGCCGGAGTCTCCATGGGCGCCTATGTGTTCGGGCGCCAAGGGTGGTCGCATGAGCGGGCGTTCGTGGTTCCTGTGTCGCTGGCGATTCTGGCCGCGATCACCGAGGCCAACCGGCGCGGCCTGGGAACCGGTAAGTGGATCGGAGTAGTGGGTGGGGCCGCGACGTATCTGACCGGAGTTGTTTTAATCATTTGTGGGGTGTGGGCGTGGTATGCCAGGGGAGGGGCCAACCGCATGGATCTGATCCCCCGGCTTGACTGGGAGCGGCTGAACTTCTGGCCCCAGATCGCCTTCGCGTTCGGGGGCCTGGAACTCGGGTCCATCTTGAGCGGAGAAATCGAAGACGCGGCCCGCACCGTGAGAACCGCGGCGTGGATGAGCGGCGCGGCCATAGCGCTCTTCTACGTCGGCGGAACCGTAGCGATGCTCGGGCTGCTTCCGGCGGCGGAGATCGACGTCGTCACCGGGCTCACCCAGGCCGCCGCGTCCGTTCCCCTGCCTGGGTTGACGGTGGGGCTCGGCGCGCTGGTCACGGTGGGCGTGATCGGGCAAGTGGGCGCCTGGATGACGGGTACGAGCCGCCTCCCCGTCGTCCTCGGCATGGACCGGTTCCTGCCGCTCTCTTTCGCCGAACTCCGCCGGGCGCTCTTGATCCAGGGGCTGGTGTGCGGCGCGCTGCTCGTCATCATGCAGTTGGGCGACACGTTCCAGACCGGGTACCAGGTGCTGGTGGATTTCACCGTCATCACCTATTTCATCCCGTTCGTCTACCTGTTCCTGGCCGGATGGAGGCAGGGGCTGCGCTTGCCGGCCGCGTGCGGACTGTTCGTCACGCTGGTGGCGATCGCGTTTTCGCTGGTGCCGCCCGCGGGAACAGAATCGGCGCTCTTGTTTGAAACAAAACTCGCCGGCGGATCGCTGGCCCTGATCGCCGGCGCGCGCTGGTGGTTCCGGAGGTGTACCGCGTGATCGCCTATCCGGACTCCGTGCGCTACCTTTATTCCCTCGGCAACGAGGTGAAGACGATCAAGTTCGGCCTCGAAACGGTTTCCCGCGTGCTCGCCGAACTGGGCCACCCAGAGCGATCGTTCCGATCGGTGCATGTGGCCGGAACCAATGGAAAGGGTTCCACCTGCGCCATGATCGAAGCCGGGCTCCGCGCCGCCGGGCATCGCACCGGACTCTACACGTCGCCCCATCTGGTGGAGCCCACCGAGCGCATCCGCGTCAATGGAGTCGCGGTCACAGAAGAGCAATTCACCGATGCGTTCGTGAGCGTGCACGCAGTGGCCGAGAAGTTGCTGGCCACGGGTGAGATCGAGGCCCATCCCACTTACTTCGAGACCGTCACCGCGATGGGCTGCTTGCTGTTTCGCGAACTCGGCGTCGAGATCGCCGTGGTGGAGGTCGGGTTGGGCGGCAGGCTCGACGCCACGAACGTGCTCCGCCCGAACCTCTGCGTCATCACGCCCATCGACTATGATCACGAGGCTTGGCTCGGCTCGAGCATCGAGTCGATCGCCGGCGAGAAGGCCGGGATCCTGAAACTCGGCGTGCCGGCCGTGATCGGTCCACAGCGGCGTCAAGCGATGGAGCGGATCTTCCAGGTTGCCCAGCAAGTAGGCGCACCGCTCGAACTCGCATCGAACTGGGAAGGCGGCAGCTTCCTCATCGATGCGCGCGGATGCAGCTTTCGCGCGGCCCGCGGCAGTGCGGTGCTCGATGTGCGGTGTGCGCTCGCCGGCGAGCATCAGGCAATCAACGCGCTGGTTGCGGCGATCGCGCTGTATCGGCTGGGATGTCCCGTGGAAGGGATGGCGCAAGCGCGATGGCCGGGCCGCCTGGAGCGAGTGGCCGAACATCCGGAGATCATCCTCGATGGAGCGCACAACCCCGCGGGCGTCGGGGCGCTGGCCGACTACATCCGAGATTTCTACGCCGGCCGCAAAGTCTGGATCATCTATGCCGCCATGCGCGACAAAGCCGTCGATGAGATCGGCGAGATGCTGAGTCCCGTGGCTTCGGAAGTGATCTTGACCGCGGTGGATTCGCCGCGTGCCCTGCGGCCGGAGGCGCTCGCCGAGTTGTTCACGCACCGGGCCGTGCGAACGGCGCCGCGGCTGGCCGATGCGCTCGCCATCGTGCGCGCCGAAGCATCGCCCCAGGATGCCGTGTTCATCACTGGTTCGCTATATCTGGTGGGAGAAGCCAAGTCGATTCTGTGACCCTCTATCAATTCCTGCGCACCTACATCATCACGCCTCCGCTTTCGGCCAGCGCCTTCACGGGGTTCTGGTTCTTCGGCGTGGTGGCTTGGCCGTTTGACCGAGACGGCAGCCTGACGCATCGCGTGGCGCGGGTTTGGTCGTGGTGGTTGCTGAACACGGCGGGCATTCGGATCCGCATCGAAGGCACTGACCGGCTTGACCCGCACGGGACCTATATATACGTCTCCAATCACCTCAGCCTGGCCGACACGCCGTTCACCACCACCTACCTGCCCACGATCTTTCGCTTCCTCGCCAAGGAGTCTCTGATGAAAGTGCCGATCATCGGCGGGCATCTCCGCCGCGGACGGCACATCAGCGTTCCACGCGAAGACGCGCGCGGAGCGGCGCGGGCCTTGGCCAAAGCGGCCGACCTGCTGCGAGCCAAGACCGCTTCCGTGTTGATCTTCGCCGAGGGAACACGCGGCGAAGGTGCGATGCAGGCGTTCAAGGCCGGAGCCGCGCATTTGGCGATTCAGACCGGAGTTCCGGTAGTGCCCGTCGCGATCGCCGGCACGGACGAAGTGCTGCCGAAGGGCGCGCCACTGCTGCGCCCTGGCTCGATTTCGATGGTGGTGGGCGAGCCCATCCCGAGCGTGGGTTTGACTGCCGCCGATCGCGGACGCTTCACCACGCAATTGCAGGAAAATGTTTCGCGGCTACTCGAGCGTGCCGAAGCACTGCGGCGCGCATGACCATCGCTTCCATGACCTCGGACCAAGCCGAACGCGAGGTCGCGCAGTTGTGCGAACTCGTAATCGACGCTGTGGAGAGCGGGGCTTCGATCGATTTCATGCCCCCCGTTCGCCGCAGGCGCGCGAGTACTGAAGCGGCGTGATCGAGGCGATGCGCGAGGGCCGGCGTGTGCTGCTGGTGGCGACGGAGGATGCGCCCATGAATGTCGCGGTAGCCGCACTCGATGATCGACGGGGAAGACAAGCCGAACCGCGCCACTGCCTCCGCGGCCCACTCCGGCTGGCGAAGGCTCAACGTGCAGCGTGGCGATCGCGCCGTGCCGCTTGGCGGCATGCAGTACGAGAGCTCCCCACCCCCAGCTGGCATCGAGAAAGCGCTTGCCGGGTTGCACGTGGAGCTTGCGGCAAATGTGTTCGAGCTTGGCCGCCTGCGCTGCTTCGAGCGAGTCTCCGGGGCGCGCGAAATAGGCGCATGAGTAGACCATGCGCAAATCGAGGAACTGCCGGTAGAACTCGTTCGAGCGGTCAATAGTGGAAGCGGGATGTTGTCCGGCGGCCGCACGGCGCGTTTGCAGGAACTGCCCGAGGCGCCAGGGAGCGGCCCGCCCGATCCAGGAGAGAAAACGGTTGCGCCAACCTCGAGAACTTCCATGAGCCGCCGTCAGTCCTCGCCGAAGCGGCTCTGGCGCGCCTGGAATCCCGGAGCCATCTGCATTGAAGCTCCGGCGCGCCGCAATCCGTGAGAGGCTTGCCCCGATGCGGAGCGCCGTTTGACGCAGGTCTCTCGGCCCGCTTGGCCGATTTCGCCGCAGCCATGCTTCGAGAGCGGCTTCTTGATTGGAGCGGAACGTGCTCAATCACTGGGTAGGAGCATCGAGAGTGAAGCTCAGTTGGGCAGTTCCGTTCATCGGCGCGTTGGCGTGGGCCCAGGCAAAGGTTCCGGCCGAAGGCGCGCAAGTCTATCTGCGTTACTGCGGAGCTTGTCACGGCGAGCGCTGTAAAGGTGACGGACCGGCCGCCAAGGCCATGAAAGTCCCGCCCGCTAACCTGACCACACTCGCCAAGAGCAACGGCGGGCAATTTCCAGCCGTTCGGCTCTTGACCATTCTCGGCCGCACCGAGACGCTCACCGCCCATGGAAGCGAGGAGATGCCGGTGTGGGGCGACGCTTTCCTGTCGTCGAAATCCGGGGAGCCGGTGGCCCAATTGCGCCTGCACAACCTTCTGAGCTTTCTCGAAGCGATCCAGGAGCCGCAGCCCAAGAGCACCAAGCCAGCGAAGCCCAAGCCGCAGCCGAAGCAGCCCGCAACGAGTGGCCCCGACGCGGAAGTCACTGCGGGCGGCGTGATCTATCGCGCCAACTGCGCCGTCTGCCACGGTGGAGCTGCCGATGGCCACGGGCCGATGGCGCAGGCTCTGAAGGCTCCGCCCACTGACCTGACGGCGTTGACCAGAACTCACGGCGGGAAGTTCCCGTCGGACTTCATCGCGAGCGTACTCGGCTTGATGCCCGGCACGGCCGCGCATGGCTCGGCGGACATTCCCGTGTGGAGCGATGCGTTCCGCCCTGGGGAAGAGGAGGAGACGGTAGTCCAGCTTCGCATTCAGAAGCTGACGAGGTATCTGGAATCAATCCAGAAATAGGTGACGGCGTGAACTGGCCCAGAATCGCGAAGACCCCGGCGAAGGCGCCCGCGAACTTGGCGGACTACCGGGAGGCCTACTCGCACTTCGATTGGAACCGGATCCGGGGGGAGGTGGAGGAGCTCCCCTCGGGCGGTCTCAACATCGCCTACAGCGCCGTCACTCGCCACGCAGGCCGTCCCGCTCGCGATCGCGTCGCTTTTCGCTTTCTCGGCAAAGACGGCTCCACGCTCGACGTCACCTACAGCGAACTCGAGCGGCGCACGAACCAGTTCGCGAATGTGCTGCGCTCGCTCGGCATCGGTAAAGGCGACGCCGTGTTCTCGCTGGCCGGCCGGATCCCCGCGCTCTACGTGGCCGCGCTCGGGTCGCTGAAGAACGGAAGCGTGTTCTGTCCGCGGTTTTCGGCGTTCGGTCCAGAGCCGATTCATCAACGCCTGTCGCGCGGAGACGCCAAGCTCCTCATCACCACCGAGCGGCTGTATCGCAAGAACGTAGCCGCGCTGCGGACCACGCTTCCGAAACTGGCGCACGTCTTGCTCGCCGACTCGGTGGACGATCTCGACCCGACCGTCCTTTCCTTTGGCCGTGTGATGGCATCGGCCGCGGAGGAGTTCCCGGTCGCGCAGACGGCTCCCGAAGATCCCGCGCTGCTCCACTTCACCAGCGGCACCACCGGAATGCCCAAGGGCGCGGTGCACGTGCACGAAGCCGTGCTCATGCACTACATGACCGGCAAATACGCGCTCGACCTGCATCCGGACGACATCTTCTGGTGCACGGCTGATCCCGGCTGGGTCACCGGGACCTCTTACGGAATCATCGGCGCCCCTGCTGCATGGCGCATCAACGCATCGTCGACGAAGCGGAGTTTGACGCCGAACGCTGGTATGGCATCCTGGCCAAGCAAGGCGTCACGGTCTGGTACACGGCGCCCACCGCGATCCGCATGCTGATGCGGCGGCCGGGATCGCCGCGCGAGCAGTTCGACTTGTCGAAGCTCCGCTTTGTCTCGAGCGTCGGCGAGCCGCTGAATCCCGCCGGCGTCGTCTGGGGGCAGGAAGCGCTCGGGCTGCCGATCCACGACAACTGGTGGCAAACCGAAACCGGCGGCATCATGATCGCCAACTTCGCCTCGATGGAGATCCGGCCGGGCTCGATGGGGCGTCCGCTGCCGGGAGTGGAAGCGGGGATCGTGCGGCGCGTAGGCGACACGGTGGAGGCGATCGAAGAGTCCGATGTCGAAGGCGAACTCGCGCTGCGCCCCGGCTGGCCTTCGATGTTCCGCGCCTACCTGCACGAAGAGGCTCGCTACAAGAAATGCTTCGTGGGCGGCTGGTACATCACTGGCGACCTCGCCAAGCGCGACGCCGACGGCTACTACACCTTCGTGGGCCGTGCCGACGACATCATCAAGACAGCGGGACACATGGTGGGTCCGTTCGAAGTGGAGAGCGCGCTGATGGAGCATCCCGCCGTGGCCGAGGCCGGTGTGATTGGCAAGCCGGATCCGGTGATCGGCGAAGTAGTGAAGGCGTTCGTGGCGCTGAAACCCGGGCACACGCCGAGCGAAGACTTGAAGCTCGACATCATCGGCTTCGGCAGAAAGCGGCTCGGTGTCGCGGTAGCTCCCAAGGAGATCGAGTTCCAGTCGCACTTGCCGCGCACGCGCAGCGGCAAGATCATGCGGCGCCTGCTCAAGGCGCGGGAACTCGGGCTCCCCGAAGGCGACCTTTCCACACTGGAGGCAACCGGATGAGCGACCACCACCTGGAACATCTTCTACGCCAAATGTTGCTGATCCGGCGATTCGAGGAGAAGTGCGCCGAACTCTATTCGGCCCAGAAGATCCGCGGATTTCTCCACCTCTACATCGGTGAAGAAGCCGTGGCGGTAGGCGCGCTCGAGGCGTTGCGGGAAGAAGACTGCATCGTTTCCACGTATCGCGAACACGGCCACGCTCTGGCTCGCGGGATGACCGCGCGCTCAATCATGGCCGAGATGTTCGGCAAGATGGAAGGCTGCAGCCGGGGTCGCGGCGGCTCGATGCACCTGTTCGACGCGAAGACGCGTTTCTACGGTGGCAACGCGATCGTCGCGGGCGGGCTTCCGCTGGCTGGTGGACTGGCGCTCGCCGACAAGATGCAGAATCGCGCCCGAGTCACTTGCTGCATCTTTGGCGATGGCGCCGTGGCGGAGGGCGAGTTCCACGAGACCCTGAATCTCTGCGCGCTGTGGAAACTGCCGGTGTTCTTCTTGTGTGAGAACAACCTCTACGCGATGGGCACGCGGCTCGACTATACCGAGTCCGTGATGGACATCGCCTCGAAAGCCGCTGCCTACGGCATCGCGGCTGGAGCCGTGGACGGCATGGACGTGCTCGCCGTGGAGGACGCGGCACGCGCCGCGGTGGCGCAGGTGCGCGAGGGGAAGGGTCCGTACTTACTCGAGTGCCGGACCTATCGTTTCCGGGCGCACTCGATGTACGATCCGGAACTCTATCGCGACAAAGCCGAAGTGGAAGAGTGGAAGAAGCGCGACCCCATTCCCGCGCTCGCCGCTCGGATTTCCGGAGCCGGCCTCGAGGAGATCGAGAAGTCAGTGGCCGCGGAAGTGGAAGATGCGATCGCCTTTGCTGACGCCGCACCTCTCGAACCCACGAGCGACCTCACGCGATTCGTCTATTCGGAGGTCGCATGACTTTTCGCGACTCCATTCGTGAAGGAATCCGCCGCGCCATGCGCGACGATCCGCGCGTGTTCCTGATGGGCGAAGACGTGGGCCGCTACGGCGGCTGCTTCGCCGTCAGCAAGGGACTGCTCGCCGAGTTCGGACCCGGCCGCATCCGCGACACTCCGCTTTCAGAGTCGGCATTCGTGGGAATGGGAATCGGAGCGGCGCTCGGTGGCATGCGCCCGATCGTCGAGATCATGACGGTCAACTTCAGCCTGCTCGCGCTCGACCAGATCCTGAACAATGCCGCGACGCTGCTGCACATGTCCGGCGGACAATTCAATGTTCCGATCGTGATTCGCATGGCCACCGGCGGCGGACGCCAACTGGCCGCGCAGCATTCGCACAGCCTGGAAGGCTGGTACGGCCACATTCCGGGAATCCGCGTGCTGACGCCCGCCACGGTGGACGACGGCTACGGGATGATCCTGCGAGCGGTGCAAGATCCCGACCCCATTCTGATTTTCGAGAATGCCCTGCTCTACAATCGCGATGGGGAGTTGGCGGCGAACGCCGGCCCCGTGGATATCGCCAAGGCACGGATTCATCGCGAAGGCACTGACCTGACGCTGCTGACCTATGGCGGCAGTCTTTGGAAGTCGCTCGAGGCCGCCGAGCAACTCGCCGCCGAGGGAATCGCGGTGGAGGTCATTGATCTTCGAACGCTACGGCCCTTGGATGACGAGACGATCATGAGCTCCGTGTCGCGCACGCACCGCGCGTTGATTGTGGACGAAGGCTGGCGCAGCGGCGGCATTTCGGCCGAGATCGCCGCGCGCATCATGGAACAGGCGTTCTACGAACTCGATGGTCCGGTGGCGCGGCTGTGCAGCGCCGAGGTTCCGCTCCCCTACGCGAAGCATCTGGAAGATGCGGCGATCCCGCAGACGGCCACCATCGTGGCCGCGGCGAAAGGAGTGGTGCGCCGTGGGTGAGTATCGCATGCCGAGTCTCGGCGCCGACATGGAAAGCGGCGTCCTGGTGCAGTGGATGGTGAAGCCTGGGGACACGGTCAAACGCGGCGACATCATCGCGGTGATCGGCACCGACAAAGCGGATGTCGAGGCCGAGGTTTTCGAAAGCGGCGTGATCGAAGAGCTCATCGCCAAGCCTGGAGAGAAGCTGCCGGTGGGAACGGTGCTCCGCTCGTATCGCATCGGCTGGCCCCGCCGCAGGCCGCGCCGCCCAGGCGCCCGTCACGCGCGCCGAGCAGATGCGAGCATCGCCTCTGGCTCGCAAGCTTGCGCAGGAACTCGGCGTCGATCTGGCCACGATCCACGGTACCGGACCCGAGGGCGCCATCGAGCGGCATGACGTGGAGGCGGCCGCGGCGGCGAAAGAGGCACACCCGCCCGAGCCCGCCGCTGCTCCGGCTGCAGCGCTCGAACCGGCCGCGATCTCCGGAATGCGGCAGGCCATCGCCGCAGCCATGGCGCGCTCCAATCGCGAGATCCCGCACTATTACCTCGAGACGAGCATCGACATGAAGGCCGCGCTCGCGTGGCTCGAGAGCTCTAATGCGCGCCGTCCGCTCGTCGAACGAATCCTTCCCGCCGCTCTGCTGCTAAAGGCAGTGTCGCGTGCGCTGGAAGAAGTGCCGGAACTGAACGGCTATTGGATCGACGCACAGCCGAAGCCGTCGAAAGCGATCCATCTCGGCGTGGCGGTGGCGCTGCGGCAAGGCGGACTCATCGTTCCCGCGATTCACGACGCCAGGCAGAAGTCGATCGAGCAGATCATGGAAAGCCTGCGCGATTGCATCGTGCGTGCCCGCGGCGGCCGGCTTCGCGCATCGGACCTCACCGATTCCACGATCACCGTGACCAACCTCGGCGACCTCGGCGTGGAATCGGTGTACGGTGTGATCTATCCACCGCAGATCGCACTGGTTGGTTTCGGCAAGATCATCGACCGGCCGTGGGCCGTGGATGGAATGCTGGGCGTTCGCCCCATTCTGAAGGCGACCATAGCCGGTGACCACCGAGCCTCGGATGGCCGCAGCGGTGCGCGCTTCCTCGATTCTCTCGACAAGCTAATGCAGAAACCGGAGCAGCTATGACCACCAGTGACATCGAAGCTGCCGTATTCGGCGCACTGCGGAAGATCGCTCCTGAGATTGACCCGCGAGAGATCGACCGGCAAGCCAACCTCCGCGAAGCCACCGAAATCGATTCGTTCGATTTCCTCAATTTTCTGATCGGGCTGCAGGAAAGCGCCGGCGTGGAGATTCCAGAGGCCGACTATGCACGGGTGCGAACGCTCGACTCGCTGGTGGCGTATTTGGCTGAAAGAGCCGCGGCTCCGAAGGCCCGCGCGGGCTGAGGCCTGCTTCGCGAAGGCTGATGCGCGCTGATTCTGCGCGACACGATGACCATGTTCTGGCTAGCCCTATTCGCGCTGCTTCCTTCTATGGCTGGTGAGCCATTGGTGCTTGCCTATCATCGATTCGGTTCCATACGAGGAAGCACCACCGTCGATCCAGCGGTGTTCGAAGCGCAAATCGCGGCGATCCGCGCCCGCCATATTCCCATTCAGCCGCTCTCATCCGCGCTCGCCGAGAGGAAGAAGACGGCCGTGGCCATCACGGTCGACGACGGGCACGCCTCGGTCTTCACCACACTGTTCCCGATCATCCAACGGCTCCGGGTTCCCGTCACTCTGTTCCTCTACCCATCCGCCATCTCGCGAGCCGGCTATGCACTCACCTGGAAGCAGATCGATGCCATGCGCGCCACCGGGCTCGTCGACGTGCAATCGCACACCTTGTGGCACCCCGACTTCAACCACGAACGCTCCTCGAGGTCCGTCCGTGGCTATGCGCGATTCGTGGAAAACCAGCTTTCCGCGTCGCGTTCGATTCTCGAGAAGCGGCTCGCGCGCCCGGTCACCGTGCTCGCGTGGCCATACGGTATCCATGATGAGTTCCTCGAGCGCAAAGCCGAACAAGCTGGTTACGCCGCCGCCTTCACCGTGGAGCCGCGCGCGATCCACTCGGGCGACGATGCGTTTCGCCTTCCGCGATTCGTGGCGCCCAACTCCGCCGGGCCTGCGTTCGAACGCATCCTCGACGCCGCGGGCCACGTGTATGCGATCGACTCCGTATCCAAGGCGCCGATTCCCGACGCCACTGTCACCACCGCCGGCGGCAAGGTCATGATTCGAGCTCCGGGGTACCGCCGCTTCGAAGGCGCCGTCCCTCCCGGCGCGGTCGAACTCGTGCCCATCCGCGTGAAGGCGCTGTACCTTTCCACATTCGGCATGGGCGACGCGCAACTGCGGGAGCAGGCGCTCGCGCGCATGGGCAAAGCCGGACTCAATGCTCTCGTGATCGACATCAAAGGTGATCGCGGTCTGGTGGGCTATCCGAGCAAGGTTGCTCTGGCATCCACAGCCGGTGCGCAACGCCGGATCACCATGCCGAACCTCGCCGCCTTCGTTGCCGAACGCCGAGCCGTGGGTGATTACCTCATCGGGCGGATCGTTGTGTTCAAGGACACGTTGGTTGCCCACGCCGAGCCAGCGCTCGCCATCAAGACCAAAACCGGCGAACCATGGCTCGACCATGAAGACCTGGCCTGGACCGATCCGTTCCAACCCTCCGTGCGCGAGTACAACATCGCCCTTGCCGAGGAAGCTGCGCAACTCGGCTTCGACGATATCCAGTTCGACTATGTGCGGTTCCCAGACCGGCGGGATCTCGTCTACGCGAAGCCAGACACCGCCGAGAATCGCATGAAGGCGATCGAAGAGTTCCTGCGCGAGGCTCGCAACCGTCTGGCTCCTTACAACGTCTTCGTGTCGGCCGATGTGTTCGGCTACGTATGTTGGAACACCAATGACACAGGCATCGGGCAGCAGTTGGAGCGGCTCATGCCGTTGGTCGACTACTTGTCTCCGATGCTCTATCCATCGGCGTTCCATGCGGGGATTCCCGGAATCCGCGAACCGCTCGATCATCCTCGCGAGATCGTGCAGAGATCGCTCGAGCGCGCCCGGGAACGGACCAGCGCGAATCCACTGCGGTTCCGGCCCTGGCTGCAAGCGTTTCGCGACTATGCCTTTGACCATCGCGAATTCTCCGGGCCGGAGATCGCCGAGCAGATTCGGGCCGGCGAGGAGTTCGGGGCCTCGGGTTGGATGGTGTGGAACCCGCACAACATTTATCCCGAGTTCTGATTCGGCAGGCCGTTGTCTGTTCGATACCTCGCCGGCAGCACGGCGGACCGGTTTTGGCCGAACGATTGCTCCACTCGATTTGTGTATGAAGCACTTCTGATCGGCGGCAGCCCTTTGCCCGGAGTGCTGGGCGGAGAGCCTCTCGAGGTGAAAGAGACGCACATCTCCGTGGTCGTGTTGGGCGCCGAAAGAGTGCTGAAGCTGAAGAAGCCGGTGGACTACGGCTTCCTCGACTACACCACGCTCGAAAAGCGAAAGGCGGCCTGCGAGGCGGAGGTTCGGCTGAACAGCCGTTTGTGCGCCCGCCTCTACCTCGGAGTGGTTCCGATTCAGTCGAGCGCAACTGCGCCCGTCTCCGACTACGGGGTGCTGATGCGGCGGCTCCCGGCGAACCGGATGCTCGACGCGCTCGTACGCAGTGGCGCGGTGACCGAGGCGATGGTGGATCGCGTGGTGAGCAAACTGGCGGAGTTCCACCGGGCCGCCGATCGTTCCCCTGAAATCAACGCCTACGGCAGCCCGGAGACGATCGCCCGCAACTGGGAGGAGAACTTCCGGCAGACGGAGCCGTACGTTGGCCGCACGATCGAGCCCGAGGCGTTCCACCAGATTCGCAGGTGGGTGCAGGAAAGACTCGCTGCGGATCGCCCGCTGTTCGAGCGTCGCATCGAGGAAGGGCACGTGGTGGATGGGCACGGCGATGTCCGCTGCGAGAGCATCTGCCTGGACGGCGAGGTTTGCTTCTTCGATTGCATCGAGTTCAATGAACGCTTCCGTTGCGGTGACGTCGCCGCCGAGATCGCATTCCTTGCCATGGATCTCAATTCGCTTGGCCGCCCGGACCTCGCGCACTTCGCCACCGAGCGTTACGTTCATCACTCGGGCGACGCCGGATTGTGGCGCGTGCTGCCGCTCTATCTCTGCTACCGGGCCTGGGTGCGTGGCAAGGTGATGAGCTTCCGGCTCAGCCAACAGGGCATCGCGGATGCGGACAAGACCGAGGCGCAACGCCGCGCTACGAACTTCTTCGATCTGGCTCGGCGCTATGCGGTGACGCCTGCGCCGGCGATGGTGGTGGTGTGCGGGCGCTCGGGGACCGGGAAGACGACCATCGCGCGTGGGCTGGCGCATGAATCAGGGTTCCGGCTGCTTTCGACCGATGCCGTGCGCCTGGAGTTGCTGGGTCCTGCGAAGGGGCCGTCGCGGTTCGGCGAAGGCGCCTATCGAAAGGAAGTGACCGAGCATGTCTACCGGACCCTGACCGAGCGCGCGGATACGCTGTTGGCGGAAGGCAGCGGCGCCGTGCTGGATGGCACGTTCCTGGAACAACCACAGCGTGAAGCATTAGCGGCACTGGCACGCCAGCGCGCTGTGCGGGTGAATTGGATCGAGTGCGTATTGGAACCGCAAGCCGTGAGGAATCGGCTGGCAAGCCGCGCGGCCTCCGGAGATGGGAACTCGGATGCCACCTGGCAGATCTATGCGCGGCAGCGGATGCAGGAACCCGCCGCCGGGCAGGCGTGGTGCAGGCTCGACACCGGCGCACCCGTGGCCGGCTGCGTCCGGCAGGCCAGCACTTGGCTTCGCGAGAAGGGGCGGGTATCCGGCGTGCAATTAGAAAAAGCATGAACGGTTCGCTCGCGCATCAGGTGGCGTACTTCTCGATGGAGATTGCGCTCGATCCTTCGATTCCCACCTATGCCGGACGTTTGGGCATCCTCGCGGCGACACGCTGCGGGCGGCCGCGGATCTCGACGTGTCTCGACGCACGGCTCGGGCGGCACGCGCGAAGTCTTCGGGAGGGCTCGCCGCGGATGTCGTTGGACGGATGCGTCAGCGGGGTGCTCGCCCGGCGATCCCCTTCGCGACTTCCGCTTTGCGCCATCCGTGCAGCGACAACGCCTCGCGCCTAATCTTCAGCGGGCTCCACTACCGTGTCGCGGTTCGGTTGGCCGCGATGCGGAGCCCCTCGCGGATGTCGTTCGACGGATGCACCAGCACATGCTCACCCGGCGCGATCCCCTTCGTGACCTCCGCTTCGAGCGCGTTTCGGCGCCCCACTTCGACCTGCCTGGCATGGGCAAATCCCCCACTGGCGACGAACGCGCCCCAACCCTCGCCCGAACGGAACAGCGCGCTTGCCGGCACCTTCAGCACATCGGAACTCTCCCAGATAGTGATGCTCACGTCGAGACTGTAACCGTCTCCCAGGCCGGTGGGGGGATCGAGGAAGTCCGCGATGACGTTGACTCGTTGCTCTTCGATTCCGAGCGCCGAGACCTTGGTGAAGCCGAAGGGTTCCACGTTGCGCACGCGAGCTCGCAGGGTTCCAGGACCACCCCAATTCAGCACGGTTACCGGAGCGCCGGGCTTCACCTTGACCGCATCGGTGGACAAAAGATCGGCCACGATCTCGATCTTCGCCGGATTGCTGAGAGTCAGCAGCGGCGTTCCGGCGGCGACAGCGCGTTCACTGGCTTCGAGAATCCGCAGCACGCGACACTCGATGGGCGCGCGGACGAGCGCAGCCCGGGCGTCTCCGCGCTGGCCAGCCAGTGACAGCAACCCAGCCTTGGCGCGGGCCACTTCGGCTCCAGCGGAAGTAACGCGTTGGCGCGCGGCTTCCAACTCCTGGGCAAGGGCCGTCGCTTTGCTTTGCGCCTCTTCCGCGCGTTCGCGTGGAATGTCGCCGTGCCCGGCCAAGGTCTGTGCGCGAGCCAAATCTCGCAGCGCTTGTTGGTGGGAGGTGTTGACGCGGCCAGCCTGTTGCACGGCTTCGCGCTCCAACGCTTCGAGCGATGCGATCCGGGCGCGGATCTCGGCTTCCTCGCGCGAATCGACGGGTAGCGGCCGGACCGTGGCAATCACCGCGTCGCGGGCCACACGATCGCCTTCGTGCAGTTCGATCCGCGAGAGGATTCCGCTGACGGGCGCGGCCAAGGTGAAGCGGTCATGGGCGCGCGTTTTGCCGTCTTCGTCAATGGTGACCTGGAGCGGTCCGCGCCGGGCGATCGCGGTCTCCACCTCCACCGGCCGCGGCCGGAACGCATAGACAACCAACCCGCCGGCGGCCGCTAGCAACACGATGGCGCCACCGCGTTTGGCTATGCGAAGCACGTGCTTGCGATTCATGGTTCACTCCCGTGATTTCAACACCGCCGTCAAATCCATTCGTTGCAATCGCCGCGCCACCAGGAGGCCCGAGGCCAGCGCGGCCAGCAACACCACTAGCGCCGAAAGCGTGTAGGTTGCCGGATTGACGACGAATGGAAGGCGCAGCAGGTCAGGCGAGTGCGTGGTGGCCACCCACCAAGACAGGCCGTAGCCCAAGGCGAACCCGCCGGGCACCGCCACCAACGTGAGCAGGGCCTGCTCACCGAGCAGAATGCGGCCGATCTCGCCCTTGGTGAAGCCGAGCACTCTGAGAGCCGCCAGTTCGTTGCCCCGTTCCGATAGCGCGATCCGGGCGCCGTTGTAGACAATGCCGAATGCGATGACGCAGGCGAACACCACCAGCACCGCCGTGGTGGAGTTGATCGACTCGCCGATGGTCTTCCAGAAACTGGCCAGCATCACCTCACGCACGGCCACGCCACTGACGGCCGGCGTGCGCTTGAGCTTCGCGTAGAGAGCCGGCGCGAGCGTGGGATCGACGGTGAGAAAAACCCCCGAGACGGTTTGCCCCTCACGCAGGAAGCGCGCCAGCGCGCTCGTGTCCATGTACGCGTTCAAGCCCACCGGCTCATCGGATACCGAGGTCACCGGGATGCGGCCTTTCCGGCGGCTCCCTTCGAGCACTTCGACTGTGACGAGATCTCCCGGCTTCGCGCCCAAGATTTCGGCGAGGCGGCTATTGAGCAACAGGCCTTCGGGCGGAAGTTCGATGGGCCGCAACGCACTATCGTGCGGATGACGAAGCTGGCCGTCACGCACGAGACCCGAGATGGCAGTGAGCCGGGAGCGGTGGCCGAACCGGATGCGCACGGGAGCGCTGCGGAACGGCTCTACGCGGAGCACGCCCGGCAAGTGCGCGATGGCGTGTACTACGGAGCTCGGGCGCGGCTCATGGAAGTTGACAGTGACGTCTTCGAGTTGGAGATGGTGGAACTGTACGTCGGCCATTTGATTCACTGCGTCGATGCGATACCACGCAATGACGAGGATGGCGACCGAGAATGCGACGGCGAGGGACGACAGGAAGACTCGCATCCGGCGCCGGTCAAGATTGCGAACGATCATCCTGGTGGCTGGCGAGAGCAGCACACGCAGGCTGGTCCGCTCGAGGAATCCTGCCTGGAAGCGTGCCGGCGGCTCGGGCCGCATGGCCTCGGCAGGGGCGAGCGAGACGGCGTGACGGACGGCCGAGAGCGCGCCAAAGCAGGCGGCGATGCCGCTGATGCCGGAAGCGAGCAACATGACGCGAGGGTCGAAGTGCAGTTCCAGGGAAGGGAACCGGAAGTAGCGGGCGAAGAGACTGGTGAGTGCCGCTCCCAGCCACAACCCCACGGCGATGCCCACAATGGTCCCTGCGATGACGGCCACCAACGCGAGCTTCAAGTAGTGCCAACCGATCTCCGTGTTCCGGTATCCGAACGCCTTCATCACCGCGATCTGCCCCCGCTGGGTGTTGACCAACCGCGACATGAGAATGTGCAGCAGGAACGCGACGATGCTGAGGAAGATGGCCGGAAGAATGACGCCGGAGGTCTCGATCTCCTTGATGTGGTCGTCGACGATGCGCCAGGAAGTGTGATCGCCACGGCCATAGGCGCCCAGCGAGCCGTAGGGCTCGAGGATCCGGTCAAGTTGCGAGATCACCTGCTGTTCGTTGGCCTCGCGCGTGAGCGAGACGGCGAGGCTGTTGAAGGCGCCGTCCATGTTCAGCGCCGGGGCGATGCCGTCACGGGCAATCCAGAGAATGCCGAAGCGGCGATTGTCCGGGAAGACTTCGCCCGGGCGCACTTCGTAGACATACTCGGGCGAAAGAGCGGTACCGGTCACGCGCAGGCGTTCCCACTTGCCGTTGATCACAGCGCTCAGCGTTGCTCCCAGCGTCAGAGCATTGGCCTCGGCGAACGTTTCGCTCACCAGCACCTCGTCTCGCTGCCCCGGCTCCACGTAGCGCCCGGTACGAATGAAGAGATCGTTGAGCATGGGAATGCGGCGCGGCGGAATCGAGACCAGCCGGCCGGTGGCGGGCTCGTCGAGGCCGGGCACATCGAGCGTCACGTCCATCACGATGCCGGTTTGCGCCGAGGCGACGCCCGGGATCGCTTCAATGGCGGGAACCAATGACTCGGGCGCACGCTTCACTCGTGCGAACACGTGCGCCATCCGGTACGCCGAATAGTAGTTTGTCTTGACCTCGACCAAAGAGAAGTACGCCGACTGCATGGTGACGTAGCTGGCAATGCCGCACGCCACTACCAGCGAAACCGCCACCACTTGGCCGCGCATGTGGCCCAGGTCTCCCAGGAGTTTGCGACCAAGCGGCGTCATGGGATCACCAAGTCAGTTCGGCGGCCGAGATCCGCTTTTCGTTCTTGCGGATTTCGGCGATGGTTCCGCTGCTCATGCGCACCACGCGATCGGCCATCCCGGCGATGGCGGCGTTGTGGGTGATGATTGCGGTGATGGTTCCGGTCTCGCGATTGACGCGATCGAGCACGTCGAGCACCAGCTTTCCGGTAGCGTAGTCGAGCGCACCGGTGGGCTCGTCGCAGAGCAGCACCTCGGGGCGCTTTGCCACCGCGCGCGCGATGGCCACCCGTTGCTGCTCGCCGCCCGACAACTGAGCCGGAAAATGATGCATGCGGCCGCCGAGCCCGACGAGACGGAGCGCTTCGGCGGGATCCATGGGGTCCCCGGCGATCTCTGTCACAAGCGCGACATTCTCGAGCGCGGTCAGACTGGGGATCAGGTTATAGAACTGGAAGACGAAGCCGACGTGCTCGCGGCGAAAGCGCGTGAGCGCGGCGTCGCCGGCGGAAGTGAGGTCATGGTCGCGATAAATCACTTCGCCCGTGGTGGGCGTGTCGAGGCCGCCGAGGATGTTCAGCAAGGTGGACTTGCCGCTGCCGGAAGGCCCCAGCACCACGACGAACTCGCCCTCGTAGAGGTCGAAATCCACGCCGCGGAGCGCATAAACGTCCACATCGCCCATCCGATAGATCTTGGTCACGTCGTGGACGTGAAAAACAGCCTTCCGGCTCGCTGGTTCGCGCGACCGGGGCAGCGTGGCTAGATCGGCGATCACGCCTTTGAGAGGGCAAGCGGAGTGCCAATTCGCATGCTCGCCTGCGGCTGCCCTACTCAGGAGCCCTACCAGGAATGGATGGCGACGTGCACTGAAGAGAGCAGAGGTGTCGTATGGATAAGCAGACGTTGGAAACTCGCAATCACGCACCGGCGTGGACCAAAGCTGCCCAATTGGTTGCCGCCGCTGGCGCCGGCGCCGGGCTCATGTACTTGTTGGACCCGAATCGCGGAAACGCGAGGCGGGCACAGCTTCGAGACCGCTCCCTGGCGTGGGCTCGTGAAGGCGGCAATGCCATCGAGAAGAAGCTTCGCCACATCGAGCATCGCGCCGAAGGCCTTGTGTCGGAAGCGCGCGGCTACCTCGCGCCGGAGCAACCGGTGGACGACCGTAAGTTGGAAGCGCGGGTCCACACCCGTTTGGGTCGCGCCACCGCCAATCCGCACGCAGTTCGGGTGTTCTCGCTCGGTGGGCACGTCGTGATCGGCGGAGCCGCACCGGCAGGTGAAATCGAGAAGATTGTCCGCGCGGTGGGCCAGACTCCCGGCGTGAAGTCAGTGGAGAACCGGCTGGCGGACGCGGGTCCGGCGGAGAAGGCTCCCAAAACAGGAAACGGTATTCTTGTTCCTACGCTGTTGGCGGTGGGGAGCGGAGTTCTGGCGGCGGTGCGGAACCGGCTGCATTGACGCCGGTCTCGCTCACCGGCGCGTAGTAGGATTGGCACTCCGCTTCTCTGCCGCGCACGACGCGCTTGCCGGACAACGGTCCGCGGTGCGCCGTGACCACGGTGGAGGGGCGGCGTCCCGGTTCTGCCTCTTCGTAGATCACCACCCAATCCCGCGTGCGGCCCAGTTGATGCGCGCGGGCCGTGTTCGAGAACAGTGCGGTGTAGACGCGCGAACCCCGTTCGGTTCGGAGGATCGGTAACCACGATGCGCGGTCCGGGTTGAACCGCCGGGGAGCGATCGTGCGGAGCGTGCCGGCCGCGGCGCGCTCTCGATACTCGCGGTCAATGTCGAGCAGGTCCGTCAGCGGGGGCGTGCTCGTGTCAGGCGGCGCGGTTTGCCGGACCTTCCCGAGCCGGGACCCGAGTGAGTCGCGAATGCCCGCGATTCGTTTCGCACCGAACCCGGCGTGCGCCAAGCGCCCATCATAGGCCGCGGCTTCCAGATCCTCGAGTGTTTCGATGCCGAGGTCGTGCGAGAGATGGTTCGCGAGCACGCGCCCAATTCCGGGCACGGTTTCGAGCACGTTCTCCGCTCCGCCATGCCGGCGCAGGCGATTGAGGAGCGGCAACTCTCCATAGAGGATCACGTGAGCGATGGTTGCGGCCATTCGCTCGCCGACATCCAACTGCGTCTGAATGCCGGCTTCACCCTCGGCCCGATAGATCTCCTCGATTGGTCGCACGAGGTGAAGCAACTCGCCGGCTGCATGGCGATACGCGCGCACGCGAAATCCGCCAGCGCCCTGCTGCTCCAGCAGAGACGCGGTCTCGAACAGGATCCGTGAGATTTGGCGATTCATGCGTTCCGTGCCGAAGCCGGCCTCCTTTCGAGTGAGCGTGCTACTTCGTCAGTGCGTGCGCACCGATCACCATTCTGCGAGGCGCCGGCCCTACCCAATCGAACGGGTAGCACGTAATCAGCGTGAGGCGAGCCTGCTCGGAGGGCTGCATCACCTCCACCGCGTCTGGAGCGACGATCACCAGCGAATCGATCGCATAGCGCACGGTTGCGTTTCTGAGGCGCAAGCGAATCTCGTCTCCCCGCTCCGCCCGGCGAAGCGCGCGGAAGAACGTGTCACGATGGCCCGCGATGACGGAGTTGCCCTGGGCGCCAGGCAGCGCGCTTCCGGAGACGTGCCCCACAGCCCTGCGCAAGGAAGCCGGATCCGAACCGTCGCGGACGATCGCTCGCACGCCGAGCCGGGGCACTTCGATCTCGCCCAGCACTGCCGGATCCGGAGCCAGCATCCGCGGCCGCTTCGCTACTGCGCGCCGCGGTTCCGGAGTGCGCGCCGGTTCCACGGTGACGGCAGCCGGGGCGGCGATCGACCGCTCGAAGTGCGCGGTCTGGACACGTTGATAAACCCAGCCCTCCGATCGCGACCAGACGAACACTCCGATGCCGGCCAAGCCGCACACCACGAGGATGTGCGAGGTCCAATCGAGCGCCGCGAGGCTGAACGGAAGACGGAGCCGTATGGTCATGGCCGCGCCTCCGGGGCGGGACCCGCGACGTACGATCGCCGGCAGAGGACTCGCGGCCGCTCGACATTCGGCGCCGCCACCAATACTCGAATGGGCCGGGTCTCTCGGCGGCGAGCTTCGGACGCGTGAAACGCGAGCATGTAGCGAGCACGGATCTCTCGCGCGATCTCGCTGCAGACGGCGCGTAGTTCGCCAGACTCGACCCCGATGCGGGCGTCTCCACCGGTGAGGCGGGCGATTTGGCGCAGGAAGCCAGGGTCGGCGTCGGGGCTGGACTCCTGGAAGATGCCGATCGCATAGATCGTGACGTTGGCCGCGCCGGCCCGCTCGAGGATCCGGCGGCGGTTGAGGCGGCTGGCGTTGTCGCCTCCGTCGCTGATCACCACCGCCACTTTGCGTTCCCGAGTGCCTTTCCCGATCATCGTGAGGCCGGCGTCGATCCCGTCGAAAAGCGCGGTTCTGCCGTCCATGACTGCCGCGCCGAGCGACGCTCCCAGGCTACTGGTCTCCCGCGCTCCCAGGGCGGAGACGCGGTCATTGAAAGTGACCGCCATGATTTCGTCGCCCGGATTGCACTCGCTGACAAAGGTGTCGACCGCGAGGGCGACATCGCGCCGCTTGACCCTCATACTGGCGCTGGTATCGACCACCAACGCGATGGTAACGGCGGTATCTTCGCCACCGAATGCGGCGAGGCTCGTCTCGCGGCCCGAGTCAAGAACGCGGAAAGCGCCACGCCCGAGGCCAACCACGGCCTTGCCGGATTGGTCGCGAACGCTGACATCGAGAACCACCAGACGAACCTCGCTCACCACACGATAGTCCTGCGGCTGTGCGGCAATGAGGCTACCCGCCACGAGTGCGTTGCACAGTGCGGTTTTCATCGGAGTGAGCCTCATGCCCCGGGTTTTCAGGCGCCGCGGTGCGCGAAGGCACGCACGGCCAAGCCTGCGGCGAGCGCGATGACACCGGCCAGACCGTAGGCGGTGTAAGGGCTCGCGGTAGCCGGAAGCTCCTTGGCCGGAGCAGCGGGCGGAACCGCCGGAGCCGGCGCCGCGGTGGGCACGGGTTCCGGAGCCGGCCGGGCTTCCGCGCTCAGCACGGGTTCGGTCGGCGCTGGCGCGCGATACGCCTCGAACGATAGAGGCTTCTCGACGCCGGACGGTTCAATGGTGGTTACCGGAGCCGTTTTCATCTCGGCTGGAGTTGTGGCCGTGGTTGCCGGAACTGGCACATGGGCTGTTTCGGCGATCTTGGCCGACAGGCCCTTCGGATAGGCGAACTCCTGGCCGAAGTTGTCGCCTGGATAGAACCACGCTCGAATTGCGGGCGGGTTTCCACGCGGAACCTCCCACCATTGGAATGCGCTCTTGTCGGTGGGCTTCAGCCGGTAGTTCGGGATCGCCAGGATCGTGGTGAATACGTGATTCCCGCGTTCATTGGTGATCTGGACGATGTGCCGGTTCGACAACGATTCCACCAGCTTGACTACGTATTTGCCAGGGCCCAGAACCGCTCCTGGCACCTGAACGGTCTCGCTTACCTGCAGCACTGTCTTCTTGTCCCACTGGTCTGCGAAACAAATGGAGCCGGCGAGCAGGCCGGCGGACAGCAAGCTTGTCATGCGGAGCATCACTTGCCTCCTTTCGGTTTCCTCCGGTGGGCTACTCGAAGAAGAGCAATTCGCTCGCCGCAGTGGTGTCTCGAGGGGGATGCCGCGCCGTTTGGCGGCGCAAGTCTCAGCCGGTTTCCGCGGGCTCCCTCACCGCGAGCAAGGAACAGGGCGCGTTCCACCTTGGCGGAGACGCTACCCACCACTTGATGTTCGAGCTCACGCGATCCGGATACGCCCAAGACGGTGATAGTCGCCTCTTCCGCTTCACTCCGGGTTTCGCTGGCCGGTTGCCTTGCACGATGCTCGTGTGGAGGGTGATTCACGGGATGCGTGGCCCGCGCTTTGCCGCTTCCACGATCCACTTTCCTTCAACGGCCATTTCCCGTTCGGAGGCGCCGTCGAAGGCGGTACAAGGTCTCGATCGCCTCGCGAGAAGCTGCTGCACCGTCGGCCGCTACCAGAACACGCAGGCCATCGCCGGCATGGTGTCGCTACCGGACCGAGCCCAGGGTCCCCGCGGTGCCGCCTTTTGTTGGGACCATCAAGTCGAAATCTCGAGCCTTGTCGACAATCACCGGAGCAGGAGATCCGCCTGGGCTATTCGGTGAACCACGCCTGCGCCCGGAGGTTGTATCTTCCAGCTCCAGGCTTCGCGCCGCTCGCCCTTATTCACCACTCGCGCCCGCTTTATCGTTCCGTGCAGACGATCGACTTCAACGACGCCGACTTCTCAAGTGAACCGGATACCGAAAGCCTTGCCGACATCGAGTCCACACGCGAGCGGCTGGGCGCGATCAACCCCAGCCTTCGAGCCGTGGTGGAGATGCGCGTGTTCGAAGGGATCCCGGAGATCGCAGAGCGACTGGGGCTGCTCCACCAAGACGGTCAACCGGCACTGGGCCTTCGCGCAGCATTGGCTCCCCGAAGCGCTGGGCGGAGATGCGGACATGAAGGCGTCATTGCGGAATTGACCGGCGCAGCGGCGGCCTCCAGGCTACAGGCAACCTACCGGCTGGCTCTCGGACTTTGCCGCGCCTTCGCCTTGGCGATCAGCGCCTTGAACCCCGCTTCGTCGATCGCGCCAGGCGCCACTTGATCGCCGATCACGAACGACGGCGCCGCCTGAATCGACAGCGGCTCGCCCAACTGGCGGTTTCATTCGCGCCCCAAGTTCCGAAGAGCGGCGAGACCGAGCGCGGCTCCAGAGAGCTCCGTTGCGAACAGCCAGTACATCATCCGCACGGGCTCGGCATCGGTGAGCAATCCGAAGCCGCGGCCCATCGCGTACCCGAGGAAGATGCAGATCTGCGCCCAGAGTCCGGGGCGAAGCCATTCCTTCTGCAGCGCGCACAACAAGAGGAACACGCCAATGCCGATGTTGAATCCGCCGTAGGTGGCGCGGAAATCGGTGCGAGCGGTCGGCGTTCCCACCACGATTTCCACTGTCGCGCCCGCGCCCGACGGGTCAGAGAGGAACCACACTCCGAACCCAACGAAGCACACGGCGGCGATCAAGATCGAGACGCGAGCGAACATCATGGCAACACCAGCACCTTCAGCGCCGAAGCGTTGGCGCGCGAGCGATACACACGATGCGTGGCTCGCGTGAAGTCCGATTCGCGGGCGCTGTAGATGTCCACATACTGCTGCGGATTGCGGTCCACTAGCGGGAACCACGAGCTTTGCACTTGCACCATGATGCGATGCCCGCGGCGGAAGGTGTGATAGACGTCGGGCAGTTGGAACTCCACCTTCGCGAGCTTGTTCGGCTCGAACGGCTCGGGCTTCGAAAAGCTGTTGCGATAGCGGCCACGGAAGGGCTCACCGCGGACGAGCGCCTGATATCCGCCCATGCGCACGGCCTTGGGATTCGGATCGGCGTCGGGATAATCGTCCGGAAAGACGTCCACCAGCTTCACCACGAAGTCGGCATCGGTGCCGGTAGTGGAAACCTGCAAGCTTGCAATGAAGGGCCCCGAGAAGGTGACGTCGTCTTTGAGCACATCGGTGCGATAGGCGAGCACGTCAGGGCGCGAGGAAGCGTGGCGCTGATCATCCGTCATGTACTCGCGGGTCATCCCGATGGCCGTGTAGTCGACCACGGGCACGGGCTTGTTGGGATCGCTCACGTAGTCATCGAAGGCGTTGTCTTCGCCGGGCGCATCCCAGCCGAGTTTGCCTCCGGCGTGGAAGTAGAGCGTCTTGGGCTGCGCTTCGCGCGGAGGCCATGCGGCGTGCTCGCGCCACTGATTGCGGCCCGTCTCGAAGACATAAGCTTCGGGCAGGCGCGGATCGTTCGTGCCCTTGAGGTGATGCTCGAAGAACGGGAACTCGATCTTTTCGCGATAGAACTCCGACGTCTTGGCATCGAAGCGAACGTTGCCGAGGTGGTCGCCGGGATCGCCCGCCCACTGCCCGTGATACCAGGGACCCATGACGAGCATGTTCTCGCCGGCGGGTTGCTGCTTCTCGATTGCCTCATACACCCGGAGCGCGCCGAAGAGATCTTCGGCATCGTACCAGCCGCCCACCGTCATCATCGCCGGCTTCATGCGCTTGAGATGCGGCCGGATGTTGCGGGCTTGCCACCACTCGTCGTAGTCGGCGTGCTTCATCATCTCGCGCCAAAATGCGGACTTCCCTTTGAGGAAGCGCTCGTCGGCGTTCGGCAAAGGACCGATGCGGAGATAGAAGTCGTAGCCGTTCGGCGTTTCGTAGTCGAACGCGGGCTCCACCTTTCTCGTTGGCTCGGGATGCGGCTTGTCGTTGCGGATCAGAAAGTTGAACGCGTGCGCGAGGAAGAAGCAGCCGTTGTGGTGGAAGTCGTCGCCGACGAACCAGTCCGTGACCGGCGCCTGCGGAGAGGACGCCTTGAGCGCGGGATGCGCGTCCACGGCGCCGAGCGCTGCGTAGAAGCCCGGGTAGGAGATGCCCCAGATTCCGGCGCGGCCGTTGTGATTGGGAACGTTCTTGACGAGCCAATCGATCGAGTCATAGGTGTCGCTCGACTCGTCGAAGTCGCGGGCGCGCTTGGCGGGATTCTGGGGACGCACGTGGACGAAGTCGCCTTCGGACATCCAACGGCCGCGCACGTCCTGATAGACGAAGATGTAGCCGGACTTGGCGAAGTGCTCGGACGGTCCGAGCGAGGCGCGGAACTTGTCGACGCCGTAGGGCGCAAGGCTGTAGGGCGTGCGCGTCATGAGGATCGGGTAGCGGCGCGAGGTGTCCTTGGGCGTGTAGACGGCCGTGTAGAGCTTGACGCCATCGCGCATGGGGATCTCGTATTCGTATTTGGTGTAGTTGGCTTTGACCCAGGCCGCGCCCTGTGGGAAAGCGTGAGAGGCGGCAAACGCCGCCAGGATGATGGAGCGAATCCTCATATAGATGCGATGTTACCCGATGGTCCGATGCTCTTGGGGGCGGAAGTAGGGGGCGACTGTCCCGGACATGGTGGCGTAGACGGCTCGAGCCGGCGCAAACCAGGCGGGTTTGTTCTGCATGGAAGGCGGCGCTGGGTGCGGGGTGAGCAAGTTCGCGGCCACCCCAGGGGCCGAGGAGACCGAGGTTGACGGGTTGTTTCGCGTTCACCTGGGTGCCGACGTACCGGAATCCGCGAGAGAGCTTGCCGATTCGCCGCGGAGAGCCTCGATGCCGGTGTTGGTGGCCATTGTCTTCTCCAGTCCGGCGGATCAACTTCCAGTCAGCATGAAACTCACTGATCGTGCGCCCGGCGTAGTCGCAGAAAGTAGCCCCAGCCACAACCAGCGCCAGGAGGCCTTTGCAATGCGAGATGCGGCCAGCCCAGGTCTCGAGCTAGCGCCAGGGGTCGGGCGGCGGTTGAGGCGCGGCGTTTTCCATTGGACTAATTCGAGCTTCCACGCCTCGAAGGCGGGAAGTCGCCTACGTCTGAGTGTGGGGGCTAACAGTACACGACTGAGGGGGGATTGGCGGTAGGGAGGTGTCGCTTCCTCCGGTTTTCGAATGGCTCGCGGCGGAGGCAGCGAGGCGGTACCGATGTCCTGGTACCACCAGTTACAGTATGGAGAAATGGCGTTGAGTTTGGAATCCCCCAGATTGAGGGCGCAATTTGAGTGGATTCTCCAGAACTCGGGGGGGGCACTTGCTTTCCGGCCATGCTCTGCGTCGAAAGCTTCGGCTTTGATGACGAGTGCAGGTGGCATCACGCCCCACCCGGCCGCGGCCCTTCTCCCTTGGTCAGATGTCCCGCCGGCGGCGTGCGAGATGCAAGGTTCAGGCGCCGGTGCGATCGGTCCCGTGACTCGAAAAGGCGCGGTGAGACGGATTCAAGCGGCCCAGTGGTGAGCAGGACGCGAAGCCGAAGGTGGCACGTCCTTCTAGGCTTCCTTGCGGAGCGCATTGTAGAGCCACGCCTTCGCGAGACGCATTTCGCGTTGCACGGTTGCCTGCGAGATGCCGAGCACAGTTCCGGCTTCCACCAAGTTGAGGCCGCCGAAGTAGGCGAGTTCGACTAGCTGGGCCTTGCGCGGATCCATGGCTGCGAGGTTGTCGAGGGCCTCGTGCAAGTCGAGGAGTTGGTCTTCGGGAGCATCGGAAACCACGGCCACATCATCGAGCGAGAGCTTGGCCGCTCCGCCGCCACGCTTGGCGCGGTGCTTGGTCTTGGCGTGGTCGATGAGGATATGGCGCATGACGCGCGCCGAGACGGCGAAGAAGTGAGCGCGGTCTTCCCAGTCGCCACCGGTGCCCATGATTTTCATGTAGGCTTCGTGGACGAGCGCGGTGGCCGAAAGCGTGTGGCCTTCCGACTCGCGGCCCATGTAGCGCTGGGCGAGGGCCCGCAACTGCGGATAGACGAGTGCGACGAGTTCATCGCGGGCTTCTTCGCGGCCGGAACGCCATTGACGCAAGAGCGCGGTTACTGGTTCGCTCGGAGTCATTGTGGGCTCCGGGCGTGCGTGGAAAGTCCGGGCTCGCGCACGGGGCTCCGCGGCTGGCGGCGGGGCGAGTACTCGGTGACGAGGGGGGGCGAGGGCCAAACGGGCATGTTTTCGCGGGCCTCAGCGCGAGTGCGGGCAGCCGGACTGAAGTCCCGCGCAGGCTGAAGCTCGCCCCACATCGCGGCAGCGCCGCAATCCCGAGCGACCAAGCCTCCCACGAGTGACTGTGCCCATATCGGTAGCGGGACTGAAGTCCCGCGCTGGCTGAAGCTCGCCTTACTCATCGCGAGCTCCCGATGCAAGCAGCCAGGCTCGATTCGGCGGCCTTCAGCCGCCAGTTGTCCGCAGGCAACGTTTCCCGGTAGATCTCCACCGCTTCCCGAATCAAGGCGGTCCCTCCTTGCGAGCAAGTCAATTGTCCCAATGCGGCAAGCGGCGGCGCGAGCGCTCTCCGATTGAGAGGGACTCCGTGGCGCAACGACTCGATCGTATCGCGATACGATTGGCGCGCCTCGCTGGTGCGCTTCTGCGCCCACCGAAGCTGGGCGACTGTCTCTTCCACCTCCGCGCGCGCAGGCGTGCCCGCTTTGGTCCTCGGCAGCATGCGCTCGGCGGCTTGGTTGATGAGGTCCTCGGCTTCGCCGGAGGGCGCACGAGCCAGCAGGACGCGCCCGAGCGCCAGGCGAAGGCGAGCCAGGGGCAAGCTGCTCTCGCCGTAGTCGGCCGGGGCGCCGAGTAGCCTTTCGCGCAGCACCGCTTCCGCGCGAGCGAGATCTCCGCGATCTTCGTAGAGCAGCGCCAGATGCAACTCCGGATCGTTCGCCGGACTCTTCGCGCCTGACTTGGCCAAAATGCTCCGAGCCTCGAGCAACTGCCGTTCGGCCTCGTCGAACTGGCCCTGCTCGCGCAGAATCTCCGCCAAGCCAGCATGGCTCTGCGCGACCTCCGGGTGATTGGGACCGAGCGACTTCTGCCGGACCGCGAGCGCCTCCCGCTCCGCTGCCCCGGCGCCGGCGAAGTCGCCCTGAGTCCGCAGCACATTCGCCAGCTTGGCCAAGGGAATCGCCAAGCGGGGATGCAACGGTCCGAGCGTCTTGCGGCGGATATCGATGCATTCGCGCAGATACTTGGCGGCCTTGTCGTATTCGCCCATTTCGAAAAAGAGGCCGCCGAGATTGCTGAGGAGCGCGGTCTCGAGGTGTTCGCGCGGCCCGAGGATATCGCGCATCGCGAGCACCTCGAGAAAGAGCGACTCGGCTTCCTTCAGATCTCCCTTGGCTTGCTTGACCAGCGCCAACGTGTTGATGGAATCGGCGGTGAGGTGGTGGCGCTCGCCGAGCACGCGCTTGCGGATGGCAATCGACTCCCGGGCCATGCTCTCCGCGGTATCGAGATTGCGCTCGCGGCGGGCGAGCTCGGCGGCGTTCTTGAGCATGTCGGCCTCTTCGGCGGTTCCCGGCCCGTTGAGTTTGCGGCGCAGTTCGAGGCCGCGCTCGAGCAGGCGGCGGGATTTGCCGTAGGCGCCCAGTTGCTCATAAGCGAGCCCAAATGTTTTGAACAATTCCGCCTGCAATTGAGGCTGGTGATCGAGGCCCTTGACGCGCTCCACGCCCTTGTCGAGCACCTCGAGCGCCGTCACGGTCCGCCCCTGAGCTCGCTCGGGCTCGGCTTCCTGAAACAGTCCCACCAAAAATTCCGACACCTGCTCGGCGCGAGCCGCTTCGAGCCGCGCCTTGCGCGCGAGCAAACCCATTCCGATGCCGAATCCGATGATCAGCACCGCCACCGTGGCTGCCAGCGCCACCGGCCATCGATTGCGGCGGACGAACTTCCACCCGCGATACCTCCAACTGTCTCGCCGCGCCTGTACCGGGTAGCCTTCGAGGTAGCGGCGCAGGTCTTCGGCGAACTCGAATGCCGACCCGTAGCGGCGCGCCGGATCCTTCTGCATCGCCTTCAGCACGATGTTGTCGAGATCGCTGCCGAGTAACGGCGCCTGGGCGCCTGGCTCGGAATCCACCGCGCGATGCACGGTGCTGGGCCTGGCGGGTTCGGTCTCGCAGATCACGCGTTCGAGCTCGAGCGGAGTGCGCGATTTGAACTGGAACGGCCGCTGCCCAGTGAGCAACTCATAGAGCAGGACGCCGAGCGAGTAGACGTCAGTGGCCGTGGTGATGGGCTCACCGCGCACCTGTTCCGGACTGGCGTACTCGGGCGTCATCAACCGTTCCGTGTGCGTGGTGACGGCCACGGTTTCGCCGGTGACGGTGGGATCGAGGAGTTTGGCGATGCCGAAGTCGAGCAGCTTTGGCGTGCCGTCTTTCGAGACGAGGATGTTGGCGGGCTTGAGGTCGCGATGGACCACCAGGTTCTGATGCGCGCATTGGACGCCGTTACAGATCTGGCGGAAGAGCTCGAGCTTCTGTTCGAGTGCGAGGGTGCGGCAATGGTCGAGGAGGGGCGCGCCGTCGACGTACTCCATCACGAGATACGGCTGGCCGCTCGGAGTTACTCCGCCATCGAGCAGGCGCGCGATGTTCGGGTGAACGAGGTTGGCGAGGATCTGGCGCTCGGCGCGGAAGCGCAAGTGGATCTCGCGCTGATCGAGACCGAAGCGGATGACCTTGATGGCCACTTGTTGGCGGAAGTCGCCGCCGGTACGCCGCGCCAGGTACACGGCTCCCATGCCGCCTGCTCCGAGCGTGCGCACGATTTCGTAGGGGCCGATTCGATCGCCTGGTCCGGGTTCGCGCGTTGCGGCCAAGTCGCCGGCTACGGCGCGCAAGGGTTCGGCGATGGGATCCGCGTCAGCAGTGGCCGCTTCGAGTAGCTTTTCGACCTCCAATTGGAGTTCGGAGTCGCCCGCGCACTCGGCCGCAAGGAAAACTGCGCGAGCCGAGGGTTCGATCTCCTCGGCCGCGTAGAAGAGGTCCTGAACCTGCTGCCAGCGGGTGGGGGTCATGGACATGGGCTTGCGCCCCTCGGACCATGCTAACGGCACAGGTGCCGGAAAATCAATGCAGTAGGGTGAGATGGCCGCGCGCTGGGGGCGAATACGGTTCACTTGGGCGGGCGGGGCGCAGATGCTCGCGCCCGAAATTCGCGCTAGCGCCCGGCCGGCGGGACTGAAGTCCCGCGCAGGCTGAAGCCTGCCCCACATCGTGGCGGAGGTGCGACAGTGAAAAGATACAAGTGTGTGGACAGGGGTTAGCGTGCGTCGAGGCCGAAGAACCATGTGACTCCTCCGCGCGAGACTTCGACGAGCAGGGCTTTGGCGCGAGAGGAGGCGAGAGTGGCGGTGAGATCCGCTGTGTTCGAGACGAGCTTCTTGTTGACGGCAACGATGATGTCTCCGGGGCGGAATCCGGCGGCGGCGGTGTCACCTTCGGGATCGACGGTGGCGAGGACGACGCCATTGGTGGTTTCGGGCAGTTCGAATTCGGTGCGGAGCTTGGCGTCGAGATCGGTCGTCTTGGCTCCGGGGAAACCGGGCGCAGTGCGCTCGGCGGGAACGGCGGCTTCGACTGCGGGAGCCTGGGCCGCGGGCCGCTCGGCGAGCGTCACAGCGAACGACTTGGGTTCGCCGTCACGATAGATCTGGATGCGGATCGTCTCGCCCGGCTTGGTGAGCGCCGAGTAGAAGCGGAGGCGGCCGAAGTCGTGGATTGGCTGGCCGTCGATGGCGGCGACGACGTCTCCCTTGGCGAGACCGGCTTGCTCGGCGGGACTGCCGGGGTTTACGTCGGAGATCATGGCGCTGCTCGATGCGGGTGCTCCGAGCGCTTCGGCGAGCACGGGCGTCATCGGTTGCATGGCTATACCCATGTATCCGCGGCGGACATGGCCGTGCACGATGAGTTCGCTCATGACGGCTTGGACGAGGTTCGAGGGGATGGCGAAGCCGATTCCGCTGCTGCCGCCGGAGGGCGAAACGATGGCGGTGTTGATTCCGATGAGTTCGCCGGAGGTGGTGATGAGCGGTCCGCCGGAGTTGCCGGGGTTGATGGCGGCATCGGTCTGGATCCATTCTTCATGCTGGCGCAGGCCCGAGCCCGAGCGGCCGACCGCGCTGACGATTCCGAAGGTGACGGTGGTGCCGACGCCGAAGGGATTGCCGATGGCGATGGCGTAGTCGCCGGGACGCACACGGGAGCTGTCACCGAATGAGGCGGCGGGGAGCCCGGTGGCGTCAAGCTTGAGGACGGCGACGTCAGTCTGCGCGTCAGCGGCGAGGATGTGCGCTTCGAACTCGCGGTTGTCAGCCATTTGGACGGCGATCTTGTCGGCGGCTTCGACGACGTGGAAGTTGGTGAGCACGTAACCGTCGCTCGCGATGACGATGCCTGAGCCTTCGCTGTTTTCGCGGCGGCGGTGGGAGGCTTTCACTTCGGTTTCGGACTTGGCGGCGGGGACCGTGACGGTGCGCGCGACGGCGACACGAACGACCGAGGGGAGGACGCGAGAAACTACGGCGGCGAATCCCTCGGAGGGTAGACTGGAGGGCTCCAGACGAGAAGCCTGGCTGGGGATTGTCAGGACCAACGGTAGGAGGGTCAGGATCGAGGGAATTCGCCGTCTCATGTGTCGAGAGACGCGGCTCGGGTCGGGTGGTTGCAGATTGGCCGGGAAGCTTTGCCTTCCTTGACCGCGGGTTAACGAAGTTAACCGCAGACGCGGTTTCCTTAAGAATCCTTTGCGTTTTACGGGAGGGGGGCCGGGGGAGACACTTCGGGTGTCGTGGGTGGGGACTGGGTGTGGTTTGGCGGACTCGAGCATGGTTCACTCGCGTCTCGGGGTGGTGATTTCGGGCGGGAGGCTGCTTTCGGAGTGGGGAGCCGGTGCGCCGAGTGGCGGTTCGGGAGTGGAGGGGAGTTCGTTTTGCAAATTCGGTTCAGGCGCTGGCTCCGGACAGGCTTCGGTGGGTTCGTTCGGCAAACTCGCCTTCTCGGCCGGCGCGGAATCGACCGGCAACGGATCGGTGGGATGGGATGGCCGCTCGGATTGGAGGCGGCGGAGTTCGGCGAGGGCGCGATGATATTCGCGCGTGAGCCGCGCTTCCTGACGCTGGATCTGGGCGAGCGCGGGTGAGTTATCAGTGAGGTGCTGGTGCGCGAGGGCGGTGCGGCCGGGCGCGTCAATCGTTTCGAAAGTCTGGCGGACTTTGGCCTCAGAGCGAGTGAGCTCGAGATCGAAGGTGGAGCTTTCGATGGACCAGCAACGGCGGATGCGCCACTGGGCGGCGGACATTTGCTCGACGAGTTGGGATTCGACTACGTCGGCTGGTTGGAAGCGGTCCATGTAGGCGAGGAGGAGTTGACGCCAGGCGGCGGGGTCCTCAGTGGAGAGCACGACGGATCGGGGGAAGGGAGTGGGCTTGGCGCTTTGCGCGGCCCGTTTGGCGGTGGAGATGTCGATTGGCATGATGCAAGCCTCCGGTCACGAGGATACGGCGGAGGGGAACAGCGCTTGCAAAATCGTTCTCGGGAAGTTGTGGAGGGGAAGGGAGTTACGATTTTTCGAAGACACGGTAACGGGGGAAGGGGCAGGGTCTCGCGGCGGATGCTGGCGCGGTCAGGAATGCTGCGTCAATTCGAGTGTGGGAAGGGTCTCGCGGCGGATTTCGATGTTGCCTTCGTTGTCGAACGAGTACCAGTCGCGTTCGATGGCGGCTTCGGTGCGGGAGACTTTGCGAACCACGGGGAAACCTGCACGGAGGAGTTCGGCGATCATCATGAACGCGGCGTCTTCAGGGTCCGTCTGGGAACTGGAATCGACGCGAAGGTAGATCTGGTATTGTGTTCCCGAGCATGAAGGATCATCGGGATCGGATTCCGAGATCCTGACGGTGAAGGCTCCGATTTGACCTTTCCAGTACCAACCGCCCGGAAAATTATCGCTATCGCGGAGTTCCGAGTGTTCAATGTCGAGGGCTCGGAAGATGGCCGAGGCTGCTTCCTTCAGGTCGAGTCCAGATTGAACGTTGATGATTGGCATGAGAACTCCTACGAGCAACGATAGAGCATCCGATCTCCCTGCAAGGCTCGCGCACCAGCAACGAATCCGGCGACGCTGATGTCACGATCGAGGAGGCGGCTCCATTTCACGCTCCAGTCCTCGAGTTCAGGATAGCTGTTTTCGATCCAGTTTGGGTGGACGAAACCAACCGCGTTCGCTCCTTGTTTGAGTGCTCTGGAAACTATGAACGCGTCGAGGTCGCTCTTCTTCCAGCCCGTCTGGTCAAAGAAGTGTCCCTTCTTGTGCGGACTCTTCGACCAAAACGTAACCGCCGATCCTCGCATGCCTACGGTGTCGCAAGGAATCCCGCACGCGTGCGCGGTGTTGCAAAGATCCTGCATGCATTCTTCGAACTGCTGCCGGTCGCAAAAGCCGAGCGGGTATCCGCGCTGCATCGGCAGCGGTTCTGAGCTGTCGCGTATCTCGCCGGAGTCGCCCCCGTGCGCAGGTGGACTGATTCGGCCGTGAGTCTTTGACGCCCCGCCGAAAGACCCGGCTTTGGGGGCGTTGCGCTTCCATACTGGGTCCACGTTTGGAACATCATACCTTCTTTACGGTTCTTCGCCGCTGCGGCTTTCGAGTTGCGCATCCATTTGGCCACCCGTTGCGCACGGTCCGCAGGTAGATCTGATACCAGCCTCCGGGGAAGTTTTCGCTGCCGTGCGCTATGGGAGGCTGTGCCTTCGAGGAGGAGGCAAGATTGGATCTTGACGATTGGCATGGGGCGCGATGCGCTGGTGCAGTGGGGTCATGGTTCAGAACCCCTGCTTCCGGCGCTGTTCGCGAAAGGTAGCAGTGGTAGAAAACGGCTCTTTGGCCGACATCGCTCTGCCGGGACGCACGCTCCCCTCCAGTCCCCCAAAGCAGTATTCAGGTCTTGGCCGTTCGGAAGCCAATGTTGAACTCGGCATAGGCAGCAAACCAACCGTCACGCGCACCGCATGCCGCGCGAAAAGAAGGGTCGTTCCACGATCCTCCTCGGACCGTCTGAGTCAGCGTCCACTCGCGCACGTTACCAGAGGTATCATCACAGCCATAAACGCTCCTTCCCTTCTCGCCATACTCACCGGAGGGCGAAGTGCTGTTGCGTCGCGACTGCAGCGTATTGCATCGGTTTCCATCGAATGTTTCGCCCCACGGAAACGTACGTCCGTCTATCCCGCGAGCGGCCTTCTCCCATTCCTGATCCGTCGGAAGCCGTTTGCCCACCCAAGCGGCGTACGCTCGGGCACCGTACCAGGTCACTCCCGTGACCGGATGCCGCTCGTCAGTAGATTTGACCCTGAACCCGCCCTTGGCTCTCCGAATCTTGGTCCACAACGGCTCAAGCCATTGCTTGCCTCCTTCTGTCTGATTTCCCTTGTCGTTCAAGAATCGACAGAACTGCTCGTTCGTCACCGGGAACCGATCCACCCAGAACCCCTGCTCGATGGTCGCGATCCGAAGATTCGACTCGCTCTCTTCTCCATAGATGAACTGCCCGGGCGGGATCCACACCATTCCATCCTTCTCGATCCGCTCGTATTTGTACACCGGCGCCAGCAAGTAGTGGACGAAGCTCACGATCGCATCCGTCAGCGGCACATCCGGCGCCTCGCTCTCCGCCAGCAACGGCGCCAGCTTCCGCGCCACGAAGTACTCGAGCAGCGACTTGTGCGCGAACCGGTAGTTCCCCGGACCGTCCCGGACCAGCAACGAGTTTGCCCTGACGTCCCGCTCCAAGAATGCCGCCTTCGCGGGATCGTCTTTCAGCCCGAAGTGCGCCGTCACCCGCTCTGGGAACTCGCTGAACGGGATGCTCAAGCGGCCCGTCATATTCATTTCCCAGGCAGTTTCCTGCACGTAGAACAAGCGCTCTTGGAGGGAGATCGAGTCCTGGCTCTCGCGCTGACTGAGCACGGCTTCGGTGTAAGTCTGGAGCAGTATCGCGAGGTTCAAGTTCTCGGCCTTCACGATCGCGGGCAGCGTCTTGGCGATCATGTCGAGCAGCACGGGCCGATGTGCCAAGTCCTCGATCTTTGGCAGCTTCTTGATCCTCTCGAGCAGCGGCTTCCACGCATCCGGCGAGATCCGGCGCAATGCTTCTTCAATCTGCGTGTCGTCGAACTCCGTCAAGTGGACCACTTCGAACTCGCGCCGGTCCCGCAGGTCAATCACGTCATCCCGCGTCATCACCTTCACGTCGCGGCGCTCCTTCATCTCGAGCACCTGTGACTCTTCGCTCTCGTGGCGGAAGAACGCGGTCCGGCAGGTGAGCACGATCTTCGCTTTGGGATCGATCAGCTTCGCGATCTCCCAGAAGTTCTGGAGTGCAGTCCTGTAGTCACTCGCGCGGCGTTCCATCTCATCGAAGCCATCGAAGATCAGCAGGAGCCGGCCTTCCGCGTTGAGCCGCTGCAGCGTCTTGAATCCTGCCGCAAGCTCCACGCCGAGTCGATTGGCCACCGCGTCGGTCAGCACCTGCTCAATGTCATAGGCGCGCGAGTAGTCACGCAACGCGATGCGGAGCGGGATACGGCCGCCATTCCGGGCGAGCCGATAGGCGAGGCGGTGTGTGAGCCAGGTCTTGCCCGTGCCGAAGTCGCCGAGGATGGAGAGGTGGTTGCGCTCGGGCGCGGCGAGCCACTCTTCGAGGAACGCGTCGAGGGCGATCGCACGCCGCTCTTTCTCGCCTTTTACCTCGCGGCGGATGTTCAGTGGGACGAACAGGCGCTCGATGTCGGTCTCTTCGTAGTCTTTGCGGAGCTTCTCGAGATGCGGCGTGAAGTTCGCGAGGCGGCCGATGAACTCGTCTCGACTATACGCCTGCACTCCGCATCCTCGCGCTGCTTCGGCCAGTGACTGAGGGACGGCATCACGCGTGAGCAGGATTCCTTCTTCCACGCCGTAGCTGCGGCACGCCTGGTGAAGCGCTTCGAGATCGCGAGAGTGCGCTCCGCGCGGGACATAGCTCGTGAGCGCGCGGCGGATCTGCGCACCGGACTTGTAGTCGCCGAGGAAGTGCCAGCCTCCATCGGCGGCGCGGCTATCGGCGATGCGCTGGCCCATGGCTTCGAGCAGGCTCTGGATGTCGGCAGCGTCGGCGGCATGTACCGGAGCCTCAGCCACGGTGGCGCGCGCAGTGGGCTTGGTCTTCTGGAGTTCGCTGAGGAATCCGGCGATGTCGGGGAAATCGTCCCGCGCGTCATCGCCGATGATCTGAATCCCGTAGGAGTCATGAAAGTCATCGCGCTCGAATTCGTTCAGCCCCTTCGTTTTCATGAGGGCGTAGTGGCTGCCGCCCATGCGCCCCTGCATCTTGAATTTGAGAGCTTCGAGGAAAGCGAGCAGGTCCGGATCAGTGAGACTGCAGCCGAGGAAGACGACGGTCCGGGTGGCGAAGAGCGCGGTGAGAAACGTGGTGAAGGCAGGGTTGCCGTACATGGCACTGCGATAGTCGCGCTTGCCGAGGACGATGGAGTCCATGCGGTCCACGTCGCCGTGGACCTTTACGACGGCGAACCCGTGGTCGCGGTTGAGGCCCGCGAGCTCGGGGTAGTCGAGTTGCGTGTAGCAGGGCTTGCCGGGCAGGGAGCTTTCGATCAGCTTGTCGAAGTTGGTGGTGAGGATCGAGGCGGCGTTGAGTTGAGGAAGGAGGCGATGGGCGTCGGATGGCTGCGGGTTCGAGTCGCGGAACTTGGCGCGGATGAAACGGCCGAAGCGGTCTTCGCCCATCTTGTCGCGCAGGACGCTGGCGGCGAGCAAGAGCTTGTTGCCCTCGATGAGCTGGCGCACGGCGGGGGCGTCGAGCGGGACTTGGTCCGCTATGCAGGAGCCGAGTAAATCCTCGAGGAGTTTCTTCCACCCCGGAAGCTGCGGCATCGACAGCCCTGCGCCGAGAAACAAGACGATGTCTCCGGCGCCGGCCTTCTCGAGGAGGGTCGACGGAATATCGACGGGCATTCGTGGTTACGGTATCACGATTCGCGTTACACTCACGGAAACGTGACGCTCCGGCCCAGCCTCGCCCGCAGTCTGCTGTTCCTGTGCCTGATCGCCACGCTCGGCGCTGCTGCGTGGCGCGCGTTCGAGCTCGCCTACGCGGATTTTCTGGTTTCGCAGAACACACTCGACGCGGTGTCGCGGGCCGTGGCGCTGGATCCCGAAAATGCCGACACGCAGCTCTGGCTGGCGGAGCATCGCCAGTACGCTGGGCTCGATCCTTCCACTGCGATCCTGGTGGCCGAGCAGTTGCGGCCACTCGATTCGAAGCCGCGCATTCGGCTGGCGCTGGTAAACGAGTCCGCTGGGCGGTATCCGGAAGCCGAGCGGTTGCTGCTGGAAGCAGCGGCGGCGGATCGGCTCTACGAGCCCGCGTGGACGCTCGCCAATTTCTATTTTCGGCGCGGGAATCGCGAGTCCTTTTGGACTTGGGCGGATCGTGCGCTCGCGATGTCGTATGGCGATCGGAAGCCGCTGTTCGAGCTGTGCCGGCGCATGTCGGCTTCGCCCTCGGAGTTCGCCGCGCGGATCGCACGGCACACGGCGCTCGGGCCGATCCTCACCGGGTATCTGCTCGATTCGGTGGATGCGGCGATCGAGCGGCATGACGCAGCGCTGGCGCGGGAGACTTGGCGCGCACTGGTGGAGCGTGGACTGATTCGGGAAGACAGCGTGATGGGTCGCGGGTTCGGGTGGCGCATTCCCGCGGTGGCCGGGGTGCGCAATGACGCGCTGCGCTTCACGCTTACGGGGCAGCAACCGGAGCACTGCGAACTGCTGTGGCGTTGGCTGCCGTTCGACATCGGAGCGCGAGAGGTGAAAGCGGTGATCGAGCCGCAGGTGGCGGGGTTACGGTGGATTCTCGATGCGCCTTCGGGGTTGGCGCGGGTGGCATTGGCGTATGAGCGGCCGCAGGGGTCGATGCGGTTCGCGGGGGAGTTCACGGTGAAGGCGGTGAGGGTCGAATGAGCGCGTTTCTGGCGTTGCTGATCTTCGGCGGGTTGCTGCTCGCGTGGGGGCAGGGGCGTTGGGCTGTGGCGGCGCCGCAGGTCGGGGTCTGCGCGTCGACGGCGGTGCGGATGGTGCGGGCGGTGTTGGCTTATGAGCGGCCGCAGGGGTCGATGCGATTCGCGGGCGAGTTTACAGTGAGGGTCGAATGAGCGCGATCCTGGCGTTGCTCGTCTTCGGCGGGCTGCTGCTCGCGTGGGTTCCGGGGCGGTGGGCCGTGGCTGCGCCGCAGATCGGGATTTTCGCGTTGACGGCGGCGTGGCTGGTGCGGAAACAAATTCGGCGCGATGCGTTGTATCTGCCGTGGCCTGCGTTTCTGCTGACGGCGGCGGCGATGTGGGGTCCACTGCAGTTGTTCGCGGGTGCGTCTGTGTATCGCTGGCAGACCGCGGCCGATACGCTCGGGTGGCTGGCGGCGCTCTGCGTGTTCTGCCTGGCGGCGGACCTGGGCGAATCCGGCACGACCCGGAAGCGGCTGCTCGACGCCACGATTTGGTTCGGATGTCTGTTGGCGGTGCAGGGTACGGTGCAGTTGTTCACGTCGGCGGGCGAGGTCTTTTGGCTGTTCCCTTCCGGGTACAAGGACCTGGTCATCGGACCGTTCGTTTACCAGAATCAGTACGCAGCCTTCGTGGAGCTGCTGTTGCCGTTGACGCTGGCGGCTGGGCTCGATCGTCCGCATTGGCGATTTCCGGCGTTGCTCACGGCGGCGTTTCTCATCGCTTCGGTGGTGGCGTCGGGGTCGAGGGCGGGCACGGTGCTGGTGTGCATTGAGACGGCGGCCGTGCTGGGCATTGCGGCGCTGCGGGGGATGATTGGTCCGAGGGTGGCGATGGGGCTGGCGTTGGCCTCGGCGCTGTTCGTGGCCGCGCTGGGACCGGAGTTACTTTGGCGGAGAATGGGCGAATCGCAATCGGTGATGCTGCGGCAGGAACTGAATCACGTGTCGCTCGATATGTTGCGGGAGCGGCCGGACTTGGGTTACGGGCTGGGTAACTGGCCGCATGTGTATCCGCGATTCGCACGGTCCGATGATGGGCTCTATGCGAACCGCGCGCACAATGATTGGCTGGAATGGGCGGTGGAGGGCGGGGCGCCGTTCGTGCTGGTGATCGGAGTGTTGGCAGCGTGGTCAGTGAGTCCGGCGGTAGTGACATTGTGGGGGTTCGGGGTGATTCCGTTCTGGATTCACTGTTCGCTGGATTATCCGGCGAGGAAGCCGGCTTTGGCGATGCTGTTCTTTTTCTTGCTGGGGTTGATGGGGAGCAGGACGCGCCGGGGTTGATGGGGGAGGGGCGGACTCGAGGCCCCCCGCCGGAAGAAACACCAGCCGCTCGCCCGTCCGCGACAGCCGTGCCGGCTGATCTGGCAGAATTCCTGGCGGACCAAGCCACTCTCGCGTCACTGCCCATTTGCCCCACGTCAGAAACTCGTGCGACTGCCGCGCCAACGGAGCGGCTACGGAGTTGCCCGGCAGCGGCGATTCTCCATCGCAGCCTCGAATCACGCGCACCCGCGCTTCTCCGCTGGCTGGGCACGCGGGGAAAGATGGAGTTCACTTGACGCTCCTTCAACGCGGAGCCCCCCACTCTCTACTGCGCCGCCGCGGCGATCGGCCGTGGGAACGAACCGGCCCTGAACTTCCACTCGGCGTCCAGCGACTCGTGGGGATTCCAGTGAACCAGAGCGACGGATCGGACCCGAGGTACCGATTCGTCTTGCCCGGAAGCAACCCCGCCCCGGCCGCCACCGATGGCGAGCTTCCAAGCAGGAGGACGGAGACGCGCTCGCCTTGACGAGTCTGGAACCGCGACTCGCCGTTGTCGAGCAAGCTGACCGAATAGCTGGACCCGTGAGCGGCGAACCGGACCGCAGGCACGAACTGTCCGCGATTGGCCTCGAACTGGAGGGGCAGGTCCGGCGTGAAGCCACTGACGGCCGCGACTGCTGGACAGCAGATCGCGGCGAGCGCGATAATGCGACACGACTTGGGCGTGCGGATCAATGCTTCTTCCCCCGGTTCCTCCCTTGTCGGCCTCCGGCGGCGAGACGGTGGGCCTCGCTCAGCGGCGAAGGCGCGTCATTCCGCGATGGGGCGGATCGACGGAAATGTCCTCTCGGGAATCTTCAGCGGAATTCCTGGTCGAAGCTCGCCACGGCAAATCCGCGGTGAACACGGCCTGTTGGCAATCTCCGTCTGGGCTAACGCGACCGCCGCCCGGAATCGTCAATCAATCAAGCGTGGGGCTCTCGTGCGAGAGCCCTCTTTCAGTTGGTGGACTGCGGCGGCTGTTCCAGGGGCTTTCTCGGTGAAGTAGCCCTCGGCCCGAGTCCGGCGCTGGGACAGAACCAGCCATCGCCAGCGATCGGGAAGAGCGGAACGGCAATGTACGCCGCTCTAGACGCCCCTGTTCCACAGGTAGCAGCGCCTTGCTCGAGAAAGCCGCGTTCGGATCGGCGAGGTCTCGCTAGTTGCGTTGGCGAACCTCCAGTGTCCCCGTTAACGACACGAGTTCGAGTTGGGTGCTGACTTCGGTGCCCGCGGACCCGCTTGCGCTTCCCCCAACTTCTCCGAGCCGCACAATCTCTGCAACAGACGGCTCCAGTTGTCCCGACAGTTCGACGCCGACATTTGCCGATCCCGTGACGGTCACAGTGCGCGTGCGCGTTGAGAAAATGCAGTCGAACAATGTGGAGCCGGGCTCCGACGGATCGATGACAAACTGCTCCAGAGCTGTCTCGAGGGGGAATGGGCTGCTCGTCGTTCCCGCGAAGGGTGTGCCAAGCCCCCGGCTGAACCAGTCCCGGATCTGGTCTAGGTCATCGTGTGTCACCAGATTCACCTGTCGGACACTGATGGTGACGGCGACAGTCCTCCAGCTTCCAGGGATTGCCACCGAGACTCGGTTGCCGCTCGGCGAAGGGGTTGACGCGCTTCTGGTGTGGGTGGAGGGGTCCTGTTGCGTGTTGGTCACGCTGATTTCGTAGGTTCCCCGAATCGGAGCGCCACGGCTATCTTTGAAAACGAAAGAGAGATGCCGTTGGCTGGCGGGTGCCCTTCTGCTGCCAGGTGCTGTTCCGCTATCGGCGGTTCCTGCCCCCGCAGTTCCAGACCCCATGGAAGCGACGGTTTGTTCCGCGTGTTGCTGGCGCAAGTCGGCCTGGGCTGCAGGATCCTCGACTCCGTTGATCGCCGACTCCACAATAGCGGACTGCCGAGCCATGGTCTGAGGTGAAGCGGCAATTACGTCAACTGGGCTCAGTCTGGAGGTTGGGCTGATGGAGCCTCCGTCTGAATCGCCGGCAGTCGAAGCTGATGGGCGGTTGGCTGTAGCCAAGGTCTGCACAGCGCCGATTCGCGCCTTTTCGACTTCTCCAGCGACCTCCACGAGCTTTTCGAGCAGGGGTGCGAGCTTGTCGATGCCGGACATGTCTCGGAAGATGTTGGACGTCTTCAGAAGATCCATCACATCACGCATGCCGCCCGGGTCAGGAAGTCCCGCGGGCTGCTGCACGCCTACGCCACTGGCGCCCATCGAAGCAGGCGAGAGACCCGATCCGATGCCTCCGCGCAAGGAACTCAAGCTGACTGGGGAGATCTGCGTAGCGTCATCTGGGCACGGCGAAATCTGCCAGTCCCAGAAACGAGTGTCGTCAATCACTTCGCTCGCGTTGCAGTGCGACAACTTCGCTTCGGCAAACGCGCCCCGGGTTGGCATACTCACAATGCGCTCGGCAAGAATGGACGCGGTGCCTGGATCGGGTTCTCCAGGCTGGTCGGCACGGTTGACCCATGGAAAAGCGAGATACATTCCTGAAACGCCGATGGGACGATTCTCGATTTGGTCGGACAGGCTGATACCGTTCAACAGATAACTCTCGAACCGTTCGGCGCGCTCATCAGGACTTTCATTCAGCCAGACGAGAGAGCTGTAGTGATGGCGGTTGTCAGTGAGGTGGCCGAGAAGTTCATCGATCTTGCGTTGTCGAACTCGATGTTGCCTGGCCAGCCCGAGCACGTCCGCATTCTTGTTCGGTTGCTGCCAGAAGGTGGAGGTGTCCTCGAACTTGTAGTACTGGCGAACGTCCAGTAAGTCGAGCAGTCGCGCTCCGCTATCCAGGTTTACGACGGCCCGAACCACGAATCCATCGATGGCGCACCGTTCTCGAAAATCGCCATCGCCCTCGACGCTATAGAACAGACCGAGTTGCTCGATGTCGCTGAATCGGAGGTGCACGCCGTCCGGCACGGCGAGAGAGCAGGTGGTTGTCGTGTGCGGCTGGGCCTTCCCACCAGGGAAGCCCATTCTGACAATATTCGCTTGGTCCGCGCCAATCACTTCGAGCCACATTCGCTCACGGTTGCCTATGTTGTCGTCAGCCACCAGGACCGTTACGAGAAACGATGTAATCTCGGCGGAACCGAGTGCCTGAAGATCACGGCCGGGAGACGCCATCTTCTCAACCAGCGCGCCGATGTTCTCCACCATAGAAGGCACCAGCAAGCCGCGAGACAGGACCTGCCGGTGTTTATAAGCCGTTTGCTCGTCGAACTCGAGCTCCGGATAGCGGATGAAAAGGACCGGCTGAGTCTGTCGGCGAAGCGCCCGTACCAGGTAGTGGCGCACCACCTCGTAGTAGAGAATCGTCAGAGCGTGCGAGTGGTTGTGGTTGCGGACGATCCGCGTCTGCACCGTTTCATGCTCGGCCTCCTTCGCCTGCACCACTACCGTACTCCGAAGATCTCTCACGAGGTGACTTGCCTGCGAGATTTCATCGACGATCTTCTGAGTGGTCTTGACATCGACGTCCCGGTTTCCGCTGGAGTTCGCCATCGCGTAGCCAACCGAATGCGACCCCGTCACGCCCCAGTTCTGGCCGGACTGACTTTGGCCAGATTGGGCGCCACCACCGGAGCTGCCACTCGAGCCAGAGCCCGGAGCAGGTGAGCCCGATCCGCCACCGGACGGCATTCCGCCCATACTTGGCATCCCGCCCCCGCCGAATCCGCCGCCGTAACCGCCAACCCCTCCGGTTCCGCCGAGGAAGGAATCGCCACTCTGGTGCTCCCGGAGTACGGCGTTGACGACCTCCTCGATGTTCCGGTCCCTGCGGAGGGCGTGAATCAGATCGTCGCTTGTTTGGGCTTGGTCCACGCGGCTCGCTTCTTCCGACCGAGCCCAATCCACAACCGCCACGCGGACGGTCTCGCAAGGTGCAAGCGTGAGGCTGTAGAGGATCGTGCCCAACCCATGATTGAGAGGCAGCCATGCCAGTTCGTAGTGACGAAGCTCTCCGGTTCGGTAAGGGAGAGAACGTGGCCAATTTCGCCAAGAGGCGATCGATTCGTCCTCCGGGTCCCATTGGATGTTCTGGACAACTCCTGGAGTCCGGAAAAGTTGGTGAAGACGGACGATTCGCTCGACTGCGTGGCTGGGCAGAAGCATCTCGCACCCATCCTCGCCAAGCACAGGGACGGCATCCACGCCAAACGAGCCGGGCGAGAGTTGCCAGTCTTTGGTGTCCGCGTCCTCGATCGAAAGAAGTCCCAGGCGAGCGGGCCGTTGACTGACGAATCCCGGCGGAAGAGTAACGGGAATCACCTGCGCTGACGTGTCGAGCTTCGCAAGGTGGGAGGTGATCTTGTCGGACAACTCGACTTGCAGAGGCGTAGCTCCTCCGACGATGGCTCGAATCGAAGTGATCGGGCTGTTCCAGCCCGCCTTTCTGCCCTTCAGGTTGAACGAAACGTAGCCGACGTGATTCGATCCCAGTAGGCCCACTGGAACCGTGGAGGTGGCTTCGTTCGCACTGAACTCCACTTGTAAGAGGACCGGCGCGCCGCTGACAGGCTTCAACGTGGCGCCATCTATTAATTGCAAGCGAATCTTGTCCGGAAGATTGATTGGCGTTACTAAGGGCATTTTAGATCTCCAGTAAGCGTTAACTCTTGAATTTGGTAGTGAATCTCTCTAGTTGGGATACGGGGCTCCGCGGAGCCCCCTACTCCCTACCGCGCCGCCGCGGCGATCGGCCGTGGGAACGAACCCTGCCTGAACTTCCAGCCGGCGTCCAGCGACTCGTACCACCACAATCCCCCAGGAGGCGAGCCAACCGCGCCAACCAGAGAACGCCCCACCAGGAAATACTGAATCCCGCTGGAAGCGACTTCCACGTCCTGCAACGGCCGGCCTGTGGACTGCCACCCCGCCGGATCCCAGCGGTTCCCGGCTCCCTCCGTGTAGCGGTGCACGTGAGCGAATCCCCCGATGATCGCCGCAACCACCAGCTTCTCCCCCGGCAACGAAGCGATTTTGGGATCGGTCAGAAGCGAGCCGCCGCCATCGTACCAGCCCTCGAATCCGCCGCTGAAAGGCAGTCTTCCCATCTGGACCTTGGCCGACGTGTTGCGAGACACGATGTAGGCGGCCAAATCTTGCCCGACAGTCACCGCGGGCTTCCCAAGGACCCTGTCACCACGCAGGGTCCAGCCGGACCACGCGTCGAAGGGGGAGCTAATAGGAAAGTAGCCCCCTGTCCAAATGCGCGAACCGGAATCGGTTGCCGCGAGGTAGGCGGCGCAAACTTCGCCCGACTGTCTGGCCGCTGCTGACGGCGTGTCGCGGAAGGAGCCACCGAGGCTAAACCAACCCGCGAATCCGGTTCCACGGGTGTACACGATGCTCCAGGCCGCGCCACGCCGGTCCCGAGCGACAACCAAGGCCCGCGTCCCGCAAACCGCGACTGAAGGACTGCCGGTGAATTCCACGCCTCGTGCCGGCGGCGCCATTACCGGCGTGTCCCAACTCCGCGTGCGACTGTCGAAGACGTTCACGGCGATCCGTTCGCCATCATTGCTGGGCGCGGCCACGAAAGTATCTCCCGCTGCATTTTGAGCCACCGCCGGGTCGCCACTGTACTCGCGAGGAGCAGTGGAGAGATCCGGGATCAATTGCCACGAGAGCCGGATGCTGTTGCCATCCAGATACGCTGCCACGGCCGGATTCCCAGAGATCGCGGTGAAATAAGGCTCCGCATATGTGGTCTGCACGGCGCCCGGCGTGGCCAGAAAGCCGGTTCTGCCCGTGCTTCCGCCCAGATAAACGTTGCCGGAGTCGTTCACCCCAATGCCCCTGATTTCCGCCGCGTCCTGTCCTCCAAAATAGGTGGAGAATAAATATCCGCGTCCGAAGGGACTGTACTTGGTCACAAACGCCGAGTCAGCCGCAGCTATGGTCAGCCGCGGCTGCATCGGATTCACCTGAGGTAAGTCCGCCGCGTTCGATCCGCCAGTGACGTAGATGTTTCCGCCGCGGTCCACTGCGATACCGTTAGCAAAGGTCTTGGCGGAGCCACCCAGCAAAGTCGAGAACAGCATCGCCCTGCCCGATGGACTCAGCTTGGTGACAACGCCATTCTGGAAGGCGCTGGTGTGCGATATCAAAGCGTTCGCGAGCGGATAGTCCACGGAGGTCGTTGCCCCGGCAATGTACGCGGATCCTCCGCCGTCAACTGCAATGGCATACGCTATATCGCTGGCAGTGCCGCCAAGAAACGTGGAGTATACGAGGTCTGACCCCGCTGGATTCAACTTCGCCACAAACGCGTCAACTCCGCCCGACAACGACGGCTGGTAAGCGTTCAAGGTGGGAAAATCGCGCGAACTCGTGGCTCCGGTAATGTAGGCGTTTCCCAGTGTGTCGACGGCAATTCCGCCAATCTCGTCTACGCCTGGCGATCTTTCACCGCCTGGAGCTGTTCCACCCATGTAAGTCGAATATGCGATGGCGCCCGCGCTCGTTACCTTCGTGACAAACATACTGATGGCGCTCCGTGGACTCCGCTGCAGAGCAGTTGCGCTGACCGGAAAGTCCGTCGATTTCGTATTGCCAAAGACATACGCGCTGCCGGCGGTGTCCACAGCGATCTTCCACCCAACGTCGTAGGACGACCCGCCGAGATAGGTGGAGTAGACGAGAGCCGAACCGGTTGGATTCAGCTTCGAGACGACGGCCTCGTTGTTCATCGAAAGGTGGCCCATTCCAGGGGGAGCACTTCGGAAGGCAGCCACGGTGGGATAGTCACTCGACGCAGTGGCGCCTGTAAGGATTGCATTTCCGTTCCTGTCGGCTGCGATTGCACACTTCGTCTGAAACGTTCCAATAGACGAGCCGTCGGTTACGGTGGACGTGGGATCCAGACTGGCGAATTCGGTATCGGTGCCACCGAGATATGTCGAGTAGAGCCTAGCCGTACCGGTCGGGTTGAGCTTGGTCACGAAAAAGTCGTCGGAAGTACCCCTCATGGACGCCTGGAGCGCGCCCACAGTTACGGGGAAAGCAAGCGACGCTGTGTTGCCACAAGCATAAGCGTTTCCGCCCCCGTCTAGCGCAAAGCCGCGGTCAATGTCGGTGCCGATGAGCCCACTCCCATTGAAAGTCTGGTAGAGGAGAACCGGATCGATCACCAACGGCCTTGATCGGTCATACCGAGCCAGCTCGAACACGACCTCCCGCCCCCGGACCGCATAACTCACCGCAACCGCCTTCCCTTCCTGCCGCACCTCGGCCTTCTGCTGCCTCAGACCCTTGCTGATGGAAAGGCTCCCATCGGACATCAGCACGGGACGCCCTTCCCACCGCACGCGAATACGGCTCGGATCGGCGCCCGGCGCCACGATCCAGTCGTACTCGAGCCGTTGCGGATTCCCGTAGAACACCAGGTCGATGCCTGGGTACACGCCGCGCAGCGCCACGCGCCCATAGTTCGGGATCTCCGTGCGCCACTTGGCCGGGTCGTTGCCGATGAAGTAGTTGCTGATGCCCGGCTGCTTCTCGAGCGGTTCGAAGCGCGGGCGCGAGGCGCCAAGCCACTTCATCCGTTCGATGTCGCCGCCCTTGGGTTGGAAGACGGCTTCCTCGCCGGTTATGTACAAGAGGAAGCCTGGGACCCGGGCGAGATAGCGCACGCTCGAGTCGACCTGGCCCATGTTGGGCTCGAAGGCGAGCGGCAGTTCCCCGAAGGACTGGCGCGGACCTTGTTCTCCGGCCGCGATTACGCACGCGGCAAACGCGAGTATGGACAATCGGTTTTTCATGACAGATTCTCTCCGGAATGCTAAGATGCAAGACGCTGCCAGCACGGCAGGGCCTCCTCCAAACGACTCTCTGATACACTCAGCGAAATTTGCTCTCGGACCTCGCCACTCGGGAAGAAAAATCGGGCAGAGCCCAGCGGCGGGCAGCGCGTTCCCTGCTACGAACCACTTGACCCAAAGCCGGGATCAACGAGGTGCGGCCGCCAGTCTTCCCGGGAACGAAGACGCCGTCACCTGCCTCCAGCCAACCCCGGGCGATTCGTACCACCACAAGATTCCCGGCGTGGTGGAGCGTCCCACCAGGAACATTTGTCCCGGACCGGCGGCCACTTCCACATCTTGGAGTGGCTTGCTGAGTGTGGAGAAACTGCCCACCCATCCCCATGCAGTGCCCTCGGTATACGCGTTGAAACAAGGATTGCCACCGCTGGTGAGAGCGGCCACGTAGAGCGTACCCATGCCCGTGGAGGCAATTCGGGGATCGCTCAAGAGGGCGCCGCCGCCGTCATGCCAGCCGGAGAAAGATGCCGTTCCATATTGACGGCCCATCAGAGCCCGACTGGCGGTGTTGCGGACAACTACGTACGCCGCGGAGTCGGCGCCTACGGCGATAGACGGCTTACCGAGGGTGGTACCAGCCACCGTTGGAAGCGCTGTCCAGCCTGACCAGCCGAAAAAGATGAAGCCGGTGTGGATTACTCCTGCGCTCGTGCGGGCTGCGGCGTAGACCACGCAATTGGCGTTGCGGGCGGCCACAGGGTCGTCGCTGAAACTGCCCCCGCGATTCGTCCATCCCGTGAACCCCGTGCCCAGTGTGAATTGGTTGGTCCAGATCTCGCCTGCCGTGGAACGTGCAAACAGAGTGGCAAAGCCATTGCAAGCGGCAACGGCGGGCGTACCAGCGAACGTAGCCCCACCCGATGTTGTAGTCCAGGTATCCCAGGCACGCGTGCGACTATCGAACACGTTCACTTTGACCTGCCCGGCATCTATCACCGCCACGTATGTGTCGCCCGCTGGGCTTTGGGAGATCGCAGGATCAGCCGAAAACGCCCCTGGCGAAGAGGATATTTCAGACGACATCTCCCACTGTAGCTTCACAGGGCCGGTGGCTAGCTAATTTGGACAGCACTGACGGGAAACGGAGGGCGGCCTGGAGGGCGGAGCTACGCGGCTCGCGGTAGAATCGCGAGGTATGAAAACAATCACAGTCTCCATGTTCTTGGCCGCGGCGGCAATCCTGATGGCCGATCAGCAGACGCAGACGCGGACCGAGGTGGTGCGAGCCACCACGCCGCAGGGTGATTCGAAGGCGAACAGCGACAAGGTGCCGGAGGCGTACGCGATCGGCGGGCAGTTCGAGCGCATCGTGGTGATGCGGTTCAAGTTCCAGTCCGATTTGCTGGCCGGGATGGAAAAGATGGTGAAAGATCAGAAGATCAAGAACGCGGTGATTCTATCGGGGGTGGGTTCGCTGCGGAACTACCATGTGCACTCGGTACACAATCGGGATTTTCCGTCGAAGAATCTCTACATCAAAGACTCAGTGACGCCGGCGGATATCATCAGCGTGAATGGTTATGTGATCGATGGGAGGATCCACGCGCACATGACGCTGACGGATGGGGACAAGGCGTTCGGAGGGCACATCGAGCCGGCGAACAACGTGTTCACGTTCGCCATTGTGACGTTGGGGGTGTTCGGGGACGGTGTGAGTTTGGACAAGGTGGACGACAAGACTTACCGGTAAGTAACTCTACGCCAACTGCATCGAGCTCGAGTACACCCGGAACATGTCGCCATCTCGCGCCGTCATTCCCACGGCACCGCGGTCGAGCTTCTTGTCACGCCACGACGCGATGGGCGAGTTGCCGATGAAGGCGGCGAAGAAGTCGCCGTCCATCGTCATCGTCCAGGGATACATGCTGCGAATGCCTTCGAGCCCCCGCGGTACGCGCTCCTCATGGATGATGGTCTCTTTCCCGTTCTCCACACGCGCGGCTTCCACCAGCATCTCGGGCGAGGGTGTTTCTCCCTCGAGGGATAGGCGCACAGTATAGTAATTTCGAAAATCCTGCGCGCGTAACATCAAGCCGGCGGCCCCGGCGATGAAACGCACGTTCATCCCGACCAACCCGTTTTGCGCTCCGGCGCTCGGTTGGTAGAGTGCCATTCCTCGCGGGTTCAGCCAGCCGTCTTCCACGACCCAGGCCGGTTGTGTTCCGCCCGGCGCCCTCCACGACGTGTCCTGTTGTTTCTGGATCGCCAAGAACTGCGACAGGCGAAACTCCTCATTGAGCGGACCCCTTCGAGACGAACGCATCAATTCAGACGAACCCGCAGAGCCCCCCCCGATCGATGGGAGGCGAGTATCGAGGTACCGCCGCAACGGAAAGCTCGCCATCACCGCGGCCGACGCCAGGAAAGCCGCGCGGGTGACCCTGGTGGAATGGGCCCGTTCGGCGAACTGTCCGAGGGCAGTTTCCGAACGCGCAAGGCCACCAGAGTCTCCGCGATGACTGGAGACATCACAGAGGATTACCCCGATCCGGTCGGCCAAGCGACAACGGTCCGAACAGTAGGGATCACCCGCCAGACGACGCATCAAAGGAAGAGGGGAAGAACAGGATCTGCATTGCATCTGGGTTTTGTCTCCGATACCTACCCTATCGGGCGCGATGGGGAGTAGCCTTAGGGTACGTAGGGGGTCGGGCACAACTTAAATCGATTTCTCGAGCGAAAGCCCACATCAGGGGGGATGCATGTGGCCTGGATAGGCGACCCGGGGGCTCAGGTAACATCGGCTAAAATTGGGGGCGATGCGGACCTTTGGGTTACCTCTACTAGTTGCCGTGGGCGTGCTTGCCGAAACTGCGGACCAGGCCTTCGCCTCGCTCACGCGCCTGAACGGCGACTGGCAGGCGTCCATCGGGACCAAGGGCGCCGTGATTCGAGTGAACCTGCGCTCGATCTCGAATGACACGGCGGTGGTGGAGACGTTCCAAACGGCCAGCGGACGCCAGACGCTCACCATCTACCATGCGGACGCGGAGCGGCTGCTGGCGACGCACTACTGCGCCCAGGGGAACCAGCCGCGGCTTGCGCTCGATCCGGGCGGTGCGCCGGGCAAGCTGGTTTTTCGCTTCGTGGATGCGACGAATCTGAAGTCGGCGGGTGCGTCGCGCCTGGTGAGGTTAGTGTTCGATTTCAAGGACGCGGACCATTTCGACAAGACCGAGGTCTACGCGAACAACGGCGCCGAAGAGGTCACGGTGTTTCGATTTTCGCGGGTGCGGTGACTACTCTCCACAGCGAGCGGCGGCCTCGACGGCGCGCAGCACCTCGGCAGGATCCGCGCCCGGAACGATGGTGTGGATGACGAGGTTTTCCAGGGTTTCGACGTCGCTGATCGCATCGATCGCCGGGAGTCGCTCGAGCCCCGGAAAGCGTGACTTCAGCGCAGTCCGGACAAAGTGCCGAGCTGTCTCGATCTGCCCCTCAGTCCGCCCTTCCGCCCGCCCCTCCTGCCGTGCCTCATCGCGCACCTCGCGGACCAGGCTCGACCCTTCCAAAAACGCTTCCACGAATCCCATCTTGGATACTCCTAGCAGATCCTCCAACTGACTCCTATCATATCGGAAGCTCGCCGCCGAAAGAAAGCGAGCCTTCGTCTCGTCGTCGCCCTGTTGCCGCACCGCCCGCGCGATTGCCTGAAGCTGCTCGTCGCTCGCCTTCATCATCGCCGCCCAAGGCAGCAGGCGGATCTGCCCGGCGTCCATCACCGGCGCCGGATCGAGCTCCCACAGCCGGGTGGTCTGGAACGGATGCCGGGTGACCGTGTGGAAGATCCTGTACTCGCCATATTCGGGAACGTGCTCGGGAGCGTGCGCACGGTCGATCAGCACCAGCACCGACACTACCCGTTTCTGGTGTTGCCAAGCCAAACTACCGCCGTAGCGCGCCATCGACTCAGGGACCGCGTCGTGATAGACATATTGGAATTCGACGTGGAAGATGAACGGCTCGTCAGTCTCCACGGCGAGGACCAACACGTAGTCCGGGAAAACGGCGGGTGGCGCGGTCTCCGGCCGTAGTGGCCGGATTTCGACGGCGCTGTCCAGCCGGACGATGCCGAGCAGGTGAAGCAGGATGCGCGGGGCCTCGTCGCCGAAGCCTTTGAGCATGCGGTCGAATTGATTGTGAATGCCGGGGTCGCGAAGGCCCACAATGAATTAGTGCTTTTCGGATGGGAAAATTCTCATACTCTAGACCAGCCGCGACCTTCTGTCCCTGATGCGTGCGGCCGATCTGTCGCTTGGAGGAGGCTTGGTGCCCAATCCTGAGTCCGGCGAGTTTGTGGCGGTGATGACGAGTCTCTGGACGGGGATTCTGATCCTCGGTTCCGTGGTGTGCCGGGACACCGCTACCCATCTGCTTCGCGGCGAGATGCGTCCTGTTCCATCGCTGCTCGAAGATCTCGGAAGAGTGGCCCTGGTTGTCGTTTGCGGCGCCTCGTTCTCGATCCGGAATTTCGGGCTGGGTGTGTTCCTCTTCGCGGTGGGAATGGCGGTAATTGCCTGGAGGCTCGGTGGACGTCTTTCCGGGTTCCAGGAGGTTGTTCGCGGGGCCTTCTACCAAGGTGTGCAAGCCGTGGCTCGCTCACAGCGGGTCGGCCACCCAGTCTATGTCGTCCTCGCGCGGGTCGGCCGAACCGCAGCCGCCAACCCGCCGGAAGAATGCCAGCCGGTCTTCATGCGAGGGACATCCTCGACCAAGCAAGTAGGGCCGAAATCGATGCGCTGGCAACGCTGCAAATGCCGCTGGTTGTCACAAGGGCGTGGCTACACAAGTTCTTCGAGTATGCGCCGATCGTCTATGCCGCAGTTGCCGCCTACGGTTTGGGCTCACTGTGCGCCGAAAAGTCGAGCCTGTGGATTGCCACGACTGTCTGCCTTGGTGTCGCCCTGATCGCTCTTCGCATCGCATTCACCAAGCTCATGAGATCCCATCGCGCCAGAGCCATCGAACTCGTGGGTAACCGGGAGACCTACTTCTCCGCATTGGCAAAGCTATGGCACCTGTCGCGAATCCGATCGAACAAAGAACTGATCCGCTTGGCCCAAGAAGCCGGCGTGCCAGCCGATCGAGCCGAAGCGATCATCGCCCGCGCCGGCCAGCCCGCCGAAGATCGCTACCCGACCTCCGGCGACTATCTCACTATCGGCTTCGAATGACTCGAGCCGGCTTCGATTGAGCCTTCCTACACAACATACGGCTTCCGGTATGCCGGCCGTGTCAACATCTTCACCGCCTCCGGATCATTCACGAAGCTCGGACCCGCCTTCAGCGTCAGCTTCCTTCCCACCCGGTAGCTGATGTTCGCCAAGTGGCACAGTCCCGCGCTGAAATGCGCGATCTGGATCCCGTCATGCAAATCGCTCTGCCGCCGCGACCGCACGCCATCGAGGAAATTCTGCATGTGCGGACTCGTCGTGTCGCCGCCTCCCGGTCCGCGTTCGGGCCGCAGCTCCATCGCGATCTCATTGCTTTCGCCTTTGAACGCCTGGAAGCCCTCGTCGCTCATCACGGCCCAGCCTTCCGACCCGTGGAACATGTCGCCCACCATCACGTTGATCGGCCGCCCGCCCACCGGAGCAGTTGCTCCTTCGGGATTCCCTGCCGGAGGCGCAGCCGCATTGCCTCCCGCCGCGCCGCCTCGACGCCGTGGAGTAGGCGCGACGCCTTCTCCGCCCGTCAGAAGTCCACGCACCTCGAACCGCAACTCGCGACCGCCGTAGTCGAAATTCGCGGTCAGCGTGTTCGGCGTTTCCTGGTCGTCGTCATAGGCGAACTTGCCGCCGTGCGCGAACGCCGTGAGCGGCCATTCCGGATCGCCCATGGCCCAGCGCGCCACGCCCATCTCGTGAACGCCCTGGTTGCCGATGTCGCCATTTCCCGTGTCCCAGAACCAGTGCCAGTTGTAGCGGAACCGCAGCTCATTGAACTTGCGCAACGGCGCCGGACCGAGGAACAGTTCCCAATTCAACCCCGCGGGCGGCTGATCGAGATCGGGCTTGCGGCCGATCGAAACGCGCCGTTTGTAGCAGAGTCCCTTGGCCGAGTAGATCTTGCCGATCAGCCCGCCGTGCATCGCTTCCATGGCTTTGATCTTGAAAGGATTGCTGCGGTGCTGCGAGCCGATCTGCAGCATCTTCTTCGTTTCGCGCTGCACCTCCACCATGCGCAGCCCTTCGTGGATGTTGTAGCAGGCCGGCTTTTCGCAGTAGACGTCTTTGCCCGCCTTCATCGCCCATATCGACGCGAGCGCGTGCCAATGATTCGGAGTGGCGATGGAGACGGCGTCGATGTTCGGATCAGCGAAGGCCTCGCGCATGTCCTCGAACTCTTTCGCCTTTTCGGCACCGGCTTTGGTGAGGAACGCCTGCGAGCGCTCGCGCGCGGCTTGGTTCACGTCGCACAGGCCCGCCACCTGCGCTCCAGAGAGCTTCGAATAGACGCTCAGATGGTTCGATCCGCGCCCGCCGAGGCCGACGATCGCCACTCGGATCCGGTCATTCGCTCCCCACACCCGAAGCGCCGATACGGCCGAAGCCGCTCCGGCGAAGAAGACGCGCCGCGTCGTTGTTCCTTGCATGTTCGATGCTCCTTCCTTTGCGGACCGCTGACCAGCATACCGAAACGAGGCGCTGGCGGTCCAACGGCACTACCGAAAGGCACTAATGGAACAGCCGCGCTCCGCCGAACTATCGCACATGGGTTTCGAGCGGATTACTCGCGCGTTCAAGAGCTTTGCGGCCGCGCCTCTGTTGAGCGCGTTTGCTCCGGTGATCGAGACGCGATGCGGTAACCGGCGAGTCCGCGTGGACCTTCGGGACAGGATCATCGGCCGCTCGGTCTTCATCTATCACGCCTATGAGACAGAGTTGCAGCGGCTGATGAGCCACATGGCGCTCGCAGGCGGCGTGTGCGTAGATGTGGGTGCGAACATCGGCTTGCATACCATCGAGATGAGCGCGCTCGCGGGAGATCGCGGCAAGGTGTTCGCCTTCGAACCCGAGACGCACAACTACGAGTTGCTCCGCTACAACCTCGAGGCGAACGGCTGCGGGAACGTGCAGGCGCTGAATTTCGGCGTCAGCGATGGCGAAGGCGTCGCGTTCATGCGGCTGAGCGATATCAACTTCGGCGACCATCGGCTCGCCACGGGCGCGGAGGTCTCGCCGAGTTCGCCGCAAGTGAAGCTGATCTCGCTCGACAAGGCGCTCGACGGCGTGCCACAGGGCGCGATCCGATTCATCAAGATCGACGTGCAAGGTCACGAAATGCAAGTGATCCGCGGCATGGAGCGGACGCTCGCGCGCAATCCCGATGCGATCCTGATGATCGAAGTGTCGCCGGACATTCTTCCCAAGGTGGGCTCGTCGGCATCGGAGCTGATGGGGTTCTTCGTCAATCGGGGGTACAGGGCTTGGGAGTTGCAAGATCATCGCGTCTTCCCTGCGCCTGAGCCCTGGACCTATGAGTTCATTCGCAACGGGCGATGGGCTGACGTATTGTTCTGCCGCAATGAGGCGTGGCTGCGGGAAGTGATGAGCAACTATGCGGGCAGAGCGGTTCCGGTGCCGGAAGCGGTGTCCGCGGCGGCGATCGCGTAGCTACCCGGACGCCCGTCGAGTTGCAGAGTCTTCCCTACAAGGCTTGGGCAAGAAGAACTCGCGGTTCTCGAGTTCACGGGTCTGCTCGACGAAGGTCACCAGGAACGTGTCGAAAGGTTGTGGATCGACAGACGATTCAGAAACGTGCGCATTCCGTCGCCGGTTGGCGCATCACGCGAGCCCTCAACGCCGATTCCGGTATCGGCTATCCCCGCCTTCTCGCGTACCCGGTCCCGAGTGCTCGATCCCGAGTACCCGATCCCGAGTACCCGATAATGTTACGAAGTGACTCCGTCGCGACCGCTGCTATGCCTCATCGCGCTCGCCATCCTCATCCGCGTGGCGTTCCTCTTCCACCCGGTACAGGGCGATGACGTCTTCTACCTTGCCATCGCCCAGCACGCGCAAGTGGAGCCCGCGCATCCCCTGCACTTCAAGCTGATCGCGAGCGGCATCGAAGTGGACATGCGCGGCTACGCGCATCCGCCCGGCAACGCCTGGATCCTCGCCGCGCTTCTGGCCGGCTTCGGAGACATTCGCGAGGCCCCCTTCCACGCCTTCTACGCGCTCTTCTCGGTGATCACCGTGATCGCTGCATGGTCAATCGCAAAGCGGTTCTCGCCGCGGCCATTCGAAGCCACGCTCCTATTCATCGCTACGCCGGCTTGGGTGATCAACGGGAACTCATTCGAGTCAGACCTGCCGTTCCTCGCCATCTGGCTTTCGGCGTTGGCGCTCTGGATATTCGCAGTCGACCGCCGGTGCATATTCGCCGCCCTGGCAGCCGCCATGTGCGCGGGCTTGGCCGGACTCACGTCATTCCAATCCGTGATGCTCATCGTCCTGTTCGCGCTCTATCTCTGGAGCGAACGCCGCCACTGGCGCGCCGCCTGGGCGCTGATCTTCATGCCGGCCATCGCCATCGCGGCCTGGCAAGGCTTCGAGAAGCTCACTGGCGGCAGTTTGCCCGCTGACGTGCTGAACGCGTACTCGGCCAAGTACGAATTCCATTCGCTCGCGAACAAGGCGAAGAACGCACTCGCGATGACGGTCCACTTGGGATGGATGGCGCCGCCCGTGCTCGCTTGGGTCGCGTTTAGCGGCCCAGCGCTTTGGGCCGCCGCCGCTGCAGCTCTTGCCGGTGCATTCCACGATCCGAGTCCGCTGTTCTGGCTTCCATTCGGAACCGGTGCGGGGCTCCTGGTCTGGATCGCCACCAAGCTGCGCGAGCGCTTTCTGCCCGCGTGGATCTTGCTGTTCTTCGCGGCCACGCTCGTCATCTTCTTCGCCGGGTCGGCGCGCTATCTGCTCCCGGTGGCCGTTCCGTTGTCGATCCTGCTGGCGAATCGGCTCGAGGCGCGCCCGCGGCTGATGCACGCGATGGCTTTGACGCATCTGGCTCTCGGCGTCGCGCTGGCGCTGGCGAACTTCCAACACTGGGACTCGGCTCGCGCCGCGGCAGCCTCCGCTCCGCCGGCGCCGCGACTCTGGACGCACTCCGAGCACGGCCTCCGCTTCTATGCCGAAGCCGCCGGAGCGCGCCAGGTACGTCCGAGCGGGCAAACATTTCGCCCCGGAGATGTTCTGATCGCGAGTGCTCTCGCCGGAGCGTTCCAACCCACCGGCGGCGGCGAGTGGGTGAAGCTGCGCGAGGTGGATGTTCGGCCCGCACTTCCGTTTCGCCTGCTTTCCTCGAGTGGGCGGTCCGGCTATTCGAGCGCCAAGCTCGGCCAGCGTGCGTTCGATATCGACACCGCCGCGGCGGATCGCGTCTCCATCTGGACGCTCCGCGAACGAGCCGCCACGCTGACCTACCTGACCATGAACGCACCGGGCGCGGACACGCATTTCGTATCGGGCGTGTATGCGCTGGATGGTCCGGATTGGCGGTGGACGGCTCCGCGCGCGGTGTTTACGCTGAAGGCGCCCGAATCACCGCAGCCGGTGGAGGCAACGTTCCGAATCATCGAACAAACCAAGGGCCGCAAGGTTTCGCTCGCCGTGGGTGGCGAGACCGTGGCCGAGGAGACATATCCGCGCGACGGCCTCTACACGCTGCGCTCGGAGCGGGCGGTTTCGGGCGCCACGGTCACGCTTACGGTAGACCGCGCCTTCCAGCCGCCAAACGATCAGCGGGAACTGGGCGTGATCCTCACCGGAGTCGGCTTTCGACCGCTCGGCCAGCACTGAGCTGCAAACGAACCCGCCTGTTAGAATCAATTCGAAGATGAAGACGCTCTCGCGCTTGGCCTGCGCGCTCGTGGTTGCGACTCTGGCTCTGGCGCCCGTTTGGGCCGCCAAGAAGAAAAAGAAAGACGAAGAGCCCGTTACGCAGACCCTCGAGGTGTTGCCCGATCCACCGGTGACCATCAAGGCCGAGGTGGGCCGCATGCTGTTCAACACCGCCCCGCTCACCAACAAAGGGTTGCTCTCGCAACAGGTTCGCGATTCGGTGAAGGCGCTGTGGCGGCTGAATCAAGGCGCCACCATCGTCAAGCTCCGCGCCTTGGTTGCCGGAACCGGCGACCTGCGCCGCGTCAGCGCCATCGTCAGCGAGATGTTCGCGGAGAAGAAACTCGCGCTGCCGGTGGTGAGCACGGTCCAGGTGGGTGGCTTGCCGATGGAGGGTGCGCAGGTGGTTCTCGAGGCGATCTCGATTTCCAAGCGCTCCACCAATCCGGATGGCGTGGCGTTCATCTCGGGCAAAGGCGCCAGCGCCAAGATCGATCCCGACAAGCCGAATTTGCGTGTGACGCCGCTCGTGATGCAGGCTCTCAAGGACTTCCACACTGCGCTCGACGGCGTGCAGACCACCACCGACGAAGTGCTGCGGATGACCTGCTTCGTCAGTTCGCTGGAAGATGCGTCAGAAGCGCAGCAGCTCATCGCGCGCGAGTATCCGCGCGCCGCCGTGACGTACGCGCAGACGCAGCGCGCGCCAGATGCTTCCGTGGCCGAGTGCGAAGGCATCGCGCGATTGAAGTCCGCCCCAACGGGAAAGTGGAAAGTGGTGAATCCGCCCGCGTTGCGATCCTCTCCCGCGTTTTCGCAGTTGGCGGTCACCGGACCCGGCCGCGTGTTGCTTACGGGAACGCAACTCGCGTTTCGTTCGCAAGACGCGGATGTGAAGCTCGCGTTCGATCGCATGGGACAGCAGCTCGAACAAGCGGGTACGTCGATGAAGAACGTGTTCTGGTCCGGGGTCTATTCGCTGTCGCGCACGGCGACGGACAAGATCCGCGCGGTCCGGTTCGACTACTACGACAAGGCGAATCCGCCGGCGAGCACGTTGATGCAGTTCGAAGGTCTGCCGTCGCTCGATGCGAGCTTCGCGCTCGAAGTGATTGCGGGCTTGCCGGAGTGAAGCTCTAGTCTGGTCCAGTCGCGTGACCTACCCTGACGTCGCAGACGCGGAATCGCCGGAGGCGGTTACGTCTGGGATGAAGTCCTGGAGTATCGAGTCTGGTGCCATCCCGAGCGTGGCGCCGACGACCTCGAAGACGGGAGCGCCTATTACTGCTCATTCGTAGCCTACGCCGAGGCTCTCGAGTGTTTCGATAGCACCGATGGCGCCGAAGAGCCGCTCGCTCTCATTCGGCAAGACGAGTACATCGACGAGCCGCGGCCCGGTGACTACCGCCACGTGAAAGAACCACGCCTTACCGAGTGGCCTGTCGAGTTCCTTCGGCGTCCCCGCCGCACTCCGAATACGATCCCGGACTTCTTGTCTCCGAATGCTCCCGCGAACCGGCTCGACATCATCCGTGGTCTGGCCTGAAGACAGTAACTACGCGCCCACCCGCTCCGTCCGCCCGCTCTCCGCCGCACGGTACGACGCAAACACCGTCTCGAGCGCTGCCAAGCTCTCATCCGGACTCAACACCGGTGCTTCGAGCCCCATCGCCGACCGCACCACGTGCGTCACGAAAGGCGTGTAGCCGGTGACTCCCGCGGGCGGCGTGTACTTGCGCGCTTGCTTGCTCGCGTTGGTGTACCACTCGAGCGGATTCTCCGTTCCGTGATTTACCTCCACCCAACCCTGCGAGCCCCAGACCTTTATGAACAACTGCTTCCCGCGGTCGAGATAGTAGCCGGAGGTGAGGTTGCCGAGCGTGCCATTGGCGAAGCGGAACGAGATCGAGGCCGAGTCTTCCGTATCGATGGGCTGCCCGCCCACGTTGCCGGTGAACCCCCCAACCTGCGTGATGCGTGAACCCGAGATGTACATCGCCAGGTCAAGCCAGTGAATGCCGAGCCAGATGAGATGCCCGCCGCCGGAGCGCGCCTTCTGCGCGGTCCAGCTCTTGTGATAAGCCGGACTCGTCAGGCGAGTCTGATCCGCGATGGTGTGCAGCTCCATGCCGTAGATCTTGCCGATCTCGCCCGATTGCACGATGCGCCGCGCTTCGATCATCACCGGATCCACGCGATTGGCGAGCGCGAGCATGAGATTGCGGTGCTTCGCCTTCGCCTTGGCCGCGAGCGGACGGAAGTCGGCCACGCGCACGCACGCCGGCTTCTCCGCCATCACGTGGCATCCGGCATCGAGCGCGGCGCCGATCACCGGAGGCGCAAGCCCGGCCTCCATGGTGATGAGCGCGGCCACGGGCTTGCGCGCGGCGAACATCTCCGCGGGAGTTTTGTAGACACCCACCAACTTCTCGCCCAAACCTTTGCGAACTGCGGCGACGGTCGCGCCCGACGCATCGCAGAGATGCACTGGACCGGCCTCGGCAGTCTTGGCGAGCCCTTCGATGTAAGCTCCCAGATGCGGTCCATCGGCGTGCGTGATTAGCGCCACTTCAGCAGTAGAAGAAGCGGCGAATGCGGGTGACAGTGCGGCCAGCTTCGCGAAGGTACGGCGTTGCATGGCTACGAGAATATCACTGCGCGAAGTCGATGCGGATCTCGTCGAGCAGCACGTAGCCATCGGGAAGACGCCGTTGCCACACCGGGTAGTCGCGGCCGGCGCGCACCTCGTGCGGCCGAGCCACCGGCAGCATCGCAGCCACGTCGAGCGGAAACAGAATCAGCATGATGTTCGAGTTCACATCGCGCAGCACTTTGCCGAGATCGCGCACGCCGTACATCGCCGTACGGTCATGGCGCGACCCGAGCGCCGTCCACTGCGCGGGGTCGGGGCGGAGATGCAGTGTCTGTTCGCTCCATCCGCTGGTGACGTGCAGCGGCTGACTTGTCAACGCCCATCCGGAGACCACGCCATCCACGCCCGCTTGGCAAAGCAGCACCATGCTTGCGCCACGCGCATCGAGCTCACCACGAGAACGGATCGTGATGCGGGCGTCAGTAAAGTCGGTGCCGCAGCCGCTGTCGATGAAACGATTCCGGCCGCCCGCATCCATTACCGCTTCACCCAGCGTAGAAGCCTTCGTCGGCAAGCAGAAGAGCATGTGCAAGTAGCCGGCGCCGGGAGGCGCGTGATTGTAGTCGATCCACCAGGGGCTGTGCGAAATCGCCGATCCGTCACGCACCAAGAGCCGCCCGGGTCCTTGGAAATTGTCGATCCAGCCGTGCCATCCGCCCGGACCGTCGTCGAAACCTTCTTTGTATGTCATCGTCCCCGTTCGTAGAGCCAGTCGAGATCGAAGTGCGTGATCACTGACCGGCTCAGTCTCGGCAATCCCGATCCGCCCGCGTTGTATCCGAGCAGCACTCTGCCGCCCACGAACTCCATTGCCGTGTAGCAATACCATCCCTCCGGATCTTTCATGATATTCTTCGCCTTCTCCCACGTCTTGCCCTCGTCGCGCGAAATCGCCACGGTGAGCGGAGTGCGCTTGCGATTGCGGATCGAGTCGTCGACATGCGAGTGATCGTTCCAAACAGCCAGCAAGTCTCCTGTTTCGGGAATTCGCTCGATCGTCGCCGGTGAAAGCGGCGAAAGCAAGCTCGATGCTTCGGGCACAGTCCAGGTCTCGCCGCCATCTCGCGAGAACGAGAAATACTGGCTGCCCATCCCAGTGCGCAGGTACATCAACAAGCGCCCGTCTTTGAGCTCAATCACGCCTGGTTCCTGCAATCCGGCCGGATGCGGCGAAGGATTCTCCACGATGCCTTTGCTCCGCCGCCAGGTTTTTCCCTTGTCGTCAGAGAGGTAACACATCGCCACGCCGCGGCCGTTGAACTTGGTGGGATCGTTCGTTTCGTTCTTGTGCAGCGCCACTGGCAGCACGATGCGTCCCGACTTCAGTTGATAGGCACGATCGTTGTTGAGCACGTAGTATCCGGTCTCGCGAATGCACAGCCGCGGCTTGCTCCAACTCTTGCCCTCGTTCTTCGAGATCCGCATCCAAGGCCGGCAATCGAGCATCGAGTTCTTGCGCGCGTAGAAGAGCGCGATCTCGCCGGACGCCAAGCGGAGAAAGCTCACCGACATCACGTTCATGCCACCTTCGTTCGCTATCAGCACCTTGTCATCGGCGGACCACGTCGCGCCACCGTCATTGGATGTGCGAAGCGCGATGTGCGCCGTGGCGTGATCCTCGGTTCCACCGGTGAACTTGGTGTAGGCGAAGAGAATCCGCTTGTCCTTCAACTGGACGAAGTCGCCTTCGGTGTTGCGAGGATTGCCGGGTCCTGGTGGCAGCAAGTTGATCGTCACCGGCTCGGCGGCATAAAGCGCGCAGGCGCAAAGTAGCAAGAGTCGCATATTCATCTCTCCGAAAACCGAAACGAGTACAAGTCCGCGTCGCGCACTTCGAAGCGCAACCGTACCGGCTTCCCCGCGAGCGCGCTCACATCCGGCGACTTCCACTCCACCACCTGATCGAGCGAATCTCCGTAGAGCTCCGCGTTGTCGGCCAGGGTGAATCCCGGGATCGGCCGCCCGGTGGCATCCTGAATCTCCACGCGAACGCTACCCGCCGCCGATGTCGAATAGTTGATCGCGAGCCTGCGCCCTTCGAAAGTCAGCGGCTTGGTCACCACCTCGCCACCCGTCAGCGGAGCGGTCACCGATACGAAGCCATCCACGCGAATCGTGTAGCGGCGCAAGTAGGCACGCCGTTCCTGCATCGTGCTTTCGGTGACGTACATGGAAATCTCCGGAGGAGCATCGGCGAGGTGCGACGCCGTTTCCACCAAACCCCAGTTCTGATACGTGTCGCCGTAGAACCACGCGTCCGTTTTGCGCAGTCCAGGACGAATGAATGACTCGGGCCACACCTCGAACGTGCGCGCGTCACGACTCGACATGAACATCCCGTCGGTCACGGCCGTGCCTTCGCGTTTCGACTTGGCTCCGCGAATGCGCCGGTACTCGTAGCGCGGCAGCGATTCGGCGGCCTTGGTCCAGCCGCGATCCGTGTAGCGCGTGGGGAAGCCGAGGAACAGGTGCGGCGCGCGATAGTAGAGGATGATCTGGTTCGTGTAGAGCTCACTGACACGGCCGGGCGCGTAGTCGAGGAAGACGGGATCGGTCCAGGTGACGAAGTCCTTCGACACTCCCGTGCGGATGTCGCGGCCATCGCGCGAGTCGCGATGATACTCGCGGTACTCGCCGCGCAGCGAGTCCCAGAACGCGAGATTCTGCGAGTCGAACTTGCCCAGCGTGATTACGGGCTTGTCGCTGATCATGGTCCAGTGAATGGCGTCGGGTGAGCGGAAGACGAACAGGCCCTTGCCCGCCGTGTTCTCGCCGTAGCCGATCGCTTTGTACTTTGCGTCCGGAGCCGCGGCCGGGTTGGCGTCGCGAAAGGGTGTGAAGTTGTGGCGGCCTACGCCGTCCCAAACGATGTTGTTCTGCTTCGATCCGTTGAACTCGAACAAGCCGAGGTTCGGGCGCGTCCAGTGGATGCCGTCTTTGCTTTCGGCGTAGCAGTTCACTTCGCGATGCGACTCGGTGTAGCCGTTCTTGTCGTAGTCGACATTGGCGCCGCGATAGTACATGCGGTAGAGATCCCCGTCGCGGAAGACGGTCACGTAGTTGACCGCGTTGCCTTCCCACGGCTTGTCCATCTCGAGCGAGACCTCGCGCGGCTCGGGATGATGGAGCTGCCGCCGCGCGTCGCCGCTTACGCGATCGAGCAGAGCGGAGTCAGTGAAAAGCTCGAGTCGCGTGCCGATTGCGACGGGGTCCGCGGCCAGGGCAGGGAGCAGAAACGCCAGAGCCGGGTAGTAGCGCATAGACTCGACATTGTATTGCGATTCCCCGCTCCATGGGAAGACCCACTCCCCTGTCACTGGGCGAAAATCGCTTTGTCATTGCGCTTTCACTTTGCCCTGGTACGGTCAACGTTGTTTGAAAGGAGCCTCTTGACGAACCGTACTTTTGCATACCTTCTCCTAATGGCCGCGATGCCGGCGCTTTCGCAGAACGCGAGATGGAAGACGCTGGATGGGAAGCAGCCGCTAGTTATCGGTCATCGTGGCGCGGCCGGATATCTGCCAGACCACACGCTGGAAGGCTACCGCCGCGCCATTGACTTGGGAGCCGATTTCGTCGAGCCCGACTTGGTCTCCACCAAGGACGGAGTCCTGATTGCCCGCCACGAGCCGATACTCGACGGCACCACTGACGTCGCTACGCGCCCACAGTTCGCCAGCCGCAAAACGACGCGGAAGTTGGACGGCGACACCGTCACTGGATTCTGGGCGTGCGACTTCACTCTCGAGGAAATCAAGCAGATGCGTGCGATCCAGCCCCGCGCGGATCGCACTCCGCAATTCAATGGCCTCTACACCATACCGACTCTCGAAGAGATCATCGAGATGGTGCAGCGTGAGAGCGTGGCCCGCAATCGCTCGATCGGCATCTATCCCGAGACCAAGCACCCCACCTTCCACTTCGCGATGGGCTTGCCACTCGAAGAGCCGCTGCTGCGTATCCTTTCCAAGTACGGACTCACGCAAAAGACTTCGCCAGTGATCATCCAGTCATTCGAGGTGGCCAATCTTCGCTACTTGCGCTCGCGGACCAGCGTCCGCATCGTCCAACTCATCGATGCCGACGACGTGGCTCTCGATGGCGCGCTCACCTTCGCCGCTCCCTACGACAAGCCGTTCGACTACGCCCTGCTCGGCGATCCGCGTGGCTTCGGAGACTTGGTGAAGCCGGTCAACCTCGCCGAGATCGCCAAGTATGCTGACGGCATCGGGCCCTGGAAGCGTTACATCGTGAGCGTCCGCGGTATCGACGCCAACGGCGACAAGAAGGCCGATGACATCAACGGCGACGGCGCCGTGAACGATGCCGACAAACCGGCTACGCCAGCCACAGATCTGATCGATCAGGCTCACAAAGCAGGCCTGTTCGTCCATGCATACACGTTCCGGAACGAGAAGAGTACCCTTTCGGCGGCATACAACGGCAACCCGGTGAACGAATACATCCAGTTCTTCCTACTCGGCGTGGATGGCGTGTTCTCGGACTTTTCCGACACCGCCGTGGAAGGCCGGCGCGAAGCCGAGCGGCTGTTGCGCTAACCAGCGGCTCAGTGGACGACGAGCGCTTCAGGAACGCCCATGGCGCGATAGAACCGGGCGGTCCATTCGAACTCGCGGCGCAGAACATCAGTCGGCGTTTTTGTTTCGGTCAGGGAAAGCCGCGGCAGCGGCATGAAGTAGGCGTTCTTCTCGTCATTTGCCGAGACAGGGACTCCGGCGCCGAGGATCTCCACTTTCCTTGGAGCAACCAGCGCCGCCAGTTGCGGCGTGTCGCCCCACGAGAGAATGCGCGGCACATCGGCGTAGACATGAAGGAGCCCGGATTTGGCTTCCTGGCGATACGAGGCGGAGTCGAGGGTGATGGCGATGCCCTTGATGCGTTCATCGAGTGCGGCGGCGTACAGAACGGCTTTGCCGAACGCGCCGTGTCCGCGGACCCAGACTTCGGCCCGCGGATTGCGTTCCAGCATCCACGTCACGGTTTTCGAGATGTCCTCGGACCACTGCGTCACCGGCGGCCTCCCCATGAAGTTCGCCCAGTTTGAAGTACGCGTGCCGCCCCACTCGACTTCGCCGGTGCCGCGGGGATCGATGGCCAGCACAGTATCGCCATCGCCGAGCTTCTCCGCCAATCGCGTTCGTTCCACCTGGATCCACACGCGGGCTGACTTCTTCGAAAACCTCCGCACGAACACCGCCGGAACGAGCAACCCCGGCTCCATCTCGAAAATCAGCCGTTCGCCCGCTCCGTGCGCACTCGCAACCTTCACTTTCGCCGCGATCTCCCGCGGGCCCAACAACTGCAGCAAGCTCGCTCGAGCCTCGCGCTGCCACTTCCGCGCCTCATCCGCGTTCGCCGGCACTGGAAACTCCTGCGCCGTCTCCGCCACCCATCGCTCCGCCAGCGCCGGAATCGACAAGCTGTCCTCTTTGAGACCCGCCTTGAAGTAGTCCTTCGCTTCCACCTCATACGCGAGCTCCTGTTCGCCGCTCGGCATCTTTCCCGCGAAGAAGAACCGGTTCAACCACGCGTAGAGCATCGCGCGCTTGTCCGCCTGATATCCATGCCCCGTCGCCGATTCGCGAAACTGGATCAAGTCCGGCTTTCCATAGAGCCGATACACCTCGCGCGCGTATTCGATCGACAGCTTCGCATCCGGCAGCGAGAACTCCGCCAGCTCCGGCGTGCCGTTGATCGCAAGCAGCGGCCGTGGCGCAGCCAGCGCATACAGCGTCCCGATGTCGGCGATCGCACGCATCCCCGGCGGGCGTTGGTGCCAATCATAGTTGGTGTCGTCCTTGATCCACTGTTCCATCGCGCCCGCCGACGACACAGGAATCGACAGGGCGATGCGATCATCGAGCGCCGCGGCCCAGTACGTCGAGTTCCCTCCACCCGATTCGCCCGTGAACGCGATGCGCGAGAAATCCACATCGTGCCGCGAGCGCAGATAATCCACGGCGCGGATCGCATCGAGCACTTCGACGCCAGTTGGAGTGCGCGACGTGTAGGAAAAGCGCGAGTCGAGATGGTCGCGATAGTTGCCGGACTTCGACGCACACGGATCGAAGCGGCTCCGCTCGAACGTGCCGAAGTAGTCGTATGTCATCACGATCATGCCACGCCGCACCAGGTTGAACGCGCGCTGCTGCATGTAATCGGCGCCTTTGCTCTCGCAGTAGGTGTGGCCGCTGACGCTGATCACGGCGGGCGCGGTGCGCTCGATGTCGTTCGGAACCCAGATCACCGCCGGTACCCACATGCCCGGAAAGCTCTCGTAGTTGATCTTTTCGAGCTTGTAGCCGTCGCGTTCGAGAAGACCCGTTTGAATGAAGCGCAGCTTGCGGTTGAAGACGATGTCGTCGATGCCGAGCAACCGCAGTAATTCCGCGCGAATCGAGGTTCGGTAGCTCTCCCACTCGGCGATCGTCTTGAAACGCGGAAGCGGAGGAATGTTTGCATCCACGAATGCGCGCATCTGCGTCTTTCTCACCGGCTCGGGCAGAATCGGGTCCGTGATCCAAGAGGGAACCGTCTGCCCGCAGGCAGCCACAACCAGCACCCAAAGCGCGACGATCCGCATCAAATAGCGATGGTATCGAATCCACTCGCGGCGCTGCCTGCGTATACTCACTGAATGCGACGCAGAGAAATCATCGGATCTATCGCGGCGAGTGCGCTGGCCGGCTGCGCGACGCAGCCGCAGCGAGCTCCGTCGAGCGAGTTGAAGCTGCCGAGCGACGGCACCGTGCGAACGGGCGGTGCGCGCATGATCCCGATCCCGGGCGGCTACCGCGTCTGGACCAAGAAGGTGGGCGATGCGCCAATCAAGGTCCTGCTGTTGCACGGCGGCCCCGGCGGCGATCACACCTACTTCGAGTGCTTCGAAGACTTCTTGCCGCAGAACGGCGTCGAGTTCTACTACTACGATCAGCTCGACTCCACCAACTCCGATAAGCCCGGTGACCCGAAGCTCTGGACCATCGAGCGCTTCCGCGATGAAGTGGAGGCCGTGCGCGCGGGGCTCGGGCTCGAGCAGTTCTACCTGCTCGGACATTCGTGGGGCGGCATGCTGGCCATCGAGTACGCGCTCGCCTACCCGAAACATTTGAAGGGACTCGTGATTTCGAACATGGTGGCCGGTATTCAGGCGTACGAGAAGCACACGGCCGCGCTCCGTGCCGCACTGCCGAAGGAAACGATCGCAATCCTCGACAAGTACGAAAAGGCGGGCAAGTACGAAGCGCCGGAATACCAGAAGGCGATGTTCGAGCAAGTCTACACGCGGCATCTGTGCCGGCTCCAACCGTGGCCGGAACCGGTGGAGCGCGCGTTTCGAAATCTCAACCCGAAAATCTACGGATACCTCCAGGGTCCGAACGAGTTCGTGGTCACTGGCAAGATGAAAGGCTGGGAGCGATGGGCCGACCTTCCGAAGATTCAGACTCGCACGCTCGTGATCGGCGCACAATACGACGAAATGGATCCGGACGACATGCGCAAGGTCGCCTCCGCCATCCCCAACGCTAAAGCGTGGATCAGCGAGAAAGGCAGCCACATGGCCATGTGGGATGACCAAGTGCCGTACTTTCGAGCGCTGCTCGAGTTCCTGAAACAGGCGTAGCGTTTGCATTCCATCTCGCCGGTGAAATAAACTCGCGGCTGAGATGTCCCGAGTTCTTTGGATGGCGCTACCGCTGTCGTTGTGCGCCGCCGACTTCGCCCGCGATGTGCAACCAGTGCTTCGTGCGCGATGCATCGGATGCCACGGAGCGGCACAGCAGATGAGCGGGCTCCGGCTCGACCGCGGCGCCGATGCGCTTCGCGGCGGGTATTCGGGCGCTGTGATTCGCCCCGGTTCGAGCAGCGAAAGCAAGCTGATGCGGCTCATCACCACGGGCATCGCCGCCGGCGACCGCATGCTGAAGATGCCGCCACAAGGCGCTCCGCTCAACGAAAAGGAAGTAGCGGCGATTCGCGAATGGATCGACGAAGGCGCGCGGTTCCCGGTCGAAATCGCAACCGCCGGCAAAGCGCGTCCGAAGCCGTGGTCATTCGCGCCGCTGCAGCGACCCGCGCTTCCCCTGGTGCGTGGCGTGGCCTGGAACGGCAACCCGATCGACGCCTTCGTGCTCGCGCGGCTCGAACGCGAGAACATCGCACCATCGCCCGAAGCTGCGCGCCACACGCTCGTGCGCCGTCTCTATCTCGACCTCACCGGGCTTTTGCCTTCGCCCGAAGAGTCCGCCGCCTTCCTCGCCGACACGCGACCCGATGCCTATGAGCGCCTCGTCGAGAAGCTCCTCGAGTCGCCGCACTACGGCGAGAAGTGGTCGCGCCATTGGCTCGACCTCGCCCGCTATGCCGATAGCGAAGGCGGCGTGCAGGATTATCCGCGCCCGTTCGCATGGCGCTATCGCGATTGGGTGATCGACGCGTTCAATCGCGACCTCCCATTTGACCGATTCGTCGTCGAACAAATGGCCGGAGATTTGTTTCCGGGCGCCACGCTCGATCAGCGCATCGCCACTGGCTTCCTCCGCCAGACCGTCACCAGCCGCGAAGGCGGAATCGACCTGGCGCGACTCCGCTTCGACCAACTCATTGACCGCACCAACACCGCCGGAACCGTCTTCTTCGGCCTCACCGTGGGGTGCGCACAGTGCCACGATCACAAGTACGATCCCATCACGCAAAAGGACTACTATCGCCTGCTCGCCTTCTTCGAGAACACCGCCGAGTTCGACGAGGAAGCGCCACTCCCCGGTGAACTCGGCGTGTATCGCAGCTACGTCACCGAATATCGCCGCGAGCGCCAGAAGCTGATCGACGAGTACAAGATCATGCCGTTCGAAACCGACTGGGAGACGAACCTGCGTGACGCCGCGGCCAATCCCGGCAAGCGCCCCAACTGGGATGTCGGTTATGACGCGCTGACGAAGATGGTCGACTATGCGCACCGCATCCTGCACACGCCCGCCGAAAAGAGAACCGTTCGCGAGCAGGACGCCATTGTCGATCACTTCGCAAAGTACGCGAGCAAAGCGCTGCTGGCGAAGGGCGCCGAAGACCTGAAGCTGAAAGACCTCGACACCAAGCTGCAAGCGCTCCATAAGAAATATCCCGATCTGAGCACTGTGATGATCGTGAAAGAAGACGAGCAGCGCGCACCCACGCACGTGCATTTGCGCGGCAGTTTCAAGGATCTTGGTGTCGAAGTCACGCCGGGCGCGCCCGAGTCGCTCGTGCCGACGGGCCAGATCGGCGATCGCCTCGCCCTCGCGCGCTGGATCGTCTCGAACGAGAATCCGCTCACTGCTCGCGTCACGGCGAATCGCCTGTGGCAGGAGTTGTTCGGCCGCGGCCTGGCGCGCACCTCAGAGGACCTCGGCTCGCAAGGCGAGAAACCTTCGCACCCGGAACTGCTCGATTGGCTCGCCAGCGAGTTCCGCGAGCGTGGCTGGAGCGTGAAGCACATGGTCCGGCTGATGGTGAACTCCGATGCCTACAAGCGCTCCTCCGATGCGCGGCCTGATCTGGTTACGCGCGATCCGGCGAACGTGCTGCTCGCCCGCCAGTCGCGCTTCCGCCTCCCCGCCGAGTTGATTCGCGACGCGGCGTTGCGCTCGGGTGGGATCTTGATGGAAACCGCCGGTGGCGAGAGCGTGCGTCCGCCGCAGCCCGAAGGCGTCGCGGACCTTCAATACAGCATGAAGTGGGAAGAGACCGCGGGACGCGCTCGCTACCGTCGCGGCCTCTACATCCAGATCCAGCGGACCGCCACGTATCCGTTGCTGATGAATTTCGACGCGCCCGATCGCGTTACCTCGTGCACTCGGCGCGAGACATCGAACACGCCGCTGCAACCGCTGAACCTCATGAATGATCCGGTATTCGCGGAAGCCGCGCAGGCGCTCGCCGCGCGCGTGATCAAAGAAGCTCCGGAAGCCTCGCGGGCCGATCGCGCGTTCGAGATCTGCTACTCGCGCAGGCCCAGCGCGAAAGAGCGCGACCTGCTGCTCAGCCATCTCGCACGCAGGCGCGAGTTGGCGCGCACGAATCCGAAAGCCGCCGAAGCAATGCCCACCGGAGACTTGCCCGGCGTCGATCCGGTGGAGGCGCTGGCGTGGTTCGGCGCCAGCCGTGCACTGCTCAACTCCGACGAATTCCTCACCCGCGAGTAGAACCATGCACGAACTTCGCCGCCGCGACTTTCTCACACGCGCCACCGCCGGAATCGGCTCAGCGGCGTTGCATTCGCTGCTCGCCGATGACCTGCCCGCGGTGAATCCCATCGAGCCCAAGCGTCCGCATTTCGCACCCAAGGCCAAGAACGTGATCTTCCTTTACATGGAAGGCGCGCCGAGCCAGCTCGACCTCTTCGATCCCAAGCCCGCGCTGCAGCGTTATCACGGCGAGCCGCTGCCGCCATCGCTCACCAAGGGTCACGACTTCGCGTTCATCAAGGCGAATGCGAAGGTGCTGGGGAGTCCGCGCAAGTTTGCGCGCTACGGGCACAGCGGCGCGGAGTTCAGCGATTTTCTCACCGCCTGGGAACCGATCGCCGACGATCTATGCATCATCCGCTCGATGCATACCGAGGCGTTCAATCACCAGCCCGCCGACTTCCTGCTGCACACCGGCCACATGTTGCCGGGCCGGCCGACGATGGGTGCGTGGGTGCTCTATGGGCTCGGCAGCGAGTCAAAGAATTTGCCGGGCTTCGTCGTGTTGACCACAGGCAAGAGCAACATGAGCCAGGCCGCGCAGTGGAGCAGCGGATTTCTTCCGTCGGCGTATCAGGGCGTGATGTTCCGCCGCAAGGGCGACCCGGTGCTGTACTTGTCGAACCCTCGCGGGGTCACGCAAGCCGAGCAGCGCGCCGATGTCGACTTCGTGGGCGCACTCAATCGCGAGGCCTACTCGCGCACTGGTGACACCGAGATCGCTTCTCGCATTGCCTCGTACGAGATGGCGTTCCGCATGCAGATGAGCACGCCGGAACTGCTCGACGTCTCGAAGGAAACCGAGCGTGTGCGCGCCGCCTACGGACTCTCGCACGAGACCACGCGCGCCTTCGGAACCAACTGCCTGCTCGCGCGGCGCATGGTGGAGCGAGGCGTGCGGTTCGTGATGGTGACGCATTCGTCGTGGGACCAGCACAACGAATTGAACAAGAACCTGAAGGAGAACTGCGATACGACGTGCGGTCCGATTGCAGCACTGATTCAGGATCTGAAGATGCGCGGACTCCTCGATTCGACGCTAGTCGTCTGGGGCGGCGAGTTCGGCCGCACGCCGCTTGGCGAATGGCGCCGCGACGATCTTGCTTATGCCGGCCGCGATCATCATCCGCAATGCTTCACGATGTGGATGGCGGGCGCGGGCGTGCGTGCGGGCGTGACGATCGGGCAAACGGATGAGCTCGGGATGCAGGTGACCGAAGACGGCGTGCACGTCAACGACATGCAGGCGACGGTGCTCCACCTGCTCGGCTTCGAGCACACGCGCCTGACGTATCGGCACATGGGCCGCGATTTTCGGCTCACCGATCTCCGTGGCAACGTCGTCAGGAAAGCACTCGCCTGATTTGCGCGGGGTGGCTGCCAGAGTCCCGCCCCCCTGTGCGACCATAACTACTCGGCTGCCATGTCGAAGAAAAAGTCGCCGCCGCCGGGCGGTTCGAATTTCAGCCACGATGGCTGGGTGATCTTTCTGGTGCGCATCAGCGCCGGCCTGCTCATGTTTTTCCTCCACGGATTGGGCAAGCTGAGCGGCGCCGCCGGCTACCTGCGCGGACACAAGTGGGCCATGATTGACGCAGTCGGCTCGCTCGGATTTCCGCTGCCCGGCCTGTTCGCACTGCTCTCCACCGGAGCCGAAGCGATCGCGGCGCTTTTTCTCGCACTCGGCCTCTTCACGCGAATGTCCGCGTGGATGCTCGCCATCAACATGCTGGTGGCGTGCTGGTCACACGTTTCGCGCGGCGAAACGCCGGAGATGGCGTTGCTGTACCTGGTGGCCGCGGTTGCGGTAGCGCGGCTGGGTCCAGGAAAGCTCGCCCTCGACAGCTTTCGCGGCTGATTACTGGATCCGGATCGTGACCGAGTTCGCGGCGCGACCCTCGGCGAACACCACCACTTGCACCTGCCCGAGTCCGCTCAGCACCGGCGAGAGGCGGATGTTCACTTGGTCGAGCCCATCGTACTGGCCTTGTGGTCCGGCAAACAGCACATCCATCGGGATGCCGGCGATCGTAGCTTGGACGGTGCCCGCGGCGGCGCGGCGGATCCCGGTGCCGAATAGCGCCACCACAGTCTCGGCGCCGAGCACGCGGATCGGCTCGGCCGTGGTCCCCACCAAAGCGGTGGGGGCCGCGCCGTTGCGCTGGTACACGAGTCCGGCTGCGGTGCCCGTGCCTGTTCCGTCGGTACTGAAGACGGCCGGCGCGAGCGGAAGCACGGTCAGATTGGCGATGGCGCGCAATCCGCCGTCTTTGCTTTCCACCGCGAGTTCAGAGGCTCCCGTGGGCGAGGCAGCCGGCACTACGAAATTGATCTGCTTGGGCGAAACGTAGAGTACCTTCGCTTCCCTTCGCGTGCCGCCGGCATCGGTGACGAAGAGGCGAGCCGCATCGGGCGCCGGATTCGCGTCGGTGAAGTTGCTGCCGAACAAAGTGACAATGGAACCCGGTGCGATCTCGGGCCGGAACGACGCCGAGGAGACCGCGGATGCCAGCGAAACCAGAACGCGGCAGACTTTCCCCGAGTCGACGAACGTCCCCGAGTTGACCACCATCGCCATCTCGGTGAAGACCTTGGCGGGCGTCACGGGGCTGTCATAGGAAGTTGGCCCCACCCAAGAGCTCCCTGCCGTGGGACATCCGGCAGGCGTGCAGTTGAGATTCACCGGCGTATCCGGAAAATAGAGCGTCTGCACGAGATCGTTGCCCGTGATCGGATCGAGTTCGTAGAGGCTCATGAAATTGCGGCCGTTGTTCAGAGACTTGACGTCGGCGCATCCGCCGCCATCGGCCACGCCGTCATTGTTCAGGTCAATGGGGCAGCGGACCTTCACTTCCACCATGCGCGTACCATGCACGTTGGGCCCGGTCGTGGTCACCTGCTCGGTGCAGTTGGCCGCGTTGTAGAGCGAGCAGTTGGGCGCCTTGAAGTCGGGATGATTGGTGCAACTGTTCCACTCGAACCAGCCGTCGCGGCAAACATTTTTGCAATTGTTGTTGTTGTCGCAAACGCGCGTGTTGTTGCACCAGCCGTCGAATTGATGGCCATCGCGAATCGTTCCGAAGTTCGACGTCACGCCCCAATTGCCGAAAGGCGCGGTGTGCAACCGGTCAGGACACTCGGCGGTAATCTCGCCGCGAATGGCCCGGTTGCGATTCACCCCGGCAACGGAAAACTGACAGACCTGGGCGTGGCACAACGACGTGAGAACGCTACAGCACAGAACTCGCAATGCGTGGGCACGCATCCGGGCACCTCCTTACTCGACGGTAAAGGTATGGCGTGATTCGAACTCCTGCTTGCCCGATTCGTCGCGCACCTTCAGTAACACGGTGTAGGCGCCTTTCGCGATGTCGGGCTGGAGATTCAAGTTGAGAACGCCAGGGGCGTATCGATGACGGTAGAACGACGTTTCCTGCTGATGGGCGGCATTGGGCTCGGAGTACATCGACTTGCCGTCGGCCCGAAAAACTTCCAGGCCGTAGGCTACATCATAACTGTTCTTCTCGCCCATCTTGTAGCCAGTCATCTCGAAGCGCGCCCACACGGACTCGCCCGGCCGGTACGCTGCCGGACTCAACGCCGTGCCGTCTTCTTCCGAGCGCAGAAACCGGAAGTTGCGCACCACGAGAGTGTCGCTCTTTTCCACCGCGCGGCCGCGCACACGGAAGCTGAGTTCCTTGCGCGCATCGGAAGTGTGCACCAGGTCATACGCGGTGATGACGATTCGGTACTGGCCAGGGTCGAGCAGAATGGGCAGTAGGAACTCGTGGCGCACCACGGGCGACCACTCTTTATCCTGCTTGGCCAGCTCGAGATTCACGCTTTCCGATTTCGGCTCCACCAGCGGAACTCCGGCGGAATCGAAGGCTTCTACCTTCCAACCCAGGCGGATGCTCTCTTTGTCGTCGGCGTCTTTCGCGCGAGCGTAATCGGCCAAGCGGAACTTGACGTAGACAGCTTCGCCCTGGATGAATTCGTATCCGGTGCCGGCCGATGGGCCGTCTTCCACCGAGGAGACCAATTCATTCGTGATGGCGATCGGCTTGTGCGCTGCCAGGCTCAGGCCTGCGAGGGCGGTCGACAAAAGCGCGATGCGGCGCATGGGTTACTGGCTCGATCCAGACGGAGCCGCGGGAAGCGACCGGTCCTGGATGCGAAACGGAATGCTCACGACGGCTGTTTTTTCCGAATCGGGTTCGCCCCCATCGGAAAGATGCAGAAAGTAATTTCCAGGCCGGACATCGAATACGATGCGGTGCGTCTGGTGCTCGCCTCCGGGGGGCAACGCGCGCAGCACGCCCCACCACTCATCGACGCCTTCGCCGTTATCGAGTTCGGCTACCGATCCGCCCGCTTCGTCTTCGAGCCGCATGAAGGGAATGTTGACTTCTTTGTTGGCGTTGTTGACCACGGTCAGGCGTATGGTCAGAAACTTCGACTGCGGAACACGGGGAGGCTTGCCCTCCGCCGGCAGTTGCTCGAGCCAATCGGTCTCGAACACATTGAACACAACTCCTCCGAGTTGGATATCTTCCCCCATGCGGCGCGCAGCGGATCGCGACGGACCCGAACTGCAGGAGCTCAGCAGCAGGACGCCGGCCAACACGGCCGGCAAAGCGGAGCGACTTGACATGCATCCATAATTATCTACTGAAAACCAGTGACTGTGGGGCTACGGCCGGGCGGTCCCGCCGGTCTTCACGCCTGAACCAGCCGATTCTTCATCTCGAGCGCCAGCGCCCCGAATCCAGCCAACAGCGCCGCGAACACGATCAGTCCACCGAGCAACGGCACCTGGCCTACGACGCTGATCACGAGCATCGCGACGGCCGCAGCGCCGATGCGCCAGACCTTCTCGCCGGCATGCGCCGGGATCCAGCGCTTCAACGCCACGTCCCCGAGAGCCGCGCTCGCCGTGAGATAGCCGACCATCAACAGTGCGAGATAACTACCGATCGCCAGGAATCCGAGCGGTGCTCCGATCCCCGTGATCAGCAGCAACAGCGCCGCCACGGGAACGCACACAAGCAGCACGAAGCCAGTCAGCGCACTGGCGCCGAGGTGATGCTCCAGCGTTTCCACGGTCGCGGCGAAGAACTTCGGCAGTACTGCGATGAGAACCGCGATCACCACGATCAGCCCGAGCGTCCAGATCCACGAGGCGACGCTCGCGAACGCGCGCCCCACGCCTTCGGCTTGCGTCATGGCGACCGCAGGCATCGGAAGCTGCTCCACGCTGCCCGAGACCACCGCAGCCGGATCGCGCACCAGAGCTTCGCGGCTGCGATAGCGGAGCTTACCGCCGATGCGCGCTGCTGGCCCAAGCTCTACGCGATTGGCGCTGATGTCGGCATCGCCCGATACCGGCGCGTTGATGTACACGCGCCCACCGGCCGCCTGCAAGTATCCCGCGATGGCGCCGTTGATCCGTACCTGGCCGCCGGCCACCGAGAGATTGCGGACCTCAGCTGCGGGAGCAATGTCCACTTCGCCGCCCGCAATGCGCGCGCCGCCTTTCGCGACGCCGTTCACGGTGACGCGGCCCCCGGCGGCGTAGACGTGCTGCTCCACGGATCCGTTGATTCGCACTGAACCGCCGGCGGCGACGGCATCGCCCGCTGTGGGTGCGTCAATTGCCACATCCTGGCCTGCCGCGAACAGGTCACCGCCCACGGGTTTGGTCACCGCGACGGACTTGCCTGCGGTGAAATAGTCGGGTCCCATCTCTTTGATGACGCTCTCCCTTTCCTGCGCGGCGGCGAGCAGAGACAAGGGGAGGGTGAAAAAGAAGAGCTTCATGACGACGCTCCTTTCCACGGGCAGAGGGGCAATCGTGGTACCAAACGTCCTGCGCGGTGGATGTCAGGAGCGCTCGCTGGATCGGGTTATTCGGAAACGCGTATCCTGCTTCCGTCAGGAGTACTGACCCCGCCTACCGTGCAGCGAACGTCATTGTCACCTGCGGTGACCTTTGCCGGGACAGTGAGCCGGATCCGCGCAACTCCCGGACTGATCAGCGCCGCGGAATCGACTTTCGCCGGATGGCCACCCACGATGCAAGCAGGCAATGTCGCGACCATCCCGAAGCCCGTGCCATAGATGACTACAGCTTCTCCGGGCTTGACTGGCCCGGCGCTTGACCGCTGCGCCGCCGAAGCGTCGCCCGCGGCGCCGCTCGAGTGAACTGCTACGTACCCCGCACGTGCGTGCAGCAGCGCCGGCGCCACTGCGTTCTTGGCAACCGTGAAGGGCGCACTCGTCAGGGAACCGTTCTTGACGATGACTTGCACTGGCCCCACTGCGTCGTCGAGCGGCGTGAGTACGCGGATCTCGTCAAGCGCGCAGATCGAGCCACGCACGATCCCGCTGCAATAAAAAGAGACCGGCGCAGGCTTTCCGTTTACGGTTACGCTGACGCCTCTGAGCCGAGAAGGAAGCTCGCCGGACCCGCTCCAGGAAACTCCGGAGGCCGAAGTGCCGATCGGGACAAGATGCGAGCCGCGAATCTCGATCCAGGAGTTCTGAGCGATCTCGGCTCCACCGCCCATAGTGCTCACTGACGTGATGACGCTCGGCGCGCTCTCCGGTCCGTGCATCACCTTGCTGACGAGATTGCCGGACTTGTCGTAGGAATAGTCGATGGAGCCGTTCGGTCCATAGTCGACGCGAGAGAGCCGTCCTGCGTCATCGTAAGAATAGTTCACGGCGGCGAACATCGAGTGTGCGAGCAGCGTTACACAGAGCGGAATCATCCGAGTCATGAAGGTTCTCCTTGAAAATCCTGGAAATGTCATTTCCCAAAAAAGTTTGCTATCAAATTGCCGATCGAACCGAGTATATTGCCGCCACCTTGGCTGACGATACTGCCAACGTCATGGCTGACCAAGCTGCCGCCATCGTGGCTGACGATGTTGCTGCCGTCCTGGCTGATCAGGGTCCCGCCATCGTTGGAGACCACAAAAGCTCTCCCATTTACCACGAACCAGGTGCCCGGAACAAGGTTGCTGCCATCCTGGCTGATCAAAGTCCCGCCGTCGTTGGACACGACAAACGCCTTGCCGCTGATGATCACAAGGCCTCCGGGCCGGTAGCTGCCGCCTGGGAAGATAATGCCGGGCGTATCTCTCAGGGCCCCTGGCGGAGGCAGAGCGGTTGCCGCGCCTGAACCGCAGGTACCGGTCTGCGAGCAGGAACTGCTCGGTACGAGCTTTGGATGAGACGGTGGCGTTTGCACGGGGGGCGGCGGGTCGTTCTGGGGCGGCGGTGGCGGCCTGACGCCATTGAACGGCGCGAATTGCGCATAAGACGCCCAGTCCAGATAAGGATAGTCTTGGACGGCCTGGACAAAATCAGAGAAGTACTCGAATTGTTTCTGCGTTAGATTCTCGCCCAACACATTGAACATATACTCGCCGATGAAATGAGCGAGATCGTCGGCATACTTCTTGGCTTTGTAGTGGTTCGTCAGCGGCGAAGGTCCAGGCAGGGCGATCTGCGTCCCCAAGGGATCGATGTAAAAGAGCGGATTCCCGTTGGCGTAGGTGTAGGGTCCCATGGCGCGCGGGTCGGCGCTGGGGACCGGGTCCGGCGATAGGAACCTTGCCGAGGCGGCGTCGTAGTGGCGCGCGCGCAAATAGTAGAGGCCGGTGCCCTCGCGAATCACGCCGTATTGGCCCTGCCACGTGAACGGGTTGTCGGAGGTTCCGTAGTGCGTATCCACGTCGCCGTACGGCGTGATGGAATACGTGTCGGTGGCGGATCCGTTTTCGCCGGTGAGCAGCATCGTGTTGCCCATTTCGTCGAAGTGATAGAAACGGCGCTCCCCGCTCGCGGCATCGATCCCGTAGAGGAGCAATCCGTTGGGTAGATACACGTAGTAGCGTGCATCGGCGGATGCCTGGCGAACGATCGAGAGCGAGGGCAGGCTGGTGGAGTAGTTATAAACGAAGTCCTGTTGAGTCCCTGAGAAGTTGGTCGACGAAATGTGTCCGAAGGCGTCATAAGCGAACGTGGCGGTATTGGCGCCGTCGGAGAATGACGTCATGCGGGAGGCGAGATTCCAGATGAAATTGCGGCCATTTTGCCCAAGCACGCGCCCCATGTCATCCGATGTCGCGGAGGCTGATTGGCCGGCTGCATCGTAGGAGACCTGCTGGCTCGACTCCCGCACGGCGGGAGTCTGAAGACCGGTGCGCTCGGCGGAGAGGATCTTTCCGGCAGCGTCTCGGGTCAAAGCCACCGCGGCCAACTCGCCGGCAGCGATCTTGACCAGACGGCCTTCCGCATCGTAGCCGTAGCTGGTGACCACGCCGTTCGGATACGTGACGGAGGTGATGCGGCCCGCTCCATCGTAGGCAAAGGTGGTGGCGCCTCCGATCCAGTCTTTCACCGACGCCAGGCGCCCGCCCTTGTCATAGCCGTACGCGATGATTTTGCCGGGACCGTACGTGTAGCTGGCCGGGCGGCCCACCGCATCGTAGGCGATGTCGATGCCGTTGATGGTGGAGACCTGACCCGAGCGCTCGCGCTTAATCGACAGTCCGCTGGCTTCGGTCAGCAAACCATTGGCGTCGTAAGCTGCGTTCACAGTGGTTCCATCGGAGAATTCGCGCTTGGTGGCGCGGCCATTGAGATCGTTCGTGATGGCCACCGAGCCGAGAGGAAGTGTAAGGCCAGTGAGCAGCGTGCCCGTATACGTGCCGGTGACCGAGCGCCCCAGTGGGTCGGTCCGCTTGATCGTCCGTCCGGCTGTATCGTAACTGAGATTCCAGGTATTTCCGGCAGGGTCGGAGAGCGCTGTTACGTGACCGGCGTCGTCTCGAGTGAGCGTCGTCGTGAGGGAACCGGGAACGGTCCATGAGGCGATCTGTCCATCGGCGTTCCAGGTAACGGACTGCGCTTCGCCGAGCGGATTGGTGAGGCTCGTTACACGCCCCATCTTGTCGTAGGCGCGGCTGTACTTGTTCCCAGCGGCCGTGGTAATGGTGGAAAGTCGGCCCACCGGGTCGTAACCATAGGTGGTGGTGCGCTTGCTGCCGTCCGTGGCCGAAGCGACGAAGCCCTCCGCCGCGTAAGTATACGCGGCCACCGGACCGTTGGCATCGCTCTCGGAGGCGACGTTGTTCGCCGAGTCATACCCGTAGGTGACCGTTTCGCCCGCGCCGTTGGTGATCGAACGGACGCGGTCGGCGGCATCATATGCATAGGTGGTCTTGTTCTTCAGAGGATCGGTGACAGAAGCTAACTGGCCGGTACCGGTGTACTCATAGTGCACGCCAGCGCCCGCGCCGTTTCCCTGATCCTGGAGTTGGCGGTTTTGGTCGGTATAAAGAGTCCTGGAACCGCCGCCCGGGTGACTGAAGACGTTCATCGGACCGGTGGTGGATTGGTCATAGATGAATCCGGAGCGCCCGCCGTTGGGATCGGTGATCCGCGTCACCCGCTTCAGTGAGTCATAGGCGTACGTGGTGAGGTTGCCGAGCGGGTCTTTGGCGCTGGCCAAGGTGGCGTCGTCATTCCAGGCGAACACAGTGGCGTTGCCGGTAGCGCCGGTGGAGGAGGTGACGAGTCCCCGAGCATCGTAGGTGTACTTCACCGTGCCGCCGCGTGGAGAGGTAACCGAAAGAAGGTTGCCTTTGCTGTCATAGGTCATGGTGCGGCGGCCGTCATCGGGGTACTTGACGGCAATCAGGTTATAGAAAGTGAAATCATCCTGGATCTGGGACGAGTAGGTGTAGATCGTCGTGTTGCCCAAGGCATCGGAAATCGAAGTCGGATAACCACTGATGGCATCGTAGACGAAGTCGGTCCGGCGGCCCAAGGCGTCAGTCACCGATATTCGCCGGCTGGAGCCATCGAATCCTTGCGAAGTGACGCCGCCCTGCGGATCGGCCAGGCGAGCCCCATTGCCGTTGGTATCACTGGCCTGCCGCGTCACATTGCCGAGCGGGCCGGTTATGGTGGTCCCGCCGTTCCCATCGTAGGCGACCTTGGTCGTATTGTTATTGGCGTCCGTCTGGCTAATCACGCGGCCGGAGCCGTCGTAGGTTTGGGTGGTGGGCACGTTGCCGAGGGGCAATTGCGTTTTGGTGAGTAGCCCGACGCGCACGCCCGAATTATCGTAGGTATATTTCGTTGTCTGCTTGTATATGTCGACCGCCGAGAGCAGCAGGTTGCCGTTATAGGCGTAGGTCACGGTCCGGCCAGCCTGATCGGTCACCTTGGACAGGCGCCCGCCGGTGTAGGTGAAGGTGAGTGTCCGGCCAAAACCATCCTTGGCGCTGACAGGCCCGAAGGGGCCCGGAGCAACCGTAATCGCGTTTCCGTTGCGGTCTTCGATTTTGAGGAGCGCGCCGGAGTCGGTGTCGAAGGTGTGGATCCAACGCGTGGTGGGATCCATGAGGCGGAAGGTGGTCTGCTTCTCCACAAGCTGGTAAACCGTGTCGCCGGGAGCGGCCATGGCCCAGCGGCCGCCCTGTTTTTTGAAGTCGACGACGCTCCCACCGAACAGCAGCAGCTTCGCGCTGTCTCCGGCCACATTGAGACATTCGTCGAAATTGCTCATCCAATTAATACCGAGCGCGGAGGCGACGCCAGTTTGAGACAGCGCCGAAGAATAGTACCGCCAGAAGCCGAACTGCAACGGGCCACCGAGAGCGAAGTCATTGACCGAGTCATAGAACTGACCGGTGGCGCCGTCCACCGGATCCACCAACGCGGACAGCGTATACCGCGCCACTTTACTGCTCTTCCCGGTGACGTTTCCGTCGCCCAGCGTTCCGGCGAAACTGACGTTGAGGCCGGTTGGGCCGCCGCCCGAGTTACTCACGGCGAAGAGCAGGGTGTTCGGACCGTCGGCCAAACCCTTGCTCTTGTCCAATTGGAAGGTAACTGGGGTACGGTAGATCGCTCCTGGACTGGTGTAAAGATTTTTGGAGCCACTCGGGTTCACAAGCGTCACGGTCACGTTGTCGTCGGCCGCCAAGGTCATCACCAGATTGGCCAAGTCGATGTCGAAGACGGTGAATTGAAGCTGGTACGTGGTGCCGGTGTTGAAGAACTTGCCGTTTCGCGATGCATTGGATTGGTCCGGAGAAGGAGCGACCCAGAGCGCACCGGTTCCCGGAAAGGCGCCGGACCCCGCCCAGCCGTCGGCAAGAACGCTTGTAACGATGAAGGCGCCCCCGGGGGAAGTGAGCTGCCCGGTGGTATCGGAAGTGATTCTGTAAGCGAGATCGCGTCCGTTGCTCTGGTTTGCGCCCGTGGATGGCGGCACGGACGCGAGTGCGGCGGCGGCAAAGGCGAAGATGCACGATGCGGCTCGGCGGAATGGCAGGTTGTCGAACATTGGAATCCTCTGTGGCTCCTCTTGCGCTGTTCCTTACGGAAACGGCGCCAGTCGTCCGCCAACTTTTTTGTTACCTTGGTGGAGAGTTTCAAGCCATGCACGGAGGGGGATCCGAGGCAACGCGTGAATTGATCACCCGCTGTTTGCACGACTGGCGGGGCGGAGACGATCGCGCGCTGGCGCGGTTGACCGAGGCCACCTACGCGGAACTACGGCGGGTTGCGTCCGCGATCCTCGCCGGCCACCAGCCCAGCCGTACGATTCAGCCGACCGTACTCGTCCATGAATTGTTCTTTCAGCTACCCGGAGTGCAGCACATCGATTGGGAAAGCCGCGCGCACTTCCTGAACGTGGCTGCCAAGATGATGCGGAACATCCTGGTGGACCACGCCCGCAGGCGCCAGGCAGCGAAGAGGGGCGCCGGACTCAGCCTTCCCTTGATCGAGCCGGGTAACTCTGACCCGGCGTTGGAGATCGACGTTTTGGCGGTTCACGAGGCGCTCGAGCGGTTCCACCAACGCTACCCGCGGCAGGCGCAAGTAGTGGAACTGCGTTTTTTCGGTGGCCTCAGCATGGAGGAGACCTGCGACGTGATGCGAGCCCAGGGCAGCGAGGGCTCCCTGCGAACCGTGGAACGCGATTGGACGTTCGCCAAGGCATGGTTGCAGCGCGCCTTCGTAAAGCGCCCGCAGGGAGACGTCCATGAATCCCCGGCGTGACGCGGCCACCCTGTTCCACAGGGCCCTGGCGATGCCCGCTGCGGAGCGGAGCGCGTTTCTGGCTGGAGAATGCACCGGCGACGAACCTTTGCGGATCGAGGTGGAAGAGTTGTTGGCGGCCTCGGCCCAGGCGGACGCCGACCCCAGGTGGAATTCCGCGATCGAGCTCGAGGCAGCCTCGATGGCTGCCGGCGCCACCTCGGATTTCGGGCGGTACCGGTTGCGTGGGCGCCTCGGAGCCGGGGGCATGGGCGTCGTCTACGAGGCCGTTCGGTCCGACGATCAGTTCCAGAAACGCGTCGCCGTGAAACTGGTTCCGGGCGGAGATCCGGCACTGGCTGAACGGCTTCGCCGCGAGCGCCAGATTCTAGCCAATCTCGAGCATCCCGCGATCGCGCGGCTACTCGACGGCGGCGCCACCTCCGACGGCACGCCGTTTCTCGTGATGGAGTATGTCGCTGGCGTGCCGATCGACCGATACGTCGCCGAGCGGAAACCGTCTCAGCGCGCGCTGCTCGATCTGTTCTGCCAGATCTGCGGCGCGGTGTCCTATGCGCATCGCAACCTGGTCGTCCACCGCGATCTCAAGCCTTCCAATATCTTGGTTACCGGCGAAGGCGAGCCGAAGCTGCTCGACTTCGGCATCGCCAAAGTCCTCGACGGCTCGGCGGAGCGCACACGAACGGGCGCGGCGGCGCTCACACCGGAGTACGCCAGTCCCGAACAGATTCGCGGCGAGGCGGTCACCACGGCGAGCGATATCTATTCCCTCGGCGTGTTGCTCTACGAACTGTTGTCCGGCCGGCGGATGTACCGGGCGGGGATGAGCGCTCTCGAATTGGCAGGGGCCATCACGGAAACGGATGCGCCGAGGCTCGAAGACGTGGACGAAGATCTCGACAACATCGTCCATATGGCGTTGCGGAAGGAGCCGGATCGCCGCTATGGGTCGGCCGATCAGTTCGCCGGGGAGATTCACCGCTATCTCGAGGGATACCCGGTGTTGGCCAGGCCAGCCACGCGCTTCTATCGCGCCCGCAAATTCGTCGCGCGCAACAAGAGCCCTCTAGCCGCGGCGCTGCTGGTCTTCCTGGCCCTAGCCGGCGGAATTGTGGCCACCGGACGCGAAGCGGCGATTGCCAACCGGCGGTTCAACGACGTACGCCAACTCGCCCACACCGTGATTTTCGAATACGCCGACGCGATCGAGCCACTTCCTGGATCGACTCCCGTTCGCCAAAAGCTCGTCAAGGATGCCCTCGCCTTCCTCGACCAGCTTTCCCTCGAGGGTGGAGATGCGGCGCTGCGCCGCGAACTCGTGGAAGCTTACGTCAAGATCAGCAATGTTCAGGGCAATGGCTGGTACAAGAATCTCGGAGACAGCGCGGGAGCCCGGGCCAGCGCGGATAGAGCCGTAGCGGCGGGCGAATCTCTCCTGCGGCAGGATGCTTCGGCCGACAGTCTCGGCGCAGTGGCCTCGGCCTACTCGGCGCGGGGCGATTTGACGCTGGCGGAAGGCGCGCTCGACCAGGCTGATCGAGCCTATCGAAAATCGCTCGAACTGCAGCAGCGAGTCGAGCAGCTTCGGCCCGGCGATCTCGAAAACAGCGCTCATCTCATCGAGACCCTGCTCGGGCTCGCCGACCTGTATGCGGGCCAAGGATTGCAGAACCTCGGCCAGCCGGAACAGGCGATCCGGTTCCAGGAACAGGCTGCCGCCACGGCCCGCGGGCTCGCCACCCGGTTCCCCACCGAACGGCGTGCGGCGAAACTTCTGTTCCGGTGCCTCTCCGCCAAGGCCGCGGTGCTGGCGATGACCGGCCATCATCGCGAAGCCCTCGAGGGAGCCCAGAACAGCCTGAGCGTGATCCAGGAGATCTCGCGAAAGTATCCGGGCAACGTGACTGACCGCCACGCCGTGGCCATCAGCTATCACAGGGTCGCCAGCATGCTCGCCAACGAAGGCGAATACGCACACGCGCTCGACAACTCGGTGAAGGGCATCGAGATCGAAGAGTCTTTGGCCAAAGCCGATCCGCGGAACGCGGCCTTCACCCGCAATCTGGCCGTTCAGCGCAATGGTCTCGAGCTCATCCTACGGCGCTTGGGTCGCCCCAGAGAAGCGCTGGCCGAGAGCCGCAAGGCCCTTGCCGGACTCGAGTCCCTCGCCGCTCGCGATCCGAAGAACGCCGAGTACCGGATCGAAGCTGCCATCAGCCGCCGCAAGGTTGCCGAAGCGTTGCAGGACTTGCGTGACGTCGCCGCTGCACGCGACGGCTGCCGGCAAGCGTTGCGCGTGTTCGAAGAAGCGCCTGGCGACGCCCTGTCCCGTTTTCAGCTCGTGAAGACTCTCGAGGTGTCCGCGGCGATCCATGAAAAGACGGGCGATTCGGCGGAGGCGCTCGCCGAACTCGACCGCGCCGCGGAACAGATCGGAGCGATGGCCGCGCGGGAGCCGAACAACGTGAATCCACGCACCGAAATGGCGCGAGTGCTCGCCCAACGCGGGGAGTGCCTGAAGCGGATGAACCGCGTTCCGGAGGCCCGAGAGGCGTATCGCAAGTCACTCGATACGTGGGCTGCGCTCGGCGCGCGTGGCGCGATTTCCGGTGGGGACTCGGGCGAACCGGATCGGATTCGCAAATCTCTGGAGTCGGTGGCGCGGTAGCGCCCCAAAGTCTCGTTCAGAACCTAAGGCAATCGGGTGCCGCGCCGCCTGCGATAATCGCAAGGTATGCAGCGCCGGACGTTTCTGTCCGCCACGGGAGCGGCAAGCATGGCTCAATCTCAAATCGCGCCGGTCAAGATGGGCATCGACCTGTTCAGCATCCGGTCCTCGGGCTGGACTCCGTTTCAATACCTCGACTACTGCGCCAAGTGGAAAGCCAAGGTGGTGCACTTCTCCGAGATTCGCTTCCTCGGCAATCTCGAGCCCGAGCACCTGAAGAAGGTGCGCGCGCACGCCGCGGAACTCGGCATCGAGATCGAGATCGGGATGCGCTCGATCTGCCCCACCTCGAAAGCTTTCGACGCCAAGCAAGGCACGGCCGAGGAGCAGTTGGGGCGGATGATCGAATCGGCGAAGCTGATCGGCTCGAACATCGTGCGCGCGTTCCTCGGCACGATGGCGGACCGGGGCAGTGGGCGCGGCGCCGATCTCGCGATCGAAGCCCACATCGAGAACACAGCCAAGGTGCTGCGCAACATGCGTAGCCGTGTGATGGATGCCGGCTTGAAGGTGGCGATCGAGAATCATGCCGGCGACATGCAAGGCCGCGAGTTGAAGATGCTGATCGAGGGCGCGGGCAAAGACTTCGTGGGCGCGTGCCTCGATTCCGGGAATCCGCTGTGGACGCTCGAGGACCCGCACGTCACGCTCGACGCGCTTCATCCTTATGTGATCACCAGCCATGTGCGCGACTCGATCGTGTGGCGCACGCCCAAGGGCGTCTCGATGCGGTGGATGCGCATGGGCGAAGGCAACGTGGATATCGATAGCTACGTGCGCAAGTATCGCGAGCTCTGCCCGGGCAAAGCGATCACGCTCGAGATCATCGTGATTCCACCGCGCGAGTTCAACTTCCTCGAGCCGAAATTCTGGGATGGCTATCGTAACGTCCCTGCGTGGCAGTTCGCGCGGTTCCTCGCGATTGCTGAGAAGGGACAGCCTTCGGCCGCGCCTCCCAAGCCCGCCGACCCGGCCGCGCAGGAGCGCGAAGATCTCGAGGCCAGCATTCGATACACTCAGAAACTATTGGGCGTATGAGAACCGCGTTTCTCCTTCTTTTCGTAGGCCTGTGCCATGCGCAATTGGTGCAGCCGGTCCGTGAGTTGATTGCGCGGAAAGACTTCGCCTCGGCCGAGCGGCTGATCGGCGAGTACGAGAAGGCGCGCGGCCGCGATCCGGAATCGATCCTCGCGTATTCGTGGCTCGGGCGCGGAGCGCAAGCGGCCAAGGATTGGGATGCGGCGGCGCGCTACGCCGCCGAGACTCGCAAGCTGTGCCTGGAAGCGTTGAAGACCCGCAAGCTCGACGATGAGCCGAGGCTGCCCACCGCGCTCGGCGCTTCGATCGAAGTGCAGGGTCACACGCTCGCGGGCCAAGGCCAGCGCGATGAAGCAGTGGCGTTCCTGCGCAAGGAACTCGCGGCGTGGCGCTCCACGTCGATGCGCACGCGGATCCAGAAGAACCTCAACCTGATCGACCTCGAAGGCAAGCCCGCGCCTGAGATCGAGATCGCGGGCAGCCTGGGTCCGGTGAAGGCGGCTCCGTTGCGGTCACTGAAGGGCAAGCCGTACGTGCTCTTCTTCTGGGCGCACTGGTGTGCTGATTGCAAGCGGCAGGGGCCGATCCTGGCGCGACTCGAGCGCGAGTTTGCGGGCAAAGGGCTGACCGTGGTGGGTCCCACGCAGAAGTACGGATACGTTGCGGGCGGACGCGAGGCCACCGCGCAGGAAGAGCTCGAGTACATCGAGCAAGTGCGGCGCGCGTACTATTCGGAGCTGGCGCATATGGCCGTTCCGGTGAGCGAGGAGAACTTCAAGGCGTGGGGCTGCAGCAGTTCGCCGACGCTCGCGCTGGTGGACAAGGCGGGGATCGTCCGGCTGTTCCATCCCGGCGCGATGAGCTATGAGGAACTGCTGCCTCATGTGAAGAAGGCAGTGGGCGACTGAAGCTACTCCGGCTTTCCCGACGCAAAGATCGTCCCTTGCGTGCTCGCCCCATCGAGCGTGAACCGGAGCGTGCGCGGACCCGAGCCGCCCGTGAGCTCCATGGGCACTCGGATCACCGCGACCGCCTGCCCCGGGGCTTGAACCCGGAACGATTCCACCGTCGCGGGCATGTCATCCACCATCGCCGAGGCACCCGCGATCGGAGTGTCGCCATCCACACGCCCGAACCCAGTGACGGTGACGGACACGGCGCTGCCGGCTGGGGCGGCTGCTTCCGCCGAGTTCTGCGAGCCGTCTTCGTTCTGCGCGGCAACGGCGCCGTTGCGCGTCAGGATCACAGGCGCCGCGGCTGCAACCTCGATCGCGAAACTGGCCGCATCGCGGCCCGGCTCGCTCGCCGTAATGGCAACCGTTCCCGGATCGAGCGTATAGGGCAAAGCAAAGGTGAATGTCGACGCGTTCGTGGCCGTGACCGTCACGGGAACGCCTCCGGCCGCGATCGCAAGGCCGTTTGCAGCGCCCTTCAATTGGTCGAGACTGGCGTTCACCAGCGAACCGGGAGCGAAGCTCTGCGACTCGTCGAACGCATTCGACACGGCGCTGATACGAAGCCGGCCCACGATACGGAGATCGATCATGAGATCCGGCAGGCCGGCGGCAGAGGCGACGACGCGAGCGCTGCCAGGATCGGTTCCCGCGATCGCGTTCACGGTGGCGCGTCCCTGAGCGTCACTGCGCGCGCTAGTGGCCGAGAGCCCAACCCCCTCGGCGCGGAATGTCACGGTCACGCCCGCGACACCGGTTCCGTTCGAATCGAGCACATCCACCGCGAGCGGAGCGCTGGCTCCGGTATCGATGGCGGCGGCGCTCGAAACGAGCCGCAGCCGCGCGGCGGGTAACACCGCGCCAATCCGGCGCAGACGAAAGTTCAGAAAGTCGGCGACGTAGAGGTTGTCGCGCGAATCCACCGCCATTCCCGTGATGGAGTTGAATGTCGCGTTGGCCGGCGGACCTCCGTCTCCACCGAAACCCGCCGCCGTTCCGCCCGCAAAGCGCGCCACGTTGCCGCTTTCATCGATCAGGCGGATCTGGTTTCCGGTTCCCACGTAGATTCGATTTCGCGAGTCCACCGCCAGCGCCTCGATGCGTTCGAAGCCCGCCTGCTTGGCGGGACCGCCATCGCCGCTGGTGGTGCGCGTGCCGTTGCCTGCCACGTGGCGCACCTCGCCGGCCGTGGTCAGCGCGCGGATCACGCTTTGCTCGGTGACGAAGTAGACGGTGCCATCGCGACCCAGTGTCAACATCGTCGGCCCCGGCAGCACGGCGGATGCGGCGGACGTGGTGACGGTAGTTGCGCCGGTACCTTGTCCGGTGCCCGCAAGCGTAGTGACCCGGCCGTTGGGCGCTACCGAGCGAAGCACGTTGTTGCCGGTATCGGCGACGATGACGTTTCCATTTCGATCCACCGCGATGGCGCCGATGCCCGTGAAGAATCGAAACGAGGGGCCATCGGCCGGCGCCGTACCACTCGCGCCGGACTGCCCGTTGCCGGCAAGAAATCGCACAGTCCCTTGCGCGCGGTCATAGCGCTTCACGCGAGAGTCGCCGTCGAAATAGTAGATGTTGCTCTGGCCATCGAGCGCCAGGCCGCGGCAGCCCCGCACGACCGAGTCAGCGCCCGCCGCTCCATCCGGAGTTGCGTTGGGACCGGAGTTTCCCACAAGCGTCGCCGTCTCGAGCGCCGGGGAGAGGCGCCGGATTCGCTCGGACTCGCACCAAAAGACATTTCCGATGGAATCCGTTGCCACCGACCAGACCTTGCTCGCGCGGACCTCGGCGAGCGAACGCGGCCCCGGCGCCTCGTCCCCCGAGTATCCAGGCTTGCCCATACCGGCCGCCAGCCGCAGCGAACCTTGCTCATCCATGTAGAGCAGACGAGACCCCGCCATTTCGCCAATGTAGAGCCGCTTGGATGCCGTATCGAAATAGACTGCCGCGGGCTCGTTGAGCCGCGCCGCCGTGGCCGGTCCGTCGATGCCGCTCGTGCCGGCAATGCCCGTTCCCGCCACGATCTGCGTTCCGCCGCCCGTCAAACTGATGCGGAACACCTGATGCTTTTTCTGGTCGGCCAGGAAGATCACGCCATCCGGACCGGCGGCGATCGACGATGGATAGGTCCACGGGAGCTCACTGCCGCTACCAGCCCGTTGCCGTGTTCCCGTAGTGACGTCGATTTTGTACAGCGCCTTGCTGCCAGAGTCGGCCGCATAGAGCTGCCCGTCCGAGAACGCGATCGCCAACTGCTCGCCCTGGAACCCTTGTGCACCGTTGGGCGTGATGTCGCGGACCGTGCCGTTCTCGAGAACGCGCACGCGCCCTGCGTTCGAATCCGTGATGAACGGGATGGCGAAGAAGAGGCGGTTGTCCGGTCCGAGAGCAAGCGAAGACGTGTAGGTGCCGAATGCGCCAATCGCCGGACCCGCAGTGAGCCGGAATCCGTTTCCCACCACCTTGGTGGTGACTCCGTCAGAGCGGATCTGATAGATGGAGGTGACGCTGGCAGCATACGTGGATCCACCTGGCCCTGGTGAGACAGCAGACAATGCGTCAAGCGGGAGGTCGAGGCCGGGCGTAGGAATCACGGGAGGGTTGAAGGGTTCCACCGGGTCGGCGCCGGTTCCCGCAACGGTGCGAATGGCGCCAGTGGCCGGCGAGAAAATGCGGACGCGGCGGTTTCTCGCGTCGGCTATGACAAGATTGCCGCGGCCGTCGCCCGCGAGCGACGAGATGCCTGAGAACGCGATGGGCCCGCCGCCCGGTGTGCCGGTTTCGCCGTTGTATCCGGGAATCCCGGTTCCCACGACCGTTGACACGGTCAGGTTCGATTGGCCCCAAATGCGGAGGGGGAGCAAGAAGAGAAAGAGCGTGAGAGTGCGCATGAGTCCGGCACAGTAGTCATCGGACGATCCGCGCGAAAGTTGCGATTCGGGAAGCTACTTCGCCAGCCCCACCTGCCAGAGCAGAAACGCGTAGTCGAACGCTTCCTCGCGCAGCCGGTCATACCGCCCCGACGATCCACCGTGGCCGCCAGCCATGTTGGTGTAGAACAGCAGCGGATTCGAGTCCGTTTTGAGCGTGCGCATCTTGGCCACATACTTGGCGGGCTCGTGGTACATCACCTGGCTGTCGTCGAACGATGTCTTCACGAGCATCGAAGGGAACCCGCGGCGGTCGAGGTTCGAGTATGGACAGTAAGTCTTCATGTAGTAGTATTCGTCGCGCTTCTTGGGATTTCCCCATTCCTCGAACTCGCCGATCGTCAACGGCAATGACTCGTCGAGCATGGTGTTGATCACGTCGACGAACGGCACGTGAGCGATCACGGCCTTGAACAGGTCGGGACGCATGTTGGTGACCGCGCCCATCAACAATCCGCCCGCGCTGCCGCCTTCGATCACCAGCCGCTCGCGAGCCGTGTACTGCTGGTTCACCAGGTGCTCCGCGCAGGCGATGAAGTCAGTGAACGTGTTCCGCTTGTTCATCATCCGGCCCTGATCGTGCCAAGCCTTGCCCATTTCTCCACCGCCGCGGATGTGCGCGAGCGCGTAGGTCACGCCGCGATCGAGCAGGCTCGCGCGCACCGAAGAAAATGTGAGCGGCCGCGAGTAGCCATACGAACCGTAGGCCGAGAGCAGCATCGGCGCCGAGCCGTCTTTCTTCAGTCCCTTGCGGTAGACGAGCGAGATCGGGATCTCGGTGCCATCCGCCGCCTTGGCGGTGATGCGCTCGGATTGATACTTGTCCGGATCGAAGCCTCCGAGAATCTCCACGCGTTTGACCAGGGTCGCTTTGCGCGAGGCGAGGTCATAGTCGTAGTTCGAAGGTGGCGTAGTGAATGACTGGTAGTTGTAGCGATACGTCTTGGTGTCGAAATCGGCGTTGGTTCCCGGCGAGATGTCATAGGCCGCTTCCGGCACCGCGATCCGGTGGCTCGCCTTCGTCTTCAAGTCGATCACGCGGATATGCGGCAGTCCGCCTTCGCGCTCGAACAACGTCATGTATCCGGCGAACATGTCGAAATCGTCGAGCATCACCTTGTCTTTGTGCGGAACCTCCTCGTGCCACCGCGCCTTGCCGGGCGCGCTCACCGGCGCCGACACGATGCGGAAGTTGCGGCCCTTGTCGTTCGTGCGGATGTAGAAGCGGTCGCCATTGTGATCCACCGCGTATTCGTGCTCGGGCTCTCGCGCCTGAATCATCTTGAACTCCCCGCGCGGCGTCGCGGCGGACAAGTAGCGGGCCTCGGAGGTCGTGTGGCTCTCCGCCTGCAGGATCAGGTACGCCTTGCTGCGCGTGCGCTGCACGCCCACGCGGAACCGCTCGTCCTTTTCTTCGTAGACGAGGTCATGCGCATCCGATCCGAGCTCGTGCCGGTAGAGGCGATACTGGCGCTTCGCCGAGTCTTCCACCGTGTAGAAAAGCGTCTTGTTATCGGCGGCCCAGGCGACCGAGCCCACCTTCTCGGCGATCGGTCCGGTAACCTTGCCGCTCGTCAGATCCTTGACGAAGAGGCGGTACTGGCGGAAGCCCACATTGTCGGTGGTGTAGGCGAGTTGCTGCTCGTCATCGGCAACCTGCATCGCGGCGGCTGCCATGAATCGCTCACCCTTGGCGAGTTCGTTGAGATCGAGGAAGACGGCTTCCGCCGCTTCGAGCGTGCCCTTCTTGCGGCAGTAGATCGAATACTGCTTGCCCTCTTCGGTCCGCGAATAATACAGGTATCCGCCCTTGCGATACGGCGCGGTAGTGTCGGTCTGCTTGATGCGTCCGAGCATCTCCTTGTAGAGGGTCTCGCGCAGCGAAGCGAACGGCGCCAGCACCGACTCGGCGTAGGCGTTCTCGGCTTCAAGGTAGGTTTTGACGTCAGGGTTGGTTTTTTCGCGCAGCCAGAAGTAGTCGTCCACGCGTTGATCGCCGTGGAGCATCTCGACGTGTGGGATCTTCTTGGCCACCGGCGGCTTTGCGTTCTCAGCGGCGGCGGCGAGAATTGCGAGCAGGAATGCGTACGCGAGCAGGATTTTCAGCAAGACGGACCTCTCCGCTATTGTCGCGCGCTACGGCACATCTCGCTACGCTACACTAGGAAGAGCGCCATTTCGTGGCGCTGCTTTTCTCTCGGGCTGTGGCGCAGCCTGGCTAGCGCGCTTGCTTGGGGTGCAAGAGGTCCCGGGTTCAAATCCCGGCAGCCCGACCAATCCCCCCTCAACCAATCACTGGCATCGGTGTCTCCACGGCACATGCATCCAGCCATCCAGCTCTCTGGCTGCCACCCCGTACAGAAGCTGCCGTATCGACCCTGGCATCGTCATGCGGATGAATCGTGCGCCGTACGCACTTCGAGGCACTATGGCCGGTGCTCCCGGGAGACCAGTTCCGGCGTCAACTGGCGCCGCCCGATTCCGGTTGCTCCGGGAAGCCGCCGCTACCTGCGAGCCCTTGAAAGTCTTCACGCATACTCGGGCGACCCGCTCGGGCGTCTGGCTCCGTTCCGGATGAAAGAACGCCGCCGCCTTCTGATAGATTCACACTATGAGGCTTTCGGCAACCATCGTCCTCGCGTGCGCTGTTCTCCGAGCCCAGACCAATACGGGCTCCATTACGGGCCTGGTGACCGATGGCGCGGGCGCCTCGGTGCCCGGCGCAAAAGTGGTGATCCGGGAGTTGGGCACGAACGCTACCGTCAATACCGTGACCACCGGCGCTGGCAGTTATACGGCGCCTTCGCTGCCGGTGGGCAGCTATGCAGTGACGGTGTCGGCGGCGGGCTTCAAGCGGGGCAGCGCAACCGGGCTCGAAGTGAGAGCCACCCAAACCACGACGCAGAACTTCGCGCTGCAAGTGGGCGAGGTGACGGAATCCGTGACCGTTTCCGCGGATTCTTCGTTGGTGAATCCGAACTCGTCGGCGGTGACGACAAGCATCGGCGAGAAGATGCTGGATGATATTCCGTTCATGGACCGCTCGACGCTTTCCGTGGTGCTGCTGGCGCCGGGCGCACAAGGCGACCCGCAATACAACGGCGGTGTGCAAAGCGACCTGCCCGGCGTGTTCACGCAGGCTGTGGCGCCGGGCGCCACCATCTCCGTTGGCGGTGGCATTCCGGGCGGCGGATCGACGCTGGTGGACGGCTCGGATGTGACGGCCGCGGGGAATGGCCGGATGATCACGACTTTTTCGCGGGATCAGGTGTCTGAGGTTTCGGTGCAGGCGAATGGCATTCCCGCGCAGTATGGCCGGACGACGAGCGCGATCATCAACCAGGCCACGCGTTCCGGGGGCAACCGGTTGCGCGGCAATCTTTCGTGGTCTCACCTGGATCCGTATCTGCAGACGCAGGCGCTTGGCGCCGCCTTTCCACCGACTCAACACTATGACCAAGCCGCCGTGGCCGTGGGCGGGCCGGTGGTGATTCCGAAGATCTACAACGGCCGCGACAAGACGTTCTTCTGGTCGACCTTCGAACCACAACGGCTGAAGATGTTCTTCGGCGCGACGCGTTCACGGCTGCCCACCGCCGATGAGCTGCAGGGCAAGTTCAATAACTCATACGACCTGCTGGACCCGGTACTGCGGCAGCAGAACATCGACGCGGCCATTTCATCGCAGATCCGTAGCAACAGTCTGCGGTATCACTATCCCCTGAACGAGCAGGGTTTCCCGAACGGCGAGTTGCTGCCGACAGCGGCGCGCCCGGTGATTCCCAACAACGACCTGAGTGCGACGCTGGCGCGCAACCCGATGGCGCAGAAGATTCTGAGGACGCTGTTTCCCTTCACGCCCGGCCAGCCGACGGCGTTCATTCGCTGGCTACGGCCGGATGGCAACACCGACATCGACGGGAACAATGCCATTTGGGCGCGCGGCGTGAACACGATCGACAACCGGTACAGCTTCAAGATCGACCAGCTTCTCGGAGAGAAGAGCCGGCTGGCTTTTCGCTATGCGTATTCGCCGATTACCGGCACACGGTTCGATTGGGCGGGCTATGCCGACCCGGGCGATTCGATTGCGCAGGACCAATTCCGGTCGCGCAACATGTCGTTGATCCACACGCACTCGTTTTCGCCGACAGTGTTCAACGAGTTCCGGGTGAGCTACTCGCGCGGCAACAGCTTGCGCGATGCGAACGAGGCGGCTTTGTCGAAGGACTGGGCGAAGGAACTCGGCTTGGTACCGGCGATTTCGGGGCGGGGCTTTCCGTCGATCATCACGCGCGGGTTCAATGCGCAAGGCAGTTTCAACGGGACGTCGCTCGATGTGAATCTCGGCGTGGGAAACGACCTGTCGGTGGTGCGGGGCCGGCACACGTTCAAGTTCGGCGGCGAGCACCGGCGCGTGCAACTGAACCGCCACGATTACGGCGGGCAGAACGGCGGCACTTACTCTTTCGCGGGACAGATTACGCCGAATACGGGCAGCGTGAATACGTTGATCGATCAGATTGGCGGGCTGATCACGGGGTCGGTGAACACCTTCGTCTATCGCACGGTGCCGACGGTCGCGTACTATCGCTGGCGCTACGCAGCGGCCTACGCCCAGGACGATTTCAAGCTGACATCCCGGCTGACGCTGAATCTGGGTGTGCGCTGGGACATGGAAACGCCGCGGACCGAGAAATATGACCGGCAGGGCGCCTTCGTGCCGGATTTGAAGGGCACGATCGACGGCAAGGCGGTCGCGGGCGGGTTTGCGTTCTCCGGTACGAACGGCCTGCCGCGCAGCCTGTGGCCGGTGAATTACCGGGGCTGGCAGCCGCGCATCGGGCTGGCGTGGGCGGCGCGCCCGTGGATGACGTGGCGGGCGTCGTACAACCTGATCAAGACGCCGTTGACGGGCGTGGGCGCCGATGTCGATCCGGATTTCAACATCAGTTCGGACTCGGTTTCCTCGCCGGCGCGGACGGGCGGCGTGGCGCCCGGGCCGGTGAACCTGATTTCGAATCCGATTGGTCCGTTGACGGCGCCGCGCCTGGTGGGGCGGGATCCGGTTTTCTTCATGAACAACGTGAATCAGTTCACCTTCTATGCGATTCCGCAATCGGATCTGGTGCCCAACGTCCAGAAGTGGCACTTGGGGACGCAGATGGTGGTTCGGCGCGACCTGGTGATTTCGATCGGTTACGACGGCACGAAGGGCACGCACTTGTTTACGAGGGGCTACCGGTTGAACTCAGTGGATCCGGCGCGAGTGATTCCTCTGGTGGCGGCCGGAGCGGACTTCCAATCGACCAGCGAGGCGAACAACCCCATCGGGATCCGCAATTCGGACGCGAGCCTGATTCGCGGAACGATTCTGGATGCCATGCGCCCGTTCCCACAGTGGTTCAACCGCAACATCACGACGCGCTACGACCGTTCGGGCAATTCGATTTATCACGGCCTGGGCGTGGGCTTCCAGAAGCGGTACGCGAAGGGCGTGACAGTGCAGGGGGCGTACACGTGGTCGAAGTCGATCGATGACGAGGTGTCGAACTATCAGGGATCGGGCGCTTCCGACATTTTCGGCGCGATTCCGTATCAATCGGTGAACCGGCGCGGCGAGCGCAGCCTGTCGGTTTTCGACGTGCCGCACAAGTTCAACACCGCGGCGAGTTGGCAGATTCCGTTCGCGCGCAAGCGCATTTGGGGAGACTGGAATCTCTCGGGGCTGTTCATGCGCTCGGCTGGCTATCCAGCGAGCGCGATTGCGGGCAACAATGGCTGGTTCCAATCGATTGGCGGCGGCAACGCGCTGGATGGCTTTACGCTGCGGCCGGACCGGGTGCTCGGCGTGCCGGTGATTAATCCGGTCTGGCGGGATTCGCCATTCACGCAGCCGTATCTGAATCCGGCGGCCTTCGCCATTCCGGGCTCCGATGGGCAGCCGGCGCTGGGCAACACGCCGCGGACGCTGCCGGATGCGCGCAGCCCTTCGACGACATCGTTCGATGCGTCGTTGTTCAAGAACTTCCGGCTGGGCCGGGATGCGAGCCGGCGCTTGCAACTGCGCGTGGATGTGATCAACGTGGCGAATCATCCGAACTTCTTCATCAACCCGAACTCGAGCCGGACGCTGGGGGCGTTCAACTTCACCGCGACGACGCGGACCTTTACTCCGAGCAATCGCTTCCAGGCGCTGGATCCGAATAACACGGGGCAGTTCGGCAACTATGCCGGGCGGTCGTTCCGGATGTCGGCCCGAGTCTATTTCTAGACCGGGGCAAGTACCGGGCAAGCACCCCAGGGCGCGGCGAGGTGGGAATTCGGCCGTAAGACGGCCGGCCGAGTCGCCTTTGTCCATCTCGAAACGGGCCGGTCGAGATCCTCACCGGACGACCACGTGAAACACGCCGCTGAACGGCTACAAAGGCGCAGGCGACGGAGGGGCAGTCGCGTCCGCAGCGCTTGCCGCGCCCGCGCGGACCCGGCATCGCGTGATAGACTTCCCTCGGAGAATGTCCTCCCGCATACCCGTCGCCACCGCGACCCGCCATAGCTCAAAAATGCCGGTATCGCCGGGCCTCTGGCTGATCCTGTGCCTCGCGTCCCCCTGCGGCTTGCTGGCCGCGAATCACGACGCCCTCAAAGCGGACGCCGAGCAATTTTTCCGCGACCGCGTCACGCCCTTCGTCAACACCTATTGCATCGCCTGCCATCAGAATCGGCGACCCACACAAGCCGGCGTGAATTTCTCGCCGGCCCTCAAGGCTCCCGGACACGCCGCCTTCACCGCACAGTGGAAGAAAGCGGACGCCCGCGTGAAGGCGCACGACATGCCGCCCAAAGACGCGCCCCAGCCAACCGATGAGGACCGCCAGATGTTCGCCGAGTGGTTGCCCAAGCTCAAGTACCTCAGCGAGAAGGATCCGGGCCTATTCGTCATCCGGCGCTTGACCAAGACCGAGTACGCCAACACTCTGCGGGATCTCTTCGGTGTCGACCCATCCATCGCCGACAGCCTGCCCGATGAAGTCAGCGGCCAGGGGTACCTCAATTCGCTCTCGCCGCTCCAACTCGAGCAGTACCTCACCATCGCCGACAAGGTCTTGCGCCAAGTTGTGGAGCCTCCTGGCCGCAAGCCCACAGTGCGCAAGCCCACGGTAGTAGAGAAGCGGCTATTCGGCCCGGCCAAGCCGGCGGGCGACCCCCGGCAGACAGCGCGAGAAGTCGCTCGGACTCTGGCCCGGAAAGCCTACCGCCGGCCGCCCACTGAGGCGGAGCTCGATGTCCTGGTGGCCACCTTCGACTTGGGCACGCGGAACAAACTCGCTTACCCGCAAGCGCTGCACTTGATGCTCAAGGCCGTTCTCGTTTCGCCTCAGTTCCTGTTCATTACGCCGGCCGCCGCGGGCGGAGAAGCAGCCGAGAGCACAGGGATTGTTCCGCTCGACGACTACCAACTGGCCTCGCGTTTGTCCTATCTGTTATGGGCCACCATGCCTGACGAACAACTGATGACTCTGGCCGACAGCGGAAAGCTGCACCAGCCCGCTGTTCTCGAGGCGCAGACAAAACGCTTGCTCGACGATCCTCGTTCCCGGGCTCTGTTCGATGGCTTCGGCGCCCAGTGGCTGAACGTGGGCGGTTTGCAGCGCCAGGTTTTCGATCCGGCGCTGTTTCCGCAGATGACCCCCGCCATGCGCCAGGCGATGTATGACGAAGTCCGCCTGTTCTTCGAGAGCATCGTGCGCGACAACGAAAACGTCATTCGCTTCGTGGATAGCGATTACACCTTTCTCAATGACGCCGTGGCGGCGATCTACGGCCTTGAGAAAACGGTGCAGGGACCCGCGATGCGCAAGGTCCGGCTGAGTGACGGCAATCGCGGAGGAGTGCTGGGCATGCCGGGCATTCTCGCCGCCACCTCTTTCCCCAATCGCACCAGTCCGGTGAAGCGTGGCGTGTGGGTGCTGGAACAGGTGCTTGGCGAACACGTGCCCGCCGCACCGCCAGACGTCCCGGCGCTCGATAAGCAGGATCAGGCGGCGGTGGCCAATCTCACCGTTCGGCAGCGCACCGAACTCCATCGCACCAATCCCGTCTGCGCCAACTGCCATCGGATTCTCGACCCAATCGGATTCGGTCTCGAGAAGTTCGATGCCATCGGACGATGGCGTGACCGGGATACGAATGGCCAGCCCATCGATGCATCCGGTGAGTTGCCCGGCGCCAAACGCTTTTCGGGTCCGGCGGATCTGAAAGCCATCATCGCCTTGCGTAACGCCAGCGTGGCGCGCAATCTGGTGGAGAAACTGCTGGCCTACGCTTTGGGCCGAAAGCTCGAGGGGTACGATGAAATTGTGGTGGATGACTTGATCGGCGAACTCGCTGGCGATGGGTACCGCATGCGGGCGCTCATCAATGGTGTGGTTACCAGTTATCCCTTTACCCATCGGCGGATCGAGAGCGCAAAGAGCCGCGTAGCCGCGGCGAAGGAGCACGACGCGATTCAGGCGGCCACCGGCCCCGCGTTGCGCGAGTTCCGCGCGAGTTCCGAAAAAGCACAGAGGAGGATCTATGAACAGAATTGACCGGCGGGCTTGTCTGCGGGCTTCTCTGAAAGGCTTGGGCGTTTCGCTCGCCCTGCCGCTGATGGATTCGCAGGGTTGGGCGGGCACTTCCACGGGCAAGGCGGAGAAACCGCCCGTCCGCCTGGGATTTATGTACATGCCGCACGGCGTGATCATGGATCAGTTCTGGCCGGCCAATGCGGAGAGCTTTCTCTCGTCGCCGCCACCGGCTCTGGAATCGCTGCGCCCGGTGCTGAATCAGTGTGTGGTGATGAAGGGGATTTCCGGCGTCCCCATCGCGCCGTTCAATGGAGCACCGCACGCACTCGAGCTGTCTACCTGGCTCACGGCGACGTTGCCGTCTCCCGAAAAGCGGAACGAGATCAACATCGCCATTTCCGCCGATCAGATTGCCGCCAACCACGTGGGCGCTTTCACCGCCTTGCCCTCGCTCGAGTTGGCCACCATGCCGCAAACCTGGAAGGAGAACCAGGAAGGACTGAACGAGGGCTACTACTCGCACTGCAGCTTCCGTTCTCCCACGCAGGCGGTCCCCGCCGAGGTCAATCCGCGCAACGTGCTCCATCGCCTCTTCAACAAGCAGGAGTTGGAGGCCGGTGCTCGTGCGTCGTCGCCACTGAGCGGACTCGATCGCAGCTTGCTCGACATCGTGCTGGGCGGCGCCCGGGACCTCCGGCGGACCTTGCCCGTCTCTGACCAACACAAACTCGACGAGTACCTCGACAGCGTGCGCTCGGTGGAGCGGCGTATCGCGGCCATCGAGGCTCGCCAGAAAGACGCCGCTTTGGAGAAGGCCGGCGTCCGCTCGAGCAAACGTCACGCCTCCGATTCGCCGCCGATCGAGATCCGGATTCCCGAGGGCGAAAAGCGGAGCGAGTACATGCAGGTGATGTGTGACCTGAACATACTCGCGTTTCAGACCGATACCACGCGGGTCAGCACCTATATCGGCTCCACACCCAACGGGGCCTCTTATCCGGAACTGGGTTTCAATGACCAGCATCACTCCAACACCCATCACAACAACGATCCGGAAAAGGTTCGCAAGATCGCCAGGATCACCGAATTCAACATCGCGCAGTTCGCCTATATGGTGAAGAAGATGGCGAGCCTGCGGGAAGGAGACGGTTCCTTGCTCGACAACTGCATCATGATGTGGGGATCGGGGCTCGAGGATGGCAACAAGCACACTCGTGAGAACCTCCCCTTCGTGATTGCCGGCAAGGGCGGCGGTTCCGTCAAGACGGGACGTTACTTCGCGGATACCAAGGGAAATCAGGGCGATTTGCTCACCACGCTGCTCGCCTGCGCTGGTGTTCCGATTGACCGCCCGGTTGGGATCGCGACGAAACAGATTGAGGAACTCAAGGCCTAGCTGCCATGCGCTTCGAAGCTCTTCCGGACTGGGAGTTCAAAGTCGAGGAGGTTAGCATGGGCGTTTACAAGGCAAGCGGCATAGACGTTGACGGCAGGCAGGTCTCCTGCTCTGGTGTCGATGAAGAGGAACTGATCCCAAGATGCCGGGAGTGGGCCGCTGAAATCGACCAGCAAATTGGTCGAACGTCTCCAGAGGCTGTGACCGTTTTCGTCCCTCTTATAGACGAAGGAACTGACTGCTGGCGGCCCGCATACGCAGTTAAAGTCGGGCACGGTGTGTATCGACTTCTTCAACAGCCTGTCCCGTCCGAAGAGCGATGGGCTTTCTGCCCCGGTGAAGCGGTCGAGTGCGACCACCATGACTTCGCCGATGGCACGAGCGGCTTGCGAGCTGTGAGGCGGGTGTCTCCCTAGACCTAGAGATCAGCGATCTTCCGAAACCCTAAGTTTCGAGTCCCGAAACACAAATCCAGAAACGTGTACAACGACGCGAAGCTACCCATCGCGTCGGAAGTGCTGGCAGGGGCGATAGATAACGATCCTTTTGACCGGCCAATCCGAAGTGTGAACAGCGATAGCTCCGAGGAAACGGACAAGCCATTCCCTTTTCGTTCGAGGCCTTCTTCGCTACTTTCGGCAGGCACCTTGAAGTACGAGCGTGCCCGATGTGCGTGGTCCCACGACGATTCGCCGGCCTTGATTTTCAGGCCTTGCATTCATACCCGACGAAGAGCACAATCGAGCATCGTCGGGAGTTGAGTGCCCACGGCGGCGCCTCCAAGCAGCGGGCAGAGGTCGGCCGGATAAGTCGCGATTGTTCGGGCGAACTGGAACGTAGCAACGGCCGTACCGGCCGGGCCTGAGCGATAATGGTGCTTATGGTCATAGTCCCCAGCGGATACGTCCAACAGTCACAACTCGCTGCTGATGTCGAGAAGGCCAAGACAAAGCTAGGCCCGGAAGCGATTGAAGTGTCCTTTCGCCTGGACGCAGACTCCACCGGCGAACCGTCGATCTTTTTTCGCATCATCCTGGCGGACTGGGCGACAGCAGAAGAGAGTCTTTCTGCCGTGACGGGCCGGATCGCGACGACCCTGTTCAACGAGATCCGGCCGTTCGAGAATTGGGGCCTGCATCCCTATTTCAACTTTGGCAGCTCATCGGAACTGCCTTCCAGGAGAATTGCGTAACGGGTGGCATACCACGATGAGCTGCTTAGCCAAGCCTTGTCCTTGGTCCATTCGACGCCAGAGAACCAGGCGAGTCTGAGAAGGGCAGTTTCTTCAGCATACTATGCCGTCTTCCATCTCCTCATCGCCGAGGCGACCTTGAATTGGAACAACGCGGTGCTTCGCGCAGCCCTCGGTCGAGCGTTCGACCACGGGCCGATGAAACAAGCATCGAGCCGCGTGGCGAACCCTCAGGTATCGCCCTACCCTGGCGAAGATCCCCAGGTCGTGGACGGCTTGCGATTTGTAGCCCTGACGTTCGCGCAGTTGCAGGAAGATCGGCATTTTGCGGACTACAACCTCACCAAGAACATCAGCGCAATCGACGCGTTGGCCCAGGTGAAGTCCGCAGAAAAGGTCTTTCAGGTTTGGCCGTCCCTCCGGGTTTCGCACATCGCTCAAGAGTATCTGGTCTCGCTCGTAGTCAAACGGTAAGGGGCGGAGCAGTTCCATTGTGTTCAAAATCGATATCGTCAACCCGGCCATGAGAGTCGCCGGCTTGCCGAAGTGGAAGGCCGGCCGATGGCCAGAGCCCGGCCCGGATAGCGATCGCCGCGCGAAACTCTCGTATAGTCGCGAAGGGTAGAGCCATCGTCCGCACGTCTCGGAAGGGAGGACCAGCGCCAGGTTCCGATTGCTCGGCATCGTGCTGGGCGGCGCACGCGACCTCCGCCGGACCTTGCCCGTCTCTGACCAACATAAACTCGACGAGTACCTCGACAGCGTGCGCTCGGTGGAACGGCGCATCGCCGCCATCGAGGCTCGCCAGAAAGACGCCGCTTTGGAGAAGGCCAGCGTCCGCGCGAGCAAACGCCACGCCTCCGATTCGCCGCCGATCGAGATCCGAATCCCCGAGGGCGAAAAGCGGAGCGAGTACATGCAGGTGATGTGTGACCTGAACATACTCGCCTTTCAGACCGATACCACGCGGGTCAGCACTTACATCGGCTCCACACCCAACGGGGCCTCGTATCCGGAGCTGGGTTTCAACGATCAGCATCACTCCAACACCCATCACAACAACGATCCGGAAAAGGTTCGCAAGATCGCCAGGATCACCGAATTCAACATTGCGCAGTTCGCCTACATGGTGAAGAAGATGGCGGGCCTGCGGGAAGGAGACGGTTCCTTGCTCGACAACCGCATCATGATGTGGGGATCGGGGCTCGAGGATGGCAACAAGCACACTCGTGAGAACCTCCTCGTGATTGCTTAAGCAGGCGGTTCCGTCAAGATGGGACGTTACCGGCGGACACGAAGGAAATCAGGCGATCTGCTCACCACGCTGCTCGCATGCGCTGGCGTTCCGATCGACCGCCCGGTTGGGATCGCGACGAAGCAACGAGGAACTGAAGGCCTAGGCGTCAGCTCGTAGGCGTATGCGAAGTTGCGGTTGGGTTCCGGCCGTATCGCTTACGATGCATCAAGATCTAGAGACGCAGCGGGGCGCGGCCTGGGGCTGGCACCTTCCACTACTCGCGCTCCTCCTTACTCGCAATACAGCGAGCAAGGCCCCAAAGGCGACCTGTTAGCCGTGAACGAACTCGTGCGGCTTTCAGAAATGTTGATCCGGGTCGTCAGGACTTGCGTCCGGCAAGCACATCGAGTTCTGGGCCACCCAACGCAGGCTAGAGAGCGATAGGTCGCACAATGACCCCGGCAACCGGGACCAGCGCCGAGGCCGTACCAACGGTTAGACCACGGCGAGGCCCGGGAGCAGCCGCCGCTGCCGAGAATCTACGGGTGTACGGAGAGAGGATGACTGCGAATCGCCTGCCTACTTCGAGATCATCGACTTTATTGCCGCTGGTACTACGCCGGAAGCCGTTGTTCAATTCCGCCTCGGTGGAAGCGCAGCAGAAGTAACCTCATCGAGCGCGAGAAAGCAGGCTCCTTGTCCTCGGAAGAACTTGCTGAGCTCGACCACTACCCCCCCCCCCCCCCCCCCCCCCCCCCCCCCCCTCCTCCCCCCCCCCTCCCCCCCTCCTCCCTCCCTCTCCCTCTCTCTGGCAAGGCGGGGGGGGGGCGCGCGCGGGGCGGGGGGGGGGGGGGGGGGGGGGGGGGGGGGGGGGGGGTGGGAGCAGGTGGCACCCCCCCCTCCCCCCCCCCCCCCCCTCCCTCCCCCCCCCCCCCCCCCCCCCCGCGCGCGCGCGCGCGCGCGCGGGGTGGTTGGTTTAGTGAAAGGTAGGTGGCTGGGGGGGGGCATGGGGCGCGCGCGCGCGCGCGCGCGCGCGCAACGAAGCCGGCACACACACACACACACACACACACACACACACACACGGGGTAGAATCGCAAAGGCAAAGGCCTGCCAGATCCTCGCCCGTGGCTAGCGATATAGGAGAACAAGTGCGGCTGGCCGTTGCCCGTCGCGCCCGTTACCGCTGCGAATACTGTCTGATCCCACGAAGATGACTCTGGCTTTCGCCACGAGGTGGACCATATCATCAGCCGGAAACACGGTGGAGCTTCCGTGATCGAGAACTTAGGTTACGCCTGCGTTCCTTGCAATCGGTTCAAGGGCAGCGATGTCGCATCGGTTGATTTCGCGACCGGCCAGCCGGTGGCGCTCTTCAACCCTCGGAGACACGAATGGGCCACGCATTTTGAATTCAACGGCGTAACGATTGTAGGGCTCACGTCCATTGGGCAAGCGACCATTCGCATCCTTCGGTTGAATGCACCCGAGCGGCTTTTGGAAAGAAAGACGTTAAGGGCCGGTGTAGCTCCTCCCTAGTTCTAGTCGCGATGTGTTCCCTTCGTGATTGCCCGGCAAGGGCGATTCGATCAAGACAGGACGTTACTTCGCGGATGCGAAGGGAAGGCGTTCCCATCGACCGCCCGGTTGGAATCGCGACAAAGCAAATCGAGGAACTCGAGGCCTATCGATCGATAAGGTATAAACTCACAGTGTGCCCGACGAGAACCCGACCGAGACCCGCCATCTCGACTCGCCATCTCACCACACCACAACCTCCGCCGCGAGCACAGGCCGCTTCGCTCCCGGCGCGCTTCTCGCCCAACGCTACCGGATCATCACACTCCTCGGCCGAGGCGGCATGGGTGAGGTCTATCGCGCCGACGACCTGCTCGTCGACCAAACCGTGGCGTTGAAGTTCTTGCCCGAGGCCTGGGCCAAGGACACTGCCTTCGTGGAACGCTTCCGTAACGAGGTCCGCACTGCCAGGCTTGTCTCGCACCCCAATGTCTGCCGCGTTCATGACCTCGGCGAAACGAACGGCCTGCTCTTCCTTTCGATGGAATTCATCGATGGCGAGGACCTCTCTTCGCTGCTCCGGCGCATCGGGCGCCTCCCAGAGGACAAAGGGCTCGAGATCGCGCACAAGCTTTGCGCCGGGCTCCAGGCCGCCCATGACAAAGGCGTCATCCACCGCGATCTCAAGCCGGCCAACATCATGATCGATGGCCGGGGCGAAGTCCTCATTACCGATTTCGGCTTGGCCGGAATCGCCGGCGGGATTCGCGATGTCTCGAGCGGCACCCCCGCCTACATGGCTCCGGAGCAGCGCAACGGAAAAGCCGTCACCACCAGCAGCGATCTCTATTCGCTCGGCGTTCTGCTCCACGAAGTCTTCACGGGCAAGCGGCCCGACGCCTCGCAAACCACGGGGTGGAATCCCGATGTCGCCCGGGTGCTCGAATCGTGCCGCCATAGCGACCCGGAACTCCGCCCGCGCTCGGCCCGCGATGTCGCCCGCGCCCTGCCCGGCGGCGATCCGCTCCAGGCGGCGCTCGCGGCGGGGCAAACCCCCAGTCCCCAGGCGGTGGCCGCGTCGGGTGAGCGTCACGTGCTTCAGCCGTGGCAGGCGCTTGCTCTGGCGGTGACAGCGCCGCTCGCGCTGTTCATTGGAGGTTGGGTGGCCGACCGCGTATCTCCGCGGAACTCGGTCTCTCCCGACGAGCTTCGGGTCCGCGCGCGCGCGATGGCGCCCCAGCCGGCGAACGAGATCAGCGGCATGTCCTTCGACCGTGGCGCGTCAGCCGTTCGGATCCAGTCCGGCCCCGGTGTCCTGTGGAGCCCTCATCGCTTCTGGTATCGCACCAGCCCGATTCCGCTCGGCGGCCTCCGCACCGCTTCGAGCACCTCCATCTCACCGGATTCGCCGCCGCTGACCGTTCCCGGTCAGACGCTGATTGTGCTCGACATTACCGGCAAGCTGATCCGCTACGAACGCGTGCTCGATCCTCGTGAGCCCGGAAACGCCGCACCGCTACCTTGGCCCGTGTTCCTCGAGCGAACCGGCATCGACGCCGCCAAGCTCGTTCCCGCTGGGCCGGCTTCGTGGAATTACCGCGACGACGCCGGCCTCGAGTACCGGATCGACGGCGTGGCGATCAACGGCAACGTGCAGCGCTTCGAAGTGCGCGGCGCCTGGGAGAAGATCGAGCCTCCCTCGCCCTGGCCCTGGCTCATCGAAGGCGCGCTCGTTCTGGCTGCGCTTGCTATCGGCTATCGCAACTACCGGTTCGGCCGCGCCGACCTCCGCGGCGCCGGCACTCTTGCCGCCATCGTCCTTCTGACCACCCTCGCGATCAACCTGCTCGGCGGCCGTGACCTGCTCCACTGGAATGCGCGTATCACTCCGATTGACGCAACCGGCATTTCCGTTCTGCTGGCCGTAATGTATGGAGCCGCCTACTTCGCGATGGAGCCGTTCCTGCGAAGACACTGGCCAGTCATCCTGGTCACCTGGACCCGTCTGCTGCACGGCAACTGGCGCGACCCCACCGCTGGCCGGGACATCCTCGTGGGCATGACGGCCACAGCCATCACCCTCATCGTCAACTACGCGGGCATGCTGCTGGTGGGCGCGAACGATTTCCAGACCCAGGAACATCTACAGAGCACCCCGGCCTTCCTCGCCGCCATCGTCGCCACCGTGTACATAGGCGTCTTCCGCGCGGTGATGTTGACCTTTCAGTTGTTCCTGCTGCGGCTTCTGCTGCGCCGTGACTGGCTCACCGCGATTGCCGGCGCCGCGGGATTGGCCGCGGTCATCGTCGCTGGCGCCGGCGTCGGCGGTTGGTTTTGGGCCTTTGCCGGTTTCATCGGCATCGTCCACGTCGGCCTCGTGCTGCGATACGGGTTCCTGGCCAATGTTGCCTCGGAAATCGTGGTGATTGCCAGCCTTCTCGTGGTCACTATCGACCCCTCGGCCTGGCAGGCCAACTATGCTTACCTCGCCATCGCCTGGGTCGCCTTGATTGCCGCCTTCGGCTACCGCACCGCCACCGCCGCCGGGCGTTAGGCTACTTTCCGGCGCAAGTTCCGCGCTTCGCTTTGTGCCACTATCCTTGCAGGTTCTTCGCCGGCCGCGAAGATGATTTCAGCCTCAGCAGGGGGTTATGAGCCTGGTCAGCGCCGTGCGGCGGGCTGCTCGCCCCCGCCCGGATTTTGCGTCCGAAAGTGGCTAGCTCTCCTCGCCGGAACCCTGCCCGTAGACGAAATGCCGGAACGCCCGGTGCACTCTCGCGTCGCCCGATGCCTCGGCCAACGCACGCTCCAACTGCTGCGTGGACACGAGCCCCGGTGCATTCCGCCGATAGAACGCCGCCATCCACTCATTGAGCTGCGCCGAGCCGAACCATCGCGCGAGGCCCTGAAAGAACCGGTACCCTTCCGTGTACGCCGCACTCGGCGTGTGCCGCGTCCGCGGTTCGCCGGGCACAACTCAACCGGAGCACGCGAGAAATCGAACGCGCGTGACGTGCGGGCGCCCGAGTCGTTGTAGACAGTCCAGGCTTCATCGATCCATCCGTCGGCTTGGCTTGCCGGCTTCAACCCGCGAGCCCACCAACTGTGGAACACCTCATGCTGCAGTGCGCGCCGATCGACGAAGTGCAACCGCCGTCATACTCCATTCCGCCGCGGTCCTGCAGAAACGCGGTTATAGCGCCGCCTGTGCAGATGCTCGCCCATCAGGCGCTCGTTGGCTTTCGAGGTTCGCGATGATCCGGCGCAGTTCGCCGAGACGCTTTTGCCTCGCGGCAGGCTTCCAGACTTCCATCGAGGACCCGCGCCCGCGAGACCGGAAGCGTCACGTCATCGGACAAGGACGCAACTTCGTCGCTCGGATGCAACTCCATCATCGGCGACAACGCAGTAGTGGTTCCTGGAAACGCGAAGCCCACTCGCCGCGTCGTCTCGCTCGATCGCGCGCGTTGGTGATCAGCGCGTGCTCCCCGTTGCGCGTTCGCGATCTGAATGCGCAGGGTTCATCGTGAAGGATTGAAGATGAGGTTCGCCGGGACCCATGATCGTAGATACCGCCCAGCGCCGAGATCGGAAAGCCGAAGCGGAAGCGTACGCCTTCCCGGAACCCAGTCGAGTCCCGGTTGCCGCCCGCCCACTACCGGAACCGCCGGATGCCCCACCGCATAGCGAATACGCATCCGGTGCCGCGACCCGGCCGCGAGCAGGCGTGGGATCACCCGCAAATGCGCCCAAGCGCCGCCTCCGAAATCGCGATGGAAAAGCGCGCGCACATCCACTGGCTCGTCATCGATCGACAACTCCTCGATGGGCTGGCGCAGGTCGAAAACAGGACAGCCGTCCTCCGAGCCGTGCTCGAAGTCGAGCAGGGCTTCGCCGCGAGCATTCGCGACCGCCGCGTTCAACTCGAGGCGGGCCTCGATATGCCGGATGTGGATCGGAACAGCGTGGAGATCTTCGAAAGGCTTCGGAGGCGGCGCCAACTAGCCTCCCACGTAGGTGGACGCCTGCGCCGTGGCCGGCCTGCGCTTCCAATCTTCCAGCATGTATCCGGCGATGTTCTCGGCGCGCTTGCGCATCGCCGACATCTGCTCGGCATCGAGTTGCCGGAACTCGCGCACCACGCGCACGTCGTCCTCGATCTGCCCAACCGTGGTGCATCCCACCGGGGCGCAATGCACGGGCAGGATCTTCAACGGCATACTCCTTGATGCTGAAGCTTTGCAGCAGCTTTGCGTTCGCCGTGGTCTTCATCGCCTGAATGCCGAGCCCGCGTTCCACGGCCTTCGGCAGCACGATCTTCTCGAAGCTCAGGTAGCCAGGGTCGGCGATATGGAGCGGCATCAGGATCGTGTCGTAGTTCGCGTAGCGTTCGAGCATCGCCGCGTGGACGTGCGGATCGTGATGTCCGGTGGCCGAAGCGCGCCTTGCCCGCTTTTGCCGCTTCGAAAGCTTCGATGGCGCCGCCGGGCGCGAACACCTGGTCCACCTCGGAGAGTTCTTTCATCGAGTGGATCTCGCTGGTGAGTCGACGAACCGCGCCCGTCGCTTCGCGAAGCGTGCAGTTCGGCCTCGGCCTCGGCTTTGGTGCGCTTCGTCGTCTTGGTGGTAATGAAGACCTGCTTGCGGAATTTGGGCAGCACCGCGCCGTACACTTCTTCCGAGCGCCTGTTCCAATAGCTGGCCGTTATCGAAGTAGCGTTGCTGATGCCGAGTTCCACGGCGCGCAAGGTCACCGCCTTTGCCTCATCGAACGTACAGCGAGAAAGCGCCTGCCGGCTTGTCCGATCACCGTCAGCTTGACGCCGGTCTTGCCGTGAAGACGCGCATCGGGATGTCGCCACTTCGAGCTTGCCGCCGCGCCGGGCCGCGCCACGCCAGCCCGCCGAAAACTCCACCGAAAACGAACGCCGTTGTACGAGATTGCTCCTTTCTACAGGGAGACGCTGGCACGCGAGGCTGCAGGTTCCAACCGCAGATGCGGCTGCCTTCCATCTTGTTGTTGCCACCCGACCAGCCCAATGCGTTTTCTGAGGCTGAGCCAGCCTTGTAACCATCCTTCTTCAGCGCCGCGACGGTCTTTCCAATTGATCGATCGCGTCCCCACCGACCCCAAATCGGCTTGTGGCCTTCCATGTGGCAGCGTCCTTCACGTGCACGTGACGATGCGATTCTTGGGGAGCTTGGGCATAGCTCTTTGGGAACGGATTCTCGCCGGAGCACTGCGCATTGGCCGGATCCCGCAAACGAGCTTGAGGCTGGGCCGCTTCACTTTGCCGAGTGCCCGCGGTGCTTCGGCAGCGGTAGCGATGTTGCAGGCGTGCTCGTTCTCGAGTCCGATGATGAGCTTGCGTTTGGCGGCCTTCTTGGCCAGAGCGTCGAGCGCTTCCACCACCGCGGGCAGGCACTTCTTGGGCTCCACCGTGCGCCAGTACGAGAACACGCGAATGATCTTGCAGCCGAGCATCTCGGCGATGTCGAAGGCGCGCGCGGCCAGCCGGGGCTGATCTTCGAAAGTGTGCTTGGAGTTGAAGATGTCCTGCTGGAAGCGTGTGTCGACACCGGGTCCGCCGGGGAGGACGCACTTGAGGATCGGGCTCGCGATGGAGATCACTTCCATGCCCTTGTCCGCGAGGATCTGGCGGGCGCGGCGGATCTCTTCGTCCGAGAGGTCCATGATGTTCTTGCCCCACAGCACGCGGAGTTCGGCGCCGGTCATGCCGATTTCGGACATGGGCTCGACGGCTTTTTCGAGGTCGGGCGAGAATTCGTCGGTGATGGCGGCAATGCGGTATTTGGGAGTCATGTTCTATCCAATTGTAGTGCCCGCCCCGCCGCGCGAGCGAGCTTGATAAGCTTGGTTCGCGTTCCTCGCCTCCAGGACTGCGTCTCGAGACGAGGACCCCGCAGATCGAGGAATCATGCGAACCAAACTGCTATTCATTGCCGCGTTGGCGCATACGTGCCTCGCGAGCCCTCTCGCGATCACACTGCAGGGCACGCTGCAGCGCTCAGGCGGCCCAGCCACCGTGTTCGACAATCAACCCTATTCGGTCACCTTCACCATTCCGGATCCCGCCTTGCCGGTCTCTGGCTCCGTTTCGCCGGACCTGGCGTCTCGCAGCGTGTTGTACCTGACGCTTGGCACGTTGAACGTTCCCGGCATCGGCTTGTCGGTGACTTCGCCGCTGCAAGTGCAGTTCATTCAGGACTCGAGCCCGGCTCTCACGTTTCACCAGTGGATGAACATCTTCCAGTTCCAGCCGCTACCGGTAGGCGACTTCATGCTTCTCACGCCGATGTACACGATCGACGGCTCGCCGATCTGGAATGGCTTGGCTGATGGACTCGGCACGCCGAGCTTGTCGCTGCTCTCGGCGAAACAGGTCTACACGCTTTGGCGGCTGCAACAGATCCCCGGACCCGGCCTGCCGTCGCTTCCTCTTGCTGGCTTCGAGTCTCGCGCGGACTCACTCACCATCTCCGCGATACCCGAACCTTCCACGCTGGCGCTCACGTTTCTTGGGTTGCTCGCGATCGGTCAGCGCTTCTTCTTTTCGTTCAAGGCCAGCCGCGCCTTCACCAGCTTCTTTACCAAGGCAGCGGGCAGTGGCTTGCCGAGCGGGAACTGCACTCCGCCTTTGGATACTTTGTAGCCTTTCAACTCGGCCTTGAAATCGTCGAGCAGAGTGCCGCTCATGACGAACATGCTGCAGTGATCGGCGAACGCCGCGTAACCCGCCACCGGACCCTTGTACTTGAACGCCGGCATCCCATAGCTGATGCCTTCGGTTGCTTCCTCGGGCAACGCGGTGCGGATCATCGCGCGCATCTTGCCGAGTGTGGTGCGGGCAGGTTCGGGCACCGCGGCAAGGTAGTCATCGACTTCTTTGGCCATCGAGCGATTGTAGCGGGCTTCAAGGTTTGGGAAGAAGTTCAGCAACGGCATCCAATGCTCGCCGCGACAAATCGCCACCGCCTTCCGCGTCGATCACCTCGATCGGACCAGTGCCCGTGGGGCGCCAGCGTTTCTTGAAGCGCTCGTTCGGAGCTCCCGCGAACACCGTCACCAGGGGCGTGCCACAGGCAGCCGCGACGTGCTGCCCAGACGAATCGTAGCCCACATACAAGCTCGCTCGCGCAATCGCGGCCGCGAAAGGAGCAAACGCCCCGCGCCATTGACGGATCTGTCCAGCGCCCGCTCCCGATGCCGCGACGGCTCGCTCCACGCGCTCGGACTCCTCGCCTCCCGCACCGTGATCGATAAGGATCGGGCAACCCGTGGCCACGAGTCCGCGCATCAGTTCGGACTCGAACGGATCAGGCACACGCTTGGCCGGATTGCCTCCCACTCCGAGGCTCACCGCGATGAAACCGGGCTCGGTTTCCACGGGAGCAGCCGAGGGCGCGATGTACGCCCGCCCCTCGACACCGAAGATCTCGCGCAACCAGTGAGCCGTCAACTCGCCGATGCTCTCGCTGCTCTCGGACTGGTAAGCGCGCGCTTCGAAGAAGTAGTAGCGCGCATCGTCGCACACGGGCACCAGGCCCAACTGCGTCAGGCGCGAGTCGGGATCCACCACAATCGAGTCCGGCTGGTCGAGTTGCGCCCGCAGCGCGAAGCTTGCCTCGAGGCGTGCGGCGAGGTCAGCGCCGCGGCCGTAGGCTGCCGGCACATACACCAACCTCGGATCCGCGTCGAACAACTCGAAGTTCTTCCCCGGACCCACGAACCCGATCGCCGCACCCGGAAATCGCCGCTTCATCGCCTCAAGCACCACGCTCGTGACGGCGACATCCGCCCCCAGCGTCACGCGCGAAAGCACAAAAACATTTCTTACGCGATCTGTTTCGCCGCGAAAAGGCTCGGCCGGCTGTGCGCGCCGCGTCTGGCGCCCCGTCGTTCGCTCGATCAGCGGAGCAAACAGCCGCACATATTCATCGCAAGCGGTGGGATCGAAGGCGTCGCAGAGCGGTTCGATGACGTCGCGGAACAGCGACGCGGTATCGATGTCGCGAGGCGTGAGCAAACCATCATGATCTCACGCGGAGCGCAGCCTATCGTCTCCGCAGCACCAGCCCATCAGACACGGCCCGCTCCCGGCCGTCCGAGGGCCTGTTGACCACGTGTCCGTTCACCCACATTGCGGTGGAGCCGCCGCCGTCGAGATTCATCGCGTCCACCGCGCCGAGCGCGTGCATCGCCTGCGCGAGTTCGGCAATCGTCATTCCCACGCTGTCGGCGCGGCGTCCGTCGACCACGAATAGCAAAATCGAACCCGATGCGGTGACGCCGATCGCGGTCCGGGGGTTGCGGGCGGTCTCATGGCGGAACCCTTCCGAGGCAGTGACGATCTCGCCGGAGCGAACGAGCCGCGGACCAGCCGCCACCAAGTCACTCGGCGCACAGGCCGGGCCGGATCCAGTGCGCTCCACGCCATAGTTCACCTTGACCACATCGCCGAGCCGCAGGTTAGCGCGAATCCAATCAGCTGCCTCGCGCGCGGCCGAAAGCACCTGCCCGCCTTCCGGAATCTCCACGTTGCCGAAGCCTTCTTCCAGCCGCACCACGTGGCCATCGCGATCGAGTGCGGCTTCCACGCCGTCTTTTCCGCTACGCGTGGAAGGCCCGATGTCGCGCGTGTAGACCACGAGTCCGGAATCACCGCGCGGGCGATTGAGACCGTCGAGAGCGCGTTTGCGATCCCCGACCGATACTTCGCCGCGAAAGCGGACGATGTCCATCTCGATCCGTTCCTCTTCACCCTGGGTCTGACACAGCACCATCGCCGTTCGTTCCGGATTTCCGGAAAGAGGTGCGCCGGGCAGTCCGGTAGCCACTTGCGTGGTGGATCCCGAAAGCAGCCGCCCGTGGAGGGTATATGCGGAGACAGGCGCGCCAGCCAACGGTCCGGCGACCACGAAGTATCCCGCATTCACCGCTGCGAGCGCGCCGGAGCGCTGGGCCATCGACGACACGGTTTCCTTGGCCGCGAGCTTGTCCTCGGCGCGAACGGCGATCAGATCGATGCCGGGCGTCTTGGGATCGAACTCCAGCACATGGATCGAAAACGGACCCTGGGCGGCGTCTCTGTACTCGGCGTGGCGATAGACGATACCGGCCGCAATGGTCTGCTCGAGCTTCCATTCGAAGGGAAGCGCGAGGGCGAGCAGGATCCAAGGGGACATTCGGTGGCCGGGCTACTGCGCCCTGGCGGCGTACCAGGATTCGGCTTGGGCGAGCGCGGCGTTGCCGGGCAGGAGTTTGTGGAGGCGCTGCACCACGGGCAACCCGGACTTGTAGACGTCTTTGATAGGCTTGGTGGCTCCCAGCGCATCCAAGACGTCTATCGTCGCCTTCTTGTCTCCATCCAAAGCTGCGAGCAGGGCGCGATCAGCCGAGATCCACGGATCGTCCGAGGGCCCAATCAGTTCGCGAACCGAAGCGATTGTCGAGGCCACATCGGCGCCGAGCTTTCCATCCGCCGGGGGCCGCTGCTGCAAACTGGTCACGATCCACTGGACGCGGTTGTACGTGCTTTTGATCAGGAATTCCTCGCGTTCCTCCAGTTTCTTGCCCTTCTCATAGAACTGCAAAGCTTCGTCGACTTGGCCTTGCCGCCTCAGAATGCCGGCCAACGAGCCGTAGCAATCGGCGAGCCGGTCGGCTGCCTCTCGAATGTCCTCGGGCGCCGAGCTAACGTCCTTGTATCGTTCGAGGTCGTGCCTGCTCAATTCGGCCTCGAGGATCTTGATGGCCTTCCTGAGACTGGCCTCGGCGTCGCTCAGCTTGTTTCTCTTTCGCGCCACCAAAGCAGCAGCCTGAAGGGGCTCGATATCCAAGACCAAGTCCAGCATTCGTGCAGTACTCCTCTATTCCTGATTGTAGCTCTCGAGCTTCGCTCGGATGCGGCCGTGATCCGATGAATCGCAACGCGCCAGCAGGCCCAACAACAGGGCCGCGATGCTATCGAAGGTAGTCGACAGTTCGTCGCGCACCGGGGGCGGCAGACTCTGATCGCCCAGCTTGTCCTCGAGAATCAAGTAGGCTCCCCAAACGGTTTCGATCGCCGCGTTCAGCGCCTGACTCGCCAACTTCGGATTCTCCGAGTACAGTACGGCAGGTTTGCCGGAGCGCCCGATGTCGCTGCCAACGGCCGCGAAAGCGGCTCGCAGGAATTGTTGATGGATTTGCGCCGAACCGAATTCCTGTTCGATGTTCACATGACGCTGAGCGATCTCATAGACTGTGTCCGTGGGTGAAGAGTCGGCCTTCAGACGGTGCTCCAACTCGAGTCTGGCTACCTGCTGCAGGCCGGTTACCGCTTTGGGGTTCTTACTATAGGTCAGCGGACGGAACATCGCTCGAAATGCGTGTTTTTCGCCGCGCTCGGCGGACTGGATAGCCGCCTCGGTTGCGACGATCAGCGCTGGTATCCGGTGAACCGCCATTCTGACTCCGAGTTCGAAGAATACGTTCGGCCTCCACTCCGTCCAATCCACGACGCACACCCTGGCGAAACGAATCAACTCATACAAACGTTCCGCCACCAACAGCGGAGATGAATACTCCGTCACGCGCCGCAAAACGAGTATCCGGCCACCGGTATCCACGCGGTCGAGCGCCAGCTTGAGCGCCTCCCAGGATTTCTCGTGTTTGGGGCTGAACGAGCAGAGCCCCAGAGCCTCGACTTGGTTTGGATGGGCGTCCGGTGTACGCCGCTTGGTTCGTCTGACGATGTCGAACACAGGAAGATCGCGATATCCTCCCGCATCGCTGCGCAGCGTCTTGAACGCGGAAGCAATGGAGTCTGCCAGCAGTGTGGCGCTGGCCTGCGCCTTCTGAAACGGAAGGGAGAGAATCTGAAGTTCTTTCAAGTTGAACGGCAACTCCGCCCAATCCTTCGCCTTGATCATCCTGCTGGTGACGGCCAATGTAACGCCGCGTCTCACGGCTGACCGTATCCCCATCAGCATCATCCCAGCCAGATCGGACTTCCCCATGTCTTTTCCGAGTTCAAAAATCACCAAAGGAGAACTACACATCGCCCGCGTGAAGGATAGCAGGGCTTCCCGATTCGGCAGGCAGCGCGCAGCGTCGATCGGCACGGGGTTCACGTCGAGGCCAAAATCCGGGCGCTGCTGAATCGCGCTTTGCGCCATCAACGCCAGTTCGTCTTGGCTTGCGGGCTTGCACACCACAAGGCACGTTCTAGCCAGTTTGCCGCTGGGGAGCCGCGCGAAGGGCGTCTCCCAGAGGCGCTGGCGAGTGAGATCTTCGGCGACCTTGACGCGACTCCACTGTTCCTTCAGCTTCGCGGCGCCGTCCTGAATGCCTTCGATAGCGGCGATTGCCGGCGGCTTCGGCCCGAAACGGAACAATACACGCTTTGCGGGTTCGCGGCTCTTCTCCACAACCTGCCTTTGCAGTTCGGCCAGCACGGGATCGTCTGGGTTCCGGGCGTCTATCTGGGGATTACCGTCGGGCCAGACGATGTGCTCGAACGCCCGGATGGCATCCAAATGTGCGGCAACGAAGCGATTGATGGCGCATGCCCGGGGATCGAGGTATGAGCAGACACCCGGCCCAGGCCCCGCCAGGAAGACCTTACGTGTCAGGTTCAGCTTGCTTCGCAGATACCTTTCGATCTGCGGCGCCTTCGGAAGTATCTGGGACAGGGTCAAGGTCAACCACCCAGCATCCTCCGCTCGAGGATCGGATTCGCATGTGCGAATCTCCTGCAGCGTGGCTGCAGGTACCAGTCGGATGATCTCCTGCAAGAAACGCTCGTGATCGAACTTCAACACGCAAGCACGCATCAAGTCGGTCAGGGCCCCGTCGCCGTAGCCGAGAATGAGAATGCTCGGATTGTCGCGCGCGGCGTAGTCGACCGGGTCTCCTTCCCAATAGCTGTTCTGCTTCTGTCCCTCCGGTTCGAGCCCGAAGCCCGCTGCGATGAGGACGAGGTCGAAATCTCGCGGGCCTTTTTTCCACTCGACGCTCACGCGGCCGGCCGCTTGACGAACAGCGGCGACCTTCGTCGAAGGCAGGAACTCGACGGGCTTCAGGGCCTTGAACCGAGCCTCCAACGACGCCGCCACTTCGGCCGCCGTGCCCGCGCTCCAGTTCATCACGGGAAGCTTCGCGTCACTCTCCGCAGGATCGATCGCCGAGAACGGCCAGTCATAGATTGTCGGATGCAAGTAGCGGTGCCGGCTGTTCCCTTGAATGCTCAACGGACCCGGTGCCTTTTCGAACACCGTCACCTTGGCTTCATATTCGAGCAGACGCGCCGCCGCCGTAACGCCCGCCGCGCCCGCGCCGATCACCGCGACACTCTTCCCCGCCAGCGGACCCCGATTGCTGTGGTATTCGAGCGCGTCCACAAGATTGATCGCTCTGCACTGCTGCGAGTAGAAGGTCACACGTCTGGCATGAACGCCCAGTACGTATACATCCGGATTGTCCGGGAGCGCGGACAACTCCAGAATCTGGTGATAGGGCATCGCGAACTTTCTCTCATCATCGCACTGCGACCCCAGCCACCGCCTACCTCCGAAGGAGTAACCTCTTCGCGGACTCCGTTGTCCGAACTCACCTATCCCCTCCTCCTCAAACGAGTAGTTGCACTGGCACCGGTGAAGTTCGCTATCCTCAGAGAAGATCCCTCATGCTTACTTCCAAGGACAAGCCGGAGACCAAACGACTGCCCATGATGCCCATCCGGGACGTCGTGATCTTTCCGCACATGATGACCCCGTTCGTGGTCGGCCGCGATTCGAGCGTGCGCGCCTTGGAGGAAGCCCTCGCCGGCGACAAGAAGATCTTCCTCGCCACGCAGCATGACGCATCGGTCGACGAGCCCACGCCCGACGAGATCTACAGCGTCGGCACTGTCGCCAACATTGTCCAGAGCTTGAAGCTCCCCGATGGCAACATCAAGGTCCTCGTCGAAGGCGTGGAACGCGCCAAGGTCGTGTCCGTCAGCGACGACGAAGGATTCTTCCGCGCCATGGTGCGCACGTCGCACTTCAAGGTGGAGCACGGTCCGCAGCTCGAAGCGCTCACCAATCGCGTCACCACGCTCTTCGAGCAGTACGTGAAGCTGAGCCAGAATCTCAACTACGAGACGATGGTCGCCGCCATTCGCGTCGACGATCCCGGCAAGCTCGCCGATACGGTCGGCGCCAATCTCCAACTCACCATCGAAGAGAAGCAGGAACTGCTCGAGATCTTCGATCCGGTGGATCGCCTCACGCGCGTGGCCGAGATGCTCGACATCGAGATCGAGAAGCTCAACATGGACCGCACCATCCAGGGCCGCGTCAAGCGCCAGATGGAGCGCGCGCAGAAGGAATACTATCTCAACGAAAAGATCAAGGCCATCCAAAAGGAACTCGGCCGCGGCGAGAAGAGCGAATTCGACGAACTGAAAAAGAAGATCGAAGCCGCCGGAATGCCCACCGAGGCCAAGGAAAAGGCCATGGCCGAGCTCAAGCGGCTCGAGCAAATGCCGCCGATGTCGGCCGAGTCCACCGTCTCACGCAACTACCTCGACTGGCTCATCGCCGTGCCATGGAAGGAAAAGTCGCGCGAGATTCGCGATCTCAAGCACGCCGAAAAGGTGCTCGAATCCGACCACTACGGTCTCGAAAAGATCAAAGAGCGCATCCTCGAATTCCTGGCCGTGCGCCGCTTGGTGAACAAGCCCAAGGGTTCGATCCTGTGCTTCGTCGGGCCTCCGGGCGTGGGCAAGACCTCGCTTGGCATGTCGATCGCCAAGGCCACCGGACGCAAGTTCGTCCGCATGTCGCTCGGCGGCGTGCGCGACGAAGCCGAGATCCGCGGCCATCGCCGCACCTACATCGGCGCGCTTCCCGGCCAAGTCATCCAGTACATGAAAAAGGCCGGCACCAAGAATCCGGTCTTCATGCTCGACGAAATCGACAAGATGTCGATGGACTTCCGCGGCGACCCGTCGGCCGCGCTGCTCGAAGTGCTCGATCCCGAACAGAACTGGATGTTCATCGATCACTACCTCGATGTCGAGTACGACTTGAGTCAGGTGTTCTTCATCGCCACGGCAAACGTGATGCACACCATCCCGCCGGCTCTCCAGGACCGCATGGAAGTGATCCGGCTCTCGGGCTACACCGAACTCGAAAAGATGGAAATCGCCAAGCGCTTCCTGGTGAAGAAGCAAATGGAGTCGGCCGGCCTGACGCCCAAGGAAATCGAGTACGCCGACGAAGGCCTGATGACGCTGATCCACGGCTACACGCGCGAGGCCGGTGTCCGGAACCTCGAACGCGAAGTGGGCAACGTGGCCCGCAAGGTGGCCCGCAAAGTGGTTGTGGCATCGGGCTCGAAGAAAGAGAAGTTCACCAAGGCCCTGGTCGACGCGGCCAAGGTGGAAGAACTGCTCGGGCCCCAGAAGTTCCGCGATCTTCGCGCCGAGAAGAAGAACGAAGTGGGCGCCACCACGGGCCTCGCTTGGACCGAAGTGGGTGGCCAAATCCTGGCGACCGAAGTCAGCGTACTGCCCGGCCGCGGCAAGCTCACCCTCACCGGCAAACTCGGCGATGTGATGCAGGAGTCGGCGCAAGCGGCCATGACCTATATCCGCTCTCGCTCGCACCTGCTCGGCCTGCCCCGCGACTTCTACCGCAACATCGACATCCACATACACGTGCCCGAAGGCGCGATTCCGAAAGACGGACCTTCGGCCGGCATCACCATCGCCACCAGCATCTGTAGTGCGCTGACGCGAGTTCCGGTTCGCGCCGACATCGCCATGACTGGCGAAATCACACTCCGCGGCAAAGTGCTGCCCATCGGCGGACTCAAAGAAAAGTTGCTGGCCGCGCACCGCCACGGGATCTTCGAAGCGGTCCTTCCCAGAGACAATGAGAAGGATCTGCCCGATATCCCAGACAACATCCGCAAGGACATGAAACTCAATTTCGTCGACTCGATGGACGAGGTGCTGAAGCTCGCCCTCGAGCGGCCGATCGAGGCGACCGCGCTTCCCAACCCGAACCCGGCCATGGAAGTGTCCACGCCCGCCGCCGAAGACAATCCGGTTCACTGATTCTCACGGGCCCTTGGCCCGTTAACTCGAGCAAAACTTTCACGGGGACCCCTCGAGGGTCCCCAAATCCCCGATGCAATCCGCCCCCGCGCGTTTTATAATGAGTGCAGTCCGTCCGGAGCAGTTCCCCCCAGAGACATTACCCGAGTTCGCGTTTCTGGGCCGGAGCAATGTCGGCAAGTCCAGCTTGCTGAATGCTCTGGCGGGTCAAAAGGGATTGGCTCACACCAGTTCCACGCCGGGCCGGACGCAGTCGGTGAATTTTTTCGCCGTCGCGGACCGATACCGGTTCGTGGATCTTCCCGGTTATGGACATGCCGCGGTCTCCAAGTCCGCCAGAGAGTCTTGGAAATCCCTGATCGAAGCGTTCTTGACACAACGAAACAACCTCGCGCTGTGTTTTCTCTTATTGGATTCCCGGCGCGGTTGGATGCCCCAGGACCTCGAGCTCCGCGATTGGCTCGATGCCCACCAACGCCGTCACGCGGTGGTTGCGACGAAGTTCGACAAACTTGGGTCCCAGAGTGAACGACACGCTGGGCTGGCCCGTCTCCGCCAACATGGCAACGGAGCCGAAATCATACCTTTCTCGGCCGTCACAGGCCAGGGAGTGAGGGAAATTTGGCAAACGATATCGAAAACAATGGCCCCAAACCCGTAGAGGAAACCTCTACGCCCGCCCCCGCCCCGTCAGAGGCGAAACCCCCATCCCCTGACGCCGCGAAGACTGACGCCGCCAAGCCCAAGGCGAAAGCGGCTGCCCCCAAGGAAACCGCTCCCAAGGAAGCCAGGGACGCAACTCCGCCCAAGGCCGCGCCCCCCAAAGACGCCCCCCCCGCGCAAGCTGCTCCGCCGCCTCCCCCACAGATCAAGGAAGCTCCGCCGCAAAAAGAACTTCCCGCTGCGCCTCCCCACAAGGAACTGGCTCCGCCGCCGCCCGTGGCGCAACAGGCGGCTCCCACGCCACCTCCTCCACCTTCACCGGCAGCGCAGCCGGCGCCGAAAGACGCCTCCACCATCGCCGATAGCGATCTTCCGCTCGGCACCACGCGCCGCAAGCAAGGCGGCCGCGACGTCATCAGTCTCGACCTGGTCGAGCTCAAGGACATGTCGATCCTCAAGCTCAACCAGATCGCCAAGGATCTCGGCGTCACAGGCGTGGCAGGCATGCGCAAGCAGGATCTCATCTTCAAGATCCTGCAGGTGCAGGCCGAAAAATCGGGGCTCATCTTCGCCGAGGGCGTGCTCGAATGTTTGCCCGACGGCTTCGGATTCCTGCGCGCGCCCGAGTACAACTACCTGCCCGGTCCCGACGATGTGTACGTCTCGCCGTCGCAGATTCGCCGCTTCGATCTGCGCACCGGCGACACGGTCTCGGGGCAGATCCGCCCACCGAAGGAAGGCGAGCGCTACTTCGCGCTCATCAAGGTGGACGCGATCAACTTCGAGCCGCCGGAAGAGTCGCGCAACAAGATCTTCTTCGACAACCTGACGCCGCTCTATCCGCTTGAGCGGCTCCGGCTCGAGACCACGCGCGACAACTACTCCGGTCGCGTGATGGACATGCTCACACCGATCGGCAAGGGCCAGCGCGGCCTGATCGCCGCGCCACCGCGCACCGGCAAGACGATGCCGTTGCAGTCGATCGCCAACTGGATCACGACGAATCACCCCGAAGTGACGCTGATCGTCCTGCTCATCGACGAGCGCCCGGAAGAAGTCACTGACATGCAGCGTTCGGTGAAGGGCGAGGTGATCAGCTCCACGTTCGACGAGCCGGCCTCGCGCCACGTGCAGGTGGCGGAAATGGTGATCGAAAAGGCCAAACGCCTGATCGAGCACAAGCGCGACGTGGTGATCCTGCTCGACTCGATCACGCGCCTCGCTCGCGCCTACAACTCGGTGGTTCCGCCTTCGGGTGCGCCTTCGGCAGGCCGATCGTCGTGCCCAGCGCCTGCGTTTCTTCGGCGCGGCGCGTAATATCGAGGAGGGCGGGTCGCTGACGATCGTTGCGACCGCGCTCATCGACACCGGCTCGCGCATGGACGACGTGATCTTCGAAGAATTCAAGGGCACGGGCAACATGGAAATCCACCTCGACCGTAAGATGGTGGACAAGCGCATCTTCCCGGCGATCGATATTCACAAGAGCGGTACTCGTAAGGACGAGTTGCTGCTGCCGAAGGAAGACTTGAACCGGATCTGGGTGCTGCGGAAGGTGAAGCCGAGTCCTCCGTCGCTTGAGCGGCATCGAACTGCTGCTCGAGCGATTGTCGAAGAACCCGAGCAACGCGGCGTTTCTGTCGAGCATGAGCCAGTAGGTTGTGATACACTTGAAATGGCTGGATAGGGCTGCGTTCGTCGCGGCTCGTTGGGGCTCTGAGCTCCGTCCGGCTATTCTCATTTATGTACCTCCTGTACGTGGATGAGTCAGGGAATGCGGAGGGGTCCGATTCCAAGCACTTCGTTCTGGGCGGCGTGGCTGCTTTCGAACGGCAAGTGTATTGGCTCAACAAAGCCGTGGAAGAAATCTCGCAGATTTTCTTCCAGGACTGTCCTGAGTACGTGGAATTTCACGCTCAGCAAATCGCCCAGCACAAAGACCCTCCGTGGAACTCCATCAGCACCCAGACCCGAAATGAGGTAACGGACCGAGTCTACTCGGTCTTGAACAGCCAGATTTCGCTCAGACGGAACGGTTCTTTTTCGGTCGCAGTGGAGCGAGCATTCGTCGAGGACCAGGACGTGGTAGGGCGTGCGTTCGAGGAGCTATGCCGCCGCTTCGACTTGTTTCTCCAGAGGCTCGAAAAGGGCGGTGATAACCAGCGGGGGCTGCTCATCTTCGATGAGACCAAGTATGCGCTCCACCTGCAACGCCTGCTCCGCGAGTTCCGCGACGCGGCGGGCACGCGATTCGGCCGGTTGAAGACATTCGCCGACGTCCCGTTCTTCGCCGACTCCAAATCAACGCGGCTGCTCCAACTAGCGGATTTTGTCGCCTACGAGGTGTACAGGCGTTATGAACGTGGAGATACTCGGCTACTGGACAAGATCATAAACAGGTTCGATAACCAGGGCGAGGTGTTCCATGGTCTCGTCCATCTCACGCAGACCGCCCGCTCTTGTACTTGTCCGGCCTGCTTGTCACGGCGCCTGAGCTCAGCCACATGAAGTCCGGCCCCCAAGAGGCATCGCTTTGCCTCTTGATTGGATGTGATCCAAGCAGAAGCTGGGTCCAAGGATGTGAGTGATCTAATTAAGCCGGCTCGTCGAACGTGGAGTTGATCACCTCGTGGGGTTGTTTCAAGTCCGCGCGGCGCACGAGACGCGGCCCCGGATAGCTTGGGCTTCTGGCTTGGCATCGGAGCCTGCGGAGCCCGTCGAGACCTACAAGCGCGACGTGGTGATCCTGCTCGACTCGATCACGCGCCTCGCTCGCGCCTACAACTCGGTGGTTCCGCCCTCGGGCAAGGTGCTCTCGGGCGGCGTCGATTCGAACGCGCTCCAGCGCCCCAAGCGCTTCTTCGGCGCGGCGCGTAATATCGAGGAGGGCGGGTCGCTGACGATCGTGGCGACGGCGCTGATCGATACGGGGTCGCGCATGGACGACGTGATCTTCGAAGAATTCAAGGGCACGGGCAACATGGAAATCCACCTTGACCGCAAGATGGTGGACAAGCGCATCTTCCCGGCGATCGATATTCACAAGAGCGGTACTCGTAAGGACGAGTTGCTGCTGCCGAAGGAAGACTTGAACCGGATCTGGGTGCTGCGGAAGGTGTTGAGTCCTCTGTCGCCGGTGGAGTGCATCGAACTGCTGCTCGAGCGATTGTCGAAGAACCCGAGCAACGCGGCGTTTCTGTCGAGCATGAGCCAGTAAAACGGCTCTGCGAGCGTTCAGGCCAGAGCCAATGCGCGTAGCCTGCCAGTTCACCGGTGCCAAGCGCCCTCGTAGCGGAATATTGCCAAGCAGGTCGCTGCTGTTGAAAAGAAGATGGGCCGAGCCGGCGTTTGGCTACGAGCCCGTGGACAGAGGCGGCGGTCAGGTGGTTGACTGGTAGGATGCGGATTGATCGCCTCGAATTGGAGAACTTCAAGAAGTTCTCGTCTCTCGCCATTGACTTCCATCCGCACTTCACGCTCCTCGCCGGAGAGAACGGTTCCGGGAAGACTTCGCTGCTCGATGCCCTTGCGGTGGCGGCAGGGATCTGGCTGGTGGAACCGCCGGACTCGGTCTTGAGCGGAAGCCGGCGTAATATCCTGAGAAACGAGATTCGCCTGGCGGCGCAGGCCAAGGGCGACCGCGTTCAGTTCGCCGAACAGCGGCCCGTGGTAGTCCGTGCAACGGGACGGCTAGGCGAAGGCGGGCCGGTGGTTTGGTCCCGGCAAATCCGTCCAACCGGGAGCCGGACCGTTAATGGCGACGCGAAAGAGGCGCTCGATTTCGTACGCTCCGTCTACTCGCGCGATCAGGCGGGCGAGGCCGTCCTCTGCCCTGTGCTTGCCTACTATGGCGCTGGGCGAGCCTGGCTTCCGTCCAACCAGCGCGGGGAGAAACCCAAGGCAAACGGAGTTGCGCGACGGTGGGCCGCCCTCTATGACTGCTTCAACGAACGGATCCGGTTCGATGAGTTGACGAAGTGGTTTCGCCGCGAAGCCATCGAAAGGGGAAATCGTGGAGGCCAGTGGCGCCCCGGCTTCGATGCCGTCCGGATCGCCGTGCTCGGCTCGGTCCCGGACGCCGATGCCATCTGGTTCGATACCGATCGCGATCAGATCGTCCTTTCGATCGGCGGCGAGGCGCAGCCTTTCGACAATCTCAGCGCAGGCCAAAAGATGATGCTAGCGATGGTGGCTGATCTCGCAATCAAAGCGGTCACGCAAAACGCGTTTCTCGTACCGTCCGGTTCCGTATCGGATGGCGATCCTGAGAGGGTACTACGCGAGACTCCCGGGCTCGTGCTGATCGATGAACTGGATGTGCACCTTCATCCGAAGTGGCAACGCCGTGTAGCGGGCGATCTGAAGAGGATTTTCCCTGGCATTCAATTCGTCTGTACTTCTCATTCCGCCCAGGTGATCGGCGAGCTGCCCGCGGCTGAAATTCGGCTGTTGGAAGACAGTGCGGTAACTGTTCCGGAGCGCTCGTTCGGCATGGACTCCAATCGCGTTCTCGAGGAAATCATGGGCGCCTCCACGCGAAATGCCGAACAGAGCCTTTTGCTGCGGCAGTTGTTCGCCGCGATCGACCAGGAGAACTTCGATGGCGCACGGGTCCTGCTCTCCAGCATCGAGTCGAACGTCGGACCCGATGAGCCGGAGGTGACGCGCGCCCGCGCGTTGATGGCTTTTCTGGAGTCCGGCCAGTGAGAACGATTCGCAAGGCTCGTGAACCGCGGAGCTTGACCGAGTATCGGAGTGCCGGCGAAGCTTCCTACGAAGATTACCAGGGCAAGGAGGAATTGCGGATAGCGCTGGTGGCGGAGCAGCGAGGGCTCTGCTGCTATTGCCTGTCTCGGATCCGGCCCGAGCGCAATTCGATGAAAATCGAGCATTGGCTGCCGCAAAGCTTCAAGCAGGAGGAGCTTGACGGAAAGCAGGAGCAGCTTGCTTACGGAAATCTACTCGCGGCGTGTCTCGGAGGCGAGGGTCAGCCCGAGCGCCTGCAGCACTGCGACACCAAGAAGGCCGATCGTCAAATATCGAGGAATCCAGCCAACCCGGACCACGCAGTCGAGGTCACCTTACGCTATCTCGGCGATGGCAGGATTGAATCCACTGACCCGGGATTTCACGAAGAACTCGAACAGATCCTCAATCTCAACCATCCGAAGTTGGTTCACAATCGCAGGGCTACGCTCGACGCATTCAAAGACGCGCTGCCAAAAAAAGGGGACTTGCCCACGGCGAGGCTCCGGAGTTGGCTGCACTGGTGGAGCGGTGAATCGACAACTGGATACCTCGAGCCGTACTGCGAAGTCGTCGTGTACTGGCTGAGGAAACGTTTGGCACAAGCGACTCGCTGACGAAGACGGTCAGCCTCGAAACGACGGTACCTGCGATTTCACGGCTCCGATATCGTCAGGAGCCGTTGCGCCCGCACCGGCATCGACTTCGCAAAAAATCCCCCGCCGGACACACGTTCATCCGGCGGGGAAACTGTCCACTCGGGAGACTGCTCTTACATCTCGGTCATCGCGGCGATCAACGCCCCGCGCGCCGTCGCCGTCAACGGATCCTTCGCCACCCGGACATCGGAAATCGCGATCGGGAAATCCGACTCGCGCAGGATCTTCTCAAAACGATCCCGGAATCCCTTCGGCGACGCCGTGCCGCCGCTCAGCACCATCGGGATCGGCTTGGTCAGCTTCGGAATGCGCCGCGTGTCGGAGAACGCTTCCTTCATCCCGTTGATCAGCGCGTGGATCACATCCTCGTAGTAAACGGTCAGCACCTGGTGGAGCTTGTCCACGAAATGCCCGTTGAAGTGGAAGTTCTCTTCCTTGATCAGCCGCACGCGATTGGCGAGATCGCCAGTCACAGACGCGGTGCTCGAATCGATGAAGTCGCCGGCCTTGGGAATCGAGAAGCTCAACGCGGGCATCGACAAGTAGGCGAGCGAGACGTTGCACAGCCCGCCGCCGCAGCTCACGCCGATACCGGTGTAGTTGGTCTCCTCGAGTTCGGAGTAAACCACCGCCAGCCCTTCATTGATGCTCCGGACCTCGTAGTCGAGTTCGCTGAACATCTGCCGCAGCGTCGCCTCGTGATAGGTCAGGCCCTCGTCTCCGTTGAGCGCCGCTGACGGGACGCTGAAGCAGACCTTGGGCCGGCCCTCGCCGTGCGAAGTCATCTGCTGCACGATCCGCCGCACCACCGGCACGCTCTCGGTCTCGCTCGGATTGAGCACGCCCTGCACCATCGGCCGGCGCGTTTCGACGTGGAGGAGGTCGGCGAACCGCGGCGCATCGTTTCCGTGGACGATGAGTTCCGAGCCCTGAGCGGCGAACTGGATTCCCTCGCGGCGCAGCGCGCCCTCTGTCATCTTCGTGTGCGGCACGCACACGAACGCGTTCAACTGGCTGTGGTATTCCATGGCGGTCCCATTCTGGCGAGCCATGACGATCCGGCTCGTCCCGACGTCGAGACCGGCTACGTTGGTGTTCTGACTCATGTTGTTACTCCTTTGATCCGAATTCGAAGATTCCTTTTGCTTCTTCCCCACTTATTGGCCTCCTTGCGGCGCCTTGCCCGGAGCGTTGCGGGTGGCGGGCTTGGCAAGCTGTTCCGTGGACTGTCCGCCTCGCGCGGACCCCTGCGTGAGCGTGGCCATGGCCGAGCGGTAGCGTTCCTGGAGCATCGCGCGGTACCGGGTCACGCTCAAACCCTGCGCCGTCGCCTCCTGCCGCATCTGGTTGTCCGAAGCCGCCAGGCCCTTCCACACGCGGGTTCCGGTGGAGGCGACAAAGTCGTCGTCATAGCCGAAACCGAAGGCGTAGATGGCCGCCAGCGGATGTTCATAGTTGTCCGGAAGCCCCAGTTCCCGGAACGGAAAATTGGCTGCCCAGTCGGTGTGCAGGCCCACCAGGAACCGCTCCTGGTTTACCGACACCTGCGCGTGCGTCACGCAGTCCACTGCGGCGATCTTGTATTTGTCGCGCAGCATCCCGGTCAGAATCTTGGCTGCGTGCACCTGCGCGGGCGTCACCGATTCCGACACCCGGTCGCCCTTCTGCGTCGCAGATTCGAAAGCCACTGCCAGAAAGCTGTGGTTGAGGTTGACGTAGATGTGCCCGCTGTCGGCCCAGATCGAGTTGCCGGCGTGCCAGGCGGAGTCCTCCTCGCGCACCACCCGGTGAACCCGCCCGAACCGGTCAATCAAGTAGTGGTAGCTGCGATTCTCCCGCAGATAGTCGAGCAGCCAATGCGCCACGCGCTGCAGGTTCTGGTTCTGCGTCGCCTCGAACGGCGCGATCAGGCTTTCGGTTGTGTGGAAGACGATTCCGCGCGGGCGAACGCTACCCGCCACCACGGTGCGCCCGGCCACCTTCGTCTCGCGGTCAAACCGCGTCTCGTTCGCGATCGCCGAGGCCGTCTCGATGCGAAGCCCGTTACTGTACACCTCGACGCCCCCCTTCTGCTCCACCAGCCAGACCGATTCCACCGCTCCGGGCTCGGGCGCCGCGGCAGGCAGCGGCAAATTGCGATGCGCGCCGTGGGCGGCCACCAGGTTTGGATTGTTGCTCGGAACCAGCAGCACCATCGCGACGATGAACCCGGCCAGCCCGAAAGCCGGCGCCCAACGGCGGGAGAAGCGCCGCATCGGACGGCTCGGCGAAGTGGGTACGCGGTCTGCACCCGTGGCTTGGCGCAGATACCGCAGCCGCGCAACCGGATCTTCGATCTGTTGCGCCCGCCACTCCATCCACTTTCTGGGCCAGTTTCCGAACCTCAGGGGGTTCCACATTCCAACTCCGCAAAAGCCGACACGTAAAGCCAGGTCGAGCCATGACGGCGCATTCGTGCTCCTATAAGAGCAGTCGCGCGAGGAGCCGATTCCTCTCGCCTGAAGTCAAAGCATCGGATGAGTAGCGGAAAAACCTTAGAGGCTATCTAGGGATATCGCTTTGTAGCGGGGCGGAATACCACTCGGTATGGCCAGGCCTATGCCCCTGTTTGCGGGGTCGACGATCGCGAACGAGGTTACTTCGCGGTCTGCTGGTCCACGAAGCCATCGAGGTTCTCGACGGCGGACTCGTCAATGCGGAAGAAGGCGCTCGAGGCGGTGACCCGCAGCAGCGCCGATCGGCCGGTGAGTTGCAAGTGATGGAGCATGGGTGTGGAGAGCAGGCGGGAGATCTCGCGCTGCAGGCCGACTGTTCCGGGCTCCTTGGGCATGATCAGGAACACCGAAGCGGACCAGCGGGCAATGAGGCATGTGTCAGGCAGGTGCTGAGCCAAATGCTGCGAGAATGCAAGCAGCACCTGATCGACCGCACCGGCGCCGAACCGCTGTTTGAGCACGGCCAAGTGGTCCACACCGAGCGCGGCTACGAACATTTCCGGATCGTCGTTGGGCTCGGCGAGCCGTGGTTCGATGGCGCGCCGGTTCGGGAGCCCGGTCACGCGGTCTTCGCTTTCGGAAGCGCCTGTCGCCAGAACGGACCCCGTTGCCCGCGTTGGCGCAGCGGCGGACGGCGGTGGCGGAGCCTGAGGACGCGGCGGTGGTGGCGGTGCATTCTCGCGGCCCACTGCGCGCAACGCGGCCGCCGGCACCTGTTTGAAACGGAAGACGAATTCCTTGATCCCCAGGTCGGCGGTCACGTTCACCATCAGCGGAACCACAGCGCCGGCCTTTTGCATGCGCCAGTAGGTCTGGAACCGGCCGCTGGCCGCCGCCGTGAGAGCCTGGTCAATCTCCTCGTGCGTCCGGTCTTCTCCTCCATCGGCCACCAGCTTCACCAGCGAAGCTAGAGAAGCTCCGCGCGCTTTGCCGTCCGGAACCTCGATCAGCGCCGCCGCCGACTCGTTGATCGACTGCACCTTTCCGGCAAAGTCGGTGAACAGCATTGCCTCCGGAGCTACCTTGACGGCCAGTTCCAGCCGCGCCGCGCGGCGTAGCCGCTCCTGCAGGCGGCGGGCGTTGGCCAGCGCGATCGAAACCATGGCCACCACATCGCCGCACTCGAACGGCTTCATCAGGTACGCCATCGGACCGGTTTCCTCGGCCCGGGCTACGATCTCGTCCTCCGAATACGCCGTGATGAAACAGTGCGGAACCTCGGCGATCTCGGCGTGGATCCGGCGAATCGTTTCGATGCCGTCGATATCCGAACTCAAGTTGATGTCCATCAACATCAGATCGGGCGTGCGCTCCCGCACGGCTGCCATGGCATCGGCCGGGTTGTGGACCACGCGCACCTCGTAGCCCTTCCCGGTGAGCATCTCCTCGAGTACCATCGAGATCGGTTCTTCGTCTTCGACAACGATAAGTGAGGATGGGGGAGCGCTGGCCGTCATCGTCTTTGTTTTGTCCGCGAACCGCCCGCTCACGAAGCCGGGCTACTGATGCTCATCGGCGGATGGGGCCGGTGAAAGAGCGAATCGCTCGGGCCGGCGCTCGATTCATACGGTTCGCCATCCGGCCGATAAGCTCCCCGAGACCGGCCCGCGAAGCCGGGATCTCCGCAACCGATGAAACGAATCCTGTTGGCCGATGACGAAGAGCACCTGCGGCTGCTCGTCCGCACGACGCTCGAAGATCCGGATCACGAGGTGATCGAAGCCGTCGATGGCTTGCAGGCGCTCGAGATGGCCACTCGCGATACTCCGCCCGACTTGGTGCTGCTCGATTGGATGATGCCGGGTCTGACCGGTCCGGAAGTAGCGGCCGAACTGCGTACACGGCCGGAGACCGCGCGAGTGCCGGTGATCCTGATCACGGCCAAGGTGCTCGATCCCTCGATCAGCCCGGCCTGGGATCTCAAAGTGGATGCGGTGCTGACGAAGCCGTTCAGTCCGGCGGAACTGATCGGTTTGGTGGAAATGCTCATATGAAGTGGGCGAAAGGGGGCGCGAACAGGAGATCATGACAGGCGAAACGATGGCCGGAGGCCCGGCGTTACAGGATTTGAAGGCCTTCGAGGAGGTAGGAGTCCTGATCGTCTCTTCAGGCGGCGTAGTGCTCCACGCCAACGACACTTTCCTCGAGGAGTTCGGCTGGAAACGGGACGTGATCGAGGGATCTCCGATGATCCGCATCATACCGCCGTCCTACCGCGACAGCCACAACCTCGCCTTTGCGCGATTTCTCAGCCGCGGATCGGGATCGATCCTGGGCCAGCCGTTGTCCTTGCCGGTGCTCACCGGTAGCGGGCAATCCCGGTTGGCCGAGTTGTGCATTTTCGCCGAGCGGGTCCGGGACGAGGAATGGCGATTCGGAGCAACCATCCAACCATGCTGACTGCAAGGGAGCAAGAAGTAACACCGAACCTCGCGGCCGAGACGCCGGCGGCCGTCGAAATCCAATCGAGTTTGCGGCAAACACTGGCCAAGCTCGACACCGCGCTCGGAGCGATGACGGAAGCGATGGTCTGGACCGATCCGGCGGGGCGCATCGAGGGCTGTAACAAGTCGTTTCTGCAGTTGGTGGGCAAGAAGTCGCTGTACGTGATCGGTAAACCGGTGACCTCGGTGTTGCCGCTGTCGCGCGGCGGGCATCCCGTGGATGTCCCGGCGCATCCGGTTTCGCGCGTGCTTGACCACCATGAGCCGGTGGCCGGTCCGTTGTACGAGTTCAGCCACTTCGGCGTGGTCCGGATCCTCGAAATCCAAGCCCACCCGTTGACGGACCGCCGCGGGCGGTGTGCGCTGCTGATGATCCGTGACCTCACCGAGTCGAAGCTCGCCGAGCACTGGCTCGAGAAGGAAACGGCCCGGCTCGACCTGCTGCAGAAGGTCGCCGAGGCGGCCAACGAGTCGGCAAGCCCGGAGGAAGCGATGGACTTGGCCGTGCGGCTGCTATGCCGGCATGCCGGCTGGCCGGTGGGGCATGTCTATCTCACCGACTCCGGGATGACCCCGTCGGGCATTTGGTACGTCGAAGACGAGGCTCGCTACGGATTGTTTCGCCGCGCCACGGAATCGCTCGCGCTGATGCCGGGCCAGGATCTTCCCGGCCGCGTCCGCAACGCCGGGCTGGCGATGTGGTTCGACGATGTCACCGCCGAGGACGGCTTGCGCTCGAAGCCCGCGGCGGCCTGTGGATTGCGCACGGCGTTTTGCTTCCCGATCCTCGCCAAGCGGGAAGTGATGGCGGTGGTGGAGATGTACACGGGCGAGCCCGTCGACCGGGACGAGCGCCTGATCCGTGTGGCCGAGCAAGTGGGAACCCAACTTGGGCGGCTGTTCGAACGCCGCCAATCCTACGAGAGCCTGGTGCGCGCCAAGCGCCAGCTCGAATCGCGCGTGGAAGAGCGCAACGTGGAGCTGCGCAAGCTCAACCAGGCCTTGCTCAACGAGATCAAAGACCGCGAGAAGGTACAGTTGGCGCTACGCGATGCCGCCACCCGGTTCCGCAATCTCGTCCATACGGTGCAGGACGTGATCTTTTCGATCTCTGGGCCCGGCCGCCTAGACTCGCTGAATCCCGCCTTCCAGAACGTCACCGGATTTCAGGCCGCCGACTGGCTCGGAGTCCGCGCGATCCGGCTGATCCACCCCGAAGACCGCCGCTACGCCATAGACCAAATGGCGCGGCTCGCCTCCGGAGACGCGGTTCCGGCATTCGAGATCCGGATTCTGACCGCGTCCGGCAAGTGGGCCTACGTCGAGTGCTCTATCAGCCGCCAGGAGCAAAGCCGGGGCGTCACGGGCATCTTCGGCGTGGCGCGCGACATCACCGAGCGGCGCAAAGCTGGCGAGGAACTGCTGCTACGAGACCGGGCCATGGCGTCCACGTCGGAAGGCATATCGATCACCGATGCCTCCGATCCCAACATGCCCTTCCTCTACGCCAACTCCGGCTTCGTCAAGCTGACGGGCTATGGCGCCAACGAAGTGCTCGGCCGAACCTGGCGCGACTTCCGCAGCGAGGCTACCTCCAAGGGCTTCGACAACCTCTGGGACGCCATGACGTTGGGCGCGTCGTGCATGGAAGAGGTCAAGATCCTGCGCAAGGATGACTCCGAGTTCTGGGGCCGCATCAGCGTCACCCCCGTGCGGGATGGATCCGGCAACCTCACCCACTACGTCGGAATCCTCTCCGACATCACGCAGCAAAAGGAAGCCGAACGCGTCAAGAATGACCTGTTGTCCACCGTCAGCCACGAGTTGCGTACCCCGCTCACCAGCCTGCGCGGATTCGCCGAACTCATGCTCGAGCGCGAGTTCCCGCCCGAGCGCCGCCGGAAGTTCATCGAGATCATTCACAAGGAATCGACGCGGCTCAGCAACCTGATCAATGATTTCCTCGACCTCCAAAGAATCGAGTCAGGCCGCCAGACCTACAAGTTCGTTCCCGTGCGGCTCGACAAGATGGTGCAGGAGACCATCGAGATCTTCCGCGGCTCCGGCACTCGCCATCAGTTTTCGGTGGTAGCCGACGCCGGCTTGCCGATGGTCATGGCGGACGCCGACCGTATCCGGCAGGTGCTCACCAACCTCATCTCGAACGCAGTCAAGTTCGCACCCAACGGCGGACCCATCATGGCTCGCCTGCAACTTGTCGAAGAGGGGCCGCAACGCTTCGTCGAAGTGGCCGTGGCCGACCGCGGCATGGGTATGAGCCAGGAAACCATCTCCAAGCTGTTCCAGAAGTTCTTCCGCGCCGACAACACCGAGACGCGCAAGATCGGCGGCACCGGCCTCGGCCTCGCTCTCGTCAAACAGATGGTGGAGGCGCATCACGGCAAGATCTGGGTGGAGTCGACACCAGGCTCCGGAAGCACGTTCTTCTTCACGCTTCCGGTGGCGAGCTAGATCAACTACTTTTCTTCGGTTTCTTCGCCGGCCGCAAAACTTTCAGCCCGAGTGTGGGGCAGGCTTCAGCCTGCGCGGGACTTCAGTCCCGCCACCGGAGTTCCGTGCCCAATCTTCTTCAGCGAGCTTCGGCCGCTTGGTTCGGCGCCCTGCCGTACGCGCGTCAGTCCCGCTCCTCCGCACTCCCTGGAACCTCCACGCCGAAAAATAATCACTGCAACTTACGCGCGGAGCCTACACGCGGATCCCCTTCGCCTTCAGGATCGGCTCCATCATCCGCCGTAGATTCCCCGACGCGACCCTCTCACGCGCCGCCTCGGGTATCTCCGCTCCGAAAAGCTTCCCCAACTGCGACCCCAGGCTCCGCCCGCCCGCGTCGCTCCCCCAGATCACCCGATCCGCTCCCAACTCGCGCACCGCCATCTCCGCAAAACCCGACGTCGGGTCAGAACCCGCCAAGTCCACCGAGACGTTCCGGTGCGGCCGCACAGCCCGGATTCCGATCTCCCACTGCGCACCGGTGTGTCCGCAGATGATCGGAGTCTCCGGATGCCGCGCCGCCATCGCCGCCAGGTCCATCGGCGTCGACTCGCCGGGCAGATTCCCCGGCGTCTTGATCCAGGTGTGCTGAAAGATCACCGCCTTCGCCTGAGCCGCCCGCGCAATGATCGGGTCAATCGCCGGATCCGCACACCGCCGCGCCACCCAAAGCTTGATCCCCACCATCGGACCATGGGCCACGCAGCGATCGAACTCTTCGAGGCTCTCCTTCACGAAATTCGGATTCAGGTACGCAAATCCGAAGAACCGGTCCGGATGATCGTGCAGACATTGGAGGATGAAATCGTTCTGCGCGCGAAACTCGGCCGGCGCGGGATCGTACGGGTGCAGCTTCCCGAGATAGATGCAGAAGCGCTCGATTCCCATGCGATCGCCCAGCCGCAGAAGGTCGCGCGTGTACGTGGCGTGATCGGCGCCAGCGAATCCGGCCGGGTGGCAGTGCAGGTCCCAGACTGTCATCGCGGATCTCCCATCAGTCGCCTCGCATTGCCTTCGAAAATCGGTTCCGGTGGCAAGCCTGACTCCTTCACCTTCAAGTGCGCTGCCTCGAAATAGTAGAACGGGAAGTACGACCCGAACACCACGCGCGCCGGACCGATGTCGCCGCTCAGCCGCTCGAGCCCGTGCACGCCCTCGATCATCGAGAAGTCCGCGTACACCTCGCCCGCGGCGGCGAGATCGCGCATGAAGGCCGGTTGCACGCCGCGATAGTTGCTCAGCAAGATCCGGGCGCCGCGAACAGCCCGCACCAGCCCCGGGAGCGGCGCGAGCGGCACCGAGTTCAGACGCAGCAGAGGATGCACCGTACGCTCGTCTTCCATCTGCGCGGCAATCTGTACGATCATGCGCCGCTGCGCCGCCAAACCCACCAACTCGCGCACCACCGGATCGTCGAGCTTGTAGTCGTGGAAATCGGGGTGCAGGCGCAGGCCGGGCATCCGGTGATCCTCGTGGCAGCGGCGGAGTTCCTCGCGCCAGTCCGGCAACTTCGGATTGACGCTGCCGAAAGGAACCAGCATTCCGTTGCCATGGTTGCGGCATTCGGTGGCGAGACGCGCGTTCGCGCCGCCGAGATCGCGGTGCAGCAGCGCATCGAAACTCCCGGCCCACGCCTGCGTGACGCCCGAGCGATTCATCTTGCCAACCAGAGCCTGCGGTTGATCGCCGTTGAGCCGGCGGAAGGGCCAACGCGAAAGGTACACGTTCGTGTCGATGATGGCCATGCTCCCATACAATACAGGCATGGAGAGCGCCGTGTCTATCGAGCCCGAATTCGGCGCCGCCTCGTGAGGCGTGTGCAGCAGTTGGCCGCGCTCAGCGTCGCGGCCAGCGGTTCGCTTTCGCTGATGAATCTGTGGGCGGGTTTGCAGGGCCGGTCCACGTCGACCACGGCCGCGGGCGTCGAGTTCGCCGGTGACGTACTGGCGTCGCTGATCGTCTTCTTCGGAGCGATCTGGGCTGCACGGCCCGCAGACGCGGACCATCCTTACGGACACGGCCGCATCGAAACGCTGTCCGGCCTGGCGGTGGGAATGATCGTTGCGTTGGGCGGAATCGGAATCTGCATCCGCTCGGCCACCAAGATCGGCGAAGTTCACGCGCCCCCGGAAGTCTACACGCTGTGGTCGCTCTGCATTTCGATCGCGGTGAAGAGCCTGCTGTCGGCCGTGAAATTCCACTATGGCCGGCGAGTGCGAAGCGCCTCACTGATCGCCGATGCGTGGAACGATGCCATCGACATCCTCTCGGGCATCGCGGCTCTGTGTGCGGTAGGGTTGACCTTATCGGACCCATCGCGCTTCCTCGCCGCCGACCACTACGGCGGATTCGCAGTGGGCTTGATCGTCATCTACACGGGAATCCGCGTGATTCGCGACACGTCGCTCGAACTGATCGACACGATGCCCGACGCACGGCTCCTCGACGAAGTGCGTACCGTGGCCGCATCGGTGGATGGCGTTTGGGCTGTCGAGAAAGTGATGGCCCGTAAAACAGGCTTGCAGTATCACGCCGACCTTCACGTGCACGTGGACCCCTCGATCACCGTGGAGGCATCGCATCAGATCGCCGGCGCCGTACGCCGCAGGCTGCGCGCGGAGATGCCGGCGATCGCCGATGTGCTGGTGCACGTCGAGCCAGGAAAAATGTGAAGCAATCGCGGCTCCCGGCTCGCGGCCGGCCGTGTGATGTGGGCAGACTAGAACCCGCGGCTCCGCCGCGATGTACCACGATCCGTCAGTTTCTTAGTCGCTTGCGAAGATTCCAGACACACTGTGTGGGGCAGGCTTCAGCCTGCGCGGGACTTCAGTCCCGCCGCCCGGAGCAAGCTACCGCCACTACGGCGTAATCACCGCTTTCCCTGACCGCCACTCGCGCACCGTCTCGAGCGCCTCATTGGCCTGATCGAGCGGGAACCGATGCGTGATCTGCCCCGCGAAACGCGCCGCCCAACCATCGAGTTGCAGCATCGAAATCGCCGCATCCACGTGCCGCGGCTCGAAGCCCCACGATCCTCGTACCTCGAGCTGCTTGCGCGTGATCGTGTGCGGATTGAACGAGATGTTGCCCGCGTTGGCATATTGTCCCAGCACCAGGAACTTGCCTCCATCGCGACAAAGCTCGATCCCTTCGTTCACCGCTTCCGGAATCCCGACGCACTCGATCACCGCATCCGCCCCAAACCCGCCCGTCGCCGCAATAATCTGCTTCTGCCGATCCGCCGCCGAAGCCGCTGCGAAATCGATCACCACATCGGCGCCGAACGACCGCGCGAGCTCGAGCCGATGCGCCGGACCACCCACTACAATGATCCGCCCCGCCCCCGACTGCCGCGCCACCGCCAGCGCCGCCAACCCCACCGGACCCGTACCCTGGATCACGACGATGTCACCCCAACCGATCGGGCACCGTTCGAATCCGTGGATCGCCGTCGTCAGCGCGCATCCGGCACCTACCAGGCTCTCGGTGGGAAGCGACTCGGGCAGCTTGAAGATGCTCGACCCCGCACGCAGCACGATTCGCTCGGCGTAACCGCCGCGCAGGTGCGGAGCATCGTCACAGCAGTAGCTGATGCCGTACGCCTTGCGCGCCACGCAGCGCGTGGGCTGGCGCTTCACGCGGCAATAGAAGCACTCGCCGCAGATCACCGAGCTCGCCCACGTCACGCGGTCTCCCACTGCGATCGGATTGCCGCGCCAGTCTTTGGTCAGCCCTTCTCCAAGCGCTTCGATGCGCCCCGCCGACTCGTGCCCCAGAATCACCGGAAGCGGCACCGGCAACTCGCCCTTCCACAAGTGGACATCGGTTCCGCAAATGCCCGCCATTTCCACACGCATGATGGCTTCACCCGGACCAGGTTTTTCGATCACAGGAAACTCGCGCAGTTCGAGCGGTTGGTTGTAGCGGGCCAGCACGGCCGCACGGGAGATCATTCTCTTATGGTCACCTCGGGCGAGGCGCGGCGCAATAGTCGAAGAGCAATTCCCACTCGGCGCGGTCGATTTCCTGCGCAGCCCGTTCGTCGGTCGAGCCAGGCCGTTGGCGCGCTGCCTCCCAGAAGTCGATCCAAGCGAAGGGATCCCACGCCTTTCCGATGCGAAGCGAAGAGCCTTCGGCGAGAGCCATGGCGCGATCGCGCAGCACCGGGAACAGCGGGTGATCGCCTACGCGGCGAAACCAGTACGAGGCGTTGCCAGGGTCGGGCTCGTGGCGGTGCAGGATGCCGTGCCAAAAGCTGCCTTCTCTGGTTTGGAGCTCCTGCGCGGTCTCGTGGGCTTCGGTCCAACGGCCGTGCCGGAGGAGCAGACCCGCGCGGCAGCCTTCGGGAGACAGAGCGCCAGGAAACAACTCGGAAGCCGGTTTCGACAGAAGCGTGGCAAGGTCGATTTCGTTGGCCATGAAAAGCGAAAAGCGGACCGGCCAAAGCCGATCCGCTTCTCAGAATAGCGAATGTGCAGACTAGCTCTTGCGGCGGCGATAGACGCCGAGCGCGACGAGGCCAGCGCCGAGCAGAGCCATCGAACCGGGTTCGGGAATGCCGGTCATGATCTGGTCGATCGTGATGTCGTATGCCGGGCCGCCTTCCACCACGAGCGTGACGCTCTTGATATCGGCGAGTTGCGCCTGCGTCAAGCCGATCCCCATTAGGTTGGCGTACAGGCTGACCAGATTGCCGCCAGTGTTGCCAGTCAAGGTCGCGGTGGTGATGGCGCAAGTTCCGTCACGAGAGCAAACCGTGAACCGGAAAGTCGTGGTATCCGATACCGAGCCGCCGTCTTGGCCAGCGAGGAACGTAATGTAGGGATCGCCCGCGAAACTCACGGGTGAGCCAGGCGTACCGAACGGCACATCCCACGTGATCGTCGCCTTGGCCTGTGCACCGAGAACCGTTCCGATGTCCAGCCGGTCCAACGTGCCGCCGATATCGATGTACATCTGCGCGCAGGCGTTGCCCGTATTTTCGAGCATCACGCTGCGGTTCACGTTCGTCCCACCCATTGTGTTGGTTCCACTGACATTGCCGCTGCTTGGTGAACCGCAAGCAGGCGACGGTGCGAAGAACGCGTTCGGCATGCCCGTCGTGGTGAAATCATCAATCACCGTTGCCGAGCTCGGCAGCGAGAAAAGTGCCGCCACCGACAAAACTGCCGTGAAATTTCTCATCCTTGGACCACTCCTCCAGAATCAATCATCGGCCCTAGCCCCTTCATACAACATTCCCCTTTGGGGCTTTTGCTATCGTCTCATTGTAGATCTCACTCGCAGGTAGTGTCAACGCTTTTTTCTACGTCTGTGAGACGGCTAACCTTTTGGTTGCATTGAGGTTTACTGGTACTACCATGTGGGTCAGTAACTGCCCAAAGGGGGCTCCCCCGAATGCGAATCCAGTACGAAAAGCGTCCTCCAATGAGGGTGTTGCTGCTCTCGGGCGGGGGAACGTTCGGTGCCTACCAAGCCGGAGCCTGGCTTGAGTTGGCCGGATCGTTTTCTCCAGACCTAGTACTAGGACTTTCCATAGGTGCCATCAACGGATGGCTCATTGCCGCCGGAACTTCCCCGCTAGAACTCGTCAACCGCTGGACTACACCCCCACGGATCCCGCGCCTTGGGGTACGGCCACGCTTCTCTGGGGGTGTATCCCTCCTCGAACCAGGGGATCTACTCCGTACGATCCAGGAAACCGCCTCCCGGCCCCCATCCCTCCCCTTGGCCGTGGTGGCAACCCGCTGTCGGGATCTTCGCCCCGTCGTCTTCCGCTCGCCCGGCCTGGACTGGCGCCACCTGGCGGCTTCTTGCGCGATCCCGTTCCTGCTGCCAGCCGTCGAAATCGACCGGGTACGCTACTGGGATGGCGGCTTCTGGGGCGCGCTCCCGTTGTGGGCTGCCTACGAGGCGGGAGCCACCGATATCCTGGCGATCCATTGCATTCCACGACTCGCCTGGCCGCTCCAGCCTATTCTCGCGGGCTTGCGGCGGTTTGGGGCTCCGAAGAGCGAGCAGCCAGCCGGCGTGCGAGTCCGGGTCGTGGCCCCCGAAACGCCATTGGACTCGGCGCTACGCGGATTGAGCCGCGACCCGGACCGCATCCACGCCTGGGTCGGCCGGGGCGTACGCGACGCTCGAAAGTGGGTGGAACTGCACCCCTCCTGATAGTGCTTCATGGTGCCCAGAACACGAAATATGGGTTGCTTTGAACATTTGGTCCGTGTTATGTTTTGGGTCTAGCCTTCTATGCCGAACTACCGCATTCATCGTATGAAGGATCATGCCCGGCAAAGCTTCCGCTGGGCTGCTCATACCGCTGGCTTGGCGCAAGTCAAGCCGCGCGATTACGAAACACCCGACGTCGAAATCGAAGCCCAAAGCGCCTATGGCGCATGGTCTCGTCTGATGCAATCCGATCAAGCACTCGAAATCGGAGACCTGCTCGAAGACCCCGCCGGCCAGCTTCGAATCTTCAAGTACGTCGGCTTCGAAGAAGCTAGTTGGGTGCTGCCCGAGGTGAAGACCGGCTTCGACATAACGCCGCCCGCCGTGGGCGCCCCGATGGCCGAACAGCCTGCGGCATGACGCCGGAACCCCACGCGGCGTCAAAAACGGCTATCATAGGGCGAGGTATGCCGGAGTCTGAATCATCGGACGGGGCACCCCCGTTCTGCGGCGGCCGGGTTTGCAAGAACTGTTTTGCCCTGGTCTGCTATTTGCCGGAACCGCTTGCCGGGTTTCTCGATGCGCTTCGCCGCGAACTCGAGCCTGATGCAGCTTCGCCGCGCGCGCACCTGACCCTGTTGCCGCCCCGCGAATTGCAGCCGGGCGTCTCGGTAGCCGCCGCGATTGACCAACTGGACCGGATTTTCCGAACCGCTCAGGCCGTGGAGATCGAGATCGGTGCGCCGGAGATTTTCCCGGGCACCAACGTCGTCTACCTCGCCTTGCGCTCCGGCACGGGCGAACTGCGCGAGGTCCACGCCAAGCTCAACGCGGGAGCGCTCGAGTACTCCGAGCCCTTCGCCTACCATCCCCACGTGACCATCGCTCAGGGCCTCACCCAGGCGCAGGCCGAGCGCGTTCGCGACCGGGTTGCCGAGTTGTGGGCGCGCTACCGGGGCCCGCGCGGGTTCGTCACCGAGAGCGTGACGTTTGTCCACAATGCCGACGGAAGCGCCTGGAGCGATCTGGCCGAATACTCGCTGCCCGTTCTGACCGGGGCCGGCCGCACACCTGGGCGCCGCTAAGGCTTAAGCCGCGGCTGTGCGCGATTGGGCTTCAGCCAGCGCGGAAGCCTCCGTGTGCCGATTCCCGCCTTCAGCGCCAGCCTTGCCGTGTGGGGCGGGATTCACCGCGATGCCGGGCCGGCTTCCGCCTGCGCGGCACTTCAGTCCCGCTGTCGATGCCCGGTGCCCAGGCCCCGGCAGCGAACTTTAGCCCCTCCCGAAGGGTGCTTGGGCGGCTTCCACTTCGGTTTCCGCTCCTGGCGGGCGATGGCCGGCGAGTACCTCTCGAATTGCGCGCCGGAAAGTAGCTAGTCGAACAGGCGGAACTGCTGGCCGGGTTCCGGCTTGGCCTTCTTCGGCCGCGCCGGGCTGCCCACCACTCCCATCACCTTGAAGTCCTTGAGGGCCACCTTGGGCAGGAACAGCCGCTGGTTGTTCGACGAGGCGTCGGGGGGGGCCAGTAGAAACCCTTGCGGCTCGAACTGCAGCAGGTCGTTGGGCACCACGCCTTCCACCACGTCGTCATCCCGGAAGATGGCGCGGACCCAGAGGCCTTCCGTCTTCGGGCGGCTCGAGAACAGCCGGCGCTCCCGCTGCCACCCGTTGCGCTCGAAATCCCTAACAAAACAAACGACTTTGATCTCTTCGTACGGGACCCGCGTCAGCGCTCCGGCGGGCGAAAGGAGCTCGGCGGCGACAGCTCCCAGCCAGTCCCCCGGGTTCACGAACCCCTCCACCGCTTCCCGGTCAAAGCGATAGATGACCACCCGCTTGTTCGTCGAAGACGCCAGAAGACCTGCCCTCGGCGCGTAAAAAGCGCGCGCCCATGTTTAAAACAATTTCCCAAGTATTGTATCATTGGCACGAATGCCCGAGGTGGAGGCTTTAGACGTCCAGATCGCGCTCTTCCTCGACTTTTGCCGGGTCGAGAAGGGGCTGGCGGCGAACTCGATCGCCGCTTATCGCCAGGATCTCGCCCGTTTCTCGGCGTTTGCCGCTCGCGAACCGGGCCAGCGGGACCGCGCCGCCACCGTGGGCGCCTACCTCGATTCGCTCTACTCGGCCGGCATCTCGAGCCGCTCCATCGCCCGGCATTTGGCCACATTGCGAAATTTTCACGCATTCCTGCTTCGCGAAGGCCGGATCGCCGCCGACCCGGTGGGCCGCATTCCCTTGCCTCGCCAAGCCCAGGGTCTACCCAAGCGCCTCTCGAACGCCGAGGTGGAAGGCCTGCTCGCCGCACCGGATCTCGCCACTCCGCTCGGCCAGCGCGACAAGGCCATGCTCGAGCTCCTCTACTCCTCCGGACCGCGCGTCTCCGAGCTCTGCCGCGTCGAGACCCGCGCACTTGACCTGGACCTCGGCGTGCTCAAGGTCAACGGGAAAGGCGGCAAGCAGCGCATGATCCCCGCCGGCCGCTCGGCGATCTCCGCCGTGAAGTCCTATCTCGAACACGCACGCGGCAAGCTGCTGGGCAACCGCGCCAGCCGATATTTGTTCGTAACGGCGAGGGGCGGACCGATGACGCGCCAAATGTTCTGGCACTTGATTCACGTCTACGGAGTCAAGGCCGGAATTTCCCAGCGCATTACGCCGCACCTGCTGCGCCACAGCTTCGCCACTCACTTGCTCGAGGGCGGCGCCAACCTGCGGAGTGTCCAGACCATGCTCGGACACGCCGACATTTCAACCACGCAGATTTACACACACGTGCTGCGAACCCGGCTTCGACAGACGATCGACCAACATCATCCACGCGCTTGAAGCGCGCGAGACAAAAGCCGGCGACAAAGGAACCAGAATGAGCGACTACATGTTCATGCTCGAAAGCCACCTCAGCCCGGAACAGTTCCAGGCCGTCCGGGCAGTGGCTGCCGCAGCCGAGGTTACGGGGCTTCCGGCTTTTCTCACCGGGGGTGCCATGCGCGATATGCTCGGCGGCTATCCGGTTCGCGATATCGACTTCACCGCCGAAGGCAATGTTCAGAAGCTGGTCAAACACCTGACCCAAAAAAGTGGCTGCAAACAGATCGGCGCCGACGATGCTCGGAAATCGGTGGAACTGCGCTTTCCGAGCGGCGTCACCGCGGAAGTATCGCAAGCCCACACCTCCAAATACGCCAGGCCGGGCGCGAAGCCGGAAGCCAAGGCTTCCACCATCCATGACGACCTCTGCGGGCGTGACTTCACCATCAACTCGATCGCCCTTTCCCTCAACAAGGGATCGATGGGCCTGCTGATCGACCCCACCAATGGACTCGGCGATCTGCAAACACGCGAGCTCCGCGCCAACGGCAACTACGCGCTCTACGACGATCCATCGCGGATCCTGCGCATGTTCCGCTTGCGTGCCCGGCTCGGCTTCGAACTCGCCGAGCGCACCCGCACGCAATACGAAAACGTGCGCGAAGCGAAGCTCGAACAGAAGATCCCCTCCCGCGCCCTGCTCGAAGAACTGCGGCGGCTCGCCGACGAACCGAATCCGGAAGCCGTTCTCGAAACGCTCGACAAGGAAGGTCTGCTCGTGTTGTTCCTGCCCACGCTGACGGGCTCCAAGCTCGACCTGAGCGGGTTCTCGAAGCTTCAAAAGGCCCGCCAACTGGTGCCTTATGGGGCCGGTTTCCGCTCCGAGAATTTCGGCCTGCTGCTTTATCTGTTGACGGCCAAGCTCTCGCCCAAGGAAAAGGCCCAGTTGATCAAGCACGTGGGCCTCAACAAGGGCGATGTCAACGCCTGGCAGAAGCTCGAAGCGCGCGCCAAGAAGCTCGAAACGCGGATCAAGTCTCCCAAGCTCAAGAAAGCTTCGATGATCTACAAGCTGCTCAAGGAATCGCCGGGAGAAGAGACCCTGTTCCTGATGGTGCGCAGCAGCCAGCGCCTCGTGCATGACCGCATTCGCAACTACCTGCAAAAGTACCTGCCGATGGCGGAAGAGGTGACCGAGAAGGACCTCGGTGAGACCACGCTCGTGACGGGTTCGCCCAAGTTCAAAGCGGCCCTCGAAGCGCTGATCGTAGCCAAGCTCGATGGGCGTGTGCGCAAGCCTGCTCCAGAGCCTCCTCCTCCGCCGGCGCCTGCTGCTCCGCCTCCGCGAGGTCCGGTGCCACCACGCAGCTCCATCGTGATCGCGGCGCGGCGCTGAAGGTTCACACCCGATTGCCGTTCCCCGGACATCTCGATCAAGCCAGCCACCGCGAGATTTCGCGCTGCAGAGCATGACTGGCCTCCGTGGACATCGCCATCAATCTCCAATTGGCGGCTACGGCCGCCGCCAATACGAGGGCATGCGAATCGTGAAGGCTGCCGGTGACGATCCCCAGCCGCTCGCGCGTTGGCTCGCCAAGGCCCGTGCTGCGGTGAGGAGTGCCTCAGCGAAGCGCCCTGCCTGATCACTACCGCGAGCCCATCATCGTCTCGGGCGAAGTCGTCCGCCACGGTCCGGGTGCTTACTGCTGCTTCGCCAACAAAGACCTGTGGCGCTCGGCCCGATAGGCGGCCGCCGCGGCAACTTTCGAAGCCAGCGCTTTGCTGAAGAGATACTACTATCCTTCCATTTCTGCTTCAGCCGCGCAGATTCTTCGGGTGCAGATCCAGCCTCCGTGTAGGGCGGGCTTCAGCCAGCGCCGGACTTCACTCCCGCTGCCGGCGTGCCCACCGACACGTCAGTCCGCGCCAGAACCGCGCTTGCGAGTTGCAGCGGCCTGGATCGGCGACCCGTCGTCGCGCTCCAGTCCCGCAGTCACCGGTCATCATCATCCACTTCGATCGCCAACGGCGCAAAAACCGCACGCCGCGCCACCGGATACGGTGTGCTCCACCCCTTCACTGCATGCCATAGAATCCGGTTCAACCGATCCGACGGAGCCGCATCCGGAACATCCCACCGCATCCTCGCCGAATCAAGCGCCGCCCGGCGCTCCTCCCCACGTAGCGCCGTCGCCGGGGGATTCCGATCGAACAATGATTGCTTCGGCGTCACCGCCTCATAAGGAGCAAAGTCGGCGTCCGCGGTGAAGCTGTTCCGCATGTCGTGCGCGATCAGATCGAACAAAGACAACGTCGGCAACCCCAGAATCAACTCGATCGTCTTCACCATACTCTGGTTCGAGTAGAACGTCGAGTCGACGTGATCGCGCCTTGCATAAGGACTCACCACAAGCGCCGTCGTACGATGCCCATCCACGTGGTCCACGCCATTCTGCGCGTCGTCTTCCACCACGAAGATCGCCATCTTCTCCCAGAAACGCGTGCGCGTGAGCCCTTCCACGATCTGGCCGACCGCCAAATCATTGTCTGCCACCATTGCCGCCGGAGTCGATGCGCCGGGCCGCGTCCCGTAAGTATGATTGCTCGGCAACTGCAACAGCACCAGATTCGGCATCTTGCCTTCGAGCTCCCACTGCGCCACGTCTTTCAGGAAGATCTGCGCGCGCGCCACATCGGGGATCGCGTTCGTGTATGCGGGAAAGTTCGCCGCGAGGATCTTGTTGAGCGGCTCGATGGGAGCGCGCGTCGTCCATCGCGCACTGAAGTCCGCTCCGCCTGCCTGCCACTCTTTCAAGAATCCGGCGCGTTCATCGGCATTGGTTTCACCACGCCGGCCGGCATACTCACCATAGATGCGAACGGTCTTGTTGCGCGCCAAGGCGAGATCCCACAGGAAGCCCTTCGCCGAATAGGCAATCGGATCGGAGCCATCGAACGGATAGCTCCGCCCCACGTACCCCGGCCACAAGCAATACGACACTTCATTCGACTGGGTCAACCACTGATGCCCATCGGCCGAGTTTCCGCCGCTCGCGTAGAAGTTGTCGAGCAGCACATAGCGATCGGCGAGACGATGCTGGTTCGGCGTCACATCATTGCCGAACATGACGAGCGACGCATCTCCGTTCCCCTTCGCCATGTCGCCGAACACCTGATCGTACGTACGATTTTCCTTGATCACGTAGACCACATGCTCGATCAGCGACGGCTCACCCACGCGCTCCGGGATCGGCACGGGCCTCACGGCGCGAGCGGCCATCGCGGGCGCGGCCGAGGAGCGACCCACCCGGAGCCGGTTGTTCTCGCCCACGGCAGTGGTGTAGCTCGCCAGTTGCGCCGCATCAGGCAACTCGATCACGTTCACCGATCCGCGATAGGAATGCACGAAGCGTTTGCGTGGTTCCTCGCGCCACGCCGAACCCGGCCCCAGCAGCGTAGTCACGGCGAGAAACTTGCCATCGCCGCTGATCGCGAGCGAGTTCGGATACCAAGCCGTCGGGACCATCCCTTCGATCGCGCCCGTGCTCACCCGCACCTTGGCGATCGCGTTGATGCCTCCGCACGCTACCCACAACACCGCGCCGCCCGGTTCGAGCGCCAGAGCCGTGGGCGCGATCCCCGCCACCTTCAGTTCGAATGGCTGGATCTCGATTGTCCGCACCACCCGCCGAGCCGCCGTATCCACCACCGAGATGGAATCGGAATTGGAGTTGGCTACGTACAGCCGGTCATGCGGCTCGTCCCATGAAAGAGCCGTGGGGTGCAGCCCCACCGGCACGCTCACTGGAGCTTCTGGTAGGCGAGATCCACGCGCATCACCGTACCGCTCGCCGCGATCCCTCGCGAATCCACCACCACGCGATCCGCACTCGAAGCAAGGCCCGTCGGCGCCGTGACATCCTTCTCGCGAGGACGCCGCCCGCCCCAATGGCTCACCCACGCCACAGTCCCCGCCGCATTCATCACCGCTGCGAACGGAGCGATCTCCGTGGAGATGCCGCGCGCCTCCGCGCCGCCCGAGTCAGACACCACCAGCTTGTTGTCGAAGATCAGCGGCGCCGCAACGCGCTTGCCCGCGGCCACGGCGAGTCCTCCGGCGATTTGCGTACCATGCCCCTCCCAAAGAACACGTAGTCCTTCGCCGGATACTGCTGCTAGCCGGGTCTTACGATCTTTTCCGGTTCCGCTGATGAACGCTTGGCCCGAGGCCGGGTCGAAGCGAAGTCCCTGGAGCCCGGGCGTTCCTCCATGCGCCACTTTCGAGATCACGCGATTGGCTCGCCAGTCGAGCTGGAACACATGAGTGGCGTGCAGTACCCAGATCCGGTTTGCATCGGCTCCGAAGTCGGCGCCGTAGACGCGCCCGCCGAAGACGCTCGGCACGCCGGCTGGAGTAATCGATTGGCGCGTGGTGATGACGCCGGGATCGGTTACGGCGCGAACGGGATCGATCGACAGTGACCGTGTGGCATCGCTCGGCTGGCCGGCCAGGAGCGCTGCGAAGACGAAGGCGAAACAGAAGCGCGGCTGCATGAGCCGCATTGTATCGAACGCGAGTTACAGCGGGACGGCGCTCTGGCGCAGGAGGGGAGAGGCGAGGTGTCTCAGCAAGTCGATGTGGGCCGAAGAAGGCGGGGCGGACTCGAGGTCCGCGGCGATTTCCTCGAGCAATTCCACGCGCTCGCCGAACGCCGTATCGGAGATGGCGGCCGAGCGAAGGCCCGAGGCCGTGCTGCGCGCACAGCGCAGAGAGAAGGAATCGCCCCGGGAGATGGCGTCGAGCATCAGGCTCGCGGCCAGTTCCGGTGTCAGCGATCTCGGAGTCATGAAAAGCTTATCGGTTCGCCGCCGGAGATCGCGAGTTCAAATCGCCCCCGCCCCCGCCGATATGCACTTCAGGGCGACAAATCCTCCCGATGATCAAGCTGACTCGTATCAATCACAAACCGTTGGTCGTCAACGGCGACCTCATCGAGCACGTGGAGGCGACGCCCGACACCGTGGTCACGATGACAACGGGACAAAAGTTCGTGGTACTGGAAAGCGCCGAGGACGTCATCCAGCGAATGGTTGACTACCGCCGGGCGATCCAGTTGCCGGCATTGGAACATCGAACGGAATAAACAATGGCAGGGAAAGCCAAGCTGAAACCGGACATCAGCTCGTTGGGCGGTCTGGTGCTGGCGGCCGTAGGCATCGTCGGCGGATTGTTACTCGAAGGCGGCGAACTGCGCGACATCACGCAGGTCACAGCGGCCATCATCGTTCTCGGAGGCACCTTGGGAGCCGTGATGATCACCACGCCGATGCACGTGCTGATGGGCGCGGCTGGAAGGCTCAAGGAGGTCTTCTTCGAGTCTCCCCTCGCCATGCAGGCCGTGGTGGAGCAACTCGTCGATTTCGCCACCAAGGCCCGCAAGGGCGGCATCGTCGCTCTCGAACGCGAGGTCGACATGGTCTCGGACCCCTTCTTCAAAAAGGCCGTCACCTTGGCCGTCGACGGTACCGACATCCAGGAACTGCGCAAGATGCTCGAGATCGACATGGCCGTCGAAGAGCATCACGGCGAAGCCGAGGCCAAGGTCTTCGAAAACGCCGGCGGATACTCGCCCACCATCGGCATCATCGGCGCCGTCATGGGCCTCATTCAGGTGATGAAGAATCTCTCCGACATCGACAAAGTCGGCCACGGCATCGCCGTCAGCTTCGTCGCCACCGTCTACGGCGTCGCCGTCGCCAACGTCTTCTTTCTCCCCGCCGCCAACAAAATCAAGGCTCGGATTCAGCAGCACACCGAGATGAAAGAGGCGATCCTCGAGGGCATGGTCGGAATCGTCGAAGGGCTCAACCCCAAGATCATCCAAAGCAAGCTCGATGCGTTCGTGCCCAAGCATCCCAAGGGCAAGGCGAAGAAATAGGAGTCCCGCGATGCCGAGAAAGAAACACGCCGCTCACGAGAATCACGAACGCTGGCTCGTCTCCTACGCCGACTTCATCACGCTGCTGTTCGCCTTCTTCGTCGTGATGTTCGCCAGCTCGCAAACCGACAAGGGCAAGCAGGCGCAAATGCAGGAGTCCGTCAAGAAAGCCTTCGAGGGCGGCAATCTCGCTTCGGCGCTCGAAGGCATCCTCGGCGGCACCCCCGATGACCGCGGGCTCGGCAATGCGCAAATGAAGGGCCCCGGCGGAGCCCAGAAAATCGATGAGGAGACGCTGAAGCGCGCCGCGTTGCTCGAAGCGATGAAGAATCTCTCCGAGAGCCTCGCCGCCGAAGTACGAGACGAGCAGGTCAGCATCAAGATGGAGTCCCGCGGGTTGGTTATCAGCTTTCACCAAGCCGCGTTCTTCCCCTCTGGCGGTGATGAGATTCCCGTGGAGGCAGTGGCTACGCTCGAGAAGGTCGCCGAGACGCTCGCCCCGCTTCCCAATCCGGTTCGCTTCGAAGGACACACGGACTCGATTCCCATCAAAGGCAACGGACGCTTCCGCTCCAACTGGGAACTCTCCGCGGCCCGTGCCATCGCCATGATGGAAGCCCTCGTCGAGTGCTGCGGCCTACCCCGCGAGCGCTTCTCGATCGGCGGCTACGCCGAAAACGCCCCTGTTGCCGACAACTCCACTGACGAAGGACGCGGCCGTAATCGCCGCGTCGATATCGTCATCCTCAATGCCGAAGGGCTCCGCGCCGAACCCGGCCGCAAGTGAATTCGCCGGAATCCCTCTCTCCGAAAAGCAACCGCGCCAGTGAGCCACTGGCCCACTGGCGCGAAGCCTTCCACTCGACTGATCTGAAACCTACGTGCGAGCCTTCAACGCCGCCAGCACCCGATCCGGCGTGATCGGCACTTGCCGGATCCGCGCCCCAGTCGCGTCGAAGATCGCATTGGCGAGAGCCGCCGCCGCGACTGTGATCGTACACTCACCCGAACCCATTGACTCGGCGTCCGGCCGGTGAATCGGTTCCGTGATGATCTCCGGAACGAACTCGCCGAACTGGAACACCGGATACGTGCGCCAGTTCGTGGAGCGGATCGCGCCGAAATCATCCCATCTCACTTCTTCCCGCATCGCCCGAGCCAACCCCTGCAACGCGCCGCCTTCCATCTGGTTGCGCATGCCGTCGGGGTTCGAGATTGGGCCGGAGTCCTGGCTGGCGGCCATCCGCGTCACCACGTAGGTGCCGTCGGCCTGATTCACTTTCACTTCGATCACCAAGCCGCAGTACCCGTTGTTGCCTTCGTAGAGCACGCAAGCGATGCCCCTGCCGGTTACGATTCCCGTGCGAGCGTTGCCAGGCTTCGGCGAAGGCCGCGTATCCCAGCCCGCTGCCCGCGCGGCCGTGTTGAGCACGTCGATCAACCGCGGATCGCTCAAGTGGCGCAGCCGATACTGCACCGGATCGATCTTCAGACCCGCCGCGATTTCATCGATGAAGCTCTCGTTCGCGAAGGTGTTCTGCAGCCTGTTCGGCGATCGAAGCGGACCCGTAAAGAACGGCGATTGAATCGAGTGCGTGAGAATCCGCTCGCTCGTGACCGTGCCCGTTCCCCGGCACGCACCGGCCACGCAGCCGCCGCTGTATGACGAAGCCACGTTGCCGTTGTTTCCGAACGCCGTGGGCGGTGTGCCCTTGGCAGGAACCAGCACTGCCGTCGGCACGCCTGCCAGCGCTCCCGAGATCACGTTGCCGGCCGCGGCGCCGTTCGGACGGCCGCCCTTGGTCGGAGTCCATGACTCGTAGTCCCAAACGCTGATCTGGTTCTTGTTGTCGACGCCCGCTTTGAGATCGATCGTGTACGCCGGACCGTAGTTCTCGCCCGCCGCCATCTCATCGGCGCGCGTGTACTGCAACCGCACCGGCTTGCCCACCGCTTGCGAAAGGATCGTCGCATCGTAGGCAACCGTATCGGCGCCGTTGATTCCGTAACAGCCCGAGCCTTCCATATAGATGACGCGGATGTTGTTCGCGGGAATGCCGGTGACTGTCGCGATCGAATCGCGCAGCGGATACACGCCCTGCGTAGCGGACCAAACGGTCGCCGTCGCGGCCGCGCCGCTGCCACGCACGTCAGCTACCGCGCAGGAACTGCCGATGGAACCGTGCATCTGATACGGATGCAGATAGGTGGCCGTGAAAACCTTGGATGCTTCCTTCAGCTTCTGATCGACATCGTCGGTAAGCACGGTGTAGGCATCGCGCGAAGGCTGCTTGCGGAGCCAGTCATAGAGTTCCGCTTGCTTCGGAACCGCTTCGGCGTCGGACCACTTCACCACCAGCGCATCGGCGGCTAGCTGCGCTTCGTACTGGCGATCGGCGACCACGCCCACGAAATCGTTCTTCACCACCACCTTGGGATTGCCGGCCATTCCCTTGATCGAGTTTTCGTTGACGCTCACCACCTTCTGTCCGGTCCGTGGCGGCCGCACAACCTTGCCATGGACCATGCCGGGTACCCGCATGTGATGCACGTATGCGTACTGCCCGGTGGCCTTGGCGGGAATGTCGAGCCGCAGAACGGACAATCCGAGTACGTTCCAATCGTTGGGATGCTTCGGCTTGGCACTCGCGTTGATGTTGAGGCTGAATTGCTTGCCCGCAATCAACTTTCCGTAGGAGACCTGCTGCGACGGATCGTTCCGCATCATGATCACGCCGTCTTGCACCATCAGCCGGTCAGCACTCGTGTTGAACTGCTTGGCTGCCATGTCGAAGAGGGCTTCGCGGGCCGTTGCCAAAGCCTGCCGAAAGGCGCCGGGGCCAAACTGCGTCGGGTGCCCCTGGCTGCCGGAGCTGACGCCTTGGTCCGGGCACAGGAATGTATCGCACAACACCAGCTTCACGCGATCCATGGGTAGCGCGAGTTCCTCGGCAACCAGTTGGTGTTGCACCGTGCGGAACCCTTGCCCGAAGTCGCACTTGCCGGCATAGGCGGTGACCGTCTCGTCGGCGTTGATCACGAGCCACGAATCGACCCGGTTGCCAGTCACGACGCGGGCCTGATCCGTGGGCGCCTGCGCATCGGCCATGGGCAGGTTCGAACTGGCGAAACTCACCAGCAGGAATCCGCCGGCGCGCTCGAGAAAGCCCCGGCGGGAAAAGCCCTCTTGCTCGAGAGCTGCCAACGCGTCCGCCGTCATGGCGGGAGCTTGTTCGTTCGATTTCATGCTCGCACCCCCTTCGCGTACTTCGACAGCGCTTGCATCATCCGGAAGTGCGTGTGGCACCGGCACAACAGCCCATCGAGCGCCTTGAGAATCTGCTCGTCGGTAGCGCCGGGGTTCTTGTCGATGAACGCCTTGCCATACAGCACCGGCCCGCTCAGGCAGAATCCGCACTGCACCGCCTGCACATCGATGAACGCCTGCTGGATCGGATGCGGATTGTCCATCGTGCCCAATCCTTCGAGCGTCACGATCTTCTTGCCTACGGCTTCCGAAGCCGACGTAGTGCAAGAACGGATCGGTTCGCCGTCTAGCAGCACGGTGCACGCGCCGCACTGAGCCAGACCGCAACCGAACTTCGGCCCGTTGAGTTTCAGGTCATCTTGCAGGATGAACAGTAGGGGCGTATCCGGATCTGCATCGACGGATTGCGCCTTGCCGTTTACTTCGAAATCTAGTTTGGCCATGAGGCTACCGGGCCTCCTTCATGTATGAATGTGGGAATCCAAGAGAGGCGACTCCCCGAAGCCCCCCTATCATAATCCTGAGGCGCGCTTCGAGCAAGCGTCGTTACATTCCGAACGCAATCGGCAGAATTTGTTTAACAAATGTTACGGCTTTCGCCGGGAATGATGCATTCGCGTACACCATAGCCGCTGGGTCTCGGTCTCTGGCATCGGGCGAGGCCCGGCGTGAGCTGAGCCGCCTCGGCCCGGACAATCCGGACGAGCCACTGCTTCTGTACTGGGGCGCCGCGGCAGCGCTGCCCGCTTTCAGTTGGCGAAAATCGGCCCATTTGCGGCATGATGGAACTGGTGCACTCTCACACCGAGCCGGGTTCCGAGGGTGCGAAACCCGGCAAACGGCTCTCTGACATCGTCAGTCATCTCGCCCACCTGCTTCCCGCGCAGGGTCCCATCGGTGTGTTCGTTCACCACAACACCCTGCACGCGTTCCAGCATTTGCCCTTCGAAGAAGCCGTGGCGCAGGCCGGCCGCATATACGGCGCCGAGCCTTACATGAGCGAGGAAGCCTACCGCCAGTCACTGCGCGAGGGCCGCATTCGCCCAGAGGATCTCGAAACCGTGCTCGCCCGCGAACCCGATGCGCCCACGGGAATCGAAGGCCTTGGCCGGCGCCGCCTGCGAAGCCGGATCCTCGAAAACGGAGCCGTTGGCCGAACGGATGAGCGCAACCTCTCGTGGCTGCTCGACGATGGCGTGATCGATCCCTCGCTTTACCAGGCCTTCCGCGAGCGCCTCGGCCAGCTCGCCGCTCCCGAACCCACGCCCGCCGCGCGGCCCCGCGATGGCATCTCCGCGCTGCACGACGTGGATATCGATGACGCCGTGAACCCGCTCCTGATCCGTCTCTGCGGCGCATTTCTCGATCAGGGCGTCGCCTACTGGACCATGCCGCACCGCGACTTGGGCTTCTACGCCTCGTCGCGCACGGTGCTCCTGCAGCGCGGCTTCGTCATGCCCGATGCGCTGGTGGGGCTGCGCGAATTACTGGTTGCGCTCGACTCTGACGCTGCCACGGCGGTGCTCGGCCTGCTCTCGAGGCTGGGAGTCCCGGAGGCCGAGTGGGAACGGATCCTCGAGGCGGAACTGCTCGCGCTTCCCGGTTGGGCCGGAATGATCCGCATGCTCGAGAATCAGCCGCACCTGGCGCCGCATGAACGGCTGCGCTGCTCGCTCACTGACTTTCTCGCCGTGCGCCTGGCGCTCACTACAAAAGCCGTGGAAAATGTCTGCGGCACCGCGGACGCCTGGCGCGCATCCGTGCCCACGGCGGTTGATGAAGCAGCTATGGAAGCAGCGCAACTGGCCGCAGCCGCCTCCGCGCTTGCCTTGCCGGCAGCCTCGGTGCGCGCCATGGACCAGCCGCGATTCGAATGCTTCCGCGCCGAGATCGCCGCCTTCCATTCGCTCGAGCGCCGCCGCGTTTTCCACCTGGCCTACGAGCATCGCCACGAACGCCAGATCCTGATTCCGCTGGCCCGTCATCGACGCGAACTCGGACCCATCGGCGCCGCATCGCGTGCGGCGGCGCAGGTCTTCTTTTGCATCGACGAGCGCGAGGAATCGATCCGCCGCCACCTCGAGGAACTCGACCCCGAAATCGAAACTTTTGGCGCGGCCGGATTCTTCGGCGTGGCGATGAACTACCACGGCATCGATGACGCGCGCGGCGTAGCGCTGTGCCCCATCGTCGTCAACCCGCGCCACAAGGTAGTGGAACGGCCCGTGGAAGCCGATCGCCAGGTGCTCGAAGCGCGCAAAAACTGGCGCCGGCTCTGGGCGAGCGTGGCATGGAACTCGTGGGTCTCGAGCCGCACTCTGTTCCGGGGATGGCTCAGCACCACCGTACTCGGCGTCTTTTCGCTGTTCCCCATGGCAGCCAAGCTTCTCGCTCCGCGCCGGTTCGCGAAGCTCTCCGAGTGGCTCAACGCCAACTTCCTCCCCGAGCCGCGAACCGAGTTGACCTACATGCGGCCGGGCGAAGCGGGACATCAGGCCACCGGCGAATTGACGGCTGGCTTCTCCACGGCGGAAAAGGCCGAGTGCGTGGCAAGCGTCCTCGGACCCGCGGGACTGCGCCGTGGCATGGCGCGGCTGGTGCTGGTGCTCGGCCACGGATCGACGAGTCTGAACAACCCGCATGAGTCGGCCTACGATTGTGGCGCTTGCGGCGGCCGGCGAGGTGGACCCAACGCGCGGCTGTTCGCCGATATCGCCAATCACCCGGATGTTCGCCAAGGCCTGCGCAACCGCGGCATTCTGATTCCGGAAGACACGTGGTTCATCGGCGGGTATCACGACACCTGCACCGATGCGATCGAGTTCTTCGACGTAGATCGCATGCCGCCCGAATTCGAGCTAGATCTGGCCCATGCGCGGAGCTCTCTCGAGCGGGCTCGCGCCGCCAGTGCGCATGAGCGCACACGCCGTTTCGAGGCAGCGCCATGGGGCAGCGGCGCGATCGATGCCCTGCAACATGTCGAAGAGCGCGCCACTCACCTTGCCGAGCCCAGGCCCGAGTACGGACACGGCAGCAACGCCGTTTGCATCGTTGGCCGGCGCGCCATCACGCGCGGCCTCTTCCTCGATCGCCGATCGTTTCTCGTCTCCTATGACGCTACTGTCGACCCGGAAGGCGAGAACCTCGGCCGCCTGCTCGCAGCCGTCATCCCGGTGTGCGCGGGCATCAATCTCGAATACTACTTCTCGTTCGTCGACAACGAATACTATGGCTGCGGTACCAAGCTACCGCACAACATCACTGGCCTGATCGGCGTGATGAACGGCTACGAGAGCGACCTGCGAACCGGGCTCGCCTGGCAAACCGTGGAGATCCACGAACCGGTGCGGCTTCTGTTCGCCGTCGAGGCCGAGCCCGAACGGCTGATGAGCGCCGTGCGCGGAAATCCTCAGGTGGCTGAAGTTGTCGAGAACCGTTGGATCCGGCTCGTATCGATCGATCCGCAGAGCGGACAAGTGCGAGTATGCCGCGGCGGCGCGTGGGAAGTAACCGAAGGCGAAGCCGCCTTTGACGACGAACTCTACTACCGGGCCGCGAGTTCCGCCGATTGGTACGCCCGCAAGCGCGGCCACCTGCCCATTGCTCGGATCGGTGCATGGGCGGTGAACCGCTGATGCATCTTCCCCTCGCGCCGGACTTGCTCACCGCCATCGTAGCTGCGCCGGGAATCCTCTTCCTCGCACTGTCCGCCTGCTGGCTCCTCGGCCAGGAGATCCGCGAAACCATCGTCGCCCGGTTTACCGCCCTTGTGTTCGGCGCGATGGCTGCCGGAATGGCGCTTTTGTATCTCGCGATTCGCACCAACGGCAACTACGCCGTAACGGTGCGGCTGGGAGACTGGTTCGTCAGCGGCGATTATAGATTTCCGCTCGTCCTCTTCCTCGACCGGCTCTCGTTTCCGCTCGTCACGCTCACCGTCATTCTCTGCGGCTTGGTGGGGAGCTTCTCGGTCCGCTACCTGCATCGCGACCGCGGTTTCGTCCGCTTCTTCCTGCTGCTCTATCTGTTCGCATTCGGCTCCCTCGTGGTCTTCACGGCGGGATCGTTTGACCTACTCATTGGCGGATGGGAATTGGTGGGCATCAGCTCCGTATTGCTGGTGGCGTTCTTTCAAGAGCGCCGCGAGCCCGTGCGTAACGCCCTGCGCGTGTTCGGCTACTACCGCGTGGCCGATCTCGGTCTCGTCTTCGGCGTCTTCGTACTCCACCACGCGCTGCGCTCCACTTCTTCGTCGGCGCTCTTCCATGGCGAGTGGCCCGCGCAAACCGCCAGCCTCGATGCGTCCACTGCCACGGTGCTCGGACTCTCGCTGTTGTTCGCCGCTGCGGGCAAGAGCGCGCAGATCCCTTTCTGCGGATGGCTGCCGCGAGCGATGGAAGGTCCCACGCCATCGAGTGCGATCTTCTATGGCGCCATCTCGGTGCACATGGGTGCGTACCTGCTGCTGCGCTCGGAGCCACTCCTGGTCACCTCGTCTGTCGCCGGCGGAGCCACCGTCGCCGTGGGCTTGCTCACTGCGCTGGTGGGAACGCTCAGTCACCGCACGGCCACCGACGCCAAGACGTCGCTGGCCCTCGCGTCGATGACGCAAGTGGGAATCATCTTCGTCGAGATCGGGCTCGGATTTTCCTGGCTCGCCACGGCGCACATGGTGGGTCATGCCACGGTGCGGACCATGCAGTTCCTACGCGCGCCTTCCATGCTCCACGACTATCGCCGCATGCACGCCGCCTCCGGAGGCCAACTGAGCGAAACCGGAAAGCATCTCGAAGAGTGGCTGCCCGCGCCGGTGCAGCTCTGGCTCTACCGGTTCGGCCTCGAACGGGGATCATTCGACGTCATCGTGGACCGCTTCGTCTCCGCACCCCTCGTGCGTCTCTCACGCCTGCTCGCCCGGTTCGATCCCGCGCGCGACGCCCGGCGTCCGATTCCCGCGCCACGGAGGATCGATGCCTGATCTGACCTTTTCCTGCGCTGTCCTCGCCGACCGGAACGGCCTCGAACATGGATCGCCCTGCGTCCGTTTCGATCCCGTTCGCCGAGGTCCGCGCTCGATGCCTCATCCCCGGAGGATCGATGCCTGATCCGGTCCAGAACTTCTTCGCGCGCAACCTATTCCTCCGCGACCTCCTCGCCTGGGCCGCCGTCCTCGTTCCGCTTCTCGCTGCGTGGGCCGTTCGCCGTGCCCGGCGCGCCCGCTGGACAGCCTTCGCCGGCGCCTCCATCTCCTTCGCGTGTGCGCTGCTGATGCACTCGGGCACTGCGCCCATCCCTGGCATCTTCGGCGTCGACGCGCTCGGCTGGTTGCCGATGGTGCTGTTCGCCGCGCTCACCATGCTCACTATCGTGGCCGCGCCGGTACGCGACGCGTCGCCCAAAGCGCTTGCCGGAATGCTAGTCATCCTTGCCGGCACCAGCACCGTTTACTCGGCTGGCCATCTGGCCGTATGTGCGCTGGGTCACGCCGCAACGTTGCTGCCGTTCCTGGCTGGCTGGTTCGAAGAAGACGTTCCGAGGCCAGCCAAGGCCGTGATGTTGACAGGCCTCGGGAGCGTTGCCGCCGCAGCCGCTCTCGTCGAACTCGGCGGGCCGCCGCAAGCCGCCTTCGCTCTGCTCATGTTGGCCGTGCTCACATCGAAGGGCGCACTGCCTTTTCACTTCTGGATCCCAGCCGCATTCGAGCAGGGCCCGCTGCTGCCGCTCAGTCTGCTCGCCAACGGTCACATCGGAGCCTTGTTCGTCGCGCGCTTCGGTGTTGCATTGTTCCCCGAACAGTCGAAAGTGGCGCTCACGGCAGTCAGTGCGGTAGCGCTCGTCACGGCGCTGGCCACGGCGCTGCTGGCAGTTTCGGAACGCTCACCGCGCCGAATACTCGCGCTGCTCTCGGTGAGCCAGGCTTCGTTCATTCTGGCCGGCCTTGAAAGCGAAAGCCCCGAAGGAATCACCGGAGCGGCCGTGCACTGGCTCGTGGTGGCTACAGCGGTGATGGGTCTGGCGATCGTCTACCGCTTGGTGGAAGTCCGATGCCCATCCGTGGCGTGGCCCGAGGGCTATCTCGGCCTTGCTGGCCGCATGCCCCGCTTGGCCGCCTTCTTCGCCGTCTGCGGACTCACGTTGGTGGGGCTCCCCGGCACGCTCGGCTTCGTCGCCGAAGACCTGCTGTTCCACGGCGCCATCGAGTCCCATGCCAAGCTGGGTCTCGCTCTGCCTCTGGCCACCGCGATCAACGCGATCACCTTCCTGCGCTTGTTCGCCACCATCTTTCTCGGGCAACGCGTGGCGTCTCTGCCTCACCTGCCCGATGCCCGCCGCCGCGAGCGATGGGCCTTGAGCGTGTGCGTCGCGCTGCTCGTCTTGGGCGGACTGTTTCCGCAAGTGGCGGTCTCGGCCCGGCGAGGAGTGAGCAAGGCCATCGCCGGAGCCGCGAGTGGAGAGGACGCGTCACGCTAACACCGGCAAAGGTTGCCTAACGCTGCGAACGCCCACGCTTGCCCGCCGCGCGTTCCCTCTCTCGTGCATTTCTCTGCTGGCTTCGCTGGCCGGCGTCGAGATAGGCGAGCGTGCGCGTCTCGGCCCGGCGCGGAGTGAGCAAGGCCATCGCCGGAGCCGCGAGCGGAGAAGACGCCTCGCGCTGAGTCCGGCAAAGGTTGATATCCTGACCGCGTGAACGCCTCCACGCTTGACCGCCGCTCTTTCCTTCTCGCGTCCTCGTCTTTGCTTGCCTCGCCTGCTGCAGCCGACACAGGCGACTGGCGATTCTACGCGGGCGACTCCGCGGCGACTCGCTACTCGCCGCTCGAGCAGATCAAGCGCGCCAATGCGTCGAAGCTGAAGGTCGCGTGGTCGCACAAAGCCGGCGACGCGATGCAGCGGCCTTCCACCACCATCGAATGCACGCCCATCGTGATCGACGGCAAGATGTTCATCACCACGGCCCGGCTCCAGGTGCGCGCGCTCGACGCGGCCACGGGAGAACCTCTGTGGAACTTCAATCCGCTCAAGAACTCGCGCCGCGCGCCCGGCGTCAATCGAGGCGTCACCCACTTCCGCGATGGCAAGGCGAAGTTCGTCTTCGCCGGGATCCAGGACAAGCTCTACTGCCTCGACGTAGCCACCGGCGAACTCGTGAAAGCGTTCGGCGACAACGGCATCGTGGACCTGACCACGCAGTTCGACCGCGAGATGACCGGCCTCGAGTTCCGCATCACCAGTCCGCCGGTGGTGTTCGAAGACACGTTGATCGTGAGCGGGGGGGGCGGAGAGGGACCGCGTCCGCAAGCGCCCGGCCACATTCGCGGCTACGACGTCTACACCGGCAAGCGCAAGTGGATCTTCCACACCATTCCGCATCCGGGCGAGTTCGGCTACGCCACCTGGAGCAAGGACTCATGGCAGCGCAACGGCGCCGCCAACAACTGGGCCGGCATGAGCGTGGATGAGAAGCGCGGCATGGTGGTGGTCTCCACCGGCTCGGCTTCGTTCGACTTTTGGGGCGGGGATCGCATCGGCGACAACCTCTTCGCCAATTGCGTGCTCGCGCTCGATGCACGCAAGGGCACGCGCAAGTGGCATTTCCAAACCGTGCATCACGACGTCTGGGACTATGATCTGCCCGCGCAGCCTGCGCTGTTGACCATCCGCCATGGAGGCCGCGCGCGCGACGTGGTGGCGCAGGTGACCAAGACGGCGATGCTGTTCGTGCTCGATCGCGACACCGGCAAGCCCGTGTTTCCGATCGAAGAGCGCAAGGTGAACTCGCGGTCGGAGATGCCGGATGAGAAGCTCTCGCCCACGCAACCGTTCGCCGTCAAGCCGAAGCCGTTCTCGCGTCAAGAGGTCAACGAGGATCTGGTCACCGACATCTCGGAAGAAGCCCGCAAGTTCGCGCTGGCGCGGTTCCGGCAGTTGGACGCGGGCGGGCCGTTTCCTCCGCCTTCGCGGCGCGGGGCGATGTTCTCGCCTGGCACTCTGGGCGGCGCGCTATGGGGCGGATGCAGTTTCGATCCCGCGCAGAACCTCGTCTTCGTCAACTCGAGTGAGCTGCCGAGCATCATCGCGCTGGTGGACGCCAAGCCCGATGACGGCTTTCGCTTCGGCCACAACGGTTACGAGAAGTTCGTCGACCATGAAGGGTTCCCTGGCGTGAAGCCGCCGTGGGGACATCTCACGGCGATCGATATGGCCACGGGCAACTTCGCCTGGCGCGAAGTGCTCGGCGAGTATCCCAAGCTGGTGGCTCGCGGAATCACGAAGACGGGAACCTTCCAGCTGGGCGGGACCATCGCCACGGCCGGCGGGCTCGTCTTCGTGGCCGCCACGGCAGACGAGAAGATGCACGCCATCGATTCATCGAGCGGACAGATCGTCTGGGAGATGAAGCTCCCCGCCGGAGGCTATGCGACGCCTTGCACGTACATGGCTGGCGGGAAACAATTCGTGGTGATTGCGTGCGGTGGCGGAAATCGCCAAAGCACGCCTTCCGGCGATGAGTTCGTGGCCTTCAGCGTATAATTCAGGAATCGCCATGTTGAAACTACGCTACGTCGCTCCCTTCGCAGGGCTTGCCATGCTCGCGCTCTTCATCGCTCCCGCGCAGCCTCCGGACTTCGCCAAGGGCGGATTCAAGGGGAAGGGCAAAGGCGGCTTCCGGATGAATCCGGTGGAGCCGCTCGAGATCGATGATCACGCGGGCTTCGAAGCGATCTTCGACGGCACGACGCTGAACAACTGGGATGGCGACAAAGACTTCTGGCGGGTGGAAGACGGCGCCATCGTCGGCGAGTCGACCAAAGAGAAGCCGATCAAGCTGAACACATTCCTGATCTGGCGCGGCGGCAGTCCGGCGGACTTCGAACTGAAGGTCGACTTCAAGATGAACTCGACCAACAGCGGCATCCAGTATCGCAGCGTGGAGCTTCCCGAAGTCGGCAAATGGGTGCTCAAGGGCTACCAGGCCGACATCGACTTCACCAACGTGTTCACCGGCCAGCTTTACGAGGAGCGCGGCCGCGGCTTCCTCACCATGCGCGGCCAGGTGACGCGGCTCGAAGACGGCAAGAAGCCGCGCCTCATCGGCAACATCAAGAGCGGCGACGACGCCAAGGGCGCCATCAAGATCAATGACTGGAACACGGTCCACATCATCGCCCGGGGTGATGTGATGATCCAGATTCTCAACGGCCAGTTGACCAGCGTCACGGTCGACGAGGATGCCAAGGGCCGCAAGATGGATGGGCTGCTCGGATTCCAGATGCACGTGGGTCCGCCGATGAAGGTGGAGTTCCGCAACATCTATCTGAAGAAGCTGTAACCGCCGCGAGCCCTACTGCTTGCTCTGCAGCACGCGCCACAGCGTGCCGCCGAAGATGTTCGCCCGCGCCTCGGGCGACACGCCGCATGCATCGAGCATCCGGTTGTAGCGCTCGATCGACTGGTCAAACTCGGCCAACTCGCCGCCGAACACGTCCGACCCGAAGATCACCTTCTCGAACGCGCTCGCCTGCGCCTTGGGCGTATGCGGACTCGCCACGCTCGACCACCAGAAGATCGACTTGAAGAACGCCAGGTCCTCTTGCTTCTTGATCAGCGTGGACCCGGACAGGTCGAAGTAGATGTTCGGATTCCAGCGCGCGATCTCGCCGGCCCATTGGTATTCGGGGTTGCCGAGGTGCGCTCCGATGATGATGGTCTTCGGATAGCGGCGCGCGATGCCGTCGATGAGCGTGACGCGGAGGCGATCGACGCTGACGTCTTCGGCGATCTCGGGACGTCCGCGATTGACCACGCCCGTGTGGAAGAGCAGCATCATGCCGTACTTCGACGCGCGATCGTAGTAGGGCGTGTAGGCGGGATCGTCGAAGTTCCTGCGGGTGCGGCTGATCTCGCCGAGCCCGCGGAAGCCGGCGCGATGGAACTCGTCGATGCGGTCGAGGGCTTTGGGATCGTCGGGTGACACGTCGCCGAAGCCGACCAGCTTGCCCGGGTGCTTGGCCATGAACTCGGTGACCTGGGTCAGGTGCTCGGGTTTCACCAGCAGGAACGCAATGCCCTGATGCTTGTCGAGCCGCTCGAGGAGCGCGTTGAGGAAATCGACCCGGCCGTTGTGGTGGACATGAGCGTCCACGAGGCGGGGCGCGGTTTGGCCGAATGCGGCGGCAGCGAGCGCGAGGAGGAGCAGCGCGGTCTTCATGCGGTAGCAACCATTATCGCCTTGACCCGGCGTTCGGGCTAGGGAACGGGAGTCAGCATCCGGATGACGCCGTTGAGGAATTCGCCGAAATAGAGGCGGCTCTGTCCGTCGATCACCAGTCCCCGGGGAAAGGCGAGGCTGGCGCCAAGAGCAGGAACCGTTTCATCGTGGCTATCTTCCCCCGGACTTCAATACCCGGTTCGCGCAGGCCTCGGCGATCTCGAGGTTCTCTCGCGCCCCGGCGATGGAGCCGCGTTCGAGTTCCTTGCGCGCTACCTCGAGCGCAATCTTCATCCGCGTATGATTGGCGCGGATGTCGGGATGCACCAGTTGCCCGATGCGGCGCGAGTTCTCTTCGAGTTGGTTCATCGTCTCGGCCACCGTGGCCGCCTTGGCGGTGACGTCGATGAGCTTTCCACGAAGCTCTTCGTAGGCGGCGCGGTCGGCGGGTGCGATGACGACCGCTGCTGGTTCCGGCACCGCAACCGCGCGTGTTTCGGTGGGCTCGGTATCGCGCGTCCGCTCCTGCGGCGGCAGTGGATTGTTATAGCCAGGACGCGAGGGCTTGGGGGCCTCCGAACCTCCGATGGGTGCCGACAGATACACCGGCACCGATCCCCCCAAGCCTCGAATCCGCCCCGCCAGGAACAGCCATTGCGCCCGGTACTGCCCCTGGGACGGGTCTCCTCCTGAGGCGCCGTTCAAAACGATGGCTGCGTTGTTGAAGGCCCTCAGCGCGTAGTCACGATATCCGGGTTCATAGAGCACACCCACTTGCTGGTAAGCGCCGGCGAGTTCCGATGCGAGCATGGGATCCTGCGCGGCGTAGGGCCGCACCGAGTCGAGATAGCGGACGCCACGGTCAAGCAGAGTCTGGCGCTGCTGCGTGAAGCCGGGCTTCGCGGACCAGGCGGCCGTGAAGTCCTGTTCGAGTGCGCGCCGCAACCGCCGCACGCTGTCGAGCCGCGCGCTAGGCTGACCTTTGTCAGAGGCGCGGTCGAGCGAATCGAGCAGGCGCGCGATCTCGCCCTCGCGCGCTTCGGCGCGCCGCGTCTGCATCTGCGCCTCTACTGCCTGCCAGGTGCCGAAGCCGCCGAGCAGCAACACGAGCATCGCCACGGCGACGGGGATGCGATTCCGATTCACGAATTTGGCCGCCCTTTCCGTGATGGGCGCCTGGCGCGCCAGCACTGACTTGCCCTCGAGGAACCGCTGCAGATCCTCCGAGATCTCGGCAGCGGTTTGGTAGCGATGCTTGGGATTCGTCCTGAGGCATCGCAAGACGATGTTGTCGAAGTCGCCCACGATGCGGCGGCGCAGCTTCGCCGTGGTCTCGGCGGTGCGCTGGATGTCCTCGCGGATGTTGGCGCTCGGCACGGGTGGATCGTGATCGAGCTTGGCCGCCGGATCGGCGAACGGCAACCGGCCCGTCACCATGTGGTAGAGGATTACGCCGAGCGAGTAGACATCCGATACGCGCGTGAGGGGCGCGCCCGAGATCTGTTCCGGACTCGCGTAGCCGGGCGTCATGATGCGGCCGAAGGGTCCGGTGATGTCCACGTTGGCCGCGGCTGGAAGCTGCATTTTGGCGATGCCGAAGTCGAGCAACTTCACGGCGCCGTCGGCGGTGACCATGATGTTGGAAGGCTTGAGGTCGCGGTGGATGACGAGGTTCTCGTGCAGGTATTGCACGGCTTGGCAGAGCTGGCGGAACAGGGCGATGCGGCCCTCGAGGCCGAGCTTGCGCTCATCGCAATAGCGGTCGAGCGACATGCCTTCCACGTACTCCATCACGTAGTAGGGCAGGCCTTCGTGCGTCTGCCCGCCATCGAGAATGCGGGCGATGTTGGGGTGATCGAGATTGGCGAGCACTTGCCGCTCCTGATGGAAGCGGCGGACGAGATCTTCGGAGACCTGGTCGCGGCGGAGCAGCTTGAGCGCGACGTACTTGCGGAAGGCGCCGTCGTCGCGGAGCGCGAGATAGACGGCGCCCATGCCGCCTTCGCCGAGTTGCTGCATTAAGCGGTACGGCCCGACAAGGTAGGCAGGCTGCTGCGTGGGCGCGGGTCCCATGGATTGGGCTCGGGCGGCCGAGTGGGCGGCGAGTAGTTGGCGTGCTTCGTCGAGCAGCGAGGGGTCGCCTGCGCAGTGGTATTCGAGGAAGGCGGAGCGCTCGTGTTCGGCGACTTGGAGCGCTTGGTCGAAGATTTGGCGGAGACGGAGGAATCGCTCGGTTTCCATGGGTGCCTCAGACTGTGCGGACTTTTGGACTGGCGGGACTGAAGTCCCGCGCAGGCTGAAGCCTGCCCCACAACTCGAAGAGGTTGGTTTTCATGTGTGCCTCAGAGCATCCGGTTCAAACGTTCGATGGCTGCGCGGGCGCGGGTCAGGCGCTCGCGGAGAATGGCCCACTCGCTCTGCCGGAGGGCGCGCTCGGCGGAGTCCATGAAAGACTCGACGAGCGCGCGCTGTGCGACGAGGCTCGGGTGGAGGCGGTGTCCTTGGGCGCGGGCGTTGCGTTCGAGTGCGGCTACGGTGTCGAGCGTCGCGGTGGCGGCGGCGGTGAGTTCGTCGAACTCGAGTTGCAGCGCTTCCGGTTGTGGGGCAGGCTTTAGCCTGCGCGGGACTTCAGTCCCGCTGCCGGGGTCCGCGAGTTGGCTGGAGTCGCGTTCCGGTACCTCAGTGCTGCTCGCATGCATTGCCACGGGCGGCGGGACTGAAGTCCCGCGCAGGCTGAAGCCCGCCCCACATAGGACGAGCGTCGCGAGGAGTGCGGCGGTTCTCATTTCTGCTCCGCCGGCGGAGGCGGCAACACGAGGCGCGCGGCGTAGCCTTTCGGATACTGCATCGAGATCGGCTGGCCACCGTACTGCCCGATGGCGATCTTCTCGCGTACCTGATGCACCACGAACTCGCCCACCTTCACCGTCTCTTTGTCGAGCACCTGCTTGGTCTCCGGATCGATCACTTCGTTGTTGATCTGGTGGATCTCGAAGCGGTCACCCAATAACACGCCGTCGTTTGCGCCCACCGAGATGTACATCTGCGTCCCGGTGAAGTTGGCCACGCGGCCATCGATGTTGCGATTCTTGCCGGCGAGCATCGGGATCTTTTGGTCGAGCCAGGCGATGGTCTTGTTGACCGCGTCCGAGGTTGCCTCGCCGATGATGGTCTCCTCGAAGTTGGTGCTGGTCATGTCGGACCCGACAGCCGCGCCGCCGCCGGAAGTGCCGAGGAGCCCACCCCAGTTCTTGCTCTTGCGCGAAGATTCGCCGCGCGCTTCGGCGGTCTCGATCACCTCGCCAGTCTCGGCGTCGACGATGCGGAGGTTGATCCCGACAACAGCCTTCTCTTCTTTGTTGAAGGTCATGGCTCCGCCGAGGGTGCCGCCGATGGCCGCGCCAATCCCCTTGCGCTTGGTCTTGTCGTCGCGCCCGAAGATGACGATATCGCCGAACAGGATCGCGTCGGCGCCGGTGATTTTGCCGATCTTGGCCTTGCTGCCTTGCGCGACGCGGTTGGTTGCGCCGAAGTCCTGTTCCTTCATGAGGTCGTCAGTCTTGGCGCGTTCGAGCAGGATGATGTTCTTCGATTGATGCATGCGCGCGGTGAGCATGGCGCGAATGCCCTGGCCGATGTTGACGTCGTTCTGGAACCAGTAGGTGACCCATGTCTTGACGGCCGAGTAGTCGAATGGGGTCACCGCGAGACGGCGCTTCTTGTTGTTCGCCACGGGCGCGTTGGCGAGCGGCGGCGGGAAGGGAGTGGCTTGGCCCGTGGGGGGGGCGGCGGCCGCGGGCGCGATGGCATTCACCACCGGCGCAACCGGCGCAGCGGGAGCGGGAGCAGCGGCCGCAACGGCGGACTTGGGATCCATCAGCGCGGTGATGATCTTCTCGGAGACTCCAGCCTGCGTGAGTTTCAGCACGTCCGCAGGCGCGAGATTGATGGCTTGGCCTCCGGCCTGGATCGTCTTGAGGATCAGCCCCTCCGACATCGTGTTCTTGACGAGCGTGATCACCGTGTCGACCATCGACGGCGCAACGGCCGCGGCGGCGCGGGCGATCGGAGGCTTGGCAACGGGCGCCGGCGCGGGCTTCGGCGCTTGCGCCGCCAGTGCCAGCGGAAGGAAGAAGCAAACGGATTTCGCGATCATGTTTTTGGTGTCCTCGTTCAGTAGTAGTCAGCCGGTAGACATACGCTCAGCGGAGACCGCGGCGGTTTTTGCTCAAACTTTCTTTCGAGCCGGAGCGCCCGGACCCGTTGGCGGAGTGGCCATGTGGCGAACCAGCCACGCCCGCGCGAATTCCCAATGACGCCGCACGGTGGAGTGCGATACGCCGAGCACTTCGGCCACTTCGCGGTCAGCAAGTCCGGAGAAGAACTTCAGCTCCACTACGCGAGCGGCTTCGGCGTCCACGCGCTGGAGACGCTCGAGCATCTGGTCCACTTCTCCGATCTCGCACTCGGCCAACGGCGATGCGTGCAGCGCGTCTTCGAGCGAGATCTTGAGCCCGTGTCCGCGCTTGTCCGCGCGGAACTCGCGGCCGTGATCGACGAGGACCCGGCGCATCTGCGAGGCGGCGACGGCGAAGAAGTGAGCGCGGCACTTCCAGTCGACCGGAGCGCCGGCGAAGATCTTGAGGTAGGCTTCGTGGACGAGCGCGGTCGGCTGCAGCGTGTGGCCCGCGCGTTCGGCGGACATGTAGTGGCGGGCGAGGCCGCGCAGGTCCGAGTAGACGGCTTCGAGCAGGCGATCCGCGGAGGCGCGATCGCCCCCGCGGACCTGGTGCAGGAGTTGTGTGATCTGTTCGGCTTGGGCAGACATCAGCGTTGGAGTTTCACTTTGAAGATGTTGCCCTTGTCGTCGTAGCAGGCCTCGACATTGACGCCCATGCGCATGGCGTCTTTGATCTCGCGGACGATGGGTTCGTAGAGCGGAGGCTTGGCGGTGCAGTTGCCGCAGATCTCCTGGCCGCCGATGGAGAGGCGGTCAGGGAGGCCCATGGCGACGAGGCGGAGGGAGTACTCGACGAAGTCGACTTGTCCGAAGACGCAGCCGGCTTGGGCGGGGAGGGGGGTGACGATGGGTGTTCCGTCGGCGGTCACCTCGAGGCGGAAGTTGACTCCCGCGGAACCTGTGAACACCCCGACGTAGTAGTCACCTCCGGTTGCGACTTGGTATAACCAGGAGACGCCCCGCCCCTCCGTGTAGTCGTTGGCCAGACCACGTGCATCGCAACCCCAGTTGCACGACGAGAGCGTTCGTCGCTCCGGTTCGATCAAGGTAACCGCAATCCGTGCTGGACTTGCGGTGGGCTGGAGGGTTACCGTAGCCCGCACCCTTTGCCCACGAGCCAACGAGATCTTGTAGATCTGTCGTGGCTTCGTCCGTTCGTCCAAGATATCGTTCGTGACTTGGCCCAGGGTGATCGGGACTGCGGTCGAGATGTCATTTCCGTCCGCCTGCCCAAACACCGCGCTTGCCAAAGGCAGCGCCAACCAAAGCAATTTCTTCATGTGAACCTCCTGTGAGCGCGCTCATGGCAGAGCGCTTGTGGTGTTTCCATCAAGTATCCGTTCGTACTCTGACGAGCGGAAGTGATCGATTTCGACTCACGTCGTGTGATGAGACGCGGCCGAATTCGATCACGAGCGTTGCTGCTCGTCCGATCCGCGGAGCGGCAGGCGCGTTTTGGTCAACTTTTTTGGGGGGAGCGCCAATGTGCGCTGCGACCGAGTGGCGGGACTGAAAGTCCCGCCGCAGGCTGAAAGCCTGCCCCACAAACTGGAGCCTGACTCAAAGGCCGGAGCCTGACTCATTCAGCGAATCCAGCCCACGGGCTAGCGCTGCAGCTTCAATTTGAAGATGTTGCCTTTGTCGTCGTAGCAGGCTTCCACTTTGAGCCCGTTGCGCATGGCGTTCTCCATCTTGGTGACGATGGGCTCGTAGATCGGGGGCTTGGCGGTGCAGGTGGCACAGACCTCTTGTCCTCCGATCGAGAGACGGTCCGGCAGGTTCATGGCGATGAGGCGGAGCGAGTACTCGATGAAGTCCACTTGCCCGAAGAGACATCCTGCCTGTGCGGGAAGCGAAGTGGCGATGGGCGCGCCCTCGCCGTTCACCTGAAGACGGTACTGAACGCCGTTGCCGTCGCGAACACAGGCAGCTACGTAGTAGTCGCCCTCGGCGGGGACGAGGAAATCGAAACTGACGCCGCGAGTACCGCCGTCAGAGCCGTAAGCGAGGGCGTTGTTGTCGTCGCCACAACTGAGATTGGCGAGGGTACGAGTGGTTGGGGGAAACAGGTAGATGCCGATGTAGGCCGCGGGACGGCTGGACGGAATCGTCATTGTTCCGCTGACCCTCTGGCCACGACCCATGGTGACTTTGTAGATCTGACGCGGCTTGGTACCGAGATCGACGATGTCGTCGACCGCTTGTCCGAACGTGATCGGGACCGCCGTGGACACATCGCGCCCGTCGGGTGGCTGCGCGAACACGACGGACGCCAGCGCAAACAGTAGTCTCTTCATTTCGAGGGAACCTCCAGTTGGTTGATCTGATCCCAAGTATCCCTGCCGCGCGTTGCCTTGCGGAAGAGATCAATTGCACTCACATGCGAGTAACGGGACCACCCGATCCGCGTAGCCGCCGCTCGATTTTGGTCAAAGTATTCCTCGACCAAATGCGCCTGCCCGTTCCGCTGAGCGGGCATGAACGCGGTACTTCCATTTACAATCACGGTCACGAAGGATCCGGCGCTGCTCCGCGAGTACTTCGAACTACGAGACCAGGCCTATCGGCTCCACAACGAAAACCTGCCCGCCGGGTTTGGCGGCGAAGAGCCGGTGGACCACATGAGCGACATCGTGGTGGCCCTGGACGAAGGGCGCGTGGTGGGCGGCGCGCGGCTAACCATTACGCGTCCGGAAACGGCGCGGACTCTGCCAATGGAACACGATGGCTTCGTTTTGGCGGAGATGGTCCCGGATCTGGACCTGCGATGGCGGGCGCACGGGGAGATCTCGCGATTCGCCGTGGACCGCCGCTACGCCGAAGGGAGCCAGGTGGCGCGGCAGATCTCGGACAAGCTGTGCGACGTGGCGGCCGAGCGCGCCACCGACATCGTGTTCGCCATCTGCCCGCGCGGGCAGGTGCGGCTCAATCAAAGAAACGCGCGGGAGTGCGGCGTGGAGTTCCGGCACTACCAGCGGATCCGGATGCGGAACGAAGCCGGCGAAGAGATGACTCTGTGCGCCTACAGCGGGATGATGCGGAGGGCAGGGAAGTGAGGAACATCGTACTCGGGGGATTGGCTTCGTTTTGTTTCGGGTCGTTTGGGTGGGGGATGGCGCGACATTTCCGGCGGGATGGTCCGGTTTCTGCGGGCGCGGCTGCCACCGGCGTACTTGGGTTCGTTTTTGCAGCGGCGCAGTTGGGAGCGTTGGCGGCGAGGCCGGTGGTGTACTTCTGGCTGGCCGCCGGGCTGTACGTGGCGAGTTTGGGTTTGTTTTGTTTGGCGGTGTTGGCCACGCGAGGCAAGGGGCTGGGAGTTTGTTTTGAAAAAACGGTTCCCGGGGGAGTGGTGACGGCTGGCCCGTACCGTTGGATCCGGCATCCGTTCTATGTGGCGTACCTGCTGTGTTGGCTGGCGGGTTGGGCGGCGGTGGCATGGTGGCCTCTGGGCGCTTCGGTTGCGGTGATGGGATGGTTGTACCGGCGGTCGGCGATTGCCGAGGAGCGCGCGCTCGAAGCCGCGCATGGGGAGGCATATCGGGCGTACGTTCGCCGGACGGGGCGGTTTTGGCCGAAGGCTTCAGCATGGTCCTCACGGTTCGAGTATAGGGCGGGGGGCGTTGGAGCTTGCAGAATCGATCCGGGGAAGTGATTGAGGGGGAAGGAGAAAGGATTCTTGCGCGACACGGGATGGGCTCAGTTGCGTGGATCGCCATTCGATGGTAGGATTGAAAGTACGATGAATAGTATGACGATTCGTAGGACGAAGAGGAGTTTTACGCTGTCACCCGACGCGATAGTCTTCCTCGAGAGTCTTCGCGTGACGCGCAAGGCCGCGTCTGTCTCGTCGGTGCTGGAGGAGATTCTACAGGAAGCGCGGCGCGATCAGGAGCGGGCGATGCTTGACCAGGCAACGTCGGACTACTACTCGAGCCTGACCGACATCGAGGTGCAGGAGCAATCGCAATGGGGTGCTTTTGCGTTGGCTCAGATCTCAGTCAATGAGGAATCGTAGGTTTGGACGCCACCAAGCCAATGCGTCGCGGAGAGATCTGGTTCGTCCAGATGCATGTCGACCCGCCTGGAAAAGGGCAGCGCCCGGTTGTGATCGTCTCCACGGACGCAAGAAATAATCATCCCCGGGCGAACACCGTGCTCGTGGTCCCGCTGACGACGAGCATTCATCTGACTGCTCCGACTCACGTGCTTCTGTCAGCGGGCGAGACAGGGTTGGCGGCCGATTCCGCAGCCAGAGCCGAGGACGTCACTGTGGTTCTGAAGCAAAACCTGTCGGAATCGAATAGCCCTTTGAGACGACTGAGCGACAGACGGGTTTGCGAACTGGCTCGGAAGGTGGCGGTGGCGATGGGGTGTATCCGGCTCCAGTAGCGCTGACGCGGAAATTCGGCGGCGGTACTGAGCCCGAGGCGAAACCGGCTCACTCATACTACTTCGGCTTCTTTCGAACACCGGCGCGTGAGCCTGCCCCACTGCCAGAAGCCAGCCAAGTCAATACCGGACCACGCCAATGCGATCGAGCAGGCGCTCGAAGCCTGCGTGTCCGCGCAGGTGCCTGAAGAACGGATAGGCGTGGTACCACATCACGAGCGGGCAGCGCTCTTCGAGGCTGGCTTCGAGATAGCGCACCGCGCCGTCGAGATCACCCAAGCCGAGCAGGCAAGCTCCGATCTGGTCAGGCGGAATGTAGGTGCCGGTTTTGGCGGCGGCGCGGAGCCAGGTGAGGCGGCGCTGGGCCACCGGCTTCGATCCGCTCAGGCCGGCGAACAGAGCGCGCAATCCCCAGGTGACGGGCCGCTCGTGGATCTTGAGGGGCGTCCGGTCCAGCACGCGCACGGCCTCGGCGGCGTCGCCTTGGGCTTCGCGCAGGATCGCGAGGTTCAGGTAGTGCTGATGGTAGTGGGGCGCGGCCTCGATGGCGGTTTGGAGGGTCTCGTTGGCGGAGTCATAGTCGCGCGAGAGGATCTGGAGCATGGCCAGATCGCCCAGGTAAGCCGGATTACAGTAGCCGAAGTGGTCGATGGTCCGCTGCAGGATTGCGACGCCCTCGGCGGGGCGTCCGCGGCCGACCAGGAATGCCGTGTGCCACACGTGGGACGACGCTTCGGGGCTGGTGGCGATGGCGCTGGCGTAGGATCGGGCGGCGGCGCCGTAGTCGAGATCGAGCGCCGATTCCACCACTCCGCGGGCGATCCACGCCTGCCAAGCCGGCGCTTCGGTATCGATGGCGGCCTGCGAGCACTCCCGTGCCTGTTCGAGACAAGGCCGGGGACGGGACCCGTGGATAGCCTGCGTGGCCAGGGCCTCGGCCTTGAGCGCGAGGGCGAGGGAGAAGCGCGGCGCCTCGGCGAGCACGGCATTGAGGTGATTGATTGCAGTTTGAAATCCGGTGACGGTGCGGGATTCGAGCGCAACGCGGGCGCTCCAAAGCTTGCTGGTAGCGCGGGGGGAAAGGGCCACGCGGCGGGAAAACCGGGGCGCATAGGTGCCTTTGGGCAGCTCGATGACGACGGAATCCCCGCGTCCGGGTCCTGCATAGTAAGCGAGCAAACTGTCACGGAGATTGGCGGCCGTGGTGCGGACAATGGAATCGGCGCGCGGATCAAAGCTCGTCAAATCACGGGCAAAGACGTCGGCGGCGATGGTCTTTTGATTGAGTTCGGCGTCGCGTCCGGCCAGCGATTCATGCACGATGTACTCGAGCACGCGCAGTTCTCCCGGTGCGATCCTGCTTTGACGGCGGATGGCGTCGAGTGCGTGAGTAACTTCGTACACTTCCGGTGTCGACACGTAGAGGTTAACCTCGGTATTATCCCCGCGAGGTCAACGCAGGCTCGCGGATGCGCCCTTTCGAGATTATAAAGGAAAGGATGCATGGCGGACGATGTGCGCGGCTGTCGAGCCTGGACCGAGAAGAAGAAGCGGAGGTTGTGGTGGCGCCACAGCCGGTGCAAACGGACGGCCGGGTCCGGGTGATTTCGGTGCCGCCGGTGTCGCCCGCAGTGGCTCGCGATCACCTCGAAAGAACCTTGGGATCGGCGACATTTTCGCGAGCCGATCAATTGCGCCGGCTGCTCGAGTGGCTGGCTGGCCGGTCATTGGCGGCGGCGCCCGTGCCTCCTTCGGAGAAAGAAATCGCCGAGGCCGTCCTGCGGCGGCGCGATTTCGATCCTCAGGCGGACTCGCTGGTACGCAAGGAAATGAGCCGCCTTCGCGAGAAACTGATGCGCTATTACCAGACCGAAGGGGCGCGGGAAGCCGTGCGGATCGACGCAGGCGGAGGCTATTTGCTGCGCTTTACGTGGTCGAGCGAAGCTCCGGCCGTGGTTCCGCGCGCGCGTTGCCTTCTGTTGTTGCCCTTACGTTCGGCCGAGCCAGTGGGGCATCGTTTCCTCGAGGATCTCCATGTCGCGCTAGGCGAAACAGCGCCGTTCGACCTGGTGGCTCCCACCACGGCGCTCGGATACGTGGGCAAGTTCGGGGACGTGCGCGAGTTCGCGGCCGAATGCGGCGCTGACATGGTGGCCGAGGGGAGCCTGAGCCGAAGCGGAGATCAGTTCGAGGCGACGCTGTGGCTGGTGGATGGGCGCACCGGGCGCACGCGGCGTCCGGGACGGTTCGTGGAAACCGACTGGAACCGCCTGGCGGACATGGCGGCGCAATGGCTGCTGGACCGGATCGAACAGCGCGGCGAGTAGCCGCTCAGCGCCACACCCACTCGAGGCCCACCAGCGCGGCGCGACCGGGCATGCGCACGCCGAAGATCTCTTCGTAGATGCGGTCAGTGAGGTTCGTCACCTGGACGAACGGATGCACGGGTCCGCGTGTGCGGGCGAGGTAGAGGTCGGCGACGGCGTAGGGATCGCGGGCGAAGCGCTGGACGGCTCCGATGCGGGCTCGCGCGGCGAGGCCACCGGGTAGCGCCGATCGCCAGGTGACAAGGCCTTGATGGGTGGGATAGTTGAACGCGTACTTCGACTGCAATCCCGAGAGCGCATTCTGCACGCCGTGCAGCCCGGTGTAGCCGAGTTCGACGATGTGTCCCTCGCGTGGACGCAGCGTCAGGCCGGCTTCGAGCCCGGTGAAGTGAAGCTGCTGGAAGTTGGTAGCGCGCCAGATGTCGGCGGGCGTGGCGCGGACATAGTCGATGCCATCGCGCTCGCGGCGCTGGAACACCGTTATCTCGCCGCGCACGCGGCTACTGGCGTGCCAATCGAGACCGCCCTCGTAGTTCCAGGCGCGCTCGGGACGCAGGTTCGGCGTGCCGCGATTGGCGGGGTCCTGGTAGTAAAGGTCGGTGTAGGTGGGCAAGCGAAAGGCGCGGCTCGCGTTGGCGCGCAGTTTGAGATGCTCGTTGATCCACGCGCCGCCGGCGATGGACGGAGTGAACTGTTTGTCGAACGAGCGATAGATCTCCTCGCGTGCGCCGAGCGAAAGCGAGAAGCGGCGGAGCGCGCGAATGTCGTAGGCTGCGTAGGCCGATCCGCGAGCGCGGCGGTGATGGCCGAGGTTGTTGCTGGCGATTTCGTCGCCGAGCGCTTCCACGCCCCAGTGCAGTCGCGCGTTGGCGGGCAGCGATTCCCAGCGGCGAAAGTTCGCTTGCCAGCTTTCGGCGGCGTGGCGATTGGTGAATACTTGCGGACGGTCGCGATAGAGCACGAACAGATCTGTGTGGCGGCGGAAGGCGAAGCCGGCTTGCGTGCGCTCGCCGATGCCTTGCCGCACCGATGCGAACCAGGTTCGGGTGCGCTCCCAGGAGTTGAAGTTCCCGTAGAACTGTTCGGCGCCGAAGGGCTTGTCGGCGGTGGCGAGCACGATGTCGGTTCGCTTCCAGCGGGTGAGCGAAGTGAGCGCCAGGTTGCGATAGTCGCGATTGGGGATGAAGCCGGTGGAGAAGTCGCGCGAGGCGGTGAGTTGCTGGCTGAAATCGCCGCGGGCGTAAGCGGCGGCGACGCGCTGTTGGTTGGTACCAAAGCTGCCGAAGGCACCGCGGAGACGAAGCTCGGAGTGCTCGGGCGGCTTGGTGATCAAGTGGACCACGCCGCCGACGGCATCGGATCCGTAGAGCGTGGAGCCCGCGCCTTTCAGCACTTCGATGCGGTCGAGGGTTTCGAGCGGGACCGGGATGTCGAGGTTGTGGTGGCCGCTCTGCACGTCGTTGAGTCGCATGCCGTCGAGCAGCACGAGTGTTTGGCCGAAGGTGGATCCGCGGATCGAGAGGTCAGTCTGGATGTTGTTTTGGCCGCGCTGGCGGAGGTCGACGGAGGAGTCGCGATTGAGGAAGTCGACGGCGGATCCGGCGAGTGGGAGGTCGTCGCGAACGGGCGTGGAGCGTACGGGGCGGTCGGATTCTTCGGTCGCGATGGGTTGGTAGGCGCCGGTGACGATGACGGAGTCGCGCCGCTCGGGTGGTTGGGCCAGCAACGAGACGGAGAACAGTGCAGCGATGCGGGAGAGCCCCAGGAAGCGCAAGATTCTATGGTGGCATGCGCTATGGCGGGACTGAAGTCCCGCGCAGGCTGAAGCCTGCCCCACAGGGCAAGTCTACTGCGGGATCAGCAACGTATCAGTCGGCGAGGTGGCCTTCGTAGCCGGCGATCGGGATGAGGTTCTTCACCGCCATGCTCCGCGGTGTGAGCCGAAGCGCCTGGTCACGGAGCCAGCACAACACTGGGTTGGTCCATTGGCCCACCGCGCCGAAGCGGCGCGAAGCCATCACGATCGGACCTGTACGCGCGATCCGCGCCGCTTCGTAGGCACGCAAGCCATCGCCGGGGTCGCGATGGGCCGCCAGAGACCGGGCGAGTTCGAGCCCGTCTTCAATCGCCTGGCAGCCGCCTTGTCCGAGGTTCGGCGTCATCGGGTGCGCTGCGTCACCGAGCAGCGTCACACGGCCTGATCCCCAGGCGGGCGCCGGGTCGCGATCGTAAATATCGTTGCGCAACACCGGACCGCTCCGCGATGCCTTTATCAATTGCGGAATCGGAGCGTGCCAATCGCCGAAGTCCGCGAGCAGGCGATCCACCGGACCCGATTCCGGATCGCGCTCGCCTTCCGGCGTGTTGGCCGTGGCGTACCAATAGACGCGCCCGCCGTGAATCGGGATGAATCCGAACCGGCGGCCTTGTCCGAATGTCTCGCCGGGCACGAAGCGCCGGGCGTCGAACGGGACCACGGCGCGCCACGCGGTGTAGCCTGAGTAGCGCAGCTTGCCAGGAGTACCGAGACTCGCCCGCACCGCGGACCGCAGCCCGTCGGCGCCCACCAGCACGTCACCGGCGGCCGAGGCTCCGCTCTGAAACCGCGCGATCACACCATCCGGACGGCACTCGAAGCTGGCCAGTTCCTGGCCGAAACAGACCGGGACTCCGCTGGCGGCGCGCGTGAGAGCGGCGACGAGCTCGGCGCGGTGAAAGACGATCATGCCGCCGCCGAGTTTCGACTCCATGTCTCGCGCCGAGGTCCGCGCCAACACGCGGCCGCTTTGGTTTCTGACGGCGCCTTCGATGTTCGCCAGCCCGATCGCGTCGAGCCCCTCGACTCCGAGCTTCCTCAGTGCCTTCATGGCGTTGGGCCAAAGAGAGATCCCAGCGCCCACGTCCGCGGCTCCCTGGGCACGCTCGAACACCGCGGCTTCGATTCCTCTTGCTCGCAGGGCAATGGCGGCCGTCAAACCGCCGATGCCACCGCCGACAATAATGACTCGCACGATTGCTCCCACTCTATAAGCGCCAACGGGAGGGAAAACCGCTCATCCGATTTTGAGCCGGCTTTCGAACGCACCCCCACGAAGTACGATACGGATTCTCCGGGAGAATCCGATCACTGGGTGGAACGTTTTTTAGCGACCGTTTCCGCGTACGATTGGGCCAAACGGCGGGTGAGTGTGGGCATGTCCCAGTGTTCTTCCACCAGGCGCCGCGCGCGCTCGGCCATGGCGCGAGCCTTGGCGGGATCGGCAAATAAGTCGAGGATGTGCTGGGCGAACTCGGTCGGATTGTCAGCCAGCGCACAGACCTCGCCGTCGCGCTCGGCCAAGCCTTCCGCGCCCACCATGGTGGAGACCACCGGAATCCCGCTCGCGAAGGCTTCGAGCAGCTTCACGCGGACTCCGGATCCGGCCAGGATAGGGCAGATGAACACTGCGTACTCGCCGAGCGGGGCGAGGATGTCGTCGACGTAACCGCGGAGGTCGATCGCTTCGCCGAAATCGGGGAGCGAGTACTTGGGCGGGGGATCGCTGCCAATCACCACCAGCCGCGCTTCCGGACATCCTGCCATCACGTGCGGCAGAGCGTGATTCACGAACCAGTAGAGCGCTTCCTGATTCGGCAAGTGGCGGAAGCTGCCGAGAAAGAGCATGGTCTTCGGCTTGCGTCCATCGAAGCGGCAGGGATAAGCGGAGGCGGTGACGCCGGCGCGAAGCTCGTGGTCCACGCGCGGGGCGAGCGCCGGTGCGAATTGCAGCAGGTAGTCGCGGTTGGAGGCGCTGCAGACTTGCACGCGGTCAAAGCGCGGGAGCTCGGTGAGCTCATAGCGCAGCGAGCGCAAGTACTCGTAGGAAGCCGCGGCGCGCTTCATCGCTCCGCGCATGTGCGGAAGCTGGCGGCCGATCGACTGGAAGTAGAGATCGTGCTCGAACAGGATCTGAGCAATGCGGCGGAACTCGCAGCGATACTGGCCCATGGGCAGGTACTCGAGCTGCACCACGTCGATCGATTGGAGGTAGATCTGCCGGTGGATGAGCCACTCGAGATCGCCGTTTTGGTACTCCACCACGGCATGCGGATTCACGGCTCCGAAGCTGTGCGTCTGACCTTCGAGGCGAACCAGAAACTCGGCCGAGCCGCACTTCGCCGCCAAGTCGTCATGCGGCGCGATCTCCTTGGGTTCATCCACCAACACGAGCAGGTGGAGACGGCACAGAGGGGCGAGTTCGGAACATGTTTGAAACATAAACACGCCCCCGCCGTGTACGGGCGGGCAGATCGGATAAGGCGAGACGAAGAGTACGTTTAGCCGCTCGGGCTTGACTGGCAGCGCGGCGAAGCGGTCTCGGAAGTAGCCTCCCAGCGGGCGGCGGAAAGTTTCCGTGTCGGAAATCGCCGCCAAGCTCCGTGCGCGCCACCGCGAGCGCAACGCGCCGGGAAGCTGCAGGAATGCGCGGCCGAGCGCGGACAAGTTCGGGCGCTCGAGCGAATTGCCGAACGGCAGCGAGAGCAAGGCTCCTGCCCAGGCGAAGACAAAGTGCGAGAAGATGCGGCCTGGCTCGTGGATGTTCTTCCAGGCGAACAGCACGAAGTTCTTGCGCACCACGTTGTCTATGAACTCACGCGAGAACTTCTTGCCGATGGTGCCGCGGTGCTCGTGCCAGACGTGTGACGCCGGCTGATAGAGCACCTTCCAGCCGCGCTTCCATGCTCCGAAGCCGAGGTCGGTGTCTTCGAGATAGAACGGCTTCAGCAACTCGTCGAAGCCGCCGAGCTCGAGAAACTTCCGGCGATCGAAGGCGCACGATCCGCCGCCGCCGTAGAAGCACGGGAACAGCCGGTCGACTTTGTCGTCGAGCCGGTGGCGTACGCGCAGCCAGCCATTTTTCCACCAGGCTTGGGTAAGTCCGGTTTCCTCGCGCGGCTTCTGCGGATCGGAGAAGAAGATCTGGCACGATACGGCGAACACCGTCTCATCGCTGAAGCCGGCCAGCAGCGGCGCCAGAAAATCCGGCGCCACGCGCATATCGGAATTGAGCAGCACCACCACGTCATTGCGGGCGGCGCGGAATCCGGCATTCGATCCGCCGCCGAAGCCGAGATTCTCCGGCAGCGCGACGACATTGACCTGAGGGAACCGCTCGCGAATGAACTGCGCCGAGCCGTCAGTGGATCCGTTATCCACCACCACGATTTCGTTTTCCGCGTTGCCGGCCAGCGCTTCCACCACGCTCGGGAGGTACTTGTCGAGCAGGTCACGGCCGTTCCAGTTGGGGATCACCACCGAGGCTGCATCGGTTCGCGGGCGCGAGTCCGCCGGAGCGCGCTTGCGGCCGGCCACCATCCAGAGCAGGTCCGCTAGAGCGACAGCGATGAGCGGGATCCCAACCAGTAGCGGGGACAATAGCAACAGGGGAATCGCGCGAAGCGTGCGGACGAGCATCGAAAGCCGAACCTACAGGATAGTCTCTGCTACCATTGGCTGCTGGAAGATTCGTCCTGCAAACTTTTGGAGGCCGAACCGGGGGGCAGTCCCAGTACGAAGCCCCTATGTCCAGGCGATCACGGGAGAGAGAGAATAAGGCGTTCATGCACATCGTGGTACCTCATCGGGTGGCACTGTTGGCGGGGCGCGCGAGCCTGGTCTTGGCGCTGGCTTCGTTCGGTTGGAGTGTCTGGTGTCTCAACGGCGCCTGGCACGCTCACCCGGCGTTTCGCGATCCAGGCGTCCAGCGTTGGGGCGCGGCCACGGCGCTCGCCGCTGCTTGCATCCTGAGTCTGCTGTATGCCGAGCGTAGCGCCTTGCGTCCAGGCATTCGGCTACGCTGGTGGCAATCGGCGGTGGAGGCTTCGACCGATGGCGTGTTTCTCACCGATCGGCACCTGCGCATTGTCGATTGCAATGATCGCTGCCGCGAAATGTTGGGATTTTCGCGCCGTGAGCTCCGGGGGCAGGGACTCGAGTGCATCCTTCCCTTCGAACCAGGGCTGCAGTTACAAGCGGCGCAATCGACGGAGCGTTTTTCGCACGCGCGGGTGCGGGCGATGCATCGCGACGGAAGCCGCATTTGGCTCGACGTGTATCTGCATTTTCACCGCTTCGGGCGCAAGCATGGTTACATCGCGTTTGCACGGGCATCCAATACGCAGAGTCCCAGCGAGCCGCTTTACCGCGAGGAAGTGCGGTTCCTGACGAACCTGCTCGATTTTGCCCCGGCCGTGTTCCTTGCCATGGACAGCCGCGGGTGCGTGGTGCGGATGAGCGAAACAGCGGAGCAGATTCTGGGCTACTCGGCGGCCGAGATCCGGCTCACGCCGTATTGGCAGATGTTCCTGCAGGGCGCCGAAGCCGGACAGGCGCAGTCCGAGTTCCAGATGCTCGACCGTAACTTCGCCACCGACAGCCATCGCGTGGCTCTGCCGACAGTGGATCAGACTTGGAAGACGCGCTCTGGTGTGTACCGCAGATTACGTTGGACGCGGAATTTGGTGCTCGACGAGAAGGGTGCGCTGACGCATGTGATCGCAGTGGGGCATCCCGTGGAGGCAGTGGCGGCTGCCGTGCCGGGCAAGGTGCTGCAGGCGTCCTGAGGCGAGTCCGTTCGCTTTTTTACAAAATCTTCGAAACTCCGCGACATCTTCTTGGCGCGAATCCTTCAAGATCGTATGGAACTCTCGTAAGAGACAGTTCGACGGGAAGGATTCGGTAAAGGAGCTATCGCAATGGGCAAGCAACAACTCGGGCAAACCCAACATCTTCTGGAGTTGGACGGGCGGATCGCCTGCCGCATCCATGATTTCGACAGCGTGGGCCTGACGGGTGGTTCGCGTGCCGCCGGAAGGCCCATGAACTTCTCCATCGGCGCCGGGACATCTTCCGATGTCTTTCGGTGGATCGCCAAATCCACGGCGGAAGGCGCGAGGAAATCGGGAGCGATCATCGCGATGAACTCATCGCTTCAATCGGTGCTTCGGCTTCGCTTTCTGAACGCCCTGATCGCGTCCATCGGCATCCCCGAGTTGAGTCCGGCCATTGGCAATGGCTACCTGAGGCTCGGGATTCTTCCGGAACAGTTCACCGAAGTGATCGGCCAGGAGAAGGTCAATCCGGGGGTGCACGGAGGCTCATTCGGGCCACTACGTACGGGCTCGTTTCGCCTGGCCATCGAGGGCCTGGAAAAGGACTGCGCTCATGTGAAACGCATCTTGCCGTTCGCCATCCGGACCAAGACCAAGGGTCTCTATGTGGGATCGAGCACCGCGCCGGCTTTCGAGCCGACCGGAAGCGAAGTTCCCAACCTCGTATTGGAGCTTCCGGCCGCGCAAGCAGTCGAGATGTGGGCTTGGCACGAGGCCACCCTCGCCGGATCGCCGCAAACCGCGACGAAGAATGGAACGCTACAACTGGCTCCCGGCTCCGGTCATTCGTCCCCGAAGATCGATCTTCGAGGACTGAGTATCGTCAGCGTCTCGAAGGGAAGCGGCGTTGCCCGCGTGGAACTGGCCTGCGAGTCGATGATGGTGTCGGCGGGGTGAAGCGCGAGGTTGGGGGGCGTAGATTCGGAGCCACGCCGCGAGGCGATTGCGCGCGGCAGGTGGGTTCGATAGCATCGAATCCGTGCGTTCCCTAACAATTGCCATTCTCCTCGCCGCGGCGGCGAGTTCCGCATTCGCGCAAGCCGTCTCCGCCACTCTTTACACACTGGTGCGGGATTCCTCTGGAGCCGCTATCGCCGGTGCGAAGGTCACCGTGGTCAACCAGAACACCAATTACACGCGCGACCAGTTGACCGGCAACACCGGCGAATGTCTCTTCGCTTCGCTCCCATTGGGACAGTACAGGGTCAGCGTCGAGAACGCCGGCTTCGACGCCTTCTCGCAGGAAGGCATCACCCTGCAGGTGGACCAGCAGGCGCGGCTCGAGATCACGCTCCGCGTCGGCCAGGTTTCCGACAGGGTGTCGGTGACGGCCGAGGCGCCGCTCGTCAACTCGCTCAACGGCGAGATCAGCCAAGTGGTGGAACGCCGCCAAGTGGAGCAGCTCCCGCTCAACGGGCGAAATTTCACCCAGCTCATTCAGCTCACCAGCGGCACCACCACGGGCGCAACCGGCGACACGCAGAACAATCTGGTGATCAATCAATTCCGCGGGCCCACCAACTTCACCGCAAACGGCATGCGCACGCTCTACAACAACTTCGTTCTCGACGGCGTGGACAACAACGAGAGCGCGTGGAACTTCGGTGGCGTGGTGATTCTTCCGGTGGTCGACGCGATCCAGGAGTTCAAGGTCGCCACCGGCAACTTTTCTTCTGAATTCGGGCGAGCCGCCGGCGGAGTGGTGAACGTCCAAACGCGAGCGGGGTCGAATGATTTTCACGGCAACCTGTTCGAGTTCTTCCGCAACAGCAACCTCGATGGAAATGACTTCTTCAACAACGCTTCCGGCCGCGCCCGGCCGGCGTTTCGCCAAAATCAGTTCGGGGGCACCTTCGGCGGACCCGTGATCCGCAACCGTGTGTTCTTCTTCGGCGACTACCAGGGCGCGCGCATGCGGCGCGAGTTGACCTTTCTGACGTCGGTACCCACCGCAGAAGCACGAACGGGCGACTTCACCAACCGGCTGTTTCCAGTAATCTACGATCCCGCCACGACGCGCGCCAATCCGGCCGGCGGAGGCGTAACCCGCGATCCGTTCGCCGACCGCCGCATCCCGGCCAGCCGCTTCGATCCAGTCTCGCTTCGCTTCCTCGATTTCTATCCGATACCCAACACCAACCCCGGCGGGATCGCTCTCAACTTTCTGAACAATCCCAAGTGGAGCCGCCAGGGCGACCAAGGCGACATTCGCATCGACGCCAGCCTCGGCAATCGTGGAACCATGTTCGGCCGCTACTCCACCGATAGCTCGAGCCAGGCATTTCCCAACGATCTGACCACAGCCAAGAATCCGTTCGGCGGAGGCGGCCGCGGCAACAACATTGACTTGCGCGCGCAGAACTTCGCCTACAACCTGACCTACCTGTTGAAGCCCACCCTGGTGCTCGAAGGGCGGCTGGGGCTTTCGCGCTTCAACTTCCGCGGCCTTCCGTTGGGAGCGGGCGATGCTGCCGCGTCCGCACTGCAGGTTCCCGGAGTGGCAGGCGGAGTCGGGGTAGTGTCGGCCACTGCGCTCACCATCCCGGGACTCACGGCGTTCGGGCCCACCACCGGCGTGCCCAATTTCTCGGCACAAACCGTGTTCCAGTATGTGGGCAACGTCACTTATACCCGGCAACGCCACACGGTCAAGGCCGGAGGCGATTTCCGCAGGCTGCGCCGCAACAACTTTCTGATTTCAGCGCAGCCGGCCGGGTCGTTCAATTTCTCTCCGAATTGGACCAGCCAGACCGGCGTTGGAGGCGGGCAGGCGATCGCCTCTTTTCTTCTGGGCTTGCCCGATACCATCACACGCGGACAGATTCAGGGAGGCGTGGGCAGGCGCAACATCGAGTTCGGCGCTTACCTGCAGGATGACTACAAGGTGAACTCGCGGCTCAGCCTGAGCTACGGCGTTCGCTATGACCTCTATACGCCGTGGTACGAAGTGCATGACCGCATGAGCATGCTGGATTTCCAAACCGGGCGCGTGGTGCTGGCCTCGGCGAGTCCGTTCGGCCGTGGACTGCGGCAATCGAACCCGCGAAACTTCGCGCCACGGCTGGGCCTGGCCTACCGGTTGCCGGATTCGACGCGGACCGTGCTGCGCGCCGGCTACGGCATTTCGTACATCGAAGAGTTCGGCGGCAACGGCAGCAATCCGATTCAGAATCCGCCGAACGCGTTCACGCAAAACGTGGTCTACTCCACCACTGCCGCACCGCAGGCGCGCTTGCGCGATGGAGTTCCCGCGGCCGCTCCGCTCGACCTCAGGAATCCTTCGGGGCTCTATCGATTCATCGTTCCCTACGGCGTGCCGGCGTATGCGCAGCAGTGGGACGTGAGTATCCAGCGGGAACTCGGCCGCGATTGGTTGATCGATGCGTCGTACGTGGGCAGCAAGGGAACGCACTTGCTGATCGGGACCGATCCGAATCAGCCGCTGCCGGGCTCCACGGCGATTGCACAGCGCCGGCCACTGTTCTCCGTGGCGCCGAATGTTACGGTGACGGTGGGCGACTCGATCGGCAACTCCACCTATCACTCGGGCCAATGGAAATTGCAGAAGCGGTCCTCACGAGGTTATTATTTGCTGGCTTCCTACACGTGGGCCAAGACGATCAGCGACGGTGAATCGGACCTTTCCAATGGAACGCCGAACGTGGGGCGCTTCGGCATGGCGCAAGACGCGCGGAATCGCGCGGCCGAGAAGAGTCTCTCCGATACCGATGTGCGGCATCGTTTCGTGACCAGCTACGGCTACGAGCTCCCATTCGGCAAGGGCAAGCAGTGGCTGAACCAGGGAGCGGCGATCAACCGGTTCGCCGGTGGCTGGCAGTTGGCTGGAATCGTCACGTTGTCCACGGGAAATCCTTATGACATCGTGATGAACGCGAGCACGGCCAACACGGGAACGAGTCAGCGCCCCAACCGGCTCACCAGTGGGCGGCTCGATAGTCCAGGGCTGGCGAGCTACTTCAATTCCGCAGCGTTTGCCGCTCCAGCAGCGTTCACGTGGGGCAACTCGGGGCGCAACATTCTGATTGGCCCGCCGCTGCGGACCTTCGATATCTCGGCGATCAAGGACACTTCGTTCACCGAACGCGTGCGGCTGCAGTTCCGCACGGACTTCTTCAACGCGTTCAATACCCCGCAATTCAATCCGCCGAACAACTCGATCGGCACGCCTCAGGCGGGCACGATCAGTTCGACGCGATTTTCGACGAACCGGCAGATTCAGTTCGTGTTGAAGATGTTCTTCTGAGCCACGGCTTCCTGCTGGAGGTGGCTCATCTTCTGAGCAAAGGATATGCCGAAGCGAGCGTTTCTCCTTCTTTCCTGAGCCCGATCTCGAGATTCCCGGCCGCGCCCGCCGCGCGATATGCCTGCGCAGCGAACTCGTATTCGCGCCGTGCTTCTGCTCGTAGGAGCAACCGGCCATTCGGCGAGATCGCATTGGCGATCGTGAGCGGCCGCGGCGCGATCGCGGCTGCCAGATCGGGCAAGTCATAGCTGCCCAAAACCCCCGGCACCACGGCGTCTTCGAGATCGCGATGAATCGGGTTCGTCGCAGCGGCGCGGTACGACACGAGGCTCTGCTCCACGATCGGATGGATGCGCGAGTCGACTGCCGCGGCGTGCAGCAGCCCTACGCCGAGCCTTCCTTGTGCGATCGCGACCACGGCATCGGCTGGTTTGCCGAGTTCGCGCAACGCGTCGACGCTGCGCACGATGTCATTCATGCGGATGCCTACCAGCGGCCGGCCGGTCATCAGGGCGAGCCACGCCACTTGCGGGTATCCCCACGGCGCTGTGTCATACCGGCGAAACGCCACCTCGCCGATGCCTGAAAGATCCGGCACGAGCACCGTGTAGCCGAGCTTGACGAGTTCGGCGACGTCGGGTCCTTTCAATGCCGCCGCTTTGCCGCGCGGGTCGAGATACATGGCAGACTTGGGGCCGGTCCCGCAAAGCGCGGCGGGAATGAGCAATCCGTCATCGCTGCGGTAACGGAGCAACTCGACGGGGAAGCTCTGATGCTCGGTGCGGCCAGTGTGCTGAAGGTCGAGCGAAGCAGAGGAGGCGCGATAGCGCGTGAGCGCGGGCATCTTTTTGCGGATCGACGCTGCATACCTGGTGGCGTCCTCTTTGGTTCTGAGCGCGGGCCGCGCCGGAACGCGACTGGCGAAGCGCCGCATGTTCCAGGTGCTGGCCGTCTCGCCTCCGAGCGAAGAGGCCACTTGCCCGGTGGGAGTGACGTTGAGGTCCTCTTCATGCTCGGTCTCGGGTTCGGGCTGCTTCACCGCGCCGGGTTCGCCGCGTAGCCATTGCTTCATCCACGTGCAGATCGCTTCGCGGCTGGCCGTGGGGACGCCGTGGCCGCCGGGCTCATGGAACCAGTCGATCTTGGCTTCGGCATCGTAGAGCCCGTAGATGCGCTTCATCTCCTGGAACGAAGCGCGTGCGCCCTCGAGCGGGAAGAAGTCCTGATCGGTGGAGACGATGAGGTAGGGCTTGGGCGCCGCCAGCCCGATCCAATCGGCGTGATTGAGGCCTTTCACGAGTTGATCGGGAAACTGCTGCTCGGCATCCTGCGGTCCGGTGCCCTCGAGTTGCTGTTCCCACGAACTGATGTAGCAGGCCGGCGCTGCGGCCTTCACGCGATCGTCGAGCGCGGCGATGTAGGCGGTGAGCGTCCCACCGCCCGAGCATCCCGTGACGCCGATCTTGTCGCGATCCACTTCCGGGCGGGTGAGCAGATAGTCGATACCGCGCATGCCATCCCAGATGCGGTAGCGCGCCACGCTTTCGCCGCCGAGCACGCTCTGCCATCCGATCATCGAGTGTTCCTGTGTGGTTCCGCCAACTTTCGAATCGCCGAGCGCCGGGTCCCAGAATATGCGGCGCTCGCCTTGACCGATGGGATCGTAGATGAGCACCACGAATCCGGTCTTCACGAGCGCGATGGATATCTTCTGATAGAAGGCGCGATTCTTCGCCGAAGTGCTGTGGCCCACCGGATGGAGAATCGCGGGAAATGGTCCGCGACCCGTGGTGGGAACGTAGAGGTTCGCCGTGACGAAGAATCGCGGACGGCTTTCGTAGACCAGTTTCTCGACGCGATAGCCGTCTCGCACCAGCGTTCCCGTGACGCGAGCATTGAGCGGCGTACGCGGATCGTCGAGGCCGCCGATCATGGAGAGCGCGGCTTGGCGCATCCGTTCTTTGCGGCGTTCGTAGGCTTCCTTCGTTCCGATGGCGGCAACTTCGGCCTTGCGCTCGGCCAACTGTCTCGCTGCGGCGCTTTTGAGATAGGCCGCCAGCATTCGTTCAGGAGCAGGTTCGGCGGCGGCGCCGAGCGCGAGAAAATCCTGCGCCGTGGCCGCGATGGGCGCCAAAAGAAGAACGAAGATCCGCATAAGGGAAGACTCTATCAGCAACGGGGGCAGGTCCGCAGAGGTCCCGGAACCCCTGCAACTTCAGCCCAGTACGGCTCCGAAGTGCGCGAAAAGCCCGTTTTCATTGGTCCCGAAGGGGTAGGTCTGCAAAAAACAACGAAAAAACAGGCGTTTCGGCCACTTTCCGCTTGACACGGGCCAACGCTGTTGCGATCATGAGACTGCGAAACATTTTGGCCCAGTTTTGTTTTGGCATCGGGCTCGCCGGGCCAAACGAGTTCAAAGGGAGAAGAAGGAGTATCCATGGCTGATAAGCGCATGACGCAGTCGCAGTTGGTGAAGAAGCTTGCCGAAGCCGGCGAGGTGAGCAACAAGGTTGCCAAGACCATCCTCGAAGCCTACACGAACACCGCGGTCGCCGAGACCAAGAAGAACGGCGTATTCGTGTTGCCCGGTTTGGGCCGCTTGGTTCGTGTGGAACGCAAGGCTCGCATTGGCCGCAACCCGGCGACGGGCGAATCGATCAAGATCCCGGCCAAGAAGGTGGTCAAGTTCCGCGTCGCCAAGGCGGTGAAAGACGCGATCGTTCCACCCAAGAAAAAGTAAAGGTTCTCTCGTCCTCCAGCAAGCGTGAGGGTCACGGCCGGTCACGCAGTCTGGCTCTCCTCCAAAAAACTGTACCCCGCGGAGCAGTCCGCGGGGTTTCTTTTTGTCGAGCGGGTCTTGTTCTCGGAATCCGTAGTGCCGGCGAGCTTGAATTGCAGCCGCCGCGCTCCAGGCCGCTTTACGCCTGTTTCTTTTCTTCCGGCTTGGCTGCTTCGTCGCCCTTGAGGGCGTTCTTGAAGTTCTTGATCCCTTCGCCGAGGCCCTTCGCCACCTCCGGGATCTTCCGTCCGCCGAACAAAAGGACAGCGATCACCAGGATGAGAAGAAGCTCTTGCACGCCGAATGTTCTCATGCGGCCTCCTTTGCAACTACCATAACCATTGTAGGGACGGCGTTTCCGCCCCGTCAAGCAGGCTTTTTCCCGGGTAGCAGGGCGGAAACCCCGATTCGGGCTTCGGAACAGGATTGCGGGGACACGTTTTCGGCTTCCGTGAGCCGCGCGATGGAGCGGTACGTGCCTGCTTCCGGCTGCCGGTGGACGGCGAGGGCGCGGCCGGATAGGTCGAGCACCCAGTACTCGGGGATGCGGGCGCGGGCGTAGAGCGCGGCTTTTGTGGTGAGGTCGAAGAGGAGGCTCGAGTCAGCGACTTCGACCGCCAGTAGCAACTCGTCTCCACGGGGATGTCTGACGAAGTACTCCGGTTTGCTCTCAATGAGAACGGCTACGTCTGGTTCTGGCAGATTCCGGTGGGCGTCGACTTCAGCCGCTTCAACCGGCGACTGTGTCAGAATTCTTCTGAACTCGAAGACGCTGGCCAAGAATAGTCTGATCTCATAGAGCGACCACCGATGCTGCGGGCTCTGGCCCATCTTGTTGACCAAGCGCCCCTCGATCAACTCGTACCGCAGCCCGGCAAACTCGCCGGCATTCTCCATCCGATCCACTTCACTTCGAGTGAACGTTCTCTCGGCAAAGCTGTCGGTGGCTATCATGCTGGGGGCAGGAGAGCGGAAACCGCGATCGAGCCTTCACGACAAGACTCCGGCGATACGTTCTCTGTTTCTCCGAGGCGCGTGACTTGGCGATACTGTCCCGCTTCCGGCTGCCGGTGGACCACGAGAGTCCGGCCTGGAATGTCGAGAACCCAATACTCAGGAACTCCAGCGCGGGCGTAGAGCTTGGCCTTGACTGTGAGATCAGAACTCACGCTCGAGTCGGCCACCTCGACAGCCAACGCCAATTCATCTCCACGGGGATGCCTGGTCCAGTATTCCGCCTTGCTCTCGGCCAGAACAGTGAGGTCGGGTTCTGGCAGACTACGGTCGGAGTCTGCGCGAGATGCTTCGATCGGGATCTGTACGAGCACCCGGCTAGCTGGGAACCTCTCGAGCAAATACGCGTTCACGAGGGCGAGCGCCCCGCGGTGCGGCGGATTCTGTCCCATCTTGTCGATCAAATCTCCTTCGATCAACTCGAATCGCTGCCCGAGAAACACACCCGCTTCTTCCATCCGCCGCACGTCGCTTCTCGTGAAGCTCTTCCTGCGCGGCTGCACCTCCACCGCTGGCACAATGAGGCTGGCAGACATAGTCTATTTCAGAATACTCCCGCCAGACCGCTTGCGAAGATCGTAGATCCAGATCGAATATCCCACGCGATCCACCGGCTCGAGCTTCCGCAGCCACTCGTGCGTTTGCGGCGGATCGTACACGTCGAATAGCCGCGTGAGGCTCACAGCGTACTGGCAATCGAGCTCCGCGCGCTCGGCTTCGTTCTTCGCAAGCGGCAGCATCCCGACCCCGTAAATCGGCAGCGGCGCTGGTCCGAAATAATCCACGCACATCGCGTTCACCCGATGCTGGCGCATCCACACAGCGAGCTTCTTGCCGTCTTGCCCCCAGTCGATATTCGAGTCGAGCAAGTAGCGATGTCCCGCTGCCGGACCACCCGCGAGCGTGTTGAAGAACGAGAGGTAGTTCGGATGGATCCGCGCCAATTCGAATAACTGCACCGCCACGGCTACTGCCAGCACCCAACGCTTTCGAGCGAACACGATGCCGATGAGCAGGAACAGGAACGGGTACACGGGGAGCAGATGCCGGATCCCGAGATTGATGCTGCTCGATACCGCGAGTAGCGCGTAGACGATCGGATAAATCGCGAGCAGCGAGAATCGCCGCCACGCGAGCACGATTGCGGCGAGGCTCAATGCGAGTGTCGCAGTGGGAGTCTTCACGGCGAATGCAGTGGGGAAGTAGAGCCAGCTTCCCTTTGCCGATCGCACGCCATTGAGATAGGTTGGATGTCCGAAGTCATCGTGAGCGAGCAACTCGTACACGCCGTGCAGATAGCCGTGTTTCGGAACGTGCCACTTGGCCGCGGCCGCTTGCATCGCCTGCGCGCGAGGCGAGACGGCTTGAACCGACGATGCCAGCGGGGGCGCGCTCGGGAGTCGCAACGTGTCGGGTAGGTACACCACCGCCACCACTGCTGCCGCCGCGGCGAAGGCGCCCATCGGCCGGCCGAGCGACGATCGCCGCTTGGCGATCGCGACCGCAACATGCACCGGCAGCAGGAACAGGGTCGAGAACTTCGCCACCAGCGCGATGCCGAGCGCCGCACCGGCGAGCATCCAATCGCGCCATCGCTCCGAATCGAGCGCCGCTATCCATGAGATTGCCGCGAGGAAGATCCCGAACGTGGCCACAGCATCGGTGGTCACATAGCGCCCGTGAGCGATGAGATTCGCGTCGGTGACGAAGAAGAACAGCGCCACGAGCGCGGGTGCATCGCCGAATCGCCGCCTCGCATAGACGGCGAGCACCAGGCCGAGCGCGAGCGTAAGCGCGATGGCGGGCAATCGCGCGAGCAGCAAGATCGTATCCGGCGCAAGGCGGTTCTGATAAAGAAACGGCCACGCGATCGGAAAATCATTCGCGCTCTCCCAATGCGCCGGATCGGCTTTGAAGTCCACTCCCGCGATCAGCGGCGGAATCGCTGCGATCAGCGGCAGCAGCGGCGGATGCTCGCGGTCCAGCCGGTAGTCGCCGGTCTTCCAAATCGCCACACCCGCCGTCAAGTGGACCGCTTCATCCACGGTCTGGCTCTCGAGCACGATCGACGAAACTTGCAGCGTGGCCATCAGCGCCTGCAACGCCGCAACCGCCAGATAGAATCGCCTGCTGCTCACCGCCCCGGCTCCATGCGAAAGATCCAGATCGAGCGGCCCACTCGATCCACGGGCGTGAGCTTCCGCGCCCACGCATGCGTTCCCGCCGGTGTGTAGATGTCGAAAAGATTGTTGAGGCTGACCGCCGCGCGGCAGCTCAGCTTGCGGCGCTCGGACTCGGGCATCCCGATCAGCGGAATCTGCCGCACGCCATAGTAGTCGAGGCTCGCGGTGCCGAAATAGGAAAGACAAATCTCGTCGACTTTGTTTTGGCGCATCCACTGCCCCAGCTTCTTCGCGTCTTGTCCCCAGTCGAGATTCGAGTCGAGCAGGTACTCGTGGCCCTTCGCCGGACCGCCAGCCAGCGTATTGAATGACGCCAGGTAATCCGGATGCACGCGCGCCAATTCGAACAACTGCACCGCCGCAGCCGCAACGATTAGCCAGCGCCGGTTCGCGAAGACGCGACCGATCGACACGAATAGAAACGGATACACGGGGAGCAAATGCCGCAGCCCGATGTTGAGCGAACTCGACACCGCCAGCGCCGCGTAAATCGCCGGATACAACGCCAACGGACCCGGGCGGAGAATCGACGCCGCAATCGCCAGCACTGCCAGAATCAATGTCGCCGAAGGCGTCTTCACCGCGAACGCTTCTGGAAAGTACAGCCAGGTTCCGCGCTCTTTCACTGCGCCGTTGAGATACGTGCGATGCCCGGAGTCTTCGTGCGAGTAGACCTGCACGAGTCCATTCAAGTAGCCGTGATTCGGCAATCGATAGTCAGTGGCGAATTGCGTGAGAGCAGTGCTCATCTTGGTTCCGGGAGGAATTTCCTTGGCGAGCGGGCCAAGCGAATTCCACGCAGCCGTCTGTGGCCAGTACATCGCCGCCACCACCGCCACGGCAGCCGCCAGCGCGATGGCGCACGCATCGAAGCGGAGCTTGCGCTTCCACAACGCCGCGAGCACATGCACCGGAAGCAGGAAGACGGTGGAGAATTTCGCCGCCAATGCGAGCCCGAGCGCAAATCCGGCGATCGCGAAATCGCGCGGGCGGTCAGACTCGAGCGCGCGCAGCCATGCAATCGCAGAGACGAAGATCGTGAGCGCGGCGATCGCGTCACTCGTGACATAGTGCCCATGCGCGATGAAGTTCGCATCGGTTGCGTAGAAGAAGAGCGCCGTCAATCCGGCCGCCGCGCCGAAGTGCGCGCGCGTGAAGCAGGCGATCGCCACACCGAGCAGCACCGAGATCAGCACGGTGGGCAGCCGCGCCAGGAGCAGCAGGCGATCGGCATCGAGCGCGTTGCGATAGATGAAGTAGCCGAACAGCGAGATGATGTCGCTGTTCTTCCACTGCTCCGGGTCGGGGTTCCACTGCGCTCCGGCAGCCAATAGCGGCATGGCGGCGAGCAGCTTCGAGAGCGGCGGGTGCTCGGGATTCAGGCGGAAGTCGCCGGTCTTCCAGTAGGAGAATCCGGCGGTGATGTGGAAGCCTTCGTCATAGGTCTGCGACTCGCCGAGCATCGAGAGGATCTCGAGCGTCGCCATTGCGCACAGCATCGCCACCACCGCGGGCCAGAACCATCGGCTGGCAGGTTTCATCGCCGTCCTGCTCGTGCGAAAACTCTCGCGTGTGAGTGTGGGGCGGGCTTTAGCCTGCGCGGGACTTCAGTCCCGCCACAGTCTCGCACTGCTCTGGACAGCGGGACTAGAAGTCCCGCGCAGGCTAAAGCCTGCCCCACAAGCGCGCGGCCATCACTCAATCGCCGAACTCCAACCCCGCTGCGAAAGGTCGCGATAGATGTAGGCACCGACGCGATCGACACCACCAAAATTCCAAGGCCCAGCGCAGTCTCCCCGAAGATGAGCTTTCCCACTCCGAACAGCGCGCCATAGATGAAGACGCATCCGGCGATCCAGCACGCCAGATTCGCAGCAGTGTCGTGGGCTGGCTGGACGTCACGAACACGCTCCGCCACGGGTCCCCAACCGAAGGCGGGTCGCGTGCGCCGGTAGAAACTATCGAGTACCGCATCCGGTTCGGGCTTGCTGGCGAGCGTCACCGCCACCCACGCCACTGTGCTCACCGCGGTGGTGATGATCATCACCCACGCAAAGTCGAGCGGCTTGTCTGTGTCGTAACCGCCCACCGTCTGCAGCGCGATCGACACCAGGAACGAAACCACCATCGCCGTCACTTCGCTCCAGGCGTTGACGCGCCACCAATACCATCGCGCTAGAAGCACGCCTCCCGTGCCCGCACCGGTTGCCATCAAGAGCTTCCACGCGCCGCTCACCGAATCCATATAGAAGGTGACCACGGCGGAGATGATCGTCAGTACCACGGTGGCCACCTGTGATGCGTTCACGTAGTGGCGCTCCGATCCATCGCGCTTCCAGAACCTGCGATAGAAATCGTTGACGAGATACGCTGCGCCCCAGTTGAGCTGCGTCGCGTTGGTCGACATGAATGCCGCGATGAAGCCCGCCACCATCAGCCCGCGAAAATATGACGGCAGGTGATCGATCATAATTCGCACGTAGCCCGACTCCGGATCGCCGCCTGGCTTCGTCAATTCCGGATACAGCACCACCGCGGCCAACGCGGTCAGGATCCACGGCCACGGCCGAATCGCGAAATGCGCCAGGTTGAACCAGAACGTGGCCAGTAGAGAATGTTTTTCATCGCGAGCGCATAGCATGCGCTGCGCCACGAAGCCGCCGCCGCCCGGCTCCGCTCCCGGGTACCACGTGGACCACCACACCACCCCGATGTACACGCAAAACGTGAGGAACGGCGTGAGTGGCGAGTTGAGATCCGGAGCGAAATCGAGCGCGGAAGACCGGCCCGTCTCGATCAGTTTCGCCTTCAGCGCTCCGATGCCGCCCACCGCGGACACGCTCGCGAACGCCAGCACGATCACCATGCTCAGCTTGATCACGAATTGCAGCGAGTCGGTCACCAGCACGCCCCACAGTCCGGACACGGTCGAGATCAGCGCTGTGATCACCACCAAGCCCATCACGTAGAGGAGCGCCGTTGTTTTGTCCACGCCGAGGATCATCCGGATGATCTTCACCATCGCGAGATTCACCCAGCCGAGCACGATGCAACCGATCGGGATGCTGAGATAGATGGCGCGAAAGCCGCGCAGGAACGCCGCCGGCCGGCCCGAGTAGCGGATCTCGGAGAACTCGATGTCGGTCATGACGCCCGATCGCCGCCACAATCGCGCATAGAAGAAGACCGTGAGCAGTCCGCCAGCGAGGAAGTTCCACCAGAGCCAGTTGCCCGCGATGCCGCCGCGCGCGACGAGTCCCGTCACTGCCAGCGGCGTATCGGCGGCGAAGGTGGTGGCCACCATCGACGTGCCTGCCAGCCACCAGGGAATGTTGCGCCCCGAAAGGAAGTACTCATCGAGCGACTCGCCCGCGCGGCTTCGATAGTAGAAGCCGATGCCGATGTTGACGGCGAAATAAAGAAGGATGACGATCCAGTCGAGTGTGGTTAGCGCCACGGTTCCTAAAATTATAGGCGAGCCAATGGTGCCCTGGCCGCTACCAGAGGAACTTGAGCGACATCTGGATATCCCGCGGATCGCGCGTGGTTCCGCTGATCCGCCCGAATTGCGCGGTTCCGAGCGAAGCGCCTGGGAAGCCGAACTCGGCCCGGTTGAACAGATTGAAGCTCTCGAACCGGAACTGCACGCGGCGGTGCTCGTCGATCGAGAAGTTCTTGAAGATCGAGAAGTCCCAGTTGTTGATTCCGGGTCCGATCAGGATGTTGCGCCCGGCCGTGCCCCAGCGGAACGCACCGGCGCGCGCGAAGGCGTCGGTGTTGAACCACCGGTCAATGGATTTGTTTGAAACATTTGTAGGATCGCTCACCAGGTCCGGCCGCGCCGAGCCGTCGCCGACATTGGGAGCATCGCCGGGCTGTCCCGGCGTGTAGGGCGATCCCGTACGCGCCGTGTAGATGCCGTTGATCTGCCATCCACCCAGCACGAAGTCAGCCGGCTTCGACATGCTGGTAAGGAACTTGCGTCCATGGCCGAACGGAAGATCGTAGAGCCAGCTGAGCGTGAAGCGCTGGGAGAAGTGCTGGGAGCACAAGCCACGTTGCTGATGGAAATCGCGCCCGTTCTGGATCGAGGTGCCTTCGCCCACGAACGTCGAGTCAGACGTGGAAATGCATTTGGCCCACGTGTATCCAGCGATGAACTGCACGCCGTTCGAATACCGCTTTTCGGCTTGCACCTGGAGCCCGTGATAGTAGGAGTCGCCGCCAGAACCCAACCCGTTCACTTGGCCGAGCGTGCGATACGGCCGGCGAGCATCCACCGGTCCGGGACCAGGATCGGGCTGGTTGTCGAGAGTCGCCCACGGCAGCCGCAATCCGCGGTTGCCCACGTAGCTCACCTGCAGCACCGTGTTCCCTCCGAGCGATTGCTGCACGTTGAAGTTCCATTGATGGATCTGCCCTTCGCGCCACTTGCTCTGCACGGCGAACACGAGCAGCGGGATCGGAGGCGCCAGCGCCGTGGGCTTCGACAAATCGTAGCGCGCGAAGTAGAACGGGCTCGAAGGCGTAGTGTCGATGTTGATGTTCGTCTGGCGGATGAACGGATCATTGATCGCCAGATCCACCCACGTGTTAGCCGCCTCGCGCTGATAGAAGATTCCGTAGGCCGTGCGGATCACCGTTTTTCCGCCCAGCCATTTCGGTGAGTAGGCCAACCCGATGCGCGGCGCGAAGTTGTTGTTGTCGTTGTAGGCGAGCGAACGCGGCAGAGGCGCTGGATTGCGCGCCGTCACGAGTCGCGCCTGTCCGGGCCCTTCGTACACCACCGTCGAGATCGTGTCGTCTTTCGACACTGGGCGTCCGGCCCACTCGTAGCGCAGCCCCAGGTTCACCGTGAGCTCGGAGTTCACGCGCCAGTCGTCTTGCACCCACGGCTCGAGCACGTTGTAGCGGAAGTGCGGGGAGAAGATGTCGATGCTCGTAAGCGTGTTGCGCGGATAGCCGAGCAAGTAGTCTCCGAACGGATTCCCCGTCAGGAATCCATTGAAACTGTAGCTGCCGCGCGGATAGATGGCTTCGGGGAAATTGTCGCGATGCCGGCGCCCGATGAAGCCGGTGCGGATGCTGTGCTTGCCGCGCGTGTAGTAAAGGCTGTCCTGCAGTTGAAATGCTTCGGTGCGCCACGCGCGCGGACCCGACACCGATTGTCCTCCGTGCTCGCCGAACGCCGCGTAGCCCGTCACGCCCATCTGGGGAATTCCCCAGCATGACGGGAACTCACACAAGCCTTGCATGCCGAGTTCGCGCACCACATTCACCTTGCCCGCGCGGCCCTGGTATTCGTTCTGGATGAATCGCGTGAAGCCCACGCGGAATTCGTTGACTGACTTGGAGCTGATCAGCCGGGTCCAGGCGATCAGCGCATTCTGTCCGCGGAATTGCTGGCTCGCGTCGTCCGTGGGGAACAGCTTCGGATAACCGAATGCGGTGTCTTCGAAAATGTAGTGGCCGAAGATCGAGTTCTTCTCCGAGAACCGGTGATCGATCTTCCAGTTGAACTGGTCCACGTTGATCTTCTGCGGATCGGTCGAGATCCAGTTGAACGTTCCGCCCGTGTTGGGCAATGGAACGTATTTGTCCAGAATTGTTCCGGCGATGCGATTGATGCGGGACGTGGGAATCGCGCTGCCTGGGAATGGCGTGAAGCTGCCGAACGGATCGTTGAGCGCCGTCGCAAACCGGCCGGCCCGGAGATCCGCCGTCGGGACCGTGGTCGGCTGCACGATCCCTTTGCGAACAATGGTGGATTCGTAAGCTCCGAAAATGAACGTCCGGTTCTTGCCGTTGTAGCCGGGCAGCACCACAGGACCGCCTGCAGCCGCGCCGAACTGATTCCGCTTGAATGGCGGACGCCGCGCACCCGAGCGGTTGGCGAAGAAGTTGTTCGCGTCGAACTTCTCATTGCGCACGAAGGCCCACAGCGTGCCGTGGAACTCGTTGGTGCCCGACTTGAGCACGGCGTTGATCTGTCCGCCGGCTTCGGTGCCGAATTCGGCGGTGTAGTTCGACGTCTGCACGCGGAACTCTTGCAGTGCGTCGATGATCGGCTCCACGGAGTTCGTCCCGTGCTGCACTTCCTTGGCCATCATGCCGTCGATGAGGAACTGATTCGCCGTCTGGCGATGTCCGTTCACGCTGAACGCCGTGCCGCCGGCGCGCTCCACGTAATGACCCGCCACCGTTCCACCCGCGCGTTCCGTGGACCCGGCCATCAGCACCATCAACTGCGTGAAGTTGCGGCCGTTGAGCGGCAGCTCGGCAATGGCTTTGGTCTCTACCACTCCGCCGATCTGCGAGTCGGAAGTTTGCAACTGCGGTGGCGCTGCCGAGACCTCGACGGATTCGGCAACGGCGCCGATCTCGAGCGTGAGGTCGAGTTGCACGCGCTGCGCCACTTCCACACGGACGTTCGAGGCAACGGCTTTCTTGAAGCCTTGCGATTCGGCGGTGACTGTGTAGACGCCGACCGCCACATTCGGGAAGCCGTACAGCCCTTCGCCGTCACTGACGGACTCGCGCGTGGCGCCGGTGTCGTTCGATTTGAGCGTGAGTTTCACCGCGGGGATCGCGGCCTGTTGCGGATCGATGACGCGGCCGCGGACCGAGCCCGCCTCCTGCGCATGGACCGCGGAAATGCAGAGGGAAATGAGAATGCTAAGAGAAGCAGAGGATCTCATGAACGGCTCCTTTGGGCTTGAACGGGAAGTTCAGGGCGTTACGAGGCCACGTGACTGAAACAGTAGATCACCGGCTGTTGACGGTGTCAAGGCACCGCATTGCATCGGCGACATCGCGAACCGCGGCGATCGCTGTTACCTCATCGTGCACGGTGATCTTTTCCGGCCCTCGAGACATCGACAACGGTGTGGCACAACGAAATTGGCGGGACTGAGTCCCGCGCAGACTGAAGTCTGCCCCGCAAAGTGCTCTCAGCGATGCCAGTTTTTCGAATGCTCTCGCCGGGCGCGCTCGGCGAGATGCGTGAGCAACCTCGTTGGACGCATCTTGAACTGCATCAACACCGCGTCATGTCTGTCGAGCACCACCATCATGAGGCGCGCCCAGGAACCTTCGTCTCTGCAGAACATCGTCACGTGCTCGCCATTCTGCTCCCGTACGCGGAGCACCGTGCGCCACCCCTCGGGCGCTTGCGGAAACAAGTGCGCCCGCGCACTGGGCGGCGCATCCACATGATCGAAGATGGCGATGCGGAAGCTCTCGGCTCCGAAGGGCGCAGCCGCCAGTCCGGCCACGCCCGTGGCAAGCCCGAGCAGCGGAATCCGCAGCCGCCGCGTCTCGAGCCGATCTTCCATGTGCCGGATCGCATCGTCGAACTCGAACTCGCCGCCGAGCAGCGCCATCGGAATCAAGAACGCCAGGAATCTCATTTCGCCTCCGGCAAATCGTATTGAATGCTGCTCTCCACTGACGCCTTTCGGAAATCGCGATTCACCACGTCGATGATCACGGTGCGGGCATATCCGAAGAGCACGCGGAACTTGAACTCGGTTCCGAACGTGGCGGGAAACCAGAGGCCCTCGGTCACCTTCTTGTAGGTCGCCGAGAAGCCGAGCTGATGAAAGTTCGTTCCGAACGTCGCTTGGGCCCAGCGCGGAATCGTCCGTGAGAGCCCGCTTGACAGCCGGCGCGGCATGCCGTCCGCCGGATCGATCTCCATTTCACCCCGCCAGGTGAACCCGCGGCTCTCGGGATCGAAATGCAGGACGTTGCCCTCGAGCCGGAAATCGTACTCGCGCTGCTTGTCCCGAGTCAAAGGGAAAAAGTCTTTGCCGAGCCCGTCGCGAGAGCCGTCGTTCAGCAACTCCTCCACGAGTCCCTTCATCATGTCCGCGTCAATGTCCAGACGCTTGTGCACGAAGCCTGGCTCGTCAAAAGGCACCATCTTGCCACCGGATTCGTACGCGCCCCGGAACTCGATCCGCTTCTTTTCGGTGCCCTTCGCCGTCGGCGTCACCAGATACACGTGGCGTTCCTCGCGAGCCACCTTACCGTTCGCGCGCAGAAGCTTCGCGCGAACCTCCTGCGTGTAGACGATGCCCTTGCGGGCTTCGGAGGCCTTCTCCTGTGACTCGGCGATGCGGGCCAGAACCGTGGGAAGGTCGGTCAGCGTTGCGGCCAACAATAGCGCAATCATCGCTCCACTCCCTCAGTCGTCGTTCTTCTTTTTGCCCGCGCCCGTGGTGGAAGCCTTGCCCACGGCCTCGCTCGCTTCCTTGATTCCGGGCAGTCCCACCACTCCTCCCAGCTTGCGCAACTGCTCGGGCTGGATCGTGCCCACGATGTTCACCACCGTGAGCTCGCGCGGTTCTGCCGCAATCACCAGGATGCCCTGAATCTCGTTTCCGTCGGTCTTCAGGTAGACTCCGGCGTTGTCGCCTTTGCCTTCCTGGCTGCGCACGTCGACGATTCGCTGCCACCCTGGTCCTTTGACGTTGGCTCGGACCTTCTCGACGTCGGCCATCGAGTACTCGCCTTCCTTCTTGAACTTGAGCGAGCGGACGTAGACGCCCTTGATGTTGCCGAGCAGCTTCTTCGCTTCCGCTTCTTCGGGCTTCGAGTCAGACAGGAACTTGCGCGCCATCGAGAGCAGGTTCCCGTCGAGATTCACCTCCACGGTCTCCGCGGCCTTCGATTGGAGTTGTTCGAACGGCACCAGGTTGTGCAGGTCCTGCGCCCACATGGCCTGTACCGACAGGGCCGCCGCACACAGCAGCGGGATCATTGCGATCTTCATTGGCTACCTCCCGATCTTTTGTTCCACTTTGGCGAGTTTCTCCGCCGTGATCTCGAGAGCCAGCATGAGTTGTTGCTTCGCGGATTCGCCTTGCCGGTATTCCTGGTAGCGCCAACCGCCCACCGTGAGGATCGCCAGGGACGCCAATGCAGTGGACCACCGAAACCAGTTCGCGCGCCACCACGACGCACGTTCCGTCTCGTCCGCAACGCGCGAGAGCACACGATCGGCAAACCCTGCCGGCGGCTCTTGCCGCGCCAGAGTATCCTTCAGTTGCTTCTCGAAGCCGCTCACTGCACTGCTCCCTTTTTCTCCAGCTTACCTCTCAACAGCGCCAAAGACCGGTGTAGCTGGCTCTTGACCGTTGCCACCGGAACCTCGAGCGCCGCCGCGATATCGGATGGATCCATGTCCTCCTGATACCGCAGCACCACCATCATGCGGGCGCGTTCGGGCAGGCTCGCGATGAGCCTACCGAGCAGACCCGTCAGCATCGGATCGTCGCCGTTCGCCGCCGCTTTGGGCTCAGGCATTTCGTCGAGTCCGAAATGCGATCGGAGCTTGCGCCGCCGCGATTGGTCGATCGACCGCTGACACGCTACCTTGCGCAGCCACGAAACCAGGTGCGCTTCCGATTCGATGGAAGCCAGGTGCTGGTGCAATTGCAGGAACACCTCTTGGCCCACGTCTTCGGCCGCGGACCGGTCCCGCAGAAAGTGCAGCGCGATCGAGAACACCATCGATTGATGGCGCCTCACGATGTCGCTGAACTCTCTTTGGCCGGCTTTCATGCCGCTCTCATTGGCTTAGTACGCATCCCGGCGCGTTCGAGTTTGCACGAAGTTGCGCTGGACTGTCATCCTAGAGAGATCCCCTTTCGAAAATGAGCAGCAACGCGATTACTCCCAGAGCCCAGGACTTCGCCGCCTGGTACCAAGACGTGGTGATGCAGGGCGACATGGCCGAGCCGGCCGAAGTGGTGAAGGGCTGCATGGTGATCAAGCCCAACGGTTACGCCGTTTGGGAGCACCTGCAGGCCGAACTCGACCGCCGCTTCAAGGCCACTGGGCACAAGAACGCCTACTTCCCGATGTTCATTCCGGAGAGTTTCTTGCGCAAGGAAGCCGAGCACGTGGAAGGCTTCTCGCCGGAACTGGCCGTGGTGACGGTGGCCGGCGGCAAGACGCTCGAGGAGCCCTACGTGGTGCGGCCGACTTCCGAGACGATCATCGGACACTTCTTCTCGAAGTGGATCCAGAGCTATCGCGATCTGCCGGTGCTCCTGAACCAATGGGCGAACGTGGTCCGGTGGGAGCTGCGCACGCGCATGTTCCTGCGCACGAGCGAGTTCCTCTGGCAGGAAGGCCACACGGCGCACGCCACCGAGCAGGAAGCCTACGAAGAGACGCTGCGGATGCTGCACATCTATGGCGACGTAGCCGAGCAGGTGATGGCGATGCCGGTGATCCGCGGTGTGAAGTCGCGTTCAGAGAAGTTTGCCGGCGCGAACCGATCGTTCTGTATCGAAGCGATGATGCAGAACGGGCTCGCGCTGCAGGCGGGTACGAGTCACGAACTGGGGCAAAACTTCGGCAAGGCGTTCAATGTTCAGTATCAGAGCAAAGAAGGCAAGCTCGAGTATGTATGGCAGACGAGTTGGGGTGTGTCGACGCGCTTGATCGGCGGGCTGATCATGACGCACTCGGATGACAAGGGCTTGGTGCTGCCTCCGAAGCTCGCGCCGGAGAAAGTGGTGATCGTGCCCATCTTGCGCAAGGACGCCGAGAAGGCGATGGTGCTCGAGGCTGTGGAGAAGATCGCGGCCGAGCTCACCGCCGCTGGAATCGAAAATCACGTGGATGCGCGCGAGGAGCACAGCCCGGGCGCGAAGTTCTTCCACTGGGAGCGGCTGGGTGTGCCGTTGACGATCGAGATTGGTCCGCGCGATGTGGCCGCGGGCACGCTGGTGCTCAAGCGCCGCGACCTTGGGACTAAGCAGAGTATCCCGCGCGAAGGCTTGGCTGCCAAGGTGAACTCCGAACTCGCGAAGATGCAGGCGGACCTGCTCGAGGCGGCTCGGAAGCGGCTGAAGGAGAACACCGTGGTCGCGGATAGCTTCGACGAGGTCGCGGCGATTCTCAAGGAAGCGACGGCGGAGAAGGGCGGCGGCAAGTTCGTGATGGCGCATATCAAGGACGATCCGGCCTGCGACGCGAAGGTGAAGGAGCTGAAGGCGAGCGTGCGGTGTCATCCGCTGGTGGATGAATTTGGTGGCCCGGGGAAATGTATTGTGACGGGCGAGATGGTCGAGAAGCGGGCGGTGATCGCGAAGGCTTATTGAGCCGCGACGCCTATATTCGATCTCCCCAACCGAGGGGTGGTTCGTCCGGCCGACGTGGGCAACAATAGAAAACCCGGAACCGCAGTTCCGGGTCTCCGGTCTGATAGCAAGGGCCAACCTGCTTGCCCCACAAGATCTTCCAAATTCAGTATAGTGGCATCCGCTCTTGGGGGCAAACGGAAAAGCATCAAAGCGGTCACCGGCACCGCTTTGATGTTCCGAGTAAACAACAATAAAAACAACGATTGTAATCAATTTTTCGCTTGACGATCACGAGGAAGTTGGCTATGCTGCTGTCATGGAGAAAAGACTTCTGCCAGAAATCCGTGCAAGACCGTCCTCGTAAAGGTGCCCGACCTGGGCCGGCGTGCTTGCCTCCACAAGATCTTCCAAAGTCCTTGTAGCTCGCAAGCGAACCAGGTCGCATCACCCGACGGCAAGTAGCAGGTGCCGCGCCTGCTACTGCAACAACCTGATCGAACCTTCCAAAGGAGGTTCCTCATGTTCCGGCTATTTCTCGCTGCGGCGTTCAAGGCGATAGTTCTGTCCCAACTCGGGACAGAACTCCAGATCTTGGGCGCAATTTTCCTGGCCGCAGGTATTGTGAAGGGATTGGTGCATGCGAACTGGCTCGTTTTTCGCGTGCGAATTGGTCCTCCCATCACCGTGCGGCCACGGCAAAAGAACGCGGCTCGCCCTCGGCGGGCCGCCTGACCAACGAAGCCGTCCTCCCGCCCGCTGGGGTTGGGGGACGGCCCGAGATCCAGCCGTGTAGAAAGGAGTCCCATGCCCTACCGGTATGAGTTGAAGATCCGCTGCGTTGAGCAGCCTTCGGACGTAGTGATCGCGAAGCCCCGTGCCGCAGCGAACGACCTCCCGAAGGCTGCGCAGGCAGGTGGCAGTCTCAAAGACTCTGACGGCGTGGTGGTCATCCTTCCGACGTTTCAGTACGATGACCTGCCATCGCTCTATCAGTAAACGGCAATGGTCGCCCGGGGCCCGTCGTGGCCCCGGGCTGATCCTCCCAATCTGTCAAAGTCTAAATGCCCACAATCAACCAAGTCCTCAACGAACTCCTTCAACTCAAGTATCCGCACTATCCCAATCAAGTAGAAGCCGAGGACAAACAGATCGCCGGCTTCTTCGACATATCTGCTGCTAGTTATTCCAACTACAAGACTGGAAAGCGCGGTCCGCGGAAGGACAACGCAACTTCGATGGCCAAGGCATGGGCACGGCACCTGCTTGAGTCCGTTCCTGAGGGCAACCTCGCTGAACGCGTTGCTCGGCAGGGCCACACCGGGCGTTTGGACGAAGAGTCCCTGCAGTCATGGATTAACGGAAAGCTCGTCTCGGCGAAGGCGATCGATACTTCCGGAGACAGTGAAGAACCGCCGCCTCTACGAGTCAGCTTTCTCGACTACGGGGTGTTCGCGGGGAGCAAGCCGGAGGCGTTTTTCAGGCACGTCTACCAAGATCGGTTCTTGAAACAACTCGGCCGTGAATGTGACGCAGTGGAGCGGACCACGTTGAACCTCGAGGACCTGTTGCGCAGAAACGAAACGGACCTCGGGACGTGCTACTTCGCCGCCACGAGCCGGGCTGACGGAACCCGCTTCTACACTACACCGTTGAGAGTAAGCTTGGCTGCGGTTACAACAAGTAGGCACCACCCGAAAACTGAACGTTTGGCGGAGTGGCTGTGTGAGCCCAACACCGCGCTGATGGTGAAGCCAATCGTTGTGCGCAAAGAAGTTGGCCACCTCTACTTCAAACACGCTCTTGGATATGACGACGAGAATTTGGACATTGAGGAGTCTATCGACATTGGCAGCCTGCACAGCAGGTTGTCTCAGGCGGATGAGGAAGTAAGGAAGGCAGAGGAGGCAAAGAAGAGGGCGGAGGAGGCAAAGAAGAGGGCGGAGGAGGCGAAGAGTAAGGCAGACCAGGCGAAGAGGAGGGCAGAGGAGAAGACTGGGAAGACTAACGAGGAGGATGCAAACGAGGCTAGGGAGGCTGCCCAGAGGGCTGACGAGGCTGAGAAAGAGGCCGCGAGACTCGACAAGTTTCTGGGTCAAATCCCGGTTGTACTTGTCGATGAATACACCGCATTGAGGCTGCTAGGGGAGTTAGGCACTAAAGGACTCCTTATCACTCCCGTCACCACCTCGTACACCACTCAGCACTCGCGCTACCGCCGGGAGTTCCCTCTCTATTTCATGGGTGTCGCTTGTCGGCGGAACGACACGCAACTGTCCGACCTTCTCGACGCAACCTTGAACTTCTTCTTCACGACTGAAGTGGAGACAACAGCGCTGGCTCTGAGCACAACGTTCAAGAATCTCCGAAATGAGGTTGAGAAAGTGGCTCGGCACCTGGGGTATTGGCGTATGGACAGGTTCGGCGGCACCGAAACCTATACCCACGTGGGTTTGCTCAACGAGGCACATCAGAAGATCATTGCCAGGCAGTATGCTTTGTTCTCGCTCAGCCTCAACCGGAGCGCCAGTCCGACCCAGTCGGCCTACGCACCCTATTGGAGCCCCATCCTTGCGCGTGCACGGCGAATGGTCGATGAGGAGATCTTCCAGCCGACGAATCGACCAGCGACCGTCAAAATAGTTGCAGACCTCCTGAAAGAGCAGCAAGAGGACAAGGAACGACTGAACGAGATCAGCGCGTTAGAGGATATTTGTCACTACTTCGACCACACGTTCGAACTCAAGCAACTCAGGGGACACTCTGCCGTCGAGATCGTCGCTCTGGCCGAAGCGACTCTGCTCGGCAAGGAACTAGTCGAGCTATTGAAGGTCCAGGCGATCGCACCAAATCAAATCAAGGACTGGCGGCAGCCTAGGCGCACTGAAACGATTGGGCTGTTGGAACTGCTGAACCAAGTAACTACTCTCTATAGGGAGCTTCGCGATGGCGTGAATGTTGACGCCAAGAAAGGCGAGAACATAGCAAAAGAGATTGCGGCGGAATTCACTCAAGGATTTTCCAGGTACGCCCAGATATTCTACGCTTCCGCGAGCACTACGAGCGAGAATGCAGATCATCCCGCTGGCATGGTCTTCGTCATGGAAGAACCAGGGTGCAGACGCGACGATTGGCGCGAGAAACCAGCCGCCTTCGACGCTGGCTATGAACGCATCAAAAGGATCCTGGAAACACGCTGCGAGCTCCGCTACCTGAGGGTCTCACGCCACTATCGCGGTCACAATCTGTCTCGAGTTCTCATAAGCCGGGCGCTCGACTGGTGCCGCGAACAGAAGTACTTCGACAAAGACACGAGCCTCGAAGAGAAGCGCTTCACTCATATGCGGGTGGCCATTCTTCCAGCTCTGGAGGAGGCTCTTCGCCGGTTCCGCGCGCTCGGGTTCGAGCCGGTCAGCGAGGACTATCCGACTGAATATGACGACGTTGCGAATCCTGGCCACATCATCCTTGAGCGAAAGCTGTGAGCGTCAGACGCTGGTGTTACGGCGGAGTTGGACGCCGCCGGAATCGACAATCACGTGGACGCGCGCGAGGAACACAGCCCCGGTGCGAAGTTCTTCCACTGGGAGCGGCTCGGTGTGCCGTTGACGATCGAGATTGGTCCGCGCGATGTGGCGGGGGCAACGCTGGTGCTCAAGCGCCGTGACCTTGGGACCAAGCAGAGCATCCCGCGTGAAGGCTTGGCCGCGAAGGTGGCCGCCGAGTTGGTGCAGATGCAGACGGACCTGCTCGAGGCGGCTCGGAAGCGGCTGAAGGACAACACGGTCACCGCGGACTCGTTCGACGAAGTGGCGGCGATTCTCAAGGAAGCGACGGCGGAGAAGGGCGGCGGCAAGTTCGTGATGGCGCATATCAAGGATGATCCGGCTTGCGATGCGAAGGTGAAGGAGCTGAAGGCGAGCGTGCGGTGTCATCCGCTGGTGGATGAGTTTGGTGGTCCGGGGAAGTGTATTGTGACGGGCGAGATGGTCGAGAAGCGCGCGGTGATCGCGAAGGCCTACTGACCGGATATCGAGGAACGGGGCAACATCATGGCGATTCCGAACTATCAAGACCTGTTGTTGCCTTTGCTTCAACTCGCGCGCGACGGCAAGGAACACCGGTTTTCGCGACGCAGTCGATCAACTCGCGAAGCAGTGTGGCCTCACTTCGGAAGAGCGGACCGAGCTTCTTCCGAGCGGGACTGCACCCCTTTTTGACAACCGCGTCGGCTGGGCCCGAACCTATTTGAAGCAAGCAGGACTCTTCGAATCACCGAAGCGAGGGCTGTTCCGGATTACCGGCCGGGGCGCCACCTTGCTTGCCTCGAATCCGACGCGTGTTGACGTGTCCACGCTCGAGCAATTTCCAGAGTTTCAGGCGTTCCGCGAGCGGCGCAAAGAAGGGGTTGATGAGCGCCAACCGCTGGCTTCCGGGCATGGGCCGGAAATAAGCCTGACGCCAGAGGATCAACTCGCAGCGGCTTTCGAAAGATTGCGCAAGGACTTCGAGTTCGAGTTGCTCGAACAAGTCAAGAAGTCCTCTCCGGGTTTCTTCGAGCGGCTTGTGATCCATCTACTGGTTGCGATGGGCTACGGCGGATCACGCCAGGACGCAGCGCGCGCGGTTGGCAAGTCGGGTGATGGCGGGATCGATGGAATCATCAAAGAGGACCGTCTCGGATTGGACGTCATCTACGTGCAGGCCAAGCGATGGGAAGGGACGGTCAGCAGGCCCGAAGTACAGAAATTTGCCGGCGCGCTCCAAGGACATCGTGCGAACAAGGGTGTATTTATCACCACGTCCTCGTTCACACGCGAAGCGTCGGACTACGCTTCGCAGATCAGTGCGAAGATCATTCTCATCGATGGCGAGGAACTGGTGAGTCTCATGATCGACCACAGCGTGGGCGTCTCGACAGTCGGCACCTATGAAGTAAAGCGCGTTGACGCAGATTACTTCGAGGGTGAGTAGCGTAACGCTTGGGCTCAGATCCCGAGCCCATCCTCGAACCAATCATCATCCACCATCCGCCTGAGCGGAACGTCGGGAAACAGCGGTTCACTGAATCGCTCGAGCTCGATCGCTGCTTCGATCAACCAACTCTGCTCTTCTCGGGCTGCTTGCTTGCGTGCTTCGAGTACTGACATGGAAATTACTCCTACTTGGAAATTCAACAGCTCCATTTCCTGCTGTCATCGCCAGCGAAAACGTCACTGACGGGCGAGCCACTGAATCACCTGCGACTCCAACCCCAGCGGACCCGCCTCGCCCAAATCGAAATCTCCCGGGAAGTACACGTGGCCGCCGCGCACCGCCCACGCTACGCCCAACGCCGGCGATGCGGTCGAGATCGCGGGCAGCAAGGTCTCGGCCGGTATGATCGGATCCTGCCGCGCCGCCACGAGCAGGGACGGAATCTCCAGCCGCCACAGCCGGTGCGCCACGCTTTCGCGTTCGTGATAGTCCGCCGTGTTGCGGAACCCGAATCGCGGCACCACGGTGAGCGAATCCCGCTCCGCACACGACTCTGCGCGGAACACCACATCGGCCGGCACCAGCGCCCGGCCGCGCGCGGCCATCGCGGTGTACGCGCGGTTCAAGCTGCGAAAAATGCGGCGGCGATAGTAGCTGCGTTCGGGCTGATCAAACGCCGCGGTCGACGCGCGCAAGTCGAGCGGCGGGCAGACCGCGCACACCGCGCGCAGTCGCGCATCTACTGGATCCACCGCAGCCCGCAACGCGATGTGGCCGCCCGCCGAGTATCCGAGCAAGAGCACACGCCGGTACTTCGCAAGAGCGGGTGCGGCGAGCGCCGCGCCGATATCTTCGGTTGTCCCGCCGTGGAAAAGGTCCTCGCCTGAGCCGTCAGCGCCACGCAATGACAGACGCAGCGACGAGTATCCCGCCGCGGCCACTGCCCTCGCCGCGCGCGTGCAGTAGGGGCTACGGGCGCTGCCCGAGAGCCCATGCACGATCACCACGATCGTCTCCGAATCCGGATGTTCGGAGAGAATGCCGGTCAATCGCACCGGACCGATCGCGGCATCATTCACCACTGTCTCGAAGTGCTCGCCCGGCGGATTTGCTCCGGGCCAGAGTTGAGCGAGCGCCGCCAGCCCGACAGTCCACACGTGCCCAGAGAGCCAGTCAGGAGTGCGCACTGGCGCACCCGCGGCTCGGACTCCGATCGTTGGGCTCATATCGTATGGGCATCCCTACACTAGTGCACGCGAAAATCGCCGACTCGATCGGCTCGAGCGTGTCACAATTGGAGCGCCGGTGGCGTTTTTCCCTTGTGAACGCACGAAGCGAAGCGGTAGCCAGCGGGACCGGCGCGGTCCCGTTCGACCTCGAAGCAACCTTTCGCGCTCACTATGAGCGCATCGCCCGCGTCATCGGCCGTGTTGTGCGTGACCCGGCCCGCGCGGAGGAACTCGCCGTCGAGGTGTTTTTGAAGTTGTGGCGGAATCCGGCCGCGCAAGGCCCGGCGATGGAGTGTCCAGCAATGGAGGCGTGGCTCTACCGGACCGCGGTCCGCGCAGGGCTCGACGAACTCCGCCGCCGCACACGCCGCGACCGCCGGGAGCAGTTGTTCGGATTTCTGCGGCCCGTGCCTGATCCCGAACAAACGCGGTCGGCCAATGAACAGCGCGATCGCGTGCAGGCTGTGCTTGCGGCGCTTGCGCCGCGCCAAGCCGAGATGCTCGTGCTCCGCAGCCACGGTTTGAGCTACGGCGAACTCGCATCCGCACTCGAGATCAACCCCGCGTCGATCGGTACTTTGCTCGCCCGCGCGCAGGAGGCGTTCCGAAAGGAGTATGTGAACCGATATGGAGAACAATAATTGGGTAGATCAGCGCATGGCCGCGCTCGATCCCGCAGGCATGGCGCCGAATGTGGACGTCGCGTTGGCGCGACTCGAGTCGCGACGGCGGCGTCCGGCGGTCGCGAAGTGGACGCTTGCGGCCGCCGGCACAGCGATCGCGATTGCACTTGCGTTTCCGGCGCCGCGTGTGTTCGCGCAACGCTGCATCGATGCTTGCGCGAGCCTCTTGCCTGTCGCGCCGAAACCGGTGGCGACCGCGGCAATGCCGATTCCTCCCGTCTTTCTCAATGACGCCGAGGGTCACGCTTTCCAACTCTCGGACTATCGCGGCAAGATCGTGCTGCTCAACTTCTGGGCTACGTGGTGTCCGCCTTGCGTGAAGGAGATGCCCGTGCTCTCGGAGATCGAAGCCGAGTTTTCCGGGCGCGGCGTCGCGGTGCTCGGCGTGTCCATGGATGACGGCTGGCACACGGTTCGGCCATTCCTCGAGAAGCACAAGCCGGGTTACCGTATCGCGATGGGGCTTCCCTCGGCCGCTGATGCTTTTGACGTGCAGAAGCTGCCGGCGACGTTCCTGCTGGGGCCTCACGGCGAGGTGCTCGAGCGCTGGGACGGCGTCATTACCAAGGAGGATGTAGGCCAGAGGATCCGCGCGATAGAATGAGAGCCGATGCGCACTCGTGCTCTTTCCACCGATGACTTCCGCGGCGTGTTCCCGGTTCCGCCGTTGTGCCGGAACCACGACTCCAAGCGATCCATCAACTTCGCCGAGACGTCAAAGGTCGCCCGCCATATTGCCGAGGGCGGCATCCGGAACTTCCTTTACGGTGGAAACGCGTTCCTTTATCACATCACGCTCGCCGAATTCGAAGGGCTGCTCGACTGGTGCAACTCGGCGAGCGATGACTGGTTGATGATCCCGAGCGCTGGGCCTTCGTTCGGCCGCGCGATGGACCAGGCGCCGCTGCTGCGCCGCTACCCGTTCCCCACCGTGATGCTGCTGCCCTGCGCCGATCCGCGAGATGCGGCAGGGCTCGAACGCGGCTATCGCGACTTCGCCGAAGCCACGGGCATGCCGCTCATCGTCTACCTCAAAGACGAGTCGAACTTCGGCTCGGACAAAATGGCCGGGCTCGATGCAGTGGCACGCCTGGTGCGAGACGGCGTCTGCATCGGCATCAAGTACGCCGTGGTGCGGCAAAATCCGAGCGAGGATGCCTACCTCACGGCCTTGCTCGAGCGCGTAGACCGCAAGCACGTCATCAGCGGCATCGGCGAGCGCCCTGCGATCGCCCACATGCGCGATTTCCGGCTGCCCGGATTCACCACTGGGTCCGGCTGCATCGCGCCCGCGCTCTCGCGGACGTTGTTCGAGCTCAACTCCGCCTCCGATTGGAAAGCCGCCGAGAGTGTGCGTTCGCAGTTCATCCCGCTCGAAGATCTGCGGGATGGCTGGGGCCCGGCGCGCGTGCTGCACGCGGCTGTCGAGTTGGCGGGCCTGGCCACTGCGGGTCCGATCCCGCCCTACATCACTGGATTGAACGAGTCGCAGCGGACACAGTTAGATCCGGTGGCGAAGGCGCTCGCCGAAGCGCTGGTCCCGGCGGCGTAGTTACTGCTTGTTTGTCGAATGGGTTTCGCTCCACGCAAGACTCGAGGTTGAGCCTGAACCTCGGCCGCGGGCAAATGGTTGTACCAAACAGCGCCAGTGGACAGACGCTACCGGGAGGCGATGACGCCCCAGCGAGCAACTTCTTGGTTCCGTGCATGCAAGTGGCTGGATCAGCATGCCGGACGTAACCGTTGGTAGAGCCACGCGCGGAGGAAAGCCCAATGCCGGTCTACCGTGGCGCGCGAGAGCGACATCAACTCGGAGCATTCCTCGGCGGTGCAGCCGAGATAGAAGCGCAGTTCCACCAGCCGGCCGAGCGACGGCCGTTCCTGCGAGATCTCGTCGACGGCGCGGTCGAGATCGATCCAATCGGTGTCACGTTCGCCGATCCAGGCCAACTCGTCGCGAAGCGGCGCGAGCACTTGTCCGCTGCCTCGCTTCTGGCTGAGCACGGCGCGAGCCTCGTCGGTCAGAATCTGCCGCATCAGACGGGCGCAGAAGGCCATGAAATGCTGGCGATCGTGGAGTTGGGGCGCTTGGTATCCAGTGAGGCGGAGATAGAGTTGGTGAACCAGCCCGGTTGCCGTTACCGAAAGGCGGTGCTCCCGGCTCAACTCGCGGCGGGCGTGCGCGCGCAAGGCATCGTAAACAAGCGGCATCAACCGCTCCCTTGCCTCGCCTGAGCCCTCCGACCAGCTTCGAAGCAAAACAGTAATCTCGCCCGGACCGACCTCCGGTTTACCGGCGTTCTCCACGAAGGACCAAGTCTACCATGGCGCTCGAGGGGAATTCCGCGCGGATTCCGCCTATCAGAGTGGTGAGGCGCGCCAGGAGCCCCGCGAAGGGGATACCATGATGCAGATGTCGAGAGTGGAGACGCTGTTTGCGGCGGCAGTGGAGTTGCCGAACGCGGCCCAGCGCGAAGTCTGGCTGCGCCAGCAGTGCCCCGACGATCCGGAAGCAGTGACGCAAGTCATTCAACTGCTGCGCAGCGCCGACCTCGAAGCCACGGAACAGCGCGCCGCGGTAGCGCGGGTGCGTCCGGCTGCTTCCGCCACAGCAGTCAGCGAGAGGACCATCGGAACCTACCGTCTGGAGCGGACGCTCGGGTCGGGCGGCATGGGAACCGTGTATCTGGCGCACCGCGAAGGCGGCGACATCGAACAAACGGTTGCCATCAAGGTGCTTTCCGACGATGCGGCGAACGAGCAGTTTCTGCGCTACTTCCGCGAGGAACGGCAAATTCTGGCTAAGCTCGTCCACCCCAACGTGACCCGGTTTCTCGACTCCGGCACGACGCCCGATGGCGCTCCCTATCTGGTGATGGAGTACGTGGATGGCGAGCCGCTCCATCGCTGGCAAGACGCGCGCTCGCTCGATCTTCCCGCACGGCTGGCGCTATTTCGCAAGATCTGCGCGGCGGTCACGTTTCTCCATCAGAACCTGATTCTGCATCGCGACCTGAAGCCGAGCAACATCCTGGTGACGGCCGGCGGGGAGCCGAAGCTGCTCGACTTCGGAGCGGCGAAGGCACTGGCGCAGAGCGACAAGACGGTGACCATGGCGCCGCTGACGCCGCGCTACGCGAGTCCGGAGCAGGTGCTGGGCAAGCTGGTCACCACGCAGAGCGACGTGTATGCGCTGGGCGTGATCCTCTATGAAATGATGACCGGGGCGTGGCCCTTCGGCGATCCGGATTCGGCGGGTAACGCGATGGGCCGATTCTTCGGGAGCGCGAAGGCGTCTGATCCAGCCACGGTGGTGACCGAGGAAGCGGCGAAAGTACGTGGCGTAGCGGCTCCGGCGCTGCGGGCGACGCTGGCGGCCGACTTGGGGCGGATCGTCACGAAGGCGATCGAGTACGAACCGGCGGAGCGTTACGAGAGCGTGGCCGCGCTTTCCGAAGACGTGCGCCGCTACCTCGATCACGAGCCCGTGCTGGCGCAGTCGCAGACGGCGGGTTACCGGCTGCGGAAATTCGTCCGCCGCAATGCGCTGGCCGTGGCCGCTGGCGCGGTGTTCGTGCTGGGCATCAGTGCGGCCGCGGGAATCGCGATCTGGGAGGCCCGGGAAGCACGTGCCGCCACGGCTCGTGCCGAGCAAAGGTTCCAGGACGTGCGGAAGCTGACGCGCCTGGTGCTGGTGCGGTTCTATGACGAAGTGGCGAAGATGCCCGGCGGGATGGAGCTGCAGCAGTCGTTGATCCAGCAGACCATCGAGCAGTTCGAGACGCTCGTGAAAGAGTCGAATCGCGATCCGGAGATTCTGGCCGAAGTCGGTGAAGGCTATCTTCGCATGGCGGCGCTCCAGGGCAACCAATACGCTAACAACAAAGGTGACGTTTCGGGATCGGTGGCAATCTACCGCAAAGGCATCGCGCTGCTTTCGAGCGGTGCGCCGGCCGAACCTGTAGAAGTCGTGCTGGGCCAATTGCACCGGGGCCTCGGCCGGACCTTGTTCGCAAAGGGCGAGTCCACGGCCGCGCTCGAGGAACTCGACCGGTCGGTGGCGCGGTTCGAGTCGGCTCTGCGCAAGTCTCCGTCTCTCGATACCGAGGTGGAGTTGATGTACACGCGGACCACGATCGCCGACTTCGTGCTCGACTTCGACCCCAAACGTGCACTAGCTCAGTACGAGGCTGCGGTTCCGATCGTGGAGAAGGCGAACCGCGATGGCAAAGCGACCCAACGGAACGGCATCCTTTTCTACAAGCTGGGGGCCGCCCACGAATTGCTGGGCGACTTGGCGGCGGCCGTGGAGCTTTACCGCAAGGGGCTGGCGGAAAATGACCGGCTTCCAGAAAAGGAGCGGATGTTGACGGTGAACCGGCGTGCGAGAGCGTCGCTTCTCAGTGTGCTCGGCAGTGGACTGGCGGTGCTGGGGCGAAGCCAGGAGGCGGGGCCGCATCTCGACGAGTCGGCAGCGATTGCCCGGGCGATGGTTGCGGCGGATCCGAGCAGTGCGCGGGCACGCTACTCGCTGGCCGCGAACCTGAACAATCGCAGCGCGGCGTATCGGCAGATGGGCTCGCCGGAGCGGACCCATGCGGCGCTGGTGGAGGAGGCTGCTGCGTGGGACGCGCTTCTCGAGAAGTCGCCAGTGCCGATGTACGAGTCGGCGGCAGCCACGAACTTCGATTCCGTCTCGCAGAGTTTCGCCACCCGGGGCGATCGGGAGAAAGCCCGGCAATACGCCTCGCGCTCGATCGCGCTGCTCGGCAAGGTGACCTCGGCCAAGCCGAGTCCCGAAGACCGGCGGCGTTATGCGGCGGTGCTGCTCGAAGCCGGCGCACAGGAACTGCGGAATCCCAGGCTGGCGCTCGAACAGGTGGAACTGGCAATGAAGCAGAGTTCCTCTCCTCCTCCCGCGATGTGGCGCACCTATGGCGTGGCGCTGCTGCGGAATGGACGATTTGCCGATGCGGCTGCAGCGTTCGAGAAAACGATCGCGATGATGGCGCCGAAGAAAGGTTCGCCCGAAAGCGCGGATCTGGTGCAGACTCGCGAGTGGCTGCGGCAGGCGCGCGCGGCAAAATAGGCTCGGCGGGAGTACACTCGATTCGATGCGCTCTCGTTTGCCGATCCTCGTCATGTTCATCGCGCTTCTATTCACGGCGCTGACTCAGGCCAAGTTGGAGACCATGGAACTCGTCATGCCCGGCGTGTGGTTCCGCCAGGGCGATCTCGACCGGTTCGGCCATTGCAACAACATCGTCATCGAGATGAAGGAATACCTGATCGTGGTGGACGCCAACTTTCCGAGCGGAGCGCGGGCGCTGATGGCCGACATCAAGAAGGTGTCGGCGAAACCCGTGAAATATGTTTTCGACACGCACCACCACGGCGACCACGCCTACGGCAATCCGGTGTGGACGCGGGCCGGCGCGACGACGATTGCGTTCCAAGCCGTGGCCGGCGAGATGAAGCGGTTCGAGCCGGCGCGGTGGAAAGCCGACACGGCCAATCGCAAAGACGTGGGCGAGTTGAACCTGCCCACGGCCGAGCCTCCGCGCGAGACGTTCTCCAAGTCGCCGCACGTGATCGACGATGGAACCCGGCGCGTGGAGTTCCACCACTTCGGCTGGGCGCACACGCGCGGCGACGGGTTCGCCTACCTGCCCAAGGAGCAAGTGCTGTGTACGGGTGACGCGGTGGTGAACGGTCCGTTCAATGGATACGGCGACGGTTGGGCGGCGAACTGGCCAAAGGTGGTGGCGCGGGCGCGCAAGCTGAAGGTGAAGCACGTGCTGCCGGCGCATGGTCCGGCGGGCGGTCCGGAGATTCTGGCGGGGCAGGAGCAGTACGTACGCGAGCTGTACGATCGCGTGAAGCGTGCGGTCCGCACGGGTGGGAAGATGCCGGAGGCGAGCGACCTTCCGGCGGCAGTGAAGAATTGGACAGGTCCTTGGACGAAGGATCAGGTGAAGGATATCCGCGAAGAGATCGTGCAGGGCAAGCCGCGGGGGGAACTCGTCGTGAAATAGATCGGATGCGGTGTGTGTGGAGGCTTCAGCCACTGCAGTCCGGCTTGCCGGCAGTCAGGATCTGGATACGGCTCGAACAAGCAGGAGCGTTTACCTTTTTTGACGCCCGCGAGCATATGGGCGCAAAAAAGAAACGGCCGCGGCTCATCACCGCGGCCATCATGCCTTGGACAGTACGGATTGGACCTGGAGGAAGATCCTTACTTCACTTCACCGGCATCTTGAAGCTGGTCTCGCCGAGCACCACCTCGGCAAACGCGCACCAGATCTGCACCTTCGCCACATCCTTGATGTACCCAGGCAGCTCGATGCGGCGGTTGTCGAGTCCCGACTTCACCTTCAGCGCCTGCAGCGTGTAGGTGTTGCCCTTGCTGTCGATCACACGCCAAGTGGGCGCCGGCGTATCCGGAATCACGAAGTCAGAGCTCAGCTTGAGCACCTGCTTGCCGCCCTCCATGGTGTGCTCCACCGAGCCGGTGTTGGCTTTGGGGCCTTGAAACATTCCGGAGTGGTGCACGCTGTGGTCGGCGAACGTCATCGTGGCGGCAAACGCTGCGCTGATGGCGAGAATAGACAGACGACGAGTAATGGTCATGGTAGTTGCTCCTTGAATTGTCAGATTGAGGTTGAGGGTTTACGGTTGGGCGATCTGGAGCGCATGACCGTCGGGGTCGCGCACCATTAGCCCTTTGCGAAATCCGAGCGCCGCATCATCGAAGCAGACCGCGCCGCTCGATACGAACTTGGCTCGCGCGGCTCGCAAGACGGCGGATGCATCAGCGGCGTCCGCGCTTACGAGCTTCGTTTGCCAATGGAAGAGATCGTTGGCTGCCGCATCATCCGGATACGGCCGCCCATTGCGCGGCGTCAGGTACTCGAGGAGCTCGACCCCCGGCCCCGCCGCCGCACGGAGCGCCGTGATCCGCAGACGCGCTCCGAAAACATTGTTCAGGTGTTCCTGTTCTACTCCGTAGTTCTCGCTCGCACCGGCCACCTGCATGCCGAGCGTGTCGCGATAGAACCGCAGGCTCGCTTCCGTATCGGCGACCACGATCGCCGTGTGATCGATGCCGAGGAATACGCGGTCCGACGGTGTCTGCCATTTCGGATTGCCCTTGCCCGCGGGAAACCGGATCGCTTCCAGGTGATGCCCGTCGGGATCACGAAAGTAGAACGCCTCGATGCCGCCCGCGTTCGGATTCCAGTCGGGCAGGCGCTGCGGACCCGTCGATGCATGCGCCACCTTGTGACTCCGCAGATGCCGGTACGCGCGGTCCATGTCTTGCACCACCAGAGCGATGTGCTGGAACCAGCGATCATTGCTGCGCGTGTCGCGTGGAACCGGCCGGCCTTGCGGCGCCAGGTATTCGGTCAACTCGATGAACTCGCCGCCGAGTTGCATCCGCGCCACCCGCATGCGGAGTCCGAACACGCCCTGCAACTGCTCGAAGCGCTCGCCCGCAACTTCAGTTTCCGAGACCTTGCGGAACCCGAGCACATCCGAGTAGAACGCCACGGAGCGGTCAAGGTCAGACACGGTCATGCCGATCGAATCCACCGCGCTGACGAGCGCGCCCGAATTCGAACTCCCGGCTCCGAGCGCCAGCGAGACGAAGGCGAAGAGCAGTGTGCGCCGGATCATGACATGCGCTCCAGCAGATGGTCGCCCACGCGCAATGCGTTCGCCATGATGGTCAGCGCTGGGTTCACCGCGGCGCTCGACGGGAAGAAGCTGCCATCCACCACGTAGAGATTGTCGAGATCATGCGCCTTGCAGGTCGTGTCGAGCACCGATTGCTTCGGATCGCGCCCGAACCGCAGCGTGCCGCATTGATGCGCCGTCTTCTCGATCGGAATCTTTTTTCCGATGTAGTAGTTGCACGGCAGCAGCGTGTTCTTGCAACCGATCTCGCCCAGCATCTGTTTCAGTTTTCCACTCAAGCGTTTGTGCCCTTCGACATTGTTATCCCGGTACTCGAGGCGAATGTTCCCGGATTCATCGAGCATCACCCGATTTTCCGGATCGGGCAGATCTTCCGAAGTGAGCCAAAAATCGAGCGCGTGGCTGGCCATCTCTTCGAACGCGAGTCCGGGCACTGGCACCGGAGCGCCGCTCCGTAGCGTGTCCGCATCGGACTTGTTCACCATCGAGATGTGGCCTAGCGGATACGGGAAGTCATCGGCGCCGAAATAGAAATCGTTCACGCCGATCGTCTTCTGGAACTTCGTGGGATTGGGTGTGAACGAGATCGCCAACAGCACCGAGTTGTTGTGGCACATGTAGTGGCGGCCTACCATCCCGGAGCGGTTCGCCAATCCCGACCGCAGCAGCAGCGCTGCGGAATTGATGGCGCCGCACGAACTGACGACCACATCCGCGGAAAACGTCATCTGCTCGCCGTTGCGCTCCACCAGCACTGACTTCACAGAGCGCCCATCCGCGCACAGCCGGTGCACGCGCGCATGCGTGAGCAACTCCACGTTCGGATGCTCGAGCGCCGGATCCACGCACACCACCTGTGCATCGGACTTCGCATTGAGCGGGCACGGAAACCCGTCGCAGTGCGAGCAACGGATGCACTTGCTCTTGTTCGGCTGTCGCGGATTGAACATCACGCCCACCGGAAGATGGAACGGCCGGTGCCCGATGCGTTCCAGATCATCGTGCAGTTGCTGGATGCGCGGTTCGTGCTCGAGCGCAGGATGCAGATACGGTTTGCCGGCGGGCTCGGTGGGGTCTTCGCCGCGATTGCCGTGCACTTGATAAAGATGCTCCGCTTCCAGGTAGTAGGGCGCGAACTCGTCATAGCCGACCGGCCACGCGGGCGAGATGCCGTCGAAGTGGCGCAATTCCCCGAAGTCCTCTTTACGGAAGCGAAGCAGCGCGGCGCCATAGACCTTGGTGTTGCCGCCGACGAAGTATTGGATGCCCGGATGGAACGGCGCGCCATCGCGATCCGTCCACGTCTCATCGGCGCGATACTTCGAATCGATGATGACGGTCTTGCTGCTCCAGTTGCCCTCTTCGCGCGGCAAGTAGCCGCCGCGTTCCAGCAGCAGGATCCGCTTGCCCGAAGGCGCAAGTTTCCACGCCAGAGTTCCACCGCCAGCGCCGGTTCCGATAATGATGATGTCGTAGTGTCGATCGATCATGAAATCTCTCCAAATTGGCATCGAAAGATGCAAGGTTTGTCGTTGTGGTGATGCAGCTTGGCGCAGAACACGCGCCTCGCGCCGGGCAACTCGCGATAGACGAATGCCGCCGCGAGCATCCCGAGCGGCGGTGCAGTGAAGTAGATCCAGATGGCTTGCCACGCCTGCGCCCAAACAGCGGAGCCGAAGGTTCGCGCCGGATTCATGCTCATCCCGGAGACCGGCGCTTCCACGCTGATGAACAGCGCCACCAGCGCTCCAGCGAAATAGGGAGTGTAAGCAGCCCAACGCCTGTCGTTCGAGACGCGCAACACTACGCTCATCAACACGAACGTCATGGCCACCTCGGCCGCGAAGGCCGCGCCGGTCCCGAAATCTCCAGGCGTGGTCGCGACGAAGTTGACGTCGGCAACGAACCGCCCCAACACCAGGGCCGACAACGCGACTCCCGAAACTGCTCCCAAGAACTGTGCGGCTGCATACAGAACCGCATCGCGCCGCTCCACTTTGCCGAGCACATAAAAGGTAAGCGTGGTGGCTGGATTCAAGTGCGCTCCGGACCGCTGCCCCCACGGTGACCGGATGATTGCCACCGCCGTCAGCCCCATCGCCATCCCCATGAGGACGCGGCGCAACGTAGGGTCCGGAACGATGCCGGGGACCGGAGAAGCCGGATGCCCCAGCACCACTCCGAACATGCACGCCGAGACCATGAAAGCGGCCAGTTCCCCGGCCTCCATCAGATACTCGGTCCAGTGCAGTTTCGCCATGCCGCTCAAATGACGGCCGGGCGCTTTCCTATTCCGGAATAAACGCGCCGCCAGCCGGCATGAAACCCACGACATGCAACCGAACGAGAATCTGATCCGCGAAAACCTCGACCTCTTGAATCAAGCGGTGGTGCTGCTCGAGCGAGTACCCGAAGACTCGCATACCAATGAGGTGCTGGGTCAAAAGATGGGCAAGCAGATGCGGCACGTTCTCGAGTTTTATGACTGTTTCCTCGCGAACCTGCCCTCGTTGCATGTCGACTACTCCGCACGCAACCGCGACATCGCTATCGAGAATGACCGCTTCATCGCCGCAGCCAAGGCTCGCGAACTCGTGGACGCGCTCGCCGCATGCGATGACGTGCGATCCGATGGCGTAGTCTGGGTCCGGACCGAAGAAGGCGAAGATTTCACCATGTCGAGCGTCGGCCGGGAGCTGCAAACGCTGGCCTCCCACACGACGCACCATTTCGCGATCATTGCTCTCCTCCTCCGCATGCAGGGAATCGAAGTCGACCGCGAGTTCGGAGTCTCGCAATCGACGATCCAATATTGGAAGAAGCTCGAGAAGGTGGCCGCGTAATGTGTACCGTCACGTGGGCGATGAGCGATGACGGCTTCGATCTGCTCTGCAATCGCGACGAGGCCCGTAGCCGCGAAGTGGCCTTCTCTCCGGGCGTCCACACGCAGCGCGGCGTGCGTTACGTCTCGCCAGTGGATGGCCGCCACGGCGGCACTTGGATCGCAGCCAATGAGTTCGGCTTGGCGTTGTGCCTGACCAACGGCGTGCGCGGTGGCCACGGCGCCAAGCGGCCCGGATCCACGAGTCGTGGACTCCTCGTCACGGAATGGATCGATGCGGCCGGCATGAGCGACGTGGTGCAGCGCGCAAGCGCCACCGAACTCGCGGAGTTCGCTCCCTTCACCATGGCGATTCTCGACCCCGGGATCGGCTCGGCGGTGCTAGAGTGGGACGGCGAGCACAAGGTGTTTCATCCCTCTGGAGAATGGTTCCTGCCGCTGAGCTCTTCCTCTTGCGAGCCTGACGCCGCTCTCGAATCGCGGCAGCGATTGTTCGCGCGCATGGGTCCGGCGAGCGCGGCGGAGCTCTATCGTTTCCATGAGAGCCACGAACCGCACGCTGGCGCACGATCGTGCTGCATGCATCGCGCCGACGCCGAGACCGTGAGCTTCTCGTGGTTGCGTGTCGGCGGTGATCGCGTGGACCTCTTTTACGTGCCCGGCGCGCCCTGCCAATGGAAGCAAGGCCAGCACGCGACCCTCTTACGGGTGAGTCAATGACGGCAACCGATTCTGCTCGAATTGTGGGGCAGGCTTCAGGCTGCGCGGGACTTCAGTCCCGCTCGGTTTGGCGCCTTCGTCGCAGGATGCTCGGCCGTCTTCTGCGCATCGTGCGGTGGGAGTTCTGGCCCATCTGGGCGATGTACCTTCCGCTCGCGCCCTACCTGCTTTGGCTTGCGATCCGGCATCGCTCCACCCGCGTGTTCATGGCGTCGAACCCCGGCATGTTCTCGGGTGGACTGGTGGGCGAATCGAAACCCGGCATCCTCGCCGAACTCGCCAAGCGCGCACCTGAGTTCACACCCGCCTTTCGCGTCGTCCGCCGCGGAGGACAAATCGAGGCGGAAATGTTTCCCGTGGTCGCCAAGCCGGACCGTGGCGAACGCGGCCAAGGCGTGCGCGTCATCCGCTCGCAGGCGGATCTCGATGCCTACCTCGCGGCCGCTCCTTGCGACACAATTCTGCAGGAATATGTTTCGGGGCTCGAATTCGGCATCGGTTGCATGCGCCGCCCGGGCGCGGAGTCGTTCGAGATCACCTCGCTCACGCACAAAACATTTCCAATCGTCGTTGGCGACGGCATCCACACGCTCGAAGACCTGGTGCTGCGCGACCCGCGAGCGGTGTGCCTCGCGCAACGCTACGCAATGGAACTAGGTCCGCGCGCCAAAGAGGTCCCGGCACCGGGAGTCGAAGTACAACTCGTCGAGATCGGCTCGCACAGCCGCGGCTCGATCTTCCTCGATGCCTCGCGGCTCGGGACGCCGCAGCTCACAGCCGCGATCGCCCGCGTAGCGAAAGCGCATCCTGGATTTCACATCGGTCGCTTCGACCTGCGGTCGCCGTCGATCGAAGCGCTGCAACGCGGCGAGTTCCGGGTGCTCGAGCTCAACGGCGTTGCCGCCGAGCCGGTCCACATCTACGACCCTGCCGTGTCGATGGTCTCCGCGTATCGAGCTCTCGCCGCGCACTGGCGCTGGGCCTTCGCGATCGGGGCGGCTAATCGCAAGGCTGGAACAATCCCAGCCCATTGGGTTGACGTGCTGCGCGCAATACACTAGGAGTAGCTTCCTAGTTGCCAGTCACTGGGAAGTAGGCGCCGCAGGCCGTTCAAGTAGGCTACAGCTTGCGGGTACCCCTTAAGGGGTGGATGGACCGACTCGCAATGAAAGCATTGAGTCCATTGCACTCGGGGGGAATTGCGTCCACAAGACGATTCCAGGTATCATAGAGGCGATGCAGTGATCAACGATCATTGCAGGAACGTCCCTGGATACGTACCAGGGAGTTCAGCGACGAGTGGAGTAGCCTTGAGTGCTTGGCTCGCGCTTTGGCGAGCCCGGAATTTTGCATTCCTTCGCCCGACCAAGTCCCAGGGCCGTACTACTCGCTAGCTTAGGTGGCTCGCGTCGTTTCTTGCTTAGGGGCCCCTTATCTTTGGGGCCCTTACGCTATTTTTCGAGTGCCTGAACCTCGGGCTCGGACGTGGGCGTCTGGGTAGATGTTGACGTGACCGTCAACACGCCAGACGGCAACAGGCGTAGAGATCCTCCATCCTTCAGCTGTCACGTCCCAGTGGCAACCCTTCCTGAGTTGGTATCCCGCGACCTGAAGAGAATCAGATCCATGGTAGTCGTGGGTATTAAGGACCCATCGAGTTCCTTTGTCGTCGGTTCTATCAGCGCCGAAACCGTATTGATCATCGAAGGATCGGCGGCGTTGGCGGTTTTCAAGGCCTACACCGACTCCGGAAAACACATGGAACGGTAGACACCTGGGATCGTGCTCGCCCTCACATTCGATGCGCTTGCACCAACTCGCGAATGCTCCAACCCACGATTCGTTCGCTGAATCATTCGCAATCCGAACCCAACAGCCTTTATATTCCACGAAGCGCCGCAGTGGAACATGTCGATTGAACTTGAGAGCATCGGCTTGGTTGGGATCCAGCGCCACTCTGGGATCCCTTCCCACGACGAGTGTCGCCACTCGGGAGCGATGAACTCGCGGATAGAGGCCCATCGCAACGTCTCTCGCAATGAGCGGTATGGGTCGTCCACTAGGTGCACGGATCGTGGTTACGGATCTGGGATGAAAGTGCCAGCCTCGGCTCTCACACACAGTCGAAATGGCTTTGCGCAACGCGCTCGTAGAATCCCGCTCTTCGCGAAGAAAGAACAGGTTTACGTCAGTACTCATGCTTTCCCATGGATTTACGTGCATTAGACGCGCGGAAAGCAGTCAACGGAGATATTCGAAGATCTAGCAACTCTTCCTTCGACATCGCCTTCACACAGTCGAGGACGAATTCTCGAAGCGATTCTACTTGGTCGCTCAACGAGGCCGATTCCTGAGGGGGAGGCGCAGTAATCGCAGGCGGCGCTATGGAATTGGTTGTGAACCACTCTTGGAGACGACCGGCAACCTTGCGCTTCAAGTGGCTATTCCAGACCGGTCGTAACATTTGAGGCAGCGCAGCCGTCGGAAGTCGATTCTGTCGCCACTCTTCAGCCCTCGACGCGTCGGCTCCTCCGCGTTCAGGATGCAAGCTAAGGAATTCGGCTCGCCACTGATCGAGCTCAGCCTGGGAAATAGTGGGGATCATCGGGCCGGTGTCTTCCGGTCTCGCCGGCCGTGCACACTGTTCCGACGCATCCCAGACGTACTTGAGGCCACTCGAGTAGTCGAGAATGGCACGCCAAAGGTCGGAACGGACTTGGTTGCCTCGAACCGAATGCCGTACCTTCCCTTCTGCGCCACTGGGCTCCTCAGCCTTAAGAATGATGAAGGGCGGTTGAGCCGTTTCATCGATCCTGACAATGTCGCCTGCCTTATTGACGAAATCCCGAAAGGACGCTGCCCCGAAATCCGCTTCCTTGAACTTGTTCGCAGTCAACATCAGCAGCCGATTCTTCAAGACTGGGCTTCTCATAGCCCACCAGTCGGACTTGCCCGACTGGCGCGCCAGAGCGAACGCACGTTGAATCAGTTCAGCGGCTTTGGTTGTCTCGTCCATGAACGTTGGCAGTTTACCACTAAAGCGGCCGGTCAAGCTCCAGTCCGATAGTGAACGCTCTCTCCGGCAGCACCCCTACGCCGGCAAATCCACCGTCCGCGCCACCAACACCGCCGGATGCTTCCGCAGTTCCTCGAGCACTCCGTCTGAAACCACCGTATCCGTCTCCACCAAGGCGATCGCGCCGCGATCCTTGTCCACATTCTGCCGGCCCAGCGTGAAGTTCGCGATGTTGACGGTGTTCTTCCCCATCACGTTCCCCACATGTCCGATCACACCGGGCACGTCCCGATTCTTCAGGAACGTGATGTGTCCGCTCAGCGCCGCTTCGATCATGATGCCGTCCACTTGCACCAAACGCGGCTTGTCGAGCACCAGCGCTCCTTCCACCAGCGTCGTTCCCTTGTCGGTCACCAACTCGATCTGCAGCGAATCCACGTAGCTGCCCCGAGTCTCGCGCCGCTCTTCCACGGCCAGTCCACGCGACTCCGCGATCGGCAGCGCATTCACGATATTCGGCCGCTGCGCCGAAGACCTCGCCAGCACGCCCGCCAACCCCGCATTGCGGACCAGTTGCGTGTTCATCTCGGCCATGCGTCCGCGATAAGTGAACCGCACCGACTTCGGATTCCCATCGGCAACGTGCGACACGAACGCGCCGAGCTTCTCCGCCACAGCGAGCCACGGACCAATCGCCTTGAACTGATCCGGCGAAAGCGCCGGCATGTTCACCGCATTGATCGCGACGCCGTTCGTCAGGTACTGCACCATCTGTTCGGCGATCCGCACGCCGACGATCTCCTGCGCCTCTTCGGTCGACCCGCCGATGTGCGGCGACGCGATCAGATTCTCGCAAGCCAGCAACGCTTCGCCCGCGGCTGGCGGCTCCGGATCGAACACATCGAGTCCCGCGCCGGCCACCTTCCCGGAAGTCAGCCCGGTAGTCAACGCCGTCTGGTCGATCAACTCACCGCGCGCGCAGTTGATGATCCGCACGCCGTCTTTCATCTTCGCGATGGCCGCCGCGTTCACCATGCCGCGCGTTTCCGGCGTCACGCCCACGTGCAGCGAGATGTAGTCAGCGCGCGAGTAGAGAGTGTCGAGGTTGACTAACTCCACGCCCATGTCCACAGCCATCGCCGAGTTGACGAACGGATCCGTACCGATCACCGTCATCTCGAACGCCTTGGCTCGCTTCACCACTTCGCGCCCGATATTTCCAAGCCCAACCACGCCGAGCGTCTTACCGCGCAGTTCGTTCCCGAGGAACTTCTTCTTCTCCCACTTGCCGCTCTTGGTGGAGGCGCTCGCCTGCGGAACCGCACGAGCCAGTGACAGCATCATCGCGATCGTATGCTCGGCAACGGAGACCGCATTGCCGCCCGGCGTGTTCATCACCAGCACGCCCGCCGCTGTAGCCGCGTTCATGTCGACGTTGTCCACGCCGACTCCCGCTCGCCCGATCACGCGCAACTTGGGGGCTTTGTCGAGTACTTCTTTGTTCACCTTCACCGCGCTGCGAACCACCAGTGCATCGCAATCGGCCAAATGCGGCGCGTACTCTTTCGGGTTCGAGACCACCACGTCCCACCCGGCCACCGCCTGGAACTGAGAGATGGCCGCTGGGGCCAAGGGTTCAGCTATGAGTATCTTCATGTCGCTATGCGTTCACCGTCTGTCGAACACCGGCAACTTCCGCGTAGACTTCCTGCACCGCCGCCACACCCGCGCCGAGACGCACCGGATGGCCATTCGCGATCAGGATCAGCTCGAGCGCTCCAACCACCGCGAACAAATCGGCGAAGTCGAAATAGCCGAGATGCGCGATGCGGAAAATCTGCCCCTTCATCGTGCCTTGCCCGTTGGCGATGATCATGCCGAAGCGCTCGCGGAAGCCCTTCACGATCTTGCCCGAGTCCATGCCAGCCGGAGCTTTGATCGCCGTCACCGCTGCGCCCGGGCTGCCTGCCGAGAACAATTCGAGGTCCAGCGCCTTGGCCGCCGCGCGCGTCGCCTTGGCCAGCAGTTGCGCGTTCTCGATCAGCTTGTCCATGCCGATCGACTTCACGTACTTCAACGCTTCTGCCAGCGCGAGGATGATCGAAGTCGCCGGAGTCCAGCTCGACTCGCCGCCCGCCGCGTTCTTTGCTTCCTTCTTCAGGTTGAAATAGAACCTCGGCAGCTTCGCCGTCTCGGCGCTTTTCCAGGCCTTTGGACTGATCGAAAGGAACGCGAGACCAGGCGGAATCATGAACGCCTTCTGCGATCCGCCGATCACGATGTCGAGCCCCCACTCTTCGATCTTCAGCGGCATGGTGCCCAGGCCCGTAATGGCGTCGATGATGAAGAGCGCATCCGTCTTTGCCACCAGCTTGCCCATCGCTTCGATGTCGTGCGCCGCGCCCGTCGAAGTCTCGGAAGCTTGCACGAACACGCCTTTGGCATCGGGATTCGCGGCGAGCGCGTCGGCCAACTCGGCCGGCGTCACGTGATCGCCGTATTCCTTCTTGATCACCACCGCGTTCAGTCCGAACGCCTTCGCGATGTCGACCCAACGTTCGCCGAACTTGCCGGCGCAGCAAATGATCGCCTTGTCACCGGCAGAAAACAGATTCGAAACAGACGCTTCCATCGCGCCCGATCCCGACGCCACCAACGGCACGACGTCATAGGATGTGCCCATCACAGCCTTCAAATCCGCCAGCGCGGACTTGTACACATTGCGAAAATCTTCGGTACGATGATGCAGGTCCGACGCCATCATGGCATGCAGCGCCGGTGGATAAAGAGGGGTCGGCCCCGGAGTAAGGAGACGTTGCTTCTTGATGTACATGAACTTCGAGCAGGCTGCTCTGGATACACTTCGGGACGCACCGTTCAACCGCTTGCATGGGGGCTTGCAACGGGGCGATCCGGAAGCAAAAGTTCCGAACAGCGCTGGAAGCTACTAGAATACCAAATGATGCCTCTTCTGGACCGCATTCAAAAAGACATGGTCGAGGCCATGAAGTCGAAAGACGAGCTTCGCCTCAGCGCCGTCCGCATGATCAAGACCGCTCTCATGAAGTACAAGGCCGACTCGATGAAAGAAGCCGACGAGCAGGCCGAAATGCAGATCCTCAACGTGCTGCTCAAACAGCGGCGCGAATCGGCCGACATGTTCCGCAAAGGCGGTCGCGAAGACTCCGCGCTCAAGGAAGAAGCCGAGGCCAAACTCATCGAAGGCTACATGCCGGCATCGGCTAGCGAAGCCGACATCGAAGCCGCCATCTCCGCCGCGCTCGCCGAAACGGGAATCACCGCGGCCAAGCAGATGGGCCTGGTGATGAAAGCCGTGCAAGCCAAACTCACCGGCAAACGCGTCGACGGCAAAGCCCTCGCTGAGAGAGTGAAATCGCGCCTGAGCTGAGGCAGTCCCATCGAGTCGCCTCCGTTCCGGAGATTCTCCGTGTCACGCTGGCCTTGGCCAGCGCGGGACTTGACTCTTCTGACGCGAGCACACCAGCCTCCTGGATTACAGTTCAGTCCCGATGCACTACTACCCTTCCGTTTTCTCTTCAGTCGCGCCGATTTGTCGGGTGCCAGCTTCAGTCTCCGAGTAGGGTGGGCTGAACGCTCGGTGTCTCGGGATTGCAGTTCAGCCCCAGTGTGGGGCAGACTTTAGTCTGCGCGGGACTTCAGTCCCGCCCGGGGCGCACCATCATGTCAACTTACGACGGCATCATCCTCGGCTCCGGCCACAACAGCCTCATCCTCGCCGCCTACGCCGCCCGCGCCGGACTCCGCGTCCTGTGCGTCGAACGCCGCAACGCGCCAGGCGGCGGACTCACCACCGTCGAGAATCCTCGCCTCCCCGGATTCCTCCACAACACCCACTCGTTCTTCCATCGCGCGATCACGCGAATGCCTTGGTACACCGATCTGGACCTCGCTGCTCGCGGCGCCGTCTACATCGAACCCGAACTCAACGCGGTCCTGGTCCGCCCTGACGGCGAAACGCCTGGAATGGTGGACCTCGTTCGACCGCACCTGCGCCTCCTTCGCCGCTTTCTGTGCGCTCACGACGCGCGCCAGTTGCGCCTGTGGCGTGACCGCTTCGTGCCCGTGCTCGGAAAGATTCTGCCCCCGGAAAGCCGCACTCCGCCCCTGCCTCCGAGCGCCGCCGCGCGCTGCTCGAACAAAGCGCGGAAGGCCGCCTGTTGCTCGAGGTGAGCGCGCTCTCCCCGCTCGAAAGTTCGTGAGCGAGAGCTCGAGCATCCGTTCGTCCGCGCTGGCTTCTCTTCTTCAACGGCCTCCGCGAAGTGGACCTGCGCCTTCGCGGCTTCGGCCACCACATCCCCGCTTCCGCCGTTCGGCAGTACGACGGCGGCGGCGGGTCGGCCAGCCGCCGCGGCTGGCTTCAGCACCGGTGCACACGCGGCGAAGTTCGCTGGCGTTGTAGAACTCCAGCGGAATGTCGAGCAGGCCAGCAGCGGGTGCCGAACTGCAAACTGGCGACCTTCATCCAGGCGCGCACCTGCTCTTCCGGATCAACCCGCACCAGATCTCCTCGGCTCATGGCGGATCGAACGGCGACGTTCGCCGAGTGGCGCGGCAGGCGTTGCGCGGCGGGATTTCCAGTACAACGTCATCGCGCCGCTGTTCGCTCTCGACGTGGCGCTACGCGAGCCACCGCGCTACGAGGCCGCCAGCCGCAAACCGCATCTCGACCAGGCGTTCATGGTGATTCTTGCCCCGAGCGCAGTGATCAGTTCGCCGACATCGTGCGGCATCACGAAGCCGGAACGCTCGCGCCCAGCGTGATGTGGGGTGAGCGCCCAACCGTGTTCGACCCGTCACAGCTCCTCCGGCCATCGTCGGCGTTCATGTGAGAAGGTCCCCACAGCTTCGCGGAGATGCCCGGACTTGGGACCGCGAAAAGTTCGCACACGGCGAACGCATGCTCGGCCTCTGGCGACGCCACGCCCCGAATCTCGAGGACGCCGTGCTCGACATTGAGGTCCGCGGCGCACTCGACACCGAGCGCACCTTCCCCAACATGCGGCGCGGTGACTTACTCATTGGCGCCTTCGCCAATGGCCAGATCGGATATGACCGGCCCTTCCCGGGCGCCGGAGAGTATCGCGCGCACTTGCCAGGGCTCTATCTCTGCGGATCGTCGAGCCACCCCGGTGGTAACATCACGGGCCTGCCCGGCTACATCTCCGCGCAAGTACTCCTGGCGGATCTGGGGCTCGCGTCGGCCGAGCCCCAGCCCCAGGCCTGACCTAGTGCTTGTGCGCCGCGTGGCAGCTCTTGCACGAACCCAGCACCTTCTGGAACTCCGTGCTGGCAGCGGCCGAATCCTTCGCGTTGATCGCCTTCAGCGTCGCTTCGGCTCCTTCGCGCAGATCCTTCGACGCGTTCGCCCACGTCGCGTCAGGGCAGCGTCCGTCGGCCATGAGCACATGTCCGGACTCGGCCAGCATCTGGGCATGCACCGCGGCTTCGGCCCATCCCTTGTCATCGCTGATGCCCGCCTTCAGCATCTTGGCGAGCGCACCGCAGTGGTTCTGGTTCACCGCCTTCATCCAGACCTTGGTTTCGAGAGGCCGTGTCTTGCCTTTCTGGATCTGCCCCACGGCCTGTGTCATCACAAGGGCCAGCGCGGTGAGCGTCAGCACCATGATTTTCGCGAGCTTCATGCTTGGTACTCCTGCTTTCTTGACTAACTGGTATGGAATTGACTGCGTTTTCACACGCAGCAGCAGGAAATTCTATCTCACTTCCGCCACCAGCGCCACAGCCTCGATCTCGATGAGCGCACCGCGGTCGAGTTTCGACACCTCGACGGTCGACTTCGCGGGCCGGTGCGGGAACGCCAGTCCGTAGACTTCGTTCATTGCGCCCAACAAGCCGAAGTCAGTGATAAAGATGTTGACCTTGGCCACGCGCTCGAGCCCTGAGCCCGCGGCCTCGAGCACCGCTCGCAAGTTGGCGATCGCCTGTAGCGTCTGCCCGCGGATCCCCTCGGCGAGCATCCCCGAGAACGCATCGATTCCGAGTTGACCCGACGCGAACACGAGATCGCCCGCTCGAAAAGCCTGCGAGTACGTGGCATTGTTCGGCGGCAGTGACGGAGTCTCTATAGCGTGAAATGGCATATCGCCAAGTCTACGGCAAGGTGGGAACGTGTTTCAGGCGCAACTTGCTTCCCACCCAATGACAGCGATCCGCGAGCGCTTGCGGATCGTTCAGCTCGTGACCGGTGTCGTACCAAAGCACCTCCTTCGGCTGGCTCGCGGCATTGAAGTATCGCTCCATCGCGGGAACTCCGAAATCCCACTCGTGCTTCGCGAACTGAAACAGCAAGGGCGCGGGCGCGGCGTACGGAATGAACTCGATCGCTGCCGTCGCTCGAAGCGTCCGCATGGCCGTCTGTATCTGCGCGAGGTTCTTCTCCCGGAACGCCTTCATCGGCACGGACTGGCTTTCGAGGAAGATGGAGTCGAGATCCGGGACGCCACCCATGAGGACCACGGCCTTTGGCCGCCGATCCACAGCGGAGAGAATGGCGCCGAACTGCGCGCCATAGCTGTGGCCGATGTACGCCCGCCGCTCCGGGTCCACGTCACTGCGCTGTTGCAGCAGATCGAAGGCGCGCCGCAAGTCGACCACAGCGCGGGCCTGCACCGCAACGGCTTTTTCGGGCTCCATGATGTCATCCGCATCGGCGTGCCAAGGCGCCGGACGCTTCCAAGGATAGTCGATCATCACCGAGACCGCACCCGCTCTCGCGTACAGTTGCGCTTCGGGGAGGAACTCGGTGCGGTCGCCCGGACCCCAGTGTCCAAACACGATGCCCGCGCGTTTGGGTCCGCTCTTGATCGGCTCGGCCAGGTAGCCCGTGACACGCCCGCCGCCCGGCGAGGCGAAGGTGATGTCGAGAACCCTCACGCCGTTCCGCTCGAAGAGCACTTTGCGCTGCAAATCCAGCGGTGCGGAGCGGTCATATTGGAATGGTTTGCTGAGCTCGGCGAGGTCGGCTGGTAGCGCGACGGTTGCCGCCAGCAGGGTGAGAATTGTCTTGGCTCTCATCACAACACCCATTGTGGCGATGATACAGTGAAATTGACCGGACCCATCCGATGTCGACGGCTGCCTCAGTTCTGCCCCCTCCGTTGCGAGACGGCGACCGCCTCACGCGCGACGAGTTCCTTCGCCGCTGGGACGCCATGCCGGACCTCAAGCATGCCGAACTCCTCGACGGAGTCGTATACTTGCCTTCACCTGTTTCCACTCCACACGGCCGTCACCATTCTCATCTGGATAACTGGCTTGGAAATTACGCTGCGCGCACTCCCGGTTGCGATGCAACCATCGACACCACGTGGATCATGGGCGAGCGAGACGTCCCCCAACCCGACATCGCTCTGATGATTCTTCCCGAGTATCGCGGGCAATCGAAGATGGAAGGGAACCTCTCCTCAGGTGCTCCCGAGTTCATTGTCGAAGTCGCATTCTCGAGCCGTCAACGGGACCTCGCCATCAAAACCCGCTTGTATCAGCGCGCGGGTGTCCGGGAGTACGTCACTGCTCTCGTGAAGGAAAAACGGATCGCGTGGAGGCATTTGATCGACGGCGAGTTCCAGACTCTGGACGCGGACAGCGATGGCATCTACCGATCGCGCGTGTTTCCGGGGCTCTGGCTCGACTCCGCCGCATTTTGGCGCCTCGATCGAGCCGCTCTGCTCACTTGTCTCGACCAAGGCACCGCCACACCCGGCCATTCCGCCTTCGTCCGCGAGCTCGCCGCACGCCGAGTCGATTCGTAGGGCGGACGTGCCGTCCGCCGCGGGACCTGTGGTCCCGCCGGTTCTGGTCGGCTTCGCGAATCACTCACCTCGCCGATTCCCCGCCGGATCCGAGGACGATCTCAATGCTGATCTTATGAATGAAACTCCTCACCCCGGTCTGACAAATCAGGCCGGTAAGCGATCGTGTAGGAATTCTCCTGCTCCCCGCGAATGGACTCGAGCTCCCTGAGACCAAGACCACCGCCCGTTCCGTCATCATGGATCAGCAGCGGCGGCTTCCCGCTCTCGGAGATAATGGACAGTCGTCGCTGAATGCCGTCTTCAGATACTCGGAGATCTCCAGGCTTCAAGCCAAGTATGTGGCGGCCACGCCTGTCGGTCACGGTCAAACTCAACACCACTGAGTTGCCGCTCACACGGAATGTCAGCCCGTCAACGATCTGGGCCTTCAACCAAGCGGCCGCGGTCAATCCGAACGAGGCTTTGACGAAACTTCTTCTGTCGATCACGAACCCTCCCGCACCACGAGAATTATGGCGCACCTGCGCTGAGCTACATTGAAACCATGCGACCGCTCTGCTGCGCGGCGATCCTGCTCTCGATCCACGCGGCCGCGCAGATCCGGGTGCAGCCATTACTCGATCTCGAAGGAGAGACGAGTGAGCCCCATCTCTCCCCTGACGGCAACACCCTTGCCTTCCAGTGGTGCAAATCCGATTCCACATGCGCCATCTACACGCGTCCTCTCAATGGCGGCGAAGCTCGCCTCCTCGCCAGCAGAGAGAGCAAAGGTGGGTTGCCCGCTGACCCGCGATGGTCGCCGAATGGCAAGCAGGTAGCCTTTGCACGTGTCTACTCCCACTACGACGTTCACTTGTTTATCCGTGATCTCGATACGCAGAGAGAGCGAGACATGGGCGAGGTCTGTCACCTCGAGTCGCATGGCCAATGGACGCCCGGCGGACGCTATCTGATTGTGAGTGTCCCGGCCGAGGATCCCGGCACGCTATCAAGGTGCCGGGTCCGTCTCGTCTCATCCGAAACAGGAAAGCTCATCCGCGAACTCGCCCCACGAGGCAGCATCTCCGCACTCTCGCCCGACGGCCGGAAGCTCGCCTACAGCGACGGCGCTACATTGCTGCTGCTCCCCTTGACTGCAGACTTCCGGCCCGCCGCGCCCGCCTCTGTCATAGCGCGCGAACCGAGAGACATCTCCCGGATTCTGTGGACACTCGAAGGCAAGCAGATTCTCTATCAGGTCTGGGGTGACGTGCCCTATCTCCGGCGGATCACTCCTGGACCGTCCGCTCGTCCGGAGCCTATTCCTGGACTCGACAACGAGTTCTCCCCGGCGCAGTTCCTACCGGACGGGAAATTGCTCGCAACGGAAACAACGAAGCCCGCAGCTCTATGGCGCGTGGATATCACATCGACTTCCGCCAAGCTGGAATCGGTGAGCGGCAAGACCTGTTCCTCGGGTGCTTCTGGCTGCTCGCCCGATGGTCGCTTGCGCGTGTTCGTCGATGTTCGCAGCGGCATTTCCGAAATTTGGCTGGCCAACGGAGCCGGAACAAACGGGCGTCCGCTGGTGAAATCGATTCCTGGATTTCTTTCGCCCCAGGACGATGGAGTTCCGAGGCTGGCAGGCTGGTCTCCTGACATCAAGTGGATCGCCTTCACCGTGGCGCCGGTGCGTGGCAACGCCGATTTCCGATCGGACCTCTACGTTGTACCTTCGTCCGGCGGAACGCCGCGGCGACTCGGGAAGGAGGCCTATGCGCTCAACTTCCCGGCTTGGTCTGCCGACAGCAAGTCCTTGTACGCGGCCCAGGGCTGGTCCATTTTTGATCGAGCCCGTGAATCGAAGAGCCCGCTCGTTCGCATAGACCTCTCGAGCGGCGGCATCACCCAGATGGGTGTTGACGGCATGTGGCCACGCCCTTCGCAGGACGGAAAGTTCGTGTACTTCTTCACCCGCACCAGATCAAAGCTATCTCGGATACCCGTCAACGGCGGCCCCACAGAACAGCTCTGGGACAAAGACGACTTGCTCCCGTACTACGCCGCCATCGGCGCCCGCGCCTTGTATCTCGTCCAAAAAACACTCGCCGGCGCCCACGATCACCGGCTCCTTCGGTTCGATCCCGATTCGAGAAAAGCAACACTCTTGGCCGAGGTCCCCTTCGGTCCGCGAGCTCTCTACTGGTCACCCGGCGAAAACGCTCTCTACCTCCAACAAGAGGGAGACTCCAAGCGGCGCGTCGTCCTAGTCGAAGGACTCTTCTGACGCGGACCTCTACCCTCTCGCCCGCGAATTCATCAACTGCTCGATATTCACAATGTGCGTCGGATAATCCCCCGTGTAGCACGCGTAGCAGTAATCCAACCGCTCCGCATCCCCCACGGCCTCACGCAATGCAGGCAAGGGCAAATACCCGAGCGAATCCGCTTCCACGAACTTCCGGATCTCCTCGATCGTGTTGTTCGCCGCGATCAACTCGCTCTTCGTCGGCGTATCCACGCCATAGAAACACGGCGACAGCGTCGGCGGACACGAGATCCGCATATGCACCTCGCGCGCGCCCGCGCCGCGCACCATGCGCACGATCTTGCGCGATGTCGTCCCGCGCACGATCGAGTCATCCACCAACACCACGCTCTTGCCTTCGAGCAAATGCCGCACCGGATTCAGCTTCAGCTTCACGCCGAAGTCGCGAATCGCCTGCGAAGGCTCGATGAACGTGCGGCCCACATAATGATTCCGAATCAGCGCCTGGCGAAACGGCAGTCCCGCTTCATCGGCGTAACCGATCGCCGCCGAGACACCCGAGTCCGGCACGGGGACCACCAGGTCCGCCGGCGCAGGCGCGGTCCGCGCCAACAGCCGCCCCATCGCCTCGCGCGATTGCTGCACGCTCCGCCCGAACACCAGCGAGTCGGGTCGCGAGAAGTAGACGTGCTCGAACACGCAGTGCGCCGAATTGCGCTTGGCGCTGAACTGCTCGCGCGTCATTCCATTCGGACCCACGATCACCATCTCGCCCGGCTCCACGTCGCGCATGTACACCGCGCCGATCAGGTCGAACGAACACGTTTCCGACGCGAACACGTAGCAGCTTCGATGCCCCGAGAGTTCGAGCAGTCCCATCGCGAGCGGCCGGAATC